>CAVWPO010000026.1:0-37730 GCA_963756905.1 uncultured Alphaproteobacteria bacterium
CCGGCGCTGATTCACTGCTTTGCCGGCATCAGCCGCTCGATGGCGGCGGCGCTGATCGGGCTCGTGGTCAAGGCCGGCGGGCGCGAGCAGGAGGCGGCCGCGGGATGCGCAAGGCGGCGCCGCACGCCTGGCCGAACGCGCGCATGATCGCGCTCGCGGACGAGATCCTGGGTTGCGAGGGCCGCCTGATCGCCGCCCGCGAGGCGATGGGGCCGGCCGAGCTCACGCTCGCCGCCCCGCTGGTCCGCCTGCCGCTGCTCGATTGACGATCGCAGACCCTGCACAATCGGCGCCGACGTCGCTATGGTGCTCCCGCGCGGGACGCTTCGGGGGGGCAAAAACCATGAAAATCACCGCGGTCGAGACCATTCAGCTCGGCGAGTTTCCGAACCTGGTCTGGGTCCAGGTGCACACCGACGAGGGGCTGATCGGGCTCGGCGAGGCGTTCTTCGGCGCTAGCGCCACGGCCGCCTACATCCACGAGAGCGCCGCCCCGCGGCTTTTGGGCCAGGACCCGCTCGCGATCGACCGGCATTCGCGCACGCTGCTCGACACCTACGTCGGCTTCTCGGGCAGCGGCGCCGAGATGCGCGGCCTCTCGGCGGTCGACATCGCCCTTTGGGATCTGTTCGGCCAGGCGACCGGCCAGCCGATCCACCAGCTGCTGGGCGGCCTGTCGCGGCCCAGGATCCGGATCTACAACACCTGCGCCGGCTACCGCTACGTGCGCACCAACATCGGCCAGCTGACCCAGAACTGGGGCCTGCCGCGCGAGCGCGAGGAGGGCCCCTACGAGGACCTGGACGCGTTCCTGAACCGGGCCGACGAGCTCGCGGAGAGCCTGCTCGAGCAGGGCATCACCGGCATGAAGATCTGGCCCTTCGACTTCGCGGCCGAGGCGTCCGGCGGCACCTACATCAGTCCGCAGCGAGCTCGATCAGGCGCTCGAGCCGTTCCGCAAGATCCGAAAGGCGGTCGGCGACCGGATCGACATCATGGTCGAGCTGCACACGCTCTGGAACCTGCCGGCCGCCAAGCGGATCTTCAGGGCGCTCGAGGAGTTCGAGCCGTTCTGGTTCGAGGACCCGATCAAGATGACCTCGGCGGACGATCTGGCCGAGCTCGCGGCCTCGACGCCGGTGCCGATCTGCGCCAGCGAGACGCTCGCGACCCGGGGTGCCTTCCGCGAGCTGTTCGAGCGCAAGGCGGTCGGGATCGCGATGCTCGATCTCAGCTGGGTCGGCGGCCTCTCGGAGGCGCGCAAGATCGCGGCCATGGCCGAGACCTACCATCTGCCGGTCGCCCCCCACGACTGCACCGGCCCGGTCGTCTACACGGCCTCGGTCCATCTCTCGATGAACGCCACCAACGCCCTGATCCAGGAGAGCGTGCGCGCCTTCTATACCGGCTGGTATCAGGAGCTCGTGACCGAGCTGCCGCGGATCGAGCAGGGCTACGTCTACCCGATGGCCGGCCCGGGGCTCGGCACCCGGCTGCTGCCGGAGGTCCTGAAGCGCAAGGACGCGACCATCCGCCGGAGCGCCGCCGACTGAGCCCGGCCGGGGTCACGGACGTGGCGCGCCGGCCGACCATCCGCGACGTCGCCCGCGAGGCGGGCGTCTCGATGGTGACGGTATCGCGGGTCGCGAACGCGCCGGCGCTGGTCCGGCCCGCGACCCGCGAGCGGGTCGAGGCGGCGATGCGGCAGCTCGGCTACGTCGCCAATGCCGCCGCCCAGTCGATGCGCACCAACGTCTCGCGCACGATCGGTTTCCTCGTCCCCGACCTCACCAACTACCCGAACGCCGCGATCGCCAAAGCCGCCGAGGCGACGCTGGCCGAGGCCGGCTACACCATGCTGCTGACCGACAGCGACTACGATCCGGCGCGCGAGGCGCGGGCGCTGCAGCTGCTCCAGAGCCGCCAGGTCGACGGCATCATGCTCTATCTCTCGGACGAGGACGACCCGGCGCTCCAGGCGACCATCCGCAACCTGGACGTGCCGGTGGTGGTGCTCGACCGCGACCTGCCGTTCGCGGTCGACACCGTGTTCACCGATCACGCGCCGGCCACGCGCCGCACGGTGCGGGCGCTGCTGCGCCAGGGCCATCAACGCCTCGCGCTGGTCGAGCCGGCGCTTCGCATCCGGCCGGTGCGCGAGCGCATCAAGGCGTTTCGCGCGGCGGCGACGGCAGCCAGGCTGCCGCCCGACGCGCAGATCGTGATCCAGATCAATTCGGCCATCCGCACCGCCGCGGCCATCGAGCGCGCGCTTGCCGGCAGGCCGCTGCCGACCGCGATCATGGCCGACGGCAACCGGCTGCTCGCGGCCGCATTCGAGTTCGCCCGCAGGCAGGGGCTTGGCGTGCCCGGCGACGTCCGGGTCGTGGCCCTGGATGCGCTCGAGCCGCTCGCCGCAGCCCTGCCCGAGATGGTCGGCATCGTCCGCGATTTCGCCGAGATCGGGCGGCGCGCGGCCCGCCTTCTGATCGATCGCCTGAGCGGCGCCCTGACCGGCCCGCCGGTCAGCATCACGCTCGCCAGCCGGAGCGTGCTCGCGGACCGGCCGCACGCGCTGCCGCTCGCGACCGGGCGCTGAAGCGATGGCTTCCGGAATCCGATGTTGACGTTTTCATTCGACTGCGCGAGCATCGATCATCCACCTCCGCGCGCGACCACCTTGGAGCTTCAGGGAACCACGAGATGATCACCGACCGCGACGTCGCCTTCTATCGCGAGCAGGGCTATCTGGTCGTGCCGGACGTGCTCGGCGCGGCCGAGGTCGAGGAGCTCCGCAAGGTCACCGAGCGGTTCGTCGAGGACGCCCGCTCGCGCACCACCCACGACGAGATCTACGACCTCGAGGACAGCCACTCGGCGCGCGAGCCGCGGGTGCGCCGGATCAAGACCCCGCACCAGTGGCACGACGCCTACGCGCGCATGGTCGCGCACCCGAAGATCCTGGAGGTGCTGAAGCGGCTCTGGGGCCCCTCGATCCGGTTCGACGTCAGCAAGCTCAACCTCAAGGCCGCGGGCTACGGCGCCCCGGTCGAGTGGCACCAGGACTGGGCGTTCTACCCGCACACCAACGACGACCTGGCGGCGGTCGGGATCATGCTCGACGACGTCGGCCTGGACAACGGTCCGCTGATGGTGATCCCGGGCACGCACCTCGGGCCCATCTTCGATCACCACGACGACCGGGGCTTCTTCTGCGGCGCGATCGATCCGACCCGCGGCGAGCTCGATTTCGCCGGCGCCGTCAAGCTCTCCGGGGCCGCGGGCTCGATCACGGTCCACCACGCGCGCCTCGTGCACGGCTCGGCGACCAACACCTCGGGCCGGCCGCGCCGGCTGCTGCTGCACCAGTACCGCGCCGCCGACGCCTGGCCGATCCTGGGCACGCCCGATTTCCAGAAGTACCGGAGCCTGATGGTCTGCGGCCTGGACACCCTCGAGCCGCGCATGGCCGTGGTGCCGGTCCGCCTGCCGCTGCCGCCCGCCGAGCACCAGGGCTCGATCTACGAGAACCAGAAGACCGCCGGCCGCCGCTTCTTCCAGACCGCGGGCGAGCTTGAGCCGGCCCTCGGCGGCGACTAGACCATAAGGCGAGGGGGGCCGGCCGACCGGGCAGGGCGGCGCCGGCCCCGGCAGGCAGGACGAGGGGAGGCTCAGAACATGCCGAAGTGGCAAGGCGATCTTGCGTCCGTGGCGCTCGCGGCGGCCCTGGTCGCTGGTATGGGCGCCGCGCCGGCTGCGGCCGGGCAGGTCTGGAAGGTGCAGACCTCGATGACCGCCGGCGAATCCTTCTATACCAACATCGAGCAGCACTGGCTGCCGCGGCTCAAGGAGATGACCGGCGGCGAGCTCCAGATCGAGCTGACCCCGGTCGGCTCGGTCGTGCCTTACAACGAGACCATGGACGCGATCAGCCAGGGCATCCTCCAGGGCGACATCACCTCGACCGTGTATTTTTCCGGCCGAAGCAAGGTGTTCGCGCTGCTGGGGGATCTGATCGCCGGCTACGAGCGGCCCGAGCAGATCGGCATGTTCTGCTACTATGGCGGCGGCCGCGAGCTGCTCCAGGAAGCCTTCGACAAGTACGCCGACGGCAACGTCAAGGTCGTCGGCTGCGGCGCGATCGCGCGCGAGTCGTTCACCTCCAAGGTCCCGATCCGCGGCATCGCCGACCTGAAGGGGGTCAAGGTGCGCATGCCCGAGGGCCTGGCCGCGACCGTGTTCGAGCGCGCCGGCGCCTCGCCCGTGGCCCTGCCGGCCTCCGAGGTCTACACCTCGATCGACAAGGGCGTGGTGGATGCCGCCGACTTCAGCTCCTACACGATGGACGAGAGCATCGGCCTGCACAAGATCGCGAAGTTCCCGATCTATCCCGGCATCCATTCGATGCCGGTGATCCAGTTCACGGTCAACAAGGCCGCCTGGGACAGCCTGACGCCCGCCCAGCAGACGATCCTCGATGTCTGGTACCGGGCGATGATCAGCGATCTGCAGATGCTGAACGAGATCAGCGACCGCCAGCTCGTGGCCGAGGACGAGGCCGACAAATCGGTCGAGGTGGTCGACTGGCCGAAGGCGGATCGCGACAAGTTCCGCGCGATCGCGGCCACCGCCTGGGCCGATTTCGCCGAGGGCGACGATCTTGCCAAGCGCGCCTACGAGGCGAACATCGCGTTCATGAAGAAGATCGGCCTGCTCTGAGCGGCGGGCGGGGCCGGCCCGCGAGCTCGCCGGCGTCCGCGGCCGCCATGCGCGCGATCGATGCGCTCAACCGCCTGCTCGGCGAGCGGCTCTGCTACCTCTACCTGGCAGCGGTCGCGATCACGGCCTACGAGGTCGTCGCGCGCTATCTGTTCAACGCGCCGACCACCTGGGGCTTCGAGCTCACGATTCTCCTGTGCGCGATCTGCTATCTTCTGTCCGGCGGCTTCGTCACCCTGCAGCGCCGGCACGTCGCGATCACCGCGCTCTATGATCTGATGCCGGCCGCCGTCCGCTGGTGGCTCGACGTCTTCGCGATGCTGGTCGGCATCATGGCGATGAGCCTCCTGGTGTGGGCGGCCTGGCGGCCGGGGCTGAAGGCGATCACCCTGGTCGAGCGCAGCGGCAGCGCCTGGAACTCGCCGAGCCCGGCGATCATCAAGCCCCTGATCGCGGTCGGCGCGGCGCTGATCGTGCTCCAGCTCCTGGTCCAGCTCTGGCGCCACCTGACCGGCGCGGACCAGCCGCAGAGCGGGGCGGACCGCTCGCCGGGCGGCGCGCCGGACCATCGCCCGCTGCCGCCGGATTGATCGGCCGCCTGAACTGATCCGCGCGTCATGGGCATCGAGACCGTCACGCTCCTGATCATCCTGGTGATGATCGGCCTGATGCTGCTGGGCGTGCCGCTCGCCTGGATCACGATGACGCTCGCGGTCGGCTGCACGCTGCTGTGGCTCGGGCCGCAGGGGCTGCCGCTGGTCGCGAGCCGGGTCTATGGCTTCGTCAGCGAGTACGTGTTCGTGGCCGTGCCGCTTGTTCGTGTTCATGGCCTGCATCCTCGAGCGCTCGGGCGTGGCGCAGGACCTCTACCGGGCGATGCACGTGTTCGCGGGCGCCTTGCCGGGCGGGCTCGCGATCCAGACCACGCTGGTCGCCGTGCTGATGGCGGCGATGACCGGCATCATCGGCGGCGAGATCGTGCTGCTCGGGCTGATCGCCCTGCCGCAGATGCTGCGCCTGGGCTACGACCGCAAGCTCGCGATCGGCACGATCTGCGCCGGCGGCTCGCTCGGCACCATGATCCCGCCCTCGGTGGTGCTGATCCTCTACGGCCTGACCGCCAACGTCTCGATCAGCGATCTGTTCCTCGCGGGCTTCACGCCGGGCCTGCTGCTGGGCACGATCTACGTCGGCTACATCCTGATCCGCTGCTGGCTCAACCCGAAGCTCGGGCCGCCCGCGCCGCCCGAGGACCTGGCGATGCCCTGGGCGGAGAAGCTCGCGCTGCTCAAGGGCCTGATCCTGCCGATCATGATCGTGATCTGGGTGCTGGGCTCGATCTATGGCGGCATCGCCTCGGTCACCGAGTCGGCGGGCGTCGGCGCCTGCGGCGCGCTCGCCTCGGCCGCCTGGCGGCGCGAGCTGAACTGGAGCCTGGTCCGCGGCTCGCTGATCCAGACCATGACCACGGTCGGCATCCTGCTCTGGCTCGCGTTCGGCGCCAACGCGCTGATCGGCATCTACAACATCATGGGCGGCACCCGCTATCTGCACGGGCCTGATCTCGGGCCTGCCGTTCGCGCCGATCGGCATCATCCTGACCATGATGGCGATCCTGCTCGTGCTCGGCATGTTCATGGACTGGATCGGGATCCTGCTGCTCACCATGCCGATCTTCGTGCCGGTCGCGACCGGGCTCGGCTACGACCCGGTCTGGTTCGGCATCCTGTTCTGCATGAACATGCAGTCCTCCTACCTGACCCCGCCGTTCGGCCCGGCGGCCTTCTACCTCAAGAGCGTGGCGCCGCCCGAGATCGACCTGCACACGATCTTCGCGGGCGTCCTGCCGTTCGTCTGCCTGCAGCTGGTCGGCCTGCTCCTGGTCCTGACCTTCCCCGAGATCGCCCTCTGGCCGCTGCGCTGACCGCGGCCGCAAGCGCGCGGGTGCTCATGCTGCCTGCCGGCGGATGACGTAGACGCCGGCCAGGATGACGACGGTCGTGCCGATCGCGGTCCAAAAGTCCGGAAAATCGCCGAAGACGAGGGCGCCGAAGGCGATTGCTGCGACGATCTGGGCGTAGGTGAAGGGGGCAAGCACGGCGGCCGGGGCGAGCGCGAAGGCTCGGATCAGGAGGAACTGGCCGGCGCCGAACAGCAGGCCGGAGAGGATCAGGAGCGGCCAGTCGGAGCCGCGGACCGGGTGCCAGTAGGGAAAGAGGAGCGGGGTTGTGAGGACGAGGCCCACGGCGACCGTCCAGGCGAGGGTCACGATCGGGCCGGTGTTGCGGCTGACCAGGCGGGTCAGGATCTGGTAGAGCGCGAAGATCAGCGCGGTCGCGAGCGGGAACAGGGCGGCCCAGGCGAGCGCGCCGGCGCCGGGCCGGGCGATGATCAGGACGCCCGCGAAGCCGCAGGCGACGCCCGCCCAGCTGTGGACCGGGACGCGCTCGCCGAGCAGCGGCGCCGAGAGGGCGACCACCAGGAGCGGCGAGGCGAAGCTGATCGCGGTCGCATCCGCGAGCGGCATGAGGCTCACGCCCAGGATCACGGTCACGTTCGCGAGCACGGGCATCATCGCGCGCAGCGCCTGGAGCGAGGGGCGCTCGCAGCGGAGCAGCCCGGGCCAGGCCGACGGGCGGGCCACTGCCAGGATGACCGGGACCGCGAACGCGTAGCGCGCCCAAACGATCTGGACGACCGGGTAGTCGCCGGCCAGCAGCTTCGCGAGGCCGTCCATGATGCCGAACAGGGTGACGCCCGAAGCCAGCAACAGAATCGCTGAGACGGTCGACGCGTTCCGCGAGCTCGAGGGCCTCGTCGGCACCAAACGTTGGTTAAGTTCGGGCTGCAGCGCCTCGCTGCCTATTGGCAGATGACGTTGAGGAGGGCCTGGCGGCGTTCGGTGCGGATGACGTGGAGGGCGCGATCGAGGGCGGCGGGCAGGGCGGCTGCGGTCTCGACCCGCTCGCCGTAGCCGCCGCTGGCTTCGACGATCATCTCGTAGCGGGGCGAGGGCTCGAGGGAGGAGAGCGGCATGCGGTTGCTGCGCACGGCGTGGCCCTCGGGGTAGACCGCGGCGGTCGATTTGCGGACCGCGTTCCAGACGCCGTTGTTGAAGACCAAGGTCAGGACCGGCAGGCCCTGGGCCTCGGCCAGCTGGTGGCAGGCGACCGGGTTGGCGAACATGTAGGAGCCATCGCCCACGGCGGCGATCACGAGGCGCTCGGGGCAGGCGAGCTGGGCGCCGAGCGCTGCCGGCAGGCCCCAGCCGAGGCCGCCCGCCAGCGAATGGCTGAAGTAGCAGCCGGGGTGCTCGAAGCTGAGCTGGGCCGGATCGCAGCCGAGCTCGTTGAAGACCATGGCGTCCGCGCCCTTGGCCTGGTCCAGGCAACGGCTGATCCAGGCCGCGGTCATGGGCTCGCCCTGGCCGGCCTCGGCCGCCGCGGCAAGCACTTCGCGCCGCTCGCGGTTGCGCGCGAGGATCTGCGCGCGGCGCGGCTCGACGCCTTGGATGCCGCCCGCGGCCTCGAGCGCGGCGCTCAGCGCCTCGAGGGTCGCGCCGATGCCGGCGGCGATCGCGACCGTCGCCGGGAAGGTCCGCATCGGCAGCGTGGAAAAAAGCGGGTCGGGGCCGACCTGGATCACCGGGCAGCCGTCGGGCAGCTGGTGGCGCTGGGGCAGCCAGGGCACCATGGCGTCGAGCACCAGGACGGCGTCCGCCTCGGGCAGCCATGGGCCGACGTCGAAGCCCGCGTGCAGCGGGTGGTCGGTCGCGAGCGACAGGCGCGACGGCCAGAACTCGACCACCGGGATCGCAAAGCGCGAGGCGAAGTCGGCGAGCGCGGAAAAACTGCGCTCGGTGCCGTCGCCGCGGCCGCAGATGATCAAAGGCCGCTTCGCCCGGGCGAGGATGGCGGCCGCCTCGGCGACCCCCTCGGGGGCGGGCGCGGGGGTCGCCGCCGGGCTCAGGCGCGGGGTCGCGCTGAAAGCGAAGTCGGACAAGGGCGCCGCCAGCGCCTCGCGCGGCAGGCTCAGATAGACGGGGCCGCGCGGCGGGGTCATCGCGATCGCGAGCGCGCGATCGAGGATCTTCTCGATCTGGTCGCCGTAGCGGAGCTCGTAGTCCCACTTGACGTATTCGCGCAGCATGGCGCCCTGGTCGCGCATCTCCTGGCCCCAGTGGATCGGCAGGTCGCGCGAGCCGAGCCGGCCGGATTCGGTGATCGGGGTGCGCCCGGAGGTGAACAGGATCGGCACGTCCTCGCGCGCGGCGTTGAGCAGGCCCATGAGCGCGTTCGCCATGCCGACGTTGACGTGGACCATGACCGCCTGCGGCCGGCCCGAGGCGAGGTAGTAGCCGTGCGCCATGCCGACCGCGACCGTCTCGTGCGGGGCGGCGAGCGGCTCGGGCATCGCGAGCCCGGCGGTGGCGCCACGCGAGAAGGCTTCGATCACCGGCGCGAAGTCGGTGCCGGCGTTGGCGAACAGCCAGTCGACGCCGCGCGCCTTGAGCAGCACGAGATAGGCCTCGGCGACGGTCCGGATTGTTCCGGTCGTCTCGGCCCCCTGGGGTTGGTCAGCCCCCTGGATGTGGTCGCCCCCTGGTCAGCCCGCTGGTCAGCCATGTGCGCAGAGCCCCTTGGTGCCGCTGGTAGGGACGGCGGGAGTCGAACCCGCACGGCCCGAGGGCCATTGGATTTTAAGTCCAATGCGTCTACCGGTTCCGCCACGTCCCCCGACGTGATCCTGCTTAGCACAGCGTCGCCGCGAAGTCCCGGCCTCCGGCGACGGGCAGCGACGCGACCGGCGCGCTCGCCGGTGTCAGCAGCCCCATGCCCGCTCCTCGCAGGCATACGAGGCAGGGTGGCATAGAGCGGGCCGCCTTACCGCCGCCGGAGGTGCCTCCGGGGGCCGGCCGCGGGGCGTTCGAGCGCCTGAAGCTGCGGCGGCGTCGCGGCTGGAGCTGGCGTGCGGGGCAGATCCGCTGCAGCGCCGGACCGCGGCGCGGCGCCCCGGCGCGGGGTCAGGGGTTGGCGGCGGCCGCGGGGGCGATCGAGGCGTAGCCGGGCGGTGGCAGAATGAGGCCGCCGCCGCGCCCGTCCTGGCGGCAGTCGTCGGCCAGAGGGCCGCCGTCCCGCTCGAACCGGGGCCAGGCGCAGCCGGTCGCCTGCGGAACGCTCGCCGTGGCCGGCTCGCGCCGCGCCAGACCGGGCTCCAGGGCAGCCTGGCCGCGCCTTGGGCCGGTCCCCGGCGAGCCCCAGATCTCGGGCAGCTGCGGCAGCACCATCCGGCCGTTGACCGCGGCCTCGCTGACCGCGTCCCGCCGGTCCTCCTTGATCGCGAGCGCCATCTCGGCGGCGTAGCGCGCCTGGCGATCGGCGGCGCCCTGAAAGGGCAGGGACGACTTCGGCGCCATCTCGACGCAGGCGCAAAGCGACGCCAGCGCTGCCAGGACGAGGAGGCTCGTGAGCGGCCGGCCCATGCGCTGCGATCCCATCTGCACCGGCGCCGATGCCGGTTGTGGGAACTCATCGGCCGGTCAGGGTTAACAAATCGCTAAGGTTGCTCGCACGCGCCCGCCGGGGTTGCGATCGCGGTCCCGAGCGTTGCGGCGGCGCCACTTCACGCGCGAGTTGAAATCACAGGGGATCTGCGCAAGTTTGCCGCCAGCCCGCCAGGGGTTGGCCCCCGGGACCCAGAGTTGGACCTATGCCGGCCCACACATCCAGGCTCGTGATCTACGCGGCGCTCGCCGCCAATGCGCTGATCGCGCTCAGCAAGTTCATCGCCGCCGCGGTCACCGGCAGCTCGGCGATGCTGAGCGAGGCCGTGCATTCGGTGGTCGACACCGGCAACCAGGGCCTCCTCCTCTATGGCCTCCGGCGCTCGGCGCGGCCACCCGACCGGCGCCATCCGTTCGGCTACGGCCGCGAGGTCTACTTCTGGTCGTTCGTCGTGGCGCTGCTGATCTTCGCGGGCGGTGCCGGGGTCTCGCTGTACGAGGGGCTGCACAAGCTGCACGACCCGCAGCCGTTGACCCACGTCTACGTCAACTACGCCGTGATCGCGGCCGCCATGCTGTTCGAAGGCGTCGGCTGGAGCTTCGCGTTCCGGGCGGTCCGGGCGGCCAAGGGACCGCGCAGCTATCTCGAGGCGATCCGGCGGAGCAAGGACCCGACCGTCTTCACGGTGCTGTTCGAGGACAGCGCGGCGCTGCTCGGCCTGCTCGTGGCGCTGGCCGGCATCGGGCTCGGCGAATGGCTCGAGCTGCCGGTCCTCGACGGCGTCGCCTCGATCGGGATCGCGCTGATCCTGGGGGCGACCGCCGCCTGGCTCGCCTACGAGTGCAAGGGCCTCCTGATCGGCGAGGGCGTGCTGCCCGAGGTCCGCCTCGGCATCGAGCGGATCCTCGCCGCGCAGCCGGGCATCCTCAGGGTCAACGAGCACCGCAGCGTGCACCTCGGGCCCGACGACGTGCTCCTGAACCTCAGCCTCGACTTCGCGAGCGACCTCTCGGCCGACCAGGTCGAGGCCGCGATCAGCGACCTCGAGCGGCGCATCAAATCCGCCCATCCCGAGATCAGACGGGTGTTCATCGAAGCTCAGAGCTGGCGCGGCCATCGCGCGGCTCTGGCCGAGGACTGACCGGGGCTCGCACGAGCGGGCTCATCCAGCGGAGGACCCGAGCCATGGCGGCCGAGGACGGCCTGATCTGTGCCTGGATATTCGATCGCCAGGGCGGTGGCCGCGAGGTCGGCTGGCCCGAGATCCGCGGCTGGCGAGCGGAGCAGGGGCTGCTCTGGGTGCATCTGGACCGGACCGGGGACGAAAGTCAGCGCTGGCTGCGCGCGGCCGGCGGCTTCGACCCGGTGATCGCGGACGCTCTGCTGGCCGAGGACGTGCGGCCGCGCGAGCTGCCGGTCGACGACGCGCTCCTGGTCACCCTGCGCGGCGTCAATCTCAACCCCGGCGCCGATCCGGAGGACATGGTCGCGGTCCGGATCTGGCTCGAGCCCGCGCGCATCGTGACCCTGCGCCACCGCCGCCTGGTCGCGATCAACGATCTGCGCGAGGCGCTGGCCGCGGGCCGCGGGCCGCGCAGCCCCGGGCAGTTCCTGGCGATGCTGAGCGGCTGCCTGATCGCGCGCATGGGGCCGGTGATCGACCAGCTGGTCGATCGCATCGACGGCCTCGAGGAGGCGGCGCTCAAGGAGCACGGCAGCGAGCTCAGGCTCGGGATCGCGGGCTTGCGCCGCGAGGTGATCGGGCTGCGCCGCTACCTCGCGCCGCAGCGCGAGGTCATGGCCAGGCTGGCGGCCAGCCACGCGCCCTGGCTCGGGGCCGGCGACCGGGCCGTGCTGCGCGAGGTCGCCGATCGCACCACCCGCTTCGTCGAGGATCTCGATGCCGCCCGCGAGCGCGCCACGGTCGTCCAGGACGAGCTCAACACGCGCCTCTCGGACCAGATGAACCGGACGATGTACGTCCTCACGGTGGTCGCGACCGTGCTCCTGCCGCCGAGCCTGATCACCGGGCTGCTCGGGGTCAACGTCGGCGGCATGCCGGGGGTCGAGCAGCCCTGGGCGTTCGCGATCGTGGTTGTCCTGCTGGTGGCGCTCGCTATGGTCGAGGTCGTGGTGCTGCGGCGGCTGAAGTGGATCTGAGAGCCCTTCGGAGGTGGTCCGGCCGGCCTGGCGTGATGCGGATCGAGACCGAACGTCTCCTCCTGCGGCCGCTCGCGGTCGCCGACGCGCCGGCGCTCGTCCGCCTGTTCACGGGCGACTGGGAGGCGGTCAGGCAGACCGGCCGGATGCCCTGGCCGCCGACCGAGGCGGCATTGCGCGAGTGGATCGCGTCGTACATCGCGCCGGCCAGCCATTCGTTCCTGATGACCCGGCGGCAGGACAGCGTCGCGGTCGGCGGCATCGGCTTCGGCGGCCGGGGCGGGACCGCCGAGCTCGGCTATGCGCTCGGCCGGCGCTTCTGGGGCCTCGGCTATGCGACCGAGGGCGTGCGCGCGATGTCGGCGCACGCCGCCGCCCTCGGCTATCGGGCGCTCGAGGCGTTCAGCTTCGTCGAGAACCCGGCCTCGGTGCGGGTGCTCGAGAAGGCGGGCTTCAGCGATCGGGGCGTCGTCGATCGCCCCTATCCGGAGCGGGGCGGGCTGCGGCAGGTGCGTCGTTTCGTGCTGCGGCTGACCCCGGCCCGCACGCGGGGATGGCGCTCGGCGGCCCTTCGCGCCCGGTAGCGATCCGGCTATCATGACCGCCTCGAAGGGGGAGAAGGGGATCATGGAGTATCGCAAGCTCGGCCGCAGCGGCCTCAAGGTGTCGCCGCTCTGCCTCGGCACGATGATGTTCGGCGGGCCGACCGACGAGCCGGCCTCGGCCCGGATCATCGCCCGCGCCAAGGACGCCGGGATCAACTTCATCGACACCGCGGACGCCTACGCCGAGGGCCGCTCCGAGGAGATCGTCGGCCGCGCGATCGGGCCTGAGCGCGACCATTGGGTGCTGGCGACCAAGATGTGCAATTCCATGGGCCCGGGGCCGAACCAGCGGGGCCTGTCGCGGCGCTGGGTGTTCCAGGCCTGTGAGGCCTCGCTCGCGCGCCTGGGCGCCGACTGGGTCGACATCATGTACCTGCACAAGGAGGACCACGAGACGCCGCTCGGCGAGACGGTCGGGGCGATCGCGGATCTGATCCGCGCGGGCAAGCTGCGCTATTTCGGGGTCTCCAACTACCGCAGCTGGCGGCTCGCCGAGATCTGCAATCTCTGCGACGAGGCCGGCATCGACCGGCCGATCGTCAGCCAGCCCTACTACAACGCCATGAACCGCATGCCCGAGGTCGAGCACCTGCCGGCCTGCGGCTACTATGGGCTGGGCGTCGTGCCCTACAGCCCGCTCGCCCGCGGCGTGCTGACCGGCAAGTACGACCCGGACGCCCCGCCGCCCGCCGGCACCCGCGGCGCCCGCCAGGACACGCGCATGATGCAGACCGAGTGGCGGCGCGAATCGATGGTGATCGCCAGGGAAATCAAGCGTCATGCCGAGGCCAAGGGGACGACGCCGGTCCAGTTCGCGTTCGCCTGGGTGCTCAACAACCGCCTGGTGACCGCGGCGATCGCCGGGCCGCGCACGCTCGAGCAGCTCGAGGCCTATCTGCCGGCGCTCGACTACCGCTTCGATGCCGAGGACGAGGCCCTGGTCGACAGCCTGGTCACGCCCGGGCCATCCCTCGACCCCGGGCTTCAACGACCCGGCCTATCCGATCGAGGGCCGCCCGACCCGGACCGCGCCCGCCGCGTGATGCGGGTCCGCCCGCTCGATGTGGCGGAGGTCGCCGCGCGCAAGGCCGAGCTCGTCCGGCTGCTCGGCGACTCGCTCGAAGGCGGCGCCTCGATCGGCTTCGTCCTGCCCCTCGGCCCGGCCGAGGCCGAGACCTACTGGCAGAGCGTGGCCGATGCCATGCGAGCGGGCCGGCGCCATCTGCTGGCGGCGTTCGATGGCGACCGGCTGATCGGCACGGTCCAGCTCGACCTGGAGCCGCGCGCCAACGGCCGCCACCGGGCCGAGGTCATGAAGCTGATGGTGCTCCGCAGCGACCGGCGCCGGGGCGTCGGGCGCCGGCTGATGGCGGCGCTGCTCGATCTGGCCCGCGCCGGGGAACGGAGCCTCCTGCTGCTGGACGTGCGCGCGGGCGACCCGGCCGAGGCGCTCTATGAGGCCTTGGGCTTCGTGAGGTTCGGCCGCGTGCCGCGCCACGCCAGGAGCCCGGATGGCAGCTTCGCCGCCACCAGCTTCTTCTACCTCGAGCTACCACCACCCGAGCCAACCCTTCGGGTCCACCAGCCTTGAGCCGTCCGCGCCGAGGCGGCGTATCTACTCAACCTGATCGCCCCCGGATCGTTGGGCTGGTGGGTGGAGCCGACCAGCCGCCAGCCCTTCCGAGATCTCGTACAACCACAAGCGACAGGCGATACTGAAGCCGCGCACCTCTTCGGACAGTCGTCGCGATGACTCGCTGATTCGATGCGTGGTCGTGAGACCGTCGCTGCTGGCAAGCTCGGCCAAGGTCCGGTCAATCTGAAGCTCGAGATCGCGCAATCGGGCGCGATACATGTCGCCAGCGTCACGCGACCAGAGCATTGCGCTGGCCAGCGGGCGGTCGAATGCCGCGAGTACCCGGGTCTTCTCGTTCTCAAAGATCTGCCTGATGACGCGCTGCCGCTCTCACTCGGTCGTGTGACCGGCAGCTTCGAGGATCATTGTGCTCAATCGTTCGAGGTCGTGCAGGTTGCTACGCAACGGCATTCCGACATCTTGCTCGAAACCCTGCACCGCCTGGCGGGCTCGCCGCTGAGACTCGATCTCCGCCCGATCGTTGGTACGCTCACGTCGACGGCGACGGTCCAGCCCCAGAGTAACGGCCAGGTTTGCGACTCCAACCAACAGGGCAGCGGCGACCGCGGCCCATTCCGGCGCCATCAGCGCCCGCCCTTCTACGGGTCCTCCTTGACGATGACCGCGTCGAGGCCGGCTACGAGCGCTTTCGTGTCGCGCAGCAGGCTGTACTCGACCGCGCGGCGGATCTGAGAAGCGAGCAACGGATTGGCATCGACACGATAGTGCTGAAAGAAATGATCGCGGTTGCCAAAGCGTTCGGCGCTCGGCTGTAGCAGGCCGATCAGGAACGCCGACGCCATGGCTGACACGCCGGCGGGGACCCGAAGAACGACCTCGTCGGCGCCTTGGTCGAGCTCGTCGAGGCGGAGCATCGCCCGGGCCTCTCGCCCCGCCTGGTAGCTGTCCGGCACGCCGAGGCCGGACATGGCCACCACCCGATCGAGATCGACCACCTGTTCGCTCATCTCACCTGCCCAACGCGTCGCCGGCGCGGTGTCGGCCTCGACACGCTCGAGAGTATAGGCGAGCGAGCCGCGGGCTGCTAGGTTGTCGGCCGGCACACCGACGGATCCCCGCCCTCTCCCATGACGCCCTTGCCCGTGATCCTGGCCCGCGCCCTCGAGAAGTCGTACGGCCAGGTGCAGGCCGTGCGCGGCATCGACTTCGAGGTCGAGGCCGGCCAATGCGTAGGCCTGCTCGGGCCCAACGGCGCCGGCAAGACCACGACCATGCGCATGATCATGGGCCTGACCACGCCGTCCGGCGGCGAGCTCACGGTGTTCGGCGTGCCGGTCGGCGCGGTCCGCCGCGAGCACAAGGCCAGGATCGGCCTCGTGCCCCAGGACAACAACCTCGACCCGGACCTGTCGGTGCGCCAGAACCTCGAGGTCTACGGCCGCTATTTCAGCCTGTCGTCGGCGGCGATCGCCGAGCGCATCCCGGCGCTGCTGGCCTTCCTGCAGCTCGGCGACCGGGCGCAGAGCGGGGTCAACCAGTTGTCCGGCGGCATGAAGCGCCGCCTGGTGATCGCCCGCGCCCTGATCAGCAATCCCGAGCTCGTGATCCTCGACGAGCCGACCACCGGCCTCGACCCGCAGGCCCGCGTGATGATCTGGAAGCGCCTGCTCGATCTCAGGAAACAGGGCAAGACCCTGCTGCTGACCACCCACTACATGGAGGAGGCGGAGCGGCTCTGCGACGAGATCATCGTCATCGACCAGGGCCGGATCCTCGATCGCGGCGCGCCCCGGGACCTGATCGACCGCCACGTCAAGGGCCACGTGTTCGAGGTCCAAAAGCCGCTGCCGGCCGGCTTCAGCGACGGCCGCTTCGAGCACGAGGACATCGGCGACGCCATCCTCTACTACGTCGAGACGCCCAGGAGCTTCATCCAGGATCTGCCCGAGGAGGTCGTCTACTGGCATCGTCAGGCCAACCTCGAGGACGTCTTCTTGCGCCTGACCGGCCGCCAGCTGCGAGAGAACTGATGTCGGAAGCGCTTGCGATCGCGACCCATTCGCTGGCGGTCTGCCGCCGCCAGTATCTGGTCTGGCGCAAGCTGATCTGGGCGTCGCTGACCACCAACGTCGCCAATCCGCTGCTGTTCCTGTTCGCCTTCGGCTTCGGGCTGGGCGCCGTGATCGACAACATGGGCGGGCTTCGCTACCTCGCCTTCGTGGTCCCGGGCATGATGGCCTATTCGGCGATGTTCGCGGCCAGCTTCGAGACCACGATCGGCTCCTACGCCCGCTTCAACATGCTCAAGACCTGGGATGCCACGCTCGCGACGCCGGTGAGCCTGATGGAGCTGTTGCTCGGCGAGGCGGTCTGGGCCGCGGCCAAGGCGCTGTTCTCGGCGGTCTGCGTGCTCGTGGTCGGCGCCATCTGGGGCGGCGTCGGCTCGTTTGCGGGCGCGTTTTTGAGCCTGCCGCTGATCTTCATCGCGAGCTTCACCTTCGCCGCCTGCGGCCTTGCCGCCACCGCGCACGCCAAGACCTGGGAGTTCTTCAGCTATTTCTTCACGTTCTGGGTGACGCCGATGTTCGTGTTCTCGGGCGTGTTCTTCGGCGTCGACCGCTTTCCCAGCTACGTCCGCCGATCGCCTGGGTGCTGCCGATGACCCATCTGATCCAGGTGGTGCGGCCGCTGACCGCCGGCCAGCCCCTCGAGCTGTCCGCGAGCCTCGGCCACATCGGCTACCTGATCCTGCTCGGGGCAGTCGCTTTCGGCCTCGCCTACCGCCGCCTGAGCATCCGCCTGTTCGATTAGGTCGGTAACTGCATCATCGGTCAGGCTTGGCTTGCGCAGGGCCGGCCGCTGCTTGTCCCTGAAAGGGCTGCTGGCGGGTGGGTGCGTCGTTCGAGGTGGACAGTCTGTGAGTGTCGCGGTGGCGCGGCCAAGCCTGGGGCAGCTGCCTTTTCCGGCCGCCGGCGTGAGTGCGCCCGGGTCGGCTCGCCTTCGACCCAACCAACGCGGCTGCAGCTTCGATGGGGCAGGGACCTCGGTCGGCCCGGTGCCGGGGCTGCGCAACTTCTCAACCAACGCGGCTGCAGCTTCGATGGGGCAGGGACCTCGGTCGGCCCGGTGCCGGGGCTGCGCAACTTCTCGACCAACGCGGCGGCAGCTTCGATCGGGCAGGCACTGCCCGGCGGATCCGCCGGCAGGAGGGCTGTCGCCGCCGGCGATCGACCTGATGCGGCGCGCCATTAACCGGCCGTTAACCTTTGCCCGTCAACACTTTCTTCGGCTGGTCCATGCGACCGTGGGACTCCGTGTCTGAGGGCCCGCGGGCGGGCGGATTCCCAGGATCTCATGGACCATCGGTCAGGATGACGGCGGATGGTTAACGAGACCTTTCGCAGCAACGCTCATCCACCAGCTCTCGGGGCTCGGGCTGCTTCCGGCGCCTGAGCCAGAAGGTCGACGAACCTCCAGACGGCGGAGAACCGGTCGCCCGGCCCGAAGGGCGCCGAGGCGTGCCGAGCGATGCTTCGTGGGCCGCCTCGACCAAGGTCGGCACCCCCGGGATCGGGCTGCCCTCGTCCTCGAGGCCCATGTTGCTCGAGAATGAGCTGCCGCGGGTCGAGACCATGCGCATCTTCCAGCCGCGCCTGGCGGCGCCGCTGGGCCGCTGCTCGACCGGATCGGGGCTCGCGAGCGCGAACGCGGCGCGCGCCGCGATGATGCGCCAAGAAGCAATTGAAGCCGTCTACCCACACCGTGTGCCAACCGCGCCTGGCGGTGCCGCTGCGCTGCTGCTCGACCGGATCGGGGCTCGCGAGCGCGAACGCGGCGCGCTCTGCGATGTGCGCCAAGAGGCCATTGAAGCCGTCCACCCACAATCGTGCGCCAGGGGCAGGCAAAGCCCTTGTTGTGGATCAGGATCACCGGATCCTTGTTCGCCGGGCAGCTTCGACAGCCTGAGCGCACCGTCCGGACCGGCAAGCGCGTCGTCCGCGGCCGCACCCAGGCTTTCCTGGCGCAAGGCCAGCGGCTCCCGATCGAGCCTGCCGATCCGGTTCTCGAGTTCGGCCGATCCGTGCGTCACGTCCCGAGCCAGGGTCTCGCCTCCGGGCTCCGCACCGCATGGGCGCTGGCGCCATCGAACCACGGAGTCGACTGTTCCCGGAGGGGCCGGGCGGTCGATCGCCGCCCGTCGGCGGCGACCGGGGCCTGCCCGTCCGCGGGGCCACGACATCGGGGCCGAAGTCCCTATATAACCTCACGTGTTGCGACCTGCCGTGGGACCGGGTGAGGAATGCCGCCATGACCGCATGCATCGTCGGCTGGAGCCATACGCCATTCGGCAAGCACGAGGGCGAGGACGTCGAATCGCTGATCGCGAGCGTCGCGACCGCGGCGGTCGCCGATGCCGGGCTTGGCGTCGCGGACATCGACGAGATCGTGCTCGGCCACTACGGCGGCGGCTTCAGCCCCCAGGGCTTCACGAGCTCGCTCGTCCTGCAGGCGGACGAGGCCTGGCGCTTCAAGCCCGCGACCCGGGTCGAGAACGCCTGCGCGACCGGCTCGGCCGCGATCCACCAGGGCCTGAAGTCGATCGCCGCGCGCCAGGCGCGCTTCGTGCTCGTGGTCGGCGTCGAGAAGATGACCGACCTGCCCGGCCCCGAGGTCGCCAAGGCCCTGCTCAGTGCCGCCTACGTCCAGGAGGAAGGTGCGATCCTGGGCGGCTTTGCCGGCGTCTTCGGCCAGATCGCCCAGCGCTATTTCCAGCGCCACGGCGATCAGTCGGATGCGCTCGCCACCATCGCCGCCAAGAACCACAAGAACGGCTGCGCCAACCCGCTGGCCCAGCTGCGCAAGGACCTGGGCTTCGAGTTCTGCCGGAACGTCTCGGAGAAAAACCCGCTGGTCGCCGGGCCCCTCAAGCGGACCGACTGCTCGCTGGTCTCGGACGGCGCGGCGGCCCTGGTCCTGACCGACGTCGAGACCGCGCTCCGGATGCCAAAGGCGGTGTGGCTGCGCGCCGCGGTCCAGGTCAACGACTTCCTGCCCATGAGCCGGCGCGACATCACGCTGTTCGAGGGCTGCACCGAAGCCTGGCGCAAGGCATTAGGAAGTGCCCGTATCGGCTTGGAAAACCTGGATTTCGTCGAGACCCACGACTGCTTCACCATCGCCGAGCTCCTGGAGTACGAGGCGATGGGCCTGACGCCGCGCGGGCAAGGCGCGCGCGCCGCGCTCGAGGGCTGGACCCAGAAGGACGGCCGGCTGCCGGTCAATCCCTCCGGGGGGCTGAAGGCCAAGGGCCATCCGATCGGGGCGACCGGCGTCTCGATGCACGTGCTCTCGGCGATGCAGCTGACCGGCACCGCCGGCGACATGCAGATCGAGGGAGCCAGGCTCGGCGGCATCTTCAACATGGGCGGCGCTGCGGTCGCCAACTACGTCTCGATCCTCGAGCCGCTGCGCTGAGGCGCCGCCGCCCGGCTTGGCTCTTGCTGGACTCCGATCGGGCAGCGCACCTGTTCCGGGCGCGCACCGGGGTGGCCGTGGTCTTCGGCCTCAACGGCTTCGGCTATGGCAGCTGGGTGCCGCGGATCGCCGAGATCAAGGATGATCTCGACCTGAGCGCGGGGCAGCTCGGGCTCACCCTGTTCATGGCCGCGATCGGGGCGCTGATCGCCATGCCGCTCGCCGGCGCCGCCGCGCATCGCTTCGGCAGCCGGGCGGCGAGCGCGGTCACCGTCGTCTGGTACGGCCTCAGCCTGCCCGGCCTCGCGCTCGCACCCGGCCCGGTCTGGCTCGGGCTTGCCCTGTTCCTGCTCGGCGCGTCGTCCGGCGCGCTCGACGTCTCGATGAACGCCCAGGGCGTGACCGTGGAGAGGCACCACTGGCGGCCGATCATGTCGTCGCTGCACGGCGTGTTCAGCCTCGGCGCGATGGCGGGCGCCGGGACCACCGGCCTGATCGCGGCGACCGGGGTCGGCCTTCTGCCGCATCTTCTGGCGGTCGGCCTCCTGAGCGCGACGATCGGGCTGATCGCCTGCCGGCCGATGCTGCCGGCCGAGGCCGAGGGCGGCGCCGCCGGGCCGGGCTTCGCGCGCCCCTCGCGTGCGCTCGTCCTGCCCGGCCTGGTGGCGCTCGCCGGCCTCCTGTCCGAGGGCGCCATGGGCGACTGGAGTGCTGTCTATCTCAAGGCCAGCCTCGGCGCCGGCACGACGCTCGCGGCCACGGCCTTCGCCGCGTTCTCGCTGGCCATGGCCGGCGGCCGCCTGCTCGGCGACCGCCTGGTCGCGCGGCTGGGCGGCGATCGCGTGGTGCGGGCGGGCGGCGCGCTCGCGGCCTGCGGCCTCGGCCTGACACTTCTGATCGGTCAGCCCCTGATCGCGGTCCTGGGCTTTGGCCTGGTCGGCGCCGGCCTCGCCTGCGTCTTCCCGGTCGTCCTGTCGGCCGCCGCCCGCACGGCCGGCGTGGCGCCCAGCGCTGCGATTGCCGCGGTCTGCACGCTCGGCTACCTCGGCTTCCTGATCGGCCCGCCTTCGATCGGTGGCCTCGCCGAGCTGATCGGCCTGCCGGCTGCCCTCGGTGTCGTGGTCCTGCTCTGCGCCCTGATCGCCGCGATCGGCAGCCGCGCCCCGGCCACCCGCTCAGCCTGACCCCCGGACGCCTCGCTACCCCAAGATCGCACCGAGCAACTTGCTCAAGGCATCGAGATCGTCTTTCTGCAGCCGGCCCAACCGGCGTCGAATGGCGCGGCGCTCAAACGATGGCGATCAGGGGCTTCAAGACGGAAGGCCCGCGACCTCGATGCCAGCTCGAGACGATCAGCTGGTAGAGATCGACCAGGTGGTCGGAATGCAGATGGGTCAGCAGCAGGGCGTCGATCTTGGCGCCCGAGCTGCCGGCGGCGACCAGGCGCTGGCTGACGCCCGAGCCGCAGTCGACGAGAAAGCTGCGGCCGCCGGCGCGGACCAGGCTGGCCGGGCCGAAGCGGCGCGGGTGCACCTGCGGGCAGCCGGTGCCGAGCAGGGTGATCAGCATGAGCGCCTCCTGGCATTGTCATGGCGGTGCGCCATATTGCCAACCGCCGGCAGACTCCGCGCCGGTCTCCTCGGCCGGCAGCCGGACCGCCCCGCGCCGCCGGAACGGGCCGCTCGCGAGGCGAAGATGCGACCACTGGGCTTCCTGATCGTCATGGCCCTGGCGTTCGCGGCTCAGGCCGCCGAGGCGCCGCTTCGCCTGATCCAGACCATCCCGCTCCCGGACGGCCGCGGCCGGATCGACCACATGGACGTGGACGCCGCCGGCCAGCGGCTGTTCGTCGCCGAGCTCGGCAACGATACGGTCGCGGTGATCGACCTCCAAGCCGGCAAGCTCATGGGCCGGATCAAGGGCGTCGCCGAGCCGCAGGGCGTGGCCTACGTGCCCGAGCCCGACCGGCTGTTCGTCACCAGCGGCGAGACCGGCTCGGTTGCCATCTTCGATGGCGCCACGCTCGCGCCCGTTCAGGAGGACGCTCTCGACAGCGACGCCGACAACATCCGCTACGACCCCGGCGAGCGCGAGATCTATGTCGGCTTCGGCAATGGCGGTCTCGGCCGGCTGGCCGCGCTGAGCGGCGCCCACATCGACGACATCGCCCTCTCAGGGCACCCCAAATCGTTCCAGCTCGAGACCGGCGGCAGCCGGATCTTCGTCAACGTGCCGGACGCGGGCGACATCGAGGTCGTCGATCGCGCCCGGCGCGCGACGGTCGCGAGCTGGCCGCTCTCCGGCGTCGCGGCCAATTTCCCGATGGCGCTGGATGAGCCCGAGCATCGTCTGATCGTCGCGACCTGGCAGCCGGCCGCGCTTCTGGTGCTGGACACCGCGACCGGCAAGGAGCTGGCGCGGGCCCGCAGCTGCAGCGACGCCGACGACGTCTGGTACGACCCGACCCGGCGGCAGCTCTACGTCTCCTGCGGCCAGGGCGTGGTCGACGTGGTCTCCCTGGCCGACGCCACGCCCAGGCGCATCGCCAGGATCGCGACCGCCGAGGGCGCCAGGACCTCCCTGTTCGTCCCCAAGCAGGACCGCCTCTACGTCGCGGCCCCGCACCGCGGCTCGCAGCCGGCGGCAATCCTGGTCTACCTGCCCACGTCCTGAGGCGCTGCCGGCGCCCGTCACCCGCGCCGGAGCGCGACCGTCTTGGGGTCGAGCGCCCGGCCCGGACGCTTCACCGCAGCTCGACCCCGAGCAGGCGAAGGGTCGCGGCCGCCATCACCTTGGCGGCGTTCACGAGGTCGTCGATCACGACGTACTCGTCCGGCTGGTGGGCCTGCTCGAGGATCCCCGGGCCATAGGCGATGCAGGCCTCGAGGCCGCCGATCCGATGGATGTGCTTCTGGTCGTAAGTGCCTGGCGAGACGACCACATCCGGCGGCCGCCCGAGCACCTGCTCGATCGCGGCGGCAACCGCCCGGACGACCGGCGCGTCGCGCCGGGTGAGCGTCGGCTGGACCTCCATGACGTCCTTGATGCGATAGGCAAAGCCCGGCCGGTCGTGGCGCAGCTGCTCGAGGATGCCGACGATCTCGGCCTTGACGCCCTCGAGCTGCTCCTCGATCGGGAAGCGGCGATCGATCACCAGGCGGCAGCGGTCGGCGACCAGCGGGCTCGGCAGGCCCGCCATGACCCTCCACCGGGCCGCCATGGATCGCGCTCAGGTTCAGGGTCGGCTGGCGCGCCTCGCGCGGCACCACCGGCATCGCCGTCTGCCGGCTCGCGAGCTTCGGCATCAGCTGGCGCTCGACCCGGTTGAGGAAGGCCGCCATGTGGCGGATCGCGCAGACGCCGAGGAACGGCATCGAGCCATGGCCGACCTTGCCCAGCGTCTCGATCTCGGCCCACCAGACGCCGCGGTGGCCGATGCAGATGCGATCCACGTCCAGCGGCTCGGGGATGATCACGTGGTCGACCCGGGGGGCCGAGAACCAGCCGCGCTCGGCGAGATAGGCGACCCCGCCGTAGCCGCCCGAACTCCTCATCGGCGGTGGCCGACACCTCGAGCGCGCCCGCGAACGCGATCCCTTCCGCAAGGATGCTCTCGAGCGCCACCACCGCGGCCGCGATCCCGCCCTTCATGTCGGCGGCGCCGCGGCCGTAGAGCCGCCCGGCCCGGACCGCGCCCGCGAACGGGTTGAGGCTCCAGCCCGCGCCCGGCTCGACCACGTCGATATGGCCGTTGAAGTGGACGCAGGCGCCCGGGCCCCGGCCCTCGCGCCGCGCGATCAGGTTGATCCGCGGATAGCGGTCGCTGTCGCCGATCGCACCCTCGGCGCGCACATAGGTGGTCTCGAAGCCCACCCGCCGCAGCCGCTCGCCCAGATGGCGCGCGCACACCTCGTAGGCGTCGCCCGGCGGGTTGACGGTCGGGATCTGGACCAGCTCCCGGGTCAGCTCGACCAGAGCCTCCCGCTGCGCCTCGATTCGCGCGAACAACGCCGCCAGCATTTTTTCTCCACCTGCGCGCTTTCCCGGAGTGAACGCCCGCACCCCGCAGAATTCAAGCGCCAACGCCACGATGGCGGCCCGTCGCCGGCACCGGTGGCCTCGGCGATGACCCTTCCGCTCGCCAAGCTCTTCCTCGAGAGCTGCTTCGAACTCAGCGGCTGGCTTCGAGGTAGAGGGCGTAGAGGTAGGTGCTGCCGATGGCGAGCAGGAAGACGACGATCAGGAGGGCGAGCACGATCAGGACGACCGTCAGCAGCCAGCGCAGCGGCACGCCCGGGCGGCAGTGCGGGATCAGGTTGAAGAGCAGGCCGCCCAGCACCACGAGGCCGGCGCCGACGCCGTAGAGCGTGAGCGAAAACGGCTGGAAGATCAGCACGAGCGCGAGCACGCAGAGGCCGATGATCGCCGATTCGATGGAGCGCGCGGTGGAAGCCGACATGCCCGGATCGCCCGCCTGCGGCCGGCCGGCGCTCATCGCGGCAGCTCCCGGGGGCGCGCTTCCGAGGGCGACAGGTCCGGTCGGGACGGCTCGGATCGGGACGGCTCGGGGCGGTCGTCGGCGAGCGCGATGCGCTGGCCCTGGTGGTCGAAGATGTGGGTCTGGCTCGGGCGCAGGCGCGCGTGCACCCGGGCGCCGAGCGGGACGCGCTCGCGGCGGCCGACCACGGCGCGCAGGTCGCGGCCGTCGGCCTGCAGGTGCAAAAGGGTCTCGGCGCCCATCGGCTCGACCATGTCGACCCTGGCGGCGAGCGTGGTCGCGTCGCCCTCGGGCATCAGCTCGAAGGCGCGCGGGCGGATGCCGAGCGTCACCCGGTCGCCCTCGCCAAGCCGCCGGTCGGCGGCCGGCAGGCGCAGGCTCACCTGCTGGCTGCCGCTTTGGAAGCGGACGTCCTGCGAGCTCACCCGGTCGACCGTGGCCTCGATCAGGTTCATCTGCGGCGTGCCGATGAAGCCCGCGACGAACAGGTTCGCGGGCCTGGCGAAGATCGCGTGCGCGCTCGCGATCTGCTCGATCCGGCCGGCGCGCATGACCGCGATCCGGTCCGCCATGGTCAGCGCCTCGAGCTGGTCGTGGGTCACGATCACGGTCGCCTTGTTGAGGCCCTCCAGCACCTCCTTGATCTGGCCGCGCATGGTCTCGCGCAGCTGCACGTCGAGGCGCGAGAGCGGCTCGTCGAACAGGAAGCAGACCGCATCCCGGATGATCGAGCGCCCGACCGCGACCCTTTGCTTCTCGCCCTCGGCGAGCTGGCCGGGCCGGCGGTCGAGCACGCGCTCGAGCTGGAGCACGCGCGCGATCTCGCGCACCCGCCGGTCGATCTCGGCCGCGTCCGCGCCCTCGGCATGGAGCGGATATTCCAGGTTCTGGCGCACCGTGAGGCTCGGATAGAGCGCATAGAACTGGAAGGTCATGGCGACGTTGCGGGCGCGCGCCGGCAGCCCGTCGACCCGCCGGCCGGCGAGCCGGATCTCGCCCGCGGTCGCGCATCTCCAGCCCGGCGATCATGCGCAAGGTCGTGGTCTTGCCGCAGCCCGAGGGGCCGAGCAGGCAGACCACCTCGCCCGCCGCGACCGCGAGGTCGACGGCATCGACCGCGACCAGCTGGTCGAAGCGCTTGGTGACCTTCGCGAGCTCGATGTCGGCCATCGCTCAACCGGTCAGCGCAGGAAATCTTTGACGATGTTGCCGAGCATGGCGAGGAACAGGACGATCATCGAGGTCATCAGCCAGCGCATCTGGCTGTCGAGCCGCTGGGTGACCTGGTGCTGAAAGGCGTCGAACCGTTGCGACATCTGGCTCTCGAACGTATCGAGACACGGCTCGCGTCGATCTGCGCACGTCGAACCGCTGAAATTCCTGGTGCATCTCGACCCGCAGCTGCTGGACCTCGCGGGTCACGACCGCGTTGACCACGAGCTCCACGTGCTCCTTGGTCGCGACCGTGCGCTCGATCTCCTCGGCGAGGTGCTCGGCGAGCGGCTGGGCGAGCTTGGGATCGACCCCGTCCTCGATCAGGTTGCGGGCGAAGCGGGCGGCGTTCATGCGCTCTGTCCGTACAGTCCAGCCGCCATCTTAGCGCTTGATGGTGCCAAAAGTCACACCGCGCAGCAGGTGGTGCTGGAGGACGAACACGACCACGATCACCGGCACCAGGAACAGGGTCTCGATCGCAGCCAGCAGGCCCCAGCGGACGCCGATGTCGCCGCCGATGGTCTGGGCCATCGCGACCGGCACGGTCCGGGTCTCGACCCCGGTCAGGAGGAGCGCGAACAGGAACTCGTTCCAGGTCAGGATCAGGCCGAAGACCGCGGTCGCGGCGAGGCCGGCGCCGACCTGGGGCAGGCAGATCTTGAAGAACACCCTGGTCTCGGAGCTGCCGTCCATGCGCGCGGCGTCCTCGACCTCGGGCGAGAGCTCGTCGAAGAAGCTCTTCATCATCCAGACCGTGAACGGCAGGTTGAACGCGGTATAGAGCAGGATGATGCCGAGATAGGTCCCGGACAGGCCGGCCAGCCGGAACATCAGGAAGATCGGGATGATCACGACGATCGGCGGCAGCATCCGGGTGGTCAGGATGATGAACAGATAGGTGTCGTTGCCGCGCAGGGGGTAGCGCGAGAAGCCATAGGCGGCGAGCGTGCCGATCAGCAGCGCCAGCAGCACGCTCGTGCCGGCGATGAAGATCGAGTTGAAGAAGAACAGGTCGAACCGGGTGTCGACCGCCTCGGCGCCCTTGCTGTAGGCGCGCACGAACACCTCGACGAAGTTCTCGAGGGTCGGCCTGAACAGCCACTTGGGCGGGATCGCCAAAGCGTCGTTGAGGGTCTTGAAGGCGGTGAGGATGATCCACAGCACGGGAAAGAAATAGATGAAGCTGATGACCCCGGCGAAGGCGGTCCAGCCCCAGCCTGCCTCACCGATCGCCCGCCGCGCGCGCCACGCCATCGTCAGGTCTCCGCCGCCCGCCGCTGGACGAAATAGAGATAAAGGTTGGTCAGCACGATCACGATGAACAGCAGGATGTAGACCAGCGCCGTGCTCTGGCTGGTCCGGAAGTACTGGAAGGCGAGGCGATAGACGTAGACCGCGATGGTCTCGGTCGAGGTGCCGGGGCCGCCATCGGTGATCAGGAACACGACGTCGAACAGCTTGAACGCCTCGATCGTCCGGAACAGCAACGCGAGCAGCAGCAGCCCCTTGATGTAGGGAAAGGTGATGGTGCGGAACTTGCGCCACCAGGACGCCCGGTCGATCTCCGCCGCCTCGTACAGGTAGCGCGGGACGCTGACCAGGCCGGCCAGCACCAGGAGCATGACGAACGGCGACCACATCCAGGCATCGGCGAAGATGATCCCGGCCAGCGCCCCGCCGGGCGTGTCGAGCAGAATGTACGGCTCGCCGGTGAATATCCGCACCGCCTGGCTCAGCAGGCCGAAGGTCGGCTCGTAGTAGTAGCGGAAGAAGGCGCCGACCGCGACGAACGAGAGCATCATCGGGGTCAGCACCAGCATCAAGAGGACCCGACGCCCCGGGAACTTCTTCTCGAACAGGAGGGCCAAAAGGAAGCCCACGACCATCTGACTGCCGACCGTGAGCACGACCACGAGCGCGGTGGTCTGCAGGCGGTCCCAGACGACCGGATCGGTCAGCACCTTGTCGTAGTTGCTGAGGCCGGCGAAGGTCGGCGGCGCCAGCCGGTTGGCGCGGAAGTTGAAGAAGCTGAGGCCGAACGACCACATCAGCGGGAAGATGTTCATCACGAACAAGAGGCCGATCGCCGGCGCCACCAGCAGGCCGCCATGATGGCGGCCCCAGGCGTTGACCACGGCGGTCAAGGCCACCAGCGCCACGGCCGCGAGCGCCACCCAGAAGGCGGCGTTGACCGGCAGCGTGAACCCCGCCGCCGGGATCGCGACCAGGGCGACGAGCAGGGCGAGGCGCCAGTTCGACCAGTCCGGCTGCCACCATGCGGTTCCAGCTCGGGCGGCTGCTTTGACCTCGGTCGATGCCGCGCTCATCGGCGCTTCACGCTCCGGCACAAAAAAGAGGGCTCTCAGGACGATCTTGGAAAAGGAGCGCGGCCCCGGGGCCGCGCTCCCATCTCGGTTCTGGTCGATCGCCTCACTCGATCCGGCCCGACTCCGTCAGCAGGTTCTGCTGGAAGGCGGCAATGTTGTCGAGGGCCTGCTTGCCGGTCATCTGACCGGTGATCGCCGCGGTGAACTGCTCCTGCTGCTCGACCAGGAGCTCGAAGAACTCGGGCACGTGCCAGACGTCCTTCTGCCAGTCGAGGCTGGGCGCCCAGGTCCGGTTCCAGGGCCGGAAGGTCAGGTAGTCCGGTTTCGAGTAGACGCTCTTCAGCCCGCTCTGGCCGCCGCGCTTGGCGAACTCGGTCTGAATCTCGGGCGACAGCCACCACTTGCAGAAGTCGATCGACTCCTTGGTCACCTCGTCGCTGTTCCAGGTGGTGAGGACGAACGGCTGGCCGCCGATGTTCGACCAGCGGATCAGCTTGCCGTCGGAGTCGCGCAGACCCGGCTGCTGGGCGAACGCGACCTTGTCCGCGACCTTGGAGGTCGAAGGCGTGATCGTGCTCTCGGCGAACCCGATCCACTGGACGATCCAGGCGACCTTGGCCTCGCGGAACAGCTCGTCGACCTTGAAGATGTCCATGGTCCCGGTCTTGACCACGGGCGGCATGTACTGCTGCAGCGAGAGATAGTGATCGAACGCCTCGACCGCCTTGGGCGAGTTGACCACGCCCTCCGCCTGGCCCTTGGGCGCCTTGGTCTCGTCCCAGATGTCGGCGCCGTGCTGCCAGATGAAGGCGTTGATCTCCATGCTCGCGAAGTCATAGCCCTTGCCCGACTGGTAGGCGATCCCGTAGAAGTCGTCGTCGAGGGGCTTGCCCATCAGCTGGTCGCCCTTGGCGCGCCGGAAGAACTCACCGAAGTTCTTGACCTGGTCCCAGTCGACGTCGTCCATCTCGTCGGGCTCGCACGGCAGCTTCTGACCGTATTTGGCCTTGTAGGCCGCCTGCTCGGCCGGATCGCAGAAGACGTCTTTGCGGTAGTAGACGATCAGCACGTCCGGCATCTGCGGGAAGCCATAGTAGTTGTCGGACTTGTACGGATAGGTCGAATAGGCGGCGACCAGCGCCGGGTGCAGGTCCTTGAAGATCCCCTGCAGCGTCGGATCGGCGTCGATGTACTTGTTGAGCTTCAGGTAATAGCCGCCCTCGACGAAGGCGCCGAGCCATTGGCTGTCGGAGACCGCCATCTGGTACTTCTTCTCGCCCGAGGTCAGCGAGGCGGCCAGACGCTCGTAGTAGTTCGGCCAGGGGATGAAGTCCTCGACGAGCTTGACGTTGTTGCCCGACGGCGCGTGATACTTCTCGTTGGCCAGATCCTGCATGATCCGGGTCGGCGGCCAGTCCGGCACCGCCATGTTGATCGTGATGTCCTTGGCCGCGAGCGGACTCGCGGCGAGCCCGAGGCCGAGCACGGCAAGTGCCCCGGCGGCGACTGCCAAACGCCTGATCCCTGCTCCTTGCATGGTCTTGGTTCCCTCTTGGTTGTCACATGCCCGCGCCGATCCGACCGGGGCGGTCTGCTCAGGCGAGCGCCACTCCCGTCTCCCGGTGGAACAGATGGGCATCGGCGAGCGACAGCTCGACCGCGAGGTCGGTGCCGTGCCGGAAGGCGAGCGCGTCTTCCTCGGGCAGCGCCATCTTGAGCATCGTGCCGCCTGCCTCGAGGTCGATCACGGTGACGTCGCCGAGCGGCTCGGTCAGGCGCACGGTGGCCGGAAAGTGCGGCCCCCGCGGCTGGGCGCGCGCCGGCGCCAGATCGTGCGCCCGGATCCCGAGCAGGACCTCGGCGCCGCTCGCCAGCGCATGCTGCCAGCGGCCGGCATCGAGCTCGCCGAACGGCAGCTCGACCACCAGGCCCGCCCGGCGGGCGCGGACCGTCCCGGGGACGAGGTTCATCGGCGGCGCCCCGATCATGGTGGCGACGAAGGCGTCGGCCGGCGCCTGGTAGAGGCGCTCCGGCGTGCCGGTCTGGACGATCCGGCCCTCGCGCAGCACCGCGATCCGCTCGCCCATGGTCAGCGCCTCGAGCTGGTCCGGGGTGGCGTAGACCATGGTCATGCCGAGCTCGCGGTGCAGGCGCTTGAATTCGGCCCGGGTGTCGTGGCGGAGCTTGGCGTCGAGGTTGGTCAGCGGCTCGTCGAGCAGCAACAGGCGCGGCCGCCGGACCAGGGCCCGGCCGATCGCGACCCGCTGCTGCTCGCCGCCCGACAGCGTGCCGGGCCGGCGCGCCAGCGTGTGGCCGATGCCGAGCATCTGGGCGACCTCGTCGACCCGCTGGCGCAGCGCGGCGCGCGCGACGCCCTGCTCGCGCAGCGGATAGGCGAGGTTGTCGAACACCGAGAGATGCGGGTAGAGCGCGAAGGTCTGGAAGATCATCGCCATGCCGCGGCCCTGCACCGGTGCCAGGGTCACGTCCTGGCCGGCGAAGGTGACGCTGCCGGCATCCGGCCGCTCGAGGCCGGCGATCGTGCGCAAGGTCGTGGTCTTGCCGGCGGCGCTCGGCCCGAGAATGACGAAAAATTCGCCGGCCTCGACCTCGAACTCGAGGCCGCTCAGCGCGCTCACCTTGCCATAGCGCTTGACGAGGCCCCTGACCCTGAGCTCAGCCACGATTCAACCGCTCCGCCCGTCCGGCGGGATGGCGCCCCTTGCGGGCATTCCGCCTCCCTGCTGGGCCTCATGGTAGGCGTCCTGGCCCCAAACGCAACACCCCTGTCCGGGACCTCGCCGGGCATCCGGCACCTTGCCGGGCGCCGGTGACGCAACGGTGGCTTGCGGCGAGCCAGGCGACATCGTGCACGATCTCGGACCGGCGGGTCTCGATGCGGCCGTGATCGCCGTCGGTGGTGGCGAAGCGATCGCCAGCCTGTGCCTCCGGATCGTCCAGCAGCAGTCGCACGTCGGCCAGCAGCGCCGGCTGGTTGGCCTTGAGCGCGAGGCAGTACTCACCACCGCGGTCGAGGATCGCCTGCGCCGTGGCCTTGTGGCCGTGCATGGCATCGGCGGTGACGATCCGGCCGTCCAGCGTCAGCAGCGCCAGCAGCTCGGGCAGCACCCGGGTCTCGTTGCTGGCGGCGTCGACCTTGCGCTGGCCGAGCACGAGGCGCTGCTCGACCGCCCAGGCGCTGATCAGATGGACGGTCCGCTCCGCGCCGCCCGCCGCGGGCAGCGCCGGGGTCCTCCCGGACCGCTCCGGCACCGCCCGGCCCTGCGCCTGAGCGCAAGGCGCCCGCTGGCCATCGACGGCCAGCGGCGGTATCATCCGCGGTCGCATCGGTCGGCCGCGGGTGCCGGGCCGGCCCGTGCCGACCGCCATCGGGAGCCGGCCATGAGCGATCTCCAGAACCCCGATCCCGGGGCCGCCGCCGAGCAATTGGCGGCGCTCGCCGAGCGCAGCCAGCGCCTGGTGCAGGCCTTCTGGCAGCGCCAGGCCGGGGCGGACGGCGAGGACAGCTTCTCGATCACCGATCCGGGCGCGATCGGGCGCGCGTTTTTGAACCTCGGCACGCAGCTGCTGGCCGACCCGGGCCGGCTGGCCGAGGCCCAGGCGCAGCTCTGGCGCGACGGCGTGGCGCTCTGGCAGCAGATGCTCCGGCGCCTGCAGGGCGAGGCGGCGGCGCCGCTGATCGAGCCGGAGCGGAGCGATCGCCGGTTCAAGGACGAGGCCTGGAACGAGGAGGTCGTCTACGACTACGTCAAGCAATCCTATCTGCTGTCCGCGCGCTGGCTGCGCGCCCTGGTCAAGGACGTGCCCGGCCTGGAGGCGGGGGACCAGCAGAAGGTCGACTTTTATACCCGCCAGTTCGTGAGCGCGCTGGCACCCTCCAACTTTGTCCTGACCAACCCCGCGGTCCTGCGCAAGGCCAAGGAGACCGGCGGCCAGAACCTGCTGGACGGGCTCCAGCACCTGCTCGGCGACCTCGAGCGGGGCCAGGGGCGGCTCAAGATCAGCATGGCCGACGAGCAGGCGTTCGAGGTCGGCAGGAACGTCGCGACCTCGCCCGGCAAGGTCGTCTTCCAGAACGAGCTGATCCAGCTGCTCCAATACGCGCCGAGCACCGAGCAGGTCTACCGCCGGCCGTTCCTGATCGTGCCGCCCTGGATCAACAAGTTCTACATCCTGGACCTGCAGCCGAAGAACAGCCTGATCAAGTGGTGCGTCGACCAGGGTCACACGACCTTCGTGATCTCCTGGGTCAACCCGCGCCGCGAGCTGGCCGAGAAGGACTTTGCCGACTACATGCGCGCCGGGCCGCTCGCCGCGCTCGCCGCGATCGAGCAGGCGACGGCTGAGCGCGAGGTGAACATCCTGGGCTTTTGCATCGGCGGCATCCTGACCGCGACCACGCTCGCCCATCTCGCGGCCAAAGGCGACGACCGGCTCAAGTCCGCGACCTTCTTCGCGTCCCTCTTCGATTTCAAGGAGGTCGGCGAGGTCCGGGTGTTCGTCGACGACGAGCAGATCGCCCACATGGAGGCGTACCTCAAAGACAAAGGCTACCTCGAAGGCCATCACATGGCCGACATGTTCAACCTGATGCGCGAGAACGACCTGATCTGGTCGTTCGTGGTCAACAACTATCTGATGGGGCGCGAGCCGCCGCCGTTCGACCTTTTGTACTGGAACGCCGACGCGACCCGCCTGCCGGCGACGATGCTGCTCAGCTACATCCGCCAGTTCTACCAGGAGAACCGCCTGCGCCAGCCGGGCGGGCTCGAGCTCGCGGGCACCCCGATCGACCTCGGCAAGGTCAAGACGCCCGCCTACATCGTCGCGACCAAGGAGGACCACATCGCCCCCTGGCAGTCCTGCTATCCCGGGACCCAGCTGTTCGCCGGCCCCAAGCGCTTCATCCTCGGCGCCTCGGGCCACATCGCCGGCATCATCAACCCGCCGGCCGCCCGCAAATACGGCTACTGGAGCAACCAGCGCCTGCCGCCCGACCCGGAAACATGGCTCGCCGGCGCCAAGTTCCACGAGGGCTCCTGGTGGCCCGACTGGGGCGCCTGGCTCGCCCGCAAGGCCGGCAAGAAGGTCCCCGCCCGCCACCCGGGCGACGGCAAGCTCACCCCGCTCGAGGACGCCCCCGGCTCCTACGTCAAGCAGCGCGCCAGCGAATGACGAGGCCCGGATCGCCGTCGCGTCTCCATCCTGGAGCTAAAGTTCCGGCAAAGCATACAATCCCATGGGACGAAGAAACGGCCTCGTGCCAGATCGATGAGAATCAATGCTTGCAAGTCATCGCAACCTATGCAAAGTCGACCTCAAGATAACCAGAATCGCGCTCAGATGGAGGGAGGCTGGAGTCGCCCTGGTCGCATCCATCCGTGGAGGCGGGCGCGTTGGTCTTGGATGTGACAGCGGATGATACAAAAGTGTCTCACCGGCAACTGACACTGGATCGAATCTGTCGCATCGATGGACTTCGCCGGCCAAATAGAGACGCCCGGATCAGCGCTCTCCATCTCCAGTCAAGTCAGGATCAAGCTCACAAATTGCGATTTGAACCTTCTGCATCCTACTGAAAGAGGCTGGAAAATTGCCTTAATCGCCGAACTCAAGCCGGCTGGAATACGGCTTCGCGGCCGTGAGGCTGGGCTGAGATGGAGACAGGCGCCCGGGTTTTCCGGTGTGCCGGGGTGATACGAATCTGTACCATGATGTACGCACATCGCGTGTGAATGGGGCTCCAGGTTCCTAGGGCCACTTCAGAAGTCCAGCTTGCGCTTTGCGGCCTCCTCGTCTTCACGCCTTGCCTCTCTATCCCACATGTCCGAAATGCTTCGAAGAAGCCTTTCCGCTCGGGGCCAACGTGGCCCGACAATGGCGGCCCAGGCCCGAGCCTGCCCGGCCAGATCGCGTTCTTGGGCACCACCTTCGGTAAGCCCCCTCGTAGATACTCCTCGCTTGTTCAGTTGCTCCGATCTGATGCCCGATTCCAGATCGTCCGAGCCGACCTCTTCGATCACATCGCGGACCGCGCGATGCGGCCAGGCGCCGTCGTCGGTGTCGTTCGGCGCATAGGCAAGCATGCGTCCGATCATGAGGTCGCCGATCTCCCCCAGATCTTGAACTCCGCAGCGAGCCGGCGCGCTTCGCGTGCCCACTGCTTCAGCGCTTCCGCGTTAGGCTTTTCAGGCTGCTGGAAGCCTGGCACGTGATGCCAGTGCATGAAGATGCGACGCGCTGCGTCGGCGCGCGCTTTGCTGCTCCTCGGACGGCTTTCCCTCCGCCGGCTCGCCTTCTCCGCGGTAGGCATCTTGGAGTAGCTGAGCGAAGAACGCTGGTTCCCGAGCAAGGATGCGGTACAAGGCCGGCACGTGATCCTTGCCATTGCCTACGTCTATAATCAGCGGTAGCCAAGCGTATTCACGCTTGGCTAACTCACCCGCGTCGGTGTCGGCACGCTGAGCCAGATACTCAAAGACAAATCGCAGCGAGGAAACGTCAGGCTTAGCCGCATCCTCCTTGGGATGTCGCCGCAAGATGTCAGCGCAGGCATCGATTACTCTGATCCAGGTCTCTGAGGGCAGCTCTTGCCACCGCCCGTAGAGCGCAGAGGGCAGCTCTCCCGCCCGGCCCACGGCTATAAGTCGATCAACAGCATGGACCAGATCGTGCCCGTCGAGCGGCCGAAGATTCGCCCAACACGTTTGCCAATAGGCATCGGTGACCGCCGCCCCCTGTGCCTCGGCTAATTGCCAGGTGGTACGTTCGAATGGCCAGCGGCCTATGAGTGCTGCCATCTCTTCGTTAGACCAGATGCCCTCAAGAAAGCTGGCCTCAACTCTGTCACGCCAAGCCTGACTAAAGCGATGCAATGCAATGATGGAAGTGATTCCGAGGTGTACCAGAGGCGCAGGAAATTGATGGGCAAGGCTCAAAAGATCCCATGTCATCTCTACACTGTCGGCTATTTCAATCAAAGGTTCGAGCACGAGACCAGGGTTTTCGACACGTGAAGCAAGGGAAATAGCGCTGCCAACGCCCGTCTGATCTATGATTTCTCTCAGGGCCGCCTTTCGGGCTTCATCCTCGACCTGTTTGTGTGAGCGTCCTTCCTCCTCGGGCAGGTGCAGCCACGAGTTCTCAAAAAGCCAGGCATGCCGCTTAACCGGGTCATCGGCTCGAAGGCGCTCCGCTATGTCTTTGAACGGTGCCAATGCCTCTGCCGAGAGCGCCCATCCTGCCTCAGGAAAACGCTCATGATGGCGCACGAATTTTGCCACCACATTCTCGAGATCTGGACGCTTCTCAGGCTCGTGCGTTTGCGTTTCCAATTGATCCAACAACTCGACGGCGCGGTCGCGATCGGCGGGCCGAAACAGTGGGAGTGCGTCCAAGATCACCTTCCAACGCTCCAGATCGCCCCCGACACGGTCGAGGGCGCGGGTGACGAATGCGACACGAGCCTCCTCGATGATCGCATTGGTCAAGGCCTCGGCACGTTCGCTGCCATCATCGCGCCAACGTGGTTTTGCTGTTTCTGAGGTACTGTCTTGCAGCTTGGGCAGCAAGGCGGTGAGCAGTTCCCAACCTATCTCGGGATGTCGATCGAGCAAGAAATCCAGCACCTGGAGCCGCACCCTGAGCGGAGCGTTGGTGCTAGGCCGCCACGACAGAAAGATGTCCCTCAGGCTGTTGATCGGCCAATTCGCCCATTTTCCGCCCGGGTCAAGCTCGGCCATTCGAGCGAGGATCGAGGCGACCCGCGGGAGCCCCTCCCTGGCCCACGCCAGGATCTCCAGCCCCCAGAGAAGGCCCGTGTGCTTAGCTCGCCCAAATAGTAAGCCGGGTCCCTCGGTAAGAAGCCCGCGAACCGCGTCAGGCTGGCCCTCGAGCAGACGCTCGAGGGCCTGGAGAAAACGCTCAGGAGCGGCCTCGACCAGCATCGGCAGCTCAGGGTCGAGGCTTTCCAGCAGTCTTGCGTCGCTGGATAGCCCAGGCAGTTGTCGGATCAGACGGTCCACGAAGCCTTGAGGGTCCGGAAGGTCCAATTCCAATGTCTCGCCGCGCACCGCAATGAGCAGCAATGTCTCGGCCAGACCATGCCGCAGCCAAGGTGAGTGTTTGGGGATCGAGCCGTACATTGCAGCATACGGACGTCTTTCTGGAGGGAGAGCCAAGGCCGGATCGATCTCTCCGAACACTTCACTCACGACTTGAGCGAGTGCCTCGAAATGCAGTCGTGTTAGAAATGGAGCGCAGAGCTCGAATGCGTCTGCTGGGGCTGTGAGCGCGAACGTATCAGCTATCCTCAACAACGGCGGGTCGCTGACGTTGAGAATTTCGGCCAGCTGTTGATGCAGCTCGTCATAACGCGCGACGCCCGCGAGGCGCTCCAGGACTTTGCAGTCATTCGAATTGCCCCTATCCCAGCGGCCCGCCATTACCGCCGGCAAGAGTATAGGCTTGTGCCTCCAGTTGGGTAACTCGATGTGCCCGGCACGCCTGCGGCGGTGGAAGATCGTGACGCTTCTGCCGCATTCGTAGGCAATCCTATCAGCGTCTGCGTCGGAAAACTCGAGTTTCTTGAGGGCTCGCGCAAAATCGAACCGGGATGCTCGGTCCAAACGTATCGAATCACGGCCCCGAAGGTCTTCTCGGCCCAAGGGAACCAGAACATGGTGACGGTCTCGCAAGGCAGATGTGAGATCGAACTCGCCCGTCTGCTGAATGACGATGAGCCCCTTGTGGTCAGAAAGCGCTTGCCACCCGGTGGAATCGGTCACGACCAGCGATCTTGAAGCGAAACGATCCCTGACCTCTTCGTCGTCCGAGCCTGTCAGAACGGCGAGAATGAATCCGTAGGCCTCGTTGGGGGAGTCGGCCTCAACAACGATCGCCCCGGCCTCCCCAGCCAACTTGACAACGACTTTGGTCTGCTGCTCGGCGCGTCCGACCAGCACCAGCTCCTGCGTCGTCGCGGGATGGCTCCGCTGCGACCATGCCTTCCACGCGAACTCAAGCGGGATCACACCCGATGGCAGCCTCCCGATCTCCTGCGCGAAACCAACCGCAAGAGCCGGCGCGCGCTCGAGCCACTCGGCCAGTTCGACAGCCGTGATCAGGCTGACGTCCTTCCAGCCATCCTGCTTCTTGCTGTCGATCCAGCTCTCCCAATTCGCCTGTTGCCATCGGCGAGCGCTGACAGCGACATAGGTAAGCTGATTTCGCTCGCCGATGGGGATAGCATTGCGACGGCCAATGTAGTCTCTCTCGGCCTTGCTCCCTTTGTCGCGTCTGACGCTAAGCTCCCAGACCGAGCGGCCTTCTGGCGTCCAGGGCGATGGTCGGGCCGTGTCGAGCTGCCCATCGAATCCGGATAGGTAGGTGTCCGCGCCCGCCGGAAAGCTGATTCGCCTAATTTCAGAGGACTTGAGAGTTGCCCAAATCAGGCGGCGAACCAGCCGCGGAATCTGGTGCGAAGCGCCAACCTTTGCGGCCCATTCTGAGACCGCCTGGCCGTCGATGAAAGCGAACATGGTGAGCCACGGAACTGTGAGTGGAACTTTCAAGCTAATTAACCACAAAGAGGAGCCTGCGCAATCGGCC
>CAVWPO010000027.1:0-177555 GCA_963756905.1 uncultured Alphaproteobacteria bacterium
GCCCGAGGTCGTGGCGATCGCCCGGCGCCCGGCGGTCGATCTCGGCGGGCTCCTGGCCGGGCGCGGTCGGGCGCCGATCGTTCTTTTGGAGAGCCCGAGCCATCTCGGCAATCTCGGGGCCGCGGTCCGGGTGGCGGCCGCGGCCGGCGCCGCGGCGGTTCTCACCACCGGCCGGCTCGATCCCTGGCATCCGGCGGCGCTGCGCGGCTCGGCCGGGCTGCACTACGCGCTGCCGGTCGCGCGGATCGACGACCTGCCGGCCACGTCCCGGCCGCTGGTGGCGCTCGACCCGGCGGGCGAGCCCCTGCGCGCCGGCAGCCTGCCGGATGATGCCGTGCTCGCGTTCGGCGCCGAGCGGCGGGGGCTGAGCCCCGGACTGCGCGCGCGCGCCGGACGCCGCCTGGCGCTGCCCATGCGCGCGGGGGTCTCCAGCCTCAATCTCGCGACCGCGGTCGCGATCGTGCTCTACGCCTGGCGGCTGGAGCGGCCGGTTGACCCGGGCGACCGGGTGGACAAGCGCCGATCTGCGGGCCAAGGTCGCGCATTCGAAGCCAGGGAGCGTGGGAGGAGAGCGGTGGGTCGACTGGACGGCAAGGTTGCGCTGATCACCGGCGCCGGCCAGGGCATCGGTCGGGCCGCGGCCCGCCTGTTCGCGACCGAAGGTGCCAGGGTCGTGGTCGCCGAGATCGCGCGCGCCGAGGGCGAGGCGACTGCGAGGATGATCAGGGAGGCGGGCGGCGAGGCCCTGTTCGTCGCGACCGACGTGAGCGGGCCCCCGAGCGTCGAGGCCGCGGTCCGGGCCACGGTCGACCGGTTCGGCGGCCTGCACGTCCTCTACAACAACGCGGGCGGCGCCACGCCCAGGGACGGCAAGGTCACCGAGATGGCGATCGAGGAGTTCTGGCGGACGATCCAGGTCGATCTGTTCGGCACCTTCCTCGGCTGCCGCTTCGCGATCCCGGTCATGGTCGCGGGCGGCGGCGGCTCGATCATCAACACGACCTCGATCCGCGCCATGATCGGCACCGCCGGCGCCGACGCCTACACCAGCGCCAAGGGCGGGGTGCGCGCGCTGACCCAGGCGCTGGCCCTGCAGTGGGCGGCGCACGGCATCCGGGTCAACGCGATCGCGCCGGGGGTGGTCCTGACCGAGCGGGTCAGGGCGCTGCTGCGGACCGACGACCCGATCTTCCGAAAGTCGCTGCTCGGCGCCAGCGAGCCGGTCGACGTCGCCAGGATGGCCCTCTATCTGGCGTCCGACGAAGCGCGCCGGGTCACGGGCGCGATTCTGCCCATGGACAGCGGTGCCAGCGCCATCTGAAGTCGGTCTCGCGGGGAGTCTTCACCCTCGCGGGGCGCGCCCGCGACGACCGACCAGGCGACCAGCGACCAGCGACCAGCGGCGGAGGCTGACCAGCGAGCAGCGAGACTGGCCGCGCGGCTGGGAGGCTGGCCGCGCGGCTGGGAGGTCGGAAGGCTGCCGGCGGGCTCGATGAGGGCGCCTCTCGGCCGAGCGCGGCCGGCTCAGCGCCCGGAACGGTCGAGGGCCTGGGCGATCTCGGCGGTCAGCGCCTGCGCGCCGCAATGGATCGGGTACAGCTGGGCGTAGCGCGCCTGGAGCTCGGGGTTCGCGGGTTCGCGGGCGCCGAGCCAGGGCAGCACCCACTCGCGCCGCGCCTCGCCGATGCTCCGATGGTGGCCGAGCGCCACGGCGGCGAGCAGGGCGGCGCCGGCGGCGCCCGGGGCCGCGCGCTCGACCACCCGGACCGGCGCGCCGGTGCAGGCCGCGAGGATGGCCCGCCGGAGCGGGCTCGAGGCCGCGGTCCCGATCAGGCGGATCTCGGCCGGTCGGGCGCCGAGCGCGGCCTGGCTCGTGCGCGCGGCGAACCCCTGCCCCTCGTGCAGCCCGCGCATCAGATCGTAGGCCGTGGCGTCGCGGGCGAGGCCCAGGACGTGCGCCCGCGCGGTCGGGATTTCCGCGCGGCCGTGGTCGCTGCCGAAGGGCTGCAGCACCAGCGCCCCCGGCCGGGCCTGCGCCGCCTTGCGCTCGAGGATCGCCTGCAGGTCATCCCGGCCGATGCCGATCAGCCCGGCATCGGCCAGGAGCTGCACGCCGAGATCGACCAGCCAGTCGATGTCCGCCGCACCCGGGCTCGAGCTGATCCCGAGCGAGGCTCGAGGCGCCACGTAGGGCAGGTAGGTGACGGCGGCGCCGTTGGACCCGTTCGAATCATGCCGGTCCGGCAGGACGCGAAGGTGGCAGGCGGTGGCGCCGAGGATCGCGCCCGCGAGCTCGTCGCCGGGCTCGGCCAGGCCGGCGGCGAGCGCCCGCGCCACAAGGTTGGGCGGGGCCAGCACCACGGCCGTGCCGGAGCGCAGGCCGGTCGCCGCCGCGGCAGTCCGGCTCAAGGCCCCCTGGTGGCGCAGGCCGTCGATGATCTCCGGCAGCAGCCGCTCGGCCTCCTGCAGATTCAGCAGCCGCAGGACACTCGCGTCGTAGGCCCGGGTCCGCCGGTTGCCGAAGCTCGCCACGGCGTCCGCGACGTCGGTTGCCCGCTCGCCGGTGCAGCAGAAATAGAGCCAGTCCTTGCAGCCCAGCGCGCTGGTCGCGCGCTCCAGAACCTCGGGCCGGTGGCGGAGCAGCCACGTGAGCTGCGCGTTGGCGCGCACCGTGTCCGGAGCGACCCCGGTGATCGCCTGCAGCTCCTTCGCGATCCCGGTCTGGCGCCAGCGCTCGACGATCGATTGCGCCCGGCGGGCGGGTCCGGGCCAGGCCGGCGCCACCGGGTCGCCATCCTCGTCGATCAGCCAGGCGCCGCCGCTCTGACCGGTGACCGCCAGCGCCACGGTCCGCCGGGCGAGGTCCGGGACCAGCGTCGCGAGCCGGCGCAACGCCTGGACCGCCGCCTGCCAGGTGTCGCCCAGATCCTGCTCGGGGCCGTGCTCGAGCAGCGCGACCGGGCAGGCGGTCGTCACCGCCTGGAGCTCGCGGCCCTCGCGATCGAAGGCCGCCGCCTCGATCGCCTCGGCGCCGGCGTCGAGCCCGATCAGAATCTCGTTCGGCTGCGGCATCGATCTCGCCTTCGGGTCCGGGCCGGGAAATTGAGCTTAAAGTAGATAATTCTTACGATTTTACTACCTTGGATTGGATCAGCGAGACAACCGTCGCGACCGCCGCTAGGATCGCCAGAGGCCGGTCTGCCGGAGCGCCGGATAGAGCGTGCCGAAGCCTCGGTAGAGCTCCTGGTAGCGGGCGCCGAGAGCGGGGTCCGGCGGCTCGGGCTCGCCCTCGGTCCGGACCGCGGCCGCGACCGCGGCATCGACATCCGCATGCACGCCCGCTCCGACCGCGGCGAGCAGCGCAGCGCCCATGGCCGGGCCCTCCTCGGCTGCCAGGCGCTGCAGGCGCACCCCCAGCGTCGCCGCCAGGATCTGCCGCCAGAGCGGGCTGCGCGCGCCGCCGCCGACCGCATAGAGGAGATCCGGCGTGACCCCCAGGCGCTGCATCAGGACCAGGGAATCCTTGAGCGCGAAGCTCACGCCTTCGAGCAGGGCGCGCACCAGGTGGCGCCGGTCGTGGGCGAGCGTCAGCCCGATCCAGGCGGCGCGCGCGTGCGGGTCCATGTGCGGCGTCCGCTCGCCGGCGAGGTAGGGCAGGAAGAACAGGCCCTCGGCGCCGGGCGCGACCCCGGCCGCGGCCGCCATCAGACCCTCGTAGCCATCGCCCGCATCCGCTCCCGCCGGCCCGCCGATCGTGTCCCTGAACCAGCGCAGGCTGCCGGCGGCGGACAGGACCACGCCCATCAGATGGTACTGGCCCGGCACGGCGTGGCAGAAGGCGTGCAGGGCGCCGCCCGGGTCGATCTCGAGCCCGGCGCTGGGCACGAACACGACCCCTGAGGTGCCGAGCGAGACGAAGCCCGTGCCGGGCCGGACCACGCCGCAGCCGACCGCCGCCGCGGCGTTGTCGCCGCCGCCCGCGACCACCGGCAGGCCCTGGGGCAGGCCGGTGGCGCGCGCCCCGTCGGCGGCGACCGTCCCGGTCACCTCCGGCCCCTCGTGCACCCGCGGCAGCCATGCGCGCGGGATCGCGAGCGCGGCCAGGATCTCCTCCGACCAGTCCCGGGCGCGCAGGTCGAGCAGCAGGGTGCCGGCGGCATCGGAGGCGTCGGTCGCGAGCGCGCCGGTCAGGCGATGGCGCACGAAATCCTTGGGCAGCAGCAGATGGCGGACCCGCGCGTGGGCCGCCGGCTCGTGGTTGCGCAGCCACAGCACCTTCGGGGCCTGGAAGCCGGTCAGCGCCGGATTGCCGGCGATCCGCCGCAGCCGTTCGGTCCCGACCCGCCGCTCGATCAGGGCGCATTCCGCCGCGGTCCGCTGGTCGTTCCACAAGATCGCCGGCCGGATCACGCGGCCTTCGGCATCCAGGAACACCGCACCGTGCATCTGGCCCGCGAGCCCGAGCGCCGCGACCGGGCCGGGCGCTTGGGCCTTGAGGGCCTGGAGCACGACGCAGCTCGCCCGCCACCAGGCCTCCGGCTCCTGCTCGGTCCAGCCCGGCCGCGGCGTCAGCAGCGGATAGTCGGCGCTGGCGCGTGGCGACCACCCGGCCGTCGGCGGCGACGACGATCCCCTTGACCCCGCTGGTGCCGACGTCGAGCCCGATACAAGCATCCGCAGCCATGGCCCCTGCTCCCCGGAAGACGCGCCCGCGAGCGTAGCCAGCGCCGGGGGTTTGGCCAAGCGCGGGCACTTGACCGCAAACGGCGGGAAGTGTACCGGGGCTGGCTCAACCTTCACTTGAGCAGACCGGCAGCGGAGCCCAGATGCGTCCGGAGATGGTGAGCGGCGCCCGCAGCCGCGCCGCGGCGAGCAGCAGGGCCGCCACGCCGGGGCCGACCTTCTGCTCCGGGCTCGCCGACCTCGCCGCGCGCTATCGGGGCTTCATCGTCGACCAGTGGGGGGTGCTGCACGACGGCGGCGCCCCCTATCCCCTGGCCGTCGAGGGCCTGGCCCAGCTGCGCGCCGCCGGCAAGCGCGTGGTCCTGCTCAGCAACTCGGGCAAGCGCGCGGCGATCAACCGCCGCCGCCTGGCGGCGCTCGGCATCGCGCCCGACCTCTACGACGGCCTCGTGACCTCGGGCGAGGCGACCTGGCAGGCCCTGGCCGACCGCAGCGACCCGGTCTTCGCCAGGCTCGGGCGGCGCTGCATCCTCTGGTCGCGCGACGGCGACCGCTCGTTGGTCGAGGATCAGGATCTCGAGGTCGTCGCCGACGCGGCGGACGCCGAGTTCCTGCTGCTCGGCGGCATCGAGGACGATGCCCGGCCGGAGCAGTTCACCGCCGCGCTCGAGCAGGCGGCGGCCCGCGGGCTGCCGATGGTCTGCGCCAATCCCGACGTGATCGCGGTGCAGCCGGGCGGCCGGTTCGGGTTCGCGCCCGGGGCGCTCGCGCGGCACTATGAGGATCTGGGCGGACCGGTCGCCTACGTCGGCAAGCCGTTTGCGCCGGTCTACGAGCTCTGCCTCGACGCCCTCGGCCGGCTGGCGCGCCATGAGGTTCTGGTGATCGGCGATTCGGTCGCCCACGACGTCGCGGGCGGCGCCGGGATGGGCCTGGCGACCGCGCTGATCATGGCCGGCATCCACGCGCCCCTGTTCGATCTGGAGCGCGGCCCGAGCGCCAACGCGGCCGCGCTCGAGCGCCTGGAGGCCGAGTACGGCGCCCGGCCCGACTGGGTGCTGCCGCGCTTCCGCTGGCGCTAACGCCCGCCCGCCAGCCGCCTCAGCACGTGGCGGACGATCGGCAGCCGGTCGTTGCCGAAGTAGGCCCGGCCGTCGAGGACGAAGCTCGGCACGCCGAACACGCCGGCCGCCAAGGCTTCTTTGACGGTCGCCGCGTGGGCGGCGGCGGTGGCCGGATCGTCGAGCGCGGCCGCGAAGGCTGCCCGATCGAGCCCGACCTCGCTCGCGACCTGCCGACAGGCCGCGTCGTCGAGGGGCGAAGCGCCCTCGACGAAGATCGCCTGGAACAGCCCGCGGCTGAAGCGCTCGACCGCGCCAAGCCGGCCGGCAGCGGTCGCGGCGAGCGCAAGCCGGCCGGGCTCGAAGCGGACGTCCTCCGGCTCACGGAACGGCACGCCATAGTAGTCCGCCCAACATTCGGCATCGAAGCGGCGGTAGGCCCCGGCGTACTGCCCGGAGACCGGCTGGCCCTGGAACGGGTCGGCGCCCCGCGCTTTGAACAGATCCGCGCTGTAAAGCGGCCGCCAGCGCACCCGGCAGCCGGTGTCCGCCTCGAGGCGCGCGATCTGGGTCGAGGCAAGGTAGGAATAACGGCTGCCGAGCCCGTAGTAGAAGTCGACCGCGGGCGCGCCGGCGGTCATCCCGGGCGGGCGCGGCCGAGCACGCGCAGCCGGAGCGCGTTCAGCTTGATGAAGCCCTCGGCGTCGCGCTGGTCGTAGACGGTATCCGCCTCGAAGGTCGCAAGCGCCGCGTCGTAGAGGCTGTTCGGGGCCTGGCGCCCGACCACCTGGACGCTGCCCTTGTAGAGCTTGAGGCGGACCGTGCCGGTGACGTTCGCCTGGCTCTGGTCGATCAGCGCCTGCAGCATCAGGCGTTCGGGGGCGAACCAGAAGCCGTTGTAGATCAGCTCGGCGTAGCGCGGCATCAGCTCGTCCTTGAGATGGGCAGCACCACGGTCGAGGGTGATCGACTCGATCGCCCGGTGCGCGGCCAGAAGGACGGTGCCGCCCGGGGTCTCGTAAACGCCCCGCGACTTCATGCCGACGAAGCGGTTCTCCACGAGGTCGAGCCGGCCGATGCCGTTGGCGCCGGCCAGCTCGTTGAGGCGGATCAGGAGATTCGCGGGCGACAGCCGCTGGCCGTCGATCGCGACCGGATCGCCCGCCGCGAACTCGAGCTCGACGTAGGTCGGGACCTCGGGCGCCTCCTCGGGCGCCACGGTGCGCGTGAACATCGCGGGATCCGGCTCCTGCCACGGGTCCTCGAGCGCCCGGCCTTCGTAGGAGATGTGCAGAAGGTTGGCGTCGGTCGAATAGGGCGGCTCGCCGCTCTTGCCGCGCGGGATCGGGATCTGATGGCGCTCGGCGTACTCGATCAGGCTCGCGCGCGAGCCCAGGTCCCACTCGCGCCAGGGGGCGATCACCTTGATCCTGGGGTCGAGCGCATAGGCCGACAGCTCGAAGCGGACCTGATCGTTGCCCTTGCCGGTGGCGCCATGGGCGATCGCATCGGCGCCGACCTCATGCGCGATCTCGACCAGGCGCCTGGCGATCAGCGGCCGCGCGATCGAGGTGCCGAGCAGGTAGCAGCCCTCGTAGAGCGCGTTGGCGCGGAACATGGGAAAGACGTAGTCGGCGACGAAGGTCTCGCGCAGGTCCTCGATGTAGATCGGCGCGGCCCCCATGATCTCGGCCTTGGCGCGCGCCGGCTCGAGCTCCTCGCCCTGGCCGAGGTCGGCGGTGAAGGTCACCACCTGGCAGCGATAGCGGTCCTGCAGCCAGCGCAGGATGACCGAGGTGTCGAGCCCCCCGGAATAGGCCAGCACGACCTTGCTCACGCCGTCCGCCATGTTCGCACCCCGAGCTCCGCCGGCCCCCGGACCGAGCCGCTCCGGGACGGCCGGCATGGTGCCTCGCCACGCCGGCTTGTCAATGGCTCGACAGCTGGTTGGCGCCCCGGCGGGCCCTCTGTAGCGTCAGGGTGTCCTCGCCCACCGATGGGGGCGGATCAGTGAGGCGCGCCAAGTTGAGCAGGACACCCGTCCACACCGTGCGTTGAATTACTCCCCAAAAAAAATCGCCAGCGAGCTTGTTCAGCAGCTCGATCCGCTCCCTCGAGCGAGCATAGAGGTCGGTATAGTGCTTCCACTTGTGTCGCCAAACGGTATCACTCACAAGCGCATCGTAGCCTCAGTCTCATTCTCGCCGGTGACTGCTCATATCTCGCCGCGAGCGGGGTTTTAGACCAGCGTGAACTGGTCGGCGGTAAGGGCGATGACGGGCAGGTCCGGGTCGGTGGGGTCGGCGGTGGCGCCGGAGAAGTCGATCAGGTAGGCGCGCTCGGGCCGGTCGAGGATCTCGACGATCGTGCCCTCCTCGCCGCCTGCGAGCCGGTGCTCCGGCACTGCCCGGCGCACTCGCACCACGTCGAACAGGGCAAAGCGCTCAATGTTCCGCCGGCGCGGTGCCGCGGAGGACGAACGCCGTGGTGAGCCTGGGGACATCGCTGCCTCGATCATACAGCCATCCGGTTCGGACCCGGGCGGTTCCACGCGGTCCGTCGAGGGTGGCATCGACCCGGTAGTGGCGCCCGTAGCGATCGTGCCGTATGAAGACCGCCTCGCGCTTCAAGATGGCACGCCGTATCTGCTCGATCAATTCCCCGCAGTTGGCAAGGTCGTAGCCGAGGGCGGACCTGAAGATGCGGGCCTTGTCGCGGCCGCGCGGATGGGTGGGGCTGAGCACATAGGCCGTCAGCCTGCGCTCGTCGATGATCGCGTTCCGCGCATTCTTCAGATCGGCATGATACCTGCGGGCATAACAGCCCTCAGGCGTGACGACCATGACCAGGCGACGCGCTGCCGTCCTACTGCTGTGTCCCCTTTCGCCCCCCCCCCCCCCCCCACCCCCCCCCCCCCCCCTTTTCCCCCCCCTTTCCCCCCCCCCCCCCCCCCCTTTTTTTCCCCTCTCTTCCCCCCCCCGCGCGGGGCGGGGGGGGGGGGCCGCCCCCACCCCCCCCGCCCCCCCCCCCCCCCCCCCCCCCCCCCCCCCGGGGAGGCGACGCTGGCGGAACTGGCCGACGTCGCCGGGCGGGCAAAGTTCGACCCCTACGTTTCGATCGCCGACCGGCAGGCGTTCATCCGCCTGCTTGGGGGGATTGCCGAGCTGGTTCCGATCGTGCGCACCGTCCGCGCCTGTCGCGACCCCGGCGACGACAAGTTCCTCGAGGTCGCCGTCAACGGCCGCGCCGATCTGGTCATCACGGGCGACCGTGACCTGCTCGCGCTGGATCCCTTCATGGGCGTCTCGATCCTGACCCCGGCGGCCTACCTGACTCGCTGACGATCTCGAGCCCGATCGATCGGCGATCTGCCCTCAGGCGGTGGTGTCGAGCCAGTCGCCCGGTTTGATCGGGACCACCCGGGGCTCGCCGTTGGTCGGCCCCGGCCGGGCGCGCGGGGGCTTGGCGACGCCGACCAGGGCCGGGCGCAGCAGGCGGTCGGCGATCACGTAGCCCGGCTGCATCACCTGCGCGACCGTGCCCGGCGGAAAGTCGGCGGTCTCGAGCTCGAGCATCGCCTGATGGCGGTTGTGGTCGAACTTCTCCCCGAGCGCGGGCACGACCTTGGCGATCTGGTGGCGCTCGAAGACGGCGTGCAGGCTCTTCTCGGTGAGCGCCACGCCGTCGACCAGGCTGCGGGCCAGCTCGCTCTGGTCGCGGGCGTGGGGCGGGATGCTGGCCAGCGCCCGGTTCAGGTTGTCGGCGACCTCGAGCAGCTCGCGGGCAAAGCCGGTGATCGCGTATTTGTGCGCCTCCTCGACCTCGCGCGCGGCCCGGCGGCGCAGGTTCTCGGTCTCGGCGAGCGCGCGCAGCAGACGCTCCTTGGTCGCCGCCAGCTCGGCCGCGAGCTCTGGCTCGCCGGCCGCGGGCTGGGGCTCGGCCGCCGGATCGCGCCCGGGCGCGGCGTCGGCCCGATCCTGATCGGTCGCCGGCTCGGCGCTCTCGGCGCCCGCCGCCGCGGCCTCGTCCCGCCCGTCGAAGTCCTCGGAGTGTCTTTGGTTCATCGCCTCAACTCTTGGTCTGAGCTGCCCAGAAGGCGCGAGACCACCCGGGCGGTATAGTCCACCATCGGGATGATGCGCGCGTAATTCATGCGGATCGGCCCGATCACGCCGATCGCGCCGACGATCCGCGCCGGCCCCGCCGCCCGGTCGCCGACCGTGTAGGGGGCGGCCACCACCGAGCAGCCGGTCATGGCGAACAGGTCGTTCTCGGCGCCGAGAAAGATCTGCACCCCCTGCGCCCGCTGCACCAGCTCGATCAGCCGGATCAGGTTGCTCTTGGTCTCCAAAAGGTCGAACAGCACGCGGATCCGCTCGAGGTCGGCGAGGTTGGTGACGTCGTCCAGGAGCTTCGCCTGGCCGCGCACGATCAGGACGCCGTGGTCCGCCGACTGCTCGCCGGCCCAGGTCACGAGCCCGGCCTCGACCACCTTGCTGGTCAGCGCGTCGAGCTCGCTGCGGCGCTCGGCGATCTCGCGCTCGATGATCTCGCGGGCCTCGGCGAACGAGCGCCCGGTCAGGCGCGCGGTCAGATAGTTGCCGGCCTCGACCAGGCTGGAGGCGCCGATCCCGACCGGGACCTCGATCAGCCGGTTCTCGACCATGCCGTTGCTCGCGACCACCACGACCAGGGCCCGGCCGGGGCTGAGCGGGATGAACTCGATCTGCCGGAAGGGGTGCTCGCTCTTGGGCGCCAGCACCAGCCCGGCATAGTGCGACAGCCCCGCGAGCGCGCCGCTGGCATCGCTCAGCATCGCCTCGACGCTGCGCCCGGAGCCGGCGCAGCGGGCATCGATCCCGGCCCGGTCCTCCTCGCTCAGGTTGCCGATCTCGAGCAGGCCGTCGACGTACATCCGAAAGCCGAGATCGGTCGGCACCCGACCGGCCGAGGTGTGCGGCGCGAACAGCAGCCCCGCGTCCTCGAGGTCGGCCATGATGTTGCGGATGGTCGCCGGCGACAGGTGCTGATCCGGCCGGCGCGCGATCGTCCGCGAACCGATCGGCTCGCCGGTCTCGACGTAGGTATCGACGATCTGGCGGAAGATCTGCTTGGAGCGTTCGCTGAGCGCGGTGATCATCAGTCGATCCGACCTGGCTCCCTCCCTCGCGGCCTCGGGTGGCTGGTCCGTCTCGTGTCCTCGGGTGGCTGCTATGTAAGGTGGCGGCCGGAGGGCGTCAACGCGCCACCGCCGGCCTCGCGGCTGCCGCGGGAGCGGGCGGCCGAGACGCCAACGGCGGCCCGATCGGGCCGCCGCGGATCGCGCTGTCGCGCGCGGCGCCGGGCTCGGGGCCCGCGCCGCGCGGCTGCGGGCACTACGCAGCCTTGGCCAGCGACTTCAGGTCGTCGATGTTGGCCATCATGCACTTGGTCAGGACATCGACCGCCTCGCTCTGGGCCTTGATCGCGATCTCGGTCAGCTCCTTGGCGCTGTTGACCGCGGCCTCGTAGGTCGACTTGGCGGTCGCGATCTGGTCGGCGGGCTTGAACTCGGCCGGCTTGCCGCTCAAGGCACCCTGGCTCGCGGCCAGCCACTGGTCGACCGAGGACTGCATCAGCTCGCCGTGGCGCTGGGTGATCGCCTTGACGCCGTCGACGACGATCTGGCTGGCGCTCGCGAAGGCATCGAGATTGCGCTGCTGGACGGCGACCATCCGGTCGGCATCGAGCATCGGGATCGGCAGGGGCTTGAAGGGGGTCTTGGCGGCCATGGCTCACTCCTCGTCCGCTTATGTTGCACTGCACAATGAGCGATATGGGCGAGCCTCGGCGAAGGTTCAAGAAAAAAATGGTGCGTTGCAGCAAAAAAGTTCATAAAGCCCCCGCACGGCAACCCTCCATCGGGGGTGAGGCCCGGGTTCGCCCGCCGATTGGATTGGTCCGGGCGGCCAAACCGGCTAGGCTGGCGCCCGGATCATGGCGCCCGTGTCGATCGTAGAGCCAAATGGCCAGGCGGAGGTCGGCCCCCCGATCGCAGTCGGGCGCGCCGACGCCCTGCTGCTCGCCGGGCTGTTCGAGCGCCTGCCGGTCGTCATCGGCCTCAATCTCGCGGTCGCGCTCGGCACCACAGCGGTGTTCGCCGGCCACCGGCCGTCGCTCGTGCTCGGCGGCTGGCTCCTGACGATGATCCTGACGCTGGGGCTGCGCCTGCACGCCTGGCTGGCCTTCCGGCGGACGCAGGCGGATGCCGCCACGGCGGCGGCCTGGGCCCGGCGCTTTACCCTCGGCGCGGCCGCGACCGGCGCCGCCTGGGGCCTGGCCGGGGTCCTGCTCTACGCGCCCGGGATGTGGCCGGCGCAGGTCTTTCTGCCGTTCATCATGGCCGGCATGGTCGGCGGCTCGGTCACCGCGCTGACCGGCCACATGCCGGCCTACGTCTCGTTCTCGGTCTGCACGCTGGTGCCCTACGCGGCCCGCCTGGCGGTCGAGGGCGATCGGCCGCATCTGGTGATGGCGACGCTCGTGGTCCTGTACCTGGCCGGGATGGCCGTGCTCGGCCGCTCGGTCAACGCCTCGCTGGTCGCCTCGGTCCGCCTCGCGGTCGAGAACCAGGACCTGGTGACCGCGCTCAGCGAGAAGTCCGGCCAGCTCGAGGCGACCTTCGAGCACGTCCATCAGGGCGTGGCCGTGTTCGAGCGCGACGGCCGGCTCGCGACCTGGAACGCGCGCCATCGCGAGCTGCACGGCTATCCGCCCGAGCTGTATCGTCGGGGCACGCCCTTGAGCGATTTTCTGCGCCATGATCTGGCGCGCGGCGGCGACGCCGGCGCCGCCGCCAGCGAGCGGCTGCGGCTGGCCGGCCGGCGGCCGGCGCCCGCCCGCTTCGAGCAGCCGGGCGCCGACCAGCGGATCCTCGACGTCGAGCGCAGCCCGATGCCGGGCGGCGGCTTCGTCAGCACCTCGACCGACATCACCGAACGCAAGCGGACCGAAGCCCGGATGCTGCATCTCGCCCAGCACGACTCGCTGACCGGCCTGCCCAACCGGCTGCTGTTCCACGACCGCCTGCGCCAGGCGATGGCGCGCTGCCGGCGCGACCGCAGCCTGCTCGCGGTCGTCCTGGTCGACCTCGACAAGTTCAAGGAGGTCAACGACGCCTTCGGCCACCGGGTCGGCGACGACGTGCTCAAGCAGGTCGGCGAGCGGATGCGCGCGGCCTTGCGCGAGAGCGACACCGTGGCCCGGATCGGCGGCGACGAGTTCGCGCTGGTCCTCTCGGACCTGCCCGACGCCGAGGCGGCGGCCCTGATCGCCGACAAGATCTCGAGCCAGCTCGATCGTCCCTTCGGGCTCGCGACCGGGATCTGGCAACCGCGCGCGAGCCTCGGGATCGCGCTGTTCCCGACCGACGGCCAGAGCCCGGAGGCCCTGTTGCAGAACGCCGATCTCGCGATGTACCGGGCCAAGGCCGCGGGCGGCGGCTGCCAGCGCTTCGGCACCGCGATCAAGCACGATTTCGACCAGCTGCAGAGCCTCAAGCGCGATCTCGCCCGCGCCATCGCCCGCGGCCAGCTCGCGCTCGAATATCAGCCGCAGCTCGATCTCGAGCCCGAGCGCGTCGGCGCGGTCGAGGCCCTGCTGCGCTGGCAGCATCCGGACTTCGGCCCGATCGACCCCGAGACCCTGATCAGGCTCGCGGAGGCGAGCGGCCAGATCGCCGCGATCGGCGAATGGGCGCTGATGGCGGCCTGCCGGGCCGCCGCCGACTGGCCGGGCGCCGACCGGCCGGTCCGGGTCGCGGTCAACGTCGCGGCCGCCCAGCTCAGGCAGCCGGATTTCGTGACCCAGGTCGCCCGCATCCTCGAGGAGAGCGGCCTGCCGGCCCGGCGGCTCGAGCTGGAGCTGACCGAAAGCAGCGTGCTGCACGAGGTCGAGCGGGTCCAGGCCACCCTGGCGGCCCTGCGCCGCATGGGCGTGACCCTGGCGCTCGACGACGTCGGCACCGGCTACGCCAGTCTCAGCCACCTCAAGCGCTTGCCGCTCGACGTCCTGAAGGTCGACCGCTCGTTCGTCGCCAGCCTCGCCGAGCCGCCGGACGCCGCGATCGTGCGCGCGCTGATCGAGCTCGGTCACCGCCTCGGACTGCGCGTGGTCGCCGAGGGCGTCGAGACCGAGGCCCAGGTCGGGGAGCTGCGCCGCCTGGGCTGCGATGCGGTCCAGGGCCACGGGGTCGCGCGCCCCTTGGGCGCGACCGAGATCGGCCAATGGCTCGCCGCGCGCAGCGACGCGCCCGGCCAGCTGCCGTTGACCTGATCCCGCATGGGCCCGCCGGGGCTCGAGCGGGCCGGACCGCCCGGCCCGCGCCTTGCCGCCGCGCGCCGGTGGCCTCGCCGCCGGCCGAGGCTTGACCTTTGTCCGGGCGGCTTCTAGGTAACCGCTGGCGCCGGGCGGCCGGCGGCGGCGATCATGAGACCGGCACGGGGACTTCCTGCGATGGCGCGACGGTGCGAGCTGACCGGCAAGGGCGTGATGACGGGCAACAACGTCAGCCACGCCAACAACAAGACCAGGCGGCGCTTCCTGCCCAACCTGCGCCGCCAGCGGCTGTACAGCGAGACCCTGCGCGAGAGCATCCGGCTGCGGATCACGGCCCATGCGCTGCGCACGGTCGAGCATCGGGGCGGCCTCGACGGCTTCCTGCTCGCCAGCCGCGACAGCGAGCTGTCGGGCGAGCTGCGCCGGCTCAAGCGCCGGCTGGCGGTCGCCCGGGCGCCGGCGGAGAGCGTCCCGGCCGACCCGGACTGAGCGCCGCGACCGGCGCACCGCTGCGCCCCGGCTCGGGGAGCGAGAACTGGAGCAGCAGCGTCCGCTCCAGGATCATGAAATTGTCGTCCGAGACGAGGTAGAGCAGGACCCGGCCGTCGGGGCCGCGCCGGGCCGCGATGCCCTCGAAATTCTCCCCGACCAAGGGCGGGCGAAGCTCGGCCAGGACCTGGCCGACCAGACGCGCGCCGGGGCGGACGGCCGCCGCCGGCAGGGTCACGATCCGTGAGGTGAAGCCGCCGAGCAGCGAGAACTTGCGCTCGACCACGTAGATCGTGTCGTCCAGGCGGTCGGCGCCGGTCGGCACGAAGCCCCGGCTCGCGACGTAGCCCAGCTCCTGGACCTGATCGCCTGCGATCCGCCAGGCGGCGAGATCGCCGTCCGCGGTCCGGACGCCGCCCTCGACCAGGGCCAGAAACGCGCCGTCCTCGAGCGGCGCCAGGGCCTCGATGCCGGTGTTGCTCGGCCGCTCCAGGCCCGGAGGCGTCGGCAGCGGCCGCGCCGGCGCGCTCAGATCGGCAAGCGCCAGGCGGCGCAGGCGATGCACGCCTTCGTAGGCGATCACGAGGCCATCGGCGCCGTCGCCCGCCAGCTCCTCGGCATCGCGACCGGGCGGGTCGCCAGGCGCGCGTCCCGGCTCGATCGCCTGCCAGCCCGACAGCCCGGCGAGCCGGCCGTCGGGGCGGTGCTCGAGGTCGGCGCGCCAGAGCGTGCCGTGGTCGCTGATCGCGAGCAGCGAGCGCCCGTCCGGCGCCAGCCAGAGCCCGGACAGGCCGCCAAAGCGCGGGTCGGCCGAGCTGAGGACGAAGCCCGCCTCGAAGCGGAGCGGCCCGAGCTTCGCGAGGTCGGTCGGCTGACCCCCGAGGCTCATCCAGCTGGCCTGGACCACGGGCGGGCCGGCCGCCCCGGTCGCCGCCGCACAACCGCCGAGCGCGAGGGCCGCCAGCAGGGCCAGCGCGAGCGCGCCGCGCCCGGCCGGCCGGTCACGTTGGCGCGACCGGGCGGCGGCGGAGGCTGGACGACCCCGGCAGCGCCCGGCATAGCTGGCCCGCAAGAGACCGGTTCTAGCGGAGGATGGCATGCTGCAACGACGTCGTTTCATCCAGGGGGTGGGCGCCACGGGCCTGGCGCCGCTCGCGGTCGTCCTGGCCAATCCGGAGCTCGCCGCCGCCGCCGCGGCGACCCTCGAGACCGTGCAGACGGAGACGCCGCACGGCACGGTGCGGGCGGCCCTCGCCCGGCCGGCGGCGCACCCGGCGCCGGCCGTGCTCCTGATCCACGAATGGTGGGGGCTGAACGATCAGATCAAGTCGGTCGCCGCCGACTTCGCCGCCCAGGGCTATCTGGGCCTCGCGATCGACCTCTACGACGGCCAGGTCGCGACCACGCCGGACCGGGCGCAGGCGCTGACCAAGACGGTCGACCCGAAGGTCGCGACCGACACCCTGGTGAGCTGGGCGCGCTGGCTGAAGAGCAATCCGGCCTCGACCGGCCGGCTCGGGGTGATCGGCTGGTGCTTCGGCGGCGGCTGGTCGCTCGCGCTCTCGCTGGTCGAGCCGGTCGATGCGACCGTGATCTACTACGGCCGGTGCACCCAGTCGGCGGCCGAGCTGGCGGCGCTCAAAGGCCCGGTGCTCGGGCACTTCGGCACCCAGGACAAGTTCATCACGGTCGCCATGGTCGAGGGCTTCAAGAAGGCGTTGGCCGAGGCCGGCAAGCCGGCCGAGATCTATTTCTACGATGCCAATCACGCCTTCGCGAATCCGACCGGGGCCAGCTACGACCAGGCGGACGCGGCGCTCGCCTGGTCGCGCACGACCGCGTTCCTGACCCGGCAGCTCAAGACCTGAGCGCACGCGCCGCCCGGGGCCGCCCGCCAGAGGTACAAAAGGCCCGCGAGCGTCAGCCCGCGGGCCTTTTGACCGGTGCCACGTCCGGGATCAGTTGCGGGACGAGCCGAACAGCTGGAGGAGCATCACGAACATGTTGATGAAGTCGAGGTAGAGGCTGAGCGCGCCCATGATCGCCTTGCGCGCGACCACGTCGGAGGCGTCGAGCCTCGTAGTACACCTCCTTGATCCGCTGGGTGTCGTAGGCGGTCAGGCCGGTGAACACCAGGACGCCGATCACGCTGATCGCGAAGTGCAGCGCCGAGCTCGCCATGAACAGGTTGACCACGCTCGCGATGATGATCCCGATCAGGCCCATGAACAGGAACGAGCCCCAGGCCGAGAGATCGCGCTTGGTGGTGTAGCCATAGAGGCTCATCGCGCCGAACATGCCGGCGGTGATGAAGAACACGCGGGCGATGCTGTCGCCGGTGAACACCAGGAAGATGCTCGCCATCGACAGGCCCATGACCGCCGCGAACGCCCAGAAGGTCATCTGCGCCGCGCCGACGCTGAGCGTGCGGATCTTGGCGCCGAGGAAGAACACGAAGCCGAGCGGCGCCAGCATCACCACCCACTTGAGCGGGCTCGTGAAGATCGGCACGTAGAGCGACGGCGTCGACGCCACCAGGAACGCCACCAGGCCGGTGATCGCCAGCCCCAGGCCCATGTAATTGTAGACGGACAGCATATACCTGCGCAGGCCTTCGTCGACGCGATCGACGACCACCTGGCCCGTGACGACACGGGGATCGGGACCGAATGCCATCGGGGTGCTTCCTTTCTCTTCTCCAGCCACGAGCGGCCCCCAATTCTTGGAGCGGGCAGCGGCGCGCGCGTTGGCCGATCATATGGTATCCCGGCCATCGGGTTCAAGCGCCGAGCCGCGGCGCCGACGAACCCCAGCCGGCGCCTCCGGCGGCCGCCGCCCTGCGGCGCGGCGAAATCGGTGACGTCCCCTGGCTTTCGGGGCCCGGCCGGCCGGCCGGATCGCCGACGCCGGGAACAGAAAGCGCCCCTTCCGGGTTGCTATCCGTAGCCACGGCCGGCCCGGCCGGCCGACTTGGGACGGAGGACGGAGCATGATCACCCAGGTCCTACCGCAAGGTCTGGGCACCTGTGCCGCGCTGGCGCTGCTCGGCGGCAGTCTCGCAAGCCCGGCCGCGCAGGCCGCCCCCTTGTGCGGCGACCGCGACCAGATCCTGGAGCAGCTCGCGACGCTGCACCACGAAAAGCCGAGCGCGCTCGGCCTGTCCGCCGACGGCGGCGTGCTCGAGATCCTGGTCTCGCCCGAAGGCGGGTGGACGATCCTGGTCACCTACCCGACGCGCTCGACCTGCGTGGTCGCGGTCGGCCAGGCCTGGGAGGCGCTGCAGAAGCTGGGTCAGCCGGCCTGAGACGGCGTGGCGCGCGGCGGGCCGCTGAGGCACCCGGCGCCGAGGCTGAACCTGCGGGCCGCCCCGCCGGCTGCCCATGGCCGCCTCAAGGTGATGATGCCTTTGCGTCCTGTGGCTCGGGCGGTGGGGTGAAGGTGAGCCGGACGTCGACGCCGTGGTGGCCATCGATCTCGAGGCGGGCGTCGAGCTGGGCGGCCAGCGCCCGCATCACGTCGAGCCCGATCGTGCGTCGCTCGCGGGTGCGCGCCTCGACGTCCATGCCGATGCCGTCGTCGGCGATCCGCAGCACCGGCGCCGCGCCGTCCTGCCAGGCTTCGAGCGTGATCGTGCCCGGCCGGCCGCCCGGGAAGGCGTGCTTGAGCGCGTTGGTGATCGCCTCGGTCACCAGGAGGGCGAGCGGTGAGGCCCGTACCACCGGCAGCGGCCAGGCGCTGAGCGCGCTCGAGAGGCTGACGCGATCGGACGCGCCGTAGAGCTTGATCACGTTCTGGCCGAGGCCCGGCAGCAGGCGGGCGAGGTCGATCCGGTCGAGGTTGCTCTCGCGGTAGAGCTGGTTGTGGACCATGGCCAGGGCCTGGATCCGGGCCTGGGCGTCGCGCAGCGCATCGCGGGCCGGGCCCGCGGCGTGCTTGCTCATCTGCAGGTTCAAGAAGCTGGTCATGACCTGCAGCGTGTTGCGCACCCGGTGGTGGACCTCGGCGAGCAAGGTGTCGCGCTCGCCCAGCGCCTGCTGCAGCTCCGACTGCAGGCGGCGCTCGCGATGGAGCTCGGAGCGCAGCCGGCCCAGGCGCTCCTCGAGCGCCCGGAAGACCCGCGAGACCGGATGGCGCTCGACGCAGCGGAGCGCGATCAGCCGCTGGTCGTCGGCGCGCACGGCCGCGGCGTAGGCGTAGACCCGGAGCGGCCCCGCCGGGGTGATCAGGGTCAGCCGCCCCGGCACCGGCGTGCCGCTCGCCGAGGCCCGGGTCAAAAAGCGCACCGTCGCCGCCGGCTCGCCGCCCAAAAGGTCCAGCACCGAGCGGCCCAGGAGGTCCTCCGCGGGCCGCCCGAACAGCCGCCCGGCCCGCCGGTTCGCGAGCCGGATCGTCGCCCGCTCGTCGAGCAGGAGAAGCGCGTCCGGCGACAGGTCGAACAGGGCCTGCCAGACGCTCTCGGCGATCGCCATCGGCCGCGTGCCTCCCCGGCGGGCCGGCCTCAGCGACCCGCGTCCGGCCCGATCGCGGCCTCGGTGAAATACTCGCGACCCTCGGCGGCAAGCGCCGCCTCGGTCGACTTCAGATGCACCACCACGCGGCAGCCGGGATGGCCGCGCGCGATCGTCTCCTGGAGCTCGACCTTGGCGTAGCCCAGATGGTTGGCGGCGATGCTGCCGAACACGTTCGAGGTCATCATGCACATCGACGGCCGGCCCGCGACCATGGCGCCGAACGGACAGGCGCGGTTGCCGAGCACGATCTGCTCGTCGTCCTCCGCGATGACGTAGAAATCGCCCGCGATCCGCCGCTTCAGGTCGACCAGGACGGCCGCGACCTGGGCCCGGTCGAGCCGGTCGAGCCGCAGCGCCGCCCGGTACTCCCGATCGATCGCGGTGCCGATCGCGCTGCCGACCACGCTCATGTAGCCGCTGGTCTCCTCGAGCCCGATCACGTCCTCGAGCGTGCCCGCCAGCTCGCGGATCAGGGCCCGCAGAAACCGGTCGCGATCGAGCGGCACCGCGGCCTGCCCGACCTGGTCGTCATTGCCGTTGTGGCCGCTCGTCATCGCCGTCTCCGCCCGCACCGATCCGGGACGACAACGGGCGGCCGCCGGTAAGGTTCCCGACCTCAGCCGGATCGGCCCAGACTCTGGCCGGTGATCTCCTTGAGCTTGGCCAGGAGCTCGCCGCGGTGGCGATCGGCGTCGTCGGGCGAGGCGTAGGTGGCGAGCGCGTGGGCGATCGTCACCTTGAGCGCCTCGCTGTCGAAGGGCTTGGCGACCACGAAGGCGGGCTCGAGGCCGCTGCCGGTCAGCAGACGCTCGGGATAGCCGGTCACGAACACGATCGGCACCATGTAGGTCTCGAGGATCGTCTGCGCCGCGACGATGCCGTCGCCGCCGTCCTCGAGCCGGATGTCGGCCAGCACCAGGCCCGGCTTGAGCTGCTCGGCGAGCGCCACCGATTCGGTCTGGCTGCCGGCCATGCCGGCGATCCGGTGGCCCATGTCCTCGACGATGCGCGCGATGTCGCTGGCGACGATCTGCTCGTCCTCGATGATCAGGACCGGGATCGAGACCTTGCTCAGAAGGTCGCCCCTGGCCTTGGCCACCGAGCGGCGGACCTGGTCGACCGTGAGGCCCAGGATCGTCGCGGTCTGCTCGTAGGTGAACTCCTCGACCACGATCAGGGCGATCGTCCGCCGCTCGGTGCCCGGCAGGGTCGCGAGCCCCTGCCTGACCCGCTCGGTGAGCTCGACTTCGCCCAGCGAGCTGTCCGCGGCGATGGTCTCGTGGACCTTGGTCCAGGCGGCGTGGAAGGCGCGGAACAGCTGGACCCGGAGGTCCTCGCCCTCGAGCCACTCGGGCTCCGCGACCACCAGCTCCAGGCACAGGCGCACGAACTCGTCGCCGAGCGGCTGCGAGCCGGTCAGCAGGCGCGCGTGCCGGCGCAGATAGGGAATGTGCTTGAGGATCGCGTCCGCTGTGCCGGCCATGTCTGGTGCCTCAGCCTGATGCCCTAGCCTGGTGCCCTGGCGCGCGGCGACCTCGCGGTCGGCCTCCCCGACCCGGGGCCGCGCGCGGCGCGCCGGTGACCGCTGGCCTCGGGATCAAATAGGGCTCCGCGCGCCATCCGCAAAGGAATCTGCCGTCGCCACCGAACCTCTGGCTTGATCCTGATACGGTGGAAGCTTATGCGTACGCAAGTGGTTCCTTGGTCAGCGACGTGGTCCAGGAACAAAACGAGCGCCCGCGATCGGGCGTCGGCCCGGCGGTCATCCGATGCCCCAGCCCAAGCAGAGACGGACCCGGCGAGGCGGGCGGGTTGGCGCCGACGATCCCCTGGTGCGGGCGCTGCGCGAGGTCGCCGACGAGGCGCTCGAGGAAACCGTGCCCGACCGGCTGCTGGAGGTGATCCGGGCGGCGCGGCGCCAGCCGGATGCCGGCGGCGGCGCGGCCGATGCGCCGGCACCGCCCCCGGACGAGGCGGGCTGACCGCCGCCGCCGGCTCGACCGCCCCCGCAGGCCGTCCGTCACCGATCCGCCCCCGGCCAATCTGAACGGCAGCGACACCGCCGCGAGGCGTCGCGGGATCCGCCTGCACAAAGCGCGGCGCGCCCGTCCAGACGGCGGCAGGCTACCAGCCGGCACGGTCGCCCCCCCACGCCGGCGAGCTGCTCAAGGCCGGCAAGCTGCACGCACCCACACCACCGAGCCGGCGGCGCCCGGTCCTCGTGCTCGGGACGGATCGCGCCTCGAAGGAGGGCGCGAGCCTCAGGGATTTCTGCATTGCCCGGCCGCCGGCTCAGCTCCGGCGGCGTTCTTCCCCTGCCTCGCGAGCCAAAGCGGGCCCAAGCGCTCCTGCATCGAGCTCACCCCCGGACGCACTTGAAGGTCACGGTCTTGGAGCCATCGGTGTTGGGCGTGATGTTCGAGACCACCCCGTGCGAGCCATCGTTCGCGCAGTAGGCCTCGGCCGTCCGCGACGCCGCCAGCAGCTCCTCGTCGGTCCGATAGCTGTAGGTGAGATTGGGCGCGACCGCCTGCTGCTGGACCACGGCCGGCGGCGGGTTCGGAGCGCATTCGAAGACCACGCTGTTGGCGCCGCCGTTCGGATTGTTCGTGATTCTGGCGGGCCCCGGGGTGGCATTGTACTGACGGCAGAACGTCGCCGCGTTCTGTGCGGCCTGCAGCAACGCCTCGTCGCCGCTATAGTCGTAGGTGACGCTCGGACCGGCGGTCCGCACCTGCTGCAGCGAATGCGGCGACGAGCTCGACGACGCCGCGCAGGCAGAAGCGAGCGCCACGGTTGCCAGGACAATGCCGATCCGCACGTTCATCCACGAGGACTGAAAAGCTGACGCCATCGCCTTTGTGCTCCCTTGTCTCGCGCAAGTCACGACCGCGCCCGACCGTTTTCGAGCGGTCGGCCAAGCCGGATCGGCTCCGGTCGCGCCGGCGCGGCCTGCAAAAGTGGCTGCGCCGCCGCCGCCCGGCCGGGATCTCGCCACAACGGATTTCCGATCCGTTGGTTCCCGCGAGCGGCCATGCTGCTTTCGCCTTCGGGTCTAAAGATCTGACCCGGAGGCCGGGTTGAGCTTGTCACCGGCGCAAGCTCCTGGCTGGTGTGGCTTCGGTCGAGCGGCGGCCGGGAAGCCTTTTTACATCCGGCAAAAGAATAAATGTAAAATTGCATTGCCTTCCGTTCTGAAAAGGGCGGCTGCGTTAGAGAGTAGGCGTCCGAAGCGTTCCCGATGCTTATTCTTCACATGATCTTGTGTTGATCGAAGGCTTCCGTCAGGCCCGCGTCACCGATTTGCAACATATTTATCAGAAATTTTCATGTCAGCGGGTGCAACCTTGAATTTGCTTCGCTGACGCATAGGTCAAGCGGAAAATGGGATGGGCGCGGCCATGAGCGCGGTCGCTGTGGGACAGGCACTTACCGTTCTGCTGTGCGACGATCGCACGCTGAGGCGGGAGTGCCTTGCGCGCGTCCTCGAGCTCAGGGGGATCTGCGTCCGCGTCATCGCCTGGGAGACGGCCTTGACCGATTACGGTCGGGCGGAGTCCGGAGCTGGGTCGCCGAACCCGATCCTCGAACCACCGGACGAGACCGTCGATCTCGCGATCGTTGATATCGGCGACAAATCGTGCAGCGACGTCCCGGTCAAGAAATTCTTTGATCATCTGCGCCGGGTCGCGCCGAGGGCACTGATGGTGGTGGTGTCCGATCGCGAGGACGGATCGGCCGTGGTCGATGCGATGGAGCTGGGCGCGCGCGCGTATTTTCCGTCCAGCCTTGCTCTGAACATCCTGATCGAGACACTGCGTTTCGTTCAAAACGGCGGCACGTTCGTACCGCCGAGCGCGCTGATGAATGGACACGGCTATCACAAGTCGCCGCAGTCCGCCGAGCCCCATGTGATGGGAGCGTTCGGTATAACGGAACGCGAGCTCCGCGTCCTCGAGTTGCTCCAACGAGGTCAGTCAAACAAGGCCATCGCTCGAGAACTGGCCATCGAAGAGGGCACAGTCAAAGTGCACGTCCACAGGATTCTGAAAAAGCTGCACGCGCACAACCGCACCGAGGCGGCTTTGCTCGCGCGCAACCTAGTCAGCCAACCGGAAAACGAGACGGTTGTGGAACCGCTTTCAGCAATCTGACGATGCCCTGGTCCGTATCTCCGAAAGTGTCATTCGTGGGGCGACATGATGCCCAGCCACGCCGCTACCCGGCGCCCGGAACAACTCCCAGCTTCCTGCGCCACCGGCGGTTCGCCGATCAACTGCAGAACAACCGGGCCAGGAAGGAAGGCAACTGGTCACAGTTCCGATCGCGGGTCATTGGCGCCTGGTCGGCGGGGCGGTTGCCGCCGCTAGCGGTCATACCACCGCTGCCATTGTTGCCGTTCGGGCTGGAAGTGGTGTTGCGGTTGCCGTTGTTGCCGTTCGCGTTGCCCGTCCGTTGCTGTTGGCGTTGGCGTTGGCGTTGGCGTTGGCGTTGGCAGTGGTGTTGCCGTTGCCGTTGCCGCTGGTCGAATTGTTGTTACCGTGATTGTTGCCTACGTTGCTATTGCCGTTATTGTTTCCGGAATTGGAATTTCCATTGTTGTTGCCGACATTGCCATTGCCATTGTTATTTCCAGAATTACCGTTGCCGTTGTGGCTGCCGGTGTTGCCATTGCCGTTGCCATTGCCTCTGCCGTCTGCAATCTGGAAGGGGACCGGCCATAGCCCCCCCTTGAATCCCGATACTGCTTCGTCAACCAAGGACGGTACGCTCGTCAGATGAACGAGCAAGATCACCGCCGGACCCGCAATTACCACTGTTCGTCCTCGATTCCCGTTGCCCAGCCGGCGTGGTCGCTATCAACAGAAAGCGAGACTACACCGAGGCGGATCAGCGTCGGTGACCGACCGCTTGGCCAAATCTCTCCTGGCCGGGCCCAGGGCGCGGGCCCTATCAGGTCGCGCCCCAAGTGCAAAACCAGGCACCGGCCCCTACTCGTTGCCATTGCCGCTACCGGCACCATCGCCGTCGCTGCTGCCGTTCGAGCCGCCTAAGCCGCTGCCCAGGCCGCCGACGCTGCCGTTGAGGCCGCCGAGGCTGTTGCTGAGGCCGCCGAGGCTGCTGCTGAGGCCGCCGAGGCTGCTGCTGAGGCCGCCGAGGCTGTTGCTGAGGCCGCCGAGGTTGGCGCTGGCGTTGCCGCTGCTTGGGGCGCCATTCCCCTGGCCGCTGCTTCCGCTACCATTGCCGTTGTTGTTGCCGCTATTGTTGTTGCCGTTGTTGTTGCCGCTATTGTTATTGCCGTTGTTGTTACCAACATTGCCGTTGCCATTGCCGTTGCCATCCGCCACCTGGATTAGTGGCGGCGGAGACGGCGCGAATCTGGCAATCGGCTGATCGACAGCCAGGGGCCCGCTGCTCAGGTGAGCAAGCATGACAGTTACGAGAACCGTGCTCATCGCTCTTCGTCCTCGATTGCTTGGAACTCTCGGCTCAGGTGCGCCGCAACATTATGGATTGCCGTTATTGTTGCCATTGAACGAGCCTATGTTGTGATTTCCGTTAAAGCTGCCACCATTGTTGTTGCCGTTAAACGCGCCGATGTTGTGATTCCCGCTCGTCGAGTCGCTGTTGCCGTTGCCGTTGTATGCGCCAATGTTGCCGGTGCCGCCATTCTGGTAACCGATGTTCCCATTGGCGTCCGGATGACCGTTGCCATTGGCGTTGCCGTTGGCGGTGCCGGCGTTGCCGTTGCCGTTGCCGTTCCCGTTGACGCCCCCGATGTTGCCGTTGCCGTTGCCGTTGCCGTTGGCGAAACCGGCGTTGCCGCGGCCATTGGCGTTGCCGTTCGCGCTCCCGTAGTTACCGTTACCATTACCGTTGCCGTTGCCGGCGCCGGAATTGCCGCTGCCGTTGGCGTTCCCGTTGAGGCTCCCGACGTTGCCGTTGCCGTTGCCGTTGCCGTTGCCGTCGATCAACAGGAAACCGGACCGCTTCAGACCGAAGCCCTCAAGGCCGAAGGACTGGGCCGAAGCTACGGACGTTTCGGCCACCGCCAGGGCGAGACCCGCAAGCGGAATCAACCAAGCCTTCTTCATAACATTCTCCCTCCCTGTATGGAGCGCACCATCGCATCGAGCGGTCGCCGCACGGCCGCGAACTAACCCTGGCCAAGCGAAGTTGACGTGCTGGCCATCGTTGCCAGAGCGCCGCCTCGACAAGGCGGGCGTCGCAAGATCATGCCTGGGCCGAGGAGGGTTGCCGGCCCGTGGCCGGCGCCCTCTCCTCGAAACCAGGCGAATCCGGACCCTTACGGGTTACCGTTGCCGTTGAAGTTGCCGTTGCCGACACCGAAGGCGTTGCCGTTGCCGTTGCCGTTGCCGTTCAGGTTGCTGCCGTGATAAAAGCTGCCGTTGCCGTTGCCGTTGACGTTGCCGTTGCCAGCGGAAAAGAAGTTGTGGTTGCCGTTGAAGTTACCGTTGCCGGAACCGATGTTGCCGTTGCCGTTCAAGTTGCCGTTGGCGAAACCGACGTTGCCGTTGCCGTTGCCGTTGCCGTTGAACGAGCCGAGATTGCCGTTGCCATTGCCGTTACCGTTGCCCCCCGCGAGGGCGGGACCTGCAAGCAAAACGAGCATGGCCGAGCCGATCAAAAGCTTCTTCATAGGATCTACCCCCAAGGGAATGCCGGGAGCCGTCAGGCTCCGAGGTTGCCCGGAGCGCCGAGGCCCCGATCGGCGGCATTCTCCAAGTCCAGGGCAGCCGGACAAGCAAGCATTCGACATATACCGATATACGGTCGTGCAACAGGCGATGCCGTCAGTACATCCAAGGCTGTATCAATGCAGATGACCAGATATGGAATATATCTAAGGATATCTGTTCTACGTCAGGACGATTGGAGATCAGGACACCGACAGAAGGAAAAAGTCAGAAACGTGTGAGGAACCGTCCACTGCGAGGGGCGCCCGCCCGTGCCGTTCCGCCATCATGGCGAAGACGATGTCGCCCTGATGAGTCGGCCGGGAGCAGGCCGTTCGCTTCGAGCAATTCGGGAATCACGACCTTCAGCTTGTCGGCCAGCGCATCCAGGGTGTGGGCCCCGAGTCGGGAGGCCGGGCGCGTCGTCGCTCGCCGCAATCCACACCACCGCCTCGGCGTCCCGGGCGCGGTGGACGGTGTCGACCCGCCAGGCATCCGCCGCTTCCTCTCCGGTCCGAGCCGATCGCCGGCAGATCACTGCTCAACCATTAGGCAGAAATGGCGGCCGTGGCGCTGCCTGCTCACGCATTTGTGATCGGGAAATCGTCCCGGCCCGGCCCCTTTTGCGCACGCAAAGATCGTACCGGACATTTCTATTAAAAGTTGCGGCAGCGGGGCGACTTCCGGAAAGCAGCACGGTCGGGCTGAGAGTTCGTGACTGCGATCCGCTGAATCGGGGCATCGATGAGGCTGGATGAGGATCAGAAGTGTACCAGACTGGATCAGATTCGTCACCTCCATCGGCCTCCATGCGACCGCGGGACCGGGGACGCGCGCAACCCGAGAGCAAGCAATTCCGCGCCTTCCAGGAGGTCGTGCCCGCCCGAAGCCTGCCTCCAGCGCTGGAGGCTTCATCATGACTTGCCAAGCTGCCGCAATTCCGCGACAGATCTGTACCATCCTGGACCATCGATGCGACACTCGAAGTCAAAAGTGTCTCATGGCGGCTGCCGTCCTCCAGTATTTCCCGGCTGATCGGCGATCAATTCTTACCATGGTCGCGAGCTGATCTCGGCGCGCTCAAGATCCTGGAAGACTAAAAAAATCAGGCGGGGGCCCTGAGGCGACCCGCCCAAGTCCAGGGAGGCTAGGGTACCAGGCGACCGCAGTCCGATGGCCGCCCGAGGTCAAAGTCCGGCCAGCAGGCGCCGCCTGCCGGTTTCGGTGGGCTACCGCGCTGCGCGCTGCTTGAGCCCTCAGACGTCGTAGTAGAGGACGAACTCGTAGGGGTGCGGGCGCAGGCGGATCTCGTCGATCTCCTTGATCCGCTTGTACTCGAGGAAGTTGTCGATGAAGTCCTGGGTGAACACCTCGCCTTCCATCAGGAACTCCTGGTCGGCCTCGAGGGCGTCGAGGGCGGCCGGCAGCGAGCCCGGCACGGTCGGGATGTCGGCCAGCTCCTCGGGCGGCAGGTCGTAGATGTTCTTGTCGACCGGGTCGCCCGGGTCGATCTTGTTCCTGATCCCATCGAGGCCGGCCATCAGCATCGCCGCGAACGCGAGGTAGGGGTTGCAGGACGGGTCGGGGCAGCGGAACTCGGCGCGCTTGGCCTTGGGGCTGTCGGAGTACATCGGGATCCGGACCGCGGCCGAGCGGTTCCTGAGCGACCAGGCGAGGTTGACCGGCGCCTCGTAGCCCGGCACCAGGCGGTGGTAGGAGTTGACCGTGGGCGCGGCGAAGGCGAGCAGGGCGGGCGCGTGCTTGAGCAGGCCGCCGATGTACCAGCGGGCAGCTCTGGCTGAGGCCGCCATAGGCCGCGGGGTCGCCGAACAGGGGCTTGTCGCCGTCCCAGATCGACTGGTGCACGTGCATGCCCGAGCCGTTGTCGGCGAACAGGGGCTTGGGCATGAAGGTCGCGGTCTTGCCGTGCTTCTTGGCGACGTTCTTGACCACGTACTTGTACTTGATCAGCTTGTCGGCCATCGCGACCAGCGTGTCGAACTTCATGTCGATCTCGCACTGGCCGGCGGTCGCGACCTCGTGGTGGTGGGCCTCGATCGCGATCCCGATCTCCTGCATGGTCAAGACCATCTCGGAGCGGATGTCCATGAGCGTGTCCGAGGGCGGCGCCGGGAAGTAGCCCTCCTTGGGCCGGATCTTGTAGCCGAGGTTCGGGCCCTCGTCGCGGGCCATGTTCCAATGGCCCTCGACCGAGTCGATCTCGTAGGTGCCGTAGTTGATGCTCTGGCCGTAGCGGACGTCGTCGAACACGAAGAACTCGGCCTCGGGGCCGAAGAAGGCGCGGGTGCCGATGCCGGTGGAATTCAGGTGCTCCTCGGCCTTGCGGGCGACGCCGCGCGGGTCGCGCGAGTAGTATTCCTTGGTGACCGGGTCGCGCACGTCGCAGATCAGGACCAGGGTCTTGTGGACGCAGAACGGGTCGATGAAGGCGGTGGTCTCGTCCGGCATCAGCAGCATGTCGGAGGCGTGGATCTCCTGGAAGCCGCGGATCGAGGAGCCATCGAAGCCCAGGCCCTCGTCGATCGCCTCGACGTCGATCGCGGGCGCCGGATAGGAGGTGTGCTGCCACATTCCGGGCAGGTCGACGAAGCGCAGGTCGACGATCTGGACGCCTTCGTCCTTGATCGCCTTCATGACGTCGTCCGGGGTCTTGCATCCCAGCATCATGGGCGGGGTTCCTTTCTTGCTTGAGCGTGAGCGGGTCGTGCTTGAGCGGGGCGGCGGCGGCGGGCGGGCTCGGGCAGCGCGCAAAGGGCGCCGCCCGCGGTGACAGGAGCGGCCCCGGCGGACGGCTGGGGCAGGCCGGGCATCGGCGGCCTCGGCGGCGGCCGGTCGGCGCTCAGAGGGCGTCGGCGCCGCGTTCGCCGGTGCGGATGCGGATCGCCTCTTCGACGGTCGAGATGAAGATCTTGCCGTCGCCGATCCGGTCGGTCTTGGCGGCGTTCAGGATCGCCTCGGCGGCCCGGTCGACCAGGCTGTCCTCGAGCACGATCTCGACCTTGACCTTGGGCAGGAAGTCGACCACGTACTCGGCACCCCGGTAGAGCTCGGTGTGGCCCTTCTGCCGGCCGAAGCCCTTGACCTCGGTGACGGTCATGCCTTTGAGGCCGACCTCCTGCAAGGCCTCTTTGACCTCGTCCAGCTTGAACGGCTTAATGATCGCCTCGATCTTCTTCATGGCAGCCACCGACCCTTCCGAGTTTGCTCCGACCGGCGTGCGGGAGGGCGAGCGCCGACCCGCAGTAGTGTCCTGACGAAGCATGGATCGTGCCAGCCGCCGGTTTGCGCCGCGCCCGGCGGTTTGGCAGGGCTGCCACAGGCCTTTGCCTGATTGGTAGGCAACCTGCCTGCTCGTTGAGCAAACGCCGGATCGGCGGCGCGGGCGGCCGCTTGACGGTGGTCGCGCGACGCGGCTAAAGAGGAGCGCCTTTGCGGCGGGCATAGCTCAGCTGGTTAGAGCGCCAGATTGTGGCTCTGGAGGTCACGGGTTCGACTCCCGTTGCTCGCCCCAACCTCAACCTTGCAATCGCAGGCTTTCGGCGTTTGTCGCCACCCTATCGACCCGTCGCCAAGGACCGCGCACCGTTGTCGGACGCGGAAGTCAGAGGAACAGCGACTGAGGCTTGGCTAGGTAGAGGTGAGGCGGGGTCTGTTGGCCCCGCCTGCACCCGGCCGGTCAGGGCGGCGAAGGCGCTATCTCAGGTCCGTGGGCCGAACCGGAGGGCAAAGCAGGTCGCCTGCTGGCGCTTCAGCTCCTCGCATTTGGCCTCGGCGGCCGCCCGGCCGTCGAACGGGCCGATCTGGACGCGATACATGCTGCCGGCCGGCAGCTCGGCCTTCTCGATGTGGGACCGGTAGTCGGCGAGCAGGGTGCCGAACTTCGTCACCAGCCCGTCGCGGGCGCGCTCGGCCGCGGCCTGGTCCGCCGTCGCCAGCAGCTGGACGCGATATTCGGCGCCCACAGGGGTGTCGGGTCCCGTTTGCGCCGCCGGCGCGGACGCGCGCCTGATCACCGCCGGCGGCGCGGCCGGCAGCGGCTCGCTCATGGCGGACTTCGCGGCCGGCAGCGGCTCGCTCATGGCGGACTTCGCGGCCGGCAGCGGCTCGCTCATGGCGGACTTCGCGGCCGGCAGCGGCTCGGTCGCCGCCGATCTCGTGGCCGGCAACGGCGCGCTCTGTGCCGATCTCGCGGCCGGGAGCGGCTCGCTCAGCGCAGACTTCGCGATCCCGGATGGCTCGTTCGGGGCCGAGATCGCGACCCGTACCGGCGCGCCGAGCGTCGACTTCGCGATCGGGGAGGGCTCATCGGCAGCGGTCGGTGGCGGCGCGGGATCGGCCGCCTGCGGCTCGAGCGCCTGATCCGACGGGGCCGCGCCCGGCTCGTCGCCCGCCTCGGGCAGCAGGCGATCCAACCCGCGCGGCTCGTTCGCACCCGCGGCCGGGTCGTCCAGCCGGGCCTCCGGCGGCAGCTTCCAGGGCATCTGGGGCACCCGGATCAAGGGCGGCTCGCTCAATTCGGGGCCGTGCCGGGTATCCTGGTAGGCGGCCGACACGACCACGCCCAGAATCGCGATCGTCGTCAGCATCGACAGACCGATCACCGCCGAGCGCGAAGCGGCTTCCAGCGTCATGGCCTGGCCCCGTGATGGCACTTTCCGGGTCGCCCTGACGGCGACCGGGCGCAATCTGCCCGGCCGGGCGCGAGATTGCAACGGCTTCGCCGGCTTTGCGTATCTGCGGTTGCAAATGGGCCACAGTGCGCGGGGCAGGACAGACGTGGCGCTTTGCGCTAGGTGGATGGGCGACCGCCCGGCGAGGCGCTGGGCTCGCGCGGCGCCGGGTTGCGGGCGGGCGCCGGGAAGCCGGGTCGGCGGGGAGGATGGAGATGCGGCTGTTCGTGGCGGCGCTCGGGACCGAGACCAACACCTTCTCGCCCATCCCGACGGGCTTCGGCAGCTTCGAGGAATACTTGTGGTTTCCGGCCGGCACCCATCCCGAGGAGCCGCGCTTCTTCACCGGCCCGATCGTCGCTGCGCGCCGGCGGGCGGCCACTGACGGTCTCACCGTGGTCGAGGGGCTGGCGGCCTTCGCCGCGCCGGCCGGGCTGACCGCTCGCCATGTCTGGGAGACGCTGCGCGACCGGCTGCTCGACCAGCTGCGGGCTGCGTTGCCGGTCGAGGCCGTGGTGCTGTCGCTGCACGGCGCCATGGTCGCCGAGGGCTGCGAGGACTGCGAGGGCGATCTTTTGACCCAGGTCCGGGCGCTGGTCGGGCCCGAGGTCGTGATCGGCGCCGAGCTCGACCCGCACTGCCATCTCAGCGCCGCGATGGTGGCCGCCAGCGATCTCCTCGTCTTCTATAAAGAGTATCCGCACACCGACACCTTTGAGCGCGCCGAGGAGCTGGTCGACCTCGCGCTGCGCGCGGCCCGGCGCGAGATCCGGCCGGTGATGGCCGTGTTCGACTGCAAGATGATCGCGACCATCCACACCACGCGCGAGCCGGGCCAGGGGTTCGTTGCCCGGATCAAGGCGCTCGAGGGCCAAGATCGCGTCCTCTCGGTCTCGCTCGGCCACGGATTCCCCTGGGCGGACGTCGCCGACCTCGGGGCCAAGGTCCTGGTCGTGACCGATGGCGATCCGGTCAGGGCCGAGACGCTCGCGGCCGCGCTCGGGCGCGAGCTGCAGGCGCTGCGCGGCCGGACCGCGGCGCCGATGCTGGGCCACGAGCAAGGGATCGAGCGCGCGCTCGGGGCGCCAGGCGGGCCGATCGTGCTCGCCGACACCTCCGACAACGCGGGCGGCGGCGCGCCGGGCGATGCGACCTTCCTGCTCCGGCGGCTGCTCGAGCAGGGCGTCCGCGACGCGGCGCTCGGCCCCTTGTGGGACCCGGTCGCGGTCGGTTTCTGCGAGCTCGCGGGCGTGGGCTCAAGGGTGCGGCTGCGGCTTGGCGGCAAGGTCGGCCCGAGCTCGGGCCCGCCGCTCGACGTCGAGGCCGAGGTCCGCCACCTCGCCAGGGCTGCCCGGCAGCGCTTCGCGGGCGGCTGGACCCAGCTCGGCGACGTCGCCGCGATCCGGGTGGACGGCATCGATCTGCTCCTCAACGCGACCCGCACCCAGGCGTTCGATCCGGCGCTGTTCACCGACCACGGCATCGGGCTCGACGACAAGAAGCTGGTGGTGGTCAAGTCGGCCCAGCATTTCCATGCCGGCTTCGCGCCGGTCGCCAAGGAGGTGCTCTGGCTGGACGGTCCCGGGGCGCTGACCCAGGACTTCGCCCGCCTGCCCTACACCCGCGTGCGCCGGCCGATCTGGCCGCTCGATCCCCTGCCCGACTGAGCGCGGGGGCCGCGGCCGGTGCGCCCCAACGGGCTTGCGCGCGCGGCCGAGTCGCAGGATCAATGGCCGCCGGCAACAGCAAGCCGGACGCGCCCGGCCGGCGACGTCGCGTCAACGAACAGCAGGAGCAAGGCACGACCGATGACGGACAGGATCCAAGCCGGCGGTCTTCGGGTCGCGAAGGTGCTGCACGACTTCATCGAGGACGAGGCCCTGCCGGGCACCGGCGTGGCGCCGGCACGGTTCTGGCCGGCGCTCGATGCGATCATCCATGAGATGGCGCCCCGCAACCGCGTCCTGCTCGCGCGCCGCAACGAGCTGCAGGCCCGGATCGACGCCTGGCACCGGGCGCGCCGCGGTCAGCTGCCCGATCCGCAGGCGTACCAGGACTTCCTCAGCGAGATCGGCTACCTGCTGCCCGAGGGCCCGGACTTCGCGGCCACCACCGAGAACGTCGATGCCGAGATCAGCACCGTCGCCGGCCCGCAGCTGGTCGTGCCGGTGACCAATGCCCGCTACGCGCTGAATGCCGCCAACGCGCGCTGGGGCAGCCTCTACGACGCGCTCTACGGCACCGATGCGATCCCGGAGACGGACGGCGCCGGACGCACGGCCCACTACAATCCGGTGCGCGGCGAGCGGGTGATCGCCTTCGCGCGCGATTTTCTGGACCAGGCGGCGCCGCTCGCCGAGGGCTCGCACCGGGACGCGACGGGCTACGCGATCGCCGACGGGCGGCTGGTCGTCAGCCTCGAGGCCGGCGACCGGACAGGGCTCCGCGACGCCTTCCAGCTCGCGGGTTATCAGGGCGATCCGGCCGCGCCGTCGGCGGTCCTCCTGGTCAATCACGGCCTGCACGTCGAGATCCGGATCGACCGCGCGCACCCGGTCGGCCGGGGCGATGCCGCGGGCGTGGCCGACGTCGTGCTCGAGGCCGCGGTGACCACGATCGTCGATCTCGAGGATTCGGTCGCGACGGTCGACGCCGAGGACAAGGTCACGGCCTATCGCAACTGGCTGGGCCTGCTCAAGGGCGACCTTGCGGCGAGCTTCGAGAAGGGCGGCCGGACGGTCGAGCGCCGCCTCAACCCCGATCGGGCCTACCGCCGCCCCGACGGCTCCGGCCTCAGCCTGCACGGCCGGAGCCTGATGCTGGTGCGCAACGTCGGTCACCACCTGATCAGCGATGCGGTCCTCGACCGGGACGGCGAGCCGGTGCCCGAAGGCATCCTCGATGCCATGATCACGAGCCTGATCGCGCTCCACGATCTGCAGGGCCCGGGCCCCGGCCGCAACAGCCGCGCGGGCTCGGTCTACATCGTCAAGCCGAAGCAGCACGGCCCCGAGGAGGTGGCGTTCACGAGCGCGCTGTTCGCGCGCATCGAGGCCGCGCTCGGGCTCGAGCCCTGCGCTCTCAAGATGGGCCTCATGGACGAGGAGCGGCGGACCACCCTCAACCTCAAGGAGTGCATCCGCGCCGCCCGGGACCGGATCGTCTTCATCAACACGGGCTTCCTCGACCGCACCGGCGACGAGATCCACACCTCGATGGCGGCCGGCCCGATGATCCGCAAGGCCGACATGAAGGCAGCACTCTGGATGCAGGCCTACGAGGACTGGAACGTCGATGTCGGGCTGGCTGCCGGGCTTCCGGGCCGCGCCCAGATCGGCAAGGGCATGTGGGCGATGCCGGACCTGATGGCGGCCATGCTCGAGGCCAAGATCGGCCATCCGATGGCGGGCGCCAACACCGCCTGGGTGCCCTCGCCGACGGCCGCGACCCTGCACGCGCTGCACTACCACAAGGTCGACGTCCGGGCGCGTCAGGAGGAGCTGAAATCGCGGCCGCGCGCCAGGCTCGGCGACATCCTCTCGATCCCGGTCGCGGCGCGCCCGAACTGGCCGGCCGACGCCATCCAGCAGGAGCTCGACAACAACGCCCAGGGCATCCTCGGCTACGTCGTCCGCTGGATCGACCAGGGGGTCGGCTGCTCCAAGGTGCCGGACATCAACAATGTCGGGCTGATGGAGGACCGGGCGACGCTTCGGATCTCGAGCCAGCACATCGCCAACTGGCTGCATCACGGCGTCTGCAGCGAGGACCAGGTGATGGCGACCCTGCGCCGGATGGCGGCGGTGGTCGACGGCCAGAACGCGGGCGATCCCGACTACCGCCCGATGGCGCCCGATTTCGCCGGCAGCATCGCGTTCCAGGCGGCCTGCGATCTCGTGTTCCAGGGCCGGGCGCAGCCCAACGGCTACACCGAGCCGATCCTGCACCGCCGCCGGCGCGAGGTGAAACGCAGGCGCGGCAGCTGACCGGCGCGACCAGTCGGGACCTACCGGCCGGTGCCGGCCGACCCAAGAGCAGCATCGCCTCGCAGGCGGCCCGCGATCTCGTGTTCCAGGGCCGGGCGCAGCCCAACGGCTACACCGAGCCGATCCTGCACCGCCGCCGGCGCGAGGTGAAACGCGGCGCGGCAGCTGACCGGCGCGACCAGCCGGCGCCCCGCCCGGCTGCCTCGATCGGCCCAGGGCGGGCGCGAGCGCTCAGGCGCCGGATGGCGGCACGTGCCGACCGGCAGAACGGGGCCATCGGCATCGCTCCCGGACGCCCCGCCTGTTGCGGGCCAGCGCGCAAGCTTTCGTTGACTTTTGCCGCTGATGCTGGCCCTCGGTCCATGCGATCCTGGGCATCCATGCGCCGCCACAAAGCTCAAGGCCCGGATTCCCACGGTCGCAGGGACCATCCGAAGAAGGGGTTAACGCGGACAGGGTGAAGATCTGGTTAACCTCGAGCCCGCGGGGCCGCCACCGTCGCCAAGCGCGTTTGGCTGCGCTTGCGCCCTGAGATGAGCGCCCGCGCCCGGGCCGACGGCGCGAGCGATCGATCGAGGCCCGGCTCGAGCGCGGAGGTCGAGGCTTTCTGCGCCCGGGATCAGGCCGCGAGCGGCGGCGTCCGCTCGATCAGCTCGAGCGCGTCGTGGCGGACGTGGTTGCGGCGCATCTCCTCGCGCAAAGCTCCTGGCTGACGATCCCCTGCTCGACGCACTCGCGCAGCAGGCCGAAGAACAGCTGCTCCTGCCGGCGGTCCGGATGGCTCCGGTAGCGGCCGAGCAGGCCGTAGTCGCCGAACAGCCGGCGGCGCGCGCGCATCAGCCAGCCGATCGGCGGGAACAGCCGGAAGGTCTCGGCCGGGATGAAGTCGACCGGCAGGCCGCTCTTCCAGGGCTGGGTCTTGCGCCTGGTGTTGTGGACCATCCTGGTCTTGGCGCTCAGGCGGTCGAAATCGTTCCACTCCGGCTCGAGCGCGCCGATCGTGTCCGGATCCTCGTCCTGCAGGTTGATCCACCGGCGATAGTCGCGCTCGAACGTGAACAGCTGCGCGAACTGGGCCTCGACCCGCCAGTGGCCGAGCTTGGCGCAGTCGAGCAGCATGACCGAGCTCGCATAGTTGCCGGCATTCAGGCGCTTGGTGCCGCTGCGCGTGCGGCAGAAGATCGCCTTACCGTGCATCTCGCGGCTCAGCAGCTCGAACACGTCGCCGACCGCGAACACGTCCGGGTCGACCACCACCGCCCGGCCCCGGTAACCCATCAGCTCGGGCGGCATGAACCGCAGCGGCGTGAATGACTGCAAGTCGTCGTTGCGCCAGCTACGCCTGACGCCTGCCCGCAGATACTCCTTGCCCTCATGTCGCGCGAAGAACGGATAGTCCTTGTGCTCGATGATCTTGACGTCGAACCGATCGGCATTGGGCGAAGAGCGCCGCATCGAGTAGGCCGAGACCAGCGCGCCCAGGTACTGCCGGTGATTGGTGTGGATGAAGACGCAAGGCGGCATTGCCGAAGATTCTCCCAAGCCCGGCCGGAGACCGGCCGCTGATAGCATACCGATTCCAGCCCCGCAACCCGGCCCGGCAAGGGGCATTCGCCGGACAATGGGCTACCGGACCCGGCCGGCAGCGGCTATTCAGGATGCCGGCGGCAACGAGACGCAAGGGAGGCTCCCCCATGACACCACAAGGCAGGGCCTGGCAAGGCCGGCGGATCGGCGACATCGCGGTCGCGCGCGCGGTCGAGATCGTCTCGCCGTTCGACCCCAAGATGTTCTTTCCCGAGACCACGCCCGCCGACTGGGCGCCGCACGAGAGCTGGCTCAAGCCGCGCGCCATGGACCCGCAGACCGGCGCGCTCCTGTTCCCGGTCCAGAGCTACCTGTTGCGCACCGCGCGGCACACGATCCTGATCGACAGCTGCGTCGGCAACCACAAGGAGCGGCCCAACCGGCCCTTCTGGCACCAGAAGACCGACGACACCTACCTGCGCCAACTCGCGGCCCTCGAGGTCGCGCCGGAGGCCATCGACTACGTGCTCTGCACCCACCTGCACGTCGACCACGTCGGCTGGAACACGAGGCTCGTGGACGGCCGCTGGGTCCCGACCTTCCCGAACGCCCGCTACGTGTTCGCCAGGACCGAGCTCGACAGCTGGGAGCGGGGTGGCAACCCCAAGTTCTCGCGCGCGGCGCTCGAGGACAGCGTGCTGCCGGTGATCGCCGCGGGGAAGGCCCAGATCGTGGACGACGGCTTCACCCTCGACGACCAGATCTCGCTCGAGCCGACGCCCGGCCATACGCTCGGCCACGTCGCGATCCGCCTCGCCTCCCGGGGGCAGCGCGCGGTCATGTGCGGCGACGTCATGCACTCGCCGGTCCAATGCCTGCACCCCGAGTGGACCGCCTGGCCCGACTGGGACGCAGACCTCGCCAAGCGGACCCGGCGCGCCTTCCTTGAGCGCTATTGCGAGACCGACACGCTGGTCTGCACCGCCCACTTCCCGCTGCCCTCGGTCGGGCGCATCGTCGCGGCGGGCGACGCCTTCCGCTTCGTCGAGGACGACCCGGGATGGTGACGCCGGGCCCGCCCGGGCGTCGCGCCCCTCGATCCAATCCGGGCGAAGAGCTGTTAACAAGCTCCCTCACATGCGCTATCCAACGCTCGCCGACGCCGACCCAGGCTTCCCTTCGCGGACTTCAACCGGCCCGGAGAGCACGCGTTGCGGCGGTCTTCGCCGACAACGGACCGGTATCCTCGTTCGTTGGCTGCTTCCACCAACCGCAACTGCCAAGACGACGACATCCGCCCCTCATCTCGCAACTACGGCCGGCGCGCCGACGAGGTAAGCTACGAGGTCAATGTGCGGTATTAGCGGCTACCTGACACCAGATCGCGCCGTATCGGCCGACGCCCTCAGACAGACCGTGGTTGCCATGGCCCAGACTCTCAGGCATCGCGGTCCTGATGACTGTGGTGCATGGGTGGATCGGGAAGCCGGGGTCGCGCTCGGCCACCGGCGGCTGTCGATCATCGATCTGTCTCCGTCTGGCCATCAGCCCATGGTGTCCGCAGGTGGCCGATTCGTGCTCGTCTACAATGGCGAGATCTATAACTATCGCTGTCTGCGTCGTGATCTCGAAGCCTGCGGTTATCCGTTTGTCGGAAGCTCCGACACCGAGGTCCTGCTGGCCGGCTTCGTGCGCCATGGCCTGCTTGAGACTTTTCGGCAGTCGAACGGGATGTTCGCGCTCGCGGTCTGGGACCGCCAGGAACGCACGCTGACCTTGGCGCGCGATCGCGCCGGTGAGAAACCATTGTATTACGGCCGCTGCGGCAATTCCGTGGTGTTCGCTTCCGAGCTCAAGTCAATCCGGGTTCATCCTCATTTCACGGGCGATATCGATCGCGAAGGCCTCTCCCTTTTTCTCAATTATGGATGGGTGCCTTCCCCCTATTGCATCTATCGCAACCTGCGCAAACTGCCGCCCGGCTGTTTTGTAACTCTGACGGCAGAGACAGACCCGCTCGACATTCAACCAACGGCGTATTGGTCTGCCAGGGAGGCGATGGCAAAGGGCGGCCGGGAACCCTTCAAGGGAAGTTTTCAGGATGCCGTAGCGGAACTCGAGGCTCTGTTGACGGATGGGGTCAGCAAGCGAATGATCTCGGACGTGCCACTCGGCGCCCTTTTGTCCGGAGGCATCGATTCTTCGTCTGTCGTTTCGCTGATGCAGACCCAGGGTGGTCAGCCGATTAAGACATTCTCGATCGGCGTCGAGGCCAAAACCCATGACGAAGCACAGTACGCCAAAGCGATCGCCGCCCATCTGGGCACCGATCACCATGAATTTTATGTCGGCCGGCAGGACATTGTTGGGTTCATCCCCAAATTGCCCGAGATCTACGATGAGCCGCTCGCTGACATTTCCCAGATCCCGACCTGCCTGCTCTCGCAATTGGCGCGCCGGCACGTGACCGTAGCACTCTCCGGAGACGGGGGCGACGAGGGCTTTGCCGGCTACACGATCTATGACGAAGCCCTCCATGCCTGGTTCAAGGCAAGGCGGATTCCGCTCGGCGTCCGGCGCCGCGTGGTGGCGGCGACCCGGGCCGCGCAGCGACTTGCGTGGGCTGCCCTCGACTCCCCGCCGTCGCGAATGATCAAGCTGCCGCGGCGGTGGCATCGACGGGCGAGCCGCCTCACGCCCTGGGCATCCGCCCTGTCCGCGGTCAGCGCTGCGGACATGCTGCAACGGTTGCGTATGCACGATCCCTTTGCCGACGCCATTCCCGATCGGTCCCGGAACCGCCGACTTCACAGCGAGCACTCTGAACCGGCCCAAGCCGAAGCCGCCCTGGCCGAGATGATGTATATGGACTTTGTCGGCTTCATGACTGACGATATTCTGGTCAAGGTGGACCGGGCGAGCATGGCTGTGGGCCTGGAAGTGCGTTGCCCATTTTTGGATCACCGGGTGGTGGAGTTCGCCTGGAGTTTACCGATGCCATTTCGCAAGGACGACAGCGGTGGCAAACGGGTACTGCGGGCGCTGCTCGCGAAGCACATGCCCAGATCGCTGTTCGAGCGTCCGAAGCAGGGTTTCAGTGTGCCCTCCGACTGGTTCGAAGGTCCACTGCGCGCCTGGGCAAACGATCTTGTGAGCAAGGAGGCATTGGAAGACCAGGACTGCTTCGATGCGGACGCCGTGGCGCACCTGTGCCGCCAGCAACGAGCCGGCTGGGAAAAACTCGATGGCCTCATCTTTCATCTGTCGGTCTTTCAGGGCTGGCGCGCTGCACAGGCGCAACTCCGACCGATGCGGCCAGCGCAGCCAGCCGTCACCGCGACAGCGTAGCCGCGTCGGTGTCACGGCGTCATCAGGGACAGGGCAAACTCAGATGCTGATCTATTATCTGTCGAAATCAACGATGCCATCGACCATGGCCAATACCATTCAAGTTATGAAAATGTGCGCGGCCTTCGCGCAGTGCGGCCATACCGTCACGCTGTTCGCGACGAAGGGTCCCGACACCGTCGGCGACCTGTTTGCCTATTACGGGGTCGCAAAGTCGTTCACCATCCGCTTCGACTATCCGGAGCCGGAGCGCAAACGCAAGCCGTATCTGGGTTCGCCGTATCGGTGGTCTCTGGCGCGGGAGTTCCAGCGACAGCCACCCGATCTGTTTTATGGCCGTGATGTCGTGCGATTGCTGGCGGCGGCGCACTTCGGCCGACCGGTGGCTTGCGAAGTGCATGATCTGCCGTGTGAAACCGGTCGATTTCGCAGGCTGATCGAGCACCCGGCGCTGAAGCGGATCGTCTGCATCACCGAGGCGCTGAAGGCGGACTTGATCGCCGCCTATCCCAAGCTTTCGCCGGCCAAGATCATGGTTTCTCCCGATGCGGCGGACCCGCCGCCCGCAGGATTGCGACCCGCGGTCTTGCGGCAAAGTCGACCAGGGCAAGTGAACGTGTGCTATACGGGAAGTTTATATCCCGGCAAGGGTATGGAAATCATCTCGCAATTGCCGCGGGATTGCGTCTGGGCCGATTTCCACCTGGTCGGCGGGACGGATGAGGATGTCGGCCGGTGGCAGAGGGAGCTGGTCTCGTTTCCCAATGTCTTCTTTTACGGGCGTCAGCCACCCCACACGGTCGCCGGCTACATCAAGGCTGCCGACATCGTTCTTGCTCCCTACCAGCGCCGGGTCGAAGGCCACGGCGGCGCGGAGATCGGACGCTGGATGTCGCCGCTGAAGGTTTTCGAATACATGGCCCTGGCCAAGCCGATCGTCGCGTCGGACGTGCCCGTTCTTCGCGAAGCTTTGAGCCACGGCGTAACCGCGATTCTCGTGCCGCCCGACGATCCGAACGCCTGGACGGAGGTGTTGCGGTCGCTGGCGCGCGACCCTGACACCCGGCGCGCGCTCGGGGCCGGCGCCTACGCCGCGTTTGAGGATCGCTTCACCTGGGTCGGTCGAAGCCGATCCATCTTGGACGCTTGCAGCGCGCCGCCGGAGGGACGCAGCCCATGGGCGGCCTGGCCATTCCGCGCGCGAGCCTCCCTCAAGTCAGGGATTCCTTGACGATAGACGTCCCCATGGGCCGGACCTCGTCGTGGTCCGGAAACAGCAGGTCGAGCGAATGGTCGACCGCCCGCTCGACGCTGAACAGTTCGGCGCGGGCGCGCAGGGATGCCGATGGCGGCGGAGCGTCGAGCACCTGCTCGATCGCCCGGGCGAGCGCGGCATGGTCGCCGACCGGCACCAGCGGGCCGAAGCGGCCGTGGTCGAGGATCTCGCGGGGACCGCTCGGGCAGTCGGTGCTGACCACCGGGCAACCGCAGGCCAGCGCCTGGATCAGGACGCCCGGCAGCCCCTCGTAGGTCGACGACAGCACGAAGACCGAGGCGCGCGCCATGAACGCATAAGGGTTGTCGACGAAGCCGGGCATGGCGACGTCCGGGGCGACCCCAAGCTCGCCCGGCAGAGCCTTCAGGTCGGCGGCGTACGCGAACCCGGGCCGGCCGTGGGCGCCGAGGATGATCAGACGCGCAGGGCGCCCGGCGCGCACCCGGGCAAAGGCCCGGACCAGGGTCGCGAAGTCCTTCTGCGGATCCAGACGCCCGGCGCCCAGGATCACCGGCGGCTCGCCGGCTGCGAACCAGGGATGGTCGAGGGGCTCGCCTGCCTTGGCGATGAGGTCGGGGCCGACGACCGGGTTGTAGACGGTCCGGATGCGATCCCGGGGGATGCCGGCATAGGTCGCGAGGTCGTTCGCGACGCCCTCGGACACCGCCACGATCGCATCGGCCTTCAGATAGGCGCGCTGCAGCAGGCGGCGCTGGCGAGGACTGCCCCAGGGACTGCGAACCGGCGCGTACTGCGACACCTGGATGCGCTCGCTGACCACCACCCGGCCGCGCAAGCCGCTCAGGCGCCGGGCCCAGACCGCGATCGCGCTGTAGCCCGGCTCGGCCGCGAAGACCGCATCCGGACGGGCGCTGCGGAAGTAGTCGACCAGCGGCGGCAGGCGCCGGAACAGCCGCTTCAGGGGCTTGCCTTTGAGCTGCGCCAGCAGCTTCCAGGCGCCCGGTTCGCTCGCGAGCCCATGCGCCACCACCCGCCACAGCGGCGCCTTGTCCAGCTGCACGATCCGCGCGCCCGGCGGCACTTCGCCGAGCAGCTCGCCCTGGGCCCGGCCGACCACGACGTCGACCGCGAAGCCGCGCGCCATCAGCCCTGCACCCAGGCGCAGCATGGATCGCTCGAGGCCGCCGCCATTGAAGCCATGGAACACCAGCGCGACCCGGCGGCCGGACCCCGAGCGTCGCCCGCCCGCCTCGGTCATGGAGGGCTGCGATCCCATGCTCGCGTCGCTCCGTCGCGGGCGCGGCACGGCATCATCGATCGGTTGCCGATCGTCACGCCGCCGCATCCGTGATCGTCGTGTGATCGCTCCGGCCCCACGCGTCGTACCAGGCCTGGAACATGATCAGGCTCCAGAGCAGGAAAGCGTGCGAGCGCCGGCCGCTCAGGTGCTCCTGCCATATTTGGCGGACCGCCTGAGCCTCGAGAAAACCCTCCTCGCGAAGGCGCTGCGGGTCGAGCAGCGCCTCGGCCCAATCGCGCAAGGGGCCGCGCAGCCACGCGGCGATCGGCACGTTGAACCCCTTCTTGGGGCGCTCGAACAGCGCTTTGGGCACGTACCGCGCGAGCAGGTTCCTGAGGATCTGCTTGCCGCCGCTCGGTCCGATCCGCATCGACGAGGGGACGCTCCAGGCGAACTCGATGATCGCGGGGTCGAGCAGCGGGCAGCGGACCTCGAGGCTCACGCCCATGCTGGCGCGATCGACCTTGGTCAGGATGTCGTCGGCCAGATAGGTGACGAAATCCACGAACATCATCCCGAGCAGGGGGTCCGACACCGCCGCCCAACGGCTGGAATCGGTCAGCGCGCTCGGCACCGGGCGGGCTCCGAGAACCAGTTCGTCGGCGTGCTGCACCCGGGCCCAGAGCCGCGCATGCAGCTCCGCGCCGCTCTCGTACGGCAGGATCCGCCGGCCCCGCTTCTCCAGTTTGCTCAGCTTCTTCGCGACCTTCGCCCGGAGCCGATCCGCGGTCGGGTGAGCGAGCTGCGTAGGTCCGAACAGCCGCCGGCCGCCTTGCCCAAGACTGCTCATCAGCCCAGCCAGGCCGCGCCTGACGAACATCGGGCAGTGCTGCCAGACGATCTGCTGACTTTGCCAGTCTTTCAGGTGCTTGACGTAGTCGCCGTAGCCGCCGAACAGCTCGTCGCCGCCGTCCCCGGACAGGGCGACCGTGACCTTCTGGCGGGCCAGCCGCGAGACGAGATAGGTCGGGATCTGCGAGTAGTCGGCAAACGGCTCGTCATAGAGGGTCGGCAGCTTCGGAATCACGTCCAGGCTGTCGGCCGGCGTGACGTACAGCTCGGTGTGATCGGTCTTGAGATGCCGGGCGACCGCCTTGGCGTACTCGGCCTCGTTGTATTCGGCTTCGTGATAGCCGATCGCGAACGTCTGGACCGGCTTGGTGCTGACCGACTGCATGAGGGCCACGACGGCGCTCGAGTCGATGCCGCCCGAGAGGAAGGCGCCGAGGCTGACGTCGGCAATCATCCGCCTGGCGACCGCGGCGCGCAGGAGACCCTCGAGGGTGTCGGTCGCCGCGTCGAGCGATGTCGGGACCACGGCCCGGGAGCGCCGCTCGGCAACCTCGCGCGCCGACCAGTAGGCTTCCGGTTCGATCGCGCCCGGCACGCTGTCCGGGGTCAGGGTGAGCACCATGCCGGCCGGCAGCTGGCGAACGTGCGCGTAGATCGAATAGGGTGCTGGGATCCACGAGTACTGAACGAACAGCCCGAGCGTGTTGCGGTCGACCTCGGGGTCGAAGTCGGGATGGGCGCGCAGCGCCTTCAACTCGGACCCGAAGACGAAGCTCTGGTCGCGACACCAGCCGTAGTAGAGCGGCTTCTTGCCGGCGCGGTCGCGGGCGAGCGTCAGGTGCCGGCGTTGCCGGTCCCAGACGGCGAACGCGAACATGCCGTTCAGACGGGGCAGGACCTCGGCCACCCCCCAGCGGGCGATGGCCGCGAGCAGGACCTCGGTGTCCGAATGCCCCCGGAAGGCGTGACCGTGCTGCTCGAGCTGCTGGCGCAACTCGGGGAAATTGTAGATCTCGCCATTGTAGGTGATGACGTAGCGCTCGCAGCTCGACACCATCGGCTGCCGGCCGGCGGCCGACAGGTCGAGGATCGAAAGCCGCCGGTGGCCGAGGGCGAGGCCGGCTTCCGGATCGATCCAGACGCCGGAGTCATCGGGTCCCCGGTGCGCAAGCGTGGCGATCATCGCCTGGGTGATCCGGCGCAGGCTGTCGGGCGGATGCTGCGCGCGCCGCGACTGGAACCCCGCAATCCCACACATGAGCGCCCTCTCTCCCGCTGAAGTTGATCTTGGCGAGCGCCAATTGACTCTAAGGGCGAGGCGCACGAACCCGGAGCGTCCGTGCGGAGCGGCTCCGTCCGAACCCGATTCTCATCCAACCGACGCGACCATCGGCCTTTTGGCGGCCTTCCACTACCCGTCCCCGCTCCAATTTGTCAATCCGGAGCCCGATCACGCCGAGAACGGCGTCTTCCATCTCGAAGGTCGGCGTCCAGGGGCGCCCCTCCGATTCAGCAAGGAAGGCCGCGGCCGGCCCGCGGTTGGCCGAACATGAGATCGAGGTAGCGGTCGACGGCGCGCTCGACCGTGAACATCTCGGCGCGCGACCGCAAGAGCTCGCCCGGTCGCGGATCGTCGAGCGCCGCCCGGATCGCCGCCGCCATCGAGGCATCGTCGCCGACCGGCACCAGCGCGCCGAAGCGGCCGTGGTCGAGGATCTCGCGGGGCCCGCTCGGGCAGTCGGTGCTGACCACCGGCGTGCCGCAGGCAAGCGCCTCGATCAGCACGATGCCCAGACCTTCGTGGACGGAGGACAGCACGAAGGTCGCGGCCCGGCTCATGTAAGCGAGCGGATTTTGAGCGAAGCCGGGCAGGTCCACGTCCCCGCCGACCCCAAGCCTGGCGGGCAGCGCCTTGAGGTCGGCGACGTACGCCGAATCGCCGGCCCCCCCGGCCCCCAGGATGACCAGACGGACCGGCCGCTCGGCGCGCAGCCGCGCAAACGCCCGGATCAGGGTCGCGAAGTCCTTCTGCGGATGCAGCCGGCCCGCTCCCAGAACGACCGGCGGCTCGCCGGGCGCGAACCAGGGGTGGTCCAGGGGCTCGCGCGCCCTGGCGATCAGGTCCGGGCCGACCACGGGGTTGTAGACCGTCGTGATCCGGGCGGCGGGCAGGCCCGTGCGCGCCGCCAGATCGTCCGCGACGCCCTCCGAGACGGCGATGATCCCATCGGCCATCAGGTAGGCGCGCTTCAGCAGCGGCGCCAGGTAGCGCTGGCGCCATTTGCGCGCGCCGCCGATCGCTGTCGAGAGCGTGTCCCGCTCGCTGACCACGATCCGCGTCGGCACACCGGCGGCCCGGCGCGCCCACACGGCGAGAAGGTTCGGGGTCGGCAGCGCCGAGAGCAACGCATCGGGCCGCGCGCTCTGCAGATAGCCAATGAGCTTCGGCAGGTAGGGCAGGCGATGCGGCGGCTTCCAGGCGAGCAGGACCGGCCCGAGCAGCTCCCGCAAGCCGCCCGGATCGGCGGTGAGCGCACGGGCGCGCGCGACCAGCATGGGCGCGGGCTCGAGCTCGATCACCCGAACGCCCGGGGGAACGTCGTCGACCAGCGCCCCCGTTCGCTCGCAGAGCACGAGATCGACGCGAAAATCCCGGCTCAGCAACGCTTTGGCCGTCCGCAGCATGGAAGCCTCGACCCCGCCACCCGCGAGGCTCGGCACGAACAGGGCGATCCGGCGGCCAAGGCCTTGGCGTGCCGGCGGCCGCCCGGCAAGACTGCGGGCTGGCGCGGTTGCGGATTCGACGGGCATCACATCAGAGCCCTGCCCGCGCGGTCTTCGCCGGCCTTCGAGCCCTCTGGGGCGGCCTCCCTGCGGACCGAAAGCTTGAGCCACCGGACCAGGAGCTTGCAGGTCCGCTTGAGATGCCGCCAGGACCAACGCAGCCGCTCTGCCAGCGACATGGCGCCATGCGACTGCTCGTAGTAGTGCCGCCACAACGAGTAGCCGGGGCACTCCGGCAGCCGATGGTACTCGGGCGCCATCCACCGGCCGGCTCTTCGCCCGACCGCCGCCCACAGCAAGGCATAGACGCTAAAAAGCGGTTTCACACAGAATAGTGAAGGGCTTGGACTCATCGAACCCATCCAATGGATCAGATGAAAATCGCACGAGTCGCGGGCCACCTCATCAAAAGACACCTGAATTGCATCGCCGCCAGCCCGACATACCAGATCGGGTCGCAGACGAAAGGTTGGAATCGCCAATTTGCTGACCAGATAATTGAGGCGGCCCTGATCGCGAAAAAACAGCTCGCTCGATCGCCAATTCCATTCCTTCTTGAGAGATTCTCGATAAAAATCTCTCTCCGCTTCGTTTAATGATGCCAGATCGGACTCAGTGATGGCGAATCGACGGCTGGCGAACACGCCGGAGTTAAACGGGCAATTCGCGAAGAGATCGTAACTTGGGTCGAATTGCATCAGTGGATCGCGGCCGATTTCTCGCTTGACCTGCCGCGCATACTTCTGGTTGTCGGAGCTGTCTGGGTCGTTGATCAGAGTCAACCAATCTTGATCGCCAATCGACGTGTGGACGTAGATAAAATTACCTTGCTGTTGGGTTATTCGTCGCCGCAAACTTTCCAATGATTTCGTGCAAATCATGTCAGCATCGAGGTAGACGAAGGTGTCAAAGGGGCCTTGAAAGGCCCAAAAGCACCGGTCCTGGTGGCCGATCTCGGCCCAAAAACCGGCCGGCAGGGGCAGCAGCGGCACGTCGAACGGATGATCATCGCGGTCAAATCCCTCGCCGGGAATGATCATGATCGGGATGCCCGGGCTGACGTGCTGGAGGCTGCGCACGAGCACGGTCGAGAGGTGAAAGTCGCCCGGATAGGTGAGGATGTAGACGCCGAAATCGTCAGATGCCATCAGTGCAGCGCCTCCGCCGGCCCGGGGACCATCGAGCCTGTCGGGCAGGGAGCTCTTATTTGGGGTTGAGCGGGCGCCTTGGCATCAGCCGTGGCCGGCGATCGCGATCGGGATCGGGGACGGCAGCTCCTCGACCCTGCCGTATTCGACCCGATAGCGCCGGTCGGCGATCTCGAGCAGCGCCGGCCGATGGGTGATCGCGAGCACCGTGGTCTCGCCGGCCAGCCGCCGCACGTTGGCGCAGATCTGGCGCTCGCTCTCGGGATCGAGGGCGCTGGTCGCCTCGTCGAGGATCAACAGCTTCGGGCTGCCGACCAGCGCCCGGGCGAGGGCGATCCGCTGCCGCTGGCCGCCGGACAGCCTGGCCCCGTGCGGGCCGACGCCGGTCCACACGCCCTCGGGCATCGCCTCGATGAACTCCCATGCGCCCGCCAGCTCCAGCGCCCGGCGAACCTCGGTCTCGCCGATGCTCGGATCGCCAAGCGCGACGTTGGCGCAGATGCTGTCGTGAAACAGGACCAGTTCCTGCGGCACATAGCCGACCGACCGGCGCCAGCTGCGCAGATCGATCTCGTCGAGCGGCACGCCGTCGAGCAGGACCCGGCCGCGATCGGGCGGATAGAGGCCGAGGATGATATCGGCGATGGTCGTCTTGCCGGAGCCGGACGGCCCCATGAGGACCGTGACGCATCCCGCCGGGATCTCGATCGAGACCGAATGCAGAATCCGCTGGTCGGCGTAGGAGAAGCTGACGTCCTCGAGGCAGCAGTCGAGCTCCAAGGTCGCCTGCCGGCGGCCGGAATTGCGCTCGAGCGCGCGCGCCGAGTTGGCAATGAACGCCGACACCTCCAGAAACGGGCTTTCCACGGCCACCGCCTGCTGAAACAGCTGTTGAATCTTGGCCATGCCGTTGCTGGTCCGCTTCAGCAACACGCCGACCGCCACCAACTCGACCAGCGGCACGTGCCAGATCGCCATCGCCACGAAGAAGCCGCTGCCGAGGCCGATCGCGGTCAGCATGTCGTTGCCGTTCTTGAGCGCCTGCTGGGCGACCACGTCGCGTCGGATGGCCTTGCGCACGGATTCGATCTTGCGCTCCAGGAAGCGCACGAACTCGGCTTCCCTGGCCATCGCCCTGAGCGGCTTGAGGTTGTTGAGCGCGTCGACCAGCAAGGTGGCGAGCTCCCGGGCCCGCTGGGTCTGCCGCCGACCCGCCTTGCGCGACACCCGGACCAGGAAGTGCAGCGCCAGCACCATCACGCCGCCGATCCCCATGGCCGCCAGGGCCAGCGGCCACGACACGACCAGAGCGACCACCAAAAAGCCGGCCGTCTGCACGGTCTGAGCCAGGAACGTCGCCGCCAGCTGATAGGCCTGGCCGGCCTGGCCGGCCTGCGAGATGGCATTGGACATGTGCCCGACCGGATGTCGGACCAGGTAGCTCCAGCGGGCGCGGAAGAGGTTCCGGACGATCTCCCGGCGGAGCCGGGCCGAGAAGCCTGCGATCGCATTGCCGACGTGCTGCATCGCCAGAAAGTTGAGCGCCGCGGTCACCACCAGCGTCGCGACGAAGAAGATGATCAGGGGCCCGGCGGTCAGCGACAGCCCAAGGCTCGCCAGCGCGTCGCGGGCGACGTCGAGCAGCGGCGATGCCTTGCTGCCGCCCGTGTCGGTCGCGACCATCAGCAGGGGCACGAGGCTGACCAAGCCGATCCCTTCGACCACGCTCGCCGTCACCAGGCAAAGCAGAATGGTCCAGGGATTGATCCCCTCGGCGCTGAAGAACAGCCGCAGAATGTTGCGCACTCGGACCGTCTCTCTCTATCTCTCAGGCAGTCGGCCGCAGGGGCGACGCTCGTCCGGCGAAGCCTATGATGGATGCCATCGGCTTGCCTAGCCCCGTGAGGTATTGCCGGGCTCGCGGCGGTTCAAGCCTCGCCCCAAATGAGGCGCGGACCGCGGCCCGGTTGGCCGGCAGGCTCCCGGACGGACGAAGGGCACCCCGGCCAGATCCAACCGGCTCCGGCCCTCGACCGGGAGAGGCAGCGAGCGTCCCGAATTGGAGCCGCTCGTGGACCACGTCATTCTGGTCTTGACGGCGAGGTCGAGGCGCTCCCGGAGGGCGGCGATTCGCCGAGCAGCACCGCCTGGTAGCGGTCGATCGCGTGCTCATAGTCGAAGCTCGCGGCCCGCGCCCGCAGCCGCGCAGCGTCGGGCGGATCGTCCAGGGTGCGCTCGATTGCCTCAGCCAGCGCGCGGTCGTCGCCGACCGGGACCAGCGCGCCGAACGCGCCGTCGGCCAGGATCTCGCGCGGGCCGCTCGGGCAGTCGGTGCTCACGACCGGCGTCCCGCAGGCGAGCGCTTCGAGCAGGACGTTGGGAAAGCCCTCGAAGCGGGACGATAAGGCGAATACCGCCGCCCGCGCCATGTACGGCAGGGGATTGCGCAGGTAGCCCAGGGCCTCGACGTCGGGCCGGATGCCGAGCTCGGTCGCGAGATCGTAGACCCGGCCGATCTGCGTCGGGCTGCCCTTGCCGCCGATCATCAGGCGCGCCGGCCGCCGGCTGCGGACCCGGGCGAAGGCGCGCAGCAGGGTCGGAAGGTCCTTCTGATGGGCGAGCCGGCTGACGTTGAGGACCACCGGCGGCTCGCCCGCGGCGAACCAGGGGTGCGCGCCGGCCTCGCCCAGCCGGGCCGCGAAATCCGGCGTGATGGTCGGGTTGTAGAGGGTCGTGATCGTGGCGCGCGGCAGGCGAAGCGTGGTGGCGAGGTCGTCAGCGACGCCGTCCGAGACGGCCACGATCGCATCCGCCTGCGGGTAGCAGCGCCGCATCGCCGGTGCCAGATGGCGTCGCCGCCAGTCCTTGCGCGGCTTGCCGCTCGAGAAGTGGTTGCGCTCGCTGATCACCACCCGGGTCGGGACCCGGGCCAGACGCCGCGCGAGCACCGCCTCGATGTTGAGATAGGGCGTCGCCGCGAACAGGACGTCGGGCCGGGCGGCGCGCAGGTAGTCGGCGAGCGCCGGCAGGCAGGCGAGCGAGCGCGAGCCGTGCTTGCGGCTGAGGAGCGGCCGCAGCAGGGCCGGGATCGCCTCGGGATCGGCGCGCAGGGCGGCAAGGCGCGCGGCGAGCGGGTTGCGCCGGCCGAGGGCCACGACCGTCACCGCCGGCGGCAGGGCCGCCTTGAGCTCGCCCGCGTCGGCGCAGACCAAAAGATCGATCCTGGCCCCACGCCCGGCCAGGGCGCCGGCCAGGATCGTGACGATCCGCTGGACCCCGCCGCCGCCGAGGTCGCCGAGCAGAAACGCGATCCGGGCCTCGAGCCGGGCGGGCGCGGCGGCTGCCGCGGGTCCGAGCGCGACCGGCCGCTCGACTGGCCCGAGCGCGATCACGTGCCCGCAGCCCCACGCGCCAGGCCGGGTCGCCGCCGGCCGCGCCGATCGCCTGCCGCCCGCGGCCTCGAGCCGGTCACGGCTGCCCTCCCTGCCAGTGACCCGCGGCCGGGCGGCGCTCCTGCTGCAGCATCAGCGAGGCGGCGCAGGCGGCGAACACCGCGAGCGGCGCCCAGGCCGCCAGGACCGGCGGCAGCAGGCCGAGATCGCCGATCGTCAGCACCAGGCCGTCGAAGGTCCAAGCGACAAAGCCCACCGCCACCCCGATCGCGATCAACCAGCCCTGCGCCGCACGCCCGCTCAGCGGCCGCGTCAGGGCGACGATGATCAGGATCATCGCGATCGTCGTCGGCGGGGCGGCGAGCCGCGCTTGCAGCCAGAGCTTGTAGCGATAGCTGGGCTGGGTTCCAAGCCCGTGCGCCCGAATGACCCGCGCGAGCTGGTGGAGCGGGGTCTCGCGCGGATCGGCGAGCACCGCGGTGAGCAGCGTCGGGCTGAGGTCGCCCTGCCAGCGCAGGCGCGCCTCGTGCTCGACCGCGCCGCCGCCGATCGGCGCCCGGGTCACGTCGTGCAAGGTCCAGCCGCCGTCCTCGTAGGTGGCGCTCGGCGCCTGGAGCTCGGCGATCAGATTGCCCTCCGGGTCGCGCTCGAAGATGGTCACGCCGTCGAGCCGGCCCGCGCCCGGCGCGGGCGTGCGGATGCGCAGGATGTCGTCGCCGTGGCGCAGCCAGACGCCCGCCTCGGCGTCGGCCGCGGGCGCATAGTCGCCGATCGCCAAGGCGCGCAGCCGGGCGACCGCGGGCGGCACCGCCTGGTCCTCGATCAGGAACTGGACCGCCCCGATCAGCAGCGCGACCGGCAGCACGGCGGCCGCGAGCCGGGCGTTCGAGATCCCGGCCGCCGCCATCGCGGTCAGCTCGCTGTGGCGCACCAGCTCGGCGAAGGTCAAGAGCGCCGCCAGCATCGCGGTGATCGGCAGCAGCAGCGCCAGGATCTCGGGCAGGCGCAGCACCGTGTAGCGCAGGACCGGCCAAAGGATGCTGTCGCTCTTGGCGATCACCTGATCGCCGTTGGCCAAAAAATCGAGGATGATCATCAGGGCGGCGAGCCCGAGCAGCAGGAACGCGACGCGCGCCAGCAACCGGCGCGCGATGTAGCGGCTCAGCACCGAGAGCATGGCCGGGGCGCGGCCCGCCGGTCCCGAGCCCCGGCCTCAGCCGCGCTGCCGCCGCAGCCGGCCGCCGAGCCGGGGCTGCAGACAGAGCCAGCCGGCGCCGGCGGCGAGCGCCAGGAAGGGCAGCCAGAGCCCGATCCAGGGGGCGACCAGGCCGTGCTTGGCGAGCGCCTCGCCGAAGTTCAGGGCCTCGTAGTAGACGATCAGGATCAGGAGGCCGAACGCGATGCCGCTGCGCTGGCTGCGCAGGCCGCCGGCGAGCGCGAGCGGCGCCGCCAGGAAGGGCAGCACCGGCACCGACGCGATCAGGGCCAGGCGGCCATGCAGCTCGGCCGCGATCTCGGCGGCACTGGGCTCGCTCGTCGCGCTCGCCGGCCGGGTCAGGAGCTCGTCGAGCGTGAGCTCGCGCTGGTCGTTGCCGCGCGCCCGCGTGGCCGCCTCGCCGTCGGTCACCACCGGCCAGCTGAGGTTGTCGAAGGTCACGGTGCTGGGCGGGCGGTCCGGCGGCAGCTCCGCGCGCACGCCCTGCTGCAGGATCAAGAGCGGGCTCGCGCTGCCGTCGACCTGGCCGAGCCGGCCGACCGCGCCGGTGACCACGGTCGCACCGCCATCGGCCGCACCCTGATAGACGAACACCCGATCGAGCCGCAGGCCATCCCGGGTCGGCGCCGAGCGCTCGGCAAAGAAGGTGAGATCGCCGCTGTGAATGAAGGTGCCGCCCTGCACCGCCGCGGTCAGCGACGCCTCGGCCACCTGCTGCTTGAGCGCGCGGTAGGCGTAGCGCGCCTGCGGGCTCAGCCAGCCGACGATCAGCAGCGTCAGCAGCGTCGTTGCGGCCGCGAGGCCCATGACCGGCGCGAGCAGCCGCCCGAGGCTCATGCCGGTGCCCGCCATGGCGACCAGCTCACGGTCGCGCTTCAGGCGCAAAAAGGTCAAGAGGATCCCGAAAAAGAACGCCGCCGGCAACGCGATGCTCAGAAAATGCGGCAGCAGCAGGACCAGCATCTGGCCGACATAGCTGAACGCCTTGTTCGGGTTGGCGACCAGGTCGAACAGCTTGAGGACGCGCTCGAGCAGAAGGATCACGAGCCCGATCCCGGTCATCGCCAGCGAGCTGGTGACGATCTGGCGCAAAAGGTAGCGATCGATGATGGTCAACACTGCAGGGGCTTACCGGTGGCAGACCGGCGTGATCGCGCTCGGGCCGGACGGGCTTGCCCGGACCCTGGCCAAACTAGCTTGCACCACCGTTCTGTCCAGGGCAGGGCGACCCGGCGGGCGCCGGACCGGCAGCCTCCGGCCCCGGCCTCAGCTTTGGGGCGCTGGCGGCATGGTGGGCGATGCTGGGATTGAACCAGCGACCCCTCGCGTGTGAAGCGAGTGCTCTCCCGCTGAGCTAATCGCCCGCCCGCGTCGGATCGTATTAGGAGGGCCCGCGGGCCCAGTGTCAAGCCGCTCGGGGGCGGCCCGATCGGATCCGCGACCGCCTGGCATGCATCACTTCCGTCACCTCCGGCAGGGCTCCATCTTGGCATCCTGGAGATCCAGATCAAGACGCCGCTGACCGGGTGGAGCCCCCGCACCCGCCAAAACCCTCAACCTCTGGGAGCGCCGATCAAGGCATCGCCTCGGATGGAGATTGATCTCAGGATCAATCCTTGAGTTTTCCTGTCATCTTCAGAGCGCACAGTAAAACTTGCACCAGAAGTGACCACTCCTGCATCACTTCTGGCTTTCCTGTGCGTCACTTTCGAATTTCGATGGCTCACGGTCGAGGGAACAACAGCATAAAATTCAAGACTAACATCAAAAAGCGGATTCTTCCGGTGGCTTCGATGGTTGCATATTTGCACGTCAGTTCGAATTTCTTGATTGAATCGCCAACAAGACAGGACGAGAGCGGGCAAGCGGCCGGCGATCCGACCACGTGCCACCTGGAGGCGCGGATCAATCTCCAGCTTGGATGGATGCGCTGGAGGCAGCGGAGAGGTCGACTTCCCGTCCCAACCATCGTGCCGCCCGATACCCTTGCGGTTCCTTCCGCCATCTCCCGGCCAGGGCCCTCAGCCGCGACTGTCGAGGCTGGCGAGCGCGCCGCCGAGCTCGCCCATGTGGTCGATCACCCGGTCGGCGCCGAGCTCGCGCGCCGGGACCGGCGTGTAGCCGAAGCTCACCAGCACGCAGGGCACGCCCGCGGCGCGCGCCGTGAGCAGGTCCGTCCGGCTGTCGCCGACCAGCGCCGCGCGCGCGGCCTCGACGCCGAGCCGGGCGAGGACTGCCCGCAGATGGCCGCCGTCGGGCTTGCGCACCGGCAGCGCATCGCCGCCGATGGCGGCCCCGAACAGGCGCCCGAGCCCGAGGCCGGCGAGCAGGCGGTCGGTCGGCGCCTGCGGCTTGTTGGTGCAGACCCCGAGGCGGACCCCGGCCGCCGCCAGCTCCTCGAGCGCCGGCACCACGCCCGCATAGACCTGGCCCGGACGCACCGGCAGCCGCACGTAACGGCGCAGGAATTCGGCGAACAGGGCGTCGAGATCGACCGTCGGTGGTACCCCGCCCGAGGCGCGCAGGCCGCGCTCCAGCAAAGCCCGGGAGCCATCGCCGATCATCGGCCGTACCTCTTCCAGATCGAGGCCGGGCCGGCCGAGTTCGGCCAACATCTCGTTGACCAGGGCGCACAGATCGGGCGCGCTGTCGACCAGGGTGCCGTCGAGGTCGAACACGACCGCTTCGAACCGGAGCGCCAAAGGTTTCGTCCCTGCTATGCCAGGAGGATGCCATGCGTTAAATACGCAGCAATTCCCTGAGGGCAAAGTGCCGCCCGCGATCCGCATCGCGTTCTGCTCCGAGGTCGAAACGATATGCCTGCTCCGCTCAGCGTCGTCCTGCTCGCCGCCGGCAAGGGTACGCGGATGCGCTCCGAACGGCCGAAGGTGCTGCATCCCCTGGCCGGCCGCCCGATGATCGCGCACGTGCTCGAGACGGCGGCGGCGCTGGCGCCTGCGCGCGCGCTCGTGGTCCTGGCGCCGGGCATGGACCGGGTCGCGGCCGAGGTCGACCGGGGCCCGCTGCCGGCGGCGATCGTCCATCAGGAGCCGCAGCTCGGCACCGGCCACGCGCTGATGGCGGCGCGCGCCGAGCTGCCGTCCGCCGGCGAGGTGCTGGTGCTGTATGCCGACACGCCGCTCGCGACCGCCGAGACGCTGAACCGGCTGCTCGAGGCGCGGCGCGCGGCCGATGCGGCGGTCGCGGTGCTGGGCTTCCGCCCGCCCGACCCCGCGGGCTACGGCCGGCTCGCCTTCGACCAGGCGGGCCTCGCCGCGATCGTCGAGGAGCGCCACGCGGACGCGACGCTCAAGCGCGAGGGCATGTGCAACGCCGGGATCATGGCGTTCGATGCCGCAAGGCTGAAGCCGTTGCTGGGCGCGCTCGAGCTCAAGCAGCCCAAGGGCGAGTATTACCTCACCGATGCGGTCGAGCACGCCCGGGCGCGGGGCTGGGCCTGCACCGCGATCGAGGGCCCCTACGAGGCCGGGCTCGGCATCAACTCGCAGGCCCAGCTCGCCGAGGCCGAGGCGATCCTGCAGGCCCGGCTGCGGCGCGCGGCCATGGCCGCGGGCGTCACCCTGACCGCGCCCGAGACCGTGTTCCTCGCGGCGGATACCGAGCTCGCGGCCGGGGTCGAGGTCGGCCCCTACGTGGTGTTCGGGCCCGGCGTCACGGTCGCCGAGGGCGCTCAGATCCTGCCCTTCTGCCATCTGGTAGGGGTCCGGATCGAGGCCGGCGCGCGGATCGGGCCGTTCACCCGGGTCCGGCCCGGCGCCGAGATCGGCGAGGGCGCCCACGTCGGCAACTTCGTCGAGATCAAGAACGCCAGGCTCGAGGCCGGCGCCAAGGCCAATCATCTGAGCTACATCGGCGATGCCCGGGTCGGCGCCAGGAGCAACATCGGCGCCGGCACGATCACCTGCAACTACGACGGGATCGCCAAGTACCGGACCGAGATCGGCGAGGGCGTGTTCGTCGGCTCCAACTCGGCGCTGGTGGCGCCGGTGACGATCGGCGACGGCGCCTTCGTCGGCGCCGGCAGCACGATCAACCGCGACGTGCCGCCCGGCAGCCTCAGCATCGCCCGCGGCCGCCAGACCGACATCCCCGATGGCGTCGCGCGGCTCCGCGCCCGCCGTCGGCCGGGCTCGTAGGCCGCCGGGCTTGTAAACCTTCGGGCTCGTAAACCTTCGATTGACGGGAGCGCCGCCTGCCATGTGCGGGATCGTCGGTATCCTCGGCCGCCAGCCGGCCGCGCCTCTGCTGCTCGATGCGCTCCGGCGGCTCGAGTACCGCGGCTACGACAGCGCCGGCATCGCGACCCTGGTCGGGGGGCGGATCGAGCGCCGCCGCGCCGAGGGCAAGCTCGCCAATCTCGAGCGCGCGCTCGAGGCCGAGCCGCTCGCCGGCGTGACCGGCATCGGCCACACCCGCTGGGCGACCCATGGCGCGCCGACCCAGGACAACGCCCATCCGCACGAGGCCGGCGGGGTCGCGGTCGTGCACAACGGCATCGTCGAGAACTTCCAGCACCTGCGCGCCGAGCTGACCGCCAAGGGCCACCGCTTCGCGACCCAGACCGACACCGAGGTCGTGCCCCAGCTGGTCAGCCACTATCTCGCCAGCGGCCTCGGGCCGGTCGCCGCCGCCGCGGCCGCGCTCAAGCGGCTGGACGGCGCGTTCGCGCTCGCGATCCTGTTCGCCGGCCACGACGACCTTCTGATCTGCGCCCGGCGCGGCAGCCCGCTCGCGGTCGGCTACGGCGAGGGCGAGATGTACATCGGCTCGGACGCGCTGGCGCTGGCGCCGTTGACCAATCGGATCCAGTACCTGGAGGAGGGCGACTGGGCGGTGCTGACCGCGCGCGGCGCCACCGTCTACGCCGCCGACGGCGCGCAGGTCGAGCGCGAGATCAAGCAGACGGCGTTCTCGGGCGCGATGATCGGCCGCGGCAATTACCGCCACTTCATGCACAAGGAGATCCACGAGCAGCCGGTGGTCCTGGGGGACACGCTGCGCGCGCTCGCGAGCCCGGCCGACCACCGGATCGCGCTGCCCGAGCTGCCGGTCGATCTCGCGACCCTGCCGCGGCTGGCGATGATCGCCTGCGGCACCGCGGCCTACGCCTGCATGGTCGCGCGCTACTGGTTCGAGCAGCTGGCGGGCCTGCCGGTCGACCTCGACATCGGCTCGGAGTTCCGCTATCGCGGCACCCCGCTCGCGCCGGGCAGTGCGGCGCTGTTCGTCTCCCAGTCCGGCGAGACCATGGACACGCTGGAGGCGATGCGCGCGGTCAAGGCGCAGGGGCTGCGGACGATCGCGCTGGTCAACGTTCCGGACAGCACGCTGGCGCGCGAGGCCGACTGCCAGCTGCGCACCCTTGCCGGCCCCGAGATCGGGGTCGCCTCGACCAAGGCGTTCACGACCCAGCTCGCCACGCTTGCGTGCCTGGCGATCGGCGCGGCCCGTGCCCGCGGCCGCCTGACGCCCGAGCGCGAGGCCGAGCTGACCCAGGCGCTCGACGAGGTGCCGGCGCGCGCGGCCGAGGTGCTGATGCAGGACGCGGCCTACGAGCAGATCGCGCAGCGCCTGGTCCATGCCCGCGACGTCCTCTACATCGGCCGCGGCACGAGCTTCGCGATCGCCCTCGAGGGCGCCTTGAAGCTCAAGGAGATCAGCTACATCCACGCCGAGGGCTACGCCGCCGGCGAGCTCAAGCACGGGCCGATCGCGCTGATCGACGAGCAGGTGCCGGTGATCGTGGTGGCGCCGCCCAATTCCTTGTTCGACAAGACCGCGAGCAACCTGCAGGAGGTGGTCGCGCGCGGCGGCAAGGTGATTCTCTTGAGCGATCAAGCCGGCTGCGACCGGCTGGCCGATTATGTCGCGACCGCGGTCGCGCTGCCCAGGGTCGATCCGCTGGTGGCGCCGATCCTGTACGCGATTCCGGTCCAGCTGCTCGCCTACCACACCGCGGTGCTCAAGGGCACCGACGTCGATCAGCCGCGCAATCTGGCGAAATCGGTCACCGTCGAATAGCCGCGGGCGCCCGGCGGCGCGGCATTGACAGCCGGCGTGAATAGGAATAAAAGCCTGTCCCTCGTCACCGGACGGTGAATCGACCCTCCCCGGCACTCGCCGACGCCGCGGCCGACCGGCGCTGAACGGTGCTGCGCCCACAACCGTAGATCACGGCGGCGGTAAGGGTTTGTTAACCCTGTTGCCCGAAGGTGCCACTCGCCCCGATCGTGGGTCGGTTGCCTCCCTGGCGGGAGCGGCTGACAGCGGTCGGTGACCGGCCAACCCTAAATTTGATGAGGCGGTCATGACGGATGCTCTTGCCTCGACTGCTGACGATCTCCCGGCCTCCAGCGACCGACCGGCGGCGGCGCCGAAGGGCCTCAGGGCCGCTTTGAGCTGGTTTGCGGCGTTCGCGGAATCGGACGCCGCCGGCTGGCGCTACCACCTGATGCTGCGCTTTTCGGTGATCAACCTGGTCGCCTTCGCCCTGTTCTGGGCCGCATGGCTCAAGGGCTGGATCGCTCTGATCCTGGCCGGCGACAGCACGCATCAGGTCATGCTGATCGCCGCGGTGTTCGCGTACGGCCTGGTCCGCTGCGGCGGCAAGATTTTCGCAACCAGCGTCGAGCTCAATCACCGCGGGGCGCTGCCCTCGGGGAACCCGTCGCAGGCCGCGGCCCATCTCGCCACGATCAACGGCCAGGACGCCCAGTCGCGGGCGATCCGCGCCTCGGCGCTGAGGCTGAAGCTCATGTCGCGGATCGGGTCGATCCGGCACATCGCGAGCAGTCTCGTGTTCCTGGGCCTGCTCGGCACCGTCATCGGCTTCATCATGGCGCTCTCCGGGGTCAACGCGGACACCGCCGGCGACGTGGAGTCGATCAAGCCGATGGTCGCGACCCTCTTGGACGGCATGTCGGTCGCGCTCTACACGACCCTGGTCGGCGCCGTCCTCAACATCTGGCTGATGGTCAACTACCGCCTCCTCGAGAGCGGCACGGTCGCCCTGTTCACGGCGATCATTGATCTCGGAGAGCGCCATGTTCGGACTTGAGCAGGACGAGGACGAAACCGGCACGGTCTTCCGCGATGTGATCATGCTGGCGCTGGCCGGCTTCGTCGCGATGGTCATTCTGCTGTTGCCGCATCTGAACCCGCCGGGCAAGGCCGCGCAGGAGAGCACCAGCCCGCCGGGCAACGTGATCGTCGAGGCCCGCTGGCCGGACGAGCTGGATACGGATGTGGATCTCTGGGTCCAGGCGCCGGGCGACGTGCCGGTCGGCTACTCGAACAAGGGCGGCGCCATCTTCAATCTGCTGCGCGACGATCTGGGTAAGCGGGCCGACGCGACCGGAATGAATTACGAGGTGTCGTACTCACGAGGCATCGTCGCCGGCGAATACACGATCAACGTCCATCTCTATCGCAACACCTCCGGTGTCCTGCCGATCCCGGTGACGGTGGTCACGAGTATCAAGAAGTCGCCCAAAGAGTCGGCCCGCCAGGTGCTGGCCTCGAAGATCGAGCTGATGCGCGAGGGCGAGGAACTGACCGTCTATCGCTTCCGGCTGTCCGCGGACGGCGACCTGATCCCGGGCAGCGTCCACAGCCTGCAGCGCAACCTCCGCTCCTGGAAGGCGTCATGACGGAGCTCACCTATCTCTATGCGGCGATCGCCGTCCTCGCGGGCGTGATCAGCAGCATCAGCATCTGGGCGCCGCGCCGGCTCGGGCTCAAATTGGGCGCGATTGGCGCCAGCGGCCTCTTCCTGCCCGCGGCCTACCTGGGCTTCGCGGCCCTCCTGGGCCAGCCGAAGCCGGTTCGCCTCGAGTGGTGGCTCGGGCACGCCAAGGAGGCAACCGTACTGGCGTCGACCTTCCGCGAGAACGAGGCCATCTACGTCTGGCTGCAGATGAACGAGGTCGCCGAGCCGCGCGCCTACACCCTGCCCTGGAACCGCGATCTCGCGGAGCAGCTGCAGACCGCCCAGCGCGAAGCCTCCGAGAACCAGACCCAGGTCCAGATGCGCCTGCCGTTCGAGTCCTCGCTTGAGGATCGGGAACCCAAGTTCTACGCGATGCCGCAACCCCAGCTGCCGCCCAAGGATCTGGACCAGGCGCCAGCGCAGGTCTATCATCGCCAGGCTCAAAAGGACACTTAGCAGAACGCGGCGCGACATGATCTTCGGCCAGCAGGCGGTCCGGCTGGACCCTCAGCTCCCGGCGCCCGACCGTGGGCGAAAATTGGCTGGCATCTTCGCGCCAGAGTGCTAATCTTGGACCAGATGGGCATGGGCATCTCAGGGATAGGAGACCACAAGTGTCGCGGGGTCGCCCAACTTCCACAGCTTTGGTGACGGAGTCCCCGGGGGCGCCGATGTTCTCGGACTTTGGGGTCTGGCAGGTTGCGGATGGTGTGTTGTTCAGCGTGCTGTCGTCGTTGGTGCTCTGGGGGATCATCATCAGCAGTGTCTATCAGGCGCTGACCTAGACCGCGCGCCACCGAGGACCAGACCGGCGCGGCACAAGGGTGGCGATGCCGACAGGGCCCGTCAGCGACGGGTGCCCGAAACTGGTGGTTGGGTCATGCGTGCGCAAGAGCGCCCTCGGCGTGGGTCGGTTGGTCCGCCTGTGATTGTCTGTGCCCCCGAGCCGCGTCTGCTGCCGCATGCCCTCCAGCGCCCGCGCGACATTCAACGGGTCGGGCTCGCCAGCCGTCTCGATAGCCCTGGCAAGCATCTCGATCAGCGGCCGTAATCTGGGCCGGGCCCCAGTCGACGCCGTACCTGGCCTTGAACGCCGTGGCGTGATCGAGCAGCTCCTTGCTGTCGACGTGGTGTGCAGCTCGGGGCTGCGGGCGTGGCGGGTTCGGGCGGGCGCGGGGGCCTGAGCCGGCCGCGCCCGCGAGATCCGCTACTTGGCCAGGATCTCCTTGACCTGGACGATCGCCTCGTCGGCCGCCTGCTCCGGGGTGAGACCGTCGACCGCGATGCGGCTGACCGCCTTCTCCCAGACCGCCTGCGCCTCGACCTGGCCGTAGTTCGGGTTGAGGTTCGGGTAAAAAGGCGCGACCGGTTGGCCCAGCTGCTTGACGGCGGCCGTCCGGTGCGGGTCCTTGGGATCCTGCCAGAACGGCGTCGCAAGCAGCGCCGGCATGGTCGGCAGGCCGCGGCCGAGCGAAGCCTCGAGATAGGCGCCGAGCCGGCCCTCGCTCAGCAGGTAGCGGAGGAAATCCTTGGCGCCTTCGACGTTTTTGGCAGCTTTGAACACCACCACGCTGATGAAATTCGTCTCGATGCCGTAGGCCTTGCCGCCGGGCCCCTGCGGCCAAGGGATCGTGGCCGTGTTCTGATAATAGTCATCCGGCCGTTTCGCTCGCAGCGCGTTGGTGATCGAGAGGGTCGTGTTGATCGTCATCGCGACCCGCTGGTCGTGAAAGGCCTGGTTGTTGCCGATGTTGGTCCAATCCACGGAATCGGGCGGCGTGCATTTCTTGGCCCAGACCGTGGTGTAGTCGGCCAGGATCTTCACGACCTGGCCTCTGATCGCGGGGTCGTCGAGCGTCGGCTGGCCGGCGGCGGACAGGTAGTCGAACCCGTAGGCGTCCCGGAACTGGTCGAGGCCGGTGAGCGTGTCGCTCGCCTTCGCGGACATCGGCAGGCCGATGCCATAGAAGTCCTCGCGGCCGGTGGCCTGGCGCACTGCCGGCTGCACCCTGTCGCACCAGAACGCCCAGAACGCGTCCCACTGCTGGGGGATGTCCTCGAGCTTGATCCCGGCCTGCTCGAGCAGGCTCTTCCAGACGTGGATATAGTGGCCGAACTGGCCGATCGGCACGGCGTAGTAGGCGGTTTCGCCCGTCTTGTCGTTGCGCAGCCGGACATTGGCGAGGACGCCCGGATAGAACTGGTCCTGGATCGGACCGACGACGTCCGAGAGGTCGGCGACCACGTCGTCGAGCGCCCAGTTCGGCAGATAGCTCATGCCCAAGCCCATGAGCAGATCCGGCGGCTCGCCCGCGTCGACCCGGGAAACCACCTTGGGCGCCAGATCGTCCTGGGGGTAAAGGGTGAGCTCGACCGCCTTGCCAGTTTCCTGCTGGTAGGCCGCAACGATCGCTTTGATCGCCTGGTCTTCTTCCGGGTAAAATCCTTGCTCCCAGGCGATCGACAGATCGGCCGCAAGCGCGGGCGCGGGCGCGGCGAGCAGCGCCACGAGACCGAGCGCACGGGTAACCAGCTGTCGGGATGGATTTGTAATCATCGTTCGCCTCCTGGAAATATCGGGCAGCGGGATCGCTGCGCGAGGCGCTCTCTCGTCTGCCAATCCCGGGGGCGGCCGGCAATACGGTCCCGGATGCCAGGAAATCTCCCGCGGCGCGAGGCGCCTGCCGGGCCATGGCTCGAATCGGGGTCACGACCAACCGCCGGTCGAGCCGGGATCACTGTCCCGCCCCCTTCAAAGCAATCATCGGACCAAAAGCGGGGCAAAGTAAAGTTGCAAATCTGCACGGCCCGCGAGCGTGTAGGGTGAATCGATCGACCAGGCGGGCCGACCCGCCCGTCGAGACCTCCGACCATGCGCCGTTCGAACGCCGGCTTCGAGCAGCTGGCCGGTTATGGCGTGACCGGCGGCCCGGCTGCTTGCTATTGTGGGTCAGGCAACGAACCTTGAGGTCGGCGACGGGTGGGCGGATCGGCACCAAGCCTCGGCAGCTTCGACTACGTGATCGTCGGCGCCGGCACGGCCGGCTGCGTGCTCGCCAACCGGCTGTCGGCCGACCCCGCGGTCTCGGTCCTGCTGCTCGAGGCGGGCGGCAAGGACAGCTATCCCTGGATCCACATCCCGGTCGGCTATCTCTACACCCAGAACAACCCGCGCACCGACTGGTGCTTCAAGACCGAGGCGGAGGCCGGCCTCGGCGGGCGCGCGCTCAACTACCCGCGCGGCAAGGTTTTGGGCGGCTGCTCCTCGATCAACGGCATGATCTACATGCGCGGCCAGGCCGCCGACTACGACCAGTGGCGCCAGCTCGGCAACCGCGCCTGGGGCTGGGACGACGTGCTGCCCTACTTCAAGAGGTCCGAGGACTACGTCCATGGGCCGGACGAGATGCATGGCGCCGGCGGCGAGTGGCGGGTCGAGGAGATGCGGCTCAGCTGGGAGATCCTGGAGGCGTTCCGGGACGCGGCGGCCGAGGTCGGCATTCCGCGGACCGACGACTTCAACCGGGGCAACAACGAGGGCTGCGGCTATTTCCAGGTCAACCAGAAGCGCGGCGTGCGCTGGAGCACGGCCAAGGCGTTCTTGAGGCCGGCGCGCGCGCGCGCGAACCTCGAGGTCTTGACCCGCGCCGAGGCGACCCGGATCGCGTTCGAGGGCCGCCGCGCCGCGGGCCTCCATTTCCGCCGGGACGGCAGCGAGGCCTACGCCTCGGTCAAGGGCGAGCTGATCCTCGCCGCCGGCGCGATCGGCTCGCCGCATCTTCTCCAGCTCTCCGGGGTCGGCCCGGCCGGGCCCCTGCAGGCGGCTGGCGTCGAGCCGCTCCATGCCCTGGAGGGCGTGGGCGCCAACCTCCAGGACCACCTGCAGCTGCGCCTGATCTACAAGGTGACGGGCACGCGCACGCTGAACGAGCAGGCGAGCCGCCTGCTCGCGCGCGGCTGGATGGGCGTGGAGTACTTCCTGTTCCGGCGCGGGCCGCTGACCATGGCGCCCTCGCAGCTCGGCGCCTTCGCGCGCTCCGATCCGGCGCGCGCGACGCCAAACCTCCAGTATCACATCCAGCCGCTCTCGCTGGACAAGTTCGGCGAGCCGCTGCACGCTTTCCCGGCGTTCACCGCCTCGGTCTGCAACCTCCGCCCGGAGAGCCGCGGCGAGGTCCGGATCAAGAGTCGGGATCCCGGCGTGCCGCCCGCGATCCGGCCGAACTACCTCGCGACCGAAGCCGATCGGATGGTCGCCGCGGCAGCGATCCGCCTGACCCGGCGGATCTGCGCCGCGCCCGCGCTCGCCCGGTTCCAGCCGGACGAGCTCAAACCGGGCGTCGAATTTCAGAGCGATCGGGAGCTCGCGCAGGCGGCGAGCGCGATCGGCACGACCATCTTCCATCCGGTCGGGACCTGCCGGATGGGGCCGGATCCCGGCGCCGTGGTCGACGACCGGCTGCGCCTACGCGGCCTTGCGGGCTGCGGGTAGTCGACGCCTCGATCATGCCGACCATCACCTCGGGCAACACCAATGCCCCGGTGATCATGATCGCCGAGAAGGCGGCGGACATGATCCGGGAGGACCGGCGGGAGCAGCGCTAAGGGGCTTGCACCGGTTGCATCTGTTGGCCCAACCTGCATCTTTGTGAGTTCAGTGAGTCCAGCCGGGCGGCGCGCCCGACCGATAGCTGGCCGAGTGGAGTATCTGCCGTGGATCTGGCCTACCGACGACGTTCGCGTTTGCCTGGCGCAGCGTTCGCGCCCTGGCTGCTTGCCGCCCTGCTCAGTCTGAACGCTCCGACATCGGCCTACGCGCAGGCGAGCCAGGCCGCCCCCAGCCAGACCGCCCCGAGCCAGGCGCCGGGCGGCCAGGCGCCGCAGAGCACCACCCCGGCGCCCAAGACCGCCGCCCCGAACCCGCAGAGCCAGGACGGTAAGCAGTTCCAGGACTGGATCCTGCACTGCAAGGTCCTCGCCGAGGGCAAGCCGGAAGCCTGCGAGATGCACCAGGACATCGTCAACCAGAAGAACACCCGCGTGGTGCTGGTCATCGTCGGCCGGGTGCCCAACATCGAGTCGCCGGGCATGCTGATCCTGATGCCGCTCGGGATCGCCCTGCCGCCCGGCGTGTTCCTCAAGATCGACGACGGCGATCGACAGCGCCTCGAGCTGAAGATGTGCGAGAAAGAGGGCTGCCGCGTCGAGATCGTGCTCAAGCCCGACCTCCTGGCCCAGCTGAAGTCCGGAACCAAGGGCACCATCATCTTCTACGTCTATGATCGCCAGGGCAAAGGGCAGGAGGTCGACATCCCGATCTCGCTGCTCGGCTTCTCCGCGGCGCTCGCCGAGGTGATGAAGTCGCCCTCATAGCCCCTCGAACAGCGCGGTGGTGATGTAGCGCTCGGCGAACGAGGGGATGATCACCACCATCAGCTTGCCGGCCATCTCGGGCCGGCCGGCGACCTCGAGGCCGGCCGCCAGCGCGGCGCCCGAGGAGATCCCGGCGGGGATGCCCTCGAGGCGGGCGAGCTCGCGGGCGAACGCGAACGCCTGGTCGTTGCCAACCTTGACGATCTCGTCGATCTGGCTGACATCGAGGACCTTCGGGATGAAGCCCGCGCCGATGCCCTGGATCATGTGCGGCCCGGGCTGGCCGCCCGAGAGCACCGGGCTCGCCTCGGGCTCGACCGCGACCATGCGCAGGCCCGGCCGCCTCGGCTTCAGGACCTGACCGCAGCCGGTCAGCGTGCCGCCGGTGCCGACGCCGGAGACGATGCAGTCGACCAGGCCGCCGGTGTCGGCCCAGATCTCCTCGGCCGTGGTCCGGCGGTGGATCTCGGGGTTGGCGGGATTGGTGAACTGGCTCGGCATGACCGCGCCGGGAATCGTGGCGAGCAGCTCGTCGGCCTTGGCGAGCGCGCCCTTCATGCCCAGCTCGCGCGGCGTCAGCACGATCTCGGCGCCGAGGTAGGCCAGCATCTTGCGGCGCTCGATCGACATCGATTCGGGCATGGTCAGGATCAGCCGGTAGCCGCGCGCGGCGCACACGAAGGCGAGTGCTATGCCGGTATTGCCCGAGGTCGGCTCGACCAGGACCGCGCCCTCGCCGAGCTTGCCCTCTTTTTCCATCGCCTCGATCATGCTGACCCCGATCCGGTCCTTGACGCTGCCGATCGGGTTGAAGAATTCGAGCTTGAGCGTCACGTCGGCGCGCGCGCCGTGCGCCTTCGCGAGGCGCGGGATGCGGACCAGCGGCGTGTTGCCGATGGTCTCGGCGACGCTGTCGTAGATCCGTCCCCGACCCGGCTTGTCCAGCTTCGCTGGTCGACGACCCTGCTCCGGCTGCATCGATGCTCCTCCGCTGCTCTGGTTGGCCGCGCGCCCATCCGTGGCTTTCCGGCACCAGCCTGTCAACTAATCCGCCGGCTGACCAGGGCAATCGCAGCGCCTCGGTTTGCGGACCTCCGGTTGGCGCGTATGGTTGACGATCACCTGACGGTTTCGAAGACGCTGGAGGATCTCCATGGTCAAAGCGCTCGGCTCGCTGGTCGCGGTCGCGGGGGTGGTCGCCCTCGGCGGCGCGCTGGCCGGACCCGCGCTGGCCGAACCCGCAAGCCAGGCGGCGGCCGTGCCAGCCGAGGAGGCCGGGATCGCCGACAGCCCGGATCTCGAGGAGACCCCCTCCTATGTGAACCTGGTGGCCGATGCGCAGCGGCTCTTGAACCTGCGGGGCTTCGACCCCGGCCCGATCGACGGCCAGCTCGGGCTGCGCACGCTGCGCGCGATCCGCGCCTACCAGGCGCAAGCGCGCGCGCGCGGTCTGCTCGAGGCCCTGAAGGGGCCGGCGCCGGTCGAGGCGCAGGCGGCCGACAGCCCCGAGCGCCCGCAACCCGTGCGCATCGGCCAGGCGGCATCGGCCGCGAACAACTGAGCCGACCCCCGGGGCGCGGGCGGCCTCAGCGCCCGATCTGCCCGCTGCCGATCTGCCCGCTGCCGATCAGGGAGCGCACGATCAGGGGCCCGAGCAGGACCATCAGCGCGATCGCCCCGAAGGCGGCGAGCCAGGCATGCGCCATCTGATCGCCGCCCGCGAGATCGAGCGCCGTCCCGAAGATCACCGGCCCGACGAAGGCGCCGGTGAAGCCGATGATCGCGTAGAGCGACATCGTGGTGCCCTTGGAATGGGGCTCGGCCACCTGGATGATGCCGGCGGTGGTGGTCGCGGAATCGGCCGCGATCGCGGCGCTGTAAGCGAAGGTCAGGGCGACGACCAGGGCGTAGGCGGTGGTCGCGAGCGCGCCGAGGGCGACGCCGAGGATCGCCGAGCCGGTCATCACCCCGATGATCACGCGCTGGCGGCCGATGCGCTCCGCGATCTCGTTGCCCGCGATGCTGGCCGGCAGGCCAACGACCGAGGCGAGCGCCGCGATCGCGCCGAGGCCCCAGTCGGGCCCGGGCACGGTCGGGTCCTGCAGCGAGCGGCTGAACACCAGGAAGGGCACCAGCCAGCTGCTGAACGCGAACACTTCGAGATTGTGCAGGCCGTAGATCAGGGCGAAGCCCAGCACCCTTCGACTGGCCAGGGCCGGGCGGAAGTCGAGCAGGCGGGTCTTGAGCCGGGCCCCGTGCCTGGGCGGGGTCGGGATCAGGAGGAGTGCCAGCGCCAGGCCGGCGAGCGGCCCCGCCGCGACCAGGGCGTAGGTCCAGCGCCAGCCGAGCGCCGCCTCGAGGTCGACCGCGAGCAGATAGGACAGGCCGGCGCCCAGATAGTAGGTCGCGGTGTAGAACGAGGTGGCGCGGCTCGCGCTTTGCGCCGGCAGGAGATCGGTCAGGAGCTTCAGGCCCGGCATGTAGGTGGCGCCGAAGCCGACCCCCTGAAGCAGGCGCCAGAAGCCCGCCGACCAGACGCCCGCGGCCGTGCCGGCGAAGCCGAGGGCGCCCAGGCCGCCGATCGCGAGGCCGCTCGCGAACACGCGCCGCGCGTCGATCCGGTCGGTCAACGCCGTGCCGATCGCGACCGCGCCGAGCATGCCTCCGAAGAACACGCCGCTGATCCAGCCCGCCTCGGTGTTGCTGATCCCCCAGGTGGCGCGGAAGGTCGGGATCAGCGAGGGAAAGGTCGAGAGCGGGGCCATGCTCAGAACCTCGATGACGCAGGCGAGCCCGATCAGAGCTGCCGGCGGCAGCCGCGGTCTCATGCGGGCCGCCGCGCGATCAACGACAGCCGAACCGGCGGGGCGGCCACAGCGCGATCCCGGGCACCAGCAGCACCATCGGCAGCAAGGCCAGGATCAGCACGCGCAGGAACGGCCAGATCTCGCGGACCATGGCCTGCAGCTTGATGCCGGACGCCGCCGATCACGAACAGGAGCTCGCCATAGGGCGGCGTGATCAGGCCGATCATCATGTTGACGATGATCACCAGAGAGGCGGGAACGCCCGCGCCGAGCGGGGCCCCAAGGCCCGCACGCCGGGTCGCGACCGGCAGGGCGGGCCCTTCGCCCGTGGCCCCGAACAGAGCGCGATTCCGTCGCAATCTTGGGCCAGCAGCTCCTCGGCCCGCGCGAAGAGCAGGGCTCGATGCGGCGCGTCGGGCGACGCCGAACGGCGTCGCCCACGCGACATAGAGGCCACGCCAGGCTTGCTTTCGCGGCAAGCTCGTCTCCATCTCGCCACCCGCCCGCGATTGCCACATCGAGGGTGCAGGCGTAGGTCATGCTACTCTGAATGGGTCCGGCAGCGGAGCAGATATACCGATGCGTGCGGCGATCCGGTTGGCCCTGATCCTTGGCTTCCTCCTCGGCGCGCGCGGCGCCGGGGCCGAAGAGCTCGAATGGAGCGCGCCGCTCGCCCTCGCCGGGGTACCGGCCGGCGACCGGCTGGAGCTGGCCGATGGCCGCACGGTCCGCCTCGCCGGCATCCGCCTGCCCGCGGGCCCCGCCGGCGGGCAGCTCGCCGAGCAGGCGCGGGCGACGCTCGCCGGGCTGCTGGCCGGGCGGGCGGTCCGGCTCGCCACGTCGGCGGCGGCGGTCGATCGCTACGGCGATCTGGTCGCGCAGGTCCTGCGCGCCGACGGCACATGGCTGCAAGGCGCCCTGCTCCAGCAGGGGCTCGCCGAGGTCGAGACCCGGCCGGGCGAGATCATGCGCGCCGCCGAGATGCTGGCGCTGGAACGCGCGGCGCGGGCCGAGCGGCGCGGCCTCTGGGCCGATCCCGCTTTCGCGCCGCGGAGCGCCGAGCGGCTCGCCGAGGCGATCGGCAGCTTCCAGATCGTCCAGGGCCGGGTGCTGCGGGTCGCGCCGAGCGGGGACTATGTCTATCTCAACTTCGGCCGCGACTGGCGCTCCGACTTCACCCTGCGTCTGCGACGCGCCGAGCTGGACGACCGCTTCGAGCGATCCGGGCTCGATGTGCTGGCGCTCGCCGGCCGGCGGATCGAGGTGCGCGGCTTCGTGCTCGACGCGGGCGGCCCGCTGATCGAGCTGTCCCATCCCGAGCAGCTCCAGATCCTGCGCTGAGCTGCCGGCGGCAGACGCCCGTGCCGGTCAAGCCGGAGGTCGAACTCGGGGTGTGCGCTGCCAGGCGCGCCCGGCCGCGCCTTGCGAGTGCCACGAGCAGGAACACGGGCGACGAGAGGACGACGATGGTCGCGGCCGATTGCGTCAGCTTCGAGAGCAGCAGCTCACGGTAGCCAGAACGCGTGACCGGCGCTTCCATTCGGCGCCCGGCTTTCAGTTTGTGCCCCGAAGGGCCGATGGCAACGGGATGCCGCAGGGGCGGCCGGCAACCGCGGCCGAGGGTCGCGGCCCGACCGCCGCCACGATGCGCCGATCGGTGACGGAGAGAGACGGGTCAGCGCATCAGCTTGGCGTCGAAGCCATGCTCGCCGTAGGACAAGAGGGTCTTCTTGCCCTTCATCAGAGTCTCCAGCAGCACCCGGTGCCCCCACAGCTGATGCAGGTAGCCCAGCGTCTTCTCCGCGTAGCCGATGTGCAGATCGCGGCCGTCGTAGTCGTGCTTGAGATAGAGCGCCCGGTTGTTGCCGTAGTCGGCGTCGTGGATCTTGATCATCGGCTGGGCGTTCATGCCGACCGTCCTGATCAGGGTGTCCTTGACCTCGCGCCAGTTGTCCTGGTCGGAGACCTTGGTGACCACCAGGTTGTCGCCGCGCGGCTCGAACTCGAACAGATCGAGCTCGCGCATCAGCTCCTCGGTCAGGAACCGGCGCAGGAACGACGCGTCGCGATCGGTCTCGCGGACCTCGAAGATCTTCTCGCGCCCGGATTTGCCGGGCGGGCCGTAGGCCTCGAGCTCGGCCTTGGTCGGCTGGTCGAAGCGGCGCTCGATGTCCTGCCAGATCTTGAAGCCGACGTGATAGGGATTGATGCTGCCCGGATGCGGGCAGATCACCTGATTGTGCCGGACCAGGAACTCCAGGTAGATCTCCTGGGGCAGATCGAGGCTGTTCATGATCTTGTGGTGCCAGTAGCTGGCCCAGCCCTCGTTCATGATCTTGGTCTCGATCTGGGGCAGAAAGTACTGAGCCTCGTCGTGAATGATGGTCAGGACATCCTGCTCCCACGCCTGGAGATGGCGGTTGTGGTCGCGGATGAACAGCAGAATGTCCTCTTCGGGCTCGAGCGGCACCTGGCGCAGATCGGGCTCGACGTAGTCCGGCCGGCGATGCAGGCGGGCGAACGGGTCGTGGGGCGGCTCGGCCGCCTCGATCAGGCGCTGGCGCTGCTCCTCGGGTCTGAGCTTGCGGATCCCCGGATTGCGGCGGCTGTTCATCGACAGGGCGTGGGCGGCGTCGATCAGCGCCTCGACCCGCTCGAGGCCGATCGAGGGGTCTTCCTCGTAGTCGCGCACCCGGTCCGCGCGCGTCTTGAACTGCGACAGCGTCTGCTCGGCCCGGGTCGTGTTCGCGAAAGTGAAATTGTTCTTGAAGAAGTCGTTATGCCCGTACACATGCGCAACCGTCAGGATCTGCAGGCAGAGCGAGTTGTCGCGCATCAGATAGGCCAGGCAAGGGTCGGAGTTGATCACCATCTCGTACGGCAGACCACTGACCCCGTGGTCGTACATGGTCTTGGTCTTCTCGTAGGTCTTGCCGAAGCTCCAATGCGGATAGTGGGCCGGCATGCCGTGATAGGCCATGAAGGCCAGCATCTGATTGTGATCGCAGACCTCGAACTCCTGCGTGTAGCAGTCGAGGCCGAATTCCGCCACCCGCTCGCGGATCGCGTCGTCCCAGTAGATGAGGTCCTCGAGACCCCAGTTCGCCGTCGCCATGCTACCTCTCGCCTGCTCTCGTGAGGCCTGCCGACCCGCGCGTCGGCCGCCGGGGCGGCCTCAGGCGGTCGCCTTGGCCCGATCCCGCGACAGGAACGCCTTGAAGCTCGGCCAGATGTCCTCCTTGCGCTCGATCAGCACCGACTGGAAGTTGTCGGCCTCGAGCCGGCGGAACATGTCGAGCATCGAGCTCTCGTAATAGTGCGAGCCGAGCGGCTTGATCTCGCCATAGCCGAACAGGTTGCAGATGTCGCAGAGCTCCTTGGCCGCCTTGAGCGCGGCCGCGTTGTCGGAATCGAAGTTGTCCCCGTCCGAGCAGTGGAATGCGTACACGTTCCACAAGGTCGGATGGTAGCGGTCGTGGATGATCTCCAGCGCCTTGTTGTAGCCCGAAGAGATCAGGGTGCCGCCGGACTCCCCCTTGTGGAAGAACTCGTCCTCGGTGACCTCGCGCGCCTGGGTGTGATGACCGATGAACACCAGCTCGACGTTCTGATATTTGGTGCCGACGAACTGATAGAGGAGGAAGAAGAAGCTGCGCGCCAGGTACTTTTTCATGCTGTCCATGGAGCCGGAGGTGTCCATGATGCACAGCACGACGGCGTTGGACTCTTCGCGGGTGTCCTCGACCAGGCGCTTGTAGGTGAGATCCTCGCGCCGGAACGGGAAGCGCTCCTCGCCGGCGTCGTCGCCGAGCGCCGCGTGCGGCGGCGCGACCGGGGCCGGGGCCGCGCCGCTCCGGGTGGTCGCGATCTTGCGCCGGATGCGCGCCTTGGCGGTCCGCCTCCGATCGAGATGGACGCGCACGCCGGCGCGCCGGTAGCCCTTGCGCTTGGCGATCCGGTCGGACATCACCTCGCGCAGGATCTTGCGCTCCATGTCGGGCAATTCGAGATCCTCGAACATGATCTCGATCAGCTCGTCCAGGGTGACGTCGGTCTCGTAGTAGTCGATGCCGGGCTGGTCGCCGGCGCGGCCGGCGCCTTCGCCGTCCTTGGGCGCCTTGCCGACCACCTGGCCGGGCTCGGTCTCGCCGTCGCCGGAGCCGACCTGCGCCTGGTTGTCGCCGAACACGAAGCGGTATTCCCGGATGCCGCGGATCGGGACCTTGATGATCCGGTCCCGGGCCCGGCCGATGATCGACTCCTCCGAGATGATGTCGGCGATGTTGTCGCGGATCGCCTCGCGCAGCTTCTCGCGATGGCGCTGGCGGTCGCCGGCGCTGCGGTCGGAGCGGAGCGCGTCCGAGGACGAGTAGGGTCGGAAGATTGCCATCCGTTCGGTGCCTGGCCGGTCAGCTGGCGACGGATCGGCCGCCCTTGCTCAATCACGCCAGAGGTGATTGGCGGCGTACTTCAGGATCACGTCGATGCTGTCGGCGCAGTAGCCTCCCTCGATCAGGTTCTGGACCATGGTGTCGTACTTCTGCTGCTGCTCCTCGTCGCGCGTGCGGGCCTTGGTGATGATCCGCGACAGCTCGCGCACCGAGTTCATCAGCTTGCGCTCGATCGCCTCCTTGAGCGGCTCGTAGGCGGTGTAGGCGATCTTCTCGCCGCGCCGCGACGACGCCCACAGATAGGCGATCACCTCCTGGCGGAAGCCGTCCGCGGCCGAGCCGATGATCGCGATCTGCTCCTCGATCGACTTGAGGAACGCCTCGTCCGGCTGCAGCTCGTCGCGGGTGTTGTGGTCGCGCACCTTCGACTTGGTGACGTAGGCCTCGGCGTGATCCAGGTAGTTCTGGAACAGCGTCTCCGCCTGCTCCCGGTAGGAGTAGATGAACGCCTTGGTGATGTCCTTCTCGAGCAGCTCCAGATAGCCCTTGTGCAGGGTGTCCTGGAGGTGCTCGAGGTACTGCTTCTTGACGTCCTCGGCGAGGTCGGCCTCCTTGACCATGTTGATCAGGGCCTCGCGGACGCTGATCGGGTGGATCGACTTCGGGTTCTGGCTGAGCGCGGTGTCGAGCGCCTTCATGATGAACCGGGTCGAGATCCCGAACATGCCCTCGCGCTTGGCGTCCTCGTGCAGCTCGCGCGCCGACAGCTTCTTGGTCCGCCCCTTCTCGACCACCTCCTCGCCGTTGTACAGCCGGAGCTTGGTCATCAGGTCGCATTTCGCGGTCGGCTCGAGCCGGGTCAGGACCGCGAACATCGAGGCGATCTCGAGGGTGTGCGGCGAGATGCAGGCGTCGAACTTCGAGCGCGCCAGGAACTTCTGGTAGATCTTGACCTCTTCCGACAACCTGAGGTTGTAGGGCGCCTTGACCACCACGATCCGGTCGAGGATCGCCTCGTTGGTGTGGTCGGCCTTGAACTTCTGCCACTCGGCCTCGTTGGAATGGGCGACGATGCAGGTGTCGACGTAGATCGTGCCGTGGCGACCTGGCGCCGGGACGAACTTCTCCTGGGTCGCGGTGATCATCGTGTGCAGGTATTCGGTCTCGTTCTTGAACACCTCGATGAACTCGACGAGGCCGCGGTTGCCGACGTTGAAGGCGCCGTTGAGCTCGAGCACGCGCGGATCGCCCTCGGAGAAGCGGTCGAGCTTGGAGATGTCCTCCGAGCCGATCAGCACCGAGGTGTCCTGATTGTTGGGATCGACCGGCGGCACCACGCCGATGCCGCGCCGGCCGCGCTTGGAGAAGTTGACGGTGCGGACCGGCACCTCCTCGTAGCGGCCGCCGAACTCGTCCATCAGGCGATAGCGGCAGACCGGGCACAGGTCGCCCTCGATCTTGACCCCCAGCATCTCCTCGAACGCCGGCCGCAAATGACGCGGGATCAGGTGCAGGGGCTGCTCGTGGATCGGGCAGCCGTCGATCACGTAGATCGGCGCCAGCTCCTCGAGGCCGCGCTTGAGGCGCTCGACCAGCGAGCTCTTGCCGGAGCCGACCGGGCCCATCAGGTAGAGCACCTGCCGGCTCTCCTCGCCGCCCATCGCCGCGGAATGGAAGTAGCGCACGATCTTGTCGAGCGTGCGCTCCATGCCGAAGAACTCGTCCTTGAAAAAGCTGTAGACCTTGATCCGCTCGTCGCCGAACAGCCGCTGGGTGCGCGGGTCGTTCTCCGGGTTGATCTCCGTCACGCCGGCCGAATCGATCATGTCGAACAGGCGGCGGTGCGCCAGATTCACCAGCGCCGGCTCGGACTTGACCCGCTCCAGATATTCGATGAACGTGCCATGCCAGTGCTGCTGCTGGCGAGTTTCCCGATCATCCTGGATGAGCTTGGCAAAATCGATCGTCTGCTTGGCCATGCACTCCACCTCGCTGCCTAGGTCCTCGCTGGTCGCGTCGCCGCACCCCGCCCTCGGCCGGCCGCCGGCAGACCTGGGCCCCCTGCTACCGGAACGCGAACCAACACGGACGGGGTCCACCCAAGGGATCGTCGACGGCACACTAGAGCTGAATGTCTGAGCATTGCGTTAAGGACGTCCTTCCAAGCTGCCGATCGACGCAAATCTCATGCCGGGAAGTGATGGGCCCCATCGATCGGCCCCTCCTTAACATCTAGGTTGCCACGCCTGCACATCTAGGTTGCCGTACCGTCAGGTCGCCCCGTCGCGATCCGGGTCGGGTCGGCCGCCGGTCCCGCAACCCCGGCACGCCCGAGCGCGACCGACGGAGTCCGGCTGGCATCCTGCGTTCCGCTGCCCGCTCTGCGCTCACGAATTTGGTTTAGCGCAATCCATCGCGCAGTGAAACAGGAACCGCACGGTCCCTATTACGCATTGAAGATTACCAACCCACCTTGCGAACTTCAACCAGATTATCTATGCGGATAATTATCGTGAATACTCCCAGTATTGTTCCCGGCAGGGCTGGGAAATCCGGCGGCGGCGGGCCGGGCGTGCCTTTGCCAAGCGGCCGGGAGTCCACTACAGTCGCCTCTGAGCCGGCCGACCGGGACGCCGGATGAAACCGCGACGTCAATTCGCAGCCTGCGCGGCCGAGCGCCGCCCGGCCCAACTCAGGGAGGGATCAAGCCCATGGGATCGTTCGCCAAGCTCGCCGGTCTGGCCGGCGTCGCGCTCGCGCTTGCGACCGGCGTTCCGGCCGAGGCCGCCTACCCCGATCGCCCGATCACCCTGATCGTGCCCTGGGGTGCCGGCGGCGGCACCGACGCCACCGGCCGGATTCTCGCGAGCCTGATGGAGCAGAAGCTCGGCGTCCCGGTCAACGTGGTCAACCGCACCGGCGGCTCGGGCGTGATCGGGCACTCGGCGATCGCGACCGCGGCGCCCGACGGCTATACGCTGGGCGTGGTCACGGTCGAGATCGGCATGATGCACTGGCAGGGCCTGACCGAGCTGAGCTACAAGGACTACACGCCTCTGGTGCTGTACAATGCCGACCCGGCCGGCCTCCAGGTGCGCGCCAACTCCAAGTGGCAGACCGCCAAGGACCTGCTCGACGCGGTCAAAGCCAACCCCCGCGAGTACAAGGCCTCGGGCACCGGCCAGGGCGGCATCTGGCATCTGGCGCTGGCCGGCATGCTGCAGGCGGCCGGCATCGCGCCCGACGCCGCGCCCTGGGTCCCGAGCCAGGGCGCCGCACCGGGCCTGCAGGACCTGGTCGCGGGCGGCGTCGACATCGTGCCCTGCTCGGTGCCGGAGGCGCAGGCGCTGCTCGAGGCCGGCCGGGTCAGGAGCCTGGCGGTGATGAGCGACCAGCGCAACCCGGCATTCCCCAACGTGCCGACCCTCAAGGAGGCGACCGGCCTCGACTGGAAGGTCGCGGCCTGGCGCGGGCTCGCCGGCCCCAAGGGCATGCCCGAGGAGGTCTCGCAGAAGCTCGTGCCGGTGCTCAAGCAGATCTGGGACGGCCAGGAATTCAAGGATTTCATGGCCAAGCGCGGGTTCGGCCTGGTCTGGCGCGATCCCGCGGGCTTCGAGCAGTGGATGGCCGAGAGCGACGCCTCGCTGGGCAGGGTCATGAAGGCGGTCGGCATCGCCAAGTAGCGCCGGCCACCGACGCACCGACGAATCGACGGGAGGGCGCGCCCCTTGCGGGTCAACGACGCCGTGATCGGGGTCGTGCTGCTGCTGTTCGCCGGCGCGATGATCTGGCACACGCGCACGTTCCCGGCGATGCCGGGGCAGGACTACGGCCCGGCGCTGTTCCCGGTGCTGATCGGCGCCGGCCTCATCGGCACCGGGCTGATCCTGACCGTGAGCGGGCTGCGCCAGCTGTCGTCGGTGCCGCTGTTCGGCGGCGCGCCCTGGCTGCGCTCGCCCTGGCACGTGGTCCGCTTCGCGGCGATCGTCGGCGGCCTGGTGTTCTACATCCTCGGCTCCGACTGGCTGGGCTTCATCCCGACCGCGCTCCTGCTGACGTTCGGCTGGCTGGTCCTGTTCCGCGGCCGGCCGGTCTCGTCGCTCTTGATCGCGCTCGCGGTCACGCTCGTGGTCGACTACGCGTTCACCAAGCTTTTGCTGGTGCCGCTGCCGCTCGGCCTGCTCGAGCCGATCATCTACTGAGCTCCGGATGTCATCTCAATCGTCGCTGGCGTGAGCCCATGTCGCCCTTCGAGACCGCGCTCGGCCTGGTCTTCGACCCCTACGTCCTGCTCGTGCTCACCCTCGCCGCGGTGTTCGGCCTCGTGGTCGGGGCGCTGCCCGGCCTGACCGCGACCATGGCGACCGCGCTCCTGGTGCCGATCACCTTCTTCATGGACCCGGTGCCGGCGATCGGCGCGATCGTCACCGCCTCGGCGATGGCGATCTTCGCCGGCGACATCTCGGGGACCCTGCTGCGCATCCCCGGCACGCCGGCCTCGGCCGCCTACGTCGAGGACGCCTACCGGATGACCCGCGCCGGGCAGGCCGAGCTGGCGCTCGGGGTGTGCCTCACGACCTCGGCGATCGGCGGCCTGTTCGGCACCGCCGTGCTCGCCTTCTCGGCGCCGGCGCTGGCCGAGTTCGCGCTCAACTTCAGCTCGCCCGAGTACTTCTGGCTGGCGTGCTTCGGCCTCAGCTGCGCGGTGTTCGTCGCCACCGACGCGCCGGTCAAGGGCGTGGTCGCGCTGCTGATCGGCCTGTTCATCGCCTCGATCGGCATCGACGTCACCGCGGGCTACCCGCGCTTCACCTTCGGCAGCGTCGAGCTGTTGGGCGGGGTCAGCTTCATCCCGGCGATGATCGGCATGTTCGCGGTCAGCGAGATCCTGCGCTACGCCACCGCGACCCAACCGCCGCTCGAGGTGCCCCGTCAGGCGCTCGTGCACATCTTCCGCGGCCTCGGCCGCGTGCTCTGGCGCTACAAATTCAACATCATGCGCGGCAACGTGATCGGCGTGATCGTCGGCATCCTGCCGGGCGCCGGCGCCGACATCGCGGCCTGGATCTCCTATGCGGTCGCCAAGCGGTTCTCGAAGGAGCCCGAGCGGTTCGGCCATGGCCACGTCGAGGGGCTGGTCGATGCCGGCGCCGCCAACAACGCGGCGCTGGGCGGCGCCTGGGTCCCGGCGATGGTGTTCGGCATCCCCGGCGATTCGATCACCGCGATCGTGATCGGCGTCCTCTACATGAAGAACATGAACCCGGGCCCGACCATCCTGTTGCACGCGCCCCAGCTGCTGTACGCCGTGTTCATCGTGTTCTTCGTCGCCAACATCCTGATGATCCCGCTCGGCTATGCCGCGATCCGGCTGTCGCGCCAGATCCTGCACGTGCCGCGCGACATCCTGATGCCGGTGATCCTGATCTTCTGCATCGTCGGCGCCTTCGCGATCAACAACACGGTGTTCGGGGTCGGCATCATCCTGGTCCTGGGCCTGCTCGCCTTCGTCATGGAGGACAACGGCTTCCCGATCGCGCCGACGATCCTCGGCATCGTGCTGGGGCCGCTGGTCGAGGAAAACTTCATGACCACGATGATCAAGTCGAACGGCACCCTGCTCGGCTTCTTCGAGCGCCCGATCGCGGCCGTGCTCGGGGCGATCACGCTCGTCATCTGGGCCTGGGTGATCGTCGGCTGGGGCCTGCGCGCCTGGCGCGGGCGACGGGACGCGCTGAATGCCGGGAGCGCCGATTGAGCGCTCCAGGCGAAGCCCCTGGGCAAGGAAAGGGAGGGCCGCAATGAGCGACACCGGTACCTACGCCATCTACCCGAGCCTCAATCGCCGCTCCGTGCTGATCACCGGTGGCGGCTCGGGGATCGGCGCATCCCTGGTCCGCCACTTCGCGGCCCAGGGCTCCAAGGTGGGCTTCGTCGACATCGCGGCCGAGCCGAGCCGGAAGCTGGTCGAAGAGATCGCCGCCAAGGGCGACCCCAAGCCCCTGTTCGTCGAATGCGACCTCCGGGACATCGAGGCGCTGCGGCGCGCGATCGCCGGGATCGCGGCCGCCAACGGGCCGATCACCGTGCTGGTCAACAACGCCGCCCACGACGAGCGGCATAAGTTTGACACCGTCACGCCCGAGTACTGGGACGACCGGCTCGCGGTCAACCTCAAGCATCAGTTCTTCGCGGCCCAGGCGGTCCATCCGATGATGAAGGCCGCGGGCGGCGGCTCGATCGTCAACTTCGGCTCGGTCAGCTGGATGGTCGGCCAGGGCGGCATGCCGGGCTACACCGCGGCCAAGGCCGCGGTCGCGGGCCTGACCCGCGGCCTCGCGCGCGACTTCGGCCCCGACAACATCCGGGTCAACTCGATCGCCCCCGGCTGGATCATGACCGAGCGCCAGGTCACCCTCTGGCTGACGCCTGAGGGCGAAGAAGAGCTGATGAAGCGCCAGTGCCTGAAGCGCAAGCTCTACCCGGACGACATGGCGCGGATCGTCCTGTTCCTCGCGGCCGACAACTCGGGCGCCATGACCAACCAGACCTACGTCGCCGACGGCGGCTGGGTGTAGCTCAGGATGACCGCGGTGCGCGCCCGGCCCGGGAGCTTCGCCCGAGCCCGCGGACCGGGCGGTGGGCCCGTGGGGTGCTGGCTCGCCCTCACGCTCCTGGCCGCCGCCCTCGGGGACACGCCGCCGGCCGCCGGGCAAGCCGCCGGCGGCGCGGCTGCAACGCCCGACCAGGCGCCCATCGACCGGGCGATCCTGAGCGGCTATCGACGCTACAACGCCACCTGCAGCCACTGCCATGGCTCGGATGGCGTCGGCAGCACGTTCGCTCCGTCCCTGATCGAGCGGCCTTTGCCGTTCCAGCAGTTCGCCGAGGTCGTGGACAACGGCCGCGCGCGCGGCAACTCGGTCATGCGCGGCTTTGCGGACGACCCCAACGTCGCGCCCTACATCGCCGACATCTACAGCTATCTGCAGGCGCGGGCCAGGGGGACGGTCGGCCGCGGCCGGCCGGCGCGCCCAAAGTGAGCGTCGGTCCGGCCGGCACCGCGCGCCTTGTGCACTACCGGCTCACGACCTTGTCGGCCGTCTGCGCGACCGTGAGCACGTCGCCCTCGCGGGTCAGCACCAGCTCCCGTGGCGGGGTGGTCGCCCCATAGGTGCCGGCGGAGACGACCTCCTTCTGGCCGGGCTGCAGGTAGCCGATCAGGCGGATCGGTCCGCCCGAGCCGTCTGCTGGACCGATGGTCGTGACGACCTCGAAGGTGTCGCCGCTGACCGTGAAATAGACCGACGCGCTCTGGTCGCCGAGCACGTAGGTGCCGCCCTGCATCGCCTTGAGCTCCGATGCCGCACCGGCGACCGGCACAAGGCTGGCCAGCATGACTGCCACGACCGCAACGTTCCTCGTCATCTCGGTAGCCCTCTCTGGCATGCATTCGGGCCTCGCGGAGCCCGATCCCGCGGTTCCTGGATAGCACCCCGTATCCCGGGCATCTGTTAGCTGCTTCACAGGGGGCGCTGGTATTACCGCTCGGCGTCGCCGGCGCCTCGGAACCCGATCGGCCGACGCGGCCGGCGTCCGACCCGCGATCCCGAGGGGGCGGTATGCTCTGTGACATCCAGGTGACAGGCACTGTTGCCCAAAATCAACAGGTCCGATCAGATTTCATCCTTCGACGAACCACCGCGCGTGCGGAGGGCTGGCGCGTCGCAACCGGCGTCTTAGAGTCTGCCCATAAAGACGCGCCGGACGCGCGCAATCGGTGCGGGCCGGCAGCGTCTCGTCTTAGGGTGGGGGCCCGAAACGAATGTTGAGCGCTGAACCGTACCCCGACCTGCCCGCCCACCGTCGTACGATCGCCGGGCCCGCGCGCTCCCCGCGCCCGCGGCTCGTGGGGCTGATGAAGTTGGCGGCAGCCGGGGGTCTCGCCTTCGCCGTCGGCACGCTCGCGATGAGCGCGATGCACTGCTTGGGCTGGGGCGCGGGTCTGCTGGCGAGCGTCAGCGGCCCGGTGCTGATCGCGACCACCGTCGAGCGGCTGTACCCGGCCTGAGCCGGAGGGCATGACCCGGCCGGATCAGCGGGCGCCGGCGTCCAGGCCGGCGGCTGCCGGTGCCAGGCGGGCCCGGCAGCGCTCGAGGTAGATCTCGCTCGGCCGGTCGTCGGGCACGAGCGCCAGCAGCTGCTCGAACCGCGTAGCCGCGAGTCGCGCAGTCGCCGCGCGGTAGGCCGCGAGCGCGGCCGCGAACAGCCCGGCCTGCCGGGCCCGGGGCGCCGGCAGCGGTTGCGCGCCCAGCAGCTCGAACACGCCGATCGGGCGGTCGATGCCGCGGAACGTCACCACGTCCAGCTCGCGCGCCGCCAGCCGGTCCGAGACCAGCCGCCAGGTCGCCTCGCTGATCAGGATCCGGGTGCGGAAGTCCTTGTTGGCGGCCTCGAGGCGGGCGCCGAGATGGGCCTCGTCGCCGATCACGGTGTAGTTGAAGCGGTCGCTCGAGCCCATGTTGCCGATGATCATCGGGCCGCTGTTGATGCCGATCCCGACCTCGAGCGGCGGCAGGTCCGGGCGGGCCCAGCGGGCCTGCAGGGGCCGCAGCCGGTCCTGCATCGCGAGCGCGGAGCGGCAGGCGCGGAGCGCGTGGTCGGGCTGGGCGAGCGGCGCCCCGAACACCGCGACCAGGCCGTCGCCTGTGAACTTGTCGAGCATGCCGCCCTGGTCGAACAGGGCGCCGGTCAGGACCTCGAGCACCTCGTTGAGCAGCTCCGCGAAGCGCGCCGGTGCCAGCGCGCCGGCGAGGCGGGTCGAATCGCGCAGGTCGGCGAACAGCACGGTCAGCTCCTTCTGCTCGCCGCCCAGCCGGAGCAGGGCCGGGTCGCGCGCCACCTGCTCGACCAGCGCCGGGCTGAGGTAGTGCTTGAAGGCCGCGCGCAGCCGCCGCTCCTGGCGCTCGCCGACGAAGTACTGGTAGCCGAGGGTGACGCCGTAGACCACGGCCAGACCGGCCAGCGGCAGCAGCAGGTCGAGCCAGCGGCCATGGCCGAGGAAGGCCCACAGATTGGCGCCCACGACCACGCCGACCAGCACGAGAAATCCGAGGGTCGTGCCGATCGGGCCGCTGCGGCTCGCAAGGCCGCCGATCACGAGCCCGCCCAGCAGCACGGTCGCAAGCCCGAGCGGCAGCGCAAGCCGCGGCCGGATCAGGAGGTCCTGGCGCAGGATGTCGTCGATCATCGCCGCATGGCGCGCGAAGCCGGGCAGATCCGGGACGTAGGGCGAGCGGAAGTGATCGCCGACGCCGGCGGCACTGCCGCCGATCACGATCAGCTTGCCGGCGAGGTCGGCGGCATCGACGGTGCCATCGAGCAGGCGCCAGACCGGGATGGTCTCGAACGTCCCCGGGCGCCGGTAGTTGACCGGGATCAGCAGAGCCTCGTCGGTCGGCAGGAAATGGCCGCCGAGCGCAATGCCCTCGCCGAGCAGCAGCTGGACCTGGTCGCGGCCGATCCCGAGATAGTGGCGCGCCGCTTCGAGCGCGAACGACGGCAGGTACTGATCGCCGAACGCGACCACCGGCCGCTCGAAGCGCGCCGCCCCGTCGGGGTCCAGGGGGATGTCGCCCTGGCCGAGCCCGGCGGCCGCCGCGGCGAGCATCGGGATCGGCGCCAGCACGCCGGGCGCGGCCTCGGGCGACGGCGGCGGCCGGCCCGGCGGCTGCCGGACGATCCGGATCGCCGCGGCCGCGACCGGCGGCGGCAGCGGCTCGCCGGCGTGCCCGGAGCCGGCGCCGAACGAGAACGGCAGGATGACGTTGCCGGCGCGCTCGAGCTCGCCGGCGAGCTGGCGGTCACCGTCCGCGCCCTCGAGCAGCTGCTCGAGCCGGGCGTCGATCTCGGCCGGGGGCGCGGGCGCGCCGCTCCGCTCCCGGCCGCGCAGCTCGGCCCGCAGGGTCTCGAGGGCGGCGGCCGGCACGTCCCGCTGCTCGGGCTCGGCCAGCAGCAGATCGAGCGCGATGGTCCGGGCGCCGGCCGCGGCCAGGCGCCGCACGATCTCGGCGATGATCCCCCGGCTCCACGGCCAGCGGCCGATCTCCCCGAGGCTCCGATCGTCGATCGGCATCAGGACGATCGCCGCGGAGGGCGGCCCGGCCGGGCGCAGCTCGAAGCGGAGATCGAGGAGCTGGCCCTCGAGGCTGTGGACCACGGCGAGGCGGCTCGCGGGCAGGTAGGCAAGGCAGGCGGCGACGGTCGCGAGCAGCGCCGCCCCGAACGGCGAGCGCCGCGCGCGCCGGACCAGCTTCAGGATCAGGGGAGGCTCGTCCTCGCGATGAACGCGTCCTTGCGCGCGGCCCCCCAGGTCTTGACCGCCTGCGGCGGCGCCCCGGCCGGGACCGTGGTGCCCTCGCCGGGGCAGGAGCACGACCTCGCCCGCCCGGGCGGGATCGGCGCTGCGCACCGCGACCCGGCCGGCAAGCCCCACGATCGCGGTCGCGTCCGCCTGGGCTTCGGCGATCCATTCGGTGCCGCGGACCGAGGCCACCGCGGTATTGCTCTCCACCTCGAATACGGAATGGGCCACGAGCAGCTGGACCAGCACCCGGATGATGCCGCGCGGCACCTCGAGCAGCGCATGGCGCTCGGCCTGCTCGGGGGCGTACTGGAACCGGCTGAGGTCGAGGTCGGTCGCGGCGCCGAGCGTGATCACCGACTCGTCCGCGAGCTGAAGGCGCAGCTTGGCGTCGGCCGCGGTCCGGATCCGGTCGCCCTCGAAGACCTTGGTCCCGACCGCGAGCGGCCGCGCCCGGGTCTCGCCCTGGCCGGTGACCTCGGCCGCTCCGACCAGCGCGCTGACCGAGCCGATCGGCTCGGCCGCCGGCGCCGGCACCGCCCAGAGCAGGGCCAGCACGAGCGCCGCCGCGCCGAGCGCGCTCAGCCCGCGCCCCGCCGGGCCCGACCCGCGCCAGCAAGTCCTTCGCATCTCACTGTCCCTCGCCACCGGCTGCCATGATCCAGCCTTTCGCGGCGCCGTCAAGCGAGGCCCATCACGCGCTGCGCGAGCAGGCGCTGGAGCGGCGCCGCCGGCCCGATCACCCTGGCGAACAGCTGGTCGCGCAGCCAGCGCGCCAGGGGGCTTTGGACCGTGACCAGGCGGGTGAGCGCGTGGGTCTGGCGGATCACCCGGGCGCCGACCGGATGGCGCTCGGCCGAATAGGTCTCGAGCCCGCCGTCGATCATCTTGCGCGCGAGGATCGTGCCGTCCTCGATGCCGAGGTTCATGCCGCGCGCGCCGACCGGCGAATGCACGTGCGCGGCGTCGCCGGCCAGGAACACCCGCCCGTGCCGATAGCTCTCGACCTGGCGGTAGCTGATCTTGAAGGCCGAGCGCCAGGTCTCCGCCTCGACGCTCGCCCCGGGCGGCAGCAGGGTCAGGGGATCGGGGCCGTTGGAGACCAGACGGAACCGGCCGAGCTCGATCGGGATCACCGCCAGGACCGCGCCCGGGCGGGCGAACACGTCGACCTCCGCCGCGCCGAACGGCCAGCTCATGCGCACGTCCGCGAGCCACCATTCGGAGGGATCGGTCTCGCCCTCGAAGGCGGCGCCGAGCGCGTGCCGGACGGTGCTGTGGGCGCCGTCGGCACCGATCAGCCAGTCCGCCTCGACGGTCTGCTCCCGGCCGCCCGCGATCAGCTGCGCCCGCACCCGATCGGCGTCCGTCTCCAGGCCCTTGAACTCGCTGCCCCACTCGACGCTGGTGCCGGCTTCGGCGAGCCGCTGCTCGAGCAGCCGCTCGGTCTCGGCCTGGAGCAGGGTGAGCATGAAATCGTAGCGGGGGTGGACATGGGCGAGCTCGATCGTCGCGAGCAGCCGGTCGGCGTTGCGGAAATTGAGCCGTCGGACGCGCAGACCGGTCGCGAGCAGGCGCTCGGTCACCCCCGACGGCTCGAGCAGCTCGAGGGTGCGCGCGTTGACGCCGATCGCCTTGGAGTGCTGCGAGCGGCCCGGCTTCCGGTCGACGATCCGCACCGGCCGGCCCTGACGGGCAAGCTCCAGGGCGGCCGCGAGGCCGGTCGGCCCGGCGCCGACCACCAGCACCGGTCGGGCGCTGGCTGCGGTCATGACCTCACCCTCTCAGGCTGTCGAGCGGCACGTCGCGCCGCGCTCTCATTCAACGTAGAAACCGATGTGGCCGCCAAGCGTCTCGCCCGGCGCCAAGATGCGGACCCCGGTGTCCGGGACCCCGCGATCGGCAAGATTGAAGGCGTCGTTGGCGTGCGAGACCGGCTCGACGCAGAAGATCGCCTGGTCCGGCGGGATGTAGACGACCAGATGGCCGAACAGCGGCTCGGCCTCGATCCGGAGCCTCGTGCCGGTCTCCGGCCAGTGGATCAGGGCGCTGCCGTCCCAGCCGCCAAAGCAGTGGTCGAGCGCCAGCCCGGCCAGCCGCGGCGCGCCTTCGAAATCCCAGCCGGCGGGCAGCGGCGCGGGCGCGGTCGGGAGCTTGCGCTCGTCCATGAGCCAGACGCGACCCAGGCGCGCCTCGAGCGTGACCCCCGCCGTGCGGACGAAATAGGGATGGACGCCGAGCCCGGCCGGCATCGGGCCGGCGCCCGCGTTGGTCAGCTCGAGCGCCATCTCCAGGCCCCGGTCGCCGAGCGCGAGCGTCTGCCGGGCCCGGTAGTCGAAGGGCGTGCCGGCGATCCGGTGGGCAAGCTCGAGGACGGCGTGGCGCGCGTCCGCCTCGGCGACCGTCCAGGCGAGCTGCCAGCCCTGGCCATGGATCGCGTGCGGCTCGGACGGGAAGTTCACCGGCAGCTCATGGACCCGGCCCTGGAAGCCGAACCGCCGATCGGCGATCCGGTTCGAGAACGGCACCAGGGGGAAGCTGCTGGCCTGGAAGGGATCATGGTCGGCGAAGAACGCCGGCCCCGCGGGGCGCATCAGGTCGCGGCCCTGCGCGCGAAAAGCGGTGATCGAGCCGCCGAGCCCGGGGCAGACCTCGAGCTCGAAAGCACCGTGGCGCAGGCGCAGGAGGTCTGTCTGCCGTGTCATTCCCATGCCCTGAGGTCCACAGGAGCATCCAGCTAAATCGGCCCGGCCGGGATTGTCGAGGGAAAGCTCGGCGACTTACCCACAGGTTTGGTTGATCCGGCACTTTCCGCGCGGATCGACGGAGCGTATAAAGCGCGCGGCGGCATAGCGAGGGCGAAGCGATATGGCGGAGCTGGCGACTTCATTGAGGCGGGACGCGGGCGATCGCCAGCGGGCCCTGGACGCGGCGATCGGCCAGATCGAGCGCGCTTTCGGCAAGGGCTCGGTGATGAAGCTCGGCCAGCGCGACCGCGTGGTCGAGATCGACACGGTCTCGACCGGCTCGCTCGGCCTCGATCTGGCGCTCGGCGTCGGCGGCCTGCCGCGCGGCCGGATCGCCGAGATCTACGGGCCCGAGTTCCTCGGGCAAGACCACGCTCACGCTGCATTGCATCGCCGAGGCCCAGAAGGCGGGCGGCGTGTGCGCCTTCGTCGACGCCGAGCACGCGCTCGACCCGGGTTATGCGCGCAAGCTCGGCGTCAACATCGATGAGCTGCTGATCTCCCAGCCCGACACCGGCGAGCAGGCGCTCGAGATCGCCGACACGCTGGTGCGCTCGCTGGCGATCGACCTCGTGGTGATCGACAGCGTCGCAGCGCTCGTGCCCAAGGCCGAGCTCGAGGGCGAGATGGGCGACAGCCACATGGGCCTGCAGGCGCGGCTGATGAGCCAGGCGCTGAGGAAGCTCACCGCCAGCATCCATCGCTCCAACTGCATCCTGATCTTCACCAACCAGATCCGCCAGAAGATCGGCGTGATGTTCGGCAACCCCGAGACCACGACCGGCGGCAACGCGCTCAAGTTCTACGCCTCGGTCCGGCTCGACATCCGCCGGATCGGCCAGATCAAGGAGCGCGAGCAGGTCACCGGCAACCAGACCCGGGTCAAGGTGGTCAAGAACAAGGTGGCGCCGCCGTTCCGGGTGGTCGAGTTCGACATCATGTACGGCGAGGGCATCTCGAAGACCGGCGAACTGCTCGACCTCGGGGCGCGCGCCGGCGTGGTCGAGAAGTCGGGCTCCTGGTTCTCCCACGACAGCCAGCGGATCGGCCAGGGGCGCGAGAACGCCAAGGCCTACCTCAAGGAGCACCCCGAGACCGCGGCCGCGATCGAGACCGCGATCCGGGCCCAGGCGGGGCTCGGCGGCGGTCCGCCCGCGATCGACCTTTTGGACGAGGACCACGAGGTCAGCCTCGACTGAGCCGCAGGGCCACGGCGCCGGCATCCCTCGAGAGCCGCCCTCAGGGCTCGTCGTCGTCGAACAGGATGCGCTCGGCGGCGCCGTCGGGGTCGTCGAACTGGCCGCTCCTGAGCGCCCAAAGGAAGGCCGCGAGGCCGAGCAGGCCGAGGAACAGGGCGGCCGGGATCAGATAGAGCAGGCCGGTCATCGCGGCCTTCCGAGCCGGAGCGCGTTGCCGACCACCAGCAGCGACGACCCCGACATGCAGACCGCCGCGACCAGGGGGGTCGCCAGGCCCAGCATCGCGAGCGGCACCGCGAGCGCGTTGTAGGCGAGCGCGAGCGCGAGGTTCTGCCGGATCAGCCGCCTCGCCCGGCGGGCGACCTCCAGGGTCGCCGCCACCGGCGCCAGAAGCTCGCCCTGGAAGACCGCATCGGCCGCGGTCTGGGTGATGTCGACCGCGCTCGCGGGCGAGGCGGAGACGTAGGCGCCGGCGAGCGCCGGGGCGTCGTTCAGGCCGTCGCCGACCATCAGGACCTTGCGGCCGCCGCTCGCGAGCCGCTCGAGATGCGCCGACTTGGCGGCCGGCGTGCAGGCGGCCTGCCAGGTCTCGATGCCGAGCGCGCGGGCGGTCGCGGCGACCACCGGCGGCCGGTCGCCGGACAGGAGCTCGACCGCGAGCCCCCGGCGCTCGAGCGCGGCCACGACCTCGGCCGCATCCCTGCGCAGCGGGTCGCTGAAGCCGAAGCGGACCGGGCGAGCGCCGGGCCGCGTCAGCCAGAGCTCGGGGCCGCCGGCCGCGTCCTCGGGCGCCGCCACGCCGCACCAGCCGCGGCTGCCGAGGCGGACCTCGCGGCCGCAACCATCGCGCCAGACGAGGCCCTGGCCCGGCGTCTCCTCGACGCCGTCGGCGACCGGCACGGCCGGAGCGGCGCGGCAGAGCGCGCGGGCGAGCGGATGGCGGCTGGCGCCGGCCAGCGAGGCCGCGACTTCCAGCGCCGCCTGGTCGAGCGGTCGGCGCCGGTCGAGCGCGGGCTGGCCGGCCGTGAGCGTCCCGGTCTTGTCGAGCACGACGGTGTCGACCTCGGCCAGGCGCTCGAGCGCGGTCGCCGACTTCAGCAGCACGCCCTGGCGCAGCAGCCGGCCGCTCGCGATCACCTGGACCGCCGGCACCGCGAGGCCGAGCGCGCAGGGGCAGGTGATGATCAGCACCGCGACCGCGTACAGGAGCGCGGTCTGCCAGGCGAGGCCGCCGATCAAGGTCCAGCCGAGGAAGGTAGCCAACGCCAGCCCGTGGACCGCGGGCGCGTAGAGGCGGGCGATCCGGTCGGCGAGCACGACGTATTGCGCGCGCCGCTGCTCGGCCAGCTCCATCAGGCGCACGATCTCGGCGAGCAGCGTGTCCTCGCCGACCGCGGTCGTCTCGAGGCGGAGCGGGGCACTGAGGTTGATCGTGCCGGCGAACACCGGATCGCCGACGCCGACCGCGCGCGGCAGGCTCTCGCCGGTGATCAGGCTCGTGTCGATCTCGGAGCGGCCGGCCTGCACCCTGCCGTCGATCCCGATCCGCTCGCCGGCGGCCACCAGCACCGTCATGCCGGGCGCGACGCTCGCCGCCGGCAGCACCCGGCGCCGGCCGTCCGCGGTCAGCACCGTGACCGCCTCGGCGCCGAGCGCCAGCAGGCGGGCGGCCGCCGAGCGGGCCTGGCCGCGGGCGCGCAGGTCCAGGTAGCGGCCGATCAGCAGGAAGAACAGCAGCGCCACCGCCGAGTCGAAATAGGCGTGCGGGCCGCCGCGGATGGTCTCGAACAGGCTCATGCCGGCCGCGAGCAGGATGCCGAGCGAGATCGGCACGTCCATGTTGGTGCGCCGGTTGCGCAGCGCGCCGAGGGCAGATGTGAAAAACGGCCGGCCGGCGTAGGCGATCGCCGGCAGCGCGATCAGCGCCGAGAACCAGTGCATCAGCGCGCGGGTCGCAGCGCCCATGGCGTAGGCCTCGCCCGCCCAGACCGAGATCGACAGCAGCATGACGTTGCCGGCGGCGAAGCCCGCGACCGCGAGCGCGCGCAGCAGCCGGCGCTCGGCCTCGGCATCGCCGGCGGCGAGCCGGCGCGGGTCGTAGGGGGTCGCGCGGTAGCCTTCCCGGGTCACCGCCTCGACCAGGCGGGAAGCCATGGCGGCGGCGCCGTGCCAGCTGACCACGAGCCGGCGGGTGGTGAGGTTGACGCGCGCGCTCTCGACGCCCTCTTCGGCCGCGAGCGCCCGCTCGATCCGCCGCACGCAGCCGCCGCAGTGCAGGCCGTCGACCATCAGATGCAGGGTGAAGAGATCGCCGCCCGCCGCCTGGACGTAGCTCGACGGATCGAGCAGGACCGGCTCCGGGCCGTTCGTCTCGGTCGGAGGTGAGCGAAGCGCCGCTTCGGCGGTCATGGCTCGAGGTAGATCCGCGGGCTCAGGCGATAGACCTCGCCCCGCGCCCGCGCGGCCAGGCGGACCTCCCACTGGCCGGCGAGCGGCAGCTCGACCTCGGCCCGGTAGCGGCCGGGCTCGCTTTCCGACAGATCGAGGGCGAAGTCGTGGCCCTCCTCGGTCGGGCGCACGAGCTCCGCGTCGACCTTGGCGCCTTGCAGCCGCGCGCCGTCCCGGTCCGTGAGGCCGAGCTCGAGCGTGCCGTGCCGCTGGCCGCTCTGGTCGAAGCGGAAATCGGCCCGCCAGCCGAGGGCTGCCTGCTCCCTGGCCGCCTCGAGCGCCCGGTTGTAGACGAGGCCGCGCTCATAGGGATGGTCGGTCTCGAGCCCGGTCCAGCTCGAGAGGGCGAACCAGACCAGGGCGCCGTTGACCGCGAACACGACCAGGAAGAAGCCGACGAACGTCCAGGGGATCCACCAGCCGCTCTGCGCCCGCCGCGCGCTTGTCAGGACCGATGCCATCATCCGGGCCCCCGGAAGACGGACTTGTGCTTCGCTTCGGCGCCGCTCGCCCGGTCGGTCAGCTCGAAGGTCAGGTCCTCAGCCTTCTCGCCAAGGGCCGTGCGCGGCGCGGTGACATAGACCCGGTAGGTCGCGACCGTGTCCGGCCTGGCCGGGAGCACGAGCCCGTCTTCGCCGAGCACCGAGACCGTCACCCCCGGCAGGCCGCCGACCTCGAGCGCGTACTGCCGCAGGGCGTGGCTCTTGTTCAGGATCTTGACCGTGTAGCCGTTGCGGATGCTGCCGTCCGAGAGGGTGACGAACAAGGGGTTGCGATCGTGCAGGACGTTGAGGTCGACGCTCGAGCGGGCCGAGAGGCCGATCAGCACGCCGATGCCGATCAACACCAGGATCGCGGCGTAGATCAGGGTGCGCGGCCGGAGGATCCGGGTGACCGGCGGCAGGCCCTGGATGCGCAGCTGCTGATTGCGCTCGGTATCGAGGGTGATCAGCTCGCGCGGCCGGCCGATCCGGTCCATGACGTCGTTGCAGGCATCGACGCACAGGCCGCAGCCGATGCACTCGAGCTGCAGGCCGTCGCGGATGTCGATGCCCATCGGGCAGACCGCGACGCAGTTGTTGCAGGCGATGCAGTCGCCGCGGCCCTCGAAGCTCTGGCCCTTCTTGTGCGGCGCGCGCGGCTCGCCCCGCCAGCGCTCGTAGGTGACGACGTAGGAGTCCTGGTCGAGCAGCGCCGCCTGGAAGCGCGGCCAGGGGCACATGTAGGTGCAGACCTGCTCGCGCGCGAAGCCGGCCAGAAGGTAGGTCGTGGCCGTGAACAGGCCGAAGAAGAAATACTGGGCGAAGCTCGCCTCGCCGGTCAGGATCGCCCGGGTCACGGTCGGCGCGTCGTTGAAGTACATGATCCAGGCGCCGCCGGTCAGCGCCGCGATCAGCAGCCAGGCCGCGTGCTTGGCCCCCTTGCGCAGGACCTTGGCGCGCGACAGCGGCGCCTTGTCGAGCCGGATGCGGGCGCCGCGATCGCCCTCGATCACGCGCTCGACCCACATGAAGAGATCGGTCCAGACGGTCTGCGGGCAGGTGAAGCCGCACCAGACCCGGCCGCCGATGCTGGTCGCGAGGAACAGGCCGAAGGCGCCCAGCATCAGGACGAACGTCAGATAATAGATCTCCTGCGGCCAGATCTCGATCCAGAAGAAGTAGGCGCGCCGGCCCGGCATGTCGATCAGGACCGCCTGGTCCGGCACGCCCGGGCCGCGGTCCCAGCGCAGCCACGGCACGACGTAGTAGATGCCGAGCAGCAGGATCAGGACCGCCCATTTGATCTGGCGGAAGCGGCCCCGGACCGCCTTCGCATAGACCTTGATCCGGCTGACGTAGAGCGGGTCCTTCTTCAGCTCCTTGAAGGAGACCGCGGGCTCGACGGCGATCTCGCCGCCAGTGGGCGCCGTTTGCAGCTCAAGGGGCACGGGCGGACCCGGGGCTCACTGGCCGCCGCCCAGCGCATGCACGTAGATCGCGAGGCTCTTGATCGTCACCGGGTCGAGGCGGCCCTCCCAGGCCGGCATCACGCCCTGGCGCGGCTGATAGACCTGGCGGACGATGTCCGCCTTGGTGCCGCCATAGAGCCAGATGTCGTCGGTCAGATTGGGGCCGCCAAGCTCCTGGTTGCCCTTGCCGTCGTCGCCGTGGCAGGCGGCGCATTGCTCGGCGAAGATCACGCCGCCGCTCTTGACCGCCGCCGCCTGCTCCTTTGACTGGCTTGGGGGCTGGCCTTTGGCCTGGCCCGAGAGCGAGAGCACGTAGGTCGCGACGTCGTCGATCTGGTTGCGATCGAGCATCTTCTCGGCGCCGAAGGCCGGCATCTCGTTGACGCGGGCGTTCGGGTCACCGCTCCGGATGCCGAACTTGATCGTGGTCAGGATCGCATCGAGGCTGCCGCCCCAGAGCCAGGAGTCGTCGGCCAGGCTCGGGTAGTGGCCCTGGCCCGCGCCGCCCAGGCCGTGACAGGGCGCGCAGTTGTCGTTGAACGCCGCCTGGCCGCCGGCGTAGGCGATCTGCGCTCAGCTCCTGATCGCCGGCGATCTGGGCGAGCGAGGCGTCCGCCAGCCGCTTCGTGATCGCGCCGCGGGCGGCCGCCGCCTCGGCCATCCGCTCGTCGAGCGCCTTGCGCTGACTGTAGCCGAGGATGCCCGGGAAGTAGGTGTGGACCCACGGCCAGCTCGGGTAGAGCACCCACCAGACCACCGCGAACGCGATGCTCGCGTACATCACGTAGAGCCACCACCTGGGCAGCGGCGTGTTCAGCTCCTTGAGACCGTCCCACTCGTGGCCGGTGGTCTCCTGCCCGGTGATCGCGTCCTTCTCGACCTTGGTCGGCATGACCTTAAGTCTCCGGATCGTCGCGCAACGGAATCTCGCCCTGCTTCTCCAGGCTCTTCTTGCGGCTCGGCCAGAACGCCCAGACCGCGATCGCCACGAACACCAGGACCAGCCACGCCATCCAGAACGGCTTGACCCAGGCGTAGATGTCCGCGGCCATGGCCGTCGGCCCTGCTACTGGAGCACGTCCTCGGTGCGCAGGTCGGTGAAGTCGACCATGCGTCCGAGGATCTGGAGATAGGCGATCAGGGCGTCCATCTCGGTCAGCCGGGTCGGATCGCCGTCGAAGTCGCCGACCGCGGCCTTGGGATAGCGGGCGAGCAGCGCGTCGTGGTCGGCATTGGGATCGGCCTGGGCGTGCAGATCGGCGCCGGCTTGTGCGATCATCTCGTCGGTGTAGGGCACGCCCACGATCCGGTTGGTGCGCAAATGGTCGGCGATGTCGTCGAAGCCGAGCTCGTGCTCGCGCAAAAACGCGTAGGGCGGCATCACCGACTCGGGCACGACCGCGCGCGGGTCGATCAGATGCGCGGTCTGCCACTCGTTCGAGTACTTGCCGCCGATCCGCGCGAGATCCGGGCCGGTGCGCTTGGAGCCCCACTGGAACGGGTGGTCGTACATGCTCTCGGCCGCCAGGCTGTAGTGGCCGTAGCGCTCGACCTCGTCGCGGAACGGCCGGATCATCTGGCTGTGGCAGTTGTAGCAGCCCTCGCGGATGTAGATGTCGCGGCCGGCGAGCTCGAGCGGCGAGTAGGGCCGCATGCCCTGGACCTTCTCGACCGTGGTCTCGATCGTGAACAGGGGCACGATCTCGACCAGACCGCCGATCGAGACGGTGATCAGGATCAGCACCAGCAGCAGCGGGCCGCTGCGCTCGATGATCGCGTGACGCTCGAACATGGCGCCTCGCTCCCTATTCGGCCGCGACCGGCGCCGCGACCGGCGCCATCGGCTCTTCGGTGCGCAATTCGCCCCGGATCGTCCGCCAGCAGTTGTAGACCATGACCAGCGCCCCGGTCAGGAACAGGATGCCGCCGATCGCCCGGATCACGTAGAAGGGGTGCATCGCCTGCACGCTCTCGACGAACGAGTACTGGAGGAAGCCGAGGTCGTCGTAGGAGCGCCACATCAGCCCCTGCATGATGCCCGAGACCCACATCGCGGTGATGTAGAGGACGATGCCGAGGGTCGCGATCCAGAAGTGGACCTCGACCAGGCGCTGCGAGTACAGGCGCTCGCGCCGCCAGAGGTGCTGGACCAGGAAGTAGACCGCGCCGAACGAGATGAAGGCGACCCAGCCGAGCGCGCCGGAGTGGACGTGGCCGATCGTCCAGTCGGTGTAGTGGCTGAGCGCGTTGACCTGGCGGATCGACATCATCGGCCCCTCGAAGGTGCTCATGCCGTAGAACGCGACCGAGACCACGAGGAAGCGCAGCACCGGGTCGGTGCGCAGTTTGTCCCAGGCGCCCGAGAGCGTCATGATGCCGTTGATCATGCCGCCCCAGGACGGCATCCAGAGCATGATCGAGAAGGTCATGCCCAGGAACTGCGCCCACTCCGGCAGCGCCGTATAGTGCAGATGGTGCGGCCCCGCCCAGATATAGAGAAAAATCAGCGACCAGAAGTGGACGATCGACAGCCGGTAGGAATAGACCGGGCGGTTCGCCTGCTTCGGGATGAAATAATACATGATGCCGAGGAAGCCGGCAGTGAGGAAGAAGCCGACGGCATTGTGGCCGTACCACCACTGGGTCAGCGCGTCCTGGACGCCGGCGAAGGCGGAGTAGCTCTTGGTGCCGAAGAACGAGACCGGCACGGCCAGGTTGTTGAACACGTGCAGGAGCGCGATCGTCACGATGAACGCGAGGTAGAACCAGTTGGCGACGTAGATGTGCGGCTCGCGCCGGCGCACCAGCGTGCCCATGAAGATCACGAGGTAGAGCACCCAGATGATCGTGAGCCAGAGGTCGGTGTACCACTCGGGCTCGGCGTATTCGCGGCTCTGGGTGATGCCGAGCACGTAGCCGCTCGCCGCCAGCACCAGGAACAGCTGGTAGCCCCAGAACAGGAAGGAGGCCAACGCCCGGCCGCCGAACAGGGCCGCCCGGCAGGTCCGCTGGACGACGAAGAGCGAGGTGCCGAGCAGGGCGTTGCCGCCGAAGGCGAAGATCGCGGCCGAGGTGTGGACCGGGCGCAGGCGGCCGAAGGTGGTCCATTCGAGGCCGAGGTTGAGCACCGGGAAGGCGAGTTGGAGGGCGATGAACGTGCCCATGCCGAACGCGACGATGCCCCAGAACAGGGTCGCGATGGTGAACCACCGGACCACGTCCTCGTCGTATTCGACGGCGCCGCGCGCCGCCCCTTGCGCTACCGCAGCCATCTTGCTCCCCGCCCGTGGATCGACCCCGTTATCTGGCCCGCTATCTGGCGCGTCGGCAGGAGTAGGGGGCGCGCCAGGCCCGCTCCTTGATCTGCGTCAATTGCCCGAAGCCCTGGACGAGCCTAGGATGTCTCAACTAGACCACAAGTCGGGTGGTCTGCTCAAGCAACCTTGAGCCGCAGGGGAGCTCGGGAGCAACGCGACATGGCCAAAGCGGTCCCGCTCGGTGCGCCCGCACCGCGTATCCGAACCGTCGAGCTGGAGCGCCCGTGGGCCTGGCTCGCGGCCGGCTGGCGCGACCTTGTGGGGGCGCCGGCGATCAGCCTCGCCTACGGCGTCCTGTTCGCGGTCTTCGGCTGGGCGGTGACCATCGGCCTGTGGTGGCTGCACCTGATCTATCTGATCCTGCCCTTGACCGCGGGCTTCCTGATCATGGGCCCGATCCTCGCGGTCGGTCTCTACGAGGTCAGCCGCCGGCGCGAGCGGGGCGAGGCGCCGACCTTCGCCACGGCGCTCGCTGCCTACCGGGTGAATTCGAGCCAGATCGCGCTGATCGGGGTGACCCTGCTGCTGCTGTTCTTCGCCTGGACCCAGCTCGCCACGATGATCTTCTTCATGTTCTTCGGCCTGCGGCCGCCCTCGCTCGCCGATTTCGTCGGTCAGGTCTTCTTCTCGGCGGCGAGCCTGCCGTTCCTGATCGTCGGCACGGCGATCGGCGCCGCGCTCGCGGTCCTCGCCTTCAGCATCAGCGCGGTCTCGATCCCGCTGCTGCTCGACCGGCCCTACGAGCACGTGGTCACGGCGATCGTGACCAGCTTCAGGGCGATCCAGGACAACCCCGCGACCATGCTGTTCTGGGCGGTGCTGATCGTGCTGTTCGTCGGCGCGGGCCTCGTGACCTTCTACCTTGGCCTGATCGTCACCCTGCCGCTGATCGGCTACGCCAGCTGGCACGCCTATCGCGACCTGGTCGAGTTCTGAGCTTGGCCTCGGGAGTGCCGCCGATGCTCCGCGATCCTGCGCCCGACGATGCGATCGGACCTTGGGTTCTGGGCGCCTTGATGGCGCTCCTCAGCCTGTTCGGGCTGTTCATGGCGAGCGGCGCTACCGATCCCGCCTTCTACGGCGTCGGGCTCCTGTTCTTCCTGTTCGGCGTGCTCTTCGTCTTCGGCCTGATCGGTAGATACGTGGGGCGTTAGCCGCGCCGGTGGCCGCTCGACCGGTGGGAGCCGTGTGCGATCCCGACCACAGCATCTGGTAGGATCTGGGCCGCGCGGCAACGAAATAGGCCTTTCGGGGGTTTCAACCAGCGCGGGACACTGATATAGCAGGGTCCATGCGGACGCGTGCGACAGGCTGAGCCCCTTGCAGATCACCAGGCTGCGCCTCGCCGGTTTCAAATCCTTCGTGCATCCGGGCGAGCTGTCGATCGAGCCGGGCCTGACCGGGATCGTCGGGCCGAATGGCTGCGGCAAGTCGAATCTGATCGACGCGCTCCGCTGGGTGATGGGCGAGACCTCGGCGCGCGGCCTGCGCGGCGGCGAGATGGACGACGTCATCTTCGCCGGCACCGCGGCCCGGCCGGCGTTCGATCTGGCCGAGGTCAGCCTGCGCATCCAGGCGCCCGAGGTCGCCCTGCCGGGGCTGGGCGCGGTCGACGAGCTCGACCTCTCGCGCCGGATCGGCCGCGGCGTCGGCTCGGTCTTCCGGGCCAACGACAAGGAGCTCAGGGCGCGCGACGTGCAGCTGCTGTTCGCGGATGCGGCCTCGGGCGCGCGCAGCGCCGCGATCGTCAGCCAGGGCCAGATCGGCGCCCTGATCGAGGCCAAGCCCGCCGACCGGCGGCGCCTGATCGAGGAGGCGGCGGGCGTCGGCGGCCTGCAGGCGCGCCGCCACGAGGCCGAGCTCAAGCTGCAGGCGGCCGAGGCCAATCTGTTGCGGGTCCAGGACCTGCTGCTGGCGCTCGAGGAGCAGCACCGGGGCCTCGTCAAGCAGGCCCGCCAGGCCGAGCGCTACCGCAAGCTCAGCGCCGCCTACCGGGAGGTCGAGGCGACGCTCCTGATCGCCCGCTACCGGCTCGCCCGGGCGGAGCTCGTGGCCGCCGGGACGGCGCTCCAGGATGGCCGCGCGAGCGCCGAGAGCGAGGCCGAGCGGCTGCTCGAGGCCCGTGCGGAGCGCGATCGGGCGAGCGAGGCCGTGGCCCGGCTGCGCGCCGCCGAGGCCGGGCTCGCGACCGAGCAGGCGCGCCTGACCGAGCGCCTCGGCGTGGTCGATGACCAGACCGCCCGGCTCGACGGCACCCGCACCCGCCTCGCCGAGCGCGACCGCCAGATCGTCCAGGACGTGGCGCACGGTCAGGCGACGCTGGAGGACGCCCGCAGCAGCGGCCAGCGGCTCGGGGCGGAGCGCCTGGCGCTGGTGGACGCGATCGCGCAGCACGCCCGCGACCTCGAACACGCGGCCGGCGCCAGTGCGCGAGGCCGCGGCGGGCGCGCGGGCGGCGGATGCGGAGCTGCGCCAGGCGCTCGCCCTGGTCGCCGAGGCCGAGGCCCGCCTGCGGCAATTGACCGACCGGCGGGCCGAGGCGCGCCGCGATCGGGATGCGCTCGAGGCCGCGGCGCGGGCGCTGGAGGGCCGGCGCCAGGCACTGGCCCCGGCGCCGGCGCCGGACGAGCCGCCGGCGAACCTCGAAGCGCTCGAGGCCGGGCTCGGGATGGCGGCCGGCGCCGAGGCGGCGGCGGCCGCGGACCTCGAGGCGGCCGACCGGCGCCGGGAAGCCGCGCGCCTGGAGCTGCAGGCCGCGAGCGAGCGCGCGCGCGAGCTGCAGGAGCGCCGGCGCGCCCGGCAGGAGCGCGAGCAGCGGCTCGAGGACCAGCGGGCGCATCTCCACGAGCGTCAGGCCGAGCTCGACCGGCGGCGGCAGCGGCTGGCCGAGCGCCTGGCCGACGCCGCCCTGCGCACCGAGGCGGGTGCCGCCAGGCAGGCGGCCCTCGACCTCCCGGGTCTGGAGCGCCAGCTCGAGGCCGCCGGCCAGCGGCTCGCTGGCGCCGAAGCGGAGCTCGAGGGCGCACAAGCGATCGCCGCTGCTGCACTTGTGGCGCAGGAGCGTGCCGAAAGTGTGCTGCAGGCGCGCCAAAGTGCGCTCGACCGGCTGCAGGCCGAGGCCTCGGCGCTGGCCGAGCTCGCGGGCCCCGACCAGCCGGGCGTGATCGAGGCGGTCCGGGTCGACGAGGGCTACGCCGAGGCGCTGGCCGCGGCGCTCGGCGACGACCTGACCGCGAGCCTCGAGCCGGCCGCCGCCAGCCACTGGCGCTCGGACCTCGGCGACGACGGCCCTGGCCCTGCCCTGCCGGCTGGCTGCCGGCCGCTCGCCGAGGTCGTCAAGGCGCCGCCGGCGCTGGCGCGGCGCCTCACCCAGATCGGCGTCGTCGAGCCCGCCGCCGCGGCCACCCTGCAGCCGACGCTCGCCCAGGGTCAGCGTCTGGTCAGCCGGGACGGCGGCCTCTGGCGCTGGGACGGCCTGGTCCGCCGGCCGGAGGCCAAGGACGGCGCCGCGGCCCGCCTGCGCCAGGCGGCGCGCCGGCGGCAGCTCGCGGCGCTGCTGGCCGATCACCATGCCCTGCTCGATGGCGCCGGGCAGGCGGTCGGCACGGCCAGGGCCGAAGCCGGCGCCGGCGCCGAGCGCAGGCAACGCGCGATCGAGGCACAGGCGAGCGCGCGCGCGAGCTTCGAGGAGCGGCGCGAGGCGGTGCTCCAAAGACGCGTCGAGGCGACCGCGCTGGCGGCCGAGCTGAACGCGCTCGCCAAGGAGCAAAGCGCGCTCGAGGCCGAGCTTGCCGAGATCGAGGACGCCCGCCGGAGCGTCGCGGACCAGATCCGGGATTTGCCCGCAGCCCCGGCCGATGAGCCGAGCGCAGCCACGCTCGGTGCCGAGCTGAGTGCGGCAAGTGCTGCCGAGGCCGAGGCCGCCGATCAGGACCGTCAGGCCGAGCAGGCCCAGGCGCAGGCCCGGACGGCGCTCGCCCAGGCGAGGGCCGCGCTTGCCCAGGCCCAGGACACGCTCGAGCGGCACCGCACCGCCGGGCGGGAGCAGGCGCTGGAAGGCGCCCGGATCGAGGCCGAGCGCCAGCGTCTCGAGGCCGGACAGGTTGCGGGCCAGGCGGCCCTGGCCGCGCTCGAGACCGCCCTCGCGGAGGCAGCGGCGCGGCTCGAGGCCGCCCGCGCGCAGCTGACCGCGGCCGAGCACGCCGCTGCGGCGACGCGCGCGGCCGAGGCCGAGGCGGGCATGCAGCACGCACGGCTGCGCGACCGGCTCGCGGCCGCGGAGGCCCGTTCCACCACGCTCGACCAGGAGCTGGCGCTCTGGTCCGAGCGGGCGCGGGCCGCCGAAGCCCGGCTCGAGGAGCTGGCCGCGCGCCGGGTCGAGCTCGCGGCCGAGCTTGCCCGCCTCGAGGAGCAGCCGGCAGCGCTCCGCCAACAGCGGACCGAGCTTGCCCAGCAGCTGGCCGAGACCGAGGCGCGCCGGAGCGCGCTCGGGGTCGAGATCGCCGGCGGCGAAGCGAGTGCTCGGCGAGGCGCAGGCGGTGCTCGACCGGATCGACGCGGCCCGGCTCGAGCGCGCCGAGGCGGCCGCCCGCCTCGAGTCCCGGCTCGAGCGCGCCGAGGCCGAAGCGGCCGCCGCCGAGACGGCCGTGCGGGTCCGCCTCGGCGACCTGCCGCGAAGTGGATCTCGAGGCACCGCCGGCAGGCCTCCAGCTGGTCGAGCTGGAGGCCGAGCTTGCCCGCCTCGGCGCGGTGCGCGAGCGTCTGGGGCCGGTCAATCTGCGCGCGATCGACGAGGCTCGCGAGCTGGCGCTCAGGATCGAGACCCTGCAGACCGAGCAGGCCGAGCTCACGCGGCGCGATCGAGCGTCTCAGGCGGGCGATCTCGACCCTCAACCGCGAGGGCCGCGAGCGCCTGCGGGCCGCCTTCGCCAAGGTCGAGGGCCACTTCGAGGCGCTGTTTGTGCGCCTGTTCGGCGGCGGCCGCGCGCGCCTCGAGCTGACCGACCAGGACGACCCGCTGGCCGCCGGGCTGGAGCTGGCCGCGAGCCCGCCCGGCAAGAAGCTGCAGGCGATCTCGCTGCTGTCCGGCGGCGAGAAGGCGTTGACCGCGCTCGCCCTGATCTTCGCCGTGTTCCTGACCCGGCCGGCGCCGCTCTGCGTGCTCGACGAGGTCGACGCGCCGCTCGACGATGCCAACGTCGACCGGCTGATGACGCTGCTCGAGGAGCTGGCCGAAGGCACCCGCACCCGGTTCCTCGTGATCACCCATCACCCGCTGACCATGGCCCGCATGCATCGCCTGTACGGCGTGACCATGGCCGAGCGGGGCATCTCGCAGCTGGTCTCGGTCGATCTGACCAGAGCGATCGAGCTGCGCGCGACCGCGTGAGCGGACCGATCGCAACGCGCGGCCGCGTTCACGATTTGTTAGGGGTTACCGACTACGGAGCGGAACGACCTGGCGCCGGGATCCATTATCGATCGTGGCCGTTGGTCAATTGCCGAATTTCGGTACCGCCAAGGAGTGGAGCATGCTCAAGGACCCGAACGTCAAGTCTGCCCCGGTCAAGCCGTCCCAAGTCAAACCCACCGACGCCAAGCCCACCGACGCCCGATCCCCCCAGACCCAGTCCGGCGGGATCAAGCCCGCCGGGGCCAAGCCCGGCCGCTCGACGGTCGTGGCCAAGACGGCCGCGCCCAGGACCGGGTCCCGTTCGCCCGCCGGCGGGCGTCCGATGGACGAGCTGGAGCGGCGCATCCAGCAGCGCGCCTACGAGCTCTGGGAGAACGAAGGCCGGCCGCATGGGCGCGAGCAGGACCACTGGCAGCAGGCCGAGCGCGAGATCATGGGCCGCGGCGCCCGCAGCGCGGCGGGAGCCGGACGCTGATCGACTGATCGATCCGATCGACCTCGGGCGGCCCGGTCCCGGCGCTCGCGGGTGCAAGGCGGCCCCGGGCCGCAGCCTTTGCCGATCCCGTGCCCGGCTTGACAGGGCCGGAGAGCGACCTATTGTGACGCCGCTTCGAGCCGGCGCGGGCGCGTCCGAGCCAGGCTCGGCACCGGCCAGGCGATGGGATCGATGGCGCGCAAGGACGGGTCGTCGGAGTTCAAGGCGTTCGACGACCGCGTCCGCCAGCTGCGGGTCGATGCCGGCTTGGCGCCGGACGAGCGGGATGGCAAGCGCGGCGCGTCGCCCCTGATCGGGGGTGCTGCCGTGCAGGTCGGCATCGAGTTGGTCGCCGGCGTGATCGGCGGGGCCCTGATCGGCTACGCGCTCGACCGCTGGCTGGGGACCTGGCCGATCTTCTTTCTGGTGATGTTCTTTCTCGGCGCGGCCGCCGGGATGCTGAACGCCTATCGGTACCTGCGCAAGATCAGCGAGGTGCCGGAGGACCGAACGAGAGACCGGTGAGCCGGGCGGAGCCCCAAGCTCGCTGGTCGGGGACCAGTTGGGGGGTCGGGTCGAAACCGGAAGAGGTGGACGAGGGGTCGGTGGAGCATAGTCCGCTCGCACAGTTCGAGATCCACGACATCCTGCCGATCACGGTCGGCGGGGTCGATCTCTCCTTCACCAACTCCTCGCTCCTGATGGCGATCGCCGTGGCGCTGGTCTACGGCCTGGTGATGCTCGGCACCAGTCATGCCAGCATGGTGCCCGGGCGCCTGCAGGCGCTGGTCGAGCTCACCTACGACTTCATCGCCGACATGCTCGGCAGCACGGTCGGCAAGGAAGGCCGCCGGTATTTCCCGTTCTTCTTCACGCTCTTCATGTTCGTCCTGTTCGGCAACACGCTCGGCATGATCCCGGGCGGCTTCACCTTCACCAGCCACATCATCGTCACCTTCTCGATGGCGATCTTCGTGGTCTGCGCGGTGACCGTGATCGGCATCCTGCGCCACGGCTGGCACTTCTTCAGCCTGTTCGCGCCCGGCGGCTGCCCGATCTACGTCATGCCGCTCCTGATCCCGATCGAGATCCTGTCCTACGCGATGCGGCCGGTCAGCCTGTCGCTGCGCCTGGCGATCAACATGACCGCCGGCCACATCATGCTCGCGACCTTCGCGGGCTTCGTGGTCGCGCTCGGCATCTTCGGCGTCCTGCCGCTCGCCTTGACGGTGGCGCTGATGGGGCTCGAGCTGGCGATCGCGTTCCTCCAGGCGTACGTGTTCACGGTGCTGAGCTGCATCTACCTGCAGGATACCGTCCACCTGCACTGAGCCGCCGGCCGGAGAGCCACGACGACACCGCTGCGCTCACCAACCAAGATGGAGCATCTCATGGATCCCGCAGCTGCCAAATTGATCGGTGCCGGCCTCGCCGCGATCGGCCTCGGCGGCGTCGGCGTGGGCATCGGCAACGTGTTCGCGACCACGATCGCCACCATCGGCCGCAACCCGTCGATCCAGGGGCGGGTCGCGGCGCTGATGTGGATCGGCTTCGCGCTGGTCGAGGCGATCGGCCTCTACGCGCTGCTGGTCGCGTTCATCGTGCTGTTCGGCTAGCGCGCCGCCGGCGCGACCGCCCGGGCCAAGACCGGTGCCGCAGATCGACCCTTCGACCTTCGCGAGCCAGATCTTCTGGCTGATCGTGGCGTTCGTGACCCTCTACTGGCTGCTCAGCCGGCGCGCGCTGCCGCGGCTGACCGAGGTCCTCGAGGCGCGCCAGGACCGGATCGCCGCCGACCTGGACGAGGCCGAGCGTCTGCGGCGCGAGGCCGAGGCCGCGCTCGCGAGCTACGAGGCGGCGATCGCCAAGGCCCAGGACGAGGCGCACGCGCTGCTGGCCGAGACCCAGGCGCGGCTTCAGGCCGAGGCCGCCCGGCGCCAGGCCGAGCTGGAGGCGCAGCTGGCCGAGCAGCTGAGCGCCGCCGAGGCGCGCATCGCCGAGGCCAGGCAGAGCGCGCTCAAGGAGCTCGAGGAGGCGGCGGTGACGGTCGCCCAGGCCGCGGTCGAGCGCCTGGCCGGCGTCAAGGTCGCCAAGAAGACCGCCCAGTCGGCGCTCAAGGGCGTGCTCGAGGAGCGCGCGTGATGGCCCACGTCCTGCTCGAGCTGCTCGCGCTCGTGATCCTGATCGCGATCATCTACAAGCCGGTCAGCAGGTCATCGTCGGCGGGCTCGACGGCCATGCCGCCAAGGTCCGGGCCGAGCTGGACGCGGCCAAGCGCCTGCGCGAGGAGGCGCAGAGCCTGCTCGCCGGCTACCAGCGCCAGCTGGCCAGCGGCGAGGACCAGGCGCGCGCGATCGTCGAGCACGCCAGGGCCGAGACCGAACGCCAGGTCGAGCGCCACCGGGCCGAGCTGGAGGCGAGCCTGCGGCGCCGGACCGAGCAGGCCATGGGCCGGATCGCCCAGGAGGAGGCGCGCGCGCTGCAGGAGCTGCGCGCCCACGCCGCGACGCTCGCGATCCGGACCACCGAGCGTCTCCTGCGCGAGCGCGATCGACGGCCCGCACGCCCAGGCCCTGCTGGACGGCGCGATCGATCAGGTCGGCCGCAAGCTGTCCTGACCGCGGCTGGACCCGCCGGGCACCGGCCGGAACTTCGCGGCCATGCTCAAGCTGTATCAGTTCCCGCAGGTCTGGGGGCGGAACATCAGCCCCTTCACCCTCAAGCTCGAGACCTGGCTGAAGATCGCCGGGCTGCCCTACGAGGTGGTGCCGACCCGCAACCCCGGGCGCGGGCCCAAGGGCAAGCTGCCGTTCATCGAGGACGAGGACGGCACCCGGGTCGCGGACAGCAGCCTGATCATCGAGCACCTCGAGCGCACCCGCGGCCTCGATCTCAACGCCGGGCTCTCGGCGGTGGAGCGCGCCCAGGCGCTGGCCCTGCAACGTCTGTGCGAGGATCATCTCTACTTCATCGGGGTCTGGAGCCGCTGGATCGACCCGGTCGGCTGGCGGGCGACCGCGTCCGCGATGTTCGGCTTCCTGCCGCCGGGGGTGCGCCAGGTCCTGCCGGCGCTGCTGCGCCGCAAGGTCCGGCGCGTTCTGATCGGCCAGGGTCTCGGCCGCCACAGCCAGGCCGAGCAGTACGCCATGGGCCGCGCCGATCTGGCCGCGATCTCGACGCTGCTCGGCGAGCGGGCGTTCTTCTTCGGCGACCGGCCGACCACGACCGATGCGATCGTCTACGGCGGCCTCGCCAATCTGCTGCTGGTCCCGGTCGAGACCGAGCTCAAGCGGATCGGCCTGGGCTTTCCGAACCTGGTCGCGTGGACCCAGGCCATGGATCGCCGCTTCGGCTGACGGTGCGGGCCGCGGCGCTGGGCGCCGCGCGGTCAGCAGGCAGCGCACGCCGGACCCCGTTGGTCAGGCAGTCTCCGGTCGCGAGCGCGCCCGCTCCCATCCGGCTGGAGAGCTGGACGATGCCCCATGACCTGAGCGGCAAGATCATCGCGATTCTGGCGACCGACGGCTTCGAGCAGTCGGAGCTGACCGAGCCCAAGCGGGCGCTCGAGCAAGCCGGGCGCCATGGTCCACGTGATCGCGCCCAAGAGCGGCAGGATCCGCGGCTGGCAGCACACCGACTGGGGCGACGAGGTGCCGGTCGACCTGACGCTCGAGCAGGCGAGGCCTGGCGACTATCATGGGCTGGTCCTGCCCGGCGGCCAGATGAACCCGGACAAGCTGCGGATCGAGCCGAAGGCGGTCGCCTTCGCGCGCGCGTTCTTCGAGGCCGGCAAGCCGGTCGGCGCGATCTGCCACGGCCCTGGCTGCTGGTCGAGGCGGACGTGGTGCGCGGCCGCACCGTGACCTCCTGGCCCTCGGTCAAGACCGACCTGAAGAACGCCGGCGCCAACTGGGTCGACCGCGAGGTGGTGGTCGACCAGGGCCTGGTCACCAGCCGCAAGCCGGACGACCTCCCGGCGTTCAACGCCAAGATCATCGAGGAATTCGCCGAAGGCCGGCACGAGGGTCAGCGGCGGAGTGCCTGAGCCGCGGGCGGCGCGGGCGCCGGGCGGCGCGCTCAGCCCGGGCCCGCGTCCTCGGGCATGCCGAGCGTCTGCAGCAGGCGCGAGCGGAACTCGCGGCGGTAGAGCACGCCCACCACCCAGGCGGTGGCGAGCACGAACAGCCAGGCGTGGACGAACCAGCTGAGCGCCGCCAGCCCGAAATAATAGGCGCGCATCCCGCCGTTGAAGTGGCGCGCGGTCGACGAGGCGATCTCGGCCGTGCGCTCCGCGATCCGCTTCGCCTCCTCGGTGATCCGGCCCGGCAGGGCGACGCTGCCGATCAGGATCAGGCAGTAGTTGTACTGCCGGAACGCCCAGGTGAATTTGAAGAACGCGTAGACGAACAGGATCAGGAGCAGCAGGACCTTGAGCTGCCAGAGCAGGGGTGAGGTCTCGACCGCGAGCGGCAGCGCCTTCAGCACCGCGACCGCCTGGTCCGCCCGGCCGAGCGCTGCGAGCAGGCCGCCGATGATGATCAGCGTGGTCGAGGCGAAGAACGAGGCGCTGCGCATCAGATTGCCGACGATCTGGGAGTCGACGATCCGGTTGTCGCGCTCGAGCATGCACCGCATCCAGAGCCGGCGGTAGGCCTCCATGCTGCGCATCAGGCTCGGGCGGCCGTGCGCGCGCTCGGCGAACAGGGCGTAGCCGACCCAGCAGGCGAAGAACCAGAGCGGCGCGATCAGATCGGCGGGCGCGATCGCCGCTCAGTTGCGGATCGGTCATGGCGGGCCCAGATGTGGCGGCGGGGCGCAGGCGTGGCGGCATCGTCCGGCGTCGGGATGTCCGCCGCCGGTCTCGTCCGCGCTCAGCCGAAGGATCGTCATGCTGCCCAATGCCGATACCCCGCCCAGCTCCCGACCGCGCCCGCGCATCGGCGTGACCCTCGATGCCGAGCCGCCGGGCGGCTACAGCAAGCTGCCCTGGTATGCGCTGCGCGCCAACTATTTCCGGGCGATCGCGCGCGCGGGCGGCCTGCCGCTGGCCCTGCCGCACGAGGTCGAGCTGGCCGAAGCCTATCTCGAGCTGCTCGACGGCCTCGTGGTGACCGGCGGCGCGTTCGACGTCGATCCCGCGCTCTACGGCGATCCGGCGCGCCACCCGACGGTCAAGACCAAGGACCAGCGGACCGCGTTCGAGCTCGCGATCACGCGCGCGGCGCTCGCGCGGGACATGCCGGTGCTCGGCATCTGCGGCGGCCAGCAGCTCCTGAACGTCGTGCTCGGCGGCGACCTCGTGCAGCACATCCCGGACGCGGTCGCCGGCGCGCTCGCCCACGAGCAGCCCAATCCGCGCACCGAGCCCGGGCATGAGGTGCAGGTGGTGCCCGGCAGCCGGCTGCATGCGATCGCGGGCACGACCCGGCTCGAGGTCAACAGCGCCCACCACCAGGCGGCCGGGCGGGTCGGCGCCGGCGTCGTGGTCAGCGGCCGCGCGCCGGATGGCGTGGTCGAGGCGATCGAGGCGCCCGGGCGGCGCTTTTGCCTGGGCGTCCAGTGGCATCCGGAATATGCGATCTCGGTCGCCGACGACGCCCTGTTCGACGCCCTGATCGCCGCCTGCCGAAAGGCATGAGTGCTCCCGCCGAAGACGCGGGCGGCCCCAGCGGGTGCCAAGAGCGGCAGCGAGCGGGTCGCCGACGAGCGGGTCGCCAAGCGGATCGCGCGCTCGGGGCTCTGCTCCAGGCGGGACGCCGAGCGCTGGATCGCCGACGGCCGGGTCGCGGTCGACGGCACGGTGCTGACCAGCCCGGCGGTGATCGTGACCGCGGCCAGCGTCGTCACGGTCGACGGCGAGCCCCTGCCCTCGGCCGAGGCCGCGCGGCTGTTCCGCTACCACAAGCCCGCGGGCCTCCTGACCGCAGCCCGCGATCCCGAAGGCCGGCCGACGATCTACGACCGGCTGCCCGAGGGTCTGCCCCGCCTGATGCCGATCGGCCGCCTGGATCTGACTTCCGAGGGCCTCCTGCTGCTGACCAACGACGGCGGCCTCAAACGCCAGCTCGAGCTGCCGGCAACCGGCTGGGTGCGGCGCTACCGGGCCCGGGTGCACGGCGAGGTCGACCCGGCGAGGCTCGCTGCCCTGCACAAGGGGATCACCCTCGACGGCTTCACCTACGGCCCGATCGAGGCGAGCCTCGATCGGGTCCAGGGCAGCAACGCCTGGCTCACGGTCGCGCTCCGGGAAGGCAAGAACCGCGAGATCCGGCGCGTGCTGGAGCATTTCGGCTGGCCGGTGAGCCGCCTGATCCGCCTCAGCTTCGGCCCGTTCCAGCTCGGCCGCCTGCGCCCGGGCGAGGTCGAGGAGGTGACCGGCAAGGTCCTCCGCGAGCAGGTCGGGGCCCGGATCGCCGGTCCGCCGGCGCGCCGCCGGCTCCCAACAGCTCGTTAACGATCGCCGCGCCATACTGCCGGCAACTTCGACCCTCGAGCACCGGCGGGACGGGCATGGCACGTTGGCTGATCACGTTTGGCATCCTGATCGTCCTCGGCAGCCTGGGCTGGCCCTGGCTGCGTGCCTTCGGGCTGCCCGAGCTGCCGGGCGATCTGCTGGTCGATTTCGTGCCCGGCTACCGGTTCCAGCTGCCGATCACCACCTCGCTCCTGATCAGCGGGGCGATCGCGCTCGCCTCGAAGCTGCTGGCGCGCTGACCGCGCCTCGCGGTGGCGGTCGCGGCCCATCGGGGGCCGCGCGCCGGCCGTCTTGACCGCCGCCGCCACCGGCCCAGTTTGAGCCCGGTCATGCAGGCAAAGCCTTGGCGCGCTGGCTGATCATCCTGGGCGTGGTCCTGATCCTGGCCGGAGCGCTCTGGCCCTGGCTGACCAAGCTCGGGCTCGGCCGGCTGCCCGGCGACATCCTGATCGAGCGCGACCATTTCCGCCTCTACGTCCCGATCGCCACCTCGATCCTGGTCAGCATCCTCTTGTCGCTGATCCTCTGGCTGCTCAATCGCTGAAGCGAGCGCCCGGCGGGCATCTCGAAGCCTCGAAGCGCTTGTGCCACTCCGATTTCAGAGCCAATATCAGTGCGAAATCGGAGCGACCATGGCCGCGCAGCTGCAGTATCCGGCGACCCGACATCGACCCGTGCCGCTCGCAGATCTGTCCCTGAAGACGGAGCGCGCGCGGCTCAGCGGCCCGGCGCTGCGCGCCTTCCTCAACATCATGACGCGCTGGTCGATCCCCGATCGCGAGGCGCGCCAATTGCTCGGCGGCATCGCAGCGAGCACGCTCTACGACTACAAGCGCAATCCCGACCGCGTGCTCGACCAGGATAAGCTGGTCCGGATCTCCTATCTGATCGGGATCTTCAAGGCGCTGCGGATTCTGCACGATGAGGCGCTGGCCGATGGCTGGGTGCGGATGCCCAACCGCAATCGTATGTTCGGCGGCCGCCGCCCGCTCGACTACATGATCCAGGGCGGCGCGCCGGCCATGGAGCTGGTCCGGCGCCTGCTCGACGCCCGCCGCGGCGGCGCATGAGGTCGCCGCGCGTCACGCGCGTCGATCGGTCGGACGCCCACCGCCTGATCGCGTCCAAGTACCGCGCGGGGGATGAGAGCGTGCTGGTCGGCATTGCCGACGACGACGCGCATCTCCAGGCGATCTTCGAGCTCGAGGGCGCGACTAACGACCGATTGCTGGCGGAGGCGGACCGGCTGCCCGGGATCGGTATCGACGAGCTCGTGTTCGGCGTGCCGCGTTATCGGGTGATCAACGCCGCGTTCTGCCACGCCCACCCCGAAGGCGCCCGGTTCAACGGGCCGGACCGCGGCGCCTGGTACGCGAGCTTCGCGCTCGAGACCGCCCGGGCCGAGGTGATCTTCCACAAGGCGGTGGCGCTGGCCGAGATCGACTGCTTCGAAGATCAGGTGACCTACGACGACTACCTCGCCGACTTCCACGCCGAATTTCACGACCTCCGGGACGACCCGGACTTCGAGAGCTGCCTTCTGCCGGACAGCTACGTCGCATCGCAGGCGCTCGCGGCCGAACTCCTGGCCGCGGGTGCGGCCGGGATCGTCTATCCGAGCGTGCGCGACAAGGGCGGCACCAACCTCGCCTGCTTCCGGCCGGCCCTGGTCGGCAACGTCCGGCTCGGATCGACCTGGCGCTTCACCTGGAAGGGCGATCCGATGCCTTCGGTCGCGCTAGAGACGGCTCGCTGACGCGCCCGCGGCGACGCGCTAAGCTTCGCCCATGCGCATCATCGCCGGAACCTGGCGCGGTCGGAAGCTGCTCGCGCCCGAGGGCCAAGCCATCCGGCCGACCAGCGACCGGGCGCGCGAGGCGCTGTTCGGGATTCTGGAGCATGGCCAGCCGCCCCTGCGCGGCGCGCGCTTCCTCGACCTGTTCTGCGGCACCGGCGCGGTCGGCCTGGAGGCCGCCTCGCGCGGCGCCGCCGAGGTCTGGCTGGTCGACGACGACCGCCAGGCGCTGGCGCTCGCCGCCGCCAACCTCGACCGGCTCGGCGCCCCGGCCAACGTGCGCCTGGTCGAGCGCGACGCCACCCGGCTGGGTCCCGCGCGCCGGGCGTTCGACCTGGTCTTCCTCGACCCGCCCTACGGCTCCGGCCTCGCCGGCCCGGCGCTTGCCGGCCTCTTGGACGGCTGGCTCACGCCGGGCGCGCGCATCATCGTCGAGCTCGCGGCCAAGGAGGAGCTCAGCCTGCCCGAAGGTTACGCCCTCGAGCAGGAGCGCCGCTACGGCGCGGCCCGGTTCGTGTTTCTCCGGCCGGCCGGGTGACCCGGTGGCCGGCGCCCGCGGGCCGGCCGGCGTTGGTGCGCGCCTGGCTCGGCCGCTCGGGCGCTGCCGCCTTGGGCGCGCCCGGGCGCGGCTGCCAGGGATGGTCGACCACGGGGATGCGGATCTTGATCAGCGCCTCGATGTCGCGCAGATACGCGCGCTCCTCGGCATCGCAGAACGAGATCGCGATGCCGCTCCGGCCGGCCCGCGCGGTCCGGCCGATCCGGTGGACGTAGCTTTCCGGCAGGTTCGGCAGGTCGTAGTTGATGACGTGGGTGATGCCGTCGACGTCGATCCCGCGCGCCGCGATGTCGGTCGCCACCAGGACGCGGCCGGCCCCGGTCCGGAAGCGCTCGAGCGCACGCGTGCGGGCGCTCTGCGACTTGTTGCCGTGGATCGCGTCGGCCGCGACGCCGTCGTGGGCGAGCTGCTTCACCACCCGGTCGGCGCCGTGCTTGGTGCGCGTGAAGACCAGCACGCGATCGATCGCGGCGTCCTGCAGCACCTGGCCCAGCAGCGGCCGCTTGTCGGCCTTGTCGACGAACATGATGCGCTGCTCGATCCGATCCGCCGTCGAGACCGCCGGCCGCACGCCGACCGTGACCGGGTCGGTCAGGATGCCGTCGGCCAGCCGGACGATCTCCGGCGGGATCGTGGCCGAGAAGAACAGCGACTGGCGTTTCGCGGGCAGGGCGCGGATGACCCTCTGGACGTCATGGATGAAGCCCATGTCGAGCATCCGGTCGGCCTCGTCGAGGACGAACACCTCGAGCCGGTCGAGCCGGATGTGGCCCTGGCCCATCAGGTCGAGCAGGCGGCCGGGGGTGGCGACCAGGATGTCGACGCCGCGCGCCAGCGCCTGGACCTGCGGGGTCTGCCCGACGCCGCCGAAGACCACGGCGCGGCTCAGCTGCAGATGGCGACCGTAGGTCGCGAAGCTGGCTTCGATCTGGGCCGCGAGTTCGCGGGTCGGGGTCAGGACCAGGACCCGGCAGGCCCTTGGCCCGGCCCGGCGCGGCTCGCCGGCCAGGCGCTGCAGGATCGGCAGCGCGAACGCGGCGGTCTTGCCGGTCCCGGTCTGGGCGCAACCCAGGAGGTCGCGGCCCTGGAGCAGATGGGGGATCGCCTGGACCTGGATCGGGGTCGGCGTGGCGTAGTTCTCGGCGCGGACGGCGCGCTGAATGGGCTCGATCAGCCCGAGCTCGGCAAAGGATGTCACCTGGCAGTCACTTTCGGAATGGCCGCGCGCCGGCATACGACCGGGCGCTGGTCGGTTCAGGCCATCCCGCGCGCGGCCGAGGCAGCCTCTCTGTCGAAGTCTCGGGATGCAGCGGCCGGCACGGATCGGCTCGGGCCTGCTTTGCGCGCTCGCGAGGAATCGGGGCGATGCTCCGCCCCGGCCATAGATGCGGATTGCCAGCCCCACAATCAAGCCCCAGGCCAGGCCGTACGGACCAGGCCCATGGGCGAGGCTATGCCCGGCGCGCGCCGCCTCGGGCCCGCGGTCCAGGCCTGCCTGTAGTGGCAATTGGCCGCTCGCAGCACCATATGATAGCAGCTGGGTTTCGATTCGGGCCGGTCCGTCGCCGCCGCGCCTTGAGCGGCGACCGGGTGCCTTGCTCTCATGGGGATGCCGAGAGGGCGGCGGGGCGGGGGTTGCGGCTGGGTTCGGCGGCCGGGCCAGCGCCTCTCCAGACGGTGCGGTTGAAACAGATGAGCTAGGGATGAGCTTGATGGACGCTGCCAAATTGCCGACCCTGGAAGACAACGCGCTGGGTGTCCTGCATGAGAACGCCGAGCGTCTCGGGCGTAGCGGCACCAAGATGCAGCAGGCCGCTGCCGCCGCCCTGATGCCGGCGATCGAGGCCGAGCTCGCCACGCGGCGCGCCGCCAAGCTCAGCCATGCCAAAGAGGCGGCCGCAGCCAAGCGCGCGGCCAAGCCCGCGCCCGCCAAGCGGACCGCCAAAGCCAAGGCCTCCTGACCTCGCCCGGTCGTCAAGCGAGGCGGCGGGCCGGCGCGCCAGGGAGCCCGAACGAGGACGTGAGCGCGCTCAAGGCGACGCGTCGTAGCCGAACCATTGCTGCGCCAACCTGGTGATCGTGCCGTCTGCCCTGGCGGCGGCGATCGCGCGGTTGAACGGCAGGGCCAGATCGACGTCCGACTGGCGCAGGCCGATCCCGACCCCGGGGCCGAACGGCCCACCGGTCAGCCCGGGGCCGATCAGGGTGAAGTCTTTGCCGCCCTGGGTCGCGAGCAACGTCCGCCAGTGGCTGATCGAGGCGAGCGCCAGGTCGATTCGCTTGGCCTCGAGATCGAGGTCGAGGGCTTCCAGCGTGGCGTACTCTCGGATCTCGACCGTGTCGGCCATGAAGGTCTGGAGGAAGCGAGCGGCCGGGCTCGCCACCTCGACGCCGACCGTTTTGCCGGCGAAAGCCTCCCTCAGCGCATCGAGGGCGGTCTGCTCGCCGGGGTTCACCTGGCTCAGATCGAGCCGGTCGCGCCGGCTGCTCAGGCTGGCCGGGCTGACCAGAGGACTGTCCTTGAGCACGGCAAAGACGGCGGGGGTCTGGGCGTAGCTGTTCGAGAACTGGATGACCTGCCGGCGGGCCTCGGTGATCGTCATGCCATCCATGATGGCATCGTAGTCGGCAGCCTGGAGCCCCGGAATGAGGGTCTCCCAGTCCTTGGTGACCAGCTCGCAGGTGACGCCCATGCGCCGGCACAGGTCGTGCGCCAGATCGATCTCGAAGCCGATCAGCTGGCCCGAGCCGTCGGTGTAGTTCCAGGGCGGGTAGGCGCCCTCGGTCGCGATCCGGACCTCGGTCCAGGTCTTGGCCAGGGCCGCCTGGGGCAGAAGGGCGAGGACGAGCGCGAGCACGAGCGGCGTGATCGGGTCAGCTCGCCGCACCGGTGATCTCCCGCTGGTCCATGCTCGGCGCATCCGCCACTTGTTCCGGAACCGCGCGTCGGATCGTCAAGCGCGGTGGAACCGTTGCCGCCTGTCGACCGTTTGTGGCGGTTGGCGTCCCCCGCCTCCATCAACGTGACAGTTGAAAAAGAATCCGTTTCGCGAAACGATGATCCCCAAGCCGAGAGGAGACCAGGATGGCCACCGCCAAGACGGCTACCAGCGAGCCCGACCTGAAGGCCGATGTCGACGCCTTGCGCGCCGATCTCGACGCGCTTCGAGGCGATCTCGCGCAGATCCTCGACACCCTGAAGATCAAGACCACCAACCGCGCCGAATCCGAGATCGACGCGATGCGCAAGCGGATCGAGCGCCTGGCCGGCGACGTTCAGAGCACCGGCCGCGAGACCGCGCGCGCGGTCGGCGAGCAGATCGAGGAGCGGCCGTTCACGAGCCTGGCCATGGCGTTTGCGGCCGGGCTGGCGCTCGGCCGGCTGTTCGACCGCCGCTGAGCCCTTGCCAAGGCTGTCCGATCTCGCCGCCCTGCTCGGGCTGCCGCGGTTCAGCGTCGCCCGCCTGGCTTTGGCTCTGGCCCTCCTGGTGGTCGCGACGGCGCTCGCGATCGCGGCCTTCATCGAGCTGATCGATGCGCTCCGCCTGGCGCTCCTGACCGTGCTCCATCCGGCCTGGGCGAGCCTGGCCACCGCCGGCTTCATCTTCGTGCTCGCCGCGGTGGTCTGCCTGAGCGCTTGGCGGCTGAGCCGGCCGCTGCCGCCGCCGGAGCCCCGGCCGGCCGGCGCGGCGCCCGCCGATCCCGGGCTCGCGCAGGCGCTGAGCTGGATCCGGCGGCACCCGCAGCAGGCGACCGTGATCGCCGCCGTGCTCGGCTTTTGCACCGGCGCGCTGCCCGAGGTCCGCCGCGCCCTGCAGCAGATCCTCGGCGCCGCCGGTTCCGCGCCCAGGCGCTGACGACGCGACGGCCGCCCTTGCCCGATGCGGCATGCGGGTGGATCATCGGCCGAGCGGACCGAGGGCACGCAGCATGACTGGACCGGCGCCGTCGATCAGCCTCGCCGAGCTCGAGTTCCTGGGCCAGGATCTGGCCCGGCCGGAGTGTGTCGTGGCCACGGCAAGCGGCGACTTATTCGTGTCCGACCGGCGGGGCGGCATCACCCGCATCGGCGTGGAGGGCGCGCAGGAGCTGATCCGCGCGCGGGGCGTCGACGACTTCCTGCCGAACGGGTTTTCCCTGCTGCCGGACCGCAGCTTCGCGATCGCCAATCTCGGCCCCGAGGGCGGCGCCTGGCGGATGCGGCCCGATGGCAGCCTGATACCCGAGGTGCTCGAGGTCGAGGGCGTGCGTCTGCCGGTGACCAACTTCGTCAACGCCGATCACGCCGGCGGCGCGCTCCGGCTCTGGGTCTCGGTCAGCACGCGCCAAGTGCCGCGCGAGCAGGCGTTCCGCCGTGACGTGGCCGACGGCTACATCGTGCTCAAGGATCAAAAGGGCATCCGGATCGTGGCCGATGGACTGGGCTTCACCAACGAGAACAAGCTCGACCCGTCCGGCCGCTTCCTCTATGTCAACGAGACCATGGCGCGCCGGCTGAGCCGCTTTCCGGTCCGGGACGATGCCAGCCTCGGCCGGCGCGAGACGGTCGCCGAGTTCGGCATCGGGACCTTCCCGGACGGCTTCGAGTTCGACGCCGAGGGCGGCATCTGGATCGCGAGCGTGGTCAGCAACCGGCTGCTCCGGATCGCGCCGGACGGCGCTCAGACGGTCGTCCTGGAGGACAGCGATCCCGAGGTCGTGGCGCGGGTCGAGCGCAAATACCAGGAGAGTGCGCTCGCGCGTGCCGACATCGACGCCGGCCGGGAGCGCACGCTCGGCAACCTCGCGAGCGTCGCCTTCGGCGGTCCGGACCTCCGGACGGTCTACCTCGGCTCGCTGTTCGGCGCGCGGATCGCGACCTTCCGTTCCCGGATCGCGGGCGCCGAACCGCCGCATTGGCGCTACTGAGCATCTGGGAGACAGCTCATGCCGGACCGGAGGAGAGCGACCGTCACCGAGGTCGGGCCGCGCGATGGCTTCCAGATCGAGCCCGAGTTCATCCCGACCGAGACCAAGATCGCGCTGATCGACGAGCTGGTCGACGCCGGCATCCGGGTCATGGAGTTCTCGTCGTTCGTGTCGCCGCGCGCGGTGCCGCAGCTCGCCGACGCGGCCGAGGTGCTGAAGGGCATCGACCGCTCGAAGGGCGCCCGCTTTGCCGCCCTGGTGCCGAACGCCAAGGGCGCCGAGCGCGCCGCCGAGGCCGGGCGTCGACGAGATCCGGGTGTTCGTCTCGGCCTCCGAGAGCCACAACCAGAAGAACGTCAACCGCTCGGTCGAGGAGTCGCTCAAGGGCTTCGAGGACGTGATGCGGATCGCGGGCGATGCCGGCATCCCGGTCGAGGGCGCGATCGCGACCTCGTTCGGCTGCCCGTTCGAGGGCGAGGTTCCGGTCGAGCAGGTGGGCTACATCGCCAGGCGCTTTCAGCGACCTCGGCATGCGCGGGGTCGGGCTCGGCGACACCACCGGCATGGCGACTCCGCCGCTCGTGGTCGAGCGCTGCCGCTATCTGAGGCAGAACGTGCCCGGGCTGCCGGTCGCGCTGCACTTCCACAACACCCGCGGCATCGGCCTCGTCAACGTGATGGCCGGGCTGGCCGAGGGCATCGACGCCTTCGAGGCCTCGTTCGCGGGGCTCGGCGGCTGCCCGTTCGCGGCCGGGGCGACCGGCAACATCTGCACCGAGGACCTGGTCTACCTGCTGCACGAGATGGGCATCGAGACCGGGATCGACCTCGAGAAGCTGTGCGCCGCCGCGCGCCACGCCGAGCAGGTGATCGGGCGCAGCCTGCCGGGGCAGGTCATGAAGGCCGGGCCCAGGCTCAGGCTGCATCCGATCGGCGACGTCCAGACCGCGGTCGGCTGAGCGTGCCGCTCTCTGGCATCCGGGTCGTCGACCTCACCCGCATCCTCGCGGGCCCGTTCTGCACCCAGCTGCTGGCCGACCTCGGCGCCGAGGTGATCAAGGTCGAGCAGCCCGGGCGCGGCGATCCGGTGCGCGACCAGGGTGTGATCAGGGACGGCCTCAGCTGGTACTTCGCCCAGTTCAATCGCAACAAGAAGTCGATCACGCTCGACCTTTACGAGGACGAGGGCAAGCGGGTGCTCGCCGACCTGCTGCGGCGGGCGGACGTGCTGGTCGAGAACTTCCGGCCGGGCGTGCTCGAGAAAATGGGGTTTCCCGAGAGCCGCCTTCGCGAGCTCAACCCCGGCCTGGTGGTGGCCAGCGTCAACGGCTACGGCAGCACCGGGCCTTACGCCGACCGGCCGGCCTTCGACTTCATCGCCCAGGCGATGAGCGGCTTCATGAGCGTGACCGGCCCGGCAGGCGGCGAGCCGCTGCGCGCCGGCCAGCCGATCAGCGACCTGGTCGCGGGCCTCTACGCCGCCTTCGGCGTGGTCGCCGCGCTGCTTGCGCGCGAGCGCGGCACCACGACCGGCGGCCAGCGGGTCGAAGCCGCGTTGACCAATGGCCTGATCAGCATGATGGCCTACTTCTCGGCCTCCTACTTTGCGACCGGCGCGCTGCCGGAGCGCACCGGCAACGACCATCCGGTGGTCTACCCCTACGGCCTGTTCCACGCCGCCGACGGCGACGTCGCGATCGCGCCCAGCACGCCCGCGATCGTCGAGCGCCTGCTCCAGGAGCTCGGGCTGGCCGATCTTTTGAGCGATCCCGAGTTCGCGACCAACGAGCGCCCGGATCGCGAACCGCGAGCGGCTGCGCGCGATCGTCAATGCCAAGATCCGGGAGGCGACGGTCGCCGACTGGATCCTGCGCCTGAACCGGGCGGGCGTGCCCTGCGGCCGGGTCATGGACCTCGAGGACGTGTTCGCCGATCCCCAGGTGCTGGCGCAGGAGATGGTGCTCGAGGCCGAGCACCCGGGCCACGGCCGGGTGCGCATGACCGGCTTTCCGGTCAAGCTCGACGCCACGCCCGCCCGCCTGCGCCGGCCGGCGCCGAGGCTCGGCGAGCACACCGATGAGGTCCTGGGAGAGCTCGGCTACGACGCCGCGCGCCTAGCCGAGCTGCGCGCGAGCGGGGTCGTGTAGGCGCTGACCGCCCAAGCCGTGGCGAGGTTGACGACCAGCGCAATCAGCCCGGCGTGCCAGCCCCAGAGCTTGCCATAGCCGCCAAGGCTCATTCCGCCTGCAAGCAGCGCGCCGACGACCAGGCCTGCGAGCGCCCCCCGCGCGCTCAGCCCCGGCCAGAGCGTCCCGAGGATGAACAGGGGGGCGATCTGAACGAGGATCTCGAGCTTCAGCTCGATCAGGCCCCAAAGCGTGATCCTGGGGGTCAGCGCAAAGGCCATCAGCCCGAGCATGACCACCCAGGAAAGTCTTTTGCCCCACCGGGCCAGCTGCTCCGATGAAGCGTTCCGGAGCCATGTCTTGCCCAGGAGATCCTTGGCCAGGATCGCCGACAGGCTGAGCAGCACCGAATCGGCCGTGGACATGATCGCGCCGATGATGCCGGTCAGAACCAGGAGCGCCATGGCGTGAAGCCAGATCGACTGGCCGGCCCACGTGCGCAGGAGCCGGGGCATCACCTGATCGGCGGCGATGCCCTCGAGGCCCGAGAGGCGCGGCACGCTCAAGATCCCGACCAGAAACATCGGCAGGACCGTGACCATGGGCAGGAACACCATGACGCTCAGCGAATTGCGCAAGGTCCTGGCGCTCCGGGCGGCGAAGATCCGCTGGAGCGCCTGTGGATAGACGACCGCGCTCAGGCTGGTCAGCAGGAGCGTGCTGATCCAGGTCCGGATCGCCGCGCCATCCGGCACCGAGGCCTTCGCGGGCGCATGGGCGATGATCCAGGCCGAGGCATCGCTCAGCCCTCCCAGCCCCGGCAGAATCACGATCAGAATGCCCATAAGTCCGATCAGCAGGATCGCGCCCTGGGCGCAGTCGGTCCAGGCCACCGCACGCATCCCGCCGACCGTCTCATAAAGCACGACCACGAGGCCCAGACCGACCACGCCGGCCCAGAACGGCAGGGTCTCCCCGGACAGCGTCGCGACCACGTGACCCATCGCCATCAGCTGCGCGAGCAGGAAATTCGTGATCACCACGAGGAACAGGAGATTGGCGATCAGGCTGAGCGCTGGCGAGCCGAAGCGATGATCGAGCCAGTCCCCAGGCGTGACAAAGTCCCGCTCGCGCGAGGCCCGATAGAGCTGAGGGGCGAACAAGAGATAGACGACGATGATCGCGGTCATGAAACCGACGCTCATCACCCAGAGAAAGCCGACCCGATAGGCCTCGCCCGGGAAGCCGAGCAGGGTGTTGCCGCTGTACTGCGTCGCATAGAAAGTCAGCAGGAGCACGAGCGTGCCGAGATTGCGGTCGGCGAGATAGAAGCCGCTGAGGCTGCGCTGCCCCGGCGCTCGCCGCGCCGCCATGGCGAGCCCGATCATTCCGAGCAGGTAAAACCCGAACACGGCGAGCGCGCTGGTTCCAAACGGATTGTCGGTCATCGATCCGCCGCCTCCTCGTCGAGCGGCCAGTGGCGCTGCAGGACCCAGGCGGTGAAGCCGGCGACGGCGAGCACGGCGAGCAGGGAGACGACCACCCAGTAAGGCAGACCGAGCCAAAGGGGAGGCGCTGCGTCCGCCGGCAGATACCACGGCACCGACAGGCCGAAGAGCAGCAGGTAGACCAGCCAGATCCACAGCCGGCGATGCGGCGCCGGCGGCTGGCGCCCGAGAGCGCCGCGCTGGGCCTTCTGGATGCGCTTGGCTGGCATGATGGAGCTTACCTCAGCTAGGTAACTGAAGGCTCCGACTGCCCGACGCGGGCGTGAGGAGCGAAGGCGTCCAACCTGTCGGGTTTCGCGGTCGAGACAGAATAGCTTCGCGGGCGAGGTAGCAATATAGGCCTCAGAGCGCCGAAAAGTCCTGCTTCCGCTTGGTCTGCACGCCCGGTCGGCGGCGCGCCCGGCTCACTCCGTGAGCGCCAGCAGGCGGCCCTGGTAGATCACCGGCCCGGTCGGCTGGCCGGTCGGCGAGCCGCCCGGCGGCTCCAGGCTGACCGCGAGCGCGGCGCTCGGGCGGACGATGGCCTCGAGCTGTGGCGGCAGGTCGAGCGTGGTCGCGTGCCCCGGGTCGAGGAGGCCCAGCGATTGTGGCGGGGCCGCGCCGCCCGCGATCAGCCAGAGCTGCAGGGCGTGGTCCTCGACCGCCGCGGTCGCGAGCGGCCGGATGGTGATGCGCCTGGCCGCCGGCTCGACGGTCACGATCAGCGCCGGGCTGGCCTCGCCCCGGTCGAGCACGGCGACGTAGCGGGTCGCCGGGGCCGGCGGCGGGCGTAGCGACATGCCGGCGACGTAGAGCGCCAGGACCGCGGCGAGCGCGCTTGCGCCAAGCGTGCACCAGCGCCAGAAGGTGACGCTGTACAGCCGGCCGCGGTGCCTCACCCGCACCCGGCGCAGGGTCGGCGCCGGCTGCGCTTCGGCGACCAGCGCCTGCGCGATGCCGAGCCACGCCGCGGGCGGCGGCTCGACCGGCGGCACCGCCTCGGCGAGCGGCGCCAGGCGCTGCTGCCAGAGCTCGACCAGCCGGGCGAGCTCGTGGTCGGTCTGCAGTCGCTGCTGGACCCCGGCGCGCGCCGCGGGCTCGAGGGTGCCGAGCACGTACTCGGCCGCCAGCGCCTCGGTCTCGTCGAGCTCGTCGGTCATCGCTCGAGGCATTCCTTGAGCCGCAGCAGCCCGCGCCGGATCAGGCTTTTGACGGTCCCGAGCGGGCAGGCGAGCCGGACCGCCAGCTCGGCATGGGTATAGCCCTCGGCATAGGCCAGCAACAGGCTCTGGCGCTGGCGGCTCTCGAGCTCGCCCAGGCACTGGCCGAGCGCCTTCGCCCGGGCGCCGACGATCACGCCATCCAGCGGGTTCGCCAGATCCTCGAGCTCATCGATCGCATCGAGCGGCAGCTCCGGCCGCCGGCCGCGCCGCCGGTCGAGCGCTCCGTTGCGCGCGATCGCGATCATCCAGGTCATCGGCGCGCCCTTGTCCGCCCGATAGTCGGCGGCGCGCTGCCAGATCCGCAGATAGACCTCCTGCAGCACCTCGCTCGCCTGCTCGCGGTCGCGCAGGATGCGCAGGATCACGCCGAACAGCTTGGCGCTGCTCGCGGCGTACAGCTCGGCGAACGCCCGCTGATCGCGCGCGGCCGCCCCGTCGAGCAGGTCGCCCAAGGGTGAAGGCCCGGCCTGATCGTGGTTCGACATGCTTGGGTGCGAGCCTTGGCGGCGGAGATCAGGCCCCGCGGCGGCTCTACCGGGGGCAATATGGCTTGCCACCATATCAGAGCGCCGGGCGTGGCGCCAAGGCAGGCTACCATGTCGCAGCCGCCCCCCGGCGCCCGGTCGGGGAGCGGCCGCAGACTGCGTTCAGCTCGGCAGCAGCACCTCGTCGATGACGTGGATCACGCCGTTCGACTGGTAGACGTCGTAAGTCGAGATGGTGGCGATGCCGCCGCGCCCGTCCTCGAGCACGAGGTTGCTCGGCCCGTTGGCCTTGACCGTGAGGGTCTCGCCGTTGACGGTCTTGAGCCTGGCCATGCCGCCGCCGGCCGCGACCTGTTCGCGCAGGGCCGCCGAATCGAGCCGGCCGGGGACCACGTGGTAGGTCAGGATGCCGGTCAGCGTGGCCCGGTTCTCGGGCTTCAGCAGAGTGTCGACCGTGCCCGGCGGCAACGCCGCGAACGCGCTGTTGACCGGGGCGAACACGGTGAACGGGCCCGGTCCTTCGAGCGTGTCGACCAGACCCGCGGCCTTGACCGCCGCGACCAGCGTGGTGTGGTCGGCCGAGTTGACCGCGTTGTCGACGATCGTCTTGCTCGGCAGCATCGGCTGGCCGCCGACCATGACGTTCGGCATCGAGGCCATCCGCATGGTCGCGGGAGCGGTCGCCGATTCGGCCGCCATCGCGCTGCCCATGCCCGCCTGATGACCCTGGGGCGCGCAGGCGCCGGTCGCCCCGAGCGCGGTGAGAGCGGCGACCAGCAGCCCGCGCCGCAGCGTGGCATTCTGAAGCATCGTCGGTCCTCCATTCGCCGGCGGTGCCCCGGCACCGCCTCCAAGGCCGCAGTTCAGCTGCGGCTCCGGTAGCTACGGCGGACGGCCGATTTGGATGCAGGGCGATCGGGCGCCGGCCCCTTCGAGAAGGCTCAAATGATGCCCGCCGATCACGGCTCCGGCACGACCGGGCTTTCGGGCAAACGGAATGAGTTGTGGGTGGAGGGGCTGGTGTCCCACGATGAGAATCCCGCTCAGGGCTGGTTCCCGCTCTGCGGTCGGGATTACAGGTGGCTCGCGAGGAACTGGCGCAGGCGCTCGGAGCGCGGGTTGCCGAACACCTGCTTGGGCGGGCCTTCCTCCTCGATCCGGCCCTGGTGGAGGAAGACCGTCCGGCTCGAGACCTCGCGGGCAAAGCCGATCTCGTGGGTCACGATCAGCATGGTGCGGCCCTCCTCGGCGAGATCGCGCATCACCTTCAGGACTTCGCCCACCAGCTCCGGGTCGAGCGCCGAGGTCGGCTCGTCGAACAGCATCACCTGCGGCTCCATGGCGAGCGCGCGGGCGATCGCGGCGCGCTGCTGCTGGCCGCCCGAGAGGTGGGCCGGATAGTGAGTAGCGCTTGTCGGCGATGCCGACCTTGGCGAGCAGGCGCCTCGGCGCGCGCGATGGCTTCCGCCTTGGGCTGCCTGAGGACGTGGACCGGGGCCTCGATCACGTTCTCGAGCACGGTCATGTGCGACCAGAGATTGAAGCTCTGGAACACCATGCCGAGCCGGGTGCGGATCCGGTCGACCTGCCTGGCGTCGGCGGGCCTGGCCGCCATGGCGGGTCTTGACCATGCGGATCAGCTCGCCGCCGACGTGGACCTCGCCGGCGTCCGGGGTCTCGAGCAGGTTGATGCAGCGGAGCAACGTGCTCTTGCCCGAGCCGGACGAGCCGATCATCGCGATCACGTCGCCGTTGTGGGCGCTGAGCGAGACGCCTTTCAGCACCTCGAGCGCGCCGAAGCTCTTGTGCAGCTCGGTCACCACCAGGGCCGGTGCCGCCCCGTCCGCCATGGCCATGCTTTCCGTTCCCCGGCTGCCCGGGCCTCGTCCCGAATCGCCAAGCTACCGGCTGGCTGGCGGGCGACAAGCACCCGCGCGCCGCGGCTCTCGGATTAGGACTTTGTTAACCATCTCGCCGCATGCTGCCGCAATGGTTGAGTGACATGCGCCGAGCGTGCGCTTTTGGCGATCGCCCGCGACGCGCCGAGGACGGGATCGAAGGGATGACGGACGCTGCAATCAAGGTCCTGCTGGTCGAGGACAATCCGGTCGACGCCCGGCTGGCGGCCGCGTTGCTCGGCACGGATGGCGAGTTCGAGCTGATCCACGTGGAGCGGCTGAGCGAGGCCGCCCAGCAGCTGAGCGAGCAGCATTTCGATGCCGTCCTGCTCGACCTGATGCTGCCGGATTCGAGTGGCATGGCCACCATCGATGGCGTCCAGGAACGCGCGCCGGACGTGCCGATCGTCGTCTACAGCGGCTTCGGCGACGAGGACGTGATGTTCGCGTGCGAAGCGATCCGCGGCGGCGCCCAGGAGTTCCTGCCCAAGAGCCTGGCGACGCCGATCGCGATGCAGCGGGCGATCATCAAATCGATCGAGCGCAAGCGCCAGGAGCAGCGCAAGATCCGGTTCGCGCGCCACGACGAGCTGACCGGCCTCGCCAATCACCTGCTGCTGGAGGAGCGCTTCGAGCGCGCCGCCGCGCGCGCCGATCGCCAGGGGCGGTATCTGGCGCTGCTGTCGATCGAGCTGGATCACTATCTGAACACGGTCGAGCAGATGGGCAGCGAGTTCGGCGATCGGCTGCTGCGGGCGGTCGCCAAGCGGCTGCAGGGCAATCTTCGCAAGTCCGACACCTTGGCGAGGTTTCACCTGCACAGCTTCACGGCGCTGCTCGAAGCGCTCGTCCCGACCCAGGACGCCGGCATGCTGGCCGCCAAGGTGCGCGCGGTGATGGCCCCCGAATTCCGGATCGAGCGCAGCGAGGTGTTTCTGACCGCGAGCGTCGGGATCGCCCTCTATCCGATCCACGGCCGGCGCCTGCCGGAGCTGCTCGACGCGGCCGGCGCCGCCATGTTCGAGGTCGCCATGGCCGGCGGCGATGGCTGCCGGGTCGCCGGGCTGCCAGCGCCGGTCAGAGCGCCCGTCGAGCTGGCGACAACCGCCAGGCGGTCAACGCCTGACCGCCGGCCCGGCGCGCAGGGCGGGGACCCGCGGGCTGCCGGCGCCGGTCAGAGCGCTCGTCGAGCTGGCGCCGGAAGGGTCTCGACGGCCAGCCGGTCAGAAGGCTCGTCGAGGCCAACGACGACGGCCAGGCGGTCAACTCGTGACGCCTCGCGCAGGCCGCGATTGCGGGCTGCCGGCGAGGGTAGAGCCCGTCGCAGCTGGCGACGACGGCCAAGCGATCGACGCGTGACGCCGAGCCGGGGCCGCGTCTCGACTGACCCGTGAGAGGGCGCGTTGCGGCAGGCGACGATGGTCAGGAGGTCCAGGCGTGAGGACGAGACGTAGGACGCGTCGCGGGGAGCGGTGAGAGCGCTCGAGACAGCCAGACGTCGATGGCGTTGAGCTCAGGCGAATACGGCGGCGGGAACAGCGGCGTCCCAGGATCTGTAGCACGGGACGATCAGGTCCTGGCGATACACGCATGACCAGCCGGCGCGATCCAGGACGACCGCGGCGCAGGGGTGACGGCTGCCAGTCGAGATCGCCTGCTGGCGGCGGTGCTGACCATGGGCAGGGCCAGGGCGACCGCATAACGCGCTCGGCGTCCGGGGCGAACCCACCGAGTCGCCCGTGCCGGAGCCAGACCGAGGGTTTGGAGCAGACGGGCGAACAGATAGACCGGGCGGGCAAGCGCGCCCCGCCGGCCGGGCGCATCGACCAGCGACCCAGCCGGGCCGGCGCCGGTCCGAGGGCTCGTCGACAGCGAGGCGATGCTGGCCTGGGTGCTGGGCGACCCTTGGACGCGCCTGTGCCCTGCGCGGGACAGCGACTTGGGGTGCCGGCGCGGGCCAGAGCGCTCGTCGAAGCCAGCGACGATGGCCAGGCGGTCGGCGCCTGACCCGCCGGCCGGGCGCGTAGGACAGCGATCCGAGGCCCCCCGCCGCGGCGATCAGCCCGGCGCGGCCCGATAGCCCGAGCCGACCAGGTAGATCTCCGACGAGCCGGTCCGGCTGGCGGCCGGCCGGAGCAGCTTCAGGCGCCGGAACTGCCGGCGGGCTTCGGCCACGATCCCGGCCTCGGCGCCGCGCAACAGTTTCAGCACGGCGTCGCCGCCCGGCGCCAGAAGCTCCGGGAGCAGGCTCAGGACCGCCTCGGCGAGCGCGTCGGCGCGCAGGCGATCGACCGCGCGCTGGCCGGTCGCGGGTGCGGCCAGATCGCTCAGCACGAGCTCGACCGGACCGCCGGCCAGCGCCAGCAGGCGTTCGACCGTCGCCGGATCGAAGATGTCGCCCTGGAGCAGGCTCGCACCCTCGATCGGCTCGATCGCCTGCAGATCGACGCCGACCACGCGGCAGCCGCGGGCGACCGCGACCTGCGCCCAGCCGCCGGGCGCGCTGCCCAGGTCGACGACCCGCCGGCCCGGGCGCAGGAGCTCGAGCTTGGCGTCGATCTCGAGCAGCTTGTAGGCCGCCCGCGAGCGGTAGCCCGCGGCGCGCGCGCTCTGCACGAAGCGGTCGTTGATGTGGCGCTCGAGCCAGCGGCTCGAGCCGGCCCGGCGGCCCTTGCTCGAGCGCAGGCGCTCCTTGATCGTGCGCGGTTCCGGCATGGCCTCGGGGCCGAGCTCAGGCGGTGGTCCGGCAGAGCGTCGCCGCGCCTGCCGCCGCCACCGGCAGCACCGGCTTCGGCGGGCGACCGTGGCCCCCGGGCCGGTCAGGGCGGCGGCCAGCGAGCGGCCCATCAGGCCCTGCAGGATGCCCTCGCGCAGGCCCCGATCGGCGACCCGCAACTGGTCGGTCGGCCAGCAGCGCAGGACCGCCTCCAGGATCGCGCAGCCGGCGACCACCAGATCGGCCCGCCCCGGCCCGATGCAGGGATGCGCGGCGCGCTCGGCGTTGCTCATGGCGCGCAGCCGCTCAGAGACCGCCGCGATCGTCCCGGCCTCCAGGATCAGCCCGTCGATCTGCCGGCGATCGTAGCGCAAAAGATCGAGGTGCAGGGCGGCGAGCGTGGTGACCGTGCCGGAGGTCCCGAGCATCTGGCTGCGCCCGCCGCCGAAGTGGCGCCGGATCGCGTGCCTCGCCTCGATCGGCGCCAGGAGGCTCTGGACGTGGCGGACCATGACCTCGAAGGTCGACGGGTCGGGCTCGGGGGCGAACGCCTCCGACAGCGCGACCACGCCGACCGCCACCGAGTGGCTGCAGCGCACCACCGCCTCGCCGCCGGCCTGGCTGCGATCGAGCCACAGCAGCTCCGTGCTGCCGCCGCCGATGTCGACCAGCAGCACGTGCTCCGCGGCGGGGTCGATCAGCGGCAGGCAGCCCAACAGCGCGAGCCGCGCCTCGTCCTCGTGGGGCAGGATCTCGAAGCTGAGCCCGGTGACCCGCTTGACCCGCGCCAGGAACTCGACGCCGTTCTGCGCCCGCCGGCAGGCCTCGGTCGCGACGCAGCGGATCTGGCGGACGTCGTGCCGGGCGACGATCCGGGCGCAGACCCGGAGGGCCGCGATCGTGCGCGCGATCGCCCGCTCGCTGAGCCGGCCGGTCTGCGCCACCGCCTCGCCCAGCCGGACGATCCGCGAGAAGCTGTCGACGATCTCGAAACCCTGGTCGCGCGGCCGCGCGACCAACAAGCGGCAGTTGTTGGTCCCAAGATCGAGAGCGGCCATCGCCGGCGGGATCCGGCTCGGCGCCCCCAACACGAGATGCGATCGGGGCTGGGTCATGGGAGATCGTGCGAATGTAGGCGGCTTGGCGGGCTTTGAGCAATAGTTTCCGCAAACCGATTCCCACGAGCCGTGGATCGGGTCGGCGCATTCGGCCTTGCCGCGCTCGCAGGACTGGGTTAGCTGAGCTGCCCGGGGTGACGGCGACGGCGGAAGGAAGCGATCTGGCGATGGGGGGCCGACCGTTCTGCGACGGCAGCCGCAAGCGGCGGTGAGACGCAAGCCGCGCCGTGGCGCCATGCCGGCGCCGGCGCATGCGGATGCCGGTATCGGCCTCGCGGCGCTGCTGCTCGCGGCCTGCGCCTCGACCCCGCCGCCGCCGCAGGCACCGCCGGCGTGCCCGGCCGCCCTGCTCCTCGAAGGTGCGGAACGCACCACGAGCTACCGCCCGGGCAGCGATCGCAGCCCGAGCGCGTTGCGCTATCTCGCCGTCCTGACCCATCTCCAGAGCGCCTGCCACTACGACGACCAGGGGGTCGACGTCGACCTCGGGCTCGATCTGATCGCCCAACACGGCCCGGCCGCCACCGGCGATCCGGTCGAGCTGACCTATTTCGTCGCCACCATCGGCCCGGACCGGCAGGTCCTGTCCAAGCAGCTGTTCGATTCCGAGATCGTGTTCGCCAAGGACGAGGACCTCGCCGGGGTCGCCGAGCAGTTGACCCTGCGGCTGCCGTCGGTGACGCCCGAGCAGGCTTCGGGCTACAGCCTCTTCCTCGGTTTCCAGCTGACGACGCCGAGCTCGAGCAGCGTCTGAAGCCGATGCTCCCTGACCGTCCGGCTCGGGAAAAAAAAAAAAAAAATCCGCCGGTCGCGCTGAGGGCGGGCTTGGGTGGGTTGGGCTCCCCTAAGAGCCCTGTGAAGAATGCGAAACGCCGCGATCGCGCCCAGAAAACGCCAATGATCAATGGGCAGCGGGCCGAGAACAACGCCCGGCCGCCAGCGCTCGGCGAGCGCTTGACCGGGGGCCCTGGTGCTCCGCCGCGGCGCTCGGGGGCGCTTGACCTTGGTGTGGGCTCGGGTGCGCTTGACCTCCGGGCTGCCCGGAGTAGTCTGGGCGACATCGCCAGCTGAGCCCCGCGGGAGAGCCCCTGCCGGCCGTGTGTGCGGCCGGCGACGGCGCCGAAGGAGCAACCGCCCCGGAAACTCTCAGGCCAACGGACCGCGGGGGGATGGCGCTCTGGAGAGCGGGTGCTCGGCCATCGGGTCGGGCACTCCACCGAAGGGGTAAGGGTTGCCCGGCGCGCGCCGGGCGGCGCTAAGTCTCTCAGGTTTGGGACAGAGGGGGCTGAACCGCGGCCGTGCGCGGGCGGCGCAGCTCCTTTGGAGGTCCCGGCCCTGACAGCTCCTGTCTCCGAACCGCCAGCGAGCCCAGACACACCCCGCTCTACGCCCTGCACGTCGAGCTCGGCGGCCGCATGGTCGAGTTCGCGGGCTGGACGCTGCCGGTGCAGTACCCGGCCGGGATCATGGCCGAGCATCGCCACTGCCGGAGCGCCGCCGCGCTGTTCGACGTCTCGCACATGGGTCAGGTCGCTGGTGCGGGGCGAGGGCGCCGCCCGGGCGTTCGAGCGCCTGGTGCCGGCCGACGTCGCCGGGCTCGCCCCGGGCCAGCTGCGCTACACCGTGTTCACCAACGACGCGGCGGCATGCTCGACGATCTGATCGTCGGCCGGGTCGAGGACGGCCTGTTCGTGGTCGTCAACGCCGGCTGCCGGGATGCCGACCTCGCCCATCTGCGGGCCGCCCTCGAGCCCGCCTGCCCGGTCGAGGAGCTGGCCGGGCGCGCGCTGCTCGCGCTGCAGGGGCCCGCGGCGGTCGCGGTCATGGCGCGGCTGGCGCCGGCCGCGGCCGGGCTCGCGTTCATGCAGACCGCCGCGATGGCGGTCGCCGGCTTGCCCGCTCGGGTCGCGCGCTCCGGCTACACCGGCGAGGACGGCTTCGAGATCTCGGTCGCCGCGGCCCGGAGCCGAGGCGCTGGCGCGCCGTCTGCTCGACGCAGCCCGAGGTGGCGCCGGCCGGTCTCGGCGCGCGCGATTCGCTGCGCCTGGAGGCCGGGCTTTGCCTCTATGGCCACGAGCTGTCGACCCGCGACCAGCCCGATCGAGGCGGGGCTCGCCTGGACGATCCGCAAGCGCCGGCGCGCCGAAGGCGGCTTTCCGGGCGCCGCGATCATCCTCGCGCAGCTGGCCCAGGGCCCGCGCGCAAGCTGGTCGGGCTCCGCCCCGACGGCCGGGCGCCGGCGCGCGAGGGCACCGAGATCCAGGATGCCGACGGCCGGCCGATCGGCGAGGTCACGAGCGGCGGCTTCGGGCCGACCGTCGGCGGCCCGATCGCCTGGGCTACGTCGCGAGCGCCCAGCCGCGCCCGACACCGCCTCTGCAGCTCGCTGGTCCGCGGCCGGCCGCACCCGGCCCGCGTCGTTAAGCTGCCGTTCGTCGCCCACCGCTATCAGCGCTGACGGAGAGCGAGTGCCATGTCCGACATCCGCTACACCAAGGACCACGAGTGGGTCCGCCTCGAGGGCGAGCTCGCCACGATCGGCATCAGCGACCACGCCCAGGAGCAGCTCGGCGACGTGGTGTTCGTCGAGCTGCCGCCGATCGGCAAGCAGGTCCGCCAGGACGAGGCGATCGCGGTGGTCGAGAGCGTCAAGGCGGCGAGCGACGTCTACGCGCCGGTCAGCGGCGAGGTGGTCGAGATCAACGCGGCGCTGACGACGATCCGGCCCTGGTCAACAGCGGCGCCGAGAGCGCCGGCTGGTTCTTCAAGCTGAGCGTCGCCGATCCAGGCGAGCTCGACGAGCTGATGGACGCCGAGGCCTACCGGGCCTTCGTCGCGACGCTGGCTTGAGCCGAACCGCCGGGAGCGGAGGGCAGCACCATGTCCGAGCACCAGGCGATCGCTGACCGAGCTCGAGGGGCAGGACGAGTTCGTCCGCCGCCACATCGGCCCGGACGACGACGAGATCGCGCGATGCTCGAGGTCGTGGGTGCCGCCTCGCTCGACGATCTGATCGACGCGGCGATGCCCGCGCGCGATCCGCACCGAGCGGCCGCTCGATCTGCCGCCGGCCAGGACCGAGAGCGAGGCGCTCGGCGAGCTGCGCCGGCATCGCCGGGCGCAACCGCGTGCTGACCTCGATGATCGGCATGGGCTACTACGGCACCGTCACGCCGGCGGTGATCCTGCGCAACGTGCTGGAGAATCCCGGCTGGTACACCGCCTACACGCCCTACCAGGCCGAGGTCAGCCAGGGCCGGCTCGAGGCGCTGCTGACCTTCCAGCAGATGGTCATCGACCTGACCGGCCTGGAGCTCGCCAACGCCTCGCTGCTCGACGAGGCGACGGCCGCCGCCGAGGCCATGGCGATGGCCAGACGGGTCGGCAAGAGCGAGCGCCACGACCTTCTTCGTCGACGCCGACTGCCACCCGCAGACCATGGCCGTGCTGCGCACGCGCGCCGGCGGCTTCGGCTTCGAGATCGTGGTCGGCGATCCGTCGACCGACTTCGACGGCCGGGAAGTGTTCGGCGCGCTGCTTGCAGTATCCGGGCTCGAGCGGCGCGGTCCGCGACTTCCGCCCGGTGATCGACGCGGCTGCACGCGCAGCGCGCGCGCTCGCGATCATGGCGACCGATCTGCTGAGCCTCGTGCTGCTGACGCCGCCGGGCGAGCTGGGCGCCGACATCGCGATCGGCAGCGCCCAGCGCTTCGGCGTGCCGATGGGCTACGGCGGCCCGCACGCCGCGTTCTTCGCCACCCGCGACGCAGTACAAGCGCGCGATGCCCGGCCGCCTGATCGGCGTCTCGGTCGACGCCAGCGGCGCGCCCGCGCTGCGCATGGCGCTGCAGACCCGCGAGCAGCACATCCGCCGCGAGAAGGCGACCAGCAACATCTGCACCGCGCAGGTGCTGCTCGCGGTGATGGCCGGCATGTACGCCGTCTATCACGGGCCCGAGGGGCTGCGCGCGGATCGCCGCCGCGCGTCGCACCGCCTGACCGCCATCCTGGCCGCCGGGCTGCGCGCGGCGCGGCATCGAGGTCGAGCACCGAGGCGTTTTTCGACACGCTGACCGTGCGCGTGCCCGGCCAGGCCGCAGGCGATCGCCGAGCAAGCGCCGAGGCAGCAGGCATCAACCTGCGCCTGGTCGATGCCGACCACCTCGGCATCGCGCTCGACGAGACCACCCGGCGCGCCGATCTGTCCGACGCTCTGGTCGGCGTTCGGCGACCGACGACGGCGCTCGAGATCGAGCAGCTGGACCGGACGGCGAGCGCGTGCCTGCCGGCCGACGCTCCGCCGGCAGAGCGCCTTCCTGACCCATCCGGTCTTCCAGCGCTATCGCAGCGAGACCGAGATGCTGCGCTACCTGCGCCGGCTGCAGGACAAGGACCTGGCGCTCGACCGCACCATGATCCCGCTCGGCTCCTGCACGATGAAGCTGAACGCGGCCACCGAGATGATCCCGGTCACCTGGCCGGAGTTCGGCGACCTGCATCCGTTCGCGCCGGCCGATCAGGCCGAGGGCTACCGCGCAGCTGTTCGCCGAGCTCGAGGCGATGCTGCGCGAGATCACCGGCTTCGACGCGGTCTCGCTGCAGCCCAACGCCGGCAGCCAGGGCGAGTACGCCGGCCTGCTCGCCATCCGCGGCTACCACGCGAGCCGCGGCGAGGGCCAGCGCGACGTCTGCCTGATCCCCGCCTCGGCCCACGGCACCAATCCCGGCGAGCGCCGTCATGGCCGGCCTCGAGGTCGTGGTGGTCGGCTGCGACGAGCAGGGCAACGTCGACCTCGCCGATCTCGAGGCCAAGGCCGAGCAGCACAGCGGACCGACTGGCCGCGCTGATGGTCACCTACCCCTCGACCCACGGCGTGTTCGAGGAGGGCATCCGCGACATCTGCGCGATCGTCCACGCCGCCGGCGGCCAGGTCTATATGGACGGCGCCAATATGAACGCCCTGGTCGGCCTCTGCCGGCCGGCCGAGATCGGCGCCGACGTCTGCCATCTCAACCTGCACAAGACCTTCTGCATCCCGCACGGCGGCGGCGGCCCGGGCATGGGGCCGATCGGCGTCGGCGCACCTGGCGCCGTTCCTGCCGGGCCATGCGGTGGTCCCGGCGTCAACCCGGCCGCGGCCGGCGACGGCGCGATCGGCCAGGTCTCCGCGGCGCCCTGGGGTCAGCGCCTCGATCCTGCCGATCTCCTGGGCCTACATCGCCATGATGGGCGGCGCCGGGCTGACCCACGCGACCGAGGTCGCGATCCTCAACGCCAACTACATCGCCAGGCGCCTCGCGCCCCACTACCCGGTCCTCTACACGCGGCCAGACGGCCTGGTCGCGCACGAGTGCATCGTCGACCTGCGCCGCTCAAGCAGGCGACCGGCATCAAGCGTCGAGGACGTCGCCAAGCGGCTGATGGACTACGGCTTCCACGCCCCGACCATGTCCTTCCCGGTGCCGGGCACGCTGATGATCGAGCCGACCGAGAGCGAGTCCAAGCCGAGCTCGACCGCTTCTGCGACGCCATGATCGCCATCCGCGAGGAGATCCGCGCGATCGAGGCCGGCGCGGCCGACCGCGAGGACAACCTGCTCAAGAACGCCCCGCACACCGCCGAGCCGCTGCTCGCCGACTGGACCGCACGCCTACTCGCGCGAGGCCGCCTGCTTCCCGGCGCCGGGCCAGCGCGAGGCCAAGTACTGGCCGCCGGTCGGCCGCGTCGACAACGTCTACGGCGACCGCCATCTGGTCTGCGCCTGCCCGCCGATCGAGAGCTATCGCGAGGCCGCCGAATGAGTCAATCGGGTCCGGGCGCCGCGCCACCTCAATTTCATCGATCCGAGACCCTGAACTTTATCGATCCAAGACCCTGAACGGCTGCTCGGAGGCCTCTCGGACTTCGCCAACTCTGAGCCTGCACCTATCCGGCGTGCACCGAGATGCGGGGTCGACCGCACGTCGGCAACCGTGGAGAGCAGTCCGCGCGCCATGACGCAGAAGCTCGATCGCCGCCGGCAATCAGGTGCTGATCTCGGTTCAGCGAGGCATGCTCGGCGCCGCGCCTCGGGCCCGCGTTCTGGGGAAAGGCGCAGCTCTGGGCGGTGACCTCGACGAACCAGCGCTCGCCGGCGACCACGCTGAAGCGATACTCCCGGCCGTCGACCACCATGCGATGAATGAGCGGCACGATGCCTTCGACGCTCGAGACCGCGCCGTTCAGGGTCCGAAACTCGAGCCGGACCGGAAAGGCCGGATCGTACCAGGCCTCGGCCAGGCCGTCCGGGTTGCGCGCCGGCTCGCCGGTCCCGGTCACGGTGATGCGGTCGTCGAACCGGACGAAGCTGATCGGGCCGGTGCTGATCGGCGTGCGCGGCATGAAACGCTTGGTCACCGGTTGCCCCTCGCAGCTTGCCGGAGTCGCCGCGGCATCGATCAGGAAGGCGAGCCGGTCGGGGTCGACGCCTGCCTGCAGCTGCGCCTCGACCCGCTGCAGCAGCCGCGCGAGCTCGCCCTGGGGCACGTCCAGGGCGTAGCGGCGGCGCAACTCCTCGAGCGCCCGGTCGGTCTGGCCGGAGCGCTGCGTGATGAGGGCCAGCTGGTCGCGGAGGTCCAGATCGCTGTGCTGAAAGCGCGGCAGATCGGCCTCGAGCTTCTCGGCGCGCCTGGGTCGCCGACACCCCGACCTGATAGGCGTAGCCGCCGACCGCGACCACGACGAGCACCGCGAACAGCGCGCGAATCAGGCGCCAATGAAGCGCCGGCGGCGCCGGCGGCGGGTATCGCCGAAGGTGGAGTAGCCGAGGCTCATGATGTCGGCTCACACGCCCGGCGGCACGACCTCGGCGCGGTGACGCGCCTGCATGAGCTGAAAGATGGCGGCCGCGGTCTCCTCGACCGAGCGCCGCGTGACGTCGATCACCGGCCAGCCGTGGCGGGTGAACAGGCGCCGGGCGTAGACCAGCTCGGCCCGGACCCGCTCCAGCTCGGCATAGTCGGCCTCGAAACTCAACCCGCCGCCGGCTGCCCCTCGAACTCCAGGCGCAGTTGCCGCAACCGGTTCATCCGGATCTGCACCAGCGGCTCGGGACTGATGGTCAGACCGACCACCAGCGGGTGGCTCAGCGACTCGAGCTCGGCCGGCAACGGGCAGTCCGGCACCACCGGCACGTTGGCGACCTTGATGCCGCGGTTGGCGAGATAGATCGAGGTCGGCGTCTTCGAGGTCCGCGAGACCCCGACCAGCACCACGTCGGCCTCCTCGATCTCCCAGGCGCACTGCCCGTCGTCGTGGCGGAACATGAAGTTCATCGCCTCGATGCGCGAGAAATAGCCGGCGTCCATCGCATGCTGGCGCCCGATCTGCGGCCGCGTCTCGGCGCCGAGCAGGCTGGACAAGGCGCTGAAGACGCCATCCAGGATCGCAACGCAAGGCGTGTTGAGGCCCGGCAGCCGTCCTGCAGGGCATGGCGCAGGTCGCTCGACACGAGGGTGAAGATCACGACGCCCGGCAGGGCCTTGACCATGCTCAGCACCTGATCGACCTGCGCGCGGGTGCGCACGAACGACCAGACGTGCTCGACCGGGACGACGCCATCAAACTGCGAGACCCCTGCCCGAGCGACCGTGGTCACGGTTTCTCCGGTCGAGTCCGAGACCAGGTGCAGATGCAAGCGCAAGACATCCTCCGGGGGCCGGCTGTTGGCGAGTTGGGGACGAGCGCATCCCGGCAAAATTTATACCCGCCCCCGGCCAACGATGCCAACCAAAACTCCCTGTGCAGCACTTTGCCCCAGAGGGGATAGCTGCGGCAAGATCGGCAGGACCGCCCGGATGGCGAACGATCCCCGCCACTCACCAGAGCGGCCAGCCACGCAGGCTGGGCTTGCGCATGGCTATCCGCCGCTTATCCCGGAAAGGCTGACGCAAGAGCCCGCGCCGGTCTCGGTGGATAGTTCCGGGAGCAGCTCATAATCCCCATTACGAGCCAGCCTAAAACAACCACTTCTTCTATAAAAAGAATTAAGAAAAGGTATGTTGGTGGTGAGGGACTCAGATGGGGATGCAAGCCGTGGCAAGCCGAGCCCAACCTGGTGCTGAGGGCGCTTCGCGGGCAGCCGGTTACTCGGCCGCCGGTCTGGCTGATGCGCCAGGCCGGGCGCTATCTGCCGGAGTATCGGGCGCTGCGGGCGCAGGGCGGGGAGCTTTCTCGATCTTGCTACACGCCTGACCTGGCGGTCGAGATCACCCTGCAGCCGGTACGCCGGTATGGCATGGATGCGGCGATCCTGTTTTCCGACATTCTGGTGGTCGCGGATGCGCTCGGCTGTGCGGTGAGCTTTCTCGAAGGCGTCGGCCCGAGGCTGACGCCAGTCCGCGACGCCGCCGCTCTTGCACGTCTCGTGCCGCCGGCCTGGCCATCGGCTGGCGCCGGTGTACGAAACGGTACGCCGGCTGCGGCGCGAGCTGCCGGCGGAGACCGCCCTGATCGGCTTTGCGGGGGCGCCCTGGACGGTTGCGGCCTACATGGTCGAAGGCGAAGGCTCCAAGGAGTTCTATGCCGCGAGGGCGTTTGCGCGGCGCGAGCCGGAGGCGTTCGCCCGGCTGATCGATCTTTTGACCGAGGCGACGATCAGCATCTGCGGGCGCAGATCGAGGCCGGCGCGGACGTCCTGCAGCTGTTCGACAGCTGGGCCGGGGTCTTGCCGGAGGGCGAGTTCCGGCGCTGGTGTCAGGAGCCCGTGGCGCGCATCGTGCGCGCGCTCAAGAGCGAGCATCCGGAGGTGCCGATCATCGCATTCCCGCGCGGTGCGGGGTTGCATTTGCAGGGCTTCGCCGCGGCCGTGCCGGTCGACGGTCTGAGCCTCGATACCGCGGTGCCGCTGGCGGCGCTGCGCCGCGCGCTGCCCGGGCTCTGCCTGCAGGGCAATCTCGATCCGGTCGCCCTGCTGGCCGGCGGCGCGGCCATGCTCGGGGAAGCGGAGCGGATCGTCGGGGCGCTCGCGAGCGGGCCGTTCATCTTCAATCTCGGGCATGGCGTGCTGCCCGATACCGATCCCGAGGCGGTCGCGGCTCTGGTCGCCCACGTCAGGTCGTTCCGGCTGCCGATGCCGCCGGGGCGGGCGCCTGAGCCGTTGGGCCCCTGGCAGCGAGGCGGACGGTTGAAGTTGTGGGCGTGCTTATCTCGAGCGTGGCTTCGCTTCGAGGGCGCGCGCGTGCCGGCCGCGCGGCGGGGGTGCGGACGCCATGACGGATCTTGCGCTCTGGCTCAAGGCGTTGCACATCATGGCCTTCGCCGCCTGGATGGCAGGCTTGTGGTATCTGCCGCGGCTGTTCGTCTATCACAGCCAGGTCGCGCCCGGCTCGGAGGCTTCGGAGAAGTACAAGCTCATGGAGCGGCGCCTGTTGCGTGGGATCGCCACGCCGGCGATGGTGGCGACGCTCCTGTTCGGAATCAGCCTCGGCATCGTCCAGAGGGAGTGGACCGAGGGCTGGCTGCATGTCAAGACCGCGCTGGTCTTGCTGCTGGTGGCGTGCCATGGCGCCATGGTCCGGTTCGTCAAGGCGTTCGCCGCCGATCGGCGACCGGCGAGCGAGCGCTTGTTTCGCTGGTTCAACGAGGTGCCGACCGTGCTGTTCATCGGCATCGTGATCTTGGCGGTGTTTCGGCCGTTCTAAGTCGAGGCCGGCGTCGCACTGGATTCGGCCAAGACGGTGAGGCCGGCGTGAGCCCGCGGCTTTAGGTTTGACAGAGGTGGCTGAATTGGCTAGGTACGGCGGCGGCTCAGATCCGACGCGCAGTCACGATTCCACCCTCGTCGATCCGAACGCCCGCAGGCGGCGGCCAGACGGCCGGCCCGAACGCATGCCTCAGCAGGAGCTCGTCGAGCCTGACGAGACCGAAATGCTCCAGGAGCCATCCCCTCCGTGACCGAGCCCGAAGCCGGCCCGACCACCGGCTTCATGAACCTGTCCGAGCTCAAACGGCGCTCGCCGGCAGAACTGCTGGAGTATGCCGAGGAGCTCGGGATCGAGAACGCGAGCACGCTGCGCAAGCCGGACCTCGTGTTCGCCACCCTCAAGCGGCTGGCCGAGACCGGCGTGCCGATCTACGGCGAGGGCGTGCTCGAGATCCTGCAGGACGGCTTCGGCTTCCTGCGCACGCCGGATGTCAACTACCTGGCCGGCCCCGACGACATCTACGTGTCGCCGAGCCAGATCCGGCGCTTCGGGCTGCGCACCGGCGACATCGGTCGACGGCGAGGTCCGGGCGCCCAAGGAGGGCGAGCGCTACTTCGCGCTGCTCAAGGTCAACACGATCAACTTCGATCCGCCGGAGAAGGCGCGCCATCGGGTCCACTTCGACAATCTGACGCCCTACTACCCGACCGAGAAGCTCAAGCTCGAGGTCGAGGACTTGCCGAGCAAGGACGTGAGCTGCCGGGTGATCGACCTGGTCGCGCCGCTCGGCAAGGGTCAGCGCGCGCTGATCGTCGCGCCAGCCGCGCACCGGCAAGACGATGCTGATGCAGAACATCGCCCACAGCATCGTCGCCAACCATCCCGAGGTCTACCTGATCGTGCTGCTGATCGACGAGCGGCCGGAAGAGGTCACCGACATGGCCCGCACGGTCAAGGGCGAGGTCGTGAGCTCGACCTTCGACGAGCCGGCCTCGCGCCACGTCCAGGTCGCGGAGATGGTGATCGAGAAGGCCAAGCGCCTGGTCGAGCACGGCCGGGACGTCGTGATCCTGCTCGACTCGGTGACCCGCCTCGCGCGCGCCTACAACACCGTCGTGCCGTCGTCGGGCAAGGTGCTGACCGGCGGCGTCGACGCCAACGCGCTGCAGCGGCCCAAGCGCTTCTTCGGCGCCGCCCGCAACATCGAGGACGGCGGCAGCCTGACCATCATCGCGACCGCGCTGATCGACACCGGCTCGCGCATGGACGAGGTGATCTTCGAGGAGTTCAAGGGCACCGGCAATTCGGAGATCCAGCTCGACCGGCGTCTGGCCGACAAGCGCGTCTACCCGGCGATCGACATCAACAAGTCCGGCACGCGCAAGGAGGAGCTGCTGGTCGACCGGGGCACGCTGTCCCGGATGTGGGTGCTGCGGCGGATCCTGTCGCCGATGGGCACGATCGACGCGATCGAGTTCCTGACCGACAAGATGCGTGTGACGAAATCCAATACCGAGTTCTGGGACTCGATGAATTCCTAGCGCTTGGGCGCTAGGTCCGTCTGCCGAAAAGTCTGCCGAAAAACCCTGGCCGAGGGCGCTCCTCGAGCCGGGTGAGGCGCTCGTCGAGCGAGCGCAGGACCTGGCCGAGATCGGGCGGGGCGTCGACGGTCGGCAGCTTGGGGCCCTCGGCAGCCCGCTTGTCGTTGGCGCGGCCAAGCGCGACGATCGCCTCGGCGACCCAGTCGCCGACCGTCATGCCGCGGGCGGCGGCGGCGCGCAGCGCCATGTCGCGGACCGGCGGCGGCACCCCGCGGACGGTCCAGCGCGCGACCGCCTCGTCGGAGGAGTTGGGCTGGCCGCGGGCGCGCGACGGGCGGCCGCGGCGCCGGCGGGACCGCCGCGGGGCTGCCTCCTCGGCGTCCGCCTGAGCGGTCGCGCCGGCGAGATCGTCGCTCATGCCGTCATCGATCGGGTCCCCTAAGGCAGGAGCACCGTCGAGCCCGTGGTCTTGCGGCCCTCGAGGTCGCGATGCGCTGCGGCCGCCTCGCGCAGCGGATAGCGCTGATTGACCTGGATCTCGACCGCGCCGCGCTGGACCACGTCGAACAGCTCGCTCGCGGCCCTGACCAGATCGGCGCGCGCCGCGGTGTAGTTCATCAGGCTGGGCCGGGTCAGGAACAGCGAGCCCTTCTGGCCGAGGATCGCGGTGTCGATCGGCGGGATCTTGCCCGACGACTGGCCGAAGCAGACCAGCATGCCGAGCGGCGCCAGGCAGTCGAGCGAGCGCTGGAAGGTCGCCTGCCCGACCGAGTCGTAGACCACCGGCACGCCCTTGCCGCCGGTCAGCTCGCGCACCCGGGCGACCACGTCGTCCTGGTCGTAGCGGATCGGGTGGTCGCAGCCGTGCGCCTTGGCGAGCTCGGCCTTCTCGGCGCTGCCGACCGTGCCGATCACGGTGGCCCCGAGGTGCTTGGCCCATTGGCAGGCGATCAGGCCGACGCCGCCGGCGGCCGCGTGGAACAGGATGGTCTGCCCGGGCTCGACCCGGAAGGTGCGCCGCAGCAGGTAGTGCGCGGTCATGCCCTTGAGCATCATCGCCGCGGCCTGCTCGTCGGTGATGCCGTCCGGGATCCCCACCAGCCGGTCGGCCGGGATCAGACGGCGCTCGGCATAGGCGCCGAGCGGTCCGGCATAGGCGACCCGCTGCCCGACCTGGACCTCGCTGACGCCGTCGCCGACCGCCTCGACCACGCCGGCACCCTCCTGCCCGGCGATGAACGGCAGACTCGGCGCCGGGTAGAGACCGGAGCGGAAATAGACGTCGATGTAGTTGAGTCCGACGGCCGTCTGCCGGATCAGCGCCTGGCCGCGCCCGGGCGCGCCGACCTCGGCCTGCTCGAACTTCAGGACCTCGGGTCCGCCCGTCTGATGCACCCTTACGACACCGGTCATGGTCTCCTCCCACCGCGCATGGAACCGTCGCGCGGCAAGCTACCGCGGCCGGCGCCAATCGCCAAGCGCGGCGGCGCCAGAGACGGCCGACCGGTCAGACCGAATTAGAAACTCTGTCGGACGCTCGCGGGTGCCAGGGTGCTCGGTCAGCGCGTCGGGCTCGGTGATTGGCAGCCGGCACGTCTGACCCGGGCAGACATAAACCGTCGGCCGCCCCTCGAGCTGGGTCTTGCCGGTCGCCGGGTGACCCTCGGGCAAGGCCTGACCCGGCGGCAGGCTGAGCAGGGTCGCGGCCGGCAGCGCCGCCGCCAGGACGACCCGGCGAAGCGCCTGGCAGGCGGGGTCATCGAGCGCGCCGACGATCACGATCTGGACCGGCTGGTCGAGCCAGAGCGTGGCGCTCAGCAGCGCCGCGTGCGCGCGCGGGGTTGCGCGCGACCTCGCCCGCAAAGGCCGTCCGCAGGCGCAGGGCGCGCTCGAGATAGCGGCGCTCGCCGGTCATGAGGTGCAGGCGGGCGAGCACCCCCAGCAGCACGCCGTTGCCGGCGGGGGTCGGGCCGTCCTGCGCGTTCTTGGCGCGCACCAGAACGTCGCGCGCTCCGGCCGCGACCTGGAAGTAGCCGCCGGCGTCCTGGTCGAGGTAGTCGGCATCGAGCCGCGCGAGCCAGCGCTCCGCCTGCCGCAGGTAGGCCGGCTCGGCGGTCTGCTCGAACAGGGCGAGCGCGGCCGCGGCCATGCTCGCATAGTCGTCGAGGAACGCGAGATCGAGCGTCCGGCCTGCGCGCCAGCTGTGGGCCAGCCGATCTCCGGTCATCATGTGCTCGGTGACGAAGCGGAAGGCCCGCCGGGCGCGCCCGACCCAGTCCGGCCGGTCGAACACGGCGCCGGCGCGGGCGAGGGCCGCGATCATCAGGCCGTTCCAATCGGCCAGGACCTTGTCGTCGCGCCCGGGCGGCACCCGCCCGGCCCGCGCCGCGAGCAGCAGGTCCGCGCTCGCGCGCAGCGCCGCTTCCTCGTCCGCCGCGAGCAGGCCCGGCTGGTGCAGGCGGTTCAGAACCGTCCTGCCTTCCCAGTTGCCGCCGTCGGTGACCCCGTAGGCCAGCCGGAAACGGGCCGCGTCGGGACCCAGCAGCCGGTCGATCTCGGCGGCATCCCAGACGTAGTATCGGCCCTCCTCGCCCTCGCTGTCGGCATCGAGGCTGGAGGCGAAGGCGCCCTCGACCAGCATCTCGCGCTCGAGCCATCCGACCGTCTCCGCGGCCCGCGCCCGGAACAGCGGGTTCTGCGTGTCGGCGTAGGCGTCGGCGAGCAGGGCGAGCAGCTGGGCGTTGTCGTAGAGCATCTTCTCGAAGTGCGGCACCAGCCAGAAGGCGTCGACGGCGTAGCGGGCGAAGCCGCCGCCGAGGTGGTCGTAGATGCCGCCCTGGCAGATGTTGGCGAGCGTGTGCAGGACGGCGTGGCGGGCGGCCGCGTCGCCGGTCGCGAGCGCATGCCGCCAGACCAGGTCGAGGACCGGCGCCTGCGGAAACTTGGGCGCCCCGCCGAGCCCGCCGTGGATGGTGTCGAACGCCTGGACCAGGCGGCGCGCGGTCTGCTCGCGCAGCGCCGGTGCCAGCGGCGGGCCGGCCGCGGGGCGCGCGAGGCCGGCGAGCGCCTCCTTGAGCGCGTCGATGTTGCCCTCGACCTTGCTGCGCTCGGTCTGCCAGATCCGGCTGACCTGATCCAGGACCTCCGGCAGACCGGGCCGGCCATAGCGCGCTTCGGGCGGGAAATAGGTGCCGCCCCAGAACGGCTCGCCGGCCGGCGTCAGGAACATGGTCAAGGGCCAGCCGCCGTGCTGGCCGAGGAGCGCAAGGGCGTGCTGATAGATCTGGTCGAGATCCGGGCGCTCCTCGCGATCCACCTTGATGTTGACGAACTGCGCGTTCATCTGGGCGGCGATCGCCGGCTGCTCGAAGCTCTCGTGGGCCATGACGTGGCACCAGTGGCAGGCGGCGTAGCCGATCGAGAGCAGGATCGGCTTGTCCTGCGCGCGCGCCGCGGCCAGCGCCGCCTCGTCCCAGGGTTGCCAATGGACCGGGTTGTCCCGGTGCTGGAGGAGGTACGGGCTGGTCGCTTCGCCGAGGCGGTTGTGCATGGCTTGGTCCTGTCGGGGCCTGGTCCTGTCCGCGCGTCCCCGGGTCGCCGGCGAGGCGGGCAAGGGTCCGGTGCGACCGCCCGAGCCACCGGTTGGTGGCCTGGTCCCCTGGATATATAAGCGGGCCCCGGATTGGCAAAGCGCGCGGGTCCGCCATGCAGTCGAGCCCAGAGACGATCTTCGCCCCGAGCAGCGCGCCGGGGCGCGCCGCGGTCGCGGTCATCCGCCTCTCCGGCCCGGCCTGCGCGGCCGTCTGCCAGCGTCTGACCGGCGGTCCGCCGCCGCCTGCGCGCCGGGCCGCGCTCCGCCGGCTGCGCGATCCCGAGAGCCTCGAGGTCCTGGATCGCGGCCTGGTGATCTGGTTCCCCGGCCCCGCCAGCGTCACCGGCGAGGACGTGCTCGAGCTGCAGGTCCACGGCAGCCGGGCGGTGCTGGCCGCGCTCCTGGATGGCCTCGCGGGCCGGCCCGGCCTGCGCCCGGCCGAGCCCGGCGAGTTCAGCAGGCGCGCTTTCCTGAACGGCCGCCTCGACCTGACCGCGGCCGAGGGCCTGGCCGATCTGATCGCGGCCGAGACCCGGGCGCAGGCGCGTCAGGCGCTGCGCCAGCTCGATGGCGCGCTCGGCCGCCTGTACGACGACTGGCGCGGGCGTCTGCTCGCAGGCGCTCGCCCGGCTCGAGGCGGCGATCGACTTCGCGCCCGACGAGGCGGACGTGCCGGCCGACCCTGCGCGCCGCGGTCCAGCCGGAGATCGCGCGGCTGACCGCCGAGATCGCGGCGCATCTCGCCGACCGGGGACGCGGCGAGCGGCTGCGCGAGGGCCTGACGATCGCGGTGCTCGGGCCGCCGAATGCCGGCAAATCGAGCCTGGTCAACCGGCTCGCGCGGCGCGATGTGGCGATCGTGACCGCGGAGCCGGGGACGACCCGCGACGTGCTCGAGGTCCACCTGGACCTCGAGGGCTACCCCGTGACCGTGCTCGACACGGCGGGGCTGCGGGAGGCCGCCGATGCGATCGAGGCCGAGGGCGTGCGGCGGGCGCGGGCGCGCGCCGAGCGCGCCGACATCCGCCTGCTGCTGTTCGACGGCGCGCTCTGGCCAGGCCTCGATGCGAGCCACCCTGGCGCTCGCCGACGAGAGCGCGCTTTGCGTCGTCAACAAGGCTGATCTTACGCCCCTGCCCGCAGGTCTCCGGGTCGCCGGCCGGCCGGCGCTGCCCTTGTCCTGCCGGACCGGCGAGGGCTTCGATCGCCTGCTCGGGGCGCTCGGCGAGGCGGCGGCCGAGCACATGGCGCCCGGGGCTTCGCCCCTGCCGACCCGGAGCCGGCATCGGGCGGCCCTGCACGCGGCGCTGGAGGCGCTCGAGCGTTTCCGCACGGCGCCGGACGCCGCCGAGCTCGCGTTGCTCGCCGAGGATCTGCGACTGGCGGCGCGCGCCCTCGGGCGGCTCACCGGCCGGGTCGGCGTCGACGACATTCTCGACCTGATCTTTGGTGAGTTCTGCATTGGCAAGTAAATCACGCTCTCATCTTGCCAGATCATCTGGCTATGATTGTCCTCCTCACAGAAGAAATCCTTAAAGAGTCATTTACTATCGAGACTTGTCGGAAATTGGTATTTGACCGGAGGGGCCTAGCCCGGGCAGCTTAGAGGTTTGTTAATCGGGTCATCTTAGCTTGGCGCTCTGACGACTGAGGACGTCGGGGTGGCGAGGCGGAGGTGACAGGCCATGCTGCGGGTGATCGGATTGACGCTGGTCGTCGTCATGGGGGCTGCCAGGATCGCCCACGCCGAGAGCCGGTACGAGGGCGCAGCCGGCAAGCGCATCGAGGGCACGCTGCGGCACGCTCCGGACGCCCGCCAGGCCATGCTCGACGATCACGATGGCGTGCAGCTGCAGATCGGTGGCGGCCTGGCCTTTGTTCCCGCCGGGCAGGACCAGCAGCGGGGGTCGGGCCAGCTGGATCTGGCCCGGACCGAAAGCCAGGAGCGCAGCCCCGACGCGCGGCGCCTGGCAGGGACCGGGACGGCGCGTGGCCGGTCGGACGACGGCCTCAATCTCGCTCCGAGCAGCAAGCCGACGCTTGCCTATGCGGTCAACAACTCGCTCTCGGTCGGGCTCGCCTATCACTATGACAGCAGCGAGAACATGAATTTCAAGCTCGCCAAGGTGGGCGGGATCGATGCCAACTTCCACAGCCACAACATCATGATCGAGGCGCGCTTCGAGTTCTGATCGGCCGGAGACCGGGGACAGGGTTGGCGGGCCGCCAATCCCGTCCTCGGTCTCGGCCTGCACTCGACGGTAAATCCCGACCGGGCTGCGATCCGGCGCGCCACCCGATCCCGCGCGGTTCAACGCGAGCCGATCGCGACCGACCGCGCCGCCGGAGCGCCAGCGCGCGCTCCACCCGGCTTCGGCTTCGAGGGCGTTGACGAACCGGCGCGAGTGCTGGACAAGCAGCGCCCATGGCGGGCTACGATGTCATCGTGATCGGCGGCGGCCATGCCGGCTGCGAGGCGGCGGCGGCCAGCGCCCGCCTGGGCGCGCGGACGCTGCTGCTGACCCACAAGCTCGAGACCATCGGCGCGATGTCCTGCAATCCCGCGATCGGTGGCCTCGGGCGCGGTCATCTGGTCCGCGAGATCGATGCGCTGGATGGTCTGATGGCCCGCGCCATCGATCGCGCAGGCATCCAGTTCCGGGTGCTCAATCGCAGCCGCGGACCGGCCGTGCGCGGCCCCCGGGCGCAGGCCGACCGGCGCCTGTACCGCCGGGCGATCGCCGAGCTGCTGGCCGCCCAGCCGAACCTCAGCATCGAGGCGCGACCGGTCGACGATCTGCTGCTCGACGACCGGGGCCGGGCCGCGGGTGTCCGGACCGCCGACGGCCAGGCCTGGCAGGCAGGGCGCGGTCGTCCTGACCACCGGCACGTTCCTGCGCGGCGAGATCCATCTCGGGCTGCGCCGCTGGCCGGCCGGCCGGGTCGGCGATGCGCCGGCGGTGCGGCTGGCCGAGAGCCTCGCCCGCGCGGGCTTCGCGTTGCGGCGCCTCAAGACCGGGACGCCGCCGCGACTGGACGGCCGCACGATCGATCTCGATCGTCTGCCGCGCCAGCCCGGCGATGACCCGCCGGAGCCGTTCTCGACCCTGACCGGGACGATCTGCCAGCCCCAGGTCGACTGCGCCGTCACCGCCACCACGACCGCGACCCACGCGCTGATCCGCGCCAATCTCGACCAGTCGCCGATCTATGCCGGCCGCATCCAGGCGACCGGCGTCCGCTATTGCCCCTCGATCGAGGACAAGGTGGTCCGCTTCGCCGATCGGACGCGCCACCAGATCTTCCTCGAGCCGGAGGGGCTCGACGACCCGACCGTCTATCCCAACGGCATCTCGACCTCGCTGCCGGCCGAGGTCCAGGCGCGCCTGCTGGCCACCATCCCCGGCCTCGAGCGGGCGGTCATGCTGCGGCCGGGCTACGCGATCGAGTACGACCACATCGATCCGCGCGAGCTCGAGCCGACCCTCGAGACCCGGCGCGTGCCGCGCCTGTTCCTCGCCGGCCAGATCAATGGCACGACGGGGTATGAGGAGGCGGCGGCCCAGGGCCTGATCGCGGGCATCAACGGCGCGCTGCGGGCGGCCGGCAGCAAGGATTTCACCCTCGATCGCGCCGATGCCTACATCGGGGTGCTGATCGACGATCTGACCACCCAGGGCGTGAGCGAGCCCTACCGTATGTTCACCTCCCGGGCGGAATACCGGCTGACCTTGCGGGCCGACAATGCCGACCGGCGGCTGACGCCCAAGGGTCAGGCGATCGGCGTGGTCGGATCGCCGCGCCGCCTCGCCTTCGCCGCCAAAGCGGCCGCGCTGGCAGCGGCGAGCGCGCGTCTGTCGGCGGTGCGCCTCAGCCCGACGGCGGCGCGCCGGAGCGGGCTCGAGGTCAAGCTCGACGGCGTGGTGCGCAGCGGCCTCGAGCTGCTGCGGCTGCCGAATGTCAACCTCGCGGCGCTCGCAGCGATCTGGCCCGAGCTCGGTCACCTGCGCGCCGACGTCGCCGAGCAGCTGGAGATCGAGGCGCGCTACGCCGCCTATCTGGAGCGCCAGGACGCCGACATCGCGGCGCTGCGGGCCGAGGAGGCGTTCCGTGCTGCCGCGCGATCTCGACCTCGAGGCGATCGCCGGCCTGAGCCGCGAGATCCGCACCCGCCTGGCCGAGGTCCGGCCGCCGACCCTGGCCGCCGCCGGGCGGCTGCCGGGCATGACGCCGGCGGCGCTGGCGATCCTCTATCGCCACGCCCGCCGGGCCGCCTGAGCCATGGCGGTGCCGGCGCTCGGCCGCGCCGGGTTCGCGGCCGCGATCGATGTTTCACGTGAAACACTCGAGCGGCTGACGCTCTATCTCGAGTTGCTCGGCCGCTGGCAGCGGGCGATCAACCTGGTCGGGCCGGCGACGCTCGCCGATCCCTGGCGCCGGCACGTGCTCGATTCCGCCCAGCTCCTGGCCCACCTGCCCGCGCCCGCCGGCCCCCTGGTCGATCTCGGCAGTGGCGCCGGCTTTCCCGGCATGGTCCTGGCGCTGCTCGGCGTGCCCGGGGTCGCCCTGATCGAGGCCGACCGGCGCAAGGCCGAGTTTCTCCGGCAGGTTGCGCGCGCCACCGGCGCCGAGGTGGCGGTCCACGCCGAGCGCATCGAACGTCTGACCGCCCTGGCCGGCGGCGGTCGTCACGGCGCGCGCGCTGGCGCCTTTGCCGCGCCTGCTGCCGCTCGCCGAGCCCTTCCTGGGGGCCGGCGGCACCGGTTTGTTTCTCAAGGGCCCGTCTCTCGCGCGTGAATTGATTGACGCGAGCAAATCCTGGCATATGGTGCCCGAAATGTTCCCAAGCCTGTCGTCGTCATCGGGCATCGTGCTCAAACTTCGGGGAGTCGGCCGTGCGCGTGATCGTCAACCGCAAGCCACCACGGCTGGGCCGTGTGATCGCGATCGCGAACCAGAAGGGCGGGGTCGGTAAGACCACGACCGCGATCAATCTCGGGACCGCGCTCGCGGCCTGCGGCAAGAGCATCCTTCTGATCGACATCGACCCGCAGGGCAACGCCAGCACCGGCCTCGGCATCCAGCAGGCGGCGCGCGCCGTCACCAGCTACGACGTCGTGCTCGGCCAGGCGAAGCTCGGCGAGGCGGTGCTGCGCACCCAGATCCCGGGCTTCGAGCTGGTGCCGGCGGTGGTCGATCTGTCGGCCGCCGAGCTCGAGCTGGTCGAGCGCGAGCGGCGCGAGTACCGGCTGAAGGATGCGCTCGAGAGCCTCGAGAAGGACTACGACTACGTGATGATCGACTGCCCGCCCTCGCTCGGGCTGTTGACCGTCAACGCGCTGGTCGCCGCGCACGCCGTGCTGGTGCCGCTGCAGTGCGAGTTCTTCGCCCTGGAGGGGCTCAGCCTCCTGTTGCGCACGGTCGAGCGGGTGCGGCGCAGCTACAACCCGATGCTCGAGGTCCAGGGCGTGCTGCTGACGATGTTCGACCGGCGCAACAACCTCGCCCAGCAGGTCGCGACCGACGTCCGCAGCTTCCTCGGCAAGCGCGTCTACGACACCGTCGTGCCGCGCAACGTCCGGGTGTCCGAGGCGCCCTCCCACGGCATGCCGGTCCTGCTCTACGATTTCCGCTGCCCCGGCTCGCAGGCCTACGTCCAGCTGGCGGGGGAGGTGTTGCGGCGCGAGCAGACGGCCGAGGCGACGCTGTGACCGAGCTCGGCCACGAGCCCAAGAGCGGCAGCCAGCCCCGCCGGCGCGGGCTCGGCATGGGCCTGTCGGCGCTGCTCGGCGGCACGGCCGATGCCGTGCCGGCGGCGCCGCCCGAGCGCGCCCGGATGCTGCCGATCGAGTTCCTGCGACCCTCGGCGCTGCAGCCGCGGCGCCGGTTCGCCGAAGACGATCTGGCGGCGCTCGCCGAATCGATCCGCCATCGCGGCGTGATGCAGCCGCTCCTGGTGCGCCGCGCGCCGGATGGCGCCAACGTCTATGAGATCGTCGCCGGCGAGCGGCGCTGGCGGGCCGCCCAGATGGCCGGGGCGCACGAGCTGCCGGTGGTCGTCCATGAGCTGTCCGACCGCGCCGCGCTGGAAGTGGCTCTGCTCGAGAACGTGCAGCGGCAGGATCTGTCGCCGCTCGAGGAAGCCGAGGGCTACCGGCGCCTGATCGAGGAGTTCGAGCACACCCAGGAAGCGCTGGCCGGCGCGCTCGGCAAGAGCCGCAGCCACATCGCCAATCTGCTCCGCCTGCTCGGCCTGCCGGCCGAGGTGCGGGGGCTGCTGGAGCGGGCCGAGCTCTCGGCCGGGCACGCGCGCGCGCTGCTCGGCAGCCGGGATCCGGTCGCGCTGGCGAAAGTGGTCGTCAGCCGGGGCCTGAACGTACGGCAGACCGAGGCCCTGGTACGGGCAGACGCGCAGCGTCCGGAGCGGCACCGGTCCCCCGCGGCGGCCAAGGACGCCAACGCCCGGGCGCTCGAGCGCGACCTCTCGAGCCGCCTCGGTCTGACAGTCCGTCTGACACCGAAGGGAACCGGCGGCACGCTGCAGATCGCCTACGGTTCGCTGGATCAGCTGGACGGCCTGATCAAGCGCCTGAGTTGAATTGGCAGACGCGGAGCCAAGGGCCGGTCGGACGTCGCGTCAGGCGGCAGACCCGGTCGTCTGCCGGAAGAGCCCGCCGGTCCGACGGGCGGATCCGTCCGGCTAGTAGATCATGCCGAGCTCGAGCTGAGCCTCCTCGGTCATCATGCCGGGATGCCACGGCGGGTCCCAGACCACCTCGACGGCGGCGCCCTTGACGCCCTCGACCGCCGCGACCTTGTCCTTGACCTCGTCCGGCAGGGTGCCGGCGACCGGGCAGGCGGGCGAGGTCAGGGTCATCTCGATGCGGACCTGCTGGTCGTCATCGATGTCGACCTTGTAGACCAGGCCGAGCTCGAAGATGTTGACCGGGATCTCGGGGTCGTAGACCGTGCGCAGCGCCTCGATCACGCGCTCGCCAAGCGCGTCGACCGCCGGCTGCCGCACGCTGTCTGCCGGATCGGCAGACAGGAATTCGGTGGCGCGATCGAGGTCGGAATCGTCGCTCATCATGGCCTCCCGTCGATCATGCGAACATCGCCGCGATCCGCCGCAGGCTCGCGACCAGCGCGTCGATGTCGGACTCGGTGTTGTAGAGGCCGAGCGAGGCGCGCGCGGTCGCGGTGTGGCCGAGGCGCTCGATCACCGGCTGGGCGCAGTGCTGGCCGGTGCGGACCGCGATCCCGTCGAGGTCGAGGAGCGTCCCGATGTCCTGCGGATGGGCCTGCGCCATGACGAAGGACAGGACGCTGCACTTGTTGCGCGCCGTGCCGACGATCGTGAGCCCCGGCACCTGCTGCATGGCGCGGGTGGCGTAAGCCAAAAGGTCGGCCTCGTGCGCCGCGATCTGCTCGAGGCCCAGCGCCTGAACGTAGTCGATCGCGACGCCGAGCGCGGATGCGGCCTCGATCGCCGGCGTGCCGGCCTCGAACTTGTGGGGGATCTCGTTGAACTCGGTCCGCTCGAAGCTGACCGAGCTGATCATCTCGCCGCCGCCCTGATAGGGCGGCATCGCCGTCAGCAGGTCGGCCTTGCCGTAGAGCGCGCCGATGCCGGACGGCCCGTAGAGCTTGTGGCCCGAGAACACCAGGAAGTCGCAATCGAGGTCCTGGACATCGACCGCCATGTGCTGGACCGCCTGCGCGGCGTCGATCAGCACCGGGATGCCGCGGCGATGGGCGAGCCCGACGATCTCGTGGACGGGATTGATCGTGCCCAGGGCGTTCGACACCCAGGTCACCGACACCAGCCGGGTGCGCGGCGACAGCCTTGCCTCGAACTCCGCCATGAGCAGCTCGCCCTGGTCGTTGACCGGGCGCGACCACCAGCTCGAGCCCGAGCTGGTCGCGGAGCAGCTGCCAGGGCACGATGTTGGCGTGATGCTCCATGGCGGTGATCAGGACCTGGTCGCCCGGTCCGACACGCGGTCTGACGAAACTCTGCGCGACCAGATTGATGCCCTCGGTGGCGTTGCGCGTGAAGATGATCTCGCGCGCCTCGGCCGCATTGAGCAGCCGCTGCACCTTGGCCCGCGCGCCCTCGTGCAGGTCGGTCGCGCGCTCGCTGAGCGCATAGACGCCGCGATGGATGTTGGCGTAGTCCTGGCGCAGCACCCGGGCCAGCTCGTCGATCACCACGGCCGGCTTCTGCGCGCTGGCGGCGGTGTCGAGGAACACCAGCGGGCGGCCGTGGACGGTCTGCTGCAGGCAGGGGAAATCCTGCCGCACCCGCTCGACGTCGAACGGCTTGGGCCGGTCGGCCCTGAGCGTCGCCGCACTCACAGCAGGCCCTCCAGCTCGGCGCCACCCGGCAGCCAGCGGAGCAGCGCGCGCCGCGCCTGAACGGCCACCGAGCGGTGATGAAACCGCTCCAGCACCTCGTCGGCGAACGCATAGGTCAGGAGACTGCGGGCGGTCGCGGGCTCGATGCCGCGCGAGCGCAGGTAGAACAGCGCCCGCTCGTCCAGCTCGCCGGCGGTCGCGCCATGGGAGCATTTGACGTCGTCGGCGAAGATCTCGAGCTCGGGCTTGGTGTCGATCTCGGCGTCCGCCGACAGCAGCAGATTGTTGTTGGCCTGGTACGCGTTGGTCTTCTGGGCGTCGCGCTGGACCACGATCCGGCCGGCGAACACCGCCTGGGCCTGGTCGTCGAGCACGCCCTTGTAGAACTGGTCGCTGGTGCTGCCGCCGCTGGCGTGCTCGACCAGGATCGCGTTGTCGATGTGCTGGCGCTCGCGGCCGAGGTAGAGCCCGTTCAGGCCGAGCGCGATCCCGGGTCCCTCCAGGACCGCCTCGATCTCGTTGCGCACCAGGGCGCCGCCGAGGGTCGCGACCGACTGCGTCAGACGGGCGTCTGCCGAAATCCGGTAGTGGGTCTTGCCGATCAGGCTGCCGGCGAGCTCGCCGACCTGCAGACGGTCGTGGTTCAGCTGAGCACCTTTGCCGACCACGAAGCGGTTGACCAGATTGGTGAGCGCCCGTCCGCCGCCCAGGGTCACGTGCGTCTCGACCAGATCGAGGCGCGCGCCGGCGCCGAGCACGGCCAGGTTGCGCGGGCTGATCAGCACCGGCTGGTCCTGGCCGAGGCTCACGAACAGCAGCTGGACCGGGCCCGGCAGCACGGCGCCGTCGGCCAGCCGGAGCAGGCAGCCATCGGTCGCGAAGGCGGCGTTCAAGGCGCTGAACGCGCGCTCGGAGCCGGACTCGAGGCCGAGCTCGAAGGGGCTCGCATGACCTTCGTCCAGGGCCCTGGCCAGGCTCTGCACCGGCCGGCCGGGCAGGGCGGGCAGATCGTCCGACAGGTCGGGCGCGAAGTGACCGTTCACGAACACCAGACGGAGCGCGCCCGCCTCCTTGAGGAGGTAGGGCGCGATCGCGGCGCGCCGCAGTCCGGCCGCGGCCGCGATCGCATACTCCTCACGCACGAGCGGCCGGACCGAGGTGTACTTCCAGGCCTCGACCTTGGGGCCGGGGAAGCCCAGCGCGCGGAAGCGCTCGAAGCTCGCCGCGCGCCAGTCGCGCACGGGCGCATGACCGCTGCCGGGCAGACCTGGCAGCGCCGCCTCGAACAGCGCGGCGTAGCGCTCCGAGGGCGCGATCATCCGCTGCATCATCGGGGGCTCAGGCGACCGCCTGGGCAGGGGCGCCAAATGCGGCATAGCCCGACTTCTCCAGCTCGAGCGCCAGCTCCTTGCCGCCCGACCGGACGATCCGGCCATCGAGCAGCACGTGCACCTGATCCGGCACGATGTAGTCGAGCAGGCGCTGATAGTGGGTGATCACGATCATCGCGCGCGCCGGGTCGCGCAGCCGGTTGACGCCGTCGGCGACCGTGCGCAGCGCATCGATGTCGAGGCCGGAATCGGTCTCGTCCAGGATCGCGAGCCTGGGCTCGAGCACCGCCATCTGGAGGATCTCGTTGCGCTTCTTCTCGCCGCCCGAGAAGCCGACGTTGACGCTGCGCTTGAGCAGCTCGGACTTGATCCCGACCAGCCGCGCCTTGTCGCGCACGAGCTTCATGAACCCGGCGGCGTCGATCTCCGGCTCGCCGCGCGCCCGGCGGATGCGCGTTGAGCGCGGTGCGCAGAAAGTACATGTTGGCGACGCCCGGGATCTCGATCGGATACTGGAAGGCAAGGAACAGCCCGGCCGCGGCCCGCTCCTCCGGCGCCATCGCGAGCAGGTCCTGACCCTCGTAGCGCACCTCGCCCGCGGCCACCTGGTAGCCCTCCCGGCCGGCCAGCACGTAGGCGAGCGTGCTCTTGCCCGAGCCGTTCGGGCCCATGATGGCATGGACTTCGCCGGCCCCGACCTCCAGGTCGACGCCGCGCAGGATCTCCTGGTCGTCGACCGAGACCCGAAGCTTGCTGATGCTGAGCATGCTCTCCCTCAAACCCGTCGAACTCCTCGAACCTCGCGGGGCTCCTCGAAGCCAGGCGTCCCGATCCGGCCGCGCGCCTCAGCCGACGCTGCCCTCGAGACTGATCGCCAGCAGCTTTTGCGCCTCGACCGCGAACTCCATCGGCAGCTCCTGCATCACCTCCTTGCAGAAGCCGTTGACGATCAGCGCGACCGCGTCCTCGTCGGACAGGCCGCGGCTGCGGCAATAGAACAGCTGGTCCTCGCTGATCTTGGACGTGGTCGCCTCGTGCTCGACCTTGGCGGAGCGGTTCTTGACCTCGATGTAGGGCACGGTGTGCGCGCCGCAGCGGTCGCCGATCAGCATCGAGTCGCACTGGGTGTGGTTGCGCGCGCCATCGGCCCCCTTCAGCACCCGCACCAGGCCGCGATAGGTGTTGTCGCCGCGGCCCGCCGAGATCCCCTTGGACACGATCCGCGAGCGGGTGTTCTTGCCGATGTGGATCATCTTGGTGCCGGTGTCGGCCTGCTGGTGATTGTTGGTCAGCGCGACCGAGTAGAACTCGCCGACCGAGTTGTCGCCCTGCAGGATGCAGCTCGGGTATTTCCAGGTGATCGCCGAGCCGGTCTCGACCTGGGTCCAGGAGATCTTCGAGTTGCGGCCGCGGCAGGCGCCGCGCTTGGTCACGAAATTGTAGATGCCGCCCCGGCCCTGCTGGTCGCCCGGGTACCAGTTCTGGACCGTCGAGTACTTGATCTGGGCGTCGTCGAGGGCGACCAGCTCGACCACCGCGGCGTGCAGCTGGTTCTCATCGCGCTGGGGTGCGGTGCAGCCCTCGAGATAGCTCACGTAGCTGCCGGCATCCGCGATGATCAGCGTGCGCTCGAACTGCCCGGTCTCGGCGGCGTTGATCCGGAAGTAGGTCGACAGCTCCATCGGGCAGCGCACGCCCTTTGGCACATAGACGAACGAGCCGTCGGTGAACACCGCCGAGTTGAGCGCCGCGAAGAAGTTGTCGCCCTGGGGCACGACCGAGCCGAGGTACTGGCGGACCAGCTCCGGATGGTTCTCGACCGCCTCGGAGATCGGGCAGAAGATGATGCCGAGCTCGCCGAGCTTGGCCTTGAAGGTGGTCGCGACCGAGACGCTGTCGAACACGTAGTCCATCGCGACCCCGGCCAGCACCTCCTGCTCCCGGATCGGGATGCCGAGCTTCTCGTAGGTGCGCAAAAGCTCGGGATCGACCTCCGCCAGGGTCTTGGGCCGCGCGTCCTTGGACTTGGGCGCCGCGTAGTAGCTGATCGCCTGGTAGTCGATCGGCGGATAGCTGACCTTGGCCCAGTCGGGCTCGGTCATGGTCTGCCAGCGCGCGAGCGCCTTGAGGCGCCATTCGGTCATCCAGGCGGGCTCGCGCTTCTTGGCCGAGATCAGGCGGACGCTGTCCTCGCTCAGCCCCTTGGGGGCGAGCTCGACCTCGATGTCGGTCACGAAGCCGTATTTGTACTCGTGGCCCGTGTAGTCGCGGACCGTTTCCAGCGCTGTCGCTGCCATCGATCACCTTCTCCCGTCCGGACCGGTCTTAGGCCCGGTCTTTCGTATGTCGCCGCGATCCTTTGCCGACCAGGCTCACGCCCGGCCGACCGGCGGGCCAAGCTGGGGGCCGATCGCGGGCGCCCGGAACGCCGCCGGAATGGTCTGGGCCATCTCGGCCATGCTGATGCCGTCGAGCGCGCTCCGGATGGCATCGTTGATCCGGTGCCAGTTGGTCCGCGCCGGACACAGCGCCTCGATCTCGCAGCCGCCCGGCCCGTCCTCGATGCAGGCGGTGACCGCGATCGGACCGTCGAGCGCCGAGATCACCTCGGCGACGCTGATCGCCGTCGCCGGCCGCGCCAGGCCGTAGCCGCCCTTGACGCCCCGGTGCGACTGGAGCAGACCGGCGCGCGCCAGGCTCTTCAAGATCTTGCTCGCCATCGGCAGCGGGATGTGGCTCTGCGCCGCGACCTCCGGCGCGTTGTGCTGCCGCCCCGGCTGGCGGGCCATGTTGGTCATGATCACGATCCCGTAGTCCGCAAGCTTGCTGAGCCGGATCACGCCCTGCCCCTTCGCAAAAGAGGACCAATTCAGTCCGAATTGGTTCTAATGTGCTTACCGCGGGGCCAATGTCAAGCCCGCTTCGATGAGCTTAATCACAGACCTGCGCCGCTGTTTAGAAGGGTTAGAAGGGTCCGGGACCTTGTTGATGGGGGCTACGGACCCCGGCAGCCGCCAGCCCACGCGCTACAGCAGGCGCAGCTGCCTTCGGCCCGCGACCGGCGGCTCGAACAGGTCGGTCCGCAGCGGCGGCCGCGGGCGGTCGAGGCCGAGCCGGCGCCGGGCCAGGGCGAAGCGCCGCCCGATCAGCTCGGCATAGGCGCCCTGGCCGCGCATCCTCGAGCCGAAATTCGGATCGTTGAGGCGGCCGCCGCGACACTGGCGGATCAGCGAGAGCACGTGGTCGGCGCGCAACGGCGCATGCGCCTCCAGCCAGGCCGCGAACAAGTCCTTCAGCTCGTGCGGCAGGCGCAGGAGGACGTAGCCGGCGTGGCCGGCACCGGCGGCAGCGGCGGCCTCGAGCACCGCCTCCATCTCGTGGTCGTTCAGGCCCGGGATGATCGGCGCCACGCTGACGGTCGCCGGCACGCCTGCCTTGCGCAGCGCGCCCAGCGTCTCCAGCCGGCGATGCGGCGCCGCCGCGCGCGGCTCGAGGGTGCGCGCGAGCGCCGGGTCGAGCGTGGTCACCGAGACCGCGACCGAGGCCAGGCCGTCCGCCGCCATCGGCGCCAGCAGGTCGAGGTCGCGCAGCACGGCCGCCGACTTGGTCACGATCGTGACCGGATGCCGGCATTGCGCCAGGACCTCGAGGATCGCCCGCGTGATCCGAAGGCGCCGCTCCTGGGGCTGGTAGACGTCGGTGTTGGTGCCGAGCGCGATCGGCTGGCAGCGATAGCCGGGCCTGCGCGAGCTCGCGCTCGAGCAGCGGCGCGGCGTCGAGCTTGGCGTAGATCTTGGTCTCGAAATCGAGCCCCGGCGAGAGCCCGAGATAGGCGTGGCTCGGGCGCGCATAGCAATAGATGCAGCCGTGCTCGCAGCCGCGATAGGGGTTGATCGACTGCTCGAACGGGATGTCCGGCGAGGCGTTGCGGACCAGCACGCTGCGGCTGGCATCCGGTCGCACCTCGGTCGGCGGCGGCGGCGCTTCGGCCTGCAGGTCCGCGAGCGAGCCCCAGCCGTCGTCGAACGGATCGAGCTCGGCGTGCTCGAACCTGACCTTGGGGTTGAAGGTGGCACCCCGCCCCTTGCGCGGCGGCGCCGGTGGCAGCTCGCTGTCCATGCCGCAAAAAGTAGCCGGGCATAAGGAACATAACAAGAACAAAATGCCGGCTCCCTGGCGCCGCCGGCGCCCGTTGCGTAGTCTGCCGCGACCGCAGGCGGGGGAGTGGCAGGCATGGCAAAGGTCGCGGGCTACGGCTGTTGGCGATCGCCGATCGGCGCCGAGCTGGTCACCCGGGCGCAGGTCGGCCTCGCGCAGCCGATGCTCGATCGCGCCATCGCCTGGTGGCTCGAGGTCCGGCCCGAGGAGGGCGGGCGCACCGTGCTGGTGCGCCGGCCGCTGGACGGCGAGGCGGCCGACCTGACCCCGCCGCCCTTCAACGTCCGCTCGCGGGTGCACGAATATGGCGGCGGCGCCTATGCGGTCCGGGACGGCGTCGTGGTCGCGGTCGACTTCGCCGACCAGCGGCTCTACCGCCTGGATGGGGGCGGTCCGGCGCGGCCGGTCACGCCCGCGAGCGAGGCTCGCCTGCGCTACGCCGACCTCGAGCTCGATCCCGCCGGCAACCGGGTCTTCGCGGTGCGCGAGGACCACAGATCCGGCGGCGAGCCGGTCAACAGCATCGTCGTGCTCGACCTCGACGGGCGCGACGACCCCGGCCGCGTGCTGGCGGCGGGCCACGATTTCTTCAGCTCGCCCCGCCTCAGCCCCGATCGCCGGCAGCTCGCCTGGCTCAGCTGGGACCACCCGAACATGCCGTGGGACGGGACCGAGCTGTGGCTCGCCGAGATCGGCGCGGATGCCCGCCTCAGCAGCCCGCGGCGGGTCGCCGGCGGACCGCAGGAGTCGATCGTGCAGCCGGCCTGGTCGCCCGACGGCCGGCTCCATTTCGTCTCCGATCGGACCGGCTGGTGGAACCTCTACCGGCTCGGCGAAGCGGGGCCGGTCCCGGTCTGCCCGATGTCTGCCGAATTCGGCGGGCCGGCCTGGAGCTTCGGCGGCCGCTGGTACGGCTTCCTCGATGCCGACACCATCCTTGCCTGCTTCACCGAGGCCGGCCGCTGGCATCTGGCGCGGATCGAGCTCGCGAGCGGCCGTCTGACCCGTCTGCCGCTGCCCTGGACCGAGCTCTCCGGGCTCAGCATCGCTGGCGGCCAGGCGCTGCTGCGCGCCGGCGCGCCCGACCGGCCGGCCGCGATCCTGCTGCTCGAGCCCGCAAGCGGGCAGACGCGCGAGCTGCGCTCCGCCGGCGCGTTGCCGGTCGACCCGGCCTGGCTCGCGCGCCCCGAGGCGACCGAATTCCCGAGCGGGCCGGGCGAGAGCGCGCATGCCCTCTACTACCCGCCGACCAGCCCCGAGTTCGTGGCGGCCGCGGGCGAGCGTCCGCCCCTGATCGTCAAGAGCCACGGCGGCCCGACCGGCAGCACGTCCAGCGAGCTCAGGCTCGCGACCCAGTTCTGGACCTCGCGCGGCTTTGCGGTCTGCGACGTCGACTATGGCGGCAGCACCGGCTACGGCCGCGCCTACCGCTCGCGCCTGGACGGCCGCTGGGGCGAGGTCGACGTTGCGGACTGCGTCAACGCCGCGCGCGCGCTCGTGGCAGACGGCCGGGCAGACGCGCGGCGGCTCGCGATCACCGGCGGCAGCGCCGGCGGCTACACGACCCTGTGCGCGCTCACCTTCCACGACGTCTTCCGGGCCGGCGCCAGCCACTATGGGATCAGCGACCTCGAGGCGCTCGCCCGCGACACCCACAAGTTCGAGAGCCGCTATCTCGACCGCCTGGTCGGACCCTGGCCCGAGGCGCGCGAGGTCTACCGGGCGCGCTCGCCGATCCACCACGTGGACCGCCTGTCCTGCCCGATCATCTTCTTCCAGGGCCTCGAGGACGCGGTCGTGCCGCCGAACCAGGCGGAGATGATGGTCGAGGCGCTGCGCCACAAGGGCCTGCCGGTCGCGTACCTGGCCTTTGCCGGCGAGCAGCACGGCTTTCGCAAGGCCGAGACCATCCAGCGCGTGCTGCTGGCCGAGCTCACCTTCTACGGCCGCGTGTTCGGCTTCGCCCCGGCAGACGCGCTGTCCGACCTCGCGATCGAGAACCTCTAGGCGTCTGGTTCCGGATCCCCGAAGGCCGCCGCGAGGAAGGCGGCGCCGTGCTCGATGGTCGCGGGGTCGATGCCATGCCCCAGGCCGCGCCGCACCGCCCATTGCACCGGCACCTCGGCCGCCTGCAGGCCCTGGACCGCGGCGTGCAGCGCCTGCACCGGCACGATCTCGTCGGCATCGCCGTGGATCAGGAACACGGGCGGCCGGCTGATCACCTCCGCCGGCAGACGCTCGGCGCCGAGCAGGGCGCCCGAGTAGCCGAGCACGGCCGCGACCGGCGGCGACCGGCGGAGCGCCGCGTACAGCGCCAGCATGGTGCCCTGGGAGAAGCCGACCAGGGCGAGCTGGCGCGGGCCGAGCCCCGCGTCCCTGAGCTCGGCGTCGAGGAAGGCGCCGAGCGCCGGCAGGCCCGCCTCGACCCCCGCCAGGAGCGCCGCCGGACGCCGGTCGCGGAGCGAGAACCACTGCCGGCCGAAGGGCGCCATGTCGCAGGGCTCCGGCCCGTCGGGCGCGACGAAGGCGGCATACGGCAGGCGGCGGGCGAGCGCCGGTGCCAGCCCGATCAGATCGTTGCCGTCGGCGCCGACCCCGTGCAGCAGGACCACCAGCTGGCGCGGCGGGCCGGGCCGGCGGGGCGGCAGGCGGGGTCCGGACAGGATGGCCATCAGCAATCCTCAGCGATAGCGGCGCGCGACCCATACATAGCTTGCCAAGCGGCGCGCGCGCGATCATGTTCGCCGCGCCCCGATCGGGCCGCCCCGATCAATCCCAAGCCTGGTGTCCGCACGCCCCCCGCGACCGTATGCTCAAAGGCGCCGACTTCCTGCCGCTGCCCCAGCCGGGTGATCAGCCGACGGTCACGCGCTTCGCGCCGACCCCGTCCGGCTATCTCCACCTGGGCCACGCCTATGCCGCGCTGGTCGCCTGGGAATCGGCGCGCGCCGCCGGCGGCCGCTTCCTGTTGCGGATCGAGGACATCGACCGGGCGCGCTGCCGGCCCGAGTTCGAGCAGGGCATCCTCGAGGACCTGCGCTGGCTCGGGCTCGACTGGGACGGCGAGCCGGTGCGCCAGTCGGAGCGCATGGCGCTCTACGACCAGGCGCTCGACCGGCTCGACCGGCTGGGCGTCCTCTACCCCTGCTTTTGCACCCGGCGGCGGATCCGGGCCGAGATCGCCCACGCCGGCCAGGCGCCGCACGGGCCCGCGGGCGAGGCGGCCTATCCTGGCATCTGCCGCAGCCTGAGCCCGGCCGAGCGGCGCCTGCGGATCGCCGCGGGCGAGCCCTTCGCGCTCCGTCTCGACATCGGGCACGCGCTGCAACAGACCGGGCCGCTCGCCTGGGACGACCTGCGCGCCGGCCGGATCGAGGCGCGGCCGGATTTGCTCGGCGACGTCGTGCTCGCGCGCAAGGACGTGCCGGGCAGCTACCATCTGGCGGTGACGGTCGACGACGCCCTGCAGGGCGTCACGCTCGTGACCCGCGGCGAGGACCTGTTCCAGGCCACCCATGTTCACCGCCTGCTGCAGGCGCTCCTCGGGCTCGCACCGCCGCGCTACTACCACCACAACCTGATCGCCGATTCGACCGGCCTGCGGCTGGCCAAGCGCAATCGCGCGGTCACCCTGCGCACGGTCCGGCAGTCGGGACGCCGGCCGCACGAGCTCTGGGCCCTGCTCGGCCTGCCCGAGCCGGCGCCGGCCACGTCGGTCGGATGACGGGCGCCCCGGTCCGCTTGGCCCTGCTCCTGATCGTCGGCTTGGGCATGCTGGCGTGCAGCACCGCGCCCGACCCCGCCCACGAGGCGGCGCCGAGCGTGCCGCGCCGGGAGTGGCTGCCCGACGGGCCGCCGCGGGCGGTGATCCTGGCCGTCCACGGCTTCAACGACTACAGCCACGCGTTCCTTGACTTCGGCGCCTATGCGGCCAGCCACGGGATCGCCGTCTACGCCTACGATCAGAGCGGCTTCGGCGCCAACCCGAACGCCGGCCGCTGGCCCGGGATCGGCATCCTGGTCGGCGATCTGGCGCGCGAGCGCGCGCGGATCGGCGCGCTCTACCCCGACCTGCCGGTCTACCTGCTTGGCGAAAGCATGGGGGCTGCGGTCCTGATCGCCGCCGTGGCCGCCCACATCCCCCTCGATGCCGCCGGCATGATCATGACCGCGCCCGCGGTCTGGGGCGGCGACCAGCTCAACCCCTTCTACCGCACGGTCCTCTGGCTCGCCGACCACGTGGCCCCCGGGCTGACGCTGACCGGCCAGAACCTGGGCGTGCTCGCCTCCGACAACCTGGACATGCTGCGGGCGCTCTCGGCCGACCCCTTGTTCATCAAGGCCACCCGGGTCGATGCGATCGCCGGCCTCGTGCGGCTGATGGATCTCGCCTATGCCTCGGCGCCCGACCTGCCGGGGCCGCTTCTGGTCCTGGGCGGCGCCCGCGACGAGGTGGTGCCGCCCAAGGCCCATACCGCCATGCTCGAGCGCCTGACCGCCGATCCCTGCACCGAGGTCGTCTACCCCAACGGCTGGCACCTTCTGCTGCGCGATCTCGATCGCAAGCTGGTCTGGGACGACATCCTGGCCTGGATCGACGGCCAGCCGCTGCCGTCCGGCCTCGCCCAGCCCTGCGGCGGCTCGCTCAAGGTGGCCGCTGCAACGCGCGGGTGATCCGAAGCGCGCCCTCGAGCGCCAGACGCCCGTCGGCTCCGGATATGGCCACCGCCCGCTCGCCGCGCACCGCGGCCAGGAACGCCTCGATCTCGAGCTGCAGCGGATCGTTGGCCTCGAACCGCCGCCGCTCGAGCCGCACGTCCGGCACGCCCGGAAACATCTCTCCCGACCCCTTGCGCGCGATCGTCGCCTCGCCCGCCTGGAAATCGATCGAGACGTAGGCATCCCTCTGGAACAGCCGCATCCGGCGCTCGCTCTTGAGGCTGACCCGGCTGGCGGTGACGTTGACCACGCACCCCCCCTCGAAATGCAGCCGCGCGTTCGCGATGTCGTCCTCGCCCGAGAGCACCGGCACGCCGACCGCATCGACCTTTGCCAGCGGCCGCCCGACCAGCTGCTGGATCAGGTCGATGTCGTGGATCATCAGGTCCAGGACGACGTCGACGTCGGTGCCGCGCGGCTTGAAAGGGGCAAGCCTGTGCAACTCGATGAACAAGGGCTCGCCCAACACGTCGGCCAGCGCCAGGACCGCGGCGTTGAAGCGCTCGAGATGGCCGATCTGAAGCACGACGCCGCGCGCGTCCGCGAGCGCGATCAGCGCGTCCGCCTCCTCGAGCGTCGCCGCGATCGGTTTTTCGAGCAGGACATGCAGGCCGGCATCGAGAAGCTGGCGCGCGACCGCGAAATGCGCCCGCGTCGGCACCACGACGCTCGCGGCCTCGACCCGGCCCGCGAGCTCGCCGACGTCGCCCAACGCGAGGGCACCAAGCCGTGCCCCGAGCGCCCGCGCCCGCTCGAGCTCGCAGTCGACCACCGCGACCAGCTCGGCGCCCGCCAACGCCGCATATTTCTCGGCGTGATGCCGGCCGAAATGGCCGCAACCGACGACCGCGGTGCGCACAGGCGTCATCGACGCGACCTTCCGAGCGGGTGGCGATGCGCGCGAGAGCCTGCCCCAGCCCCGGGGCCTGGGCAAGAAGGGAACGCGGCGCTCAGGCCGGTTGCAGGACGGCAGGCCGGGCCTGTTCGAGCAGGCCGATGATCTCGGCCATGACCTTGGCGAGCTGGAAGTCCTTGGGCGTGAAGACCCGGGCGACGCCGTCTGCCAGAAGGTCTGCCGCGTCCGCGGGCGGGATGATGCCGCCCACCACGACCGGAATCCCGGAAAGGCCCTCGGCGCGCAGCCGGGACAGAACCTCGGCCACCTGCGCCCGGTGCGAGCCGGACAGGATCGAGAGCCCGACCACGTGCACGCCTTCCTCGAGCGCCGCGGCGGCGATCCGGGCCGGCGTCAGACGGATGCCGTCGTAGACCACCTCGAAGCCGGCATCGCGCGCCGCGACCGCGATCTGCTCGGCGCCGTTGGAATGGCCGTCCAGCCCGGGTTTGCCCACCAGCATCTTGGGTCGGCGGCGGAGCTTGTCCGCCAGCCCGTCGACCCGTAGCCGGAGGGTTTCCCACTCACCGGCGCCGGCCGTCGCCGCGCTCGCCCCGCTGACCCCGGTCGGCGCCCGATAGTCGCCGAACAGCTCGCGCAGCGTGCCGGCCCATTCGCCGGTCGTGACCCCGGCGCGGGCGCAGGCGATCGAGGGCTCCATGACGTTCCGGCCCTCGCCGGCGGCGCGGCGCAGCTCCTCGAGCGCCGCGCTCACGGCGCCCGGATCGCGGGCGGCGCGGTGGGCCCGCAGGCGCTCGATCTGCTCCGCTTCGGCGCCGGCGTCGACCGCGAGAAAGCCGCCATCGCTGCCGGCTGCGAGCGGCGAGGGCGCGCTCTCGGTGAAGCAGTTGACGCCCACCACCTTCTGCTCGCCGGCCGCGATCGCGGCGAGGCGGGCGCGGTTGCTCTCGACCAGGCGCTGCTTGAGATCGCCGGACTCGACCGCCGCCAGCGCGCCGCCCAGGGCCTCGATCCGATCCAGCTCGGCGCGGGCGTCCGTCTTCAACTGCTCGACCCTGGCCGCGACCACGGGCGAGCCGTCGAACAGGTCCTCGTACTCGAGCAGATCGGTCTCGAGGGCCAGGATCTGCTGCATCCGGAGGCTCCACTGCTGGTCCCAGGGCCGCGGCAGGCCCAGCGCCTCGTTCCAGGCCGGCAGCTGGACCGCGCGGGCGCGGGCGGACTTGGACAGCACGACCGCGAGGGTCTCCAAAAGGATGCGGTAGACGTTGTTCTCGGGCTGCTGCTCGGTCAGGCCCAGCGAGTTGACCTGCACGCCGTAGCGGAAACGACGGAGCGCCGGGTCTTCGACGCCGTAGCGCTCGCGCGTGATCTCGTCCCAGAGCTCGCCGAAGGCGCGCAGCTTGCACATCTCGGTGACGAAGCGGAGCCCGGCGTTGACGAAGAAGCTGATCCGCCCGACCACCTGCGGCAGATCGGCCTTGGGCACCTGGCCGCCGGCCACGACCGTATCCAGGATCAGGGTCGCGGCGGCGAGCGCGTAGGCCAGCTCCTGGACCGGAGAGGCACCGGCTTCCTGCAGGTGATAGGAGCAGACGTTGACCGGGTTCCAGGCCGGCAGCTCGCGGTAGGTGAAGGCAATCACGTCCGCGGTCAGCTTGAGCGACGGGCGCGGCGGGAAGATGAAGGTGCCGCGCGCGAGATATTCCTTGATCAGGTCGTTCTGGACCGTGCCGGCGAGCTTCTGCGCGCGCCGCACCCTGCCGTTGCGCGACCACGATGTAGAGCGCGAGCAGCCAGGGTGCGGTCGCGTTGATCGTCATCGAGGTGTTGCTCTGCTCGAGCGGGATGCCCTCGAACAGGGTCAGCATGTCCGGGAGCGCGCCGACCGGCACGCCGACCCGGCCGACCTCGCCGGCGGCCAGCGGATGGTCGCTGTCATAGCCGGTCTGGGTCGGCAGATCGAACGCGATCGACAGCCCGGTCTGGCCGCGCGCCAGATTGGCGCGGTAGAGCGCGTTGCTGTCCGCGGCCGAGCTGTGTCCCGCGTAGGTCCGGAACAGCCAGGGTCGGTCGCGCCTGGGCCGGTCGCTATGGGGTCGGTCGCTATGGGGCCGGTCGCGCTGCGTCGTGATCGATGCCATGGCGTGCTCCCGGGATGGAACGAGACCGATCCGGCAATGTCAGCATCTACGCTATTCAGTGTTGACAGTCAACACCTCTTCGCCTAACGTGTGCAGATCAGCGGGGACAGGGTGATGACGAGGAACACCGTCGAGCAGATCATCAGCCGGTTCGGCTCGCAGCAGCGGGTCGCGGAACTGCTGGGCATCTGGCAGACCGCGGTCAGCGGCTGGGTACGCCGCGGCGCGATCCCGACCAGAAGACAGGAGCAGCTGTTAAGACTTGCCCAACGCGAGGGTGTCAGTCTGAGCCCTGCGGACTTCTTCGCCGCCGCGGCGCTCCTGCCCGAAGCCCCGCCGGGGCCGGCGAACGGTTCGAACGGGCGGGCCGCCCCGGGCGCCGAGGCGACTGCCGCCCCCAGCCACCCGAGCTCGGCCAGCGTCTTTCCGCTCACCGTCAATCCGGCCAACGTCAACCCGAAAGCTGCGCTGATGAACGACACCGCCAAGGTCATCCCGCTCTCGGCCGACGTCAGGCCCGCGCCGGCCGCGGGCGCGCCCGCCAAGGACCTCTACGAGGTCGGCGCGATCCCGCCCTTGGGCCACGTGCCGAGGAACATGTACGCCTGGGTGATCCGGCGCGAGCGTCACGGCGAGCCGGGCACGGCCATGCAGCAGGAGGTGGTGCCGACGCCGGTCCTCGACAGCGACGAGGTCCTGGTCATGGTGATGGCCGCGGGCGTCAACTACAACGGCATCTGGGCAGCGCTCGGCAAGCCGGTCTCGGTGTTCGACGTCCACAAGGCCGCGTATCACGTCGCGGGCTCCGATGCCGCCGGCATCGTCTGGGCGACCGGATCCAGGGTCAAGCGCTGGAAGGTGGGCGACGAGGTGGTCGTGCACTGCAACCAGGACGACGGCGACGACGAGGAATGCAACGGCGGCGACCCCATGAACTCGCCCTCCCAGCGGATCTGGGGCTACGAGACCCCGGACGGCTCGTTCGCGCAGTTCTGCCGGGTGCAGTCGCGCCAGCTGATGCCCAGGCCCCGACACCTGACCTGGGAGGAGAGCGGCTGCTACGTGTTAACACTCGCGACCGCCTACCGGATGCTGTTCGGGCATCCGCCCCATGGCCTCAAGCCAGGCGACAATGTGTTGGTCTGGGGCGGGGCGGGCGGCCTCGGCTCGATGGCGATCCAGGTGATCGCCGCCTCGGGGGGCAACGCGATCGCGGTGATCTCGGACGAGGACAAGCGCGAGTTCGTGGTCTCGCTCGGCGCCAAAGGCGCGATCAACCGCAGCCAGTTCGACTGCTGGGGCCAGCTGCCGGACATCGACGACGCCGAGGGCTACGCCCTCTACATGAAGAAGGCCCGGGAGTTCGGCAAGGCGATCTGGGCGATCACCGGCAAAGGCAACGACGTCGACATGGTGTTCGAGCATCCGGGCGAGGCGACCTTCCCGGTCTCGGCGTTCGTGGTCAAGCGCGGCGGCATGGTCGTGATCTGCGCCGGCACCTCGGGCTACAACCTGACCCTCGATGCGCGCTTCCTCTGGATGCGCCAGAAGCGCATGCAGGGCAGCCATTTCGCCAACCTCAAGCAGGCGAGCGCCGCCAACCAGATGGTCGTCACGCGCAAGGTCGACCCCTGCATGTCGGAGGTGTTCGCCTGGCACGACATCCCGCGCGCCCACGACAAGATGCGCAGGAACCAGCACAAGCCCGGCAACATGGCGGTGCTGGTCCAGGCCAGGCGCCCGGGCCTGCGCACGCTGGAGGACGCGATCGAGGCCTGAGCTTTCTCGAGGCGAGCTGCGCGAACCGGCCGGCTACGCCCTGCCAAACGACCAGCGAACCGCAGCAGCGAGCTTGCCAGCGCTGGGTGCACATCCGACGCGGGTCGGCTATGATCCGGTCGGCGCCGGGGTATGTATTGAAGCGGTCAGGAGCCCGAGGAAAGGCAAATGGGCGAGGCGACTCTCGGAATTGGTTGGCGAGCAGCTGACCCGCTTGTTCGAGGAGATGCGTGCGCTACGAGGGCCGAGGTCGGCGATCGGAAGTGACAAGGTCGCGACCAAGGAGCAGGTGGCGATCGTGTGGCGCAGCCTCGAGCTCAAGATCGAACTCGGGCTCGACCGGGAGCACGAGGCGGTGGCCGACCTCAAGCGCTCGGTTGCAGCGCTCGAGGCGCGCGTCAAGGCGCTCGAAGAGCGGCCGCATTGAGCCTTTGCAGCCAGGTCTGAGTGAATCGCGGGCCCAGGATCGCGGGCCAACTGGAGGGGTCGGATGGCTGGTCCGAGCGCCGCGGCGGCCGCGAGGACGTCGCCCCTGGAGCTGAGCGCCGCGGCGGTCGATGCCGCGGCCGAGCTGCTGGCGCGCGCCCGCGATGCGGTCCGCGTGCGGGTCAGTCGCGACGGCGTGCTCGACCGCGAGGCGCTCGAGCGCGAGCAGCATGCGGTCCACGGCCTCGCCTGGCTTGCGACCTACGTCGAGGCGCTCCGACAGCTGCAGGGCTGGGCGGCGCGGCTCGAGGCCGCGGGCGCGCTGCGGCGAGCTCGAGCGGGACCTGCTGGCGGTGGCCTTCGGCGAGTATCTGGCCCGGATCCTGGGCGGCATCCCGATGAGCCAGGGCGAGACGGTCCGGCTCGGGGCATTCGGCCTCGATCCCGCGGCGACCCTGCGCTTCGGCCAGGGCGCGGTCGCCGGGCTGATCCGCGACGGCAACACCACGGCCCGCCGGGCGCGTCTCGCCGCCCTGATCGCGGACGGCCGGTTCGGCGAATGGGGCCTCGGCGACGACACCCTGGAGCTGATCCGCGAGCAGTTCCGGCGCTTTGCCGAGGAGCAGGTGCGTCCCTACGCCCAGGAGTGGCACGCGCGCGACCAGCTGATCCCGGACGAGGTGGTCGATGCGGTCGCCGGGCTCGGCGTGTTCGGCCTGACGGTCCCGGAGGCGCACGGCGGCCTTGGCCTCGGCAAGGCCGCGATGTGCGTGGTCACCGAGGAGCTCGCGCGCGGCTACATCGGCGTCGGCTCGCTCGGCACCCGCTCGGAGATCGCGGCCGAGCTGATCGGCCAGGCCGGCACCGACGCCCAGAAGGCCCGCTACCTCCCGGAGATCGCGTCGGGCAAAATCCTGCCGACCGCGGTCTTCACCGAGCCCAACACCGGCTCCGATCTCGCCTCGCTGCAGACCCGCGCGGTCCGGGACGGCGACCGGTACCGGGTCCATGGCGCCAAGACCTGGATCACCCACGCCGGCCGCGCGGACCTCATGACCATCCTCTGCCGCACCGATCCCAGCCAGCCCGGCTACCGCGGCCTCTCGATCCTTTTGGCCGAGAAGCCGCGCGGCACCGAGGCCGAGCCGTTCCCGGTCGCCGGCCTCGCCGGCGAGGAGATCCCGGTGCTCGGCTACCGCGGCATGAAGGAATACACGCTCGCCTTCGACGGCTTTGCCGTGCCCAAGGATGGCCTGCTCGGCGGCGTCGAGGGCCAGGGCTTCAAGCAGCTGATGGCGACCTTCGAATCGGCCCGCATCCAGACCGCCGCGCGGGCGGTCGGGGTCGCCCAGAGCGCGCTCGATCAGGGTCTCGCCTACGCCCGCGAGCGGGTCCAGTTCGGCCAGCCGATCTATGGCTTCCCGCGGGTCGCCGACAAGCTGGTCTGGATGGCGGTCGAGATCATGGTCGCGCGCCAGCTGACCCTTTACGCCGCGCGCGAGAAGGATGCCGGCCACCGCTGCGATCTCGAGGCGGGCATGGCCAAGCTGCTGGCGGCCCAGGTCGCCTGGAGCGCCGCCGACAACGCGCTCCAGATCCACGGCGGCAACGGCTACGCGCTCGAATATCCGATCAGCCGGATCTTCTGCGACGCGCGCATCCTCAACATCTTCGAGGGCGCGGCCGAGATCCAGGCCCAGATCATCGCCCGGCGCCTGCTCGACGCCTGAAGGGCCGAGCCGGGCCCGCCGCCAAAGCAGAACGGCCGCCAAAGCAGAACGGGCGGCCCCCGCCGCCCGTTCCTCATTCCTGGTCTCTCGGGTCGCCGCGCCGGCCGCCGGGGCGACCGGCTTGGACGCCGCTCAGTGCTTGAAGTCGATCGTCGCGCGCCGGTTCGCCTGATCCGGGGTGTTGTCCGGGGTCTGGACCGCAAGCTGGGTCTCGCCAAACGCTTCGGTCGTGACGATGTGCGCCGGGATGCCCGCCTTGACGAGCTCGGCCGCGACCGTGTTCGCCCGGCGCTGCGACAGCTTCATGTTGTAGTCGGGGGGACCCGCGGTGTCGGTATGGCCGCCGACGGTGATCCCGCCCAGCTCACGCCCCTTGATGTCCGCGATGATGTTGTTGAGCGTCGTCTCGGCCTTCGGATTCAGGTCGGCCTTGTCGAACGCGAAGTAGATCACGCCGCTCGCGGGCAGCGGCGGGGGCGCCGCGGGCGCGATCTGCGCGATCGGCTGCGCCATCGCCTCGGGGCAGTCGTGGGTGTGGAGGGTGAGCACGGCGGCGTCGAGCTTGTAGCGCTCGACCGGCTTGTCGGTCTTGTCGACCAGAACACTGCAGAGGCGGTTCGGCCCCGAGCCCCACGTGCCGGCCATTTGCTCATTCGTCATGTGCTCATCCGTCATGGTTCCGGACGGCCCGATGGCCCAGCTCGGCTGCACGCCGCCGGCGACCATGGCCGCCAGCGCCAGGGCTGAGCACGTGATGGCTAGGCGAAACATGGCATGGTCCCCCTTGTCAGTGATCTTGGTAACTTTCGGCATGACCAACGACGTCGACCCGCAGTTCAGCATAGGACGCTTCAGTCACACCTTATCACCCAACCTGGATGATGTGGTACACGGGTCTTGAGCCGAGAGCAAGTCACACTTTTGGCCACTGTCCGAATTCCCGACCGATGGCCAGGTCAGGCAACCGCGGTCGAGGGCGACCTGCGGTCGGGTCGGCCGGGTGCAACCGCCGCGGGAATGAGGACGGTCGTGCGGTCGGTTGAGTGTGTCCTGGGCTGTTCAACGGAGGGTGTGCGCGGACGGAAACCGGCCGGGCGAAGGCGGGGGGCGGGCTCGAAGGCGGGGCCGAGGGTCTCGCCGGATGGTCGCTGATCACCGCGGCCATGGCAGCCTGTCGCAGGCCCTGCCGGCGCGTTGCGACAACCGGTCGCTGAGCGGGCGTGGCGCGCCCCGACTTATGACTACGGGCCGTGACGGCACGAAACTCGAGGGGGGACGGGAGATGAGGCGCTTCTTCGTGGTCTGGGTTCTGGCGGCTGTGCTGATCGCGCCGGCGGCGCGGGCGGCCGAGCACGAGGTCCAGATGCTCTCCAAGGGCCCGCAGGGCCAGGTCAACTGGTTCGAGCCGCCGGTCACCCACGCCGCGCCCGGCGACACGATCCATTTCGTCGCCACCGACAAAGGGCACAACAGCACGTCCCTGATCGTCCCCGAGGGCGGCGAAACCTGGAACGGCAAGCTCAGCCAGGACGTCTCGGTGACCCTGACCAAGCCCGGCATCTATGCCTTCAAGTGCACGCCCCATTTCGGCCTCGGGATGATGGGGCTGATCGTGGTCGGCAATTCGACGAGCAATCTCAAGGATGTCGAGGGCGGCAGATACCCCGGCAAGGCGAAGGCGACGCTGACCGATCTGCTGAAGCAGCTCAAGTAGTCGAGACAGGCGCGGGCGACACCCCCGCGGCGCGGCTCGCAATCGGGAAAGTGAGCGCCGGCCGCCCGGTCGCTTGCGGCCGGAGGCTGTCGCTGTCTCGCCGTCTGGTTTACTATCCGGCAAGGGATCGGTGGCATAAACGGCGCCGCCGCCTGTCCCGTACACTTCTCTTGCGGCAGTTCGACAGCTTCAGGATCAGCCAGGCCCGATGACCAGCGAAGCCAAGATCGACGTCGGGGTGATCGGCACGGGCTTCGTCGCCCGCCACTTCACCTATGAGCTGGAGCGCCGGCCGGGCTACCGGCTGGCCAAGGTGTTGACCCGGCGGCCCCTGGACCGCTGCCCGGACTTCCCGCGCGGGGATGTCCTGACCGATTCCCTGGACGCCCTGATCGAGGCCAGCGACGTGGTCTTCGAATGCACGGGCGATGCCTTCTACGCGGCCCGGACGATCGGTCCCGTGCTCGATGCCGGCCGGCCGGTCGTGACCCTGAACGCCGAGTTCCACGCCACGATCGGCTCGCATTTCGTCGGGCGCGGCCTGCTCAGCGAGGCCGAGGGCGATCAGCCCGGGTGCCTCGCAGCGCTCGGCGAGGACGCGGTCGCAACCGGCTTCACGCCGCTCGTCTATGGCAACATGAAGGCCTTCCTGAACCGCAATCCGAGCCCGGAGGAGATGCGCTACTGGGCCGAGCGCCAGGACTACTCGATCGAGATGGTGACCTCGTTCACCGACGGCACCAAGGTCCAGATCGAGCAGTGCCTGGTCGCCAACGGGCTCGGCGCCGGGATCGCCAAGGAGGACCTGATCGGCCTCGAGACCGGCGATCTCAAGGTCGCGGCGGCCGAGCTCGGCGCCACCGCCGAGCGGCTCGGCCACCCGCTCAGCGACTACATCCTGGACCGCGGCCTGCAGCACGGCGTGTTCGTGATCGCCCGCCACGACGACCGCCAGGCGACGCCTTTGCGCAACTTCAAGCTCGGCGGCGGGCCCTACTACGTCCTGATCAAGGACTACTGCCTGGTCCACCTCGAGGTGTTCAAGACCATCGAGCGGGTCGTCCGCCAGCGCCGGCCGCTGCTCAACAACGGCGCCCGGCCGCGGGTCAGCGTCGCCAGCATCGCCAAGCGCGCGCTCCGTCCGGGCGAGGTGATCGAGCGCGGCTGCGGCAGCTTCGAGGTGCGCGGCACCTGCGTCAACATCGCCGACCGGCCGGGCCACGTGCCGATCTGCCTGGCCAGCCGGATGCACGTCCGGCGCCGGGTCGAGCCGGGCCAGCTGCTGACCATGGCCGACGTCGAGCTGCCGGAGACCGAGGCGCTGCTCGCCTGGCAGGCGATCGAGCGGCGGGTCCTCGAGCCCGAGCGGGCGGTCGCCTGCTAGCGCCCGCCGCCCCGTCCGGGCGCCGCGCGCCCTCTGCCCGAGCCAGCGAGGTCCGATGGACATCCAGGCGACCGCGATCCCCGACGTGAAGCTGATCACGCCGGCCCGCTACGGTGACCACCGCGGCTTCTTTTCCGAGGTGTACAACCGGCGCGCGCTCGCGGAGGCCGGCATCGACGTCGAGTTCGTCCAGGACAACCACTCCTTCTCGGCCCAGCGCGGCACGCTGCGCGGGCTGCACTTCCAGCGCCCGCCCGCGGCCCAGACCAAGCTTTTGCGCGTCCTGCGCGGCGCGGTGGTCGACGTCGCGGTCGACTGCCGGCTCGGCTCGCCGACCTTCGGCGAGCACGTGATGGTCGAGCTGTCGGCGGCCGCCGGCAATCAGATCCTCTGCCCCAAGGGCTTCGCCCACGCCACCCTGACCATGGCCCCGGATACCGAGATCACCTACAAGGTCGACGCCTACTACGCCCCGAGCCGCGACCTCGGCGTGCGCTTCGACGATCCCGATCTCGCGATCCCCTGGCCGATCCCCGCAAGCCAGCTCGTGCTGTCGGACAAGGACCGCAACCTGCCCTGGTTCCGCGACCTGCCGGCGGTGTTCAGCTATCCCTGATCGTTCAAAGAGGAAGGACATTTCCATGGAGCGCGTTCTCGTGACCGGCGCCGGCGGCTACATCGGCACCTCGCTGGTGCCGATGCTGCTCGCCCAGGGCTACAAGGTGCGGGCGCTCGACCGCTTCTTCTTCGGCCGCAAGCTGCTGCCCGAGCATGAGCAGCTGGAGCTGATCAAGGCCGACAGCCGGCGGCTCGAGCCCGCCTGGTTCGAGGGCGTCGACCACGTGATCGACCTGGTCGCGATCTCCAACGACCCGAGCGGCGAGCTGTTCCAGGACGCGACCTACCAGATCAACCACGAATCCCGGGTGCACTGCGCCACGCTCGCCAAGGCGGCCGGCGTCAAGCGCTACGTCCTGCCGTCGTCCTGCAGCATCTACGGCTTCCAGGAGCCGGGCGTGATCTGCAGCGAAAGCCATCCGACCAATCCGCTCACGACCTACGCCAGGGCCAACGAGATGGCCGAGCACGGCGTGCTGCGCCTGGCCGACGCCAAGTTCTGCGTCGTGGTCCTGCGCCAGGCCACGGTCTATGGCTACAGCCCGCGCATGCGCTTCGATCTGGCGATCAACGGCATGACCTACGGCGCCTGGAAGACCGGCGTTCTGCCGCTGATGCGCGACGGCAGCCAGTGGCGCCCGATGGTCCACGTCCGCGATACCGCCAGCGCCCAGATCTTCATGCTCAAGGCGCCGCGCGCCAAGGTCGCGGGCCAGCTGTTCAACATCGGCTCGGCCGCCAACAACTACCAGCTCGGGCCGCTCGCCGAGACCGTCTGCAAGGTCCTGCCCAAGCCGGTCAAGATCGACTGGTACGGCGACGTCGACCACCGCTCCTATCAGGTCAGCTTCGACAAGGTCGAGGCGCTCGGCTGGAAGGCCAAATACACCGCGCGCGACGGCGCGCTCGAGATCTACGAGAAGCTGGAAGCGGGCGCGGTCGACAAGACCACCGAGACGATCACGCTGGAGTGGTACAAGACGCTCACCCAATGGCACCAGGTCATCAAAGAGGTCGAGCTGCACGGCGGCATCGTCAACATCAACCTCTAGCGCCGCGCGACCGGCGCCCGGGAGCCTTCGAGCCATGTGGAAGGGGATCATTCTGGCCGGCGGCTCGGGCACGCGGCTGCATCCGGTGACCCGGGCGGTGTGCAAGCAGCTGCTGCCGGTCTACGACAAGCCGCTGATCTATTTCCCGCTGACCACCCTGATGCTGGCGGGCATCCGCGACATCCTGGTGATCACCACGCCCGAGGACCAGGCGGCCTTCAGGCGCCTCTTGAACGCCGGCGAGCAATGGGGCCTGCGCCTCAGCTACGCCGTCCAGCCCAAGCCCCAGGGCCTGGCGCAGGCGTTCCTGATCGGCCGCGACTTCATCGCGGACGACCACTGCGCGCTGGTGCTCGGCGACAACATCTTCTTCGGCCACTACATCCGCGAGGACCTCAAGCGCGCGGCCGGCCAGGCGCAGGGCGCCACGGTCTTCGGCTATCAGGTGCGCGACCCCGAGCGCTACGGCGTGGTCGAGTTCGACGCGGCCGGCCGCGCGGTCTCGCTCGAGGAGAAGCCGGCCCGGCCGAAATCCAACTACGCGGTCACCGGCCTTTATTTCTACGACAACCAGGTGGTCGACATCGCGGCCTCGATCCGGCCGTCCGGGCGCGGCGAGCTCGAGATCACCGACGTCAACCGGCGCTATCTGGAGCAGGGCGATCTCCGGGTCGAGCGCATGGGCCGGGGCTACGCCTGGTTCGATGCCGGGACCCACGACAGCCTGCTCCAGGCGGCCGAGTTCGTGCGCACCATCCAGGAACGCCAGGGCCTGCAGATCGCCTGCCCCGAGGAGATCGCCTACCGGCTCGGCTACATCGACGCGCCCCAGCTGAGACGGCTCGCCGGCCCGCTCGAGAAGACCGAATACGGCCGCTACCTCCTGCGCATCACCGAAGAACAGGGCCCCCGCGACTGGGCCGGCCTCGACCGGTAGTGCGAGGCCCGTGGCCCCAAGGGCCGCCGCCGCACTCGACCCTGGCCTTGCCTAAGGATAAGATGGGGTGGTGATCGGGATCGGGTCGGCCACCATCTCCGATCACGCCCGCGCGGCGATGGCGCGTCGCGAGATTGCCGAGGTCGAGCTGCGCCAGGTCTTGCAGGCGCCAGCGGCATGGATCGCTGGCAACCGGCCGGGCCGGTGGGTCGCGCAGGCACCGATAACCTTGGGCGAACCGCCGCGAAGGGTCCTTCTGCGTGTCGTGGTCGATCTTGACCAGAACCCGCCTGAGGTGGTCACGGTGTATGCGACGACCCAGTTCGGACGGTATGGAGCGAAGTGATGAAGATCACCTACGACGCTGCGACCGACACGCTGACGGTCGTGTTCCGCGATGCGCCGACGCGCATCAGCGAGGAGGAGAAGTCGGGTGTGATCCTCGACTATGACGGCGCCGAACAGCTGATCGCGATCGAGATTCTCGATGCCTCGACGCGCGTCGACGGGGTCGACACCGTGCAGCTTCAGGTGGTTCCCAAATCCGGCACGAGGCAACCGGCCGCCGCCGAATAGGCCAACGCCGCCGCCCGCCGACGGCCCCCTTCGGGCTGCTCCGACACCATGGTCGAGGGAGACAGCGTCTGAGCGGCGCGGTCTGATCAGCTACGCCCGCTCCTCGTCGAGATTGGGCAGGAACACGACCAGAAGGCCGATCGCCGGCAGCAGGGCGCAGAGCTCGAACGCCCAGGCGATGCCGCCGGTGTCGGCCAGCCAGCCGATCAGGGCGGCGCCGATGCCGCCCATGCCGAAGGCGAAGCCGAAGAACAGGCCGGCGATCATGCCGACCCGGCCCGGCAGGAGCTGCTGGGCGTAGACGACGATCGCCGGAAAGGCCGAGGCCATGGTCAGGCCGATCAGCACCGCCAGCACGTCGGTCCAGAACAGGCTGACGAACGGCAGCGCCAGGCTCAGCGGCAGGACGCCCAGGATCGAGATCCACAAGATCGGCTTGCGGCCGATCCGATCGCCGATCGGGCCGCCGATCAGCGTGCCGACCGCGACCGCGCCCAGGAACAGGAACAGGTGGATCTGGGCACTGCCGACCGACACCGCGAACCGGTCGATCATGAAGAAGGTGTAGTAGGACGAGAAGGCCGCCATATAGAAGTTCTTGGAGAAGGTCAGCGCCAGCAGGATCGCGACCGCCGCGATCACCCGGTTGCGCCCGACCGGCGACAGGGCAGCGACGGCGCCGCCGGTCCGCCGCAGCGCCAGATGGTCCCGGTACCAGAGGCCGACCCGGGCGAGGATCACGATGCCGATCACGGCCGCGAGCGCGAACCAGGCGATGTAGAGCTGGCCGTGGGGGATCACCAGCAGCGCCACCAGCAGCGGGCTGATCGCCTGCCCGGCGTTGCCGCCGACCTGGAACACCGACTGGGCGAACCCGTAGCGCCCGCCGGCGGCGAGCCGCGCCACGCGGGAGGCCTCGGGGTGGAACACCGAGCTGCCGATGCCGATCAGGGCCGCGACCAGCAGCATGGTGGCAAAGCCGCCGGCCACCGACAGCAGCAGCATGCCGACGAAGGTCGAGGCCATGCCGAACGGCAGCGAGAACGGCTGCGGGTGCTTGTCGGAGTAGAGCCCGATCATCGGCTGCAGGATCGAGGCGGTCAGCTGGAAGGTCAGCGTGATGATCCCGATCTGCACGAAGTCGAGCGCCAGCGGCTGCTTGATCAACGGATAGATCGACAACAGCGCCGACTGCATCGTGTCGTTGAGGAAGTGCCCCGCGCTGACCGCAAGCAGAATCGGCAGCACCGTCGCGGCCGTGGTCCGTGCCCCTGCTGCCGCGCTTGCGCCGATTGCCGCCATGACGCTGTCCGTATCCCCAGATGGTGGTGCGCGAACGAAGCCCTGCGCGGGCCCCCTACGATCGAAACCGGGATGCCCCGGATCCCGGTTCCACAGCAGCCATTGTGGGCTGCCGGTGGCCCCGCAACAAGCCGCCCGCGGCCCGGCGCCGACAGATCAGGATGCGACATATTGGCGTTACTCGTCGCGCATTCCAAGTTGCTGCGGGGAGAAGGGTGGAAGCCCCTCGCGCCAGCAACTTGCCGGAGACGGCGGTGACGGCGGGACCTCTGTGGTAATTCAGTCCCGGTGCGGTCACCTGGCGCCGCTAGACATCAAAAAGGCGGCCTTGGACTGAGGCGAAGGTGCGGCGGTGGTGGCGGCAGGGACCGAGCCGCCAGAGGGCGTCGCGGTGCTCCAGCGTCGCGTAGCCGACGTTGGTCTCCCAGCCGTAGCCGGGGTAGCGGCCGGCCAGCCGGTGCATCAGGCGGTCGCGGGTCACCTTGGCGACGATCGAGGCGGCGCTGATCGAAGGGATCAGGGCGTCGCCGTCGACCACGGTCTCGGCCGGGCAGGGGAGCTCGGGCGCGCGGTTGCCGTCGATCAGGGCGAGGTCGGGCAGGCAGCCGAGGCAGCCGAGCCGGAGCACGGCGCGGCGCATGGCCAAGAGGCTCGCCTGCAGGATGTTGAGCCGGTCGATCTCGGCGACCGAGGCGGCGCCGATCCCGATCCGCGCCGCACCGCGCAGGACCAGCGCCAGCTGCTCGCGCACCGGCGCCGCCAGCAGCTTGGAATCGGCGAGGCCCTCGACCGGCGCCAGCAGGATCACCGCCGCCGCCACGACCGGGCCGGCGAGCGGCCCCCGGCCGACCTCGTCGACCCCTGCGATCAGGCGTGTGCCGGGCGGCGCCGCGGGCATGGTCAGAGCCGGGGCGCGCGGCCGCGGTCGGGCCCGGCCCGGCGGGCCCGCTCGAGATCCGGCCAGCCGGGCGCCGGCTCGATGCGGCCGACGATCCGGCGCGCGTGGTTGCGAAGCGTCGGCCGCGCGAGCCCGGCCAGATCGGAATGCGCCGGCACCGGCAGAGCGCCGAGCGCCGCCAGCAGGGCGAGCAGCGCCACCGACGCGGCGCGGCCAGCCCCGTCCTCGACCTTGAGCGCCAGGCCCAGGCCCTGCCTCGGCAGGGCGGCGCCATAGACGCCCTCGGCGCCAGTCTTGACGATCACCTCCGGGGCAGCGGTCATGATCGCCGTGCACGCCCGGCCCGTACCCGCGACCAGCAGGGGATGAGCGGTCATCGCCGCGCCGATCTCGCGACAGGCCGCCGCGCGCGCCGGACCGAGCGCCCGCGGGTCGGCGAGGCGGGCCATGGCGGTCGCGAGCTGGCCCAGGGTCAGGGGATAGGTCGGGATGCCGCAGCCATCGAGCGCCGGCTCGGGCAGGGCCGGCGCGCCCGCCATCTCGGCCAGGGTCGCCGCCACCAGCCGCTGCACCGGATGGTCCGCCTGGGTGTAGCCCGCGAGCGGCGCGCCGATGTGGCGGGCGACCGCCAGCATCGCGGTATGCTTGCCCGAGCAGTTGTTGTGCACCGGCTCGGGCGCGCGCCCGGCGAGCACCAGACGCTCCGCGCTCGGGCCGTGCAGCGGCGGATGAGCGCCGCACTCGAGGCTCGCGGGGTCGAGCCCGAGGCGAGCGAGCCAGCGCCGGATCGCCTCGACGTGCACGGGCTCGCCGCCGTGCGAGGCGCAGGCCAGCGCAAGCTCAGCCGGGCTGACGGCAAAATGCCTCGCCGCCCCGCTTTCCAGCAGCACCAGGGCCTGCAGCGGCTTGACCGCCGAGCGGGGAAAGATCGGCCGCTCCAGGTCGCCTTCGCCGTGGCGCAGCCGGCCGTCGGCGGCAGCCACCGCATAGCTGACCCGATGCCGGCTCTCGACACGCTCGCCCCGCAGCACCAGGATAGCAGCCGGAACGAGGTCCGGACCCGGCGTGCTCATAACCGGGAGTTTGGTCGCAAGGGACGGCCTGCGACGGCAACGCGTCGAATCCGGGTCACCCTGGCGGGTCGTTTTGTGGCACACATGGTACGGGTCGGTTCCATCGGGCGCGTTGGCAACGGAGACGCGAGATGCACAGGACGGCGTGGCTCGGTGTAGCCGCCCTGAATGGTTTGATCGCGGTCCTGGCCGGCCTGGTCGCCGCCTTCGTGGTCTTTCACAGCCCTGCGGTCAATGCCAACCTCTTCATCGCGATCGGCGCGAGCTTCCAGATGGGGCACGCGCTCGCGATCATGGGCCTGTGCGGGCTCGGCTGGCCGCGCGACAACGTCGCCTGGCTGTTCTTCTACGGCATCCTGCTGTTCTCGGGCAGCCTCTACATGCGCGCGCTGGGCGCCTCGCAGATCGTGCTCGGCCTCGGCGCCCTGGGCGCGCTCCTCCTGATGGTCGGCTGGCTCGCCCTGGCCTGGGCGGCGTTCGCCCATTCGCGCGCCTGAACGCCGCACCCGACCAAGCCCGCGGATCCGCCCGGATCGCCACCACTCGCCAACGGCCGCACCCCGGCGCCCTGGGGGCAGCCGATCCGTCGGATCGTCCCGGCCCGGAGGGTGCTGCCATCGCTCGTCCCTGAGCCGAGGGCGCCGACGCGCGGAGGGTGCGGCGAAGTCGAGCGTCGCCCATCAGCCCCTATGCCGTCCGAGGTTCGTCGCGAGCCGCGGGAGCCGGATCACTTCGTCCCGTTGCCGCCCTGGCTCCCGTCGCCCTCGGCTCCGGCGCCGCCCGCGGCCCCGGTGCCCTCGTGACTGGTATCCTTGCGACCCGTCTCCTCGGTGCTCATGCCGCGATCGTCGCCGCCGTTGTTCGAATCGTGGCTCATCATCTGCGAGTCGCCCCGCGCGTCGCCATTGGTGCCCGTGCAGCCGGCGAGGGCGGTGCCCACGGCCAGCGCGGCCACCAACAAAAACACTCGACCCATCGTTTCTCTCCCGAAGTCTCCGGCGCGCCGCCGGGCGCGCCCGCGGTTGCGGCGCGGCTCGAAGCCGCCGCCCGGCAGCCCAGCCCTGGCGTGCGATCCGGAGCGCCGGCCCCGAACTCAACGCACGCGAGCGGCCTGTGATGCTGCAGGCCGCCAAATCGCCGCCCTTCTCACCGGAATGTGATCTGCACACAGCCGGCGCCACCGCACCCAGCCGGCCAACGGGCGACGATCCGTCCGGGCATGTCGGCCATGTGCGGCCGGCGTCGCGCGGCTTCGGTGGCGCGCGTCAGGTGTGGTCCTTGCCCGGAGGCTCTGCCGGCGCACCCCCCGCGCCGCCGCCGAGGCGCCCTCGCGGCAGCGTCTCCGCCTCGGTCGCCAGCTGTCACGATGCCGCGAGCCCTGAAGTCGTCCTTGGCCTCACCGGATCGTGACCGGCGCGTACCTTGGCGTGAGCCGCCTCGACCCGAGCGTCAGGCGCTATGCGCAAGGGCGCACGCCGGAGCGGCACGGCCGGGCGTCCCATCCGCGCTCGATTTGTGATCGTTCGTCAGCCGGCGGCTATCGGCGCCCGGCATGGGTCGGTCGGGCGAGACCTTGAGCGCCGCGCCATGACCGGGATCGACCGGATCGATCGGCGGGCCGTGGATTGCGCCGCCGGAGAAATTGGCTATCTGCTCGACGTTGGATCGCGGCCAAAGGGCTGAGCCCGTGGCCGGGCAAGGTGGAGAGGGCGATGTCGGGTCCGATCGCGACCGACCTCTGCGTGATCGGTGGCGGCTCCGGTGGCCTCGCGGTCGCCGCCGGCGCGGTGCAGATGGGCGCCGAGGTGGTGCTGGTCGAGAAGGGCAAGATGGGCGGCGATTGCCTGAACTACGGCTGCGTACCCTCCAAGTCGCTGATCGCCGCCGGCAAGGCCGCGCAGACGATCCGCACCGCGGGCCGCTTCGGGGTCAACGGCCACGAGCCGGCGATCGACTTCGCGGCGGTGCACGCGCACGTCCATGGCGTGATCGCGGCGATCGCGCCGCACGATTCGGAGGCGCGGTTCGCGGGCCTCGGCGTCCGGGTGCTGCGTGCGCCGGCGCGCTTCACAGGCCCGCGCGAGATCGAGGTCGCCGGCCAGCGCGTGCAGGCCCGGCGCTTCGTGATCGCGACCGGCTCGTCGCCGGCGGTCCCGGCGCTGCCGGGCCTGGCCGAGGCGCCCTATCTGACCAACGAGACGATCTTCGACCTGACCGAGCGGCCGGAGCATCTGATCGTGCTCGGCGGCGGTCCGATCGGCTGCGAGCTCGCCCAGGCCCACCGGCGGCTCGGCGCCAGGACCACCGTGCTCCAGCGGCGCGCGATCCTGCCCAAGGACGATCCGGCCGCGATCGAGGTCGTCCGCCGTCAGCTGCTGGCCGAAGGCGTCGACCTGCGCGAGCACGTCCAGGTGACCGCCGTCGAGCGCGAAGGCAACGGCGTCGCGGTCAGGGTCAGGCAGGCGGAGGTCGAGGAGCGGATCGTCGGCAGCCATCTCCTGGTCGCGACCGGCCGGTCCGCCAACGTCGAGGGCCTCGGCCTCGAGGTCGCGGGCGTCGACTACAGTCCCAAAGGCATCGCGGTCGATGCGCGGCTGCGCACCAGCAACAAGCGGATCTACGCGATCGGCGACGTCGCGGGCGGCTACCAGTTCACCCACATGGCGGCCTACCACGCCGGCATCGTGATCCGGAACGCGCTGTTCAAGCTGCCCGCCAAGGTCGACACGCGGGCGGTGCCCTGGGTCACCTACACCGAGCCCGAGCTCGCCCAGGTCGGTCTGACCGAGGCCATGGCCAGGGATCAGGGCGTCGAGGTCGAGGTCCTGAGCTGGCCATTCGCCGAGAACGACCGCGCCCAGACCGAGCGCGCGACCGAGGGCTTCGTCAAGGCGCTGCTCGATCGCCGCGGCCGGATCCGGGGTGCCACCATCGTCGGCGACCGGGCCGGCGAGCTGATCCACACCTGGGTGCTGGCGATCGCGCAGGGTCTCAAGATCGGCAGCCTCGCCCAGTTCATCGCCCCCTACCCGACGCTTGGCGAGGCCTCCAAGCGGGCGGCCGGCAGCTACTACACGCCAAAACTGTTCAGCGAGCGCACCCGGTCCATCGTGCGCTTCCTGCAGCGGCTGTCCTGATCCGGCGCGCCGGCATGAAGAAGGTACGTCCGGACATGAATGCTGAAGGCGCGGAGTCGGGCACGGTGCCGGCCGAGGCCGGTTTTTCGTTGAAGCGCGTGTGGCCGCTCCTGGCCCTGGCGCTCGCGATCGTCGCGGTGTTCGCGCTCGATCTCGATCGCTATCTGACCTTCGCGGCGCTGCGCGAGCACCGCGCGGCGCTGACCGCCCTGGTCAAAGGGAACGTGCTGCTCGCAGCGCTCGCCTTCGTCGTCGTCTATGCGCTCGCGGTCGCGCTCTCGGTGCCGGGCGGGGCGATCCTCACGATCGCCGGCGGTTTCATGTTCGGCAGCATTTTCGCCACGATTTTGGTGCTGGTCGCGGC
>CAVWPO010000028.1:0-98955 GCA_963756905.1 uncultured Alphaproteobacteria bacterium
GGTTCGCAAGGTTGAGGTGGCGCGTGACAACCCTGTTCCGAGACGAATTGCACGAGGTTTTCGGCACTTGGCCTCTCGGCTACATCCCGTACGGCGGCGCGGACTTCGGCGAGGTCAGGGCCGTGGCGGAGGCCATCGGCGATGGCGATGACGACCGCTATTACGAAGCCTGGATCGCTGCGGCAGCGCGGCTGCAGGCCGAGGCCGATGCGGCGCTGGCAAAGGGGCACGTCAGCAGCGCCCGCGAGCTCTACCTGCGCGCCAGCGCCTTCTATGGGGCCTCTTTTCACCTGCTCTATGGCGCGCCCGTCAATCCGCGCCTGCTCGCCGCCTTCCGCAAGCAGATCGCCGCCTTCGACCAGGGGCTCGCCCTCGGACCCCACCCGATCCGGCCGCAGCGGATTCCCTTCGGGGACCTCGCCCTGCCGGCCTACTTCATCCCGGCAGCAGGGCATGAGACCGAGGTCAGGCCGCTGATCATCTTCACCAACGGCTACGACGGGACGGTCACCGACATGTACTTCGCTTCCGCCGTCGCGGCGTCCCGGCGCGGCTACCACAGCCTGCTGTTCGACGGGCCGGGCCAGGGCGCGATGCTCTACGAGCACCAGGCGCCGTTGCGGCCGGACTGGGAGACGGTCGTGACCGCGGTGGTGGATTTCGCCCTCGCGCAGCCGCTCGTCAATCCCCAGCGGATCGCGCTGAGCGGCTGGAGCCTCGGCGGCCATCTCGCGCCGCGCGCCGCCTCGGGCGAGCACCGCATCGCGGCTCTCGTCGCCGATCCCGGGACCTGGAGCATCGCGGACGGGTTCCGCGCCGCGATCGGTCGCATGTTCGGCCTGCCACCCGCGGCGGTGCGGAATCTCGGTGCTCTGGATCAGGCGATCATCGACCGAGCGGATGCCGCCATCAGAAAGGACCGCGAGCTGAATTGGAAAGTCGTCCAACGTGGCTTCTGGGTGCATGGCGTGGACAACCTCCGCGACTATCTGGCCTCTGCCGAACTCTTCACTGTGGAAGGCCGCGCGGAGCTCATCCAATGCCCGACGTTGATCACCCAGGCGGAGAATGATGCCCTCGCGGCCGGAGCCGGCGCCTTCTTCGATGCGTTGCACTGCCCGAAAACGCTGCTGCGCTTCACCGCCGACGAGGGCGCGGGCGGTCACTGTGAAATGCAGAACCGGTCGCTCCTCAACCGGCGCGCTCTGGACTGGCTTGATGACCAGTTCGTGGAGATCAGATGATCAAAGCCGTCACCGAGCAGCATCACGGTAAAGCAACGCGTCTCGCCAGGGGGGCGGCCTGGCCGAACCCGATTCGAGTGAGACTGGTTTGTCCACGCGGCCTAGCTGTCGTTACCACGAACGTTGTTCAGGGTGAGCCGGGTTCTGCAGCATTGCCTCTTGTTGGCGAGTATGCCGGCGGTCGCGGCCGGTCAAGGCTGCAACCGGCGAAGCCGGCAGCTACGCTGGCCTTGACGAGCCGCGCCCGACCCGGCGAGAATGCTCGCCAGAAGGCAATACCGCACGAGGCGCTGCCGGGCATGAACAACGTTCAGAGCAATGACACCTAGCCAGCGCCCGCCCGCAAAACATCCAGCTGCCGAAGGCGCTCCGCCGGAGTTGCCGCCGGGTGGTATCAGGCGAGCTTCCGGATCGGGTCGCCGACGGTGACCGTGCCGGGCTCGATGACCCGCGCATTGATGCCGCGCAGGTGCAGGCGCTTACCTTCGCGCGAGTTGACGAAGCGGGTCGCCTCGATGCCGAAGCGGGCGGCGAACTTGTTGCAGCCGTTATGCGGTGCCGCGCTCACCTCGAGGAGCGCCGAGCCGATCGCGAGGCGGGTGCCGGGCGGCAGGTGGTCGTCGCTGAGGTCGAGGTCGACGAAGAGGTTGTCGCCGGCGAGCGGCCAGCGGGCGGGCTCGCCCGCGATCAGCGCGATCGTGCGGGCGTTCATGAGGGTCAGCTGCATGTCCGGGTCGGGGCGGCCGTCGGGGCGGGCGGCGCCACCCCTGGCCCAGCGGTCGCCGTGCAGGCCCTGCTCGGGGCTGAGCTCGCCCTGCTGCACGCTCTGCCTGGCATCGGTCGCCGGTCGGATCACGATCGCCTCGAGCACGCCCTGATCGCGCGGCGAGCGCAGGATGTGGGCGAGGCCCGCCTCGAGCTCGTCCTGGTTCAGATGCCTGGTCATCGGTTGCCACCCGCACTGCGTCCGTTGCGTTCAGCCTGCCACGGATGGGACGCGAGGGCCAGGAGCTTCAACCGGGCGGGGTGAAGCCGCAGGCCTGGAGCGCGGCCAGCATGTGGACGGGCGCGGGCGCGACCGCGCTGATCGGGGCGCGGTTGGGATAGAGGGGCACGGAGATGCCGCGGGCGTGCAGCTGAAGCGGCGGCGCGGCCGGCTCGTCGCGCAGGCCGTAGATCCGGTCACCCAGGATCGGGCAGCCCAGCGCCGCGAGGTGGACCCGCAATTGGTGCGTGCGCCCGGTCTCGGGCCGGAGCTCGAGCCAGGTCGACCTCGCGCCGGCCCCGCCCTCATCGCGCCCACGGGTCCGATCACTCGCGCCTTCGACCCGAGCGGGAAAAAAGCCGCCGAGGACGCGGTAGGCGGTGACCGCCGGCTGGCCGCCAGGGTCGACCTTCATCCACCAGCTGCGCGGATCATCGGAGCGGCGGGCGAGCGGCAGATCGATCCGGCCCTGGCCCTCGGGCGGGGCGCCGGTGACGATCGCCCAATAGGTCTTGAGCACGAGCCCTTGCGCGAACAGCCGGCCGAGCCTTTGTAAGGCCTGGCGATGGCGGCCGAGCACGAGGCAGCCGCTGGTGTCCTTATCGAGGCGGTGGGCGAGCTCGGGCCGCTGGGGCAGGCCGAAGCGAAGCTGCTCCAGGAGCGGCTCGAGGCTCGGGCCGCCCTTCGGGCCAGGGTGGACCGGCAGGCCCGCGGGCTTGTCGAGGATCAGCATCAGGCCGTCGCGATGGAGGAGCCGCGCCGCGAGGGCTTCCGCGCCGATCGCGGCGGGCTCAGCGTCGGCCGGCATTGATGCTCGACAGGCAGCGCGCCGGCCGGCACAAGGCAGGCGCCGGACCGGGAGATGCCAACCGTTGCCGCCGTCGGGTCATCCCGCTTCCTACTATGTCGCGACCGCCAACGCGATGCCGGCGCATGCGCCGTTGCGAGGGCATCTGAGCGCCGATGTCGCGATCGTCGGCGGCGGCTATACCGGCCTCTCGGCGCTCCTGCACCTTGCCGAGCGCGGCTACGACGCGGTGCTGCTGGAAGCGCTCCGGGTCGGCGCCGGCGCGTCGGGACGGAACGGCGGCCAGCTCGGCTCCGGCCAGAGGCTGGGCCAGCGGCGGCTCGAGCAGATGTACGGCCTGGAGCGCGCGCGAGCCCTCTGGCGGCTCGCCGAGGACGCCAAGGCGACGGTCAAGGACCGGATCGCCCGCCACGGGATCGCCTGCGACCTCAAGCCCGGCGTGCTGCATGCCGCCCACAGGCCCGCCCATGCGGAGGGGCTGCAAAGGGAGGCCGAGCATCTCGAGCGCCGCTACGGCTACCGCGAGCTCCGTTATCTGTCCAAGGCGGAGGTCGGCGAGATCCTGGGCACGAGGCGCTATTTCGGGGGCGTGCTCGACCTCGGGGCTGCCCATCTGCACCCGCTCAACTACGCGCTCGGGCTGGCGCGGGCGGCGCAGGCGGCGGGTGGCCGGATCTTCGAGCACAGCCGGGTGATCCGGATCGAGGACGGTCCGCCGCCTCTGGTCCGGACCGGGGCGGGCGAGGTCCGGGCACGCCATCTGGTGCTCGCCATGAACGGCTATCTGGGCCGGCTGGTGCCGAAGCTCGCGGGCCGGATCATGCCGATCAACAACTTCATGCTCGCGACCGCGCCGCTCGGCGAGGCCGGCGCCCGCGCCCTGATCCGGGACGACGTCGCGGTCGACGACACCAAGTTCGTGATCAGCTATTTCCGCCGCACGCCCGACCACCGTCTGCTGTTCGGCGGCGGCGAGAGCTACAGAGACGCTTTTCCGGCCGACCTGAGGCGGCTGGTCCGAGGGCACATGCTCGAGGTCTATCCGCAGCTCGCCGACGTGCCGATCGACCATGCCTGGGGCGGCACGCTCGCGATCACCCGCACCCGGCTGCCGCATTTCGCCCGCCTCGCGCCCGGAGGTCTTCGTCGCCCACGGCTATTCCGGCCAGGGCATCGCGATCGCCACCCAGGCCGGCCAGCTGATCGCCGAGGCGGTCGCCGGCACCGCCGAGCGCTTCGATCTGATGGCGGGCCTGAACGTGCCGGCCTTCCCGGGCGGCACGCTGCTGCGCTGGCCCATGCTGGTGCTCGGCATGCTCTACTACAGCCTTCGCGACCGGCTGTAGGGGTGCCCTCCCAGGCGCCGTCATATTGTCTGGTCGAGCCGGTGCGCCTGAACCGGGATCAGGCCCGCCGCCCCTGACCTCTTCTCAACCTTGGGTGCGGGCCGCCGTTTCCGGGGTGGGTTCTGGCGGCGGGGCCGGACTGCGGCGCAGCTGGAAGCCGTGGGCGTAGGGGTCGCGCGGGTCGACGAAGATCGTGTTGAGGCCGGTCATGCGCGCCCAGCCCGCGACGCTCGGGATGATCGCCGCGTGCTGGCCGACCTCGGCCCTGGCCTCGACCCGGCCTTCGAACAGGCTGCCGATGATGCTCTCGTGCACGAACTCGTCGCCGACCGCGAGCTTGCCCTTGGCCGCGAGCTGGGCGATCCGCGCCGAGGTGCCGGTGCCGCAGGGGCTGCGGTCGATCGCGCTGGCACCGTAGAAGACGGCGTTGCGGCCGTGCGCCTTCGGGTCGCGCGCCGGCCCGGTCCACATGATGTGCGAGACGCCGGCGATGGTCGGATCGTCGGGGTGGGCGACCTCGACCTGCTGGTTCGCAGGCGCAAGCGCAGCTCCGGGCTGAGCCGCAGGATGTCGCCGGCGGACAGGCTGTCGAGTCCGGCATAGTTCGGCTGCGGCTCGACGATCGCATAGAAATTGCCGCCATAGGCGATGTCGACCACCAGCTCGCCGAGCTCCGGGCAGTCGACCCGGACCTCCGGCAGGGCCAGATAGCTGGCGACGTTGGTGAGGCGCACGCGCTCGACGAAACGGCCCGCCCGCTCATAGGCCGCGCGCACGAGGCCGGCGGGCGTGTCCAGGCGCACCTCGCCCTCGGTCCGCGGGCTCACGAGCCCTTGCTCGAGGGCGAAGGTGACCGTCCCGATCGTGCCGTGGCCGCACATCGGCAGGCAGCCCGAGACCTCGATGTAGAGGACGCCGATGTCGCAATCGGCCCGGCAGGGCGGGTAGAGGATCGCGCCCGACATGATGTCGTGGCCGCGCGGCTCGAACATCAGCGCGGTCCGGATCCAGTCGTAGCGCGCGAGGAAATCCTGCCGCCTCGCACTCATCGTGGCGCCATCCAGCAGCGGCCCGCCGCCCGCGACCAGCCGGACCGGATTGCCGCAGGTGTGGCCGTCGATGCAGAAGAAGGTCTTTCCGGACATGGCGGACCCGGGCCCTCAGTCGCCCTGGTAGGCGAACGCCGAATAGAAGCCGTTGCTGTCCGAGATCGCCCAGCTCATGTGGTGGTCGGAATAGTCGAGCCGCTTGGACTTGGCGACGATCGCAGGCTCGCCGGGTGCCACGCACAACGGATGGCCGCTGATCGTGACGGCGCCGCCGCCCTGGCCCTCGATCGCCTCGATCTCGGCCTGGGCGATGTTCGGGATCGCAAGGCTGCGTCTCTTGCCCTGCGCCTGGTAGTCGATCTGGACGCTCGCGACCCCCAGCACGTCCTCGACGAACGCGGCGAGCGCCGCCGGATGGCCGCCCGCCTGGCCGGCGAAGATCCTGGTCAGCGCCTGCTTTTGGGCATCGCTCGCGCGCTGGTCCAGATAGAGCGCCGCCTTCCACTTGGTCTCGATCATGGTGCCCGGTGCCGTGATCGCCATCGCGACGTTGAGCCCGGAAAGGTCGGTCCGGTCGTCCTTGCCCTGGTCGACGTGCCAGGCGACCAGCACCCGGCACTCGCCCTCGGTCGGCGGGCTGAGGAACACGCACGGGCAGGCGACGTCGCAGTTGCAGGTCTCGAAGTAGGTGCCCTTCAGGTGCCAGCTCATCGCATGCCTCCCTTTGCTCGCGACGCTCGGCTGCAATCTGGTCGCATCCGAGCCCGCCGGCAACCGCTCAAGCCATCTGGTCGAGCAGCGCCTTGGCGTCCTTGAGGTCGGCAGTGTCGAAACCCTCGGTGAACCAGTTGTAGATGGGGGCGAGCAGCCCGTGCGCCTCGGCCCGCCGGCGGTGCTCCGCCCAGAGGCACGCGAGGTTGGTGGCGGCGCGCAGCTCCAAGGTCCTGGTGACCTGGCACCTTGCGACTGCCAGCGCCTGAAGCCACGCCGCTTCCGCTTCGTCGACCTTGCCAAGGGTCAAGAACAGCTCGCCCCGCCGACGGCGGGTCTCGACGTCATGGGCGTGAAGGTCGACCGTTCGGGAGATGTCCTCGGCCTCGTCCAGCGCTGCCATGCCTGCTTCGGGCTGGCCCGCGAGCCGGCAGACCTCGGCGAGCAGATTGAGGAAATGCGTACGGTTGTTGAGGCCGCCGATGGCGCGCCAGGTCGCGAGCCCCGCCTCGATCTCGGCCAGACCGACCTCGATCTCACCTCCGCACGCCAACGCCCAGCCCTTATGGATCGACGCCCAGGCGCGCAACTGGACCATGCCCAGCTGGTCGGCGAGGTCGATTGTTTCCTCGGCACAGGCGAGCGTCGCGTCGTAATCCCGACGGAACTGGTGGACCGTGGCCGCATTCGACAGCACCATCACCAAGGTGGGCGGGGTCAGCTCGCGGGCGATCGCGATCGCCCGCCGGATCTCTTCGAGCGCGCGGTCGCGGCGCCCCAGCCAATCGTCGGTCCAGGCTGCATAGCCATAGCACCACAGGCCCGAGTCCTCGCCGTAGCGTCGGACGTAGTCCTTGTGGCGTTCCGGCTCGTACAATGCGATGCCGCGGCGGAAGCAAGCGTTGGCCTCGCGGTGCTCAGCCAGCGCCAGCAGGCCCGAGCCGACGGCCCGCTCAGCGACCAACCGGCGCTCGGCGTCACCCGTCTCCTCGGCCGCAGCCCGCAGTTGCACCGCCAGCTCTTTGGCGGCCCTCAACTCGACCCGCATCAGGTGGTTGTTCCATAAGCCCCGGAGCGCCGCAAAGCGCTGGTCGGCGTTGCCGACCCGGCGGGACAGCTCGACCGCGCTCCCATAGGCCCGTCGAACCTCGTCGGCACTGTAAGCCTTGGCCGGGATCCATGCGGCGCCGAGCGCCAATTGGAGATTCAGCTCCCGGGCGTCGCGCTCCGGGCCTGGCGGCAGGCACGACAGGAGCCTGAGCGCCCGCTCAAAATGGGCGATCGCCTCGCGATAGGCGGAAAGCTCGAGGGCTTGCTGGCCGGCCAGGTGCCAGTACATCGCCGCCTGGTCGGTGAGCGCCGCCTCGGTGCAATGATGCGCGAGCACCTCCGGCGCTGTGTCGGGAAAGCGCCGTTCCAGGGCCTTCGCAATCCGTCCGTGGAGCTGCTGGCGTTTCGACTTGAGGAGCGATTGATAGGCCGCGTCCTGGACCAGGGCGTGCTTGAAGCTGTAGGTGGCCTGGGGCGGCACGCCACGGCGGAAGATCAGCTCGGCGGCAACCAGCTGATCGAGGGCCGCCTGCAGCTCCGTCTCTGGCCGGTCGGAGACGGCGGCCAGCAGAGCGTGGGAAAACTCGCGGCCGATCACCGCGGCGGTCTGGGCCAGCTCCTTGACCGGGGCTTGGCGGTCGAGGCGGGCCATGAGGGAGTCGTGCAGGGTGGCCGGGATGGCCAGGGGCGGGAGCCGGCCGGACAGCTCGTAGCGGTCGCCGACGTCGGTCAGCAGGCCCGACTCCAGCACCGTCTTGGTCAATTCCTCGAGAAACAGCGGTACGCCGTCGGTCTTGGCCAGGATCTGGTCCATGATCTCGGCCGGCAGCGCCTTGCCGCCGGTGACCCGGTCGACCATGGCGGCACCCTGGCGGCGGCCCAGGCGGTTCATGGTCAGCGCCGTGACATGGCTTCGCCCCGACCACGGCGGGCTGAACTCGGGCCGGTAGGTGACCACCACGAGGGCCGCCAGGGAGCGCACCCGCTCGATCAGGAGATCGAGAAGCTCCAGAGTCGAAGGGTCGATCCAGTGGACGTCTTCGTACAGCTCGACCACCGGCCGTTGGCGGGCGAGGCCGGCGAGCTGCTCGATCAGGACCTCGAGGGTGCGCTGCTTCTGCCGCTGCGGGCTGAGGTTGAGCGGTGGATAGCGGTCGCCAATCGGAATGCCCAGCAGCGCCGCCAGGAGTGGCAAGGCCTCGTCCAACCGTTCCGTCGCCTGCCCGAGCACCGCCTCCAGCTTCGCGAGCTTGTCCCCGGCCTCGTCGTCAGGCGCCAAGCCCACCGCCCGCTCCAGCTGCGTGATTACCGGGTACAGCGCACTGTTGGTGTGGTAGGGCGAGCAGAAGTGGCTGAGCGCAACGTGCGGCTCGCCGGCCAGCTGCTCGCGCAGCGCGCGCAGCAGGCGCGACTTGCCGATCCCCGGCTCACCCGCGATCAGGACCACCTGACCGTCGCCGTCCTTGGCCCAGGCCCAGCGCTCCAGCAGCATCGCGAGCTCGTGCTCGCGGCCGATCAAGGGCGTCAGGCGCTGGCCATGCAGGGCCTCGAAGCGGCCCTCGGCATCACCTTCGCCCTCGACCCGGAACGCCGCGAGCGGCTCGGCGAAGCCCTTGAGGCGGGTCGGGCCGAGGTCGGTCAGCTCGAACAGGCCGCCGACCAGCCGCCGGGTCGCCTGGCTGATGACGACGCTGCCCGGCTCCGCGAGCGCCTGCAGCCGGGCCGCGAGGTTCGGGGTCTCGCCGACCACCGCACGCTCCTGCGCCTCGCCTTCGCCGATCAGCTCGCCGACCACCACGAGGCCGGTCGCGATCCCGATCCGCGCCGCCAGCGGGCGGCCGGCGGCCGCGAGCCCGGCGACCGCCCGGACCAGCGCGAGGCCCGCCCGCACCGCCCGCTCGGCGTCGTCCTCGTGCGCCTGCGGCCAGCCGAAATAGGCGAGCACGCCGTCGCCCATGAACTTGGCGACGTGGCCCTCGAAGCGCAGCGGTCTCGCCGGCGACCGCATTCTGGTAGGCGCGAATGACCGCGCCCATCTCCTCGGGATCGAGCTCGCCCGAGAGCGCGGTCGAGCCGACCAGGTCGCAGAACAGCACCGTCAGCTGACGCCGCTCGGCCTCGCGCGGCGTCGCCGCCGGCGCTGTCGACCTCCCCTGCCACGGCCCGGTCGGCGGGCGCCGGCCCGGCTGCCGGCGCCGCCAGGGCCAGCGATCGCCTCCAAGAGCTTCTTGCGATGGCCGAGCGAGACGACGCCCAGCTCCTTCAGGTCGTCAGCGGTCAGGCCCCGAAGGACGTCGGCGTCGACGTCGTTGGCGCGGAACGCCTCCAGGTAGCGCTCCAGCCCCAATCCCTGCAGCCACGCGGCAATGTCCATGCCGGCTCTCGCGATCATCGCCAATCTTCACGAATGACTATCACCGCCGCCGTGTCGCGGCAGCAACAAATCGCCGGGAGGCTCAGCCGAGCAGCAGGCTGTCGTCCTCGAGCTGGCCACGGACCGCGCCGAACCGGGCGACCAGGTCGACGACCCCGAGGCCGGCGCGCGCGGGGCCCGCGACGTCGAGGCAGATCCGGCCCTCGTGGAGCATGATCGTGCGCGTGCCGCAGTCCAGCGCCTGGCGCATGCTGTGGGTCACCATGAGCGTGGTCAGGCGCTGCTCGGCCACGATCTCGCGGGTGAGCTCGAGCACGAACTCGGCGGTCTTGGGGTCGAGGGCCGCGGTGTGCTCGTCGAGCAGCAGGATCTTCATCGGCGCAAGCGTCGCCATCAAGAGGCTCACCGCCTGGCGCTGGCCGCCGGAGAGCAGCCCCATGGGATCGCCGAGACGCTTTTCCAGACCGAGGCCGAGGCGGGCGAGCCGGGCGCGCAGCTGCTCGCGCAGGCTCCGGTGCAAGGCCGGGCCGAGGCCCCGCCTCCGGCCGCGGGCGGCGGCGAGCGCCAGGTTCTCCTCGATCGTGAGCGCCGCGCAGCTGCCGGCCTGCGGGTCCTGGAACACCCGCGCGATCAGCCGCGCGCGGGCGCTCGGCGCCCAGCCGGTCACGTCCTGGCCGTCGATCTCGATCCGGCCGCGCTCGGGGACCGCGTCCCCGGTCAGCGCGTTCAGGAGGGTCGACTTGCCGGCGCCATTGGAGCCGATCACGGTCACGAACTCGGCTTCGGCGAGCGCCAGGTCGACGCCGGCCAGCGCCCGGGTCTCGAGCACCGTGCCGCGGCCGAAGGTGACCTCGAGCCCGGCGACCCGGATCATGCCCGCGGCTGGCGGGCGAGGAGCGCCCGGAGCGGGTTGCGGGCGCCCGGCAGGATCAGGGCGAGGCCGACCAGCGCGGCCGTCACCAGGTTCAGGTCGGAGGCCTGGAGGCCGAGCACATGGGCGTTCAGCGCCAGTGCGACCGCGAGCCGGTAGAGGATCGAGCCGAGCACGGCGGCCACCACCACGAGGCCGATCCGGCGCGCCGGCAGCAGGGTCTCGCCGATGATCACCGCGGCGAGGCCGACCACGATCGTGCCGGTGCCGATCGTGATGTCGGCAAAGCCGTTGGTCTGGGCGAACAAGGCACCGGCCAGCGCCACGAGCGCGTTGCTGAGCGCCATGCCGACGCAGATCGCGCGCCCGGTCGCGATGCCCTGGGCGCGCGCCATGCGCGGATTGGCGCCGGTCGCGCGCAGGGCAAGGCCGTAGTCGCTGGCGAGAAAGCGGGTCAGCAGGACCATGACCACCACGAGCGCCACGCCGACCAGGGCGGGCGTCAGCAGCATGTCCCGGACGCCGAGGCGCTGGAACGGCGTCAGCACCGTCGGCTCGCCGAGCAGGGCGATGTTCGGCCGGCCCATGATCCTAAGGTTGATCGAGAACAGCGCGATCATGGTGAGGATGCTGGCCAGCAGGTGCAGGATGCGGAAGCGGACGTTGAGCACCGCCGTGACCAGCCCCGCGAGCGCGCCCGCAAGGATCGCGAGCAGGGTCGCGAGATAAGGATCGATGCCGGCGACGATGGCGCTCGCCGCGACCGCCGCGCCGAGCGGAAAGCTGCCGTCGACGGTGAGATCGGGAAAGCTCAGCACCCGAAAGGACAAGAAGACCCCGAGCGCCACCAGACCGTAGATGAGGCCGAGCTCGAGCGCGCCGAACAGCGCCACCTGGTTCACGCCGCGTCCCCGGCCGTCCGCCGCTTCAGGCGCGGCCGCGCGCCGACCACCCGCGCGGTGCGGCCGGCCTCACCCCGGCCTCGCCCCGGCTTCGTGCAGGCTACTCGATCACGACCTTGGCGCGCTTGATGACCGCGTCCGGGATCTTGATGCCCATCGCTTCGGCCGCCCCGGGATTGACGAACAGCTGGGTGGTCTGGACGCTCTCGACCGGGATGTCGCCCGGCTTCTCGCCCTTGAGCACGCGGGCCACGATCTTGCCGGTCTGCCGGCCGACGTCGTAGTAGTTGAAGCCGAGCGCGGCGACCGCCCCCCGAGGCACCGAATCGGTGTCGCCCGCGAACACCGGCAGCTGGTTGTCGGTGCCGACCTTGACGATCGCCTCGAGCGCCGTGACCACGGTGTTGTCGGTCGGCACGTAGATCGCGTCGACCTGGCCGATCAGGCTCTGGGCCGCCGCCAGCACGTCGGAGGACCGGGGCGCCACCGCCTCGATCAGCTCGAGCCCGTGCGCCGGCGCCTCCTTCTCCAACAGCTTGACCAGCGTGACCGAGTTGGCCTCGCCCGGATTGAAGATCACCCCCAGCCCCTTGGCGTTCGGCATGATCTCCTTGATCAGGTCCAGATGCTTGCCGATCGGCGACAGGTCCGACATGCCGGTGACGTTGCCGCCCGGATGCTCGAGGTCGGTCACGAGCTTGGCGCCGACCGGGTCGGTGACCGCGGTGAACACGATCGGGATGTCCTTGGTGGCGTTGACCACCGCCTGCGCCGAAGGGGTCGAGATCGGCACGATCACGTCCGGCTTGTCGCCGACGAACTTCTGCGCGATCTGGGCCGCGGTCGCCGCACTGCCCTGGGCGCTCTCGAACAGGATGTCGAGATTGTGCCCCTCCTCGAAGCCCTCGGCGGCGAGCTCGTCCTTGATCCCCTTGCGCGCGGCATCGAGCGCCGGGTGCTCGACGATCTGCGTGACCGCGACCGTCTTCAGCTCCTGAGCCGACGCGACCGGGGCGCCAGCGACCAGCGCCAGCGCGGCCAGACCGCCGAGCCCGGCGGCACTGGCCAAAGTGCGACGCGACAGCATGCTACAGCCTCCTCCTGCGATCCGGCCGGAGGCTATCAGGCCCGACCACCCGCCGTCGAGCCCGCCGCTCAGCGCCCCGTCAACGCCCCATCAGCCACTCGACGATCCGGTAGCCCGCGAACAGAAAACCGCCGACCAGCACCCAGACGGCGGCCTGCCGCAGCCACTGCCGCTGGCTGCGCAGCAACGGCAGGCTGCCCGCCAGCACCATCAGCAACAGGCTGATCAGCCAGACCGCGCGAAACGTCTGATCATCGGCAGGCAGGGCCTGCATCCCCAACAAAGATCGCGCCGATATGAGCGAGCATGGCCGGTCCGTGCCCGCCCGACCCGATCACTGCTGCGCTACGGCCAGACCTGGACGTAGGTCGAGCGCGCGCGCTCCGAGACGCCGCCGAAATGCGCATCGTACTCGCGCCGGAGCTCGGCGAAGTGCTCCGACTCCAGAAACCGCTCCAGGGTCGCCTCATCCTGGAACTCGTAGACCGCCATGTACTGATACTTGTCCTCGCCGAGCAGCGCCCGATAGCGCCTGGCACTGACCGCCCCCCGATACTGCAGCACCTGCGGACAGTGCTCCTCATTGTACCACCGATTGAACTCCGCCTCCCGCTCCTTGGGGATCGACGCCCGCACCATGAACACCGCCGTCGCCATTTCTTTCTCCACTTTCTCGCCAGACGCCCCAGCTTGCGGCACCCGGCGCGCCGGCACAAGCTACGCCACCGCCGGCTTGCATCCGCGCGGTTGTTTCCGCATTCTGGCGCAGCGCCATTGTGGTTGACGGAGTTCCCGAGGCGAGTGCATGGCCAAGCCGCCGGATGCCTTCCTGAGCTACACGCGCTTCGACGATCAGACATGGCGGCGCGATCAGCGCGTTTCGCCAATGGCTCAGCGACATCGTGCGCGCGGTCAGCGGCGAGCCGTTCGAGATCTTCCAGGACGTCGACGACATCGACGTTGGCGAGCGCTGGTCGGACAAATTGGACCAAATTCTCGACCAGGCGCGCTTCTTCATTCCGATCCTGACGCCCGAGCTACTTCAAGAGCGAGGCCTGCCGCAAAGAGCTGCAGAAGTTCCTGGAGGCCGAGGAGCGGAGTCGGGCGGAAGGATCTGATCATACCAATCTACTACATCCAGTCCGCGGTGCTCGAAGACAAAGCGATGCGCGCGGCCGATCATCTGGCTACGGTCCTCGCACGCACGTCAGCATTCGGATTGGCGTCATCTGCGCCTCTACTCGTTCAGAAACCGCAAGGTTCGCCTGGCGATCGACGCACTTGCAGGGAGATTGATCACGCCCGCCGACGCAAGGCTTCGGCAACAGCTCGCCCGAGCGGTGCCAACGATCGGACCGTGGAACAGGACGTCCGGCTGCAAACGCTGCAGTCGCGCCAGCTACCGGCACGGTGTTCCGCGACATCGAGGCGCCCTGGTGCCCGGAGATGGTGGTCATCCCGCCGGGCGAGTTCATGATGGGCTCGACCGAGGCCGAGCGCGAATGGGCGGTGGCCAGGGCGCCAAGCGGAGTGGGTCGAGTGGAAACGCCGCAGCATCCGGGTTCGGATCGGCTATCCGCTTGGCGGTCGGCCGCTACCCGGTGACCTTCGAAGAATACGACCACTTCGTCTGAGACCACTGGCCGGGAGCCGACCAGAACGACGAAGGCTGGGGTCGCGGCGCGGCGGCCGGTGATCAAGTGTCGCTGGGACGACGCCAAGGCCTATGTCGAATGGCTCGCCGCGCAGACGCGGTCAGCCGTATCGACTGCTCTCCGAGGCGGAGTGGGAATACGCGTGCCGCGCCGGCACGACGACCCGCTACTGGTGGGGCGACGAGATCACGCCCGAGAAGGCGAACTATGAGCGAAGCGATCGGCAGGACCAGTGAGGTCGGTGACTATCGCCAGCCAATCCCTTTGGCGCTCCACGACACGCACGGCAACGTCTGGGAGTGGGTCGAGGATCGCTGGCATCGACTAGCTACGATCGGCAGCTCCGGACGGATGCGGCTCGTGCATGGCTCGCGAGGAAGAGATTCTCGCCGGGTCGTTCGCGGCGGCTCCTGGGGTCTGACGAGCCCGAGAGGCTCTCCGCGCGGCCGTGCCGGCATCCGGTTCGTACTCGGACGAGCGAAGCGCAATATCGCGAGCGCCGGGGCGCTTGCAGACAGGGGAACTGTCGGGCTAGGTTCCGCGCGCGTTTGTTGCGTCGCCGAAAGGGGCCTTGAAGGCGGTGAGCGCCGCGTCCGAGAGTGGGAAAAACCTGGTCCATCTGGCCCTGCCCAAGGGGCGGATGGAGCAGGGCGTGCTGGCGCTGCTGGGCGATGCCGGCATCCGGGTGGCGTTCGGGCGGCGGGGGTATCGGCCAAACCTGTCGCTGGACGGGTTCGAGACCAAGATCCTGAAGCCGCAGAACATCGTCGAGATGCTGCACCTGGGCTCGCGCGATGTCGGCTTCGCCGGCGCCGACTGGGTCGCCGAGCTCGCGGCCGAAGTGGTCGAGCTGCTCGATACCGGGCTCGATCCGGTGCGGCTGGTGGCGGCGGCAACGCCAGAGTTCGCTGATGGTGGGCGGCAGCGGGGGTCGTTCGTCGTGGCCTCGGAGTACGAGCGGCTGACGCTTGCCTGGCTGGCGAGGCGCGGGCTCGAGGCGACCTTCGTCCATTCCTATGGCGCGACCGAGGTGTTTCCGCCCGAGGATGCCGACTGCATCGTCGACAACTCGGCGACCGGCGAGACGCTCGCTGCCAACGGCCTCGTCATCGTCGACGAGCTGATGCGCTCCTCGACCCGGCTCTATGCCCACCCGCGGGCGCTCGAGAATGGGGAAAAACGGGAAAAAATCGAGACGCTCGTGCTGCTGCTGCGCTCGGTGCTCGATGCCCGCGAGCGGGTCATGGTCGAGGTCAACGTGTCGGCCGAGTGCCTGGAGGCGGTGATCGCGGTCCTGCCCTGCATGCGCGAGCCGACCATGGCGCCCTTGCACGGCGATCAGGGCTTCGCGCTCAAGGCCGCGGTGCCGAGGAAGGACCTGCCGCAGGTGATCCCGCTGATCAAGGCCAAGGGCGGCACCGACATCGTGGTCTCGGCGCTTGCCCAGATCGTGCCCTGAGCGAGCATCCGATGAGCCCGCGCCAGGCCAAGGTCAGCCGCGAGACCCTCGAGACCAAGATCGCGCTCGAGCTCGTCCTCGACGGCAGCGGCCGGGCCGAGGTCGCAACCGGGATCGGCTTTCTCGACCATATGCTCACGGCGCTCGCCAAGCACGCGCGCTTCGATCTGACGCTGAAGTGCGCCGGCGACCTCCAGGTCGACGACCACCACACGGTCGAGGACTGCGCGCTGGCGCTCGGCCAGGCGCTCGATCAGGCGCTCGGGCAAAGGCGCGGCATCGCCCGCTTCGGCTCGGCGTTCGCCCCGCTCGACGAGGCGCTGGCGCGCGCCGTGGTCGATCTCTCCGGCCGCCCCTGCGCGGTGGTCGAGCTCGGCCTGGAGCGCGAAGCCCTCGGCGAACTGGCCTGCGAGAACCTTGCCCATTTCTTCACCTCGCTCGCGACCACCGGGCGGATGGCGCTGCACGTCGATGTGCTGCGCGGCGCGAACGACCATCACCGCGCCGAGGCCGCCTTCAAGGCTGCGGCGCTCGCCCTTCGCCAGGCCGTGCGGCTCGAGGGGCCGGACGAGGTGCCGAGCACCAAAGGCGTGCTCTGATGGCGGCCGAGGTCGTGGTCCTGCCGACCGGGACCGCCAATCTCGCCTCGGTGCTCGCGGCGTTCGCCCGACTTGGCGCCAGGACCCGGATCGCGGCCGATGCCGCCATGGTCAAAGACGCCGAGCGGGTCGTGCTGCCGGGCGTCGGGACCTTCGGGGCGGCGCTCGCGGGCCTGCGCGAAGCCGGGCTTGCGGACGCGGTCGCGAGCCGGGTCCGGTCCGGGGCGGCGACGCTTGCGATGTGCGTCGGCCTCCAGGTCCTGTTCGAGGCCAGCGACGAGAGCCCGGCTGCAGAGGGGCTCGCCGTGATCCCGGGCCGGGTCGGCCGGTTCCCGGCGACCGTGCGCGTGCCGCAGTTCGGCTGGAACCGGATCGAGCCGCAGCCGGGCTGTCGCTTCCTGGCGCCGGGCTACGCCTATTTCGCCAACAGCTACCGGGTTGCCGACGCGCCAGGCTGCGCCATCGCGACGGCCGAGCACGGCGGCCGCTTCGTCGCCGGCCTGGAGCGGGACCACGTGGTCGCCTGCCAGTTCCACCCGGAGCTCTCCGGCGCCTATGGTCATGCGCTGATCGCCCGCTGGCTGGAGGGCGCCTGATGCCCGTTCCTCCTGGAGAGGGCGCTCGCTGATGCTCACCCTTCTCGAAGAAGGCGTTCGCTGATGCTCACTCTTTTTGGAGAAGGCGTTCGCTGATGCTCACGCGGCGGATCATCCCCTGCCTCGACGTGAGCCACGGCCGCGTGGTCAAGGGGATCAGGTTCCAGGGCCTGCGCGATGCCGGCGATCCGGCCGAGCGGGCGGCGCTGTACGAGCGGCAGGGGGCCGACGAGATCGTCATTCTGGACGTCTCGGCGACGCCCGAGGGGCGCGGCAACCAGGCGGAGACGGTCAGGCGCGTGCGGGCGCGGCTCGGCATTCCGCTGACCGTCGGCGGCGGCATCCGCACGCAGGGCGACGCCAAGGTCCTGCTCGAGGCCGGCGCCGACAAGGTCTCGGTCAACACCGCGGCCGTCCAGCGCCCGCAGCTCCTGACCGAGATCGCGGAGCACTTCGGCCGCCAGTGCACCGTGCTCGCGATCGACGCCAGGCGGCGGGGCGGCGGCTTCGAGGTGCTGGTCAAGGGCGGGCGCGAGGGCACCGGCATCGATGCGATCCTTTGGGCGAGCGAGGGCGAGGCGCGCGGGGCGGGCGAGATCCTGCTCACCAGCTGGGACCAGGACGGCACCCGCGCGGGCTACGACCTCGAGCTCACGGAAAGGGTCGCGGCCGCCGTGCGCGTGCCGGTGATCGCCTCGGGCGGCGCGGCCGGGCCGGAGCACCTGAAGGACGCGTTCGATGCCGGCGCCGATGCCGTGCTCGCGGCCTCGATCTTCCACGACGACGAGCTGACCGTCGCCGACGTCAAGCGGGCGCTCGCCGCCCGGGGCGTGCCGGTGCGGCCCCCGATCCGGTCGCGAATTCCGCTGCGATGATCCCTGAGCGATGATCCGGCCGTCATGATCGTGCCCTCGATCGACCTCGAGGCGGGCAATGCCGTCCAGCTGATCGGCGGCGAGGCCAAGGCGCTCGACGCCGGCGACCCGCGCCCGCTGGCCACGCGCTTCGGGCGGGTCGGCGAGGTCGCGGTGGTCGATCTCGACGCCGCCCTTGGCCGCGGCGGCAACGAAGCGGTGATCGAGGAGCTGGTCGACCTCGCGCCCTGCCGGGTCGGCGGCGGCATCCGCGACGTCGCCCTCGCGATCCGCTGGCTCGACCGGGGTGCGCTCAAGGTCGTGCTCGGCACCGCCGCCCGTCCCGATGTGTTGGCAAAGCTGCCGCGCGAGCGGGTGATCGCGGCGCTCGATGCCCGACACGGCGAGGTCGTCGTCGAGGGCTGGCAGACGCGGACCGGCCGCGGGGTCCTGGAGCGGATCGCCGAGCTGCGCGAGCTGGCCGGCGGCTTTCTCGTCACCTTCGTCGAGCGCGAGGGGCGCCTCGAGGGCACCGATCTCGCGTTCGCCAGGCAGATCCGCGAGGCCGCCGGCACGGCCGCGGTCACCATCGCCGGGGGCATCACGAGCGCCGACGAGGTCCGGGACCTCGACCGGCTCGGCTGCGACGCCCAGGTCGGCATGGCGCTCTATGCCGGCAAGCTCGGCCTCGCGGAGGCGTTCGCCGCCCCCCTGCGGAGCGACCGGCCGGACGGTCTCTGGCCGGCCGTGGTGGTCGACGAGCGGGGCATAGCGCTCGGGCTCTGCTATTCGGACCTCGCATCGCTCGGCGCCGCGCTCGACCAGGGCCGGGGCGTCTACCACTCGCGCACGCGCGGCCTCTGGGTGAAGGGCGAGACCTCGGGCGCGACCCAGGAGCTGCTCCGGATCGATGCCGACTGCGACCGCGACGCGCTCCGCTTCACCGTCCGTCAGCAGCCGCCCGGTTTCTGCCACCAGAGCACCCGGACCTGCTGGGGCCCGGATCAGGGCCTCGGCGCCCTCGCCCGCAGGCTCGCCGAACGTCGGATCTCGGCGCCGCCGGGCTCGTACACGGCCAAGCTGCTGGCCGATCCCGACCTGCTCGGGGCCAAGCTTCGCGAGGAAGCGGCCGAGCTGGCCGAGGCGCAGGCCCGCGCCCACGTGATCGATGAGGCGGCCGACGTCCTCTATTTCACCGCCGCGACCCTCGCCCGCCACGGCATCGACCTCGGCGAGGTCGAGGCCACCCTCGACCGGCGCGCCCTCAAGGTCACGAGGCGCGACTGAACCGCCGTCGCTGGCGCGAGGATGGGTTTCCCTGTCGAGAGCCCGACGCCGAGGCTGTCGTTCGCCCGTCGAGCGGGCGAAGGCGCAGCTGCCCGATCGTGATCCTGACGGCGGCGGTCACGACCGGGGGCCGCCTGCACTCTCTTCGATGAGCTCGAGCCCGTTCTATATCGTGGTGTGCGCACCCGGTTGAGTCGCCGGCCCCGATATGTGAGAAAACCCGGTCAGGGTTGCATGATGCTGCCGGCCCGGGGTCGCCGCGCGCCGCCGGGCGGCCAGGCTTGCGGATCGGAGGAGGCCATGTCGGACGACGTCTTTCCCGTGCCCGAGGCGATCGCGAGGGCCGCCCACTGCGACGACGCCAAGTACCAGGCGATGTACCGGCGCTCGATCGAGGACCCGGACGGCTTCTGGGCCGAGCAGGCGAAGCGGCTCGACTGGATCCAGGCGCCGACCCGGATCAAGGACGTCGATTTCAACGACAATGCGCGCATCCGCTGGTTCGAGGACGGCGTGCTCAACGTCAGCGCCAACTGCATCGACCGCCATCTCGCGACCCGCGGCGACCAGACCGCGATCCTCTGGGAGGGCGACGATCCCAAGGTCGACCGCAAAATCACGTACCGGGAGCTGCACCGGCAGGTCGGCAAGCTCGCCAACGTGCTGAAGGAGCTCGGCGTCAAGAAGGGCGACCGGGTCACGATCTACATGCCGATGATCCCCGAGACCGCCTACGCGATGCTCGCCTGCGCCCGGATCGGCGCGGTCCACTCGGTGGTGTTCGGCGGCTTCTCGCCGGACAGCCTGGCCGACCGGGTCAACGACTGCGGCAGCAAGCTCGTGATCACGACCGACGGCGGTCTGCGCGCCGGCCGCACCATCCCGCTCAAAGCCAACACCGACAAAGCGCTCCGCAGCTGTGGCCAAGACGTCAAGGTGCTGATGTTCCGGCACGACGGCATGAACGTCCCGATGACCGGCGGTCGCGACTACGATGCCGGACCCCTGATGGACCTGGCGCCGGCCGAGTGCCCGCCCGAGCCGATGGGTGCCGAGGACCCGCTGTTCATCCTCTACACCTCGGGCTCGACCGGCAAGCCCAAGGGCGTGCTGCACACGACCGGCGGCTATCTGGTCTACGTCGCGCTGACCCATGAGTACGTGTTCGACTACCACGACGGCGACGTCTACTGGTGCACCGCCGACGTCGGCTGGGTCACCGGCCACAGCTACATCGTCTACGGGCCGCTCGCCAACGGCGCGATCACGCTGATGTTCGAGGGCGTGCCCAACTACCCGACCGTGGCCCGCTTCTGGGAGGTGGTCGACAAGCACAAGGTCAACATCTTCTATACCGCGCCGACCGCGATCCGGGCGCTGATGCGCCATGGCGACGAGCCGGTCAAGCAGACCTCGCGCCAGAGCCTGAAGCTGCTCGGCACGGTCGGCGAGCCGATCAACCCGGAGGCCTGGCTCTGGTACCACCGGGTGGTCGGCGACCGCCGCCTGCCGATCGTCGACACCTGGTGGCAGACCGAGACCGGCGGCATCCTGATCACGCCGCTGCCGGGCGCCACGGCGCTCAAGCCCGGCTCGGCGACCCGGCCGTTCTTCGGCGTCCGGCCGGCGATCGTCGATGGCGAAGGCAAGCTCCTCGAGGGGCCCGCGGAGGGCAATCTCGTGATCCTCGACGGCTGGCCCGGCCTGATGCGCACGGTCTATGGCGACCATGAGCGCTTCATCCAGACCTATTTCTCCACGTTCAAGGGCACCTACTTCACCGGCGACGGCGCCAGGCGGGACAAGGACGGCTATTACTGGATCACCGGCCGGGTCGACGACGTGATCAACGTCTCGGGCCACCGCCTCGGCACCGCCGAGGTCGAGAGCGCGCTGGTCGCCCATCCCGCGGTCTCGGAGGCCGCGGTGGTCGGCTATCCGCACGACCTCAAGGGCCAGGGCATCTACTGCTACGTCACCCTCAAGGCCGGGATCGAGCCGAGCGAAGGCCTGCGTAAGGAACTCGTGCAGCAAGTCCGCAAAGAAATCGGCGCGACCGCGACCCCCGACCTGATCCAATGGGCGCCAAGCCTGCCCAAGACCCGCTCGGGCAAGATCATGCGCCGCATCCTGCGCAAGATCGCGGCCAACGAGCACGACCAGCTGGGCGACACCTCGACGCTCGCCGAGCCCGCCGTGGTCGACGACCTGGTCGCCAACCGCATGAACCGGTGATAGGTATCGTTAAGCTACAGTCGAACTTGACGAAGGAGCAACTGGGCGCAGGTTGATCGTGCTCGACATCGGGCCGAGAGGCAGCATCTATGGCTGACAAAGCGGTGATCCTCGAACATGAGGGACGCCCCGCCTACGTGGTGGTGCGCTACGAGGTCTGGCAGGACCTGCTGGAGCGAGCCGAGGACGCCGAGGCGGTGCGCGCCTACGACCGGGCGGAGGCCCTGGCCGATCGGGAGACCGTTCCGATCGCGGTCGCCGATGCCCTGCTCGCCGGGCAGAACCCGATCCGGGTCTGGCGCGATTACCGGCGCATGACCCAGGAGCAACTGGCGCAGGCCGCCGGCGTGCAGCGGGCCTACATCGCGCAGCTGGAGAGCGGCCGGCGGCGCGGCTCGACCAAGGTCCTGGCGCGCCTCGCCCCGGCGCTCGGCGTCGAGGTCCAGGACCTCATCTGAGGTGGAGACGGGACCTTCCGCCTCGCCATTGCGACTTGATCTCGATTGTGTATGATTGGCTCCGCTTTTTACACAACGAGGCTTGCCGTGCGCACCAACATCGAGATCGACGATGAGCTCATGACGCGGGCGATGGAGCTCAGCGGCCTGCGCACCAAGCGCGCCGTGGTCGAGGCGGCGCTACGGGACATGGTCGAATGGCGTAGCCGGCAGAAGCTCCGCGAATTGTTCGGAAAATTCCCCTGGCAGGGCGACCTCGATCAGATGCGCGGCCGGCCGAAGCGGGCTCCCGAGTGATCGTCGTCGACAGCTCGGTCTGGATCGATCACTTCAACGGTCGCCGCTCCGCCCAAGTCGACGCGCTCGACCGTCTGCTCGCAACGCGGGGGCTTCCGATCCTGGTCGGCGACATCGTCATGTACGAGGTGCTGTGCGGATGCCGCTCGGGCCGTGAGGCTGCGCAGCTGAGGCGATGGTTCGAGCCCCTGCTGCTGGTCTCGATGCTCAACTTCGACCTCGTGCCGCGGGCGGTCACGCACTACCAAGCGCTCCGCCGGCGTGGGTTCACGCCCGGCACGGTCGACATGATCGTCGCCACGTACTGCCTGGAGCACGGCGCAGAGCTGTTGACCGCCGATCACGATTTCGCGCCGATGCGCGACCACCTCGGGCTGAGATTCGTCGATACGTAGCCCGTCACAGCACGGGCAGGAGGCGGCGCAGGATCTGCGCCGAGCTGGCCGCCACCTCCTCGACGAAGGCGGCGAAGTCGAAGCGCGACTCGGCGCCGGCGAGGTCGGAGAGCGCCCGGATCTCGAGCCAGGGGACGCCGAGCCGCTCGGCGACCTGGGCAAGCGCGCCGCCCTCCATGGCGACCGCCTGGGCCTCGAACTCCTGGTGCAGCCGCTTGCGGGTCGGCTCGCAGTGGATGAACTGATCGCCGGCCAGGATCGTGCCGTAGACCAGCCTCGGCCGCCGGCCCTCGCCGCCGGCCGCGGCCGAGAGCGGCGGCAGGCTCAGGCCCTCGAGCCGGGCCCTGCACCCGCGCCAGCAGGCCCGGATCGACCGCGTAGCCGAGCTCACGGGTCGGGTTGAAGAACGGCACGTGGCCGGCCTGGTAGGGGTGCAGCCGCTCGTTCTCGATCACGCCGCAGTCGTGCTGCAGCGCCCTGGTCGCGATCACCACGTCGCCGATCGCAAGCTGTGGGTCGAGGCCGCCCGCGACGCCGCTGAACACCAGGATCCGGCAGTGGAAGCGCGCCGCCAGCAGGGTCGCGACCGCGGCCGCGTTGACCTTGCCGATGCCGGCCTCGGCCAGGACCACCGGCTGCTCGTCGAGGCGGCCGAGATCGAAGCCGAAGGCGCCGACCGGCGCCCGCTGATCGTGCACCAGCGCCGCGCGCAGCTCGAGCAGCTCCTGCGGGATCGCGCAGATCAGGCCGATCGGCGATGCGCTCGCCATGGTTCCTCTCCCCGCTCGCCCAGCCCCGCAACGGTTTGCTGCCAAGCGCCACGAACGCTATTGTTAGCGCGGGTGGACGGGCCGACGCAAAGGCCCGGATCGGGGGCGGCCATGGCCAGGCAGATCGCGGGCATCGATCACGCCATCATCGGCGTGCGCAATCTCGAGCAGGCGCGCGCCAGCTATGAGCGCCTGGGCTTCCAGGCGACGCCGCGCGGCCGCCACGTCGGCTGGGGCACGGCCAACTACTGCCTGATGTTCGCCAATGACTACCTGGAGCTTTTGAGCGTCGTCGACCCGGCGCAGTTCACCAACGGCCTCGACCGCTTCCTCGCCGAGCGCGAAGGCCTGCTGGCGCTCGCGCTGCACAGCACCGACCCCGAGGCGACCCACGCCGCCTGGCAGGCCGCCGGGCTGGCACCGGCCGAGGTCGTGGCGCTCGGCCGGCTGCTCGAGCCCGACCTCGAGCTGCGGTTTGCCAACGTCATGCTGGCGCCGGCCGCGACCGGCGGCCTGCGCCTGTTCGCGTGCAGCCACCTGACGCCCGAGCCGATGCGCCAGGCGGCCTGGCTCCAGCATCCCAACGGCGCCCAGGCGATCGCCTCGCTGACCGTCGCGGCCGACGATCCGGACGCCTTCTACGAACCCATGGCGCGGGTGTTCGGCAGCATCTGCCTGACCCAGACCGACGATACCCTGGCCGTCCACACCGGCAAGGGCGTGCTCCTGTTCGTGACCCCGGATGACCTCGACATGCTCCATCCCGAGCTCGAGGCGATCGCGACCGAGGCTGCGGGCGATGGCGCGCCGACCCTGGCCGCGCTCAGCCTCGCGGTGCGCGATCTGGCGGCGACCGCGGCCTGGCTCGACCACCAGGGCGTCGCCTACCGCCGCGACAGCGGCGGCACCATCGGCGTGCCGCCGGCATACACCCACGGCGTCATGCTGGAGTTCGTCGCGGCCGGCGCCGCCGCTCATGAATAGTCGCCAGGCGACCGCCCGGCGATTGACATTGGCGGGATTGACCCTCTAAGTTCTCTACCTTGCGTTGATCAAGGGACAAGGTTCATGCGTGCAATCATCGCTACGGCGTTCCTGGCATTGACCGTCGGCGCGCCGACGGCATGGGCGCAGCAGGGCGAACCGGCCAGCAGCGCGGGCTGCGGCGCCGGCAGCATCCTGTTCGAGGGCCAGAAAGGGCCGGTGCCGCAGATCCTTGCGGTCACCACCAACGGCAGCTTCGGCAACCAGACCTTCGGCATCACGAGCGGGACCCTCGGTTGCGAGAAGGACGGCGTGGTCCGCTCGCCGACCAAGGTCCGCATGATGGTGGTCTCGAGCCTCGACAACCTGGCCGTCGACGTCGCGCGCGGCGAGGGCGAGACGCTCAACTCCCTGGCGTCGCTGATGACCGTGGCGCCACAGGACAAGGCCCGGTTCTCCGCCACCTTGCAGCGCAACTTCACGCGCCTGTTCCCGAGCGAGAACGTGACCGCGGATCAGGTCATCGCGTCGATGAACGCGGTGCTGTCCGAGGACGCGGTGCTGCAGCGCTACGTCATCACCTGAGCCCGTGCCGGCCGCCGACGCGAGGCGGCCGGAGCGCGCCCGCAACCTCGTCGCGGCCCTGGCCGCGGGCTGGACCTTGGCCTGCGGCCAGGCCGTGGCGGCACCCGCCGACTACCTTGACGAGCTGATCGCGCGCGCCCGCGCCGAGGACCTCGCGAGCCGCCGGGAGTGGCTCGATCTCGGCCACTATCGCCCGGGTCTGCTGGGCTCCGCCCCGACCAGCCTGATCGACAGCCCAGGCTTCTTCAACGCGGCGGACGGCAAGGTCGACCCCGAGGCCGAGCTCGAGGCGACGCTCGCGGCGTTCTTTGCCGGCCCGGCCGCGGGCGATCAGCCGCAGCACCCGCAGTGCGCCTTTCCGGCCCGGTACCATTGGTTGAAGAGCGTGCTCGGTTTCGACCCCGCCCGGCTGCAGGAGCAGGCCTGCCCGCGCTTGGCGGACTGGCTCGCCGCGATCGATGCCCAGCGGGTCACCCTGATCTTCCCCGCGGCCTACCTGAACAACCCGTCCTCGATGTTCGGCCACACCTTGCTGCGCCTCGATCGCGCCGGCCAGGACGAGCAGACCCGGCTGCTCTCCTACGCGGTCAACTACGGCGCCGTCACCGGCAACGACAACGGCCTGCTGTTCGCCGTCTACGGCCTGACCGGCGTCTACCCGGGCACCTATTCGATCATGCCCTACTATCAGCTGGTCCGCCAATATACCGACTTCGAAAATCGCGACATCTGGGAATACCAGTTGAACCTGACGCCGGTCGAGGTGCGGCGTCTGTTGGAGCACCTTTGGGAGCTGCGCGGGCAGTCCGCCGCGTACTACTTCTTCGACGAGAACTGCTCGTACCAGCTGTTGTTCCTGCTCGATGTGGCGCGGCCCGGACTGCGCCTGACCGACCGGTTCCCGCTCTATGCCATCCCGGTGGACACGGTGCGGGCGGTCGTGCGCCAGGACGACATGCTGGCGGGCACCGTGTTCCGTCCCTCCAGCCGGACCCGGATCGAGCAGGGTCTGGCGGCGCTCACGCCCGCGGAGCGCGAGCTCGCGCATCGGCTGGCCGACGGCGCGCTCGCCGCCGGCGATCCGGAGCTGAAGGCGCCTCGCGCCGGCGCGCCGCGCCGCGGTGCTCGAGCTTGCCGCCGAGATCGTCACCTACCGGATGCGGACCGGCGAGCGGCCGCGCGAGCAGGCGGCGGGTCTTGCCTGGCAGCTGCTCGCGGCGCGCAGCCAGATTGCGGTCGCGGCCAGCCCGCCGCCGGTGCCGGAACCGGCGGTCCGCCCGGATCAGGGGCACGGCTCGGCGCGCATTGGGATCGGCCTGGGCGCGCGCGACGGCCGGTTCTTTCAGTCGCTGAGCGCCCGCCCGGGCTATCATACGCTGAGCGACCCCGAGGGCGGCTATGTCCCGGGCGCGGAGATCGACTTCCTCGACCTCGAGCTGCGTCACTACGCGGGCGACCGCGGCCCGACCCTGAACCGGCTGACCGTGGTCGGCATCCGCTCGCTCTCAGCCCGCGACGAGCTGTTCAGGCCGGTCTCCTGGCAGCTCGGCGGCGGCCTCGATCGCTTCCGGCGGGACGGGCACGACGAGAAGGGCGCCCTGGTCGGCGCGCTCTGGGGGGGTGCTGGGCCGGCGGTCGCGCTGGGCGGGCGGGGCCTTGCGAGCCTGATGGGCGAGGCCAAGGTCACCGCCGGGCCCGACTGCGCCGACACCTGCTTCGTCGCCCTGGGCCCGGCCTTGACCCTGATCTGGCCGCTCACCGAGCGCTGGACCGTCCAGCTCGACAGCCGCGTTCAGGCCCTGCTCGGCGAGACGGTCACCGACCGGTTCGATGCCGGCCTCGGCCAGACGCTCGCGCTCACCGCCAACCTCGCGCTCAAGCTCGATCTCCTGGTGGAGAAGGATCGCGGCGGCCCGCAGACCGAATGGTCGACCTCGCTGCACTGGTACTTCTGATCTGCCGCCGCCTGACGGCTTGGGCCCTGCTGACGCTCGCCCTGACCAGCTGCACGGGCCTCGTCTTCCAGCCGATGCGCGAGCTGGTCCTGACGCCCGGCGAGATCGGCCTCGACTGGCGCGAGGTCGCGTTCACCACGGCCGATGGCGTCCGCCTGGACGGCTGGTTCCTGCCCGCGCACGCCCAGCACCTGGGCAGCGTCCTGTTCCTGCACGGCAACGCCCAGAACATCAGCACCCACATCGCGAGCGTCGCCTGGCTGCCGGCCGCCGGCTTCGATGTGTTCCTGTTCGACTACCGGGGCTACGGTCATTCGCAGGGCGAGCCCAGCCTCGACGGCCTGCAGGAGGATTTCGCGGCCGCCCTGCGAACCCTGCTCGCGATGCCCGAGGCCGATCCGGCGCGGATCGTGGTGTTCGGCCAGAGCCTCGGCGGCGCGCTCGCGATCACCGGCCTTGCCGCCTCGCCCGACAAGGGCCGGGTGCGCGCCCTGGTGGTCGAGGGCGCGTTCACCAGCCTGCGGGCGCTGGCACGCGAGAAGCTCGCGGGCTTCTGGCTCACCTGGCCCGTGCAATGGCCGCTCAGCCTCACCATCGACGACCGCTACCGGCCGATCGACGTGATCGGCGAGCTGGCGCCGATGCCGGTCCTGATCATCCAGGGCGAGGCCGACCAGGTCGTCCCCCGCGACCAGGGGATCGCCCTGTTCGAGGCGGCCGGCCAGCCGAAGCAGCTGTGGCTGTTGCCCGACACCGGGCACATCCAGGCGTTCGCGCGGCTCGACAACCGCCGGCGGCTGCGCGAGTACCTCGAAGAGATCCTCGCTACAGCGCCGCGAGCGCCTGCAGCGCGGCCCGCACCTCGGCGCGGCCGGCGGCGTCGAGCGCCGGCTGCGGCGGCAGCGGATCGCCGACCGCAAAACCCTGCAGCTCGAGCCCGCCCTTGATGCAGGCCGCGAGCGCGTGCCTGGCGAACAATTGGTTGAGCCGCCAGAGCTCGCGCTGCAGGACCATCGCGTCCGCCCAGCGCCCGGCCCGGCAGAGCTCGTAGAGCCGGACGCTCTGGCGCGGGATCAGGCAGGCGGGGCCCGCCATCCAGCCCCGGCCGCCGAGCAGCATGACGCAGGCCGGGATATGGGCGGACGCGCTGAAGATCCCGAGCCGGTCGCCGACCAGGGTCATGATCGAGAGCAGGCGGCCGGTGTCGGTCGAGGCGTCCTTGAGGTAGCGGATGTTGTCGACGGCCGCGAGGCGCTCGATCGCGCCGAGCGAGAGGTCGCTGCGCTGGAACTGCGGGTTGGTGTAGAGCACGACCGGGCAGGCGACGGCATCCGCGATCGCCCGGAAATAGGCGACCACGCCGTCTTCCGGCACCGGAAAATAAGCTTCCAGGATCGCGAGGATGCCGGCTGCGCCCATCCGCTCGAGCTCAGCCGCCTGGCGGACCGCTTCGGCCGTGGTGGTCGCCGCGACGCCCGCGACCACGGGCACCCGGCCGGCCGCCGCCTCGAGCGTGACCTCGACCACGCGGCGCTTCTGGGGCCAGTCGAGATAGGCGAACTCGCCGGTCGAGCCGAGCGGGGTGAGGCCGTGGACGCCGGCTGCGATCAGATGCTCGCAGAGCCGCGCCAGCACCTCGTCCCTGACCCGCCCGTCGGCATCAACGGGCGAGACCAGGTACGGAAAGACGCCGTGGAACCCGGTCGCGCCCGATTCGACTCCGCTCACCGGGGTCGCCTCCGCCGTTGCCCTCGCGGGGGCATCGAAGGTCAGGGCTGCGGCCGGGTCAAGCCGCGGGTCGCGAGTCCGGCCGCGCCGGCACCAGGGTCGGGCCCTGCCGGTCGAGCCGGCCGGCGGCCAGCAGGCGCTCGACCTCGGCCTCGATCAGGGCGCGCAGGCGGGCGCCGGTCGCCTGGAAGCCCAGCAGCTGGCCGACCCGGGCCGTGATCTCGCTGCGGGTGGCGCCGTAGTGGGCGCTCGCGACCTCGAGGATCGCGGTCCGGATCTCCGAGGGCGGCAGCATCTCCGGCCGGCGCAGGCTCGGGGCGCCGACCTTGGCCCGGTCGCGGATCGCCGGCGCTGCGCCCGGCACCATGTAGAAGCGCCCGTCGCGGGCGATCCGCTGCTGGCGGACCGCGCGGGCGAGGCCGCGCTGGACCGTCTCGACGATCCGCCGGCCGGTGCGCTCGAGGCCGGCCAGCCGGGCGACCCGGCGGGCGACCTCGTCGCCGTGGACCGGACCCTCGATCGCCACGATCTCGGCCACCACCTCGGCCATGCGCTCGGGCGGCAGGCGGTGCGGCTCGGCCGCGCCGGCGAGCGCCAGCTCGGCCTCGACGTAGGGCTCGGCCTGCGGCCCGGGCTCGCCATCGACGACGGCCATCGCCGGCTCGCGCACCACCGCCTGCTCGAGCGTCTCGCCCGCCCCGTCACCGAAGGCCGCCGCCTCCAGGCTCTCGTCGCGGGCCGCCCAGCGCGCCTTGGCATCCTCGAGCGCGGCCGCGACCCGGCCGAGCTCGGCGACCGGCGCGCGCAGCCAGTCGGTGCTCCAGATCCGATGCAGGATCCAGCCCTGATCCTCCAGCACCTGCTGGCGCAGCCGGTCGCGATCGCGCGCCCAGAGCGCGCTGTGATAGGCGGCCCCGTCGCATTCGATGCCGAGCAGATAGCGGCCCGGGCGGTCGGGATCGCGGACCGCGAGGTCGACGAACAGCCCGGCGACCCCGATCTGGCCGTCGACCTGATGGCCGAGGCCGGCAAGCGCGCGGGCGACCTCGGCCTCGAACGGCGAGTCGAAGCCCCGCCCGCTCGCCTCCGCGGTCCCGAGCACCCCGGTCGCCGCGTAGTGCAGGAAGGTCTTGAGCACCGCCACGCCGCGGCCGCGGGCGCGGGTGAGATCGATGTCGTCGGCGGTGATCGAGGCGAACACCTCGAGCCGCCGGCGGGCGCGGGTGATCAGCACGTTGAGCCGGCGCTCGCCGCCCTCGTGGTTGAGCGGGCCGAAGCCCATCCCGAGATAGCCGCTCGGGTCCCGGCCGTAGCCGACCGAGATCAGGATCACGTCGCGCTCGTCGCCCTGGATGGTCTCGAGGTTCTTGACGAAGAACGGCTCGGGCCGCGCGCCGGCGAAGAATTCGCGCACTTCGGGCGGCTCGGCGCGCCACAGCAGCTCGAGCTGGGCCAGGATCGCGTCGCGCTGGCGGAGCGAGAAGCAGCCGACCCCGAGCGAGAGCTCGGGCGTGGCCCGGGCGTGCGCGATCACCGCCTGGGCGACCGCCACGGCTTCGCAGCCGGTTGATCGCGCTGCCGCCACGCTCGAAGCGGCCGTCGGCGACGTGGCGGAAGACCAGCCCCAGATGCCGGTCGCCGGCGAACGGGCTCGGCACGATGTGCAGGCGGCCGTCGTAGAACTCGCGGTTGGAGACCGCGATCAGGCTCGGGTGGCGCGACCGGTAGTGCCAGCGCAGCATGCGCTGGGCCATGCCGGCGGCGGCGCAGGCGCCAAGGATGCTCTCGAGATCGGCGGTCGGCAGCCCGTCCTCGTCGTCATCGGGGCGCCCGGCCGGCCGGTCGTCGGCATCGGCGCCGCCCGTCTTGAAGAACGGGCTCGGCGGCAGCTGGCGCTGATCGCCGACCACGACCATCTGGCCGGCCCGCGCGATCGCGCCGAAGGCATCGACCGGCTCGACCTGGCTCGCCTCGTCGATCACCAGGAGATCGAAGCGCAGGGCGCCCGGCGTCAGGAACTCGGCGACCGAGAGCGGGCTCATCATGAACACCGGCTTGATCGCCTGGACCGCGCGGCCGGCGCGGGCGAGCAGCTGACGGATCGGCAGATGACGGCTGCGCTTGGCGAACTCGCGCTGCAAGAGCCCGAGCTGGCCGATCTCGGCGCCGCGCTTGGGCAGGCGGGCGTGGTGGGCGGCGGCGACCTCGCGGCGCGCGATCTGGATGCGCTCGCGATCGAGCTCCTGGAAGCGCTCGATCAGCTGCTCCTGCTCGGGGCCGGCAAAGACCGCGAGCGCCGGCTCGGCCTCGATCACCTGCCTGAGCAGGGGCTCGTAGTAGGCCTGGTCGAAGGCGTCGAGCGCGCGATCCGGAGCGAGGCCGCCATGGTGCAGCTGGTAGGCGAGGCCGGACAGGCCGAGCGCCGCCGCCTGTCGCTTCTGGGCCCCGTAGCCGATCCAGAGCTGGAGCGCGCCCGGCTGCGCGCCCCAGGCGTCGAGGCGCTCGAGCACGCGCTCGAGCGGCAGGGCCTCGAGCCTGGCCTCGCCGAACGCCTCCGCCAGATCGAGCTGCAGGCGTGCCGTCAAATCGGTCCAACCGGCGGTCACCGCCTCCAGCAGCTGCCGCGCGGGCGTGGCCAGCAGGATCGCGGGCTCGCGGTCGCGGATCTCGACCACGAGCCGCAGAAGATAGGGCAGGAGCGCCGGATCGGGGAGATTGTGGCGCCAGGCCAGCACCGCGCCGAGCTGGCTCCAGTCGGAGCGCTCGCCCTGCCAGAGGCGGCCGAACGCCGCCCGGCCGAGCGCGTCGTCGCGCTCGATCCGACCGCGCGCGGCCTGAGCCACGATCACGCGATCGAGGAGGCCCAGCTGCTCGGTCGGATCGGTTGGCGGCTCGGCTTTGGCGATGGCGCGCAGCGTCGCCCGCGCCCGCCGGTAGTCGCCATTGAACCAGCGCCACCGCCGGGTACCGTAGGCGGCGAGGTCCTGGCGCGCTGCGGTGAGATCGACCGTCCAGGCCGACTCGGTCACGACCCGGCGCAGCTCGTTGCGGGCCGCGGCGAAGCTCTCGCCCGCCTCGACCAGGGCCTCGAGCGCCTCGCCCGGGCGCTCCCAGACCTCCGAGCGCAGGGCCTTGCCATCGGCCTCGGGCGGCAGCTCGGCCAGGCTGCAGCAGGCCTCGACCAGGTCGCCGAGCTGGGCCAGCGTCGGCGGGGCCGCTCGCAGGCCCAGCCACTCCTTGAGCTTGCCGGCCGCCTTGAGCAGCAGCGCCAGCTGCTCGCGCAGCGCCGCGACCGCCGTGCCGATCGCCTGGTGATCGCCGGGCAGAACCGCCGGCAGGCCGACGCCGCGCCAGGGATGCGCGGCCGGCGTCCCGAGCGCCGCGACCCGCCTGGCCAGCGCCTGCACCTGATCGCGGCGCTCGCGCAGCTCGGCGCGGCTCCAATGCGCGGCCCCCGGCAGGGTCAGCGCCGGCGGCGGCGGGCCCTGGCCGTGCAACGCCACCAGGCGGCCGATCGCCAGGAACGGGGTGACCCCGGCGCCGCCGACCGGCCGATGCAGGACCGCGGCGTAGCGGTTCAGCCGGTCGCGCGCCGCCGCCAGCTCCTCGAACAGGTCGGAGGGATTGTCCCGGCGCGGGGCGCCGAGGTTGAGGGTCCGCTCCAGCTCCTCGAGCAGGCTCTTCTTGTTGGCGCGCCGGCTGTGCAGCTCCTGGCAGAGCTCGCCGAGCCCGATCTGGTCGAGCCGGCGCTTGACGACCTCGAGCGCCGCCATCTTCTCGGCGACGAACAGCACGCTCTTGCCGGCGTGGACCGCGGCCGCGATCAGATTGGCGATGGTCTGCGACTTGCCGGTCCCCGGCGGGCCCTGGATGACCAGGTCCTGGCCGGCGCGCGCCGCCTCGAGCGCCTGCGTCTGCGAGGCATCCGCGTCGAGCACGTGGAGCACCGCGCGGGGCGCGAGGCGCTGGTCGAGGGGCTGGTCCCCGGCCGGATCGTCGGCGACCTCCGCGGCCGGCGCGCGAAAGCCGTCGGTCAGCAGCGCGCGCAGCAGCGGCCGGGTCGCGAGCGGCGTCTGGGCGGGCCAGGTCGCCGGATCGAGGTCCCGGTACATCAGGAGCTTGGTGAACGAGAACAGGCCGAGCACGATGTCGTCGGCGTGCACCCGGAAGCGCGGCGCGTCGGCCACGGCCTCGCCGACCTGCCGGAAATAGGCCGCCGGATCGAGCCGCTCCTCGGGATCGATCGCCGGCAGGGTCAGGGAAAACTCCTGGCGCAGCTTCTCGGCCAGCGACAGGTTGGTCGCGATCTCCTCCTCGGCGAACCACAGGCGGAAGCGCTCGAGCGCGCTCGCCCGCTCCAGCCGGACCGGCACCAGGATCAGGGGCGCGTAGCGCGGCGGCTCGGCCGCCGGCGGCTCGCACCATTCGAGGAACCCGAGCGCCAGGTGGAGGACGCCGATGCCCCGCTCCTCGTAGTGGGTGCGGGCGTCGTAGTAGAGCCTGAGCAGGCGCGCCTGGAGGCGCTCGGCGCCGAGCCCGGTCTGCAGCCAGAGGTCCCGATGCTGCGGCAAGGACCCGTCGGCGCCCGGGGCCACGACCGGCGGCGCCATGGCCTCGAACAGGTCGTCGCTCGGCGGCTCGCCATCGGCCCGGGGGCCCGGGCCGGGGTCCGGGCGGGCGCGAAAGCCCAGCCCCTTGCCGTCCTCGACCAGGAGCCGGAAGAGGCTCTCGCTGCGCTCGCCGATCACCTCGAGCGTGCTGGCCCGCGCCGCGTGGCGCGGCGTGTTGAGCAGCCGGTTGCGCCCCGACAGATCGAGGAGCTCCTTGCGCGCCTGCTCCAGTATGCGGTCGACGTCGCTCATCGCATCCGCGCGCTGCTGGGCCGGATCAACCTACGACTCTCGGGTCCGTGGTCAACCCCTGGCCTAATGTCATGAGCAGGCTATATAGCAATGGTCGATAAAGCACAAGAATGGTCGAGAAACCATCCACAACTCTTTGATTCCGAGCCCCCATCGCCCGGCGGAGGGCCGCTCAGCGGCGATTCGCGATCTCGATCAGATTGCCGTCCGGATCGCGCACGTAGATCGACATCATCGGGCCCTGCGCGCCGATGCGGGCGACCGGGCCCTCGATCACCGGATGGCCGAGCCCCTCGAGCCGGCGCGCGACCTCGGCCAGCGGCCGCCCGGTCAGAAAGCAGAGATCCGCCGACCCCGGCGTCGGCTGGTCCGCCTTCGGCTCGAACTCGTGACCCGCAACGTGCAGGTTGATCTTCTGCACCCCGAAATGCAGCGCCTTTCGGGCCTCGCCGCCGTCGCCGAACGCCCGCAGCTCCATCCCGAGCCCCTCGACATAGAACCGCACCGTCGCGTCCAGATCGCGCACGGTCAGCACCAGATGGTCGAGGCTGGTGATCATTTGCTGTTCCCCACGAGCGACCAGGGCCTTCGCCAATGCCGAACCTTGGGAACCCGGTCGCGCCTTTTTGCCATGCTTCTCATCTTCTTCGGACGCGCTCGCCGGCGTATCTGCTATGATCGACCAGCGATCGCTCGAGTGCGCGTGTGATGGCAAAGGTTATAACGAAGACCTACAGAGTCGAGGAGTTGCCGCCGGGGATGGTGGCGGAACTCGATGCGGCGCCCGATCAGCTGGTGAGGGTCACGGTCGATGCTCGCCGCCGGCGGGATGTCGACGGGTTGCTCGACCTCACCCGACGGGCGAGCCGTGAGGCCCGGAGGCGGGGCCTGACCCAGGAGAAGCTCGCCGAACTGCTCGATGACGGCTGAGCGCGTCGTCATCGATACCAACGTCCTCGTGAGCTTCTTTCTACGTCATGGTTCCATGCCGTGGCGTGCCGTCCGTCTTTCGCTCGAGGTTGACGAGCTGGTGATGTCTGACGCCACCTACGCCGAACTCTACGACGTGCTCCTCCGAAGGAAATTCGATGCCTACGTTGCACGAGACCTGCGGGAGGGCTTCCTCGAAAGCCTGCGTGGCTTCGCTACCTTTGTGACCGTCCGCGAGCGCGTCCGGGCGTGCCCCGATCCGACCGACGACAAGCTCCTCGAGGCTGCCGTCAATGGCAACGCCGGTCTCCTGATCACCGGTGACCACGCCCTGTTGGCGATGCAGACGTTTCGCGACGTGCGCATCATCACGCCCGCCGCCTACGTCCGCCTGGCGGAAGGCCAACAGGGCACGTGAGACGGGCCGAGGGGTCGGCTCCGCGGCCGGACCCTCGAGGGCCGCTGCGGGAGCGGGCCGCGAGAGGTCCGGCCGGGTCAGGCTCAGGCGACGCCGAGCTTCTCCGAGGCCATCTTGGTGCCCTCGACGCGCGCCTTGATCTTCTGGAACGCGATGTCGCGGGCGACGTCCGGCGAGCCGTGCTTCGGCTTGACGTCGATGCTGAACGGCGAGAAGCCGCAGTCGTCGGTCGAGCCGAGGCGTTCCTTGGGAATGTACTTGGCCGCGAGGACCAGATCGTCGCACACTTCCTGCGCGGTCTCGACCCGCGGATTTTGCGGGTTGATCACGCCGATGAAGCAGACCTGGGGGACGCCGTTGGCATCGCCGCGGCTGTGCTGGCCGATCAGCTTATAAACGCGCTCCTTGTCCGGCTCGCTCGCCAGCTGCATGAGGAAATAGCCGGCGTTCATCTTGAACATGCTGGGCAGCAATTCGGCGTAGTCGACATCGGCGCTGTGGGTCGCATCGCAGTCGCCGCCGGGGCAGGTGTGGATGCCGATGTTCTTGCGCTCCGCGGCCGAGAACCGGTCGAGGACGCGATTGTTGAGCTCGATGAACTGGCCGAGCATGCCGCGCCCGGTCCAGGGATTGCGGGGATCGTTGCGGCAGGCGAGCCGCCCCTCGGTGAAGTCGATCGAGACCCGCGCTGCCCCAGCCTTGAAGCACTGGCGGATGTCTTTCTCGCATTCGTCGCAGAGATCGGCCAGGAACTGCTCGCGCGAGTAGCCCTCGACCTTGCCGTCGAGGGGATAGAGCAGCGCCAGCATGGAGGGCGCGATCACGGCCTGCTTCATCGGCTTGGAGGCCATCTTGATCGACTTGGCGAGATAGTCGGCGGCATAGGTCTTGTACTTGAACGGCCCGCCGGTCAGGCGCGGCAGCTGGCGGTGATGGCCGTCGGTGAAGATCGCGAAATACTGGCCGTCCGCCGCGAGGTTGGGCGCGAGGCCGGTGCCCGCGAGCGTGTCGGCGAGCGGATAGGTCGCGAAGCTGGACGCCCGCTGCTCGCCGTCGGAGACGATCGGCGAGCCGGTCGCCTCCATGCGCTTGATCGAATCCAGGCAGGCGGCGTCCTGCTCGGCGACCAGCTGCGCATGGGTGATCTTGCCGGCATCATAGGCGGCGAACGCGGCCTGCAGCTTGGCCGGCCGCGGCAGCGAGCCAACGGGCTCGGTCGGAATCGGCATGGTCATAGCCTCCCTGGGTTTGGCCGAAATGGGCCGGTTGAGATTGCTTGGGCTTAACCTTGCTCAACGCTTCAGCCGGGACAACCGTTCCCCAGCAAAATCCGCCATCGAAGGCCGTGGCGGCGAGCCAGCCATCGCCGTCGTCAGGCGCCCGTCCGTCAACGCGAACAGGAGCCGGCGCCTCAGCCCTCGCCGAACTCGATCTCGTCCATGTCGTCGTCGGAGAAGCCGAAGTGGTGGCCGATCTCGTGGATCAGGGTGTTTCGGACGATGTCGGCGAGCGGCTCCTCGGTCTCGCACCAGTAGTCGAGCAGCGGCCGGCGGTAGAGGTAGATCATGTCGACGTCCTGGCGCGGCGCATCGAGGGTCGAGCCGCGCCCGACCGGCACGCCGTGATAGAGCCCGAGCAGGTCGAACGGGCTCTCGAGCTCGAGGTCGCGCAGGGTCTGGTCGTCGGGGAAATCCTGGACCCGGACCACCACGCCGTCGATCTGGCGCCGGAACGGCTGCGGCAGCTCGGCGAGCACCGCCTGGCCCAGCCGCTCGAGATCGGCGGCCGAAGGCGGTCGTTCGAACACCTTGTCGGAACCGTCGACGCGACCCATCGTCTATCCGAGGCAGCTGGCAGGGAGAGGAACCATGACGGCGACCTGCGCCAAGCTCACCGGCATCGCCCGCGAGCAGGCGATCGCCGAGCTCGACGGCTGGCAGGACGTAGCCGGCCGCGACGCGATCGGCAAGACCTTCACCTTCAGGGACTTCAACACGGCCTTCGGCTTCATGGCCCGGGTGGCCCTGCAGGCCGAGAAGATGAACCACCATCCCGAATGGTTCAACGCCTGCAAGACCGTCCAGGTCACGCTCTGCACCCATGACGCGGGCGGGGTCACCGAGCGCGACGTCCAGCTGGCTCGGGCCATGGACGCCTGCGCCCGGGCCTGACCCAAGGGACGGCCGCGCTCTCCGCGTCCCGCGCGGGGTGCCCTATGGCAGCGCGGCCGCCCGCGCCCTACTGCGGCGCCATGCGGATCGCGCCGTCGAGGCGGATGACCTCGCCGTTCAGCATCGGGTTGTCGAGGATGTGGCGGACCAGGGCCGCGTATTCCTCGGGCCGGCCGAGGCGCTTGGGGAACGGCACGCTGGCGGCGAGCGCCTGCTGGACCGGCTCCGGCAGGCCACGCAGCATCGGCGTCTCGAAGATCCCGGGCGCGATCGTCATCACGCGGATGCCGTGACGGGCGAGCTCGCGCGCGGCCGGCAGGGTCAGCGCCACGATCCCGCCCTTGGACGCGGCGTAGGCCGCCTGGCCGATCTGGCCGTCGAAGGCCGCAACCGAGGCGGTATTCACGATCACCCCACGCTCGCCGTCCGCATCCGGCTCGAGCGCCGTCATGTCGGCCGCGGCGAGGCGGAGCAGGTTGAAGCTGCCGATCAGATTGACCTCGATGACGCGGGCGAAGTCGGCAAGCGGCATCGGGCCGCTCCGGCCGACGATCCGCGCGGGCGGCGCGATGCCGGCGCAGTTGACCAGGATCCGGGCCGGACCATGGGCGTCCCGGGCGCCCGCGACCGCCTGCTCGGCGCTGGCCGCATCGGCGACGTCGCAGGCAAAGCCCTTGCAACCCAGCCGGCCGGCCGCCTCGGCGACCCTCGCGGCATCGAGATCGAGCAGCGCGACCCTGGCGCCGGCCGCCGCCAGCAGCTCGGCGGTCGCAAGGCCGAGCCCCGAGGCGCCGCCGGTCACGATCGCTGCCTGGCCCTCGATCCGCATGCCCGCCTCCCGCCATCGCTGCTGTCCACTGCCTAGCCGATCGCACGCCCGCGCGGCAAGCCCTCCGGCCGGCCCGCGAGGGATTGTCAGGCAGACCCGGAATGCCCAAGTGTTAGCATCATGGACGCCACCCGCGAGATGCCGCTTGCCCAGCTGCCGGTCGTCTACCGGCCACCGGACGCGCGCCGTTTCTGGACCAAGGTCCGGCGCGTGCTGACGCAGATCCCGTTCGCCGAGGACCTGATCGCGGCCTGGTACTGCGCCCTCGATCGCGACACGCCGGCCTACGTGCGCGCGGTGCTGTGCGGGGCGCTGGCCTATTTCGTCCTGCCGATCGACATGGTGCCGGATGTCCTGGCCGGGATCGGCTTCACCGACGACGCCTCGGTGCTGGCGGCGGCGCTGGCCGCGGTCGGCCGCCACATGCAGCCCAAGCACCGGGCCCAGGCGCGCCAGAGCCTGGAGCGCTTCGCCGCCTGAGGACCGTGCTCCCGCCAGCTCCGGCGCGCCGGCTCGATCACCCCTCCCCGATCCCGGGCAGGCGCTCCAGGCGTCCCGACTGACCGAGCCGGGACCCGCTGCCCGGCACGCGGCGTCGATGCCCATCGCCGGTCGACGCCGTGCTCGAAGCCCGAACTGTCACAGACCTCCGCCAGAGTGATCCGGCGCCGCCGGTCGGGCGCGATCCGAGCCGTGATCTTTCACCCTTGATTGAGGATCGGCCTGTATGAGCGGCGCGCCCTGTGCTTGAATACAGGGCTCAGGGGGCGGCGGAAGGGAGGTCTCCCATGGCAACCCGGCTGCAGGACAAGAAGGCGGATCTGCTCGAGCGGGTGGTCGATCAGCTGCACGACAAGCTCGCCGACGGCCAGGCGGAGCGGGCCGAAGCCTTCGTCCGCCACTACTACCGGGCGGTCGCGCCCGTCGATCTGCTCGAGCGCGACCCTTTGGACATCTATGGCGCCGCGCTCTCCCATCTCCGCCTCGGCGAGCAGCGCCTGCCCGGCCAGGCGCTGGTCCGGGTCTACAACCCCCAGATCGAGCAGCACGGCTGGCAGTCGACCCACACCGTGGTCGAGGTGGTCACCGACGACATGCCGTTCCTGGTCGATTCGGTGAGCATGGCGCTCAACCGGCTGGGCCTCCTGATCCACATCACGATCCACCCGGTCATGCCGGTCAAGCGCACGCCCGCGGGCGCGCTCGAGGCGGTGCTGGAGTCGGCCGCGGCCGACGGCGGCGACGCCCGCTTCGAATCCTACATGCATTTCGAGGTCGACCGGCAGAGCGATCCCGAGCGGATCGAGGCGATCCGGGTCGACCTCGAGCAGGCGCTTGCCGATGTCCGGGCGGCGGTCGAGGACTGGCGCACGATGCTGGCCAAGGTCGAGGTCGCGATCGCCGACCTGCAGCCCGGCGCCAAGGTGCTCGAGCCGACCGAGCTGGCCGAGGCCGAGGCGTTCCTGCGCTGGATCGCCGACGACCACTTCACCCTGCTCGGCTACGGCTGCTACGACCTGATCCGCGATCAGGCGGGCGATCAGCTGAAGCGCCTCGAGGGCTCGGCGCTCGGCCTGCTCAGGCGCCAGCCGACCGGCAGCGCCACCTCGCGCAGCTTCGCAGCATTGCCGCCGGAGCTGCGCCGCCAGGCGCGCACCGCGGTGCCGCTGGTGATCACCAAGGCCAACGCCCGCTCGACCGTGCACCGGCCGGTCTATCTCGACTACCTCGGCGTCCGCCGGTTCGACGCCAAGGGCAAGGTCCTGGGCGAGCACCGCTTCCTCGGCCTGTTCACCTCGGCCGCCTACAATCGCAATCCGCGCGAGATCCCGCTGCTCCGGCACAAGGTCTCGCGGCTGATCAAGCGCGCCGGCCTGGCGCCCGCCGGCCACTCGGGCAAGGCGCTGGTCAACATCCTCGAGACCTATCCGCGCGACGAGCTGCTGCAGACCGGCGACGACGAGCTGTTCGAGATCGTGCAGGAGATCCTGCACCTGCACGAGCGCCAGACGCTCCGCCTGTTCCTGCGCCGCGACGCCTTCGCGCGCTTCGTCTCCTGCCTCGTCTACGTGCCGCGCGAGCGCTACAACACCGAGATCCGGCGCCGGTTTCAGGACATCCTGCAGGAGGCGCTGAACGGCACCGAGGTCGAGTTCCAGGCCCAGATCTCGGAATCGATCCTGGCCCGCATCCAGTTCATCGTCCGCACCCCGGACGGCATTCCCCGAGGACGTCGACCGGGCCGAGATCGAGGCGCGCCTGATCGAGGCGTCGCGCTCCTGGAGCGACGTCCTCTCCGAGGCCCTGATCGACGCCCACGGCGAGGAGGAGGGCAACCGCCTCGCGCGCGCCTACGGCGAGGCGATCCCGGCCGGCTATCAGGAGCAGGTGCCGGCGCGCGCGGCGGTCCCCGACATCGACCGGATCGACCGCCTGGCCAAGGGCGAGATCGAGCTCGCGATGTCGCTCTACCGGCCGCTCGAGCAGGGGGCCGGCGAGCTCTGCCTGAAGCTGGTCCGCGCCGGCCACGGGATCGCGCTGTCCGACGTCCTGCCGGTGCTCGAGAACATGGGCCTGCGCGTGCTCCAGGAGCAGCCCTACGACTTCGTCACCGCCGCCGGCATGAGCTTCTGGCTGCACAATTTCTGGGTCGAGCCGATCCAGCCCTGCGAGCTCGACCTCGACCAGGTCGGCCAGGCCTTCCAGGACGCTTTCCTGCGGGTCTGGCGCGGCGAGGCCGAGAACGACGGCTTCAACCAGCTGGTGCTGCGCGCCGGGCTCGACTGGCGCCAGGTCGTGGTCCTGCGGACCTACTGCAGATACCTGCTGCAGATCGGGATTCCGTTCAGCCAGACGTACATGGAGCAGACCCTGGTGCACAATCCCGAGCTCGCGCGCCGGCTCGCCGAGCTGTTCGAGGCGCGCTTCGACCCCGACCTTGCGGGCGACCGCCCGGCGCTGCTGGCCAGGCTCGAGGCCGAGTACCGCGCCGGCCTGGATGGCGTCGCCAACCTCGACGAGGACCGGATCCTGCGCCGCTACATGCGCCTGATCCTGGCCACCCTGCGCACCAACTTCTACCAGGCGGCACCCGACGGCGCGCCGTACAAGCCCTACCTGTCGCTCAAGATCGATCCGGCCGCCGTGCCCGACATGCCGCTGCCGCGGCCGGCCTACGAGATCTTCGTCTACGCGCCGCGCACCGAGGCCGTGCATCTGCGCGGCGGCAAGGTCGCCCGCGGCGGCATCCGCTGGTCGGACCGGCGCGAGGATTTCCGCACCGAGGTTCTGGGCCTGATGAAGGCCCAGATGGTCAAGAACGGGGTCATCGTCCCGGTCGGCGCCAAGGGCGGCTTCGTGGTCAAGCGCCCGCCCAAGGGCGGCGACCGGGCGGCGCTCCAGGCCGAGGTCGTCGCCTGCTACCAGACCCTGATGCGCGGCATGCTGGACATCACCGACAACCGGGTCGGCGACCAGATCGTGGTCCGCCCGCGGGTCGTGCGCTACGACGACGACGATCCCTATCTCGTGGTCGCGGCCGACAAGGGCACCGCGACCTTCTCCGACATCGCCAACGCGATCAGCCTCGAGTACGGCCACTGGCTGGGCGACGCGTTCGCGTCCGGCGGCTCGGCGGGCTACGACCACAAGGGCATGGGGATCACCGCGCGCGGCGCCTGGGAGTCGGTCAAGCGCCATTTCCTGGAGCTGGGCCTCGACTGCCAGACCGAGCCGTTCACGGTGGTCGGGATCGGCGACATGTCGGGCGACGTGTTCGGCAACGGCATGCTGCTGTCGGAGCAGATCCGGCTGCTCGCGGCCTTCGATCACCGCCACATCTTCATCGATCCGGACCCCGATCCGGCGACCAGCTTCGCCGAGCGCCGGCGCCTGTTCGAGCTGCCGCGCTCGAGCTGGGACGACTACGACCGCAGCCTCGTGAGCCCGGGCGGCGGCGTCTGGCCGCGGACCGCGAAGTCGATCCGGCTGTCGCCCGAGGCCCGCCGCGCGCTTGCGGTCGAGGCCGAGGCGTTCACCCCGCAGGAGCTGATCCGGGCGATCCTGCTCGCCCCGGTCGACCTGTTCTGGAACGGCGGCATCGGCACCTACGTCAAGGCCGCGGCCGAACGCCACGCCGAGGCGTTCGATCGCGCCAACGACGCGGTCCGGGTCGACGCCGAGCAGCTGCGCTGCCGGGTGATCGGCGAGGGCGGCAATCTCGGCCTGACGCAAAGGGGACGGATCGCGTTTGCCCAGAAGGGCGGCCGGATCAACACCGACTTCATCGACAACTCGGCCGGCGTCGACTGCTCCGACCACGAGGTCAACATCAAGATCCTGCTCGGCGCGGTGGTCGACCAGGGCGACATGACCATGAAGCAGCGCGACCAGCTGCTGGCCGCGATGACCGACGAGGTCGCGGGCCTGGTCCTGCGCAACAACGTCCTCCAGGTCCAGGCGATCTCGCTGGCCGAGGCGCGCCCGGCCGAGCTCCTGGACAGCCAGGCGGGGTTCATGCGCCGCCTGGAGGCGACCGGGCGGCTCAACCGCGAGCTCGAGGTCCTGCCCGACGAGGAGACCCTCGCGCGCCGCCGGCAGGCCGGCCAGGGGCTGTTCCGGCCCGAGATCGCGGTGCTGCTCGCCTATGGCAAAATGACGCTCTACGACGAGCTCCTGGCCTCGGAGCTGCCCGACGACCCCTATCTGCTCAAGGACCTGGTCAAATATTTCCCGCGGCCGTTGCGCAAGCGCTTCCGCGGCCAGATCGCGGGCCACCGGCTGCGGCGGGAGATCATCGCGACCCTGGTCGCGAACAGCATCGTCAACCGGGGGCTCGGCGAGTTCCGGAGCGAGCTGGCCGAGCAGACCGGGCGCACGGCCACCTCGATCGGGCGCGCCTACATCGTCGCCCGCGACACCTTCGCGCTCGTGCCGCTGCTCGGCCAGCTGGAGCTTGTGGCCGGTCAGATCGGCGCCGGGCAGCTGAACGCGCTCCTGGGCGAGGCGCGCCTCGCGCTCGCGCGGGGCACCGAGTGGTTCCTGCGCAACCTGCCGGCGCCGATCGACGTCCAGGCCGCGGTCGACCGCTTCAAGCCCGGCATCGCGGGCCTGCTCGACAAGCTGGACCTGGTCCTGGCCGCGGCCGACCGGCAGCGCCTCGACCAGATCGTGACCGAGCACCGGGGCCGCGGGATCGAGGCGGGCTCGGCCGGGCGGCTCGCAGCCCTCCCCTACCTGTTCCCGGCCTGCGAGGTGGTCGCGGTCGCCGACGTGGTCGGCACCGACGTCGTGACCGCGGGCAGCATCTACTTCGCGCTCGACGCCAAACTCCATCTCGGCGGGCTCAAGGAGCGCCTGGAGCGCGCCAGCCCGCGCAATCATTGGGAGCGGATCGCGCTCGCCGGGCTGTACGGCGACCTCGCGAGCGAGCATCGCCGGCTCGCCATCCAGGCGTTCGGCAGCAGCCTGGTCAGGCCGCACGTCGACGCCGGCCCCGAGGCCCTGCAGGAGGCGTTGGCGGCCTGGCTGCAGAGCGAGGTCGCGGGCTTCGGCCGCTGGCAGCGCCTGCTGATCGACCTCGACAGTCAGCCGAGCGCCGATCTCGCCATGCTCTCGGTCGCGATCCGCACCCTTGCCGATGTCGACGCGAGCCCGGCCAAAGCGGCCTGAGGCCGTCGGCCCGGGGGCATGGCGACCGTCCTCTGCATGAAATGGGGGCGGCGCTACGGTCCGGACTACGTCAATACGCTGTACAACATGGTGCGGCGGAACCTTACCCGCGCTCACCGCTTTCTCTGCCTGACCGATGAACCCCAGGGGATCCGCCCGGAGGTCGAGTGCCGGCCCCTGCCGGAGCTGAGGCTGATACCGGAATGGGAACGCTCACCCTGGCGCAAGCTCAGCTGCTTCGCGCCGGAGCTCGACGATCTGGCGGGGCCGGTCCTGTTCCTGGACCTCGACCTCGTGATCATCGCCAACATCGATGGCCTGTTCAGCCATCCGGGCGCGTTCTGCATCATCGAGAACTGGACCCAGCCCGGCCGGGGGATCGGCAATTCCTCGGTCTTCCGCTACCGGGCGGGCGCCCATGGCGACGTCTTCGCGCGCTTTCGCGCCGACCCCGGCAAGGTCGTGCGCAGCTTTGCCAACTCGCAGACGTTCCTGTCGCGCTCGGTGCCCGAGCTGACCTTCTGGCCGCCGGAGTGGTGCCGGAGCTTCAAGCACGACTGCCTGCCGGGCCGGCTGCTCCGGCGGCTGCGAGCGGCCGCGATCCCCGCGGGCGCCAAGATCGTCGTGTTCCACGGCCACCCCAAGCCGCCCGATGCGGCGCGCGGGGTCTGGCCGGAACCGGGCAGGGGCCTGCGGCCCGCGCCCTGGGTCGCGGACCACTGGCGCTGAACGCGATGTCGGCGGCGATTGCCAAGCTCTTCAGGCGTCGTTATGGTCGCCCACCACTGATGATCCCGAACGGTTTGGCGAGTCGAGCGAACTCTGCGACATTCGCGATCATGGTCGGGTTGTGGCCAGTTGGCGCCAACCTCGTGGCAAGTATGGCGGCTGTCGGACTTGACCTTACTCCATGCTGGATCGGCGGGTCCGACGACGCGACGGCAACCAACGGCTCGGGCGGTCCGCGGGGGATAGCGCATGAGTGAGGTCAACGGCCAGACCAAGGAAGTCGAGCTGTTCTTTCGGCAGTGGCTGCGCTCGCCCAAGTCGATGGGCGCGGTCATCCCGTCGTCGCGGGCGCTCGCACGCGCGGTCAGCCGGGAGATCGCCTGGCGGCCGGGCCAGGTGATCGTCGAGCTCGGCGCGGGCACCGGGGCGATCTCGCAAGGCCTGATGGAGTCGGGGCTGCCGCCCGAGGCCCTGATGATGATCGAGCTCGACCGCCCGCTGTTCGAATACCTGCGCGAGCGGTTCCCCAAGGTCCGGGTGATCAACGGCGATGCGACCCGCCTGGTCGACATCCTCCGCCAGCAGGGGGTCGGCGAGGTCGGCACGGTGATCTCCGGCCTGCCGATGGTCAACATGCCACTGGGCTTCCAGCGCGCGATCATCGAGCAGAGCTTCGCAGCCCTCGGCCCGGGCGGCTGCCTGCTGCAGTATTCCTATTCGCCGATCGTGCCGATCCCGGCCAAGAAGCTCGGCGTCGAGGCCAGGCTGGTCAAGTTCGTGGTGCGCAACCTGCCGCCCGCGACCGTCTGGCGCTTCCGGCCGCGCGCCGCCCATGCTCCCGGCGATGGCCAGGCCAACGGCCGCGGCTGACCACCCCAAGGGGCCGCCCGATCGGGCTTCGCCGGCCCACCGGCGACATCTGCCAGGCGAGCTCTGATGCCCCGCCCGCCGGCGCTGGTCCGCGACCTGACCGAAGGTCCGGCGGGCCGCCTGCTGCGCGATCACGTCCGGCCGCAGATCCACTGGCTGATCTACGCCGGCCTCTGCATGGGCGTCTACGCGGCGGCCACGGCCGGCCAGGCGTGGATCATGGAGCCGATCCTCGACCACGTGTTCCTGGCGCACGACCGGCTCGTCCTGCTGCTGGTCCCGATCGCGGTCATCGCGCTCGCCTTCCTCAAGGGGATCTCGGGCTACGGCCAGACCGTGCTCATGGCCAGGCTCGGGCAGCGGGTGATCGCCGATCTGCAGCAGCGCCTGTTCGACCACCTGATCCGCGCCGACCTCGGCTATCTGGTCGCCCGCGGGCCGGGGCATGTGATCTCGCGCCTGACCTACGACACGCAGCAGCTGCGCCTCGCGATCACCACCGCGTTGACCACCGTGGTGCGCGATCTGTTGACCATGGTCGGCCTGATCGGGCTGATGATCCATCAGGACTGGCAGCTCGCCTGCCTCGCGCTGCTCGGCTGCCCGCTCGCGATCTGGCCGCTCCAGCGCCTCGGCCGGCGCATGCGCAAGGTGTCCCGCCAGACCCAGACCCACATGGCCAAGCTCACCACCCGGCTCGATCAGACCTTCCTCGGCGTCCGCCAGGTCAAGGCCGACAACCGCGAGGCCGACGAGTCGGTGCGCACCGGCGGCCTGATCGAGGAGCTGTTCACGCTCAACTTCAAGGCCGCCCGGGTCAATGCCGTCAACTCGCCGATCATGGAGGTGGTCGGCGGCTGCGCGGTCGCGGCGGTGGTCCTGTACGGCGGCTCGCAGGTGCTCGGCGGCCAGACCACGCCCGGCACCTTCTTCTCCTTCGTCGCGGCCCTGCTGTTCGCCTACCGCCCGCTCAAGACGCTCGCCAATCTGCACACCCAGGTCCAGGTCGGCCTCGCCGCCGCCGACCGGATCTACGCCCTGCTCGACCGCGAGCCGACGGTCCGCGACCAGCCCGATGCCCGGCCCCTGGCGGTCGATCGGGGCGAGATCCGGTTCGCCGGCGTGCGCTTCGGCTACCGGCCCAACCGGCCGGCGCTGGCCGGCCTCGACCTCGTGATCCCGGCCGGGCTGTCGGTCGCCCTGGTCGGGCCGTCGGGTGCTGGCAAGTCGACCATGCTCAACCTGATCCTGCGCTTTTACGACGTCGAGCAGGGCGCCGTCCTGATCGACCGCCAGGACGTGCGCGGGGTGACGCTCGCCAGCCTGCGCGGCGCCATCGCGCTGGTCAGCCAGGACGTCGACCTGTTCGATGGCACGGTGCGCGCCAACCTCGCCTACGGCCGGCCGGACGCCAGCTTCGAGGCGATCGTCGCGGCCGCCGAGGCCGCGGCCGCGCACGATTTCATCTCGGCCCTGCCGGACGGCTACGACACCGAGATCGGACCGAGCGGGCTCAGCCTCTCGGGCGGCGAGCGCCAGCGGCTCGGCATCGCGCGCGCGATGCTCAAGGACGCGCCGATCCTGCTCCTCGACGAGGCGACCTCGGCGCTCGACAGCGAGGCCGAGCAGGTCGTGCAGATGGCGCTCCGCCGCCTGATGCGCGGCCGCACCACGGTCGTGATCGCGCACCGGCTCTCGACCGTGATCGGCGCCGATCTGATCGCCGTGATCGAGCGCGGCCGGGTGGTCGAGACCGGCACCCATGCCGCCCTGCTGGCGCGCGGCGGCAGCTACGCGCAGCTGTACGAGCGGCAGTTCGCCGATCAACGGGCGATTGCGGTCGATCCGGTCGAGCCGGCCGAGGCGATCGACCGCCTGCAGGCGTGAGCCATGGGGCGGCGGCCGCGCTGGCGGTATCGCCTGCCCGGCTCCAGGCGGCACAGTGGCGCCGGCGCGCAGCGGCTGGGGCTCCAGGCCGGCTTCGCCTGGCTGGCGGCGGGCTACATCGGGCTGGTCCACCGGACCGGCCGCTGGCAGCTGCGCTGCGATCCGGCGACCGCGCGCCTGGTCCGCGACCGGCGGCCGTTCATCGGCGCTTTCTGGCACGGCCGCATGCTGATGATCGCCACCGCCTGGCGGGCGCTGCTGCGCGAGCTCGCGGTCGCCGAGCCGCTGCAGCCCTGCGTCGTCAGCTCGGACCATCGGGACGGCCGGCTGATGGCCCGGGCGACCGCGCGCTTCGGCATCCTGACCGTGTTCGGCTCGACCAAGCGGGGCCGGGTGAGCCTGCTGCGGGCGGCGCAGGGGGTGATCGAGCGCGGCCAGATCCCGGTGTTCACGCCCGACGGGCCGCGCGGGCCCGCGGATGCGCGCCAAGCCCGGCGTGGTGCGGCTCGCGATCCGGACCGGGGTGCCGATCGTGCCGATCACCTTCGCGGCCTCGAACCAGCGCCTGCTCGCGCAGCTGGGACCGGTTCGCGCTGGCGCTGCCGTTCGCGCGCGGCGTGCTGGCGTTCGGCGCGCCGCTCGCGCTCGACCGGGACGCCGATCCCGAGGCCGCCAGATGCCTGCTCGAGGAGCGGCTGACCGGGCTCACCCGCGAGGCCGACCGCGCGCTCGGCCTGCCGCCGGTCGGGCCGGCCCCGATCGAGCCGGCCCCGATGCGAGCCGAGCCACCGGGCCAGCCGGCCCCGAGCGAGGGGATCGAGTGAACGCGCTCGCCCTCTACCGGCTCGCGACCCGGCTCGGCGGGCCGCTGTTCGAGGTCGCGCTGCGGCGCCGGGCCCGGCGCGCCAAGGAGGATCCGGCCCGCCTGCCCGAGCGGCGCGGGCGGCCGAGCCTGCCGCGCCCGCCCGGGCCCCTGCTCTGGCTGCACGGCGCCTCGGTCGGCGAGGCGCAGGCCGTGCTGCCCCTGCTCCAGGCGCTCCTGACCGGGCGCCCGGGGCTCGAGGTGCTGGTCACCACCGGCACGGTGACCTCGGCGCGCCTGATGGCCGAGCGCCTGCCGGCGCGCGCCCGCCACCAGTTCGCGCCGCTCGACCGGCCGGCCGCCTGGCGGCGCTTTCTCGAACATTGGCGGCCCGAGCTGCTGCTGCTGGTCGAGTCCGAGCTGTGGCCGAACCTGATCCTCGAAAGCCGGCGCCGGGGCGTCGCGATGGCGCTGATCAACGCCCGCATGTCGGCGCGCTCCGAGCGCCGCTGGCAACACCTGCCGGGGGCGTCGGCCGACCTGCTCGGCGGCTTCGAGCTCTGCCTCGCCCAGAGCGGCCTCGATCGCGACCGGCTGCGGGCGCTCGGCGCCGGGCGGGTCGAGGTCATCGGCAATCTCAAGGCCGCGGCACCGCCTCTGCCCGCCCCGGCGGCCGGCCTGGCCGAGCTCACGCTGGCGCTGGGCACGCGCCCGCGCTGGCTCGCGGCCAGCACCCATCCGAGCGAGGACGCGCCGCTGCTCGAGGCCCATCGCCGCCTCGCCGGCCGGCTGCCGGGGCTGCTGACGATCCTGGCACCCCGCCATCCCGAGCGCGGAGCGGCGCTGGCCGCGTGGCTCGAGAGCCAGGGCGTGCGCGTCGCGCGGCGCGCCCGGGCGGAGCCGCCGGGCGCCGACCGCGCCCTCTACCTCGCCGACACGCTGGGCGAGCTCGGCCTGCTCTACCGGCTGGCGCCGGTCGCCTTCGTCGGCAAGTCGCTGGTCGCCCCCGGCGGTGGCCAGAACCCGCTCGAGCCCGCGAGGCTCGGCTGCCCCGTGCTGTTCGGCCCGCACATGGCCAACTTCGCGCAGCCGGCGGCGCGCCTGCTCGAGGCGGGCGGCGCCCGGCAGGTCGGCGATGCCGGCGAGCTCGCGACCACGGTCGCGGCGCTGCTCGAGGCTCCGGCGGCGCGGGCGACCATGGCCGCGCAGGCCCGGAGCGCGGCCGAGCAGGGATCCGACGCGCTCGGCGCGACCCTTGCCGCGCTCGCCCCGCTGCTCGAGCGCCACCTCGGCCCGGCCGATGCGGGCGCCTGAGCTTTCGCCCCCCGCGTCCGCGGCCGCCGCGTCCCCAGTCGCCGCGACCCGGGGCGTCGCGACCCGGGTCGCCGCGTCCAGGGCCCCGCGAGTTCCGGGCTCCCGAGTTCCGGGCTCCCGAGTTCTGGGCTCCCGAGTTCTGGGCCCCCGAGTTCTGGGCCCCCGAGTTCTGGGCCGAGGACGGCCTGCCGGCGCGGCTCCTGGAGCCGTTCGGGCGCCTGTTCGGGCTCGCCGGCCGGCTGCGCCGCCGCCTGGTGCGGCCCGCGCGGGCGCCGGTGCCCGTGATCTGCATCGGCAATCTGACCGTGGGCGGTGCCGGCAAGACCCCGACCGCGCTGGCGCTGGGCGAGCGTCTGCTCGCCAAAGGCCACCGCCCGCACTTCCTGATCCGCGGCTACGGCGGGCGCGTGCGCGGCCCGCTCCGGGTCGACCCGGAGCGCCACCCCTTTGCCCTGGTCGGCGACGAGGCGCTGCTGCTCGCGGCGGTGGCGCCGACCTGGGTCGCGCGCGATCGGCGCGCCGGCGCCGGCGCCGCGGCCCGCGCCGGCGCCGGCTGCGTGCTGATGGACGACGGCTTCCAGAACCCGTCGCTCACGCCCGACCTGGCGTTGGTCGTGGTCGACGGCGGCTACGGCTTCGGCAACCGTCGACTGCTGCCTGCGGGACCGCTCCGCGAGCGGATCGCGGACGGCCTCGCCCGGGCCTCGGCGGTGATCCGGATCGGCGCCGATCGCCACGGCATCGACCGCCTGCTCCCGGCCGGCCTGCCGCGCCTCGAGGCCGAGCTCTGCCCGGCCCCGAATGCGCCCGCGGTCGCCGGCCGCCGGGTGCTGGCGTTCGCGGGAATGGGTCGCCCGGACAAGCTGTTCGCAACTCTGAGCGCGGCCGGTGCCGAGCTCGTCGGCCGCGAGGTGTTCGCCGATCATCACCGTTACCGCCGGAGCGAGATCGAGGGCCTGCTGGCCCGGGCGGCGCGGGCGGACGCGCTCTGCATCACCACGACCAAGGATGCCGTGCGCCTGCCCGCCGATCTGCGCTCCCGTGTCGCAGTCCTGCCGGTCGTCCTGCGCTGGCAGCGAACCGGAGGGCCCGGATCGCCTGCTGGAGCGGGCTCTGGCGGCGCGCCGCGGCGGCCGATGATGAAGCACTTCCTAATTTACCTGCCCCTAAACTATTCTTAACTTGCGTATCTACAGCGACCGCCGGAACCTTGGTGGCGGACGATCCGTTTCCCGTTCAAGAACGTCTACCGGGTCGGACGGGAGGAAACGGAAACGTGAGGGCCAGCCTCGCCAATCGGCACGCTGGTCAGCGCCGTCCTGGACGGAGAGGGCACGACGATGGCATTCGCTGAGACGCCCGCCAACCTCAAAGTCGACCGCGAGTTCATCCGTGAATCGATGAACGCCGCCCTGCTCTCGCGCGATCGTGAACTGATGCTCGCCCGGCTCTGGCGCCAGCATGGCGACGAGGTGGCGTTGCACGAGCTGGTTCTGGCCTACATGCGCCTCGTGATCAGCACCGCCTCGCGCTTTCGCAACTATGGCCTGCCCATGGCCGACCTCGTGCAGGAGGGGGCGACCGGCCTGATGCAGGCGGCGGCCCGCTTCGAGCCCGAGCGCGAGGTGCGCTTCTCGACCTACGCCGCCTGGTGGATCCGCTCGGCGATGCAGGACTACATCCTGCGCAACTGGTCGGTCGTGCGCACCGGCACGACCGCGGCCCAGAAGGCGCTGTTCTTCAACCTCCGCCGGCTGCGCGCCAAGATCGACGACGGCTCCGGCGGGCCGCTCGACGACGCCGGCCGGCAGTTCATCGCTCAGGAGCTCTCGGTCAACGTCGGCGACGTCGAGGCGATGGAGATGCGGCTCTCGGGCGGCGACCAGTCGCTCAATGCGACCATCAGCCCGACCGGCGAGGACGAGTGGCAGGACTTCCTCGCCGACGAGCGGCCGACGCCGGAAGAGACCGTGATGTTCGCGCGCGACAGCCGCACCCGCTCGATCTGGCTGGGCCAGGCCCTGGCCGAGCTGTCCGACCGCGAGCAGACGATCATCAAGGAGCGGCGCCTGCGCGACGAGGCGCGCACGCTCGAGGACCTCGGCCGCGATCTCGGGATCAGCAAGGAGCGGGTGCGCCAGATCGAGCACCGCGCGCTCGAGAAGCTGAAGAGCTCGCTGCAGCAGCGGAGCGTGGAGCCGCGCGACAGCCTGCCGTCCGCCTGAGGACGCCCGAGCGGCGGCTGGGGCCGGGCCCTGAGCCGCCGCCGGCTCCACGGCACCTGGGGCCGGACCGGACCCTCGGCTGCGCCGCGGCGCCCTCCGGCGGCGCTCGAGCCGGACCGGCGTCCGCCGCGGCACTGGACAAAGTCGGGGCCGGCGCCGAGCCTGGCGTCCGAACGGCGTCTGAAGCCCGATCGCCTGATGAAAGAGACAGCTCCAGGATCCCTGATCGTGGGCGGCGGGCACGCGGGCCTGCTGCTGGCACTCGCGCTCGAGCGGGCCGGGCTGCCGGTGACGCTGATCGAGGCCGAACCGCTCGCAAGCGTGCGGGACGCGCCCTTCGATGGCCGGGCGCTCGCCTTGATGTACGGCTCGAAGCGGGTGTTCGACGCGCTCGGCCTCTGGCCCGCGCTCGCCGCGATCGCCGAGCCGGTCTGGGGCGTCCGGGTGGTCGATCGGGCGAGCGGCGCGAAGCTCGCCTACGATGCCCTCGAGATCGGCCGGCATCCCTTCGGCTACGGCATCGAGAACCGCAGCCTGCGCCGGCTCCTGCTGCTGCTGGCCGAGGGCCGGCCCGGCATCGAGGTCATCGCGCCGGCGCGCGTCGCGCGGCTCGAGCGCCGCTCCGATCGCGTGAACGTGATCCTCGACGACGGCCGCCAGCTGGCCGCGGCCCTGGTGGTCGGCGCCGATGGCCGGGGCTCGACCGTGCGCGCGCTCGCGGGCCTCGGCGTCGAGCCTTGGCGCTACCCCCAGACCGCGCTGACCTTCGCGATCCGGCACCGGCGGCCCCATCACGGCCAGGTCCGCGAGTATCTCCGCCCCGCCGGGCCGCTCGCTCTGCTGCCGCTCGGGCCGGGCCTCAGCGCGGTCACCTGGGTCGAGCGGGAGGCGGAGGCGCGGCGCCTGCTCGGCAGCGCCGCCGCTGGCCTGATCGAGGCCCTCTGCGAGCAGACCGGCGACGAGCTCGGCCCGCTCGAGCTCTGCGGCCGCCCGACCGGCTATCCCTTGAGCGGCCATCGGGCGAGGCGGCTGGCCGGGCCGCGGATCGCCCTGATCGGCGATGCCGCGCATGCGGTCCATCCGATCCATGCCCAAGGGTTCAATCTCGGGGTGCGGGACGTCGCCGCGCTCGCCGAGGTCCTGGTCGATGCGGCGCGCGCCGGGCAGGATCTGGGCAGCGGCGAGGTGCTGATCCGCTATCAGCGCTGGCGGCAGGCCGATGCCCGCCTGGTGGTCGGCCTGACCGACGGCCTCAACCGGCTGTTCTCGACCGACCTCGCCCCCGCCCGGCTGCTGCGGGCGGCCGGCCTGAACGCGCTCGGCTGGCTCGCGCCGCTCCGCCACCTGGCCATGCGCCGCGGCATGGGCCTCGCCGGCGACCTGCCCAAGCTCGCCCGCGGCCAGGGGCTGTAGCGGCATCCGGTCCCCGGGCCGGGCGAGCCGACCACCGCCCGCCGCCGGCCTTCGCACCGAGCGGCGGACGATCGTCCCGTTCGACGGGACCAACCCGCTTCCTCGTGGGCGGACCGGATCGGTCGGATTTAGCGCGGCTGCTCGAGATCGGCGATGGCGGCGGCGAGAAAGCGCGCCGCCTCGCCGCCGGTCACCACGCGATGGTCGAAGGTCAGGGACAAAGGGACGACCCGATGGACCGCCAGACGGCCGTCGATCACGACCGGGCGCGGCTCGATCTTGCCGGTGCTGAGGATCGCGACCTGCGGCGGGACCACGACCGGGGCCGCGTAGCGGCCGGCCAGGGTGCCGAAGTTGGACAGCGTGATCGTGGCGCCCTTCAGCTCCTCGGGCGGGATCGTGCGCGCCCGGATGTCGGTCTTCATGCGCTCGAGGCCGCGGCGCAGATCGGCGGGCGGGCGCTTGGCCACGTCCCGCAGGACCGGCACGAACAGGCCATCTGGGGTGTCGACCGCGATCCCGAGGTCGATCTTGGCGTGCAGGCGGCGCCCCTGGCTCTGGGAATCGTACCAGGCATTGAGCGCCGGCTCCTTGGCGCAGCCGGCCACGATCGCGCGCACCAGGCGGATCGTGACGTCGTGGCCGTTGACCCAGCCCTCCACGTCGGCCTCGTCGATCACGGTCGCCGGCACGACCTCGGCATGCGCGTGCGCCATGCGCAGCGCCATGGCCCGGCGGACGCCCCGCAGCGGCTCCAGAGGTCCGGCCTCGGCCAGGGTCTCGGCCGCCTGCTCGACGTCCCTGGCGCTGATCACGCCGTCCGCCGACGAGGGTGCGACCAGGGCCAGATCGACGCCGAGGCGGCGCGCGAGCGCCCGCACCGCGGGCGTCGCCTTGATCCCGGGGGCGCGCGCGCCGCGCTCGGCGACGGTCGCCTCCTCGGCGCGCTCCTCGGATACCCGGATCTCGCCGACCACGGTCCCGGTGTCGGCGCCGGCCCGGTCCGCGAAGGCGACCAGCGGGGCGCCGACCTGGACGATGTCGCCCGCCGCCCCGAACAGCTCCGCGACCTTGCCGGCATAGGGTGCCGGGACCTCGACCACCGCCTTGTCGGTCTCGACCGAGACCAGCGGCTGATCGGCGACCACGTGATCGCCCGGATTGACGTGCCAGCTGACGATCTCGGCTTCCTGCAGGCCTTCGCCGAGATCGGGGAGGTTGAAGGTCTTCATGGAGAGGTCCCGTCCAGTCGGTGGCTACGTGGCGTCGGGCTTCGACAAGCAATCGAGCGAGGCACGAAGGCCTTGCCATGATTGGCCATTTTCGGCGCGATCAGGGCCGATCAGGCGCTCCTGCAACGGCTCTCAGGCGAACGCCAGGGCGCGCCTCGCGGCCGCGAGAATCCGCGCCTCGCCCGGCAGGTAGCGATGCTCCAGCCGGGGCAGGGGCATGATCGTGTCCCAGCCGGCGACCCGCTCGATCGGCGCCTGCAGCGAAAGCAGGCCGGATTCCGCGATCCGGGCGGCGATCTCGGCGCCGAAGCCGCCGGTCAGCGCCGCCTCGTGCACGATCACGGCGCGGCCGGTCTTCTCGATCGAGGCGAGGATGGTGTCGGCGTCGAGCGGCTTGAGCGTGGCGACGTCGATCACCTCGGCCGAGACCGCCTCGCCGCTCAGGGTCTCGGCGGCGGCGAGCGTCTCCTTGACCATGGCGCCCCAGGTGATCAGCGTGATGTCGCGGCCTTCGCGCAGCACGAAGCAGGTATCGAGCGGCAACGCCTGGCCATCGTCGGCCACCTCCTGCTTGAGCGCGCGATAGATCCGCGTCGGCTCGAAAAAGATCACCGGATCCGGGTCGCGGATCGCCGCCAGCAGCAGCCCGTAGGCGCGCTGGGGCGAGGACGGCAGCACGACCCGCAGCCCCGGCATGTGGGCGAACAGCGCCTCGTTGCTCTCGCAATGGTGCTCAGGCGCGTGAATGCCGCCGCCCGACGGCGCGCGCAGCACCATCGGGCAGGTCAGGCGGCCGCGGGTGCGATAGCGCAGGCGCGAGGCATGGCTGATGATCTGGTCCACGGCCGGGTAGATGAAGCCCGAGAACTGGATTTCGGCGACCGGACGGAGCCCGGCGGCCGCCATCCCGACGGCGACCCCGCCGATCGCGAGCTCGGCGAGCGGCGTGTCGATCACCCGTTCCGGCCCGAAGCGCTCGAGCAGGCCCTGGGTCGCGCGGAACACGCCGCCGTTGACCCCGATGTCCTCGCCGAGCACGACCACGCTCTCGTCCTCGGCGAGCGCATGCGCGAGCGCCATGGTCACCGCGCCGACCAGCGTGGTCTCAGGCATGCTCACCTCCCTCGCCGGCCGCGGCCACCGCCCGCCGCTGGCCCGCCAGCGCCTGCGGCAGCTCGGCGTAGAGATGGTCGAACATGGCGGTCGGCGGCTGGCCCGGGGCCGCCAGATAGCGCTCGACCGCATCGTCGATCGCGCGGTTCAGCTCCTGGGTCAGGCGCTCCTCGTCGGCCTTGGTCCAGGCGCCGGCCTCGCTCAGGAACGTGCGCAGGCGCGCGATCGGATCGTTGGCCCACTGCGCGCTCACCAGCTCCCCGTCCCGGTAGCGGCTGGCATCGTCGGCGGTCGTGTGATCGGACATCCGGTAGGTCAGGGCCTCGACCAGGCTCGGCCCTTCGCCGGCCCGGGCGCGCTCGATCGCCTGCCCGACCAGGTGATGGACCGCGATCACGTCGTTGCCGTCGACCTGGGTCCCGGGAATCCCGGCGGCGATCGCCTTCTGGGCGAGCGTCGCGGCCGCGGTCTGGGCGCTGCGTGGCAACGAGATCGCCCACTGGTTGTTGTTGATCACGAACACCGCCGGCACCCGCCAGGCGCCGGCGGTGTTGATCGCCTCGTAGAAGGCGCCATTCGAGGTCGAGCCGTCGCCCGAGACGCAGACCGCGACCCGCGGCTCGCGCCGCAGCTTGAACGCATAGGCGACGCCCACCGCGTGCAGGCATTGGCTCGCGATCGGCACCGCGACCGGGAAATCCGCGCGCGGGCCGGCAAAATCGCTGCCGCGCTCGTCGCCGCCCCAATAGAGCAGCGTCTCCAGCAGGCTCACGCCCCGCCAGAGCTGCGCCCCGGTCTCGCGATAGGACGGCAGCAGCACGTCCTCCGGGCGCATGGCGCTCGCCAGCCCGACCGTCACCGCCTCCTGCCCGAGCGAGGAGGCGTAGGTGCCGAGCCGCCCGGTCCGCTGCAGCGCGATCGCCTTGGCGTCGAACCGGCGGGTCAGCATCATGCCGCGATAGAGCGGCAGCAGGGCCTCCGGCGCGCGGGCGAACTCGGGCAAGGCGCCCACGGCACGCCCCGTCGGATCGACGAACTGCGTGGAGCTGATCTCGAAACGCGCCACTGTGGTCATGGCCATCTCCCTGCCGGGCAACGGCGGACCGACCCGATCCCTGGATGCAACGCTCGCCTGCCGGTAGCCTGCCATCGACTGCTGCCCGATAGATGGGGTTGGGCGACCGGGATCGCCAAGGTCCGCAAACCCGACGCGCCGAAAGAAGCGTCGCGGGCACCGCACCTACCTGCAGTTGACCTCAACAGGGTTAATTTTCGGTTAACGCGGCGCGCTCTTCGCCGGTTCCCATCGCCGCCGATGCTCAGCGCCGATCTTCGGCAGCCTTGCCCGCCCGACGGGCCCGCTCGACCGGCCTGATCAGGCCGCCGGCGCCTCCTGCTGGCGGGCCCACATCTGGGCGTAGGCGCCGCGGCGGGCGAGCAGCTGGTGGTGGCGGCCCTGCTCGACCACCCGGCCCTGCTCGAGCACGAGGATCTGGTCGGCATCGACCACGGTCGAGAGCCGGTGCGCGATGGTGAGCGTCGTGCGCCCGGCCGAGAGGCGCCGGAGCGCCGCCTGGATCAGCTGCTCGGTGCGGCTGTCGAGCGCCGAGGTCGCCTCGTCCAGGATCAGGATCGAGGGGTCCTTGAGCACCATGCGCGCGATCGCGACCCGCTGCTTCTCGCCGCCGGAGAGCTTGAGGCCGCGCTCGCCGACCAGGGTCCGGTAGCCCTCGGGCAGGCGCTCGATGAAATCGTGGATCTGGGCCGAGCGGGCGGCCGCCTCGATCGCCGCCTGCGGCGCGCCCGGCCGGCCGTAGGCGATGTTGGCGCCGATCGTGTCGTTGAACAGCACCGTGTCCTGGGGCACGAGCCCGATCGCGGCGCGCAGCGACTCCTGGGTGACCTCGCGCAGGTCCTGGCCATCGATCAGGATTTTTCCAGCGTCGATCTCGTAGAAACGGAACAGCAGGCGGACCAGCGTCGATTTGCCGGCGCCCGAGCTGCCGACCACGGCCAGCGTCTGGCCGGCCGGGATCGTGAAGCTGAGGTCGGAGAGGATCGGCCGGCGCCGGTCGTAGCCGAAGGCCACGCCCTCGAAGCGCACCTCGCCGCCGCCGAGGTGCAAGGGCGAGGCCCCCGGCCGGTCTCTGATCTCGGGCTCGAGGTCGAGCAGGCCCATCAGGCTCTCGAGATCGGTCAGCGACTGCTTGACCTGGCGGTAGACCACGCCCAGGAAATTGAGCGGCTGGTAGAGCTGCAACAGGAACGCGTTGACCAGCACGACGTCGCCGACCGTGAGCCGGCCGGCGACCACGCCCCGGGCCGCCAGGATCATGATCACCGTGACGCCGAGCGCGATGATCGCCGCCTGGCCGAAGTTGAGCGCGGCGAGCGAGGTCTCCGAGCGCACCGCGGCCCGCTCGTAGAGGGCGAGCGTGCCGTCCAGCCGGTCGCGCTCGAACGCCTCGTTGCCGAACGCCTTGACCGTCTCGTAGTTGAGCAGGCTGTCGACCGTCTGGGCGCTGACCTCGTTGTCGCAGGCGTTCATCTCGCGCCGGATCGCGATCCGCCACTCGGAGGCGGCGAAGGTGAAGGCGGCGTAGGCGCCGATCGTGACGAAGGTGACCAGCGCGAACGGCCAGGGGTATTTGTAGAGAAGGATGCCGATCACGAGCCCGAACTCGAGCAGCGTCGGGCCGACGTTGAACAGGATCACGCCCAAAAGGAAGCGGATCGCCTGGACGCCGCGCTCGGTGACCCGGGCCAATTCGCCCGTGCGCCGCTCGAGGTGGTAGCGCAGCGACAGGTCGAACAGGTGCTGGAAGACCTTGAGCGAGACCCGGCGCGCGGCGCGCTCGGCGACCTTGGCGAAGATGCCGTCGCGCAGCTCGCCGAACCCGGATGCGGTCAGGCGGGCGACGCCATAGGCGAGCAGTGCTGCGAGCGGCAGCGCCAGCAGCGCGCCTTCGGGCGCGCTCAACCGGTCGACCACCGCCTTGAAGAAGAACGGCACCTGGACGGTGATGATCTTGGCCGCGACCAGGAGCGCGAAGGCGACCACCACCCGGAGCCGCAGATCGAGGCTCTCGCGCGGCCACAGGAACGGCAGGATGACCGCGCGCAGGCGCGGCCAGTCGACCTCCCGGCCCGGCCCGGGAGTCATCGACGCCACGACCGGGCCAGCAGGCGAAGCAGGATCATCTGGGCGCGGTTCTCGAGTTGATCAGGGCGACTGGCCCTTATGTGGGGGGTCGCGCACCGCCGCCAAGACGCGCCCCGCACGCGCCGCGCGCGCACCGGCCCCCGGCCACTCTTTGGCGAGGCGATCGAAGGCCCTTGCGCGCCGCGCGCGCCCGGCGCAGATAGTCCCGGCTTTCACCTCAAGATCGGGGCACGCCCATGCCGCTGTCGATGTACCAAGCTTCGGTGCCGCCCTTCCTGCAGATGCTGACCAGCCTCACCGCCGTCCTGGACAAGGCCGAGGCCCACGCCGCGGAACGCAAGATCGACCCTGCGGTCCTGCTCGCCTACCGGCTGGCACCCGACATGTTCCCGCTGATCCGTCAGATCCGGGTCGCCGCCGATTTCCCCAAGAACTGCTGCGCACGCCTGGCCGGCGTCGAGGTTCCCAGCTATGCCGACAACGAGACCACCTTTGCCGAGCTCAAGGCGCGGATCGCCAGGACCGTGCAGTTCGTCCAGGGCTTCCGGCCCGAGGCGATCGACGGCTCGGAGGAGCGCGAGATCGTGCTCACCGTCGGCGGCCAGCCGATGACCTTCAAGGGCCAGCAGTATCTCGTGAACTTCGTGCTGCCCAACTTCTATTTCCACGTCACTGCGGCCTACGCCATCCTGCGCCACTGCGGAGTGCCGCTCGGCAAACGGGACTTTCTGGGCGCGATCTGACCTGATCGCGATCGGCCCGACCAAGACGGCGTCGCGGCAACGAAAAGATACCGGCGCGGAACGATGCCCTTGACGTTGCAAGCAAGTGTGCGGACGTCGCCGCAGCACTTTTCACATCGGCCGCCTGTGACCCGCCACGACCTGGAGGTGTCGGGCAGACAACGGCAATCGTGCTGGCAAAAGCCGGCATGACGGTCGGCAACCCGGACCCCGCACGGCAGGCGCAGCCGAAGGATCCGGATGGCTTCCGACGCCGCGGCAGGGCGGGTTTCGGCCCCTGAGCCTGGCTCATGGGCGGCGTGATGCGGCCTGGGCCCCTGCGCAGGCGGACCTGCTGCGGCGCGGCATTTCGCCACGATCGGTCGCCGCCGGCCCGCGCGCAGCCCGCCGGAGTCCCTTGTGATCCCGGGCCCGGCGCGAGTTCGGCCTTGACCCGAAGTCGGATCGGTGTAGTAGTTCTTCGTTAACGAGCGCGGTTCACAGTCAACGAACGCCGAATTTTGATGAGGAAGCGTCGACCCAGGGTGTCAGTCGGCCTGGCGTGTGTGCAACGGGAGTAAACACGTCCCGGCCGCTGGGGGGATCGATGCCTGGCTACGTTGGAGCTGATCGCCGCCGGTGAGCGTCATCGACCCCGCCCCAGGCGTTCGGATGGTCGGATCAGCACCCGGACTTCGATGTGGCGTCACGCGAGGGCAGACCACTGTCGATTGAGCATGACCGACCGGAGTGCGCGCGGCACTCTTCCGATCCCGGCCGGGGCCGGCCCCTGGCCGGGCCCGCGACGGCATCGGCCGGCCCCGCTGCAGATCCGGCGGGGTCCTGGAGCCCGACCTGGCGGCTGTTCGTCGAGTACTGGGGTATGGTCGGCCGCCACGTTCCCGACCGGCGTGAACGGCTTCGCTGCTATGCTCGCGTGATGGGGTGGCTGCTGGTCGACTGGCACTTGATCCGCTTGCTGATCGAGCCGACCGGCGCCCTCGGCCGGCGGGCGCGCGCCGGGGCGGGCGAGCTCGGGCGACGCCTGCTCGGCGCCCTGCGCATGGCGCGCGTCAGCGTCGCCGAGCCGCGGCCCCGCCATCGCTGAGGTGCCCCGATGAAAGCGGCCATTCTCGCCGGCGGCCTCGGCTCCCGGCTCGTAGAGGAGACCCGTGCCAAATCCAAGGCCATGGTCCGCCTCGGCGCCCAGCCGATCCTCTGGCATCTGCTCAAATACTACGAGCACTTCGGCTTCAGCGAGTTCGTGATCGCGCTCGGCTATCGCGGCAATTCGATCCGCAGCTACGTCGAGGAGCTGGGGGCGCGCCGGCCTGCGGCGAGCGACGGCCCGCGCACCATCTACTACCCGCGCGCCGAGCCGGGTTGGGCGGTCGAGCTGATCGAGACCGGGCTCGAAACCCAGTCCGGCGGGCGGATCAAGCGTCTGGCGCCCTACCTTGACGACGCGCCGTTCATGCTCACCTGGTGCGACGGCCTGGCCGACATCGACCTGCACCGGCTGCGCGCGTTCCACGAGGCCCATGGCCGGCTCGCGACCTTGACCGCGGTCCATCCGCCCGCCCGCTTCGGCCGGCTGACCCTGGCCGGCGAGCGGGTCGCCGCGTTTCAGGAGAAGGTGGTCGACGCGCACGACTGGATCAACGGCGCGTTCTTCGTGCTCGAACCGGGGGTTTTCGACTACGTGGCGGGCGACGACACCTCCTGGGAGCGCGGCCCGCTCGCCCAGATGGCGGCCGAGGGCGAGCTCATGGCGTATCGCCACGAGTCCTTCTGGCAATGTATGGACACGCTCCACGAAGCTCAGTATCTGAGCGGCCTGTGGGCGGAAGGCACGGCACCCTGGAAGGTGTGGGAGTAGCGATGCGGGTGTTACTGACGGGACACGAAGGCTACATCGGCACCGTCCTGGTGCCGCTCCTGTGGGCGGTCGGCGACGAGGTCGTCGGCCTGGACAGCGGTCTGTTCCGGGAATGCTCGCTGGGCGCGGTCCGGCCCGTGCCGACCATCCGCAAGGACATCCGCGACGTCGAGGCGCGCGATCTGGACGGCGTCGACGCCGTGATCCACCTCGCCGGCCTGTCCAACGACCCGCTGGGCGACCTCAATCCGACGCTCACCTTCGAGATCAACCACGAGGCCACGGTGCGCCTGGCCGAGCTGACCAAGCGCGCCGGCATCAGGCGTTTCCTCTACGCCTCGACCTGCAGCGTCTACGGCGCCGCCGGCGACGACCTGCTGAACGAGAGCAGCCCGTTCAACCCGGTCACGCCCTATGCCGAGTCCAAGGTGCGCTCGGAGCAGGACCTGCGCCGGCTGGCCGACCGCAGCTTCAGCCCGGTCTACCTGCGCGCCGCGACCGCCTACGGCGCCTCGCCGCTGCTGCGCTTCGACCTCGCGGTCAACAACCTGGTCGCCTGGGCGGCGACCACCGGCCGCGTCTACCTCAAGAGCCTCGGCACCTCGTGGCGGCCGTTCGTGCATATCGAGGACATCGCGCAGGCCTACATCGTGCTGCTGCGCGCCCCCGACGAGCTGGTCCACGACCAGGCCTTCAACATCGGCCAGACCGAGGAGAACTACCGGATCAGCGGGATCGCGGAGCTGGTCCGCGACCACGTGCCGGGCACCCGGATCGAGTTCGCCGCCGACGCCTCGCCCGATCATCGCAACTATCGCGTCAACTGCGACCGCCTGGTCCAGGTGCTGCCGGACTACCACCCGCGCTGGCGGGTCGCCCAGGGGATCGACGAGGTCTACCAGGCGATCAGCGAGTCGGGCTTCAGCAGCGACGATTTCGAGGGGCCGCGCTACAACCGGATCGCGTTCCTGCGCAAGCTACTGGCCGACGAGCGGCTGGCGCCCGACCTGCGCTGGGCCGAGCTCGCCGCGGCCGACTGAGGGAGTCGCGGGCAGCCCATGGACGTCTATCGCACCGAGACCCGCTGCCGCTCCTGCGGCAGCGCGGATCTCGCGACCATCCTGGCGTTCGGGGAAACCCCGCTCGCCGACCGCCTGCTGACCACCGAGCAGCTCAAGGCGCCCAAGGTCCAGGTGCCGCTGACGGTCCGCTTCTGCGGCGCCTGCACGCTGGTCCAGATCGCCGAGACGGTCCGCCCCGAGATCCTGTTCGACAGCGCGTATCCCTACTTCTCCTCGGTCTCCAGCACCCTGCTCGCCCATTCGCGCGCCAATGCCCTCGAGCTGATCGAGCGCAAGCGGCTGGGGCCGGACTCGCTGGTGGTCGAGATCGCCAGCAACGACGGCTACCTGTTGCGCAACTTCGTCGAGCGCGGCATCCCGGTCCTGGGCATCGATCCCTCCGAGGCCCCGGCGGCGGCCGCGGTCCGGGCCGGCGTACCGACCCTGATCGAATTCTTCGGCCGCGAGCTCGCGGCCAGGCTCAAGGCCGAGGGCCGGCGCGCCGACGTGATCCTCGCCAACAACGTGCTCGCCCACGTCGCCGACCTGAACGGCCTGGTCGAGGGCATCGCCACCCTGCTCAAAGAGGACGGCATCGCGGTCCTGGAGATGCCCTATCTGGTCGATCTGATCGACCACTGCGAGTTCGACACGATCTACCATCAGCACCTGTGCTACTTCTCGGTCACGGCGCTCGATCAGCTGTTCCGGCGCCACGGGCTGGTCCTCAACGACGTCCGCCGGCTGCCGATCCACGGCGGCTCGCTGCGCCTCTACGTCGGTCGCACCGAGGCGGTCCAGCCGGCGGTCACCGCGCTGCTGGGCGCCGAGCGGGCGCGCGGCTTCGACCGGTTGGAGGGCTACGCCCACTTCGCCGACGCGGCGCGCACCGTGCGCGAGCGGCTCACCGGGCTGATCGGCGGGCTGAAGGCCGAAGGCAAGCGGATCGCCGCCTACGGCGCCGCCGCCAAGGGCACGACCCTGCTGGCGTACTGCGGCCTGGGGCGCGATACCATCGACTACGTCGTCGACCGCAATCCCTTCAAGCAGGGCCGTTTCATGCCGGGCAGCGAGCTGCCGATCCTGGCGCCGGAGAAGCTGCTCGAGGACCAGCCCGACTACACCCTGCTGCTGCCCTGGAATTTCGCCGACGAGATCCTCGACCAGCAGGCCGCGTACCGGGCCGGCGGCGGCCGCTTCATCATTCCGATACCCGAGCCGCGTATTGCCTGACGAATGCGGCCGCGGGCGGCGCGGCAGATCAGAGGTTCGGCAGTCGGCCGGCCACCCACCCGGTCCTGGCACCCTGCGGAGTACGACGCGATGAGCAATCCTGGCGCGACCGGTCCGACCTGCCCGTCCTGCGGCGGCACCGGCATGACCTTCTACGAAATCGACGACGTGCCGGTCCACCAGGTCAAGCTGGTGCGCAGCCGGGCCGAGGCCTTGAACGGCACCAAGGGCGACATCCACCTGGCGTTCTGCGGCAGCTGCGGCTTCGTCTGGAACGCCGCCTTCGATGTCAGCCTGATGCGCTATGAGGAAGACTACGAGTCGACCCAGGCGGTGTCGCCGACCTTCAACCGCTTCCACGATCACCTCGCCCACGACCTGATCGAGCGCTTCGATCTGCACGGCAAGAAGATCGTCGAGCTCGGCTGCGGCCAGGGCGAGTTCATCACCATGCTCGCCGAGTACGGCGACAACCATGGTTACGGCTTCGACCAGGTGATCCGGGACAACTCCGGCAACGAGCGGATCAAGTTCATCAAGGACTACTACTCGCCCAAGTACAGCCAGCTGCGGCCGGACTTCGTCGCCTGCAAGATGACGCTCGAGCACGTCCACAACACCGGCGAGTTCATCCGCGGGCTGCGGGCCACGGTCGGCGACCATCCCGAGACCGTGGTGTTCTTCATGATCCCCGAGATCACGCGGATCCTCAAGCTCGCGGCCTTCTGGGACGTCTACTACGAGCACTGCTCGTATTTCAGCCCCGGCTCGCTCGCCCGCACCTTCAGGCTGGCCGGGCTCGACCCGATCCAGGTCTGGACCGACTACGCGGACCAGTACGTGCTGATCGCGGCCCGGCCGGGGCACGGCAAGGGCCCGGTGCTCGCCAACGAGGCCGCGCCCGATGCCCTGCTGCCCCAGGTGCGGGCCTTCTCCGAGCGGGTCGCCAAGGATCGCAAGCGCTGGCAGGGCATCCTGCGCGAGGCCCGGGCCGCCGGCAAGCGCGCCGTGCTCTGGGGCGGCGGCTCCAAGGCGGTGGCCTTCCTCACCACGGTCGGCGTGCCCGACGAGCTGTTGTCCTATGCGGTCGACGTCAACCCGCGCCGCAGCGGCACCTACATCGCCGGCACCGGCCAGGAGATTGTCGGCCCCGAGTTCCTCAAAAGCTACCGCCCGGACGTGGTAGTCGTGATGAGCCCGATTTACCTCCCCGAGATCAACGCTCAGCTCGATAGTCTGGGTGTCCATCCCGAGACCTTGATCCCGATTGCCGATGCGGCCTAACATGCCCCGGACAGGACGCCTGTTCCGGAGGCTGGCCAGGGATGCGACTACCGAACTTCTTGGTGATCGGGGCGCCGCGCAGCGGCACGACCATGCTCCACTATTCGCTGGGCCAGCACCCGGAGATCTTCGTCAGCCCGAACAAGGAGACCAACTTCTTCCTGTTCGATGGCATCGACGGGCCGCCGAGCGGGATCAACGCGCGCGATCTTGACCTGATCAACTACCGCGCGGTCACGACCTTTGAGGCCTACGCGGCGCTGTTCGCGGACGCCACCGACGAGCATCGGGCGATCGGCGAGTCGTCGCCCTCCTACCTGGTCTGCCCGGAGGTCGCGCCCCGGATCAGGGCGCGCCTCCCCAGGGCCAGGCTGGTGGCGATCCTGCGCCAGCCGGTCGAGCAGGCGCTCTCGCTGTACAAGGTGCAGCGGGGCGGCAGCGTGCCCGCCGAGGGCCTGACCGAGGGCTTCGTCGAGGCCTTGAGCGCCGAGCAGGCGCGCTCGCCGGCTCGGCGCGACGGCCTCGCGATCACGGAATACGGGCTCTATCACCGCCATCTCGCCGCGTTCTTCGAGCACTTCGATCGCCGCCAGATCAAGGTCGTCCTGCTCGAGGAGATGCAACGGGACAGCGCCCCGTTCTTCACCGATCTGTTCCGCTTTCTGGGCGTCGACGACCGCTTTCGACCGGAGCTGTCCCAACGCTACAACGAGACCGGGGCCGCCCGCAGCGCGACCCTGCATCGGATGCTCTACGAGAGCCATGGCTTCAAGCGCTGGATGCGGAGCGTGCTGCCGCGGCCCGCGGCCTGGCATCTCGCGCGCCTGCAGCACCGCCTGCTCAACGCCAATCTGCGCCGCAGCCAGAACCTGCCCTCGGCCTTGCGGCCGGAATTGACGAAGCGGTTCTACGCGGACGACATCGGCGCGCTGGAAGAGCTGCTCGGGCGCGATCTCACCATCTGGCGCCAATAGTCGAGCCCGGCCCCGGCCGTCACGGACGCTTCGCGCGGGCCGCCTTGCGGCGGTTGCAGTTCGGGCCCCTGGCCCGATCGGGCGCCGGGGTCGTCGATCTCGGACGGCGTCAGGACGTCACGGCCTGAGCGCGTTTCGACCGCCGTCCCCAATCGATGCCCGACGGGCGGTCCTCGCCTTCGACGCGAGGCCGCTCGCTCGGGTCCGAGGCCGGACCTTAAAGCCAGAGCACCTCTGGTCGGGTCGGGCCTCGATGGTCCCCGGTCAGCTCCGCCTCGTCTGCTCCGTGCGCTTGGCGGCGGGGCGCGCCTCGATGCCCAGATAGTTGTCCGGCGCGGGCAGCAGCAGCCGGCGCAAGGTCTGGAGATTGACGATCTTGCGGGCCACGCTGCCCAGGCAACGGGCGCGCTGCGAGGGCGTCAGCGGCGCCAGCGACAGGGCGCCGAGATAGCCTTTGAGCACCTGGATCTGCGGGACCTGGTGCGAGGAGTCGGGATCGATCCAGGCGGCCCGCTCGCGGGTCGTCAGATAGTAGGACGTGTCCTTGTGGAAGCGCTTGATGAACAAGGGCTCGCGGCACGCTCTCGATCCGCCCGAGCATCGCGAGCTCGGCCAGCAGCACCTTGTCCGAGCCGTAGTAGCTGCCGTGCAGCGAGGTCCGGCGCAGAAGGTCGGTGCGCATGACGCCGAAGATCTCGGAGCACAGCCGCATGCCGTGCAGCACGTCGTCGAACCGCCGGGCGGGGTCGGCGGAGGTCGCCAGCCCCGCCGGCTCGCGCAGGAACGCCGGCGTGCCGTCGTTGTCGATGTAGCGGCCGAGGTCGGTGTCATAAGGCAGCGGCTGGCGGTCGGCGTTGACGACCTGAATCGCGGCGTGGCAGACCGAGACGCTCGGATCGCCCTCGAGGCGCTCGATGCACCGCTCGAGATAGGTCGGCGCCAGCAGGTCGTCGTGCGCGGTCCACTTGAAGTAGCGCCCCGCGCCCTGCTCGAACACGCGGTTGAAATTCGGCGCCGCGCCGATGTTGCGCTCGTTGCGCTGGTAACGGAAGCGCGGGTCGGCCGCGGTCGCGACCCGGCAGATCTGCTCGGTGCCATCGGTCGAGGCGTTGTCCGAGATGATCGCCTCGAAGTCGGTGAACGTCTGGGCGCGCAGACACTCGAACAGCTGCTCGAGATAGGCCGCGCCATTGTGCACGGGGATGCCGAGAGTGAGCGTGGGGTCAGTCCGGTTCATTCTTGGTTTCCGATCTTTCCGCGCGTGACTTTTCGGCTCGACGGCGTGGTCTCGATCCCACAGCCCTGGTGAGCTGTCGAGGTTAGCAGAGCGCCGCACCTCCGTCTTTCGGTGTAACTCAAAAAGCGCGATAAATGCAATCTGTTACCCGAAAGCAACAGAACCCCTGGGTACCGCCGCGGGGATTTGGCGCCGGACGACGACCGCAGCAGGCCCGGCCCGATGCGGACGTCCGTGACCAAAAGCCGCCCCCTCGATGGTGGTGGCGGCGCGTTACGCCCGGGCCCCTCCCGGACCTTTGCGCGCCCGGCGGACGCCGCGAGCGCGATCGCGGCCGAACGCGAGTTCGAGCGCGTTGCCCGGACTGCCCTGCCGGGAGGCGTGGCCGACGTCACCGGGCTCGGCCCGCATCTTGGGAGCCGCCAGCAGCTCATCCTCGCTCAACAGGCCCGGGAACGCGCGCGCCAGGCCGTCGCGCGCGAGCGAGCTCGAATGATGGCTGCCGAGCTGGATCAGCTTGGCGAGCGCGGTTCGAAGCCAGGCATCGTCAAAGACCACCCACGGCTCGAACGAGCCGCGCCGCCCGGCCTCGACCACGCCTTCGGCGAGCTCGTCGTGATGGAAGACGATCGTGTCGTGGATCGGGTCGTGGAAGGTCAGCGACTCGGCAACCGACCAGCGGCGACTGCCGGTGTCCAGCAGAGAGAGGAAGCTCGCCCCGGGCTGATAGTAGTCGGCGAGCGCGATCACGCTCGTGCGCGAGAGATCGGGGCCGGTGGAGCGCACCACGGCGGCGAAGAGGAGCGCCTGCGCGAAGCCCGGATGGACGTCCTTGACCCGGAAAATTTCGGCCGTGAGGCTGTCCAGGAAGCCCGTCTCCAGCTCCTCCAGGGTCCGCGGGATCGGGATCTGGCCATCCGCCAGGACGACCAGCAGCTGGACCAGGGGCGCCGGCCGCAGCGCCTCGCTCGCGAGCATCGACGCCCGCTCGGCCCAGTCCGGCACGACCTGGCCGATCTTGGCCAGGATCGCGGGCTGGTCGCTCACCTCGTCGGGCAGGAACAGGTTGTCGCCCGGCGTCAACATGGTCTGCAACCCGACCGGCAGGTCGCGCCCGGCGACCACCAGCGCCAGGTTCGGAGCCCGGGTCATCAGCTCCTGCAGCTGCCGCACGGCTTGGGCATCGAGCCGCTGAACGTCGTCGAGGACAATCAGCCGGCGGCCGCGATCCCCGCGCGCGATCAGCTCGGGCAGGCCGAGGTCGAGGGCGAGCGCGTGATTGTCGACCCACCAGACCTCGAGGCCCGCGGTCGCGAGGTCGAGCCCGAGGCGGCGCAGCGCGACCGTTTTGCCACCGCCGCCCTGGCCGATGATGGCGGCGACCCGGACCGGCGAATTCTCCAGCAGCCGCCGGACGCGGCCCATCAGGGCGTCGTGGAAGCCGCGCCTCAGGTCCCAATCGCGGAAGACGCCGAGCCAGGCCGCGTCGTCCTTGAAGGTATAGAAGCGCTCGGGCGTGATCCGGCCCTCGCCCGGGTCGCGGCCTTCGTGCGCCGCGCGGGCGATGCGATCGTCCTCGACCGCCCGCTCGCGCGCCCGCAGGTCGTCGCCCACCGGCAACAGGCCCGGCGGCAGGGGACGCTTGTGGAACTTGATCTGATCGAGGACGCTCCAGGCCCGGAACCGGGCGAGATTGTCGTATTCCAGGAACTGCACGAGCTCGGCCACCCGCTTGGCATGCTCGACCTCGGCAGGCAGCAGATGGCTGCGATCGATCTCGAGGTGGATCAGCAGAGCCTCCAGCTGCGAGGCCGACAGCCGCTCGAGCCGGGCCGCCAGCCGGGTCGCCTCGCCGGACATCGCGGCCGGCTTGGGCCCGCCGCGCCGCTCGATGCCCAGGTAGTTGTCCGGCGCCGGCAGCAGCAGCCGGCGCAGGGCCTGGGTGTTGAGGACCTTGCGGGCGACGCTGCCCAGGCAGCGGGCGCGCTGCGGCAGCGTCAGCGGCGCCAGCGTGAGGGCGTGAACGTAGCCCTTGAGCACCTGGACCTGGGGCACGCGGAACGATGCCGCCGGATCGATCCAGATCGCTCGCTCGCGGGTCGTCAGATAGTACGACGTGTCCTTGTGGAAGCGCTTGATGAACAACGGCTCCGGCACGGTCTCGATCCGCCCGAGCATGGCGAGCTCGGCCAGCAGCACCTTGTCCGAGCCGTAGTAGCTGCCGTGCAGCGAGGTCCGCCGCACGAGCTCGGTGCGCATCACGCCGAAGATCTCCGAGCACAGCCGCATGCCGTGCAGCACGTCGTCGAAGCGCCGGGCGGGGTCGGGGGAGGCTGCGAGTCCCGGCGGCTCGCGCTGCAGCGCCGGCGTGCCGTCGACGTCCACGTAGCGGCCGAGGTCGGAATCGAAGCTGAGCGGCTGCAACTCCGCGTTGACGACCTGGATCGCGGCGTGACAGACGGAGACGCTCGGATCGTCGTCCAGGACCGCGACGCAGCGCTCGAGGTAGGTCGGCGCCAGCAGGTCGTCGTGCGCCGTCCATTTGAAGTAGCGCCCCGTGGCCTGCTCGAACACGCCGTTGAAGTTGGGCGCCGCGCCGATGTTGGCGGCGTTGCGCTCGTACCGGAAACGCGCGTCGGCGGCGGTCATCCGCCGGCAGATCTGCTCGGTCCCGTCGGTCGAGGCGTTGTCCGAGATGATCGCCTCGTAGTCGATGAAGGTCTGGGTGCGCAGGCAGTCGAACAGCTGCGCCAGATAGGCGGCGCCATTGTACACGGGGATGCCGAGAGTGAGCTTCGGACCGATCCGGTTCATCCTGAGTTCCGCGCTTCCTCGAGTGCCTGGCGTGGGGCGGCGTCGCGCCCCCGCATCTCCGATGGCTCAGGTTTGACGCTCCGGCTTAACTTGAGGTTACCTTGAGAAGCCTGCCGATGGCAATCGGGCAACCGGCCGCCCGCAGTCCGCGGCCTGGTCAGCGCCGTTCCGCCACCAGGGCCATGAAGCCCTGCCGCAGGATCCCCCGGCCGATCGGCTTGATCCCGCTGTGGCGGAGGCTCCAGACCAGGCCGGTCAGGATGAAGGTCTCGGCGCCCACCGTCACCCAGGCCATGCCCAGGGCCCCGAACCGGGGCGCCAGGATCAGGGCCAGGGCGAGGTTGAGGGCGGTGCTGGCGATCACCACGGTGTTCAGGAGACGGTCGAGGCCGTGCGGGATCATCCATTGGGTGACCAGCGCGCCGTTCAGCACCATCAGCGGGATGATCGCGGCCATCACGCGCAGCACCGGGGTCGCGGCCGTGAACTCGTCGCCGAACATCAGATCGACCAGCCAGGGCGCGAACAGGCCGATCGTCAGGCCGAGCAGGATGCCGGTCGCGCCCTGCAGGAACAGGGTCAGCGCGGCCAGCTGCCGGGCCTCGTCCGGACTGGCGCCGACCAGGTGCGACAGGCGCGGCAGCAGGGCGGTGTTGATCGGCTGCAACAGCCAGGCGACCGGCCGGCAGAGCTTCTCGCCGGCGGCGAAGAACGCGACCTGGTGGGGCGCCACCAGCAGACCGAGCAGGAAGACGTTGCCGGCGGTGTGCATCATCAGCGCGATCCGCATCACGAACATGCTGGCACCCAGCCGGAGCGTGCGGCCGACCAGACCGAAGCTGAGCCGGCCCGGTCGGACCTCGCGCAGCATCAGGATGTAGCCGGCCGCGGTCGCCAGCAGCGAGCCGCCGGCGTAGCAGGCGAGCACCAGCCAGCTGTCGGCGGGGCCGCGCACGAGCGCGAAGATCGCGAGCGTGGCCGCGATCTTGGCGCCAACCGTGATCGCCCCGATCAGGGGGATCCGCTCCTGGCCGGTGAAGTACCAGACCGGATTGAAGCCCTGCAGGATGGCGAAGGCGAGCCCGGCCCAGACCAGCGACGGCTGGTCCTCGAACACCGGCACGACCAGGCGCACCACGACCGCAGCCAGGGTCACGACCGCCGCCAGCACGAGCTGGGCGACGAAGGCGCCGCTGACCAGATCGGCCAGCTGCGCCCCCTGATCGCGGGCGCTCGCGACCGCGCGCGTCCCCGAGAAGCTGAAGCCGTATTCGACGGTGACGATGCCGTACATCGCGAACGCCTGGGCGATCGCGAACACCCCCCAGCCCGCCGGCCCGAGCACCCGGGCGAGGTAGGGCAGCACGATCAGCGGCAGCACCTGCTCGACCGCCCGCACGCTGTAGAGCGCCAGGATGTTGCGGACCAGGCGGGCGCGGGCGAGCCCCTTCAGGCGGTCGAGCATCGCACAGGTCACCGTCGGCGAACCGCCTCTTAAGGCACAGATGGTTGGCGTCCCCAGGGGGAATTGAACCCCCGTTTCCGCCTTGAAAGGGCGGCGTCCTAACCTCTAGACGATGGGGACGTGGCGGCAGCGTTTAGCCGCCGCGGTCGGGAAAAGCAAGCCGACGCGCCGGCGCCGGGCCGCGGCCGATGCGCGCGCGCTCAGCCGCAGCGGGCCGCGTCCTCGATCCGGAAGCTGACCCGCGGCCGGCCCTGCCAGGCGTCCAGCTTGAGCGTGCCGGCGAGGTGGAGGGGAGCGCCGGCGGCCGTCAGCAGCGCCTCGCCCAGCGCCTGCCCGGCGGCCCGGAAGGCCACCGCGCGCACGCGGCCGCCGGCGGCGTCCCGCAGCCAGCAGTCGAGATGGCCATCGCCGATCCGGCGGACCTCGAAGCTTTGCGCCTCCGGCAGCATGAAGCGCGGCTCGGGGTTGCCGCGGCCGTAGGGCCCGAGCGCGCTCAGGCGCAGGGCCAGCCCCGGCGACAGCGCGGTCACCTGGAGCGCGCCATCGAGCGCCAGATCCGGCGCCGGCGGCAGGCCCGGCCCGAGCGCCTGCGCCAGGCGCTCGCCGAGGAAGCCCGCCAGATCGTCCAGCCGGTCGGCGCGCACCGTCAGGCCGGCCGCCATCGGATGGCCGCCGCCCTCGAGCAGCAGCCCGGCCTGGCGGGCGGCGATCACCGCGGCGCCGAGATCGAAGCCCGCGACCGAGCGCCCGGAGCCCTTGCCGAGCGCGCCCGCAAGACCGATCACGACCGCCGGGCGGTGGTGGCGCTCGACCAGGCGCGAGGCCACGAGGCCGACCACCCCCGGCGACCAGTCCTCGCCCGCGACCAAAAGCAGCGGCCGCCCCGCCGCCAGCGCCGGGGCAAGCTGGCGCTCCGCGGCCGCGAGCACGCGCCGCTCGCTCGCGCGGCGCTCCTGGTTCAGATGCTCCATGCGCGCGACGATCGCCGCGATCGCATCCGGCGTCTCGGCGAGCAGCAGGTCGGCCGCGAGCCGCGAGCAGCCGGTGCGGCCGCCGGCGTTGATCCGGGGCCCCAGCACGAAACCGAAGTGCTCCGCGGAGGGCGGCCCGTTCAGCCCGGCCGCGGCCGCGAGCGCCGCCAGACCCGGGTTGCCGCGCCCGGCGGCGACCTTGAGGCCCTGGCAGACGAGCGCCCGGTTGAGGCCGGCGAGCGGCACCACGTCGCAGACCGTGCCGAGCGCCACGAGGTCGAGCCAGCGGCGCAGGTCGGGCTCCGCCCGCCGCGCGAAGTGACCGCGCGCGCGCAGGCGCCGGTTGAGCGCCACCACCAGGAGGAACGTGACCCCGACCGCCGCCAGCTCGCCCATCGAGGTCACCTGATCGGCGCGGTTCGGATTGACGACCGCGAGCGCCGGCGGCAGGCGGGGCTCGGCCGCGTGGTGGTCGACCACGATCACCTGCTGGCCGCGCTCGGCGGCAACCGCCAGGGCGGCGAACGCGGTGGTGCCGGAATCCAGGGTCGCGACCAGCCGGCAGCCCTCGGCCGCCAGGCGCTCCAGCGCCTTGGGGTTGGGGCCGTAGCCCTCCTCGAGGCGATCGGGCACGTCGATCCGCGCCTCGCCCCCGACCGCGCGCAGATAGCGCGCGAGCAGCGCCACCGAGGTCGCGCCGTCGACGTCGTAGTCGCCGAGCAGCCCGACCGGCTCGCCCGCCTGCACGGCCTCGGCCAGGCGCTCGACCGCGAGGTCGAGGTCGTGGAGATGCGACGGATCGGGCAGCGCCTCGCGCAGGCGCGGCGCCATGAACGCGGGTGCGCCCTCGGCGCCGACGCCGCGGCCGGCGAGGATCCGGCCGACCACCTCGGGCAGGTCGATCCGCTGGCAGATCGCCAGCGCCTGCGCGGCGTCGTGCTCGCGCCAGCGCCAGCAGCGCCCGCTGATCGAGCGCTCGACCGCCGGCGCCAGGCTCATCGCCTGAACCGCCCTCAGGCGACGAAGCCCGCGACCACCTCGCTCTTGCGGTGCAGATAGTGCTCGGTCAGGACGATCCGCACGGTGCCGGTCTTGGAGCGCATGACGATCGATTCCGTGATCACGCCGCCCGGAAACCGCCGCACGCCGGCCAGCATCGTGCCGTCGGTGACGCCGGTCGCGGCGAACATGACGTCGCCGCGGGCGAGGTCGTGGAGATCGTACACCCGGGCCAGATCGGTGATCCCCATGCGGCCGGCGCGGACCCGCTCGTCGTCGTTGCGGAAATGCAGCCGGCCCTGCATCTGGCCGCCGATCGAGCGCAGCGCGGCCGCCGCCAGCACGCCCTCGGGCGCGCCGCCGATGCCGAGGTAGATGTCGATCCCGCTGTCGGGCCGGGCGGTCGCGATCACGCCGGCGACGTCGCCGTCCCGGATCAGGCGGATGCGGGCGCCCGCCTCGCGGACCTTGGCGATCAGCTCCTGGTGGCGCGGCCGGTCGAGGATCAGGACCACGAGATCACCGATCTCGACCTGCTTGGCCCGGGCGAGGTTGGCGAGGTTCTCCCGGGGCGGGGCGGTGATGTCGATCAGCTGCTCGGGCAGGCCGCCGCCGACCGCGATCTTGTCCATGTAGGTGTCGGGCGCATTCAAAAAGCCGCCGGCGCCGGCCATGGCCAGGCAGGCGATCGCGTTCGGGCCGCCGGTCGCGGTGATCGTGGTGCCCTCGAGCGGGTCGAGGGCGATGTCGATCTTGGGCCCGCGGCCCGAGCCGACCCGCTCGCCGATGTAGAGCATCGGCGCCTCGTCGCGCTCGCCCTCGCCGATCACCACCGTGCCCTCGATGTCGAGCACGTTGAGCGCCTGGCGCATCGCGTCGACCGCGGCCTGGTCGGCGGCGTGCTCGTCGCCCCGGCCCATCCAGATCGCGCTCGCGATCGCCGCGCGCTCGGTCACCCGCACCGCCTCGAGCGCGAGGTTGCGATCCTGAAGCCGAATCTCGTCCGCCATCGTCCGCTCTCCCCTCGCCCAGACCCGGCTCGCCCCCCGAGGCGCGCCGCGCCGATCGCCTGCCCCGGCGCGCCGCGCCGATCGCCTACCCCCGGCGCGCGTCGCGCCGATCGCCTATAGCGACTCGATCCGGATCATCCGGGGCGGCTCCAGCACCGCGCCGAGCGCTCCGATCCCGGCCAGCGCGCCGGTCATCTGCGCCTCCGCGGTCTCGTGGGTGGTCAACACGATCGGCACCGGCTCGCCCGGATTGCGGGCCCGCTGGATCAACGCCTCGATCGAGACCTCGTGGTCGCGCAGGCAGGCGGCAACGTCGGCCATCACGCCCGGCTTGTCCACCACCATGAGGCGAAAATAATAGGCGCCGTAGTGCCGGTCCATCGGCGCCGCCGGCAACCCTTCGAGCCGCGCGCTCGGCACCCCGAAGACCGGCGGGCAGGCGCCCTTGGCGAGATCGACGAGGTCGGCGACCACCGCCGAGGCGGTCGGGCCGCCGCCGGCGCCGCGGCCGGAGTAGAGCGTGGAGCCCACCTGATCGCCCTCGGCGACCACGGCGTTGAACACGCCCTCGACCTGGCTGATCGGGGTCCCGATCCGGACCATGCTGGGGTGCACCCGCTGCTCGAGGCCGTGGTCGGTCAGCCGCGCGACGCCCAGGAGCTTGATCCGATAGCCCATCTCGCTCGCGAACGCGATGTCGAGCGGCGAGACGTGCCGGATGCCCTCGGTGTAGACCGAAGCGGTCGCGGGCGCGCAGCCGAACGCCAGGGCCGCCAGCAGGGCGAGCTTGTGGGCGGCGTCGATGCCGTCGATGTCGAAGCTCGGGTCGGCCTCGGCGTAGCCCAGCGCCTGTGCCTCCTGGAGCACGCCCTCGAAATCGCGCCCGCTCTCGCGCATGGTCGTCAGGATATAGTTGCAGGTGCCGTTCAGGATGCCATAGACGCGCCGGATCCGGTTGCCGGCCAGGCCCTCGCGCAAGGTCTTGACGATCGGGATGCCGCCCGCGACCGCGGCCTCGAAGCCGATCGTCACCCGCTGCGCCTCGGCCAGGCGGGCGAGCTCGGCGCCGTGCCGGGCGAGCAGCGCCTTGTTGGCGGTCACCACCGGCTTGCCGGCCCCGAGCGCCGCCCGGCAGAGCGCCAGCGCCGCGCCGCCCTCGCCGCCGATCAGCTCGACCACCAGATCGACCTCCGGGTCGGCGGCCAGCGCCAGCGGGTCGTCGTGCCAGCGGTAGCGCCCGGTCGCGACCCCGCGCTCGCGCTGCCGGTCGCGCGCCGAGACCGCCACCACCCGCAGCTCGCGGCCGGCGCGCAGCGCCACCAGGGCGCCGTTCTGCTCGAGCAGGCGCAACACCGCGCTGCCGACGGTGCCGAGCCCGGCGATGCCCAGACGCAGCGGCTCGGCCATGGGGTTCAGGCCACCGCCCGCGGCGGGGCGAGCTGGACCTCGGCCCCCATGGCTTCCACGTCGTCCGCGGCCGGCGGGCGGGCGAGGAACGCCTTGATGTTGCGCGCCGCCTGGCGGATCCGCTGCCGGTTCTCGACCAGGGCGAGCCGGACGTAGCCCTCGCCGTACTCGCCAAAGCCGATCCCGGGCGAGACCGCGACCCGCGCCTGCTCGAGCAGGAGCTTGCTGAACGCGAGCGAGCCCAGCTCGCGATAGGCCTCGGGCAGGGGCGCCCAGACGAACATGGTGGCCGGCGGCGCCGGCACCGGCCAGCCGGCCGCGGCCAGGCCCTCGACCAGCACGTCGCGGCGCTCCCGATAGCGCTGGCGGGTCGCCGCCACGCAGTCCTGCGGCCCGTTCAGCGCCGCGGTCGCGGCGACCTGGATCGGCGTGAAGGCGCCATAGTCGAGATAGGACTTGATCCTCGCCAGCGCCCCGATCAGCGCCCGGTTGCCGGCGGCAAAGCCGATCCGCCAGCCGGGCATGCTGTAGGTCTTGCTCATCGAGGTGAACTCGACTGCCAGCTCCCGGGCGCCCGGGACCTCGAGGATCGAGGGCGGCGGCGCGTCCTCGAAGAAGATCTCGGCGTAGGCGAGGTCCGAGAGGATGAAGATCTCGTGGCGGCGCGCGAACGCCACCACCTCCTTGTAGAAATCGAGGCCCACCACCTGCGCGGTCGGGTTGGACGGGAAATTGAGCACGATCGCGGTCGGCTGCGGCACCGAGTGCTCGGTCGCGCGCGCGAGCTCGCTCATCAGATTGCCGATCGGGGTGATCGGCACGTGCCGGATCGCCGCACCCGCGATGATGAAGCCGTAGGGGTGGATCGGATAGCTCGGGTTGGGCACCAGGATCACGTCGCCCGGCGCCGTGATCGCCTGGGCGAGGTTGGCGAGGCCCTCCTTGGAGCCGAGCGTGACCACGATCTCGGTCTCGGGGTCGAGCGCCACCCCGAACCGGCGCTCGTAGTAGGCGGCGTGCGCCCGGCGCAGCCCCGGGATGCCGCGCGAGGTCGAGTAGCGATGGGTGCGCGGATTGCGCACCGCCTCGACCAGCTTCTCGACGATCGCCGCGGGCGTCGGGCTGTCCGGGTTGCCCATGCCGAGGTCGATGATGTCGTGGCCGGCGGCGCGCGCCGCCGCCTTCATCGCGTTGACCTCGCTGAACACGTAGGGCGGCAAGCGCCGGATGCGGTGGAACTGCGGCTGCCTCATGGCACCTTTCGCCTCAACTGCCGCCGGATCGAAGCCCGGGCCTTCTGCCGCCAATGCGCCCTCGCGTGCTCGCGCGCTCAGCGCGGCGCCGTCGCCAGCAGCAGGCTCGCCTGGTCGCCGGTCGCGTGGCGGGCAAGCGTCATCTCCAGCTCCTGCGCCCCGGCGCCCAGGCGGACCAGCGCCAGCGCCACCGCCCGCGCCCGATCCAGCGCCAGCGCGCCGGCCCCGGCCGCGGCCTCGCCCACGATCCGGATCTTTGCACCCTGCGCCCGCGCGGCTGCCAGCACCCGCGCCAGCAGCGGGTCGCTGCCCGCCGGCAGGGCCGCCGATGCCGGCGCGAAGGGGACCCTGCCGACCAGCCTGCCGGCGGTGGCCGGGCCAGCCGCCGCGGTCCTGGCCGTGGACGTGCCGGCATGGGCTGGTTCGGGGGCGGGCCCGGCGGCGGGGGCGGGTTCGGCGGCCGGCGCGGGCCCGGCGGCCGGCGCGGGCGCGACAGCCGCAGGCGCCCCGCCCTCGATCGCGACCCCGTCGTCGCCGATCGCGATGCCGACGTCCCCCGGCGGCAGCCGGGATGGCGCGCTGCCGCCACTCGCCGGGGGGGCCTGCTCGACCTCGTCGCCAGCGGCGGTCCGCAGCGGGCCGGCGGCGGTCCGCAGCGCAGGGGCCGCCCGCGCCGGGTCGGGCGCCGCGCCGGCCGCCGCTCCGGGCCGATCGACGAGCGCCGCGCCCGCGCTCACGGCATCCGACACGCCGGCGCCCGAGTCGGCCCCCGCGGCCGCCATCGCCGGCTGGACCTCGGCCACGCTCGCCGCCAGCAGCGCGCCCAGCGCCGCCTCGGCATCGGGCGGCGCCTGGCCGGCGGCCGGCGCGGCAGGCGCCGCCGCCAGCACCGCGGCCGGCATCGCAGCCAGCGCCGGGTCGGCGGCGGGCGGGCCGGCGGCGGCTGGCCGGCGGCGGGCTTGGCGGCCGCGGACGGCTGTGGCGCCGCCGCATCCGCCTGCCCGAACAGCTGGCGCAGCCAGCCGAACCAGCCGCCACCGGCGGCGGGCTTTTGCCCCGCGGCGTCCGACCCGGCGGCCGGCGGCGGCTGGTCCGCCGTGCCGCGCTCCAGGTCGTCGACGAAACCGCCCAGGGGACTGTTGTTGTTCGGCTCGTCCTGATAGACGCGGCCGGCGGCGGCCCCGGGTGCCGCCGGCGCCGCCCCATCCGGCGCGCTCCCGCCCGGTCCGGCCGGCGTCTGCGCCTCGGCGGCCGCGACCACGGGCGGCGCCGGCGGCGGCGGCAGGCTGCTCCGGCCGGTCCGGTAGCGCACGACCTCGTCGGTGTAGCGGGCGTTCTCCCGATCCGCGATCAGGCCATCGACGATCGCGCGCCGCTGCTCGACATCGTAGGTGAGCCGCGGCCGCGGCGGCACGGTATGCAGGCTCGGGTAGCCGTTGGCGCTGGTCGCGGCCGGCGCCGCATCTATCTGATCGGCTGTCGCTGCCGTCGCCCCGGGGCCCGATCCCTGATCGGCGGCGCCGCCCGGACCGTCGGCCGCTCCTATGACCGTCAACGCTTTGGCAACCCACGAGTGCGACAAGGCCCGCGAGCAGGAGCGCCGGCGGCGCGCCCCGGGCCGGAGCCGGGCGGCCATGGCCCGCCGCGGCCCCCCGTTGGCTGGCCGCGCCGGATCGTCTACAAGATCCGGCGCCGGCGGGCGCGGGACCAGCCGACCGGCCGCCGGAGTGCCGCTCAGGGCCCAGGTCGGAGGCTTGGCTTGTACGCACGGACGCGACCCGACATCCCGATGACCCGAATGATGACGCCTGCTCGATGACCCGAACGGTGACCCGACGATCCTCCGGGCTCCGCGCCGGAACCCGGACCAGAAAAGCATAAGGGAACGCCCGATGGCCAAGCAACAGGAAACGCCGGCTGATCCGGAGCCGATCGGCCAGGTCCTGGCCGAGATCGCCGACAAGAGCCAGAAGCTCATGCATGTGCTGGCCGAGCGGCGCTACGCCGGCAACGGCGCCGATCGCAGCACCGATCCCCTCAACCTGCGCCCGACCCTGCTCGAGCTGACCGCGCGCCTGATGGCCGACCCCGCCCGCCTGGTCCAGGCCCAGCTCGCGCTGTGGCAGGACTACCTCCGGCTCTGGCAGAGCACGGGCCGGCGCCTGCTCGGCCAGCCGGCGGCCCCGGTCGCCGAGCCCGAGCAGGGCGATCGCCGCTTCCGCGACCCCGCCTGGGACGATCACGCGCTGTTCGACTTCATCAAGCAGTCCTATCTGCTGACCGCGCGCTGGCTGGTCGGCACGGTCAACCAGCTCGACGGCCTCGACGCCAAGAGCCGCCAGAAGATCGACTTCTATACCCGCCAGTTCGTCGACGCCATGGCGCCCTCCAACTTCGTCGCGACCAACCCCGAGGTCCTGCGCGCGACGCTCGAGACCGGCGGCGAGAACCTTCTGCGCGGCCTCAACAATCTCCTGGACGACCTCGCCCGCGGCGACGGCAAGCTCGCGATCCGGATGACCGACCTCGACGCCTTCGCGCTTGGCTGCAACCTCGCGCTGACCCCCGGCAAGGTCGTCTTCCAGACCGACCTCATGCAGCTGATCCAGTACGCGCCGACCACCGCGGAAGTCCACGCGCGCCCGTTGCTGATCATCCCGCCCTGGATCAACAAATACTACATCCTGGACCTCCAGCCCAAGAACAGCTTCATCAAGTACGCGGTCGACCAGGGCTTCACCGTGTTCGTGATCTCCTGGGTCAATCCCGGCGAGGAGCTGCACCAGAAGACCTTCGAGGACTACATGGTCGAGGGGCCGCTGGCGGCGCTCGACGCGATGGCCAAGGCGACCGGCGAGACCGAATCGACCGTGATCGGCTACTGCCTGGGCGGCACCCTGCTGGCGGCGATGCTCGCTTATCTCGCGACGAAGCGCGACCAGCGGATCCAGGCCGCGACCTTCTTCGCGAGCCTGGTCGACTTCGAGCAGCCGGGCGAGCTCGGCGTCTTCATCGACGAGGAGCAGCTGGCCGCCATGGACAGGATGATGGCCGAGCGCGGCTATCTCGACGGCCGCCACATGGCGACCACCTTCAACATGCTGCGCGCCAACGATCTGATCTGGTCGTTCGTGGTCAACAACTACCTTTTGGGCAAGGAGCCGTTCCCGTTCGACCTGCTCTACTGGAACTCCGACAGCACGCGCATGCCCTACGCCATGCACAGCTTCTATCTGCGCAAGTTCTACCAGGAGAACCAGCTGGTGGTGCCGGGCGGCATCAGGCTCGCGGGCGTGCCGATCGACCTGCGCAGGATCCGCCTGCCGGTCTACATCCTCTCGACCCGCGAGGACCACATCGCACCCTGGGCCTCGACCTACCGGGCGACCCAGCTCTATGGCGGCGAGACCACCTTCGTGCTCGCGGGCTCGGGCCACATCGCGGGCGTGGTCAACCCGCCCTCGGTCCAGAAATACGGCTTCTGGACCCACCCCGAGCTGCCGCCCGATCCCCAGGCCTGGCTCGCCGCGGCGACCCACCACCCGGGCAGCTGGTGGCCGCACTGGCAGGAGTGGAACGCCCGCCATTCGGGCGCGCTGGTGCCGGCCCGCCAGCCGGGCGACGGCCAGCTGCCGGCGCTCGAGGACGCGCCGGGATCCTACGCGCGCGTGCGCGCGGTCTGAGCCGCGGCCGCCGCGGGTCGCGCCCGGCAACCGCCTTGGGCGGGTTGCCTGGCGTGGCGCTGCCGATTTCGTGTTAGACGAGATGCTGGCAGGGCCGGGAGGAGCAGGCCTGGATGAACGCCGCGCACGCGATCCGACGCCTGGAGGAGGCTGGCTTCACCCACCAGCAGGCCACCGGCGTGGTCGAGGTCGTCGCGGGCGAGGTGACCCTGAAGGTCGCCACCCGGGACTACGTCGGCGAGCAGGTGGCACTGGTCAGGAAGAAGCTGGCCGAGCAGATCGGCGCCGTCCGCCAGGAGATCAGCGCCGTCCGCCAGGAGCTGGCCCGGGACTTTGGCAGTCTGCGCGCGCAGATTGCCGACAGCCGGACCGAGGTGATGCGCGCCATCAACCGGCTGACGTTCTGGATGAACGGCTTCCTGGCCGCGCTCCTGGTGGCGGTCCTGGGCGTGCTCGGGGTGCTGGTCGGCAAGCTGTGAGGCGGTCGGCGGCCGCCGGTGCGCCGGCGGGCCGCATCGCGGGCGTGGTCAACCGGCCCTCGGTCCAGAAATAGGGCTTCGGGACCCACGCGGAGCTGGTCGCCGATCCCCGGGCTGGTGCCATCGCACCGACGTGAATTCGTAGCTGGAGGACGAACCATGGCACAGCGCGCGACGCGAGCCGCCCCCAAAACCCCGCGCTCGCGGAAGGCCAAGGCAACGGGGGTCGCAACGACGCCGGAGGCCGCCGCTGCCGCCGCGCGCGATCCCGCCTATGAGCCGGCGCGGACGCCTCTCGGCGCCGATCTGCGCCGATTGCGCGCGGAAATCATCGAATCGGGCGAACCGCTGCTGTCCTGGGAGTCGATCGGGAAGGAAGTGGCCGACCGTCGGGGCGGGGTCGGTTAGGCGGCTGAAGCCGTGCTTACCTATGTCGACGCCGGCGTGCTGATCGCTGCGGCCCGTGGCCGCTCCGCCGAAGCGAGCCGGGCGCTTGCGGTGCTCGATGATGCGGCCCGCGAGTTTGCCGCGAGCGATTTCCTGCGCCTCGAGGTGCTGCCCAAGGCGGTCTACAACAAACACCAAGCGGAAGTGGCCTTTTACGAGCGCTTCTTCCAAGGCGTCGGGCGGTGGGCCACCATGAGCCAGGCGCTCATCGATTCCGCGCGAGCCATAGCCACGGAGCATGGACTTGCGGCCATGGACGCCATCCACATCGCCGCCGCGCAGGCGCTTGGCGTCGCACAGTTCGTGACCGGCGAGAAGAAGGAGAAACCCCTGTTTCGCGTCACCAGCGTGCCAATCTGGTCGCTGCATGGCTGAGCGGTGATGATGCCCAAGGAATGCAAGCAGTTGCCCGATCTGGATTTCCAGATTGAGGGCCCGAGCCACATCGCGGGCGTGGTCAACCCGGCCTCGGTCCAGAAGTACGGTTTCTGGACCCACCCCGAGCTGCCCCCCGATCCCCAGGCCTGGCTCGCCGCGGCGAGCCACCACCCGGGCAGCTGGTGGCCGCACTGGCAGGAGTGGAACGCCCGCCATTCGGGCGCCCTGGTGCCGGCCCGCCAGCCGGGCGACGGCCAGCTGCCGGCGCTCGAGGACGCGCCGGGGTCCTACGCGCGCGTGCGCGCGGTCTGAGCCGCGGCCGCGCGCGAGATCATCGAGGCGATCCCAGGTCCCCGAGGAACTCCGAGCGCCGGCGCGACCCCGGTCACCAGCACTGGTCTCGCGCCCGGGTGCAGGCGACGTAGAGGAGATGGCGCTCGGTGTCGTAGACCTCGTCAAGGTCCGCTTCGTCGCTGGCCTGCTCGATCCGCGCCTGGCAGCGGCATGACGTCGTCGTCGCAGGCCATCACGGCGACCGCCCTGAACTCCAGCCCCTTGGCCAGATGCATCGTGCCGATCAGAACCCGTCCGCCTTCCGCCTGCGGCCTGTCCGTGAGCGTCGAGCGGCCTCCTGCGCGGCCGCCTTCACCGCGCGTCGGGCCCTCGAAAGTTGCTGCCTCCGAACGCACGAAGACGCCGACCTCCTCCGGGCGCACGCCGCCGTCGAGCACCGATCGCGAGCCACTCGCCGACGAAGGCGATCTCGCCCGCCTCGTCCTCGAAGTGCGGATGACCGGCTCGGGCCCGTTGAACACCGAGATCGTGCCGGCGCGGCTGTCCTCGTATGCCGTCGACGTCCCGGATCTGCCGCGGCAGCAGCCGGTCGGCGCTGCGGCGGATCTGGTGCGACGTCCGGTAGTTGACCTGCAGCGTCGCGACCGCCCGCGGACGTCGACGCCGAGCGCCTTCCAGGAGAACGGCTGCTGGAAGATCCGCTGGCCGAGATCGCCGGCGAAGAACAGCGCCGTTCGGGCCGTCCGGCCGCCAGCGCCGCGAGGAAGCGCAGCTGCGGCGACGCCGAGGTCCTGCGCCTCGTCGACGACGACGAAGTCGAACGGCGTTGTCCGCCTGCGCCGCGACGTGCGCCGTCAGCCGCCCGAACATGCTCGGCCCAGGTCATGAGCCTTGCGCTCATGCAGATGCGTCGCGGACGCGCTCGAAGATCGCCCAGAGCACCGCCCGCTGCTTGCCGCCGCAGCCGCGTCTTGCGGCCGAGCCGCGCGACGTCGCGATAGGCCTCCCAGGTCTCGAGCTGCCAGGCGTCGACGACTGCTCCCACTCCGTCAGCAGGAACCGCGCGGCTGAACCTGTGCCTCGCCGCAGCTCGCTGGCCGCGCCGACCAGCGCGCTCTCGATCATGCGCGGCCGAGGCGACGTCGGGCCGCGCCCGAAGTGCAGCTCGTACAGCCGCTGGCCGATGCGCGTCGATCGAATGCACCTCGATCCGCTCGCGCGAGGCGCGGCTCGTTGCCGATCAGCCGCTTCAGCTTGGTCGCGCAGCGCGTTCGCCAGAGCGTCGCGAGAACGTCGTCGAGCAGCACGCGGCCTCGGGTTCGCGCGGGCGAGGTGGACGGCGCGGTGCAGGGCGACGATGGTCTTGCCGGTGCCGGCCGAGCCGGCGACGCGCGCCGGGCCGCCGTAGTCGCGCTCGACCAGCTCGCCGCTGCGCCGGGTGCAGGAAGACGGTCCACTTCTCCCACGGGTAGTCGAGCGCCCGCTCCAGCTCCTCGACGTTCGCCATGACCCGGAAGCGGCGCTGCGCGTCGGGATGCGCGAACGGGTCGGCGTCGCCGGCAGCGCCGCCGGCGGCCTGCGGCGTCGCCGCCGGTCGCGAGCTCGAGCAGCGCCTCCGCCGCCTCCGCGGCAGATGGTCGGCGAGCGCGAAGCAGCGCGTCCTCGTCGCCTGCGCGCACGTCGCTCGAGCCACTCCGCCGGCACGCCGTAGCCGAGCAGCTCGTCGTCCGACGATGCGGCGAACAGCGGCGGCTTGGCGGCTCGGCCGGCGGCGCCGGCGCCTCGACGTAGATCGGCACGACGACCTCCTCGACCGTCTCGCGGATCTCGACCAGCTGCGCCGCGCCGGTCGTCGGATGCGTCTCGAGCTTCCGCCGCTCCGCCCAGGCGTAGGCCTTGTCGTGATGGTCGACGTAGCAGAGCAGCAGGCTCGTGCTCGGTCCTGTGCACGATCAGCCGGATGTCGCTGCTCACCCGCACCGACCAGAAGTTCTTGTCCTTGGCCTTGTCGAGCTTGTGGAAGCTCAGCCCCGGGCTGCGCCGGGTTCATCTGCAGGTCGAAGGCCGTGGTCTTGACGGCCTTCTGCTCCTCGCCGGTCAGCCGCGCGAGGCTGTCGGTGAAGGTGTCGGCGATGCGGAAGTCCATCGACGCTCGACACCTGAACACCTTCATCACCTCGTCGCCGAGGTGGTTGATGACCTTGACCGCGATGCGGCCGGTCGCGGGCTTGTCGAACGGGCGCGAGGTGTCGCTGTTGAGCGTCGCCCAGGCCTCCTCGTCGATCTCGGCCTTGAGCGTCGTCTTGAGCGCCTTGTAGGGGTCGTTGCGCGCCGAGGAAGTAGGCGTGGCGGACGAAGAAGCTCTCCTCGTTGTAGTCGGTGTCGATGAACCAGCAGGCGATGCCGTCGGTCGCCGCGCCGAGCGCACCTCGCCGGTCTGCGGGTTGAAGACATCCACGCCGTGGATGGTGACTTGTGCAGTAGTGGTCAGTGGTCAGTTGGAGCGGGAAATCGCCCGGCCTCAGCGCCTCGATCGCCTCGACCTCTCGGGCCCCAACCGACCACCAGCCACTGACCACTGCCCACCACTTTCTCACCCCTTCGTCCCCAGCGCCTTCGTCAGCCCCGCGAGCATGCGCCCGATCTCCGCCGCCGACGCCAGCAGGCTCTCTCCCGCTGCCGCCGGCAGATAGCCCAGCCGCCCGGCCAGGATCAGCTGCGTCTCGACCTCCGCCAGCGAGCCCTTGGCGATGCCGAGGAACTGGAGAAACTCCCGCGTCCCCCGCCGCGCCGCTCCCTCCGCGACGTTCGACGGCACCGAGACCGCCGCCCGCCGGATCTGGCTGGTCAGCCCGAACCTCTCGTCCGCGGGCCAGGCGCTTGAGGCGCGGTAGATCGCTTCCACCAAGTCGATTGATCGCCTCCAGACTTCCAAGTCCCGATAGCTGCGCAAGGCGCTCATACGCCACCACCATCCTTCCACCACTGGCCACCAGCCACTGCCCACCAACCACCTCCACATCCGGCTCGCCGAACACGACGAACAGGTTGCCGGCGCCGGTGTTCTTGAGCTCGTCCGCCATGTGCAGATCGGGGTTCATGCGCGCGCGCAGCACCGGCAGCGCCCCGAGCCGCGAGAACTCCGAGGCATGGGCGTCATAGGCGAAGCCGCAGGCGATCAGCACGTCGAACCCCGCCTCCGCCGCCTCGCGCGCCGCGGCGATCAGGTCCGGCCGCGAGATCGTGCCGAACTCGGGCCCGATCAGGATCGCCGCCCGTTTTTCCGACGTCCCCTCCACGAACCGCCCCTCGGCGCCGACATACTCGCCCGGCCAGGGCGAGAGGCTCGTGAAGCTGATGCGGTCCTCCTTGTGCGCCTGCTGCACGCCCGCGGTCCGCAGATGCTCGAGCACGACCTGCGAAAAATCGGTCTCGCCCTCGCGCTCGTAGGGCAGCTTCGATCTGCGCCGGCGAGCGCCTTCGGCAGCCTCGACCTCCTCGCCCGCCTCGTACTCGTCGCTCGGGATCACCCGGTGCGGCGACAGGCTTTCGACGGTAAACGGCCCGGCGACCCGGACCTTGCCGCTGTCGGCGTAGGGCTTGTCGTAGAGCAGCTCGACATCGGCCGCGCGCGCGATCGACCCGTCGATCTCCTTCTGCCGCGCGATCCGCGCCTCCCAGAACTGAGTGAGCAGTGGGTCAGTGGCTGGTGGCCAGTCCGCCGGCCTGGAGCGCGGAACCTCCCACTCCTCGATCGCCGCCTTCTGACCACTGACCACCGACCACTGACCACTCACCTCACTGAGCCGAAGGCGAAGCGGGCCCAAGACCGCCTCCCACTTCTCCCAGATGACGTCGATCTCGGCATTGTTGGCGATCGACTTCAGCGTGATGTGCGGCACGCGCTCGTAGACAAAGCCCTGGCGGATGTCGCCGTAGGTCGGGCCGTCGGCCGGCACCTTGCCGGTGATCTCAGCCTCCTTGCGCCGCCCGTCCTCGCTGTCGGCGAGCAGATAGTAGGGATAGCGCGCGCCCATGATCCGCGCCCGGGCGAGCGCCAGTGCCACCCGGCTGGTGTCGATGGTGATCCACCGCCGCCCCCACTGCTCGGCGACATAGGCGGTGGTGCCGGAGCCGCAGGTTGGGTCAAGAACGAGATCGCCGGGATCGGTGGCCATCAAAATGCAACGTTCTATCACTTTCTGTTGAGTTTGGACTACGTAAATCTTAGATTCTACGCCGAGTTCCACCAGATTGTGTATCCAGCCATATATTGGCCAGGGGTGAAAATGGCCAATCAGCGTAGTAACGCTTATAGAATATGTTGCTTCCTCTCTGCCCGAGACGATTTGCCATGTAGAGTTCGGGTCAAACCAGCAGCACTCGTCTTCCACCCTCCGGTTTTCGGCACGACTTCAATACCAAAGGCTTTAAACGGTCGACGTGCAGCATCTCCGCCAGAACGCGATGTGAGATCGCCGAACACCAGCAGTTTACTCGATTCATCCGTAGGTGTTCGCGAAATAATAAAATTGACTAGCTATCCGTAACATTCAGGCGCTGCCGTGGGTGATGGCGCGGTAGGTGGTCGGTTGGGTGAGGACGGCCTGCTCGATCAGGCGGGCGAAGCGGTGGGCGATGCTCTTGGCGGTCCGTCGGTTGAAGATGCTATGGGGCAGGCGGCGAGGAGATGGCACGATCGTCGCTGACAGCAACCGATGGAGTGCGCCATGCCCCAGCGCAACGACTTGAGCAGATGCCTCGCCGCCTTCGAGCAGAATAGCACCGTCGTCGCGGTCGTCGAGATGAGCCAGTCGAGTTGGCTCGTCGCGGGGATCGTTCCAGGCGTCGAGCGCCACCCCCTGAAGAAGCTCGCGCCGGACGAGGCGGCGCTGCTCGCGTTGTTGCGGCGCTGGCAAGACGAGGCGGCCAAGGCCGGCCGCAGGATCACGCGGATCGCCGTCGCCTACGAGGCTGGCCGCGATGGCTTTTGGTTGGCGCGCTGGTTGCGGGCACGGAGCGTCGAGGCGCAGGTCATCCATCCGACGAGCGTCGCCGTGTCGCGTGAGCACCGGCGGGCGAAGACCGACCGTCTCGACACGAGCTTGCTCAAGCGCGCGTTTCTTGGCTGGTTGCGCGGCGAACCCGACCATTGCAGCATGGCGGCGATTCCGACGCTCGAGACTGAGGATGCCAAGCGGCCGAACCGCGAGCACCAGACCCTGGTGGGTGAGCGCACGCGGATCGTGAACCGAATGAAGGGCAGCTTGGCCCGCCTCGGCGTGCGGGGGTTCAAGCCGACGTTGCGTGCGGCCGCCGAGCGTCTCGTCGCGCTTCGCACGCCCGAGGACGGGCCCTTGCCACCCAACACGCTGGCCGAGCTGCGGCGGGACATGGCGCGTCTCTGTGTTGTCAAAGAGCAGATCAAAGACATCGAGGCCGCGCGCCTCGTGCGGCTGGCGGCGACGCCCGACACAGAACCCCATGCGATGGTGCGGCTGCTGGCGCGGGTCATCGGGCTCGGCCTCGAGACGGCAGACATGCTGGTCCACGAGATCCTTTCGCGCGACTTGCGCGATCGAAGGGCGGTGGCACGCTTTGCTGGCCTGACCGGGGCGCCGGATGAGAGTGGCAAGCGGCGACGGGACAAGGGGCTCGCCAAGGCGGGTAGCGCCCGGGTCCGTCGCGGCATGATCCAGCTGGCTTGGCGCTTTCTGCTGTTCCAAAGGGACAGCGCCTTGGCGCAATGGTACCGAGCGCGCACCGCAGATGCCCGTGGCGGGACCCGCAAGACGATGATCGTGGCCCTGGCGCGCAAGCTGCTCATCGCGCTGTGGCGCCTGGTGACGACTGGTGAGGCACCGGAGGGCGTGGTCCTGCGTCCGGCGACGTGAGTGTCGAAGACGACCCGACAGTTTCGGTGCCCGCCGTCGTAAGTACGGCGGTCTGCCGATGACGATCCGAGGTGGCGGTGATCCGAGCCTTCCGCTGGTTTTCAGGCCGCGTTGAAGCATGGACCCGCCGCCCGGAGCTACGCCGCCGATGCGCATGGCTGCATCATGGTCCGAATCCACACGGATCGACCGAATACAAGCTCGTGGCGCGTCGAGCCGCGCCCGATGGCGAGCTCCCCTCGGATCATTTGCCCAACGGCTGCCGCGTTGTCGTCACCACGAAAATTGACCCGACAAGGAGTGCCGCGAATTTAGCCCTTGACACCCATAGCCCCATACAAGCGGAAGACGTACTCGTCGAGATAGGCTTGCAGGTGCTTGGCGCTGACCGCACCATGGTGGGTGCCCAGCAGCCAGCGCTTGGCGAGCCCGAAGACCAGGTGGATGGCCGGCAGGCGGAGCGCGGCGTCGCCCCAGGACCGGGCGAGCGGGATCGGCTGGTGGGCGTAGCCCGCGGCCTCGAGCCCGCGATAGCCCGACCAGCCGTCGGTGGCGACTTGGGCGGGGCTTGCGACGTTCCGCCCGAGAAAGCCAACCAGGCTGCTGGCCGAAGCATCGGCCACCGCCTGCAGGCGCAGGCGGCCGAGCCGGCGGCCGCGCAGCTGGCCGCGCCGGCTCTCGACCGCACCCGCGACCACGGTCTTGCCCGAGGCGCCGCGGCCGGGCTTGCCAGGCCGGGCGCCGCCGACCAGGGTCTCATCGGCCTCGACCCGCTCGCTGAGCGGCTTGCGGTCCGGCACAACCATGGCGCGCCGAATCTTGTGCAGCCACGCCCAAGCCGTGCCGTAGCTGCCCTTGCCGCTCCGCGCCGACCACCGAGGTCGGCGCTGGGAGCCAGGCAAGCCCATCTGCCGCTGCAGCTCCATGGCCGAGATCCCGCCCTTGCTCGCCGTGACCAGATAGATCGCGAGAAACCAGCGCGCCAGGCCGGTCTTGGTCTGCTCGAAGATGGTGCCGGCGAGGATCGAGTGCTGCTTGCCGCAAGCCCTGCACTCCTCAATCAGCCGCTTCTTGTGACTGTAGGCCTGGTCGTGGCCGCAGGCCGTGCAGCCAAAGCCCGCGGGCCAACGCGCCTGTACCAGATAGGCCCGACAGTCCTCATCGGTGCCGAAACGCTCGAGAAAGGTTGGCAGATCCCGCGGCAGGTCGTGGAGCAATCCGTCAGCCATGGCGCTCTCCGGGCAATGTTCTTGCTTCGTTCTCTATCGCCGTTCACGCGCTCCGAGTCAAGCCCCCTGAGCCTTCCGGAGAGCTAGTTAAAATTGTCCTCATACAGCGCAAATGAGGAGTCCGGATGAAGAACGTTCTTTATTCTTTAAAACGTTTCTAAATGTCGCTTTCTCAACATCTTTCACATACCACACGATGTTGATCTGCAATAGACGAAAGGATCATTTCGATGTGTGACTTGTTGTAGTCATAAATTCAACCGTGGAAATAAAATTTTGATCGCCGAAAATTTCATCCATCAGAGCGCGCACCCGATGAACGTTTTCATCTCCGATTTGCACGAAAACCGAGCCGTTCCGTTCAGGAGCTCACGCGCGACGGTCAGCCGGTCGCGCAGGTAGGTCAGATAGGAGTGGATTCCATCTCTCCAGGTGTCGCTGAAGGCCTTGATCTGCTCGGGCTCGCGGCTGATCTGGTCGAGCTTGCCGTCCTTGACGTCGCGCGAGCTGGTCGAGACCTGCCAGTTGGAGTTGAAGCGGATGCCGTAGGGCGGGTCGATGTAGATGCACTGGACCTGGCCGCGCAGGCCCTCGCGCTCGGCGAGGCTCGCCATCACCTGCAGGCTGTCGCCGAGGATCATCCGGTTCGACCAGTTCGGTCGTGCTGGTAGAACTCGAGCCGCGCCTCCGGTCGTCGGCAGGCCGTTGAAGTCGGCGAAGAGGTCGGGTTGAGTGCTCGGCTGGTGTTGCTTGTCGCCTCACCGCCACTCGCGGCTGCCGCGCAAATCCTCGATGAGCACCTTCGGATGGACCTTCTCCTGGATGTAGAGCGGCGGGGCGTGGACCACGAGGTCCGACCAGTCCTGCTCGTCCTTGCCGCGCCAGACCAGCTGCGGGTCGAGGTCGCGGATTGCGCGCGCTCTCGCCGGCGCGGATGCGGCGTCGCGTCGGCGTAGCCGAGCAACGGCTCCGCCGCTCGGCCGGTCGGGATAGTTGCGCTCCGCCGGTCGTCGGTAATGTCTCGACGCCGCTTCGCCTCGTCATGGCGTGCGGCTCTCGATGTGGATCGGATTTCTTTGGCGTGGCCGATGGTCGATCTTCCTGCGCGCTCGTCGATGAAGTCGCTCCGCCTCGGCACAGTCGCCAGACCGTCGATGTGCTCGAGCAGGTCGTCTTCGATGCTCTGCCGCATCGGGTCGAGGATGAACTCGACGCCTTCCCGGCGGGCCAGCTTGGCCGCGGGCACGAAGTCGCTGTCGCCGGTGACGAGGATCATCGTGTCCGCCTGCGTCTTCAGCGTGATCGAGGTGATGTCGAGGCCGATCCGCATGTCGACCCGCTGCGACGCAGCTCCGACGCGACATCGGCATCGCCGCAGCTCGCGCCAGTCGACGACCAGCCGCTCCAGTTCCCTTCGCGATCCTGAGTCGAGTTCGGCTCGGTTCGCGCGCGAAGTCGGCGGCCCGAAGCGGCGCTTCCAGGAGCTGGAGCCAGTGCCTGGTCTCAACAGGCGCTCGGTCAGCTGGGCCGAGATCTGCCAGTCACTACTCCTCGGTGACCTCCCCCAGGCGCAGGGCGAACTTGCGCTTTTGCCGAAGAGCTTGCGAACGAGCTTCCCGAAACCCGGCCTGATCCGTTCGGGCGAACTCGATCGCCGGTGTCAGGTTCGGAGTGATGCGAGATTCCGTCATAGGTGCGTGCGTCGAGTAGAACAGCCGGAGACTGATCGAGCCACCGGCTGTCGACATCCTTCGCGCTCGCCGATCAGCCTTTGAACATGGCGCTTGCAGAGGATGCGCGCGGTCTCGGCAACGAGCTGGCGTCTCGACGAGAACTTCTGCCCGACGACTCGCGGCAGGCGCCTGACGAAGAAGCCGCCGTCGATCAGGATCGCGATCCGGCGAACCCTCACGGGACCGGCCCAGACACGAAAAAAGCCCCAGGCTTTCTGCACACGCTCGGGATAGATGAGCGGGCGTACTCGCAAGGGGCGGATGCGCCGCCAACATAGGGCGTGAGCGTCAGGAAATCGACACGTCCGTCGGCGGTTGCCGATGCGAGCGTGCCGACGCCCTCGTGCTCGCCTGGCTTGCTCATGCCGCAGCCTTCGTCACGAAGGCTTGCGATCAGCGGTCGAAGCCCGCGCTCGATCTCGAACACGTCGCGTGAACTCGGCGAAGGCCCAGCGGCCGAACGTGCCGAGACTGTTGACGCCGGGGACCCAGTAGGTCGCGCATGGTCTCGGCCTTCAGCTGCGCATCGCTCGCCGCGAAAGCCCTTGATCTCGACGATCAGGTTGAGCGGCTCGGCGCCGTGCCGTCGTCGACCTGCACGATGAAGTCGGGCAGGTAGCGCCGCGGCTCCGCGCCGTCGCGATAGGGCACCTCGAAGCCGAGGCCCTGGTTCTTGACGTAGGCGACGCACGCGCGGATGGGCCTCGACGACCGGGCGAACTCGGCCTCCCAGTCGCTGTCGCAGACCACCCAGTTGACGTGGCAGCGCGTCGGGCGCGGTCTGCCAGCGGTCGGTCTTGCTGGTGGTGAAGTTGACGTACGGCGTCGAGCCCTCGGGGTTGTAGGGGTCGAGGATCGCCTTGATCGCGCTTCTCGCCGCCGTGGGCGCGGGCTGATGGCGCCGATGATCCGGTCGGCCGCCTTGTCGGCGATCTCCTGATAGAGCGAGCTGCGCCGGGATAGGTGCCGCCCTTGCAGACCAGGTAGCCGCTCGTCGAGCCACTGCCGCACGATGCGCTTGAGCTGGCCGAAGAGATGCAGCTTGGGCTGCTCGCCGGGATCGCGGAGCTTGCGTGAAGAGCAGGTGCTTGGCGAGATGGAATACGAGGTCGAGCTGGCCGCATCTCCTCCAGATACTCGAGGTCCAGCGTCGACGCCCTCGCCGACGATGCCTTCCATGCAGCACCTCGCACGGGCCGACCAGCTCGGGCGTCAGCTTCGAGCGCGCGAGTCGTCGGTGAACTCGGCGTCGAGGCGCTCGTCGGGCAGCTCGAGCGGTAGCCCTCGACCCGCGGGAAGCGGATCTCGAGCGCGTCGCGCTCGCTTGACCGCGTGGACGCGGACCGTCTCGCTCGGCGGCTGCGGGCTTCGCGACCACCGGCTTGGCGGTGAAGTCGAACGGGATGCCCAGGATGTCGGCATATTCGACGTCGAACAGGCCGTCCTCGTTCAGGTCGTAGGACTGACGGCGCAGCGCGCGGCCGACGACCTGCTCGCAGAGGAGCTGGGTGCCGAAGGCGCGCACGCCGAGGATGTGGGTGACGGTGTTGGTGTCCCAGCCCTCGGTCAGCATCGAGACCGAGACGACGCAGCGGACCTGCTCGCCGAGCCGGCCCGGCCTTGCCGACGGTGTTCATCACCTCGCGCAGCAGGTCCTGGTCGGTGATCGTCTCCGCCGCCTGCGGCGCCGTCGCGCTGCGACCTTCTCGCGCTTGAACTGCTCGATCTCCGGTCGCGGCGATCGTCGCGGAAGTCGTGGTCGAGCGCCTCGCCGGATTCGAGCTGCTCGCTGTCGATCAGCAGCGTGCGCGGGCGCGGCAGGCGGTTGCCGTACTCGTCGTAAGTTGCGGAACAGCTCGAGCCGCCCGTGGTCGAAGCGCGATTCGTCGCCGTCGTCGTGCTCGCGCTCGAAGCCCGAGATGTACTCGTAGACCAGCTTCGAGGTGGCCGTGTTGTTGCAGACGACGATGAAGACCGGCGGCACGCCGATGCCGGCTCGTCTCCCAATGCGCGAAGGTCTTCTCGTAGTGGCCGTAGAGCGCGTCGAGCGCGGTCTCGAGCTCGGTCGGCAGAGCTCGAGCGGATCGAGCTCGCCTGCCCTTGCCGCGGCCCTTCTTCGGCATCTCCTTGCCGATGTGGTCCCAGAGGTTGCGGTAGACGGCATGTCGCCGGTCGGCAGGTTGTCGGCGACCGGCACGCGCGGCAGCTTGACGATGCCGCACTCGATCGCGTCCATCAGCGAGAAGTCGCTGACCACCCAGGGAACAGCGTGCCCTCGGCGTAGCCGGAGCCGCGCAGGAAGAAAGGCGTCGCCGAGAGGTCGTAGACAGCGCGCAAGCCGAGCTTGCGCTTGACCGCCTCGATGCCGGAGATCCAGAGCCGCGCCGCCTCGTTGTTCTTCTTGGCCTCCTCCTTGTCCTCGCCCTTCAGTCATCCTCGTCCTCGCTCCGGCCTTCTCGCGGTAGCAGTGGTGCGCCTCGTCGTTGAGCACGACGACGTTCTTCATGCCCATCAGCTCGGGCATCACCCGCTGGAGCATCTGGCCTTCGGTCTCCAGCGTGTCGCAGCTCCGGCCCGCGACCCTTGAGCAGCGCGCGCGCCGACCTTGCGAGATCTCCAGCGTCTCGCGCAGCTTGAAGGCGTGGTAGTTGGTGATGACGATCTTGGCCTTGTCGAGGTCCGCGCAGCATGTCCGGCGGCACAAGCTCGCGGTGCCGGTAGTAGCTCTCGGGTCGTTCGGCAGCAGCACGCGCAGGCGATCCCTGATCGTGATGCCCGGGCGTGACGATCAGGAAGCCGCGGCAGAAGGTCTTGCTGCCCGGGTGACGGACGGCGTTGATCGTCTGCCAGGCGATCAGCATCGCCATGACGGTCGTCTTGCCCGCGCCGGTGGCCATCTTCAGGGCGAGCCGCAAGAGCTCCGGATTGGCCTGCTCGTTGGCGCGCCTCAGACGTGCTCCCGGAATTCGCGACCCGCCTGCCGAGCTTCGGCGCGACCTCGGTCAGCCAGATGATCGTCTCGACCGCCTCGACCTGGCAGAAGAACGGGCGGACGCCTTCGAAGGGTGGTGCCGCCAGTGCTGCAGCAGCCGCGCGGTCGCCGGCGTCACCTGCCAGTCGTCGGGATTCGGCAGCGCCGCCAGGCGTCGACGTAGTCCCGGATCTCGTTGATGATCGGGGTCGGGTTGTACTCCTGCTTGGCGTCGCTCAGACCTTCGGCGTCGGCGAATATGATCTCCGCCTGCTTGGCCGAGCGCTGCTTGCGCTTGCGCGGCTTGGGAACGGGCGTGATCAGGGCCGAGCGCCGGCGGCCCTGAAGCGGCGGTCGGTTCGTGGGCTGCCCGTCGGCGTCGAGATCGTGATGACGCGTGGGTATGTCGTAAGGAGAATTGAGGATGGGTTGCTCGAAGAACGTCTCAGCCACCTGTTTTTCCCCAGACCGCCGGGTCGGCTCCCTTAACCTTTCCCGCGCCCGCACCTATCGTAAGGCGGTTTAGTCCGAGTCACCCTGTGGTTGCAACAGGATCGAATTTGGAACGTACCTCAGATCCAGAGGGCGCCCTTCGGAACCGTCAGCCTGAAAGCGATATTGAACGAAACCGCTATCGCGGTATGAGGTGCTGACAGCGACGACGGTGCCTCCTGTCTGAGAGGATGCGGGTGATCCAGACCCACCCCTTCAAACAGGAGGCTTCCGATGGGCCAGATGAGCCCTCTGCGCCGGCGGATGATCGAGGACATGACGGTCCGCAACCTCGCGCCGGCGACCCAGCAATCCTACCTCTACGCGGTCGCCAAGTTCAGCCGTCACTTCGCGCGTTCGCCCGCTCGGCTCGGCTTGGAGCACGTGCGCGCCTACCAGGTCCACCTGGCAGCCCAGGAACGGTCGTGGTCCCACATCAACCAGGCGTCCTGCGCGCTACGGTTTTTCTATGGTGTGACGCTCGGCCGGAGCGAGGTGTTGGCGGGCATCGTGAGTGCCCGCGAACCCCAGAAGCTGCCGGTCGTGCTGAGCGCCGACGAGATCGTGCAGTTCCTCGAGGCGGTGCCCGGGCTGCGCAACCGAGCGGCGCTGACCACGGCCTATGGCGCCGGCCTGCGGGTCGGGGAAGTCAGCCGGCTCAAGCTCACCGACATCGACAGCGGCCGCAAGGTCATCCGGATCGAGCAGGGCAAAGGCGGCAAGGACCGCTATGTCATGCTGTCGGCGCAGCTGCTGCGGATCCTGCGGGCGTACTGGCGGCTGGCACGGCCAGCTCGGTGGCTGTTCCCTGGACGCGAGCTCGATCGACCGGTCAGTGTGGCGACCCTGCAGGAGGCTTGCCGGGTCGCCAGCCGCGCGGCCGCACTGAGCAAGCCGGTGACCGTGCACACCCTGCGCCACAGCTTCGCCACCCATCTGCTCGAGGCCGGCACCGACATTCGCATCATCCAAGTCCTGCTCGGCCATGCCCGACTGGCGACCACCGCCCGCTACGCCCAGGTCGCGACCCGCATGATCGCGGGCACTCCGAGCCCGCTCGACCGGCTGAGCCTGAAGGTGATGCCGCCACCCTGAGCGCGGTCACGTGCGGCCTGCGCTCGAGCTGGCGGACATCGTTCGCCACCACGGCGCCGCCTATCGCGCCACGCACGCTGATCGCCTGGGCCGCAGCCAACGGCGGGTCTTGAGCGCGATCGAAGCGTGCCGGACGGCACCGCTCGGCGGTCATGTCGAACGGTGCACCGACTGTGGCGTGATCCGTGTCGCCTACAATTCCTGCCGCAACCGGCACTGCCCGAAGTGTCAGGGTCTGGCGCGCGCCCAGTGGCTCGCCGACCGCCACGCCGAGCTGCTGCCGGTGTCCTACTTCCACGTGGTCTTCACCCTGCCCGGGCCGATCGCCGCAATCGCCTTCCACAACAAGGCGGTGGTCTACGACCTCCTGTTCAAGACGGCGATCGAAACCCTGCGCACGATCGCTACCGATCCCAAGCACCTCGGCGCCGAGATCGGGGTGATCGCGGTGCTCCACACTTGGGGGCAGACGCTTGGCCATCATCCCCACGTCCATTGCATCGTGCCCGGCGGCGGCTTGGCACCCGATGACACAGGCTGGATCGCGTGTCGCCCCGGCTTCTTCCTGCCCGTGCGGGTGCTGTCGCGCCTCTACCGACGCCGGTTCCTCGAGCGCCTCGAGGCGGCATTTGACGCCGGCGCGTTAAGGTTCGGCGGCGATCTGGCCGGGCTCAGCGACCCTGCCGCCTTCGCCGCGCGCTTGCGACCGTGGCGCCGGGTCGATTGGGTCGTCTACGCCAAGCGCCCCTTCGGTGGGCCCGAGCAGGTGTTGGCCTATCTCGGTCGCTATACCCACCGGGTCGCCATCGCCAACAGCCGGCTGATCGGCCTCACCGAGGGCCGCGTCAGCTTCCGTTGGAAGGACTATCGCCACCACGACAAGCCCAAGGTCATGACCCTCGAGGCCGAGGAGTTCCTCCGGCGCTTCCTGCTCCACGTCCTCCCTGACGGCTTCCGCCGCATCCGTCACTACGGCTTCCTCGCCAATGGCCACCGCACGGCCAAGCTGGCCAGCCTGCGCGCCCTCCTGGCCGTGCCGCCGCCACAACCAGTCCGGCCGCCTGCCGGCTACCGTGACCGCTACGCCCGTCTGACCGGCCGCTCGCTCGACATCTGTCCCGATTGCGGTGGCCGTATGGTCGAGCTCAGTCGACTACCGCCAGGCCGGAACGACAGCTCATGACCGCTGCTCTCCGGCCTACCCTCGACGTCGCCATCCCATCACCGGCAACCGCCAGTGTTGCCTGGCGCTCACGCCGTCGGCGGATGACCGCACCCGAGGCCCCCGCGTCATGGCACTCGGCCGCGGCGCCAGCGCGCCGATCGTGCCCGCATGGTGGCGTCCATGCCGCAACGTCAGCCAAGCCGACACCCCCCCAAACGTCGCCGCGGTTCGCGCCCGCCTCCGCTGGCACCACCGCCGCCGCTCAACGCCCATAGCTCCGTCACGCGCCCGCGGCTTCGTTCAACCAGGCTTCAAGGACGTCCCGCAGTGACCACTGGGCACGTTGCTCATACGTCAGGCACGGGACCCCCTTGAACCCTCATTCATTCCGACATTTCCTGACGACCACGGAACCCCGGTCGACGGGTCGATGAGCCACATAGCGCGCTCATGCGTCACTTGTGTGCCGATGGAGGCCACTTTTTCGCGCGAATTGCGCCACTTCTGGGGCGGTTTGAGCCACTTTTGCGGGCGGATCAACGGCCAAGTCGCCGGTTTGGCGAAAAACCAAGCCACTGCAACCGCTTAGGCATGGAACACTTCTGTACCATGATGATACACAAGTGTCGCATGGGTGTGCCCTAGCCCGGATTTCTCAAACTAGGGCGTGCATCGGGGCTCTGGATCGGCGATAACTCTTCTGTGCCAAAGGGTTAACCCGACGCAGAGGAGGTCCCCGATGCCGACAGAGTGTAGCCGCGATCTGTTCGGATTTGAAGCCGTCGAAGGGCGCCAGGTGGTGGCGGCGTTCGACGGTGGCCAGGTGACCTCGGACGCGGGTGCGCTGCTGCTCGGGGCCGCGAACCGGGCGATCGGTCTGGTGGGGCGGTTGGCGCGGATGCTTCGCCGACGGACGCAGGCCGGAACTGGTCGAGCACGGCGTCGGGACCATGCTGATGCAGCGCATCTGCGGCCTCGCGCTGGGCTACGAGGACCTCGTCGACCACGACGAGCTGCGCCACGATCCGGTGCTGGCGACCCTGGTCGGCAAGCTCGAGGCGCACCGCGCCGACTGCGCGCCGCTGGCCGGCAAGAGCACGTTGAACCGGCTCGAGCATGCACCGACCTCGGCGCTCGACCGCTATCACAAGATCGGCCATGAGCCCCGGGCGATCGAGGGGCTGTTCGTCGAACTCTTCCTGGAGGCTCACAAGCAACCACCGGAGCGGATCGTCCTCGATCTCGACGCCACCGATGATCCGCTCCACGGCCACCAGGAAGGGCGCTTCTTCCACGGCTACTATGACGGCTACTGCTACCTGCCGCTGTACGTGTTCTGCGGCCGGCATCTGCTGGCGGCCAAGCTCCGGCGTTCGAACATCGACGCGTCAGCGGGTGCCCTCGATGAGGTCGAACGCATCGCGGCCCAGATCCGCGCCCGCTGGCCACGGGTGAAGATCGTGCTCCGGGCCGATTCGGGTTTTGCCCGGGACGAGTTGATGAGCTGGTGCGAAGCCAACGGCGTCGATTACCTCTTCGGCCTCGCCCGCAACGGCCGCCTGCTGGCTGCGATCGAGGACAGGCTGGCCGAGGCCGAAGCCGAGCATGGCGCCACCGGCCAGCCCGCCCGCCGGTTCGACGACTTCACTTACGCCACGCTCGACAGCTGGAGCCGCGAACGCCGGGTGGTGGGCAAGGCCGAGCACCTGGCCAAGGGTCCGAACCCGCGCTTCGTCGTGACCTCGCTCGGTGCTGCCGAGATCGACGCGCGCACCCTTTACGAGGACATCTACTGCGCCCGCGGCGAGATGGAGAACCGGATCAAGGAGCAGCAGCTCGATCTGTTCGCCGATCGTACGTCGGCGGCCACCATGCGCGCCAACCAGCTCCGGCTGTGGTTCGCCTCCTTCGCCTACGTGCTGCTCGAAGCGCTGCGCCGCATCGGCCTGCGCCATACCCAGTTCGCCAACGCCACCTGTGGCACGATCCGCCTCAAGCTCCTGAAGATCGGTGCCCAGGTCCGGACCAGCGTGCGCCGCATCAAGGTCGCGATGTTGCCGCTCCAGCCTGCCCCTACCGGGACGAGTATCACCTCGCCTATCTCTACCTGAAGCGCGCCGCCTTCTGACCGCCCCGGCATATCCAGCTACGCATCCATGCCGGGTGCTCGCTTCCGCTCGTCCGAAAATTCGTCCTGGACGGCGTCCACACTCCCCATCCGTCACACGACGAGCTCGCCGCGCTCACACAGCTCAAAGCACCCCCTCGCTTCTGGGTTTGAGAAATCCGGGCTAGTCGGCGTTCGGAAATTCGATCCGGCGCCCGGAAAATTGGCGGAAAATGGGAAAATGGCCGAAAAATTCCTGAACGTCCCTTGAGCCAGGCGCCCACTCGGCACTGGAATCTGCGCCGACATCCGAATTTCGGCCACTTGTCGCTTCAGTTCACCGACATCGTCGTCAGCGTACCGTTTTTCCTGGTCCGGCTGCCGGGCGGCCGGCCGCGGCCGCGCTTGAGGGAGGCGGTGCCGCCGTCACCGCCGCCGGCAAAGCGGTCGCCGTCTGGGTGACCGCGTCGTGCTCGTCCGACCGCCCGAAGTCCTGCACCAGGTGGACCGCCGCGCTGCCTCGCGGGCCGCTCCGGACCATGACGAGGGCCATGCGGACGGCGGCGGCCTCGGGGTCGGACAGGTGGTCCTCCCCCGCTCGCGCGCGGACATAGACGAGATCGCCCGGCTGCAGCAGCGTGCCTGCAGCCCCGAAGTAGCCCGGCGCGAGCACCGCTTCCAGCGCGTCGGATGCGCCATAGCCCGCGCCGCTCCGGGCCGACCTTGGTGGTCGGCTCAGGGAGCCAGGCGCGCCGCTCCGGGCCGAC
>CAVWPO010000029.1:0-34326 GCA_963756905.1 uncultured Alphaproteobacteria bacterium
CGGGCGTGCTATGTCGCGCCCGCCATGTTGCATCTCAACGACGTCAGCTTGCGGATCGGCGGCCGGCTCCTGCTCGAGCGCGCGAGCGTCCGCTTGCCGGCGGGCCACCGGATCGGCCTGGTCGGCCGCAACGGCAGCGGCAAGACCACGCTGCTGGCTCTGATCCGGGGCGAGCTGAGCCCGGATGCGGGTGAGGTGCGGCTGCGGCGCGGCGCGAGCGTCGGCACGGTCGCGCAGGAGGCGCCGGGCGGCGAGCGGACGCCGCGCGAGGCGGTGCTCGATGCCGACCTCGAGCGCGCGCGGCTGCTGCGGACCGCTGAGAGCGCCCACGATCCGGCCGAGATCGCGGCGGTCCAGACCCGGCTCGCCGACATCGGCGCCCACGCCGCCCCGGCGCGGGCGAGCGCGATCCTGGCCGGGCTGGGCTTCGAGGAGGAAGCCCAGACGCGACCGCTCGCGAGCTTCTCCGGCGGCTGGCGGATGCGGGTGGCGCTGGCCGCGGTGCTGTTCGCCGAGCCCGATCTGCTCCTGCTCGACGAGCCGACCAACCACCTCGACCTCGAGGCGAGCCTCTGGCTCGAGGATTACCTTTTGCGCTATCCGCGCACCCTGCTTCTGGTCAGCCATGACCGGCATCTGCTGAACCGGGTGCCCGAGCAGATCGTGCATCTCGATCAGCTGCGCCTCACCACCTACGCCGGCGGCTACGACGCCTTCGAGCGGGCGCGGCGCGAGAGGAGCCTGCTGCAGGTCAAGGAACGCGCCAAGCAGGAGGCCAAGCGGCGCCACATGCAGGCGTTCGTCGATCGATTCCGCTACAAGGCGAGCAAGGCGCGTCAGGCCCAGAGCCGGCTCAAGGCGCTGGCCAGGCTCGAGCCGATCGCCGAGGTGATCGAGGCGCCGGACGTGGTCCTGCGCTTCCCGAAGCCCGCGGTCCCGCCGCCGCCCCTGATCACGCTCGCGGACGTCGAGGCGGGCTATGGCCCGCACGTCGTGCTCGAGCGCCTCGACCTCCGGATCGATCCCGACGACCGGATCGCCCTGCTCGGCGCCAACGGCAACGGCAAGTCGACCTTCGCGAAGCTGCTCGCGGGCCGGCTCGCCGCCGCTCGCGGGCGAGATCGTGCGCGCGCCGAAACTCCGGGTCGGCTATTTCGCCCAGCATCAGATCGAGGAGCTACAGCCGGAGCGGAGCGCGCTCCAGCATCTGGCCGACATCCTCCCCGACCAGCGCCAGGAGCGCCTGCGCGCCCGCCTCGGCGGGTTCGGTCTGAGCCAGGAGAAAGCCCAGCTGCAGGCGGGCCTGCTCTCAGGCGGCGAGAAGGCGCGCCTCACGCTTGCCCTGATCAGCGCGCTCGAGCCCCAGATCCTGGTGCTCGACGAGCCGACCAACCACCTCGACATCGATGCCCGCGCGGCGCTGGTCGAGGCGATCAACGAATTTCCGGGCGCGGTCCTGCTGATCAGCCACGACCGCCATCTGATCGAGCTCACCGCCGATCGCCTCTGGCTGGTGGCCGGCGGCCGCGTGCGGCCGTTCGATGGCGATCTCGACGACTATCAGAGCCTGATCGCCGGGCCGGCCAAGGACCGTTCGCCGGCGCCAGATCCGGCGCCGAACGCGAAGCGGACCGAGCGTCGGCGGGGGGCTGCGCTGCGCGCCGAGCTGGCACCGCTGCGCCAGGCCGCCAAGGCCGCCGAGCGCGAGCTGGAGCGGCTGACCGCGGATCGCGCCAAACTCGCAGCACGGCTCGCCGAAGGCGCCACCTGGCGGCTGCCGGGCGAGGAGCTGGCAGCGCTGCTGAAGCGCGAGGCGGCGCTCAAAGCTGCGCTCGAGGCGGCCGAGCATCGCTGGCTCGCGGCCGCCGCGGCGCTGGAGCGCGCCGAAGTTTAGCGGCCGACTGTGACGTTTTGCTGACTTTCGGGTTGCCATCAAAGCCCGGCTTGTCGACATTGGCGGGTCGAGCAAGGGCCGTCGGCGCTGCCGGGAGGTGGCGACGCCAAGTCCAGACGGCCACAGCAACCCAGGGAGATTGCCATGGCCGCAGCGGATTTGGTCCGTAATGTCGCGATCGTCGGGCCCAACGGCACCGGCAAGACCACGCTTTTGGAAAGCCTGCTGTTCGTCGCCGGCGCGATCAGCCGCAAGGGCAAGGCCGGCGGCGAGGGCAACACCGTCGGCGACGCCTCGCCCGAGGCGCGCGAGCGCCAGATGAGCACCGAGGTCAATGCCGCCACGATCGAGCACGAGGGCTTCGTCATCAGCTTTCTCGATTGCCCGGGGACCGTCGATTTCGCCCAGGAGGTGCGCAACGTCCTGCTCGGCGTCGACGCCGCGGTCATCGTGGTCGAGCCGGTCCTGGAGCGCATGATCACCGTTTCGCCCTTGCTCAAGTTCCTGGATGCGCACCAGATCCCGCACCTGATCTTCATCAACAAGATGGACCGCTCCGAGGTCGCCTACCGCGACCTTCTGCAGAGCCTGCGCCATCTGTCCGACCGGCCGGTCGTCCCCCATCACTACGCGATCGGGCGCGCCGACAGCCTGGTCGGCTACATCGATCTCGTGACCGAGCAGGCGTACAGCTACAACGACGGCGCGCCCTCGGCGCTGATCGCCCTGCCTGAGGAGTACCGGGAGCGCGAGCAGGCGGCGCGCACCGAGATGCTCGAGACGCTCGCCGACTTCGACGACGATCTGATGGAGATGCTGCTCGAAGAGCAGGAGCCGCCGGCCGAAGACATCCTCCAGCGCATGCAGAAGACGCTCGGGGCCGACCAGATCGTGCCGGTACTGATGGGGGTCGCCGAGCGCGACATGGGGGTGCGGCGCCTGCTCGAGACGCTGGTCAAGGAGACCCCGCCGCCGTCGGTGACCGCGGCGCGGGTCGGTATCGACCCCTCCGGCGACACGCTGGTCCAGGTGCTCAAGAACTACCACCTGCCGCACGCCGGGAAGCTGTGCCTGGCCCGGATCTGGGCGGGCGAGGTCAAGGACGGCATGACGCTGGGCGGCATGCGGGTCGGCGGCGTCTACCGGATGTTCGGCGGCCAGCACAACAATGTGCCGGCCGCCGGCGCCGGCGAGATCGTCGGGCTCGGCCGCCTGGAGGACGCCAAGACCGGGCAGACGCTCGCGAACGGGACCGGTCCGGCGCCGGTCGAACTGCCGGTCGCGGAGCGGCTCGCCCCGATGTACGCCTTCGCGCTCCGGGCCGAGAACCGCAACGACGAGGTCAAGCTGTCGGCGGCGATCGCCAAGCTGATCGACGAGGATCCGAGCCTGCGCTTCGAGCAGGACCCGGAGCTGCAGCAGAGCCTGCTCTGGGGCCAGGGCGAGATGCACCTGCGGGTGGCCCTCGACCGGCTGCGCTCCAAGTACCACATCGGGGTCGAGGGCCGGCCGCCGCATACCGCCTACCGGGAGACCATCCGCAAGAGCACCCAGAGCCACGGCCGGCACAAGAAGCAGAGCGGCGGGCACGGCCAGTTCGGCGACGTCAAGATCGAGATCAGGCCCCGTCAGCGCGGCGAAGGCTTCGAGTTCGTGGACAAGATCGTGGGCGGCTCGGTGCCGCGCCAGTACATTCCGGCGGTCGAGGCCGGCGCCCGCGACTTCCTGCAGCGCGGCCCGCTCGGCTTTCCCGTGGTCGACGTCAGCGTCACCCTGTTCGATGGCCAGTTCCACAGCGTCGACAGCTCCGAGATCGCGTTCCGGATGGCGACCGCGCTCGCCCTGCGGGAGGGACTGAAGAGCTGCGAGCCGGTGCTGCTCGAGCCGATCCTGGCGGTCGAGATTTCCGTGCCTTCGGACTACACCTCGCGGGCGCTCCAGCTGGTCAGCCAGAAGCGCGGCCAGATCCTGGGCTATGACGCCAAGGCGGACTGGAGCGGCTGGGATCGGATCTCGGCCAGCATTCCGCAGGCCGAGATTCACGACCTGATCGTCAGCCTGCGCTCGCTGAGCCAGGGGGTCGCCTTCTTCGAGTGGCGCTACGATCACCTCAACCCGGTGCCCGACAAGCTCGCCGAGACCGTGGTCGCCCACCGTCAGGAGGAGCTGCAGGCGTCCTAGACGCTTTCGAGGCGCACCGACGGCGGCCTTGGCGCCGGCCCGCGTCGCTCCGGTTTGCTATTGCGCCTTGGTGAGCAAGCAGCAGACGATCCGCGCCCCGGCATTGCCCGCCGGATCGCTCGCGTCAGCCTCGGCGCCCTCATGCATGCCGTCGGCATCGAACAGCGAGGTCGGGCCGGTGCCGAGCGTGAGTGCATCATTGAAGGATTCCAGCGCAAGGGGCGCCATCATCGCCGACGCGCACGTCGGGAAGATCGCCGGCTTGACCGCCCTTCAGGTCGTTCCAACCGTGCCCGGCCCCGGCCGGATTGAATGGCCGCCCGCAGACTTGAAGCCCGGCGGCGTGCAGGCGCCGGCCGAGTGGATGTCGAGGGCGTCCCCGCCAGGTGGCGGGTCGCTCGCCCGCCCTTGGCAAGCTGGGTCATGGGACGCCGCCGATCGTCGCACCGTCCGAGTTGATCAGCTTGGCGCTCGCACTCTGCGCGCTGGCCGGTCTGGCGGCGAGCAGGCCGCAGGTCACGACGCCGGCGCCGCTGGTGCCAAGACGCTTGTCCGTCCTCGGTCAATTCCCTGACCTGGGTCGGAGAGCCCCGATCCTCTGCCGCTTTGGTTGAAAGGCGGTTCGTCAGTCTCGCCGTCCGCGCGGCCAACGTCAATTTCGCGGCCGATCGGGGCCGATCCGGGCAGCGCAGTTGGGCCCGACGGTGGACACCGCCCGAACCCGCATGTATCCTCCCGGCAAGGTCGATTCTGTCTCAAGCAACCGCATCGTGTCTGCGACGACGAGCAAAGGTTCGACCAAGGGCATACTTCTTGCCGATCGCCTCGACGTCGGTCGCCAAGGGCGGGTGTGCCCCACTGACCGAGATCGTTGGAGACCCTTGGGGCACGCCTCCAGCGCTCAGGCATTAAGCTTGGTGGGGGGAAGCAGCAGGTCATGACGACCGATCGGATACCACATGGTCCGAGCGCGCTCGGGATTCGAGACGGGCTTGGGTCGAGTGGCACGCGGCTTGCCGATCGGGTCGCGATCGCCCGGCCGGATCACTGGTTCAAGAACGTCTTCATGCTGCCGGGAGCCGCGCTCGCTTTGGTGCTCGCCGGGAGCGCGCCGCCGCGGGCGCTGCTGACGCTGCTTGTGGGCGTGATCAGCACCTGCCTGATCGCGTCGGCCAACTACACCATCAACGAGTGGTTGGACGCCGAGTCCGACCGCCATCATCCCGAGAAGCAGCACCGTCCCTCGGCGGCCGGACGGGTCACGGCGCCGGCCGCCTATCTGCAATGGTTGCTGCTGACCCTGGCCGGCCTGGGCCTGGGGATGCTGGTCTCGCGCCAGTTCGTGGTCTTTTCCGTGGCCCTGCTGGTGATGGGCGGGATCTACAATGTCAAGCCGTTGCGAACCAAAGACCGCCAGTACCTCGACGTCCTGACCGAATCGATCAACAACCCGCTGCGGTTCATGCTGGGCTGGAGCGCGGTGGTCAGCGCCGTGTTGCCGCCGTCGAGCATCCTCCTCGCTTACTGGATGGGCGGGGCGTATCTCATGGCGGTCAAGCGCTACGCCGAATATCGCTTCATTGACGATCCGGCCCGGGCCAGCCTGTATCGCCGCTCCTTCCAATTCTACACTGAGGAGAGCCTGCTCGTTTCCGCTTTCTTCTACGCCTTGTCGGCGGCCTTCTTTCTGGGTGTGTTCCTGATCAAGTATCGCATCGAGTTCCTGGTGAGCATGCCCTTTCTGGCTCTGCTGTTCGCCTGGTATCTGGTGATCGGCATGCGCGCGCAGTCGCCGGCGCAGCATCCGGAAAGGCTTTACCACGAGCGGTCGTTCATGCTGTACGTGGCGCTGGTCGCGGTCCTCATCACGCTCCTGTTCTTCATCGACCTGCCCTGGCTGCGCTTTCTGGTCGAGAGCCACGCGTTTGGGCCGCGCTGACACACCACGGCAGGCACGGCAATGACGGCCGCACTCGACCGGGCGACCCTGCTGCAGTTCGTACGCTACGGGCTGTCGGGTTCGGCGGCCGCCGTCACTCATCTGATCGTGCTGGTCGTGCTGACCGAGCTGGGTGGCGTCCCCTCGACCCTGGCATCGGCGCTCGGCTTCGTCGGTGCCCTGCCGGTCAACTACGGCCTGCAGCACCGGTTCGTGTTCAACAGGAGCCGCCGGCACACCGTGTTCTTCACGCGCTATCTCGCGGTCACCCTGCTGACGCTGGCTCTGAATACCTGTCTGTTCTGGGCGCTGACGAGCGGGCTCGGCGTATTCTATGTGGCGAGCCAGATCATCACGATCGGGCTGATCGTGCCCTTGAACTTCGCGGTCAATCGCTCCTTCACCTTCGCCGACCTCGCGGCCGAGGGGCGGTGACCGACGCCGTCCCGGAGCCCGCGGTCGCCAAGGACGGATGCCCCAAGCGCTCGCGGCCGGCCGTTGCCGGAGATCTCGCCGTCGCGTCGGCACGCCGGTTCGAGCGGCAAATCCTGCCGGATTCGCCCTGTTCTAGCTGGAAGGAGTCCATGTTGACCCTGACCTCGCACCGAGTGGCGCAAGTTCTGATCGGACTTGCGTTGCTCAGCGTGACCATAATGCCCATCTGGGTCGCCAGCATTTTTCCAAGCCTCGATGGTCCTGTTCATGTCTATTTGGCAGACATTTTGCGCTTCTATTGGTCATCGCCGTTTTTGCAAGACTTCTTTGCGATCAACTCAAATCTGGAACCCAATTTTTTAGTCTATCCGGTGCTGTTTGGCCTTCTTGACATTTTCGATGGTCCGACAGCTGAGAAGATTTTGGTGACTGGCCTCGGCATCGCCTTCTTCACTGCGGCCGTGTATACGGTGCGATCATTTCATCCCGCCGCGACCTGGTTAGCCTTGCTGTTCTTGCCCTTCACCTACAATGATGTGATCTATCAGGGATTCTATAATTACTTCGCAGGATTGTGTGGTTTCCTGTTTGGTCTCGGATATTGGTGCCGGCATCGACGAGATTTGACAGTCGTTCGGCTCTTTGGATTTGCAATCATTGTGACGTTAACCGTCCTGGCTCATCTCATGGGCTTCCTGTTTCTCGCTTATACCATCGCTGTAATGCAAATAGTCATGTGGCTCATGCCGGATCAGGCCGAACGGCGACCGCCGTTTCTCGCCGTGATCCGGCAGTCGGCGTGGCTCGGACTGGCATTTTTACCTGCAGTGCTGTTGGTGGGGCACTTTTTTTGGCGCTACCACTTGGGTGCCCCAGATCCCGGGCCGGTGACGGATCCCTTTTGGCTGGCCCGCCAACTGGTCACGATGTCGGTGCTCTTCGTGTTCGATCCGACCGAGGCGATCTGGCTCGGGCCGCTGCTGGTCGGCTTGGCCTACCTGATCTGGTGTGCCATCCCGTTGACCGGGCGACGACCCGCCGCGATCGGACTCGTGGTCGCGATGGCCGGGCTGGTCCTCGTCTATTTCTATCCCGTGACAACCAAAGGAGCGCCAATTCACGATCGGATTCAGGCGGTCCTGTACATGCTGGCGGTGCTCTGGGCCGCCGCCTGCTATCAGCCCGAACGACGGCGACGCTATGCTGCGATTGCCGCCCTGGCCGCCGTCGTGACGGTCGCGGGCGGCCTGTCCCGAGCCTGGCACCATCGCCAAATCGACGCCTACGCGCGTGATTATCTGTCGCTGGCGGCGGCAGTCGAACCCGAAACCACGATTGTCGGCGCCAACAACTGGCGTCAGGGCCAGCTGCTCGCAGGCAAGCCGCTCAGCTGGCGGATCGATCCCTTTCGCCACCTCGCCGCCGACCTCGCGCTCGGCAAACGCTCCGTGTTCCTGGAAGCCAGCCTCCTGTCCCGCAACCGCTACGGATATTTTCCCATCTACTATCGTCCGGCGATCGACCTGATCAGGGCCGACAGCGAAGTCGACCTGAGCGACTATAATCATACCAGACATCACCCCGTCGACTACATGATCCTATGGCCGGTCGTAGATGGTGACTTACGACCATTTGGCGGAGTCCCACAGGATTACGTGCTGATGGCAAAGTCGACGCCGCTCGGCTTGGCGTATCTGTACCGATATCGGCCAGCCACCAAGGGCGGCTCGGATGCTTCCGGTGGCGCGGACCGCCAGCCATAAGGTCGCCGCCCGCGGGGGTCATTCCGCAGCCCGAAGCGGCGTCGGCGTGGTCGGCGCATAGGTGGCGAAGGCGCCGGCATAGGGCTTGGGCAACGGCTGGGCGAAGCCGCCCGACTTGCTCGTGCGCAGGCCCAGCGCGACCAGGCCTTCGATCAGCTTGACCGCGGCCGCGACGCCGTCGACCACCGGGATGCCAAGCTCGTCGGCGATCGAGCGCTGCAGGTCGGCCATGCCGGCGCAGCCGAGCAGTACGCAGTCGGCCTGATCCTCGGCCATCGCCCGCCGGCATTCGGCCAGGATGGCACTGCGGGCGTTGCTCTCCGGCTTCTCGAGGTCGAGCACCGCGATGTCGGTCGTGCGCACGCTCCGGCAGGCCTTCCGCATGCCATAGGCCTCGACCAGATGCTCGAGGATCGGGCGCGAGCGGGCGAGCGTCGAGACCACGGCAAAGCCGGTCGAGATCAGGCTCGCGACGTGCATCGCCGCTTCCGCGATCCCGACCACAGGCCCCTTTGCGAGCTCGCGCGCCGCCAGCAGGCCCGGATCGCCGAAGCAGGCGATGACGTAGCCGTCGACGCCCTCGGCCTCGCCCTTGCGCACCTCGTCGAGGACACCGATCGCGGCAAACGCCTCGTCGTAGTGATCCTCGATCGAGGCCGGGCCGATCGTCGGGCTGACCGCCTGGATCTCGGTGCCAGCGGCTGCGGCCGCGCGCGCCGCTGCCCCGATGCTCTCGGTCATGGATTGGGTCGTGTTCGGGTTGATCACCTTGATCCGCATCGCATCCTCTCCCTCGAGAGCCCTGGCCCCTTGGACAGCCCGCATGCGGCAACGTCATCGCCCGCACCGTTGCCGGGCCCCGATCCCATGCTATGGTGGCAAATCTCAGCCAACTCCGCGAGTCCCGGCCGCTGCTGCGATGAGCCGCGCCTTTGTCAAGGAGACCGACGCGGCCGGCGCCCTGCCGTTGCCCGACCGCCCGATCAGCAGCGCGCGCAATCTGGTGACCGGGCGCGGCCTGAGGCTGATCGAGCGCGCGATCGCGCGGCATCGAAGCGAGCTTGCCGCCGCGACCGCGGCCGCCGACCGCGAAGCGGTCGGCCGGGCGTCCCGCGAGCTCCGCTACTGGTCGGCGCGGCTCGCCAGCGCCGAGATCGTCGAACCCGAGGCCGATGACGGTCGCGTGACGTTCGGGACGGCGGTCACCCTGCGCCGTGCCGACGACCAGGTCCTGACCTTCCGGATCGTCGGCGAGGACGAGGCCGATCCCGCCTGCGGCCGGATCGCCTGGACGGCGCCCGTGGCGCGGATTCTGCTCGGCAGCCAACCGGGCGACCTGCGCGCCCTGCCGACCGGCGAGGTCGAAGTCCTGGCGATCGATGCCGCACCCGAACCGCGAGATTAGGGCGTCCGCCGGGCACCCGGCGTGGAACTTTTTTGCGCCGATGCGATTTTTGAGGGACTAACGGTTGCCCTCCAAGCGTTGACTCCCGCGAAGAGGTTGAAGCGAAGGTGACCGACCATGGCGATTGAGAACCTGCCGCGGCCCTGGTTGCTGGCCGCGTTGACCGGCCTCAAGCTGGTCGAGCTCCTGCCTCCGGAAAGCACGATGTCGTCGGAGCGCCGGCCCGAACGCGCGCTGCCGCGTCCCGAGCCAAGACGCCGGCGGTTGAGCGAAGCGGTCGGCGGCCGCGAGGCCGCTCCGGTCGAGCGCCTCAACTGAGCGCCGCGGGCGGGTCGGCGCCGATCGCATCGCCGATCCCGGAATGGCCGTCCTCGGCCAGCAGCTGGTCGAGCTCGGCGAGCAGCTGCGGAACCAGCTTTGGGCCCCGGTAGACCAAGGCTGTGTAGAGTTGCAGCGCCGAGGCGCCCGCGCGGATCTTGGCGTAGGCATCGGCACCGCTCGCGATGCCGCCGACCCCGATCAGCGGCAGCCGGCCTCCGGTCAACCGGAAAAAGCGGCCGAGCTGTTCGGTCGCACGCCGGAACAGGGGCGCGCCACTGAGCCCGCCCGCCTCGCGACGATGCCGTCCGGTCAGGACCTCTGGCCGGGCGATGGTCGTGTTGCTGATGATCAGGCCATCGATGCCGCGCGCGAGGACCACCTCGGCGATCGCGGCCTCATCGTCGGGGGCGAGATCGGGGGCGATCTTGAGCAGCAGCGGCTTGAGCTCGCTGGTGCCGGCGAGGGCGCCGCGCACCTCGAGCAGGGCACCGAGCAGGGCGTCCAGGCGGTCCCGGCGTTGCAGGTCTCGGAGCCCCGGCGTGTTCGGCGATGAGACGTTGACCGTCACATAGTCGACCAGCGGGTAGAGCCCGCGCAGGCATGCGACGTAGTCTTGGAGCTGATCGGCACTGTCACGGTTGGCGCCGATGTTGGCGCCGATCGGCCCGGGCCTCGGGATCCCGAGCGCCTCGAGCCGGGCACAGACGGCGTCCAGCCCCCGGTTGTTGAACCCCATGCGGTTGATCAGCGCCTCCTGACGCGGCAGGCGGAACAGACGCGGCCTCGGGTTGCCGGCCTGCGGCCGGGGCGTCACCGTGCCGATCTCGACGAAGCTGAAGCCCAGTCGGAACAGGCCAGGCACGGCCTCGGCGTTCTTGTCGAAGCCGGCCGCCAGCCCGAGCGGATGGGCGAGCTCGAAGCTCAGGAGCCTGGTCCGGAGCCGCGGCGACACGGGCACCGCCTGATGCGCCAGCCAACCCTTCCGCAGCGCCCAGAGTGCGAGCCCGTGCGCACTCTCGGGCGGAAGCCGATGCAGGCCGCGAAGCAGCATCGAGCCGGCCAGACGGTCGAGGTGATCGCGGGCGTTCATCCGACCCAGGCCTCATGCGGATCACGCGCCGCCGCGCGCCTTGCGAGCGTGGTCGCGCCGCCCGACCCAGCCGGATGCGCGGCCGGTAGGCGCGGCCATGTGTAGCAGCCTGCCGCCACGCCCGGTAGGGGTGGAAAGGCGAGGGAACGATGGGACGCGATGATTCTCGCCATCTCGAATATCTGGTCGCGCTCGCACGCGAGCGGCATTTCGGCCGCGCCGCCTCGGCCTGCGGGGTGACGCAGCCGACACTTTCGGCGGCCATTCGCGAGCTTGAGGCCGAACTCGACGTGCTGATCGTCGAGCGCGGCCAACGTTATCGCGACCTGACCGCGGAAGGCCTGCGTGTCCTCGAATGGGCGCGCCGCATCCTGGCCGACCGCGACGCCCTGCGCCAGGAGGTGGGCTCGGCAAGGCAGGGGCTGGCAGGCCGCCTGGTCCTGGGCGTGATACCGACCGCGCTCGCGAGCCTCGGGCTGCTGATCGCCTCGTTCCAGGCCGCCCACCCGCGGGTCCGGATCAAGGTCCTGTCGCTGAGCTCGATCGAGATCCAGCGTGCGCTCGACAGCTTCGATCTCGATGCCGGCGTCAGCTATCTCGACAACGAGCCGCTGCTGCGCGTCCAGACCCCCTGCCGCTCTACCGCGAAGCCTATTTTCTCGTGATGGCCGATCGCACGAGGTTTCGCCGGCGCGCGAGCGTGACCTGGGCCGAGGCCGCGGACCGCCGCTCTGTCGGCCTGACCTTCCATGGCTCGGCGGCGGAGATGGTCCCGGTCTGCGACGTGGTCACGATCAACGCCCCGCTCCATCCAGAGACCGAGAATTTGTTCGACGGCAAGATGGTCGCGCGCATGAAGCGCGGCGCCTATCTGGTCAATACGGCGCGCGGCAAGATCTGCAATCGCGACGCGATCGCGCGGGCACTCGAGAGCGGCCAGCTCGCGGGGTACGCGGGCCGACGATCTGGTTCCCGCAGCCGGCGCCGCAGGACCATCCCTGGCGGACCATGCCCCATCACGGCATGACGCCGCACATCCCGGGCTCGTCCCTGTCGGCGCAGGCGCGTTACGCGGCGGGCACGCGCGAGATTCCTCGAGTGCTGGTTCGCGGGCCGGCCGATCCGCGACGAGTACCCGATTGTCAACGGCGGCAAGCTCGCCGGCGCCGGCGCCCACTCCTACAGCGCCGGCAACACGACCGGCGGTGCGGACGAAGCCCCGCGCTTTCGCATCCAAGCGGGATCGAAGGCCGCTGGTTTTTCAACTTTAGGTAGGATTTTCGCTTTACGGCACCCCCGCAGCATGCGAGGATCGCGGCCGATGTGCAGCGGTGGCGGGACCGAGCGGGTGCGATGACCCAGCGTCCTTCGGCGCTCGGGGTCGCCCGGATGCGCACCGTCGCGTTCGCCGGCATCGACGTCAAGGACGTCGACGTCCAGGTCCAGATCAGCACCGGCCTGCCGGCGTTCGCGATCGTGGGCCTGCCCGACAAGGCGGTCGCCGAGTCGCGCGAGCGGGTGCGGAGCGCCTTGGGCGCGCTCGGGCTCGGCCTGCCGCCCAAGCGGATCACGGTCAACCTCGCCCCCGCCGACCTCGCCAAGGAGGGCAGCCACTTCGACCTGCCGATCGCGCTCGGCCTGCTGGTCAGCATCGGCGCCCTGCCTTCGGACGCCATCCAGGGCTATCTGGCGCTGGGCGAGCTGGCGCTGGACGGCATGATCCTGCCGGTCAGCGGCGTGCTCCCGGCCGCGGTCGCCGCGGCCGCCCGCGAGCTCGGCCTGATCTGCCCGGACCGATGCGGCGGCGAGGCGGCCTGGCTTGGCAACGACATCGAGATCCTGGCGGCCGGCACGCTGCTCGGCCTGATCAACCACTTCAACGGCACCCAGGTGCTCTCGCCGCCCGGCCCCCGGCTGGTCGAGCAGCCCGCCCGCTATCCCGAGCTCACCGACATCAAGGGCCAGGAGACCGCCAAGCGCGGCCTCGAGATCGCCGCCGCGGGCGGCCACAACCTGCTCCTGATGGGCCCCCCCGGCGCCGGCAAGTCGATGCTGGCGGCGCGCCTCCCTGGCCTGCTGCCGCCGCTCGATCCGGCCGAGGTCCTGGAGGTCAGCATGATCGCCTCGATCGCCGGGCTGCTCCACGACGGCCGCCTGACCGAGCGCCGGCCGTTCCGCAACCCGCACCACGCGACCTCGGTCGCGGCCATGGTCGGCGGCGGCTCCTACGCGCGGCCGGGCGAGGTCTCGCTCGCCCACAAGGGCGTGCTCTTCCTGGACGAACTGCCGGAGTTCGGCCGCGCCGTGCTCGAATCCCTGCGCGCCCCCCTGGAGCTCGGCCGGATCACGGTCGCGCGCGCCAACCACCACGTGACCTACCCCGCCCGCTTCCAGCTGGTCGCGGCCATGAACCCCTGCCGCTGCGGCTTCCTCGACAACCCGATCCTCGCCTGCGCCCGGGCGCCCCGCTGCGCGCGCGACTACCAGGCGCGGATCTCGGGCCCCTTGTTCGACCGCATCGACCTGCACGTCGAGGTCCCTGCCCTGGCGCCTGCCGAGATGACCCTGCCCAGCCCCGGCGAGCCGCGCGCCACGGTCGCCGCCCGGGTCGCCCGCGTGCGCGAGCTCCAGGCCGACCGTTTTGCCCGACTGAACGAGCCGGAGCTGCGCACCAACGCCGAGGCCGAGGGCGAGCTGCTCGACCAGATCGCGACCCCGGACGCCGCCGGCCGCGAGCTCCTCCTGCGCGCGACCGAGCGCATGCATCTCACCGCCCGCGGCTACCACCGGGTGCTGCGGGTCGCGCGCACGATCGCCGACCTCGACGGCATGGTCCACGTGACCCGCGGCCACATCGCCGAAGCCCTCTCCTTCCGCCGCGTCCAGCCCGACCGGCGCTGACTGGAGGCCAAGCGCCCGACCCGAGCCCTCGCCGGCCTCGTCAACACGCAGTTCCCAGAAAGTCGTATGGGCCTCCGACGACTGATCCTATGGCGATTGTCACCTACTTGCTCGTATCGGCGACCAGAACACAGAAGCCGAAGGCAGCGGACCCTCATACAATTCGTCAAAATGTCCATCGCATCAATTCATGCCATGTCTTGAGATGGATTGAGATTGAGGCGGATCTGTCCAGGCGAGAAGACAGGGATGGCACGGAAATGGCGCATCCCGGGCACGGAAGTGGCGCATCCGGAATACACAAGTGGCGCACGTTATACTTGACGCCCAACCGCCTCCAGCACATCAGCATCCAGTAAGTCGATCGGATTTTGCGCTAAATCCGGGCATCCGCGGATTCCGGGGAGCCACGGCCATCAATGTGCTCCAGCGCCTGCTCGTGAATCTGGAGGCTTGACTGGAGGATCAATGGCACACAGGTTCCACTTCTGTCCGCATCCTCCGCCAGCCGCTGTGTGAAATCCGGCGCTCTTGGTGACGCGGGCGACGCCGCAGCATACCCTGATGGCTCCCGACGACGCCGCGTCACAAAGGGAGTGAGCTCCGATGGTCCCCATCCACCCTGGCCGCATCCTGAAGCGCGAGCTTGTCGCGCGCGCGATGCCGGCCAACCGCCTGGCGCTGGCGCTCCGCGTCCCCTCGGGGCGGATCACGTCGATCCTGAACGGCCGGCGCGCGATCAGCGCCGACACGGCGCTTCGCCTCGCCCGCCATTCGGCACCAGCGCCCGGTTCTGGATGAACCTGCAGACCCGCTACGACCTCGCGGTCGCCGAGCGCGACCACGGCGCCCGCATCGCCGCCGAGGTCACCGCGGCACCCTTGATCCCGGGGCGGAAAAGTCCTCGTATCTTTGGAGGCGTCTCCGCAGTCGGGTCGGGACGCGGATGCTGCTGACGGACGACGCTGCGTAGCTTGACGATGCTACGCAACACGTAGTATGTGTTGTGGATGATCCGGTCGTGGGCCAGCAGCGCGACCCGAAGGCTGTACGAGGACGGCACCAGCAGAAAATTCCGCGGGTTGGATGTGGACGGGGCGCTCGAACTGCTCACGATTCTCGACGCCGCCACGTCGCTGCAGGACCTGAGTCCGCTCGCGAGCGTCGGCTTGCACAAGCTGAAGGGCGATCGGCGAGGTCAGTGGGCGATGACGGTCAACGGGCCTTGGCGCATCTGCTTTCGTTTCGAGCGCGGTGACGCCCACGACGTCGAGATCGTCGACTATCACAAGGGGTGAACTCCGATGGTCCCCATTCACCCAGGTCGCATCCTGAAGCGCGAGCTTGCGGCCCGCGCGATGTCGGCCAACCGGCTGGCTCTGGCGCTCCGCGTCCCCTCGGGACGGATCACGTCGATCCTGAACGGCCGCCGCGCGATCAGCGCGGACACGGCGCTTCGGCTCGCTCGCCATCTCGGCACCAGCGCTCAGTTCTGGATGAACCTGCAGACCCGCTACGACCTCACGGTCACCGAGCGCGACCACGGCGCCCGCATTCACAAGGGGTGAGCTTCGATGGTCCCCATCCACCCAGGTCGCATCCTTAAGCGCGAGCTTGCGGCCCGCGCGATGTCGGCCAACCGGCTGGCTCTGGCGCTCCGCGTCCCCTCGGGACGGATCACGTCGATCCTGAACGGCCGCCGCGCGATCAGCGCGGACACGGCGCTTCGGCTCGCTCACCATCTCGGCACCAGCGCTCAGTTCTGGATGAACCTGCAGACCCGCTACGACCTCACGGTCACCGAGCGCGACCACGGCGCCCGCATCGCCGCCGAGGTCCACCGCGCCGCGTGAACGGAGGGCGCTCTGAGGCCGAAAAGGTTCCTGACACTATCAAAGAACCGTTTTAAGCTCAGTCACCGTCGAAGGACGCGCCGCCAACTCTCCGGACCAACGGGTTCGCCGTCACGCCGTGGGCTATGACGCTCAGCAATACAGTCCAGCCCGCCGCCAGAATCATCGTGTCGTTCCCGGGTAGCTTTTCGTCGAGGACGAGGACCGCGAAAACGATCGTGGCTAGTCCGCGTGGGCCAAACCAGCCGATGAAAAGCCTGTCGGCAATGCTCGTTCGCGTACCGATCAGGCACAGAAAGACTGGCAGCATCCGGATCACGGTTAGGCTCAGTATGGCGTAGAGCAGCGCCGGCCAGGTGGCGCGGTCGATCAGGCGGGCGACGACGATGCCGCCGAACACGACCCATGTCAGCAGCGCCAGTGCCTCCCCCATGTGCTCGGCGCCGCGCAGCAGCTCCTCCTTGTGGCGTGCGCCGAGCCCGCTCAGGAAAAGGCCGCCGACAAAGCACGCGATAAAGCCGCTGCCGCCCGCCGCCTGCGCCGCGGAAAAGCAGGCCGCCGCGAGCGCGACGATCGGAATCTCCACCCAATGCTCGCTGATCCAACCGCGCCTCTCGGCGAATCGCAGCATCAGGGTGGTCAGCCAAGTTAACGCAAGACCGACGATCAGCCCGATACCGATCGCCTCGACGACCACCCGGGCGACATGCCCCAGAGTCCCGCCCTCGATCTGAGTACCGACCGCCAGCCCGAGCAACAGCACGACAATCGGCACGCAGATGCCGTCGTTGAGACCACTTTCCAAATTGAGTGATTCGCGCATCGCCGCCGGCACTGTCGGATTGGTCACGACCGGTTTGCCGAGCGCGGCGTCGGTCGGCGCCAACATCGCCGCCAGCAAAACCATTTCCAAAGTTTGGAGTTCCGGGAAGACGATGACGGCGACGAGAAAGCCGAGCACGATCGTCAGGGGCAGACCGATTAGCAGCAGCCGCTCCGGGAGTCCGAGGTTCCGTTTCACGATGCTGAAGTCGGCGTTGGCCGCGTCGGTGAAAAGAACCATAGCGAGCGTCAGTTCCGCCAGAAGCCGCAACCCCTCGCCATCGATGTGGATGCGCAGAATGCCCAGCCCATCCGCGCCCAGGATAAACCCGACTGCGGTGAACACGATCGGGCCGCTGATCAGCGAGCGCTCGATCCGCCCGGCGATCGCGCTGTAGATCAGCAGGAACACGGCCAGCATCGCGCCGTTCTCGTACATCAGATGGACGGGGTCAGGTCTTGCATTCGAGCATATCGACCAGTTCGAGGTGGAGGCGGCGGCCGAGGACCCTGGCCGCGCGCTGCATCGTGCGCAAGGTCACCGACGTGTTATCGGGGTCGAGCAGGCGATCGAGCGCGCGGCGGCTCGTGCCCATGTGCGCCGCCATGGCGGTCTTGGTGAGGCCCTGCTCGTGCATCGCGGCGCGCAGCCGGTCGGCCAGGATTGCCTTGATCGCCTGCGCCTCGACGTCCTCGCGAATGCCGAGCTCGTCCAGGAAGTCCGAGAAGCTCTGCCCCACATGCTCCGGCTTCATGACAGACCCTCCTGCATCCTTCTCAAGGCAAGATCGATGTCCTGGCGCGGGGTCTTTGCGGTCTTCTTGATGAAGCCGTGCAGCAACAGGAGTTGGCGCTCGCTCACGCAGAAAATGACCCGCCCGAGCCGCCCGTCCGAAATGCGACTTCGCACTTCCCAGAGGCCTTTGCCGAGGGGACGGCAGTGCGGCATCCCGACCGGCCATTCGAACTCGAGCCGTTGGATGTCCTTGCCGATCGTCCGCCGGTCCTGATCAGACAGCTCCAGGAGCCAGTCTCGCACAGGCTGGGCGCCGGACGCAGTCCGGTAGAAGGCGACCGTGATCCTCTTTTCCATGACATCTGCCGGATCGTGCCAAAAGTGGCACGCCGGATCAAGTGCCAGCTCCTCGAGGTGGTGGGAAGGGCTCCGGGGTCAGATCTTGCGTTCAAGCATTTGCGGGGATCGGCGTCGAGACTCCACACACACACACACACACACACACACACACACACTCAGATCGGAGAGAGAGAGAGAGAGAGAGAGAGAGAGAGAGCCGACCCGTGGGCCTGGATCACGCGGCGCGGCGGGTCGGGATGCGGGCGAAATCCATGCGGCAGATCGCCTTCAGCGTTCGATCGCCAGAAGGTCCTCGATGGCGACGCGCAGGGTCCTGGCGATCGCGGCGAGCGCCCGCGTCGAGCCCGGCGTCCTGCCGGCAGCGCCCGGGCGTCGCGCGCGTCCTCGACCGCCGCCACCAGGGCGCCGTAAGTGGCGCGGCGAAGCACCACGATCTCATCGGTCAGAGCCAGCGGCTCCGCGATGGTCATCGGTAGACGCTCCCTCGGGTGTCGATGATCTGGACCGGCATCTCCTGCGCCTCGCGGTCGATTCGACAGATCGCCCGCCACTGGTCTGGATGGGCGCGGCGTCTCGTCCGGGAGCGCGCGCTCGGGGCTGCTCGGGACCGCGTCCCGGGCGCGCGCGCCATCCGTTGAGGTTGCGACCTTGTGCGCCTGCGATCAGTCGAAGAAATGCTCGTCGGCCAGGATCGGCAGGGCTTTGGCCGCGATCGGATCGGCCGCGAAGGCGCGCTCCACGACCCGATCGCCCAGGTAGTTCGCGAGCGCGATGAACGACATGCCCTGATCGAGGGTCAGGTAGCGGCGCCCGACCTCGCCGGTCTTCGGGTCGACCGCGTCGTAGAAACCCCAGGCGCCATAGAGGGCCGGGTAACGCTCCGCGAGCGTGCGCAGGTTCTGGATCGCCGGTCCGGGGGTCACCGCGAGCGCCAGCGCCGAGGCATAGGGCGCGACCACGCCGTCCGGATAGCCGAGCACGCCCAGATAGCGGACGCCGAACTCGCCGTAGCCGTCGCCCGCGGCGGTGGCGCTCGGCGACATGCCCCAGACCGGATAGCCCAGCTCCTCCTGCGCGTGCCGACGCTGGAGCGTGGCGTGGACCACGTCGTTCCGGCCGAGGCTCTCGGGCGCGAAGCTCGCCTCGTCGACCACCAGCGTCGGCATCAGGGCCTCGAACATGCTGCCGCCCCAGGACGGCAGGTAGCGGTAGCCGTCCCGCTCGTACCAGCCGCCGATCACCTCCTGGCCGCGGACCTGCCTGGGGACGCGGTTCCTGGGGGGCTGCGTCTGCCAGGTCTCCGAGGCGGGCAGGGTGCGCATCAGCTTGAACCAGTGCGCCTCGGGGACGTCGCCCTTGCCGATCGCGATCAGGCTCAGCACCCGCGCCTCGGTGTAGAGCAGCCCGTAGTGATACTGCGAGGGGCAGTCGAGGTTGACGTAGTAGCCGTGACTGATGAGGCCGACCGAGGGGTCGTAGAGCCAGCCGTAGTCGCCGTCCTGGATCAGCCGGGTCGCGGGCGCGGCGAGCTCCGGATGCGCCTGGCGCAGGACCATCAGGCCCGCGGTCAGCCAGCTGGAGTTCGACCGAGGACACGAAGTTGCTGCTCCGCTCCAGCGACGTCGTGTCGTAGTAGTTGTAGAAGAAGCCGTGCAGCCGCTCGAGCTTGCCCAGCGTCGCAAGCGCGTGGTCGAGCAGGGCCTGCGCCTCGGGGCGGCCGATCAGGCCGAGCTTCTCGGCGCCGACCACGGCCATCAGCCAGATCCCGATGGTGCTGGGGCTGGTGTAGTCGCCGACCCGGGCCTGGGCCGGCTCGACCCCGCCGGCGGCGAAGCTCACGTGATCGACCGGCAGCCCGTGCTCGCGATCGGTGAGCGCCGCCAGACCCCGCCAGCTGTCGCGCGCGAGCTGGATCAGGAACCCCGCATCGTCCGCGGCCTGCGGGGGCGGCCGCGTCAAGGCCTCGGGCCAGCCGGTCAGCCGGCCCGCGACCGCGGCGCGCGCCGCGTCCTTGCCGCCATTGGCCTGCTCCCAGGCGTCCTTCTTTGGCGTCGGCACCGGATCGGATGCGGACGGTCCGGGGCGTCCGGTCCGGACCAGGGCGAGGTCGTCGACGTCGATGGCACCAGCCAGCGCATCGGTCGGCCGGGACTCGAAGGTCAGGACGAACGCGTCGAGCCCGGTCCGATCGCCAAGGCCGATCATCAGGCTGAGCGGCACCTGGACGTCCCGCCACTGATCGCTGACGCCCGTGACCACCGAGCTGCCGCTCTCGATCATGTTGGGACGGCCCGGGCTCGGCCGCTCGAAGCCGACCTGGAACGCGGGCGCGAAGCCGGCGCTCGGATCGCCTTTGACCCTGAGCTCGAGGTGATCGTAGGCGCTGGCATCCAGCCCATCGAGCTTGATCCGCACGCCCGCCCGGGCGCCCTGGCCGGGATCGAGCCGGTAGGCGACCCGCAGCGCGCGGGCCTTGCCGTCGGGCCCGGCCGCGACCACCGCATGCTCGGCGCGCGCGCCCGGGTCGCCCTCGGTGAAGCTTTGAACGGCGCCGTCCGCGTCACCCCGTTCGGCATCGTACAGGGGCAGGCGTGCCAGCACCTGCTGCGGCGGGCTCCCGGGGCTCGGGCAGGGGCGGGCTTCGGCGCCGGCGCCGCCGAGCAGCAGCAGGACGACCTGGACCAGCACCGCCAGGTGATGGCGGCCGCCCGGGCGGCCGCCATGGCATCGCGTCATGACCGCCGGGCGCCCGGCCCGGAGCTAGTGCGTGGTCGACACCTTGTGCACGCCGTCGGCATGGGCTGCGGTCCGCTGGGCATCGACGGGCAGGTCCTCGATCTCGCGACGGTTGGCGCCGGCGCCGTTCAAGAGCCCGGCCAGCCGGGCCGACAGAAGCGGCTCGGCCCTGCCCGCCCGGCTGTCGACCTCTAAGGGATCGCTCGGGAGGTTGTAAAGCTCCCGAGCGCCGTCGCCATGCTCGAGGTGGAGCTGGTCGGCGGTGCGGATCGCATCGAAGCGCGCCGCGCCGGTCATGCGCTCGAAGGTCATGGAGCGCTCCATCCTGCGATCAGGACGCGGGCCGGGAGCGGCGGCATCCCGGCCCTTGGACGTGAGGGCGGCGATCAGTCGCTTGCGGGCACGGTTTGGGTTTCGATGCGCGCCAGCGGCGCAGGCGCACCTGGCTCGGGGAGATCCTCGATCCGCCGGCACTCGGCGCCTTTGCACGAGAGGAGGGCCTCGAGCCGCTCCTCGAGCGCGGCGGCGAGCGCCGGCCGCTCGCGAAGCAGGGTCGCGCCATCAAGTTGATACGGATCGGCGGTGAGATCATAGAGCTCGCGATCGCCGTTCCCCCACCGCACGAGCGCATAGCGCTCGCAGCGTATCGCGTCGTAGATGAACGCGGGCTCACCGATGTGGAGGTGCTCCTCGTCGGTGCGCCGGTCGGTCATGAAGCACTGGCGGCTCCACCGCGCGGCCGGATGCTCAAGCAAGGGCAGGAACGACCGGCCGTCGACCGGAATGTCGGGCGAGACGCCCGCGATCGCGGCCACCGTCGGCGCGAAGTCGTTGTTGAGGACCAGCGCGTCGACCGTTTCGCCTCCCCTCATCCAGGAACAGCGCGCGGCAAAGGGCACGCGGAGGTCGTTCTCGTACGGGAAGGTCTTCCCGAAGATGAGGTGGTTCTCGCCTTGATGGAAGCCGTTGTCCGAGGCGTAGAAGAGGCAGTAGTTCTCGATGATGCCGGTCGCCTGGGCGGTTCGCACCACGGTCTCGACCAGATCGTCGATCGCCAGGAGCGACTCGAGGCGGGCGCGGTAGTGCTCCGTCGCCGCCTTGATCCTCTCCGGCGTAAATGGATGGAGGCGCGCCGCGTCGCGCACCGCGTATCCCTTATCGGAGAGATCCGCTTCGGCGAAACTGGGCGGGTGCGGCAGAGGTTCGTGCGCGAAGCGCCCGAGGTGGCGCGGTGCCGGAATGGCCGGCGCGTGCGGCGTGAAGGGCGCCACGATCATGAACAGCGGCACGCCGTCGCGCGCGGCCCTCTGCATGGCGTCAACCGCCTTGCGGGCCAGGACGTCAGTAAGGTAGTCCTTGGGCGCGCTGCCGTAGTGGACGATCCTGCCGTTCTCGTTGAGATCGTAGTCGAAGTTGCCGTAGGCGTCGCCGCCGACGTACCACTCGTCCCAGCCGTGCGGCACGCCGTCCTTCGGGTAGTAATAGTTGAGGTATTTCCCGGCGTAGACGGTGCGATACCCGCGCTTCTGGAGCCAGGTCGCGACGGTGTGGAGGTCGCACCCCTCGCGCTTCCACTTGAGGTAGCCGCCGAGGGGCAGCACGATGTCCTCGATCCCGGTGTTGTGCGGGTATTGCCCGCGCTGGAAGGTCGCCCGCGACGGACAGCAGTAGGACTGCGTCACGAAGAAGTTCTTGAAGACGACTCCCTGCCGCTCGATGAGCTGCTGCGTCTTCGTCATGGCCTTTTCGTGACTCGCGACATCCTCATCGTCGGAAAGGATGAGGATGATCGAGGGCGGCGCCGCGAGGGCGCGGCCCTCCGGATGTGGGCCCGCTTTCGCCGTTTGCCCCGAGAGGGCAACAAGGAGCGCTAGCAGACACGCATACCCGCTTCGCATACGATGTCCTTCCTGTTGGATCTCGCGCGTTCGTGGTGAGACCCGGGCCATCCGAGCCGACGGCGCGCTAACGGATTGCCACCCGGGGCGGTGACGAAGACCGGCCGGCGGCTTGCCGAGGTCGGGGACAGCTGGCATGGCGGCGCGATCTCCAACAACGCATGGTCACATCTCGAAGCTACGGGCCCAACCAGAGCCCGTGAATCCGGTCATCCACGTAAGGGAAAGTCCTTACCTGAAGGTAAGGATAAAGAGACCTGCTGGCGCGATCGACGGCTCGACGACCCTGCCACCCTTTTGGATCCGGGCGTCGCGCTGCTGTAAGTTTAGCAACATATCTGATGGAAAACTGGCGGTTGACCATGTCCAGTCTTCTACCGGCAACTGTGGCACGATCAACTGCTTTATTCCCATGAGGCAGCCAATCTTCATTGTCTGTGGCGCGAGCGACACAAGTGCAGCTTTCCAAGCTGCAGAAAGCGCGGGATCTGTCACCAAAATGCAACAGTCAGGTTTCGCCCGGCGCCGCCGGAATCTCGATCGCGGCTTGCCGGCCGCTCGCCGTGCGGCTCCCTCTTCGGCCGCAGGTCCGGCAGTCAGACGAGCGCCCGCAGCACGTCGAACAGGCGATCGAGGTCCGCCTCGTCGTTGTAGAGGTGCGGGGTTACCCGGAGCGAAGCCCCGCGCAGGCTGACGTGGACCTGCTCCCGCGCCAGCCGGTCCGGGAGGCCGGCCGGCAGGCCTTCGGGGAAGCCTAGCCCCAGATAGTGGCCGGCGCGCCGGTCGGCGGCCGCCGAAGCGAGCCCGAGCGCCGCCGCACGCCGCTCGATCGCCGCGGTCCTGGCGGCAAGCGTCGCGGCGATCGCCGGCACGCCCCAGGCCAGCAGCTGCTCCAGGCCGACGATACTGACCGGCAACAGGGCGAAGTTGGAGCGCTCGCCGACGTCGAACCGCCTGGCCCCGGGCTGGTAGCGCTCGGCGTAGTCGATCAGGCGGGCGAAATCCTGGCTTGCCTCCCGGGTGATCCAGTTCTGCTCGAGCGGCCGGCCGCCCTGGTGCTCGGGGGCGACGTAGAGGTAGCCCAGGCTGTAGGGGCCGAGCAGCCATTTGTAGCCGGCGCAGACGAGATAGTCCGGGCGCACGCGCGCAAGATCGAGCGGCAGGGCGCCGAGCGACTGGGTGGCATCGAGCACGAGCGCGCTGCTCACCTCGCGGCAGCGCTCGCCGATCGCGACCAGGTCGAGCAGGCCGCCATCGGTCCAGTGGCAGTGCGGCAGGGCGGCGATCCCGACCCGCTCGTCGAGTTCCTCGAGCACGGCCGCGGTCCAGTCGCCGTCGGCGGGCCGCGGGATGGTCAGGACCTCGCCGCCCCGCTGCTTCGCGAGCTCCCGCCAGGCGAAGACGTTGGATGGGAACTGCTCGGCCAGCACCAGGATGCGCTCACCCGGGGCGAGCGGCAGGTTGGCGGCGGCGACCGCGAGGCCGTAGCTCGCCGCGGGCACGATCGCGACGTCCTCCGCGCTGGCGCCGAGCAGCTCTGCGAACAGCGCCCGCGCCCGCTCGCTGTCGGCGAAGAAGTCGGCCGCGGTGATCGTCCAGGGGCGGCATTTGCGGGCGATCGCCTCGGCCCCGACCGCCGCCGCCCGCTTCAGGATCGGCGACATGTAGGCGCAGTTCAGATAGGCGATCTCGGCCGGCAGGTCGAACAGATGGCGCTGGCAGGGGATCATGGCCGGATGCTCCCCGATGCCCCGGTCGGGATGCAGATCAAGGACGACAGCAGCACCGCGCACAGGGTGTCCACGCCGTCGCGGCGGCAGAACGCCTCGGCGGTGGCGACGGTGAGGGTCCGGCCGGGCTTGATCACCCGGCCGCGCGCAATCAGGCGCTCGCCGAGCGCGGCCGCGACGAAGTTGACCTTGTATTCGGTGGTCAGCACGTCGGTGCCGGGCGGCATCAGGCTGTAGGCGGCGTACCCGCCGGCACAGTCGAGCATGGCGCCGATCAGCGCGCCGTGGAAGAAGCCCTGCTGCTGGGTCAGCCTGGAATGGGCGGCCGCCTCGAGCTCGCAGGTCCCGGGGCTCAGCGCAGTGAGCTCGATGCCGAGCGCCTGCATCAGGCCCTGCTTGGCGAAGCTCGCGCGCACGACGGCGGCAAAGTCGGGGTTCTGCGGCTCGAAGTCGCTCATGCTGGCTTTAAGCCAAGGGAGGGCTGGACAAGGACGCCACGGTTCGGCCACAGGATCACAGCGGCCGGCCGGGCCTGTCAACGTCTTGGACCAGCGGAAAGGGAACCTGATGCCGAGCTCTGCGGGCGCGAGACCTGTGGTGGTGTTCGATCTGGGCGGCGTGCTGATCGACTGGAACCCGCGCTACCTCTATCGCCAGCTGATCGCCGACGAGGCCGAGATCGAGCGTTTCCTGGCCGAGGTCTGCCACGCCGAGTGGAACGAGCAGCAGGACCGCGGCCGGACCTTCGCCGAAGCGGTCGAGGAGGCCGCGGCCCGCCATCCCGGCGAGCGCGGGCTGATCGAAGCCTACCATCACCGCTGGCACGAGATGCTGGCCGGCCCGATCGAAGGCTCGGTCCGGATTCTTAAGGAGTTGAAAAAAACCGGCTACGAGCTGCACGCGCTCACCAACTGGTCGGTCGAAAAATTCCCGATCGCCCGCGAGCGCTACGAGTTCCTCTCCTGGTTCGAGAGCATCCTGGTCTCGGGCGAGGTCGGCCTGATCAAGCCCGACCCCCGGATTTTCCAACTGCTGCTGGAAGGCATCGGCCGCCCGGCGAACGACTGCATCTACATCGACGACAACGCCAGGAACGTCGCCGCGGCCAAGGCACTCGGCTTCGATGCGATCCACTTCCAGGCGCCCGATCAGCTCCGCCAGGACCTGGCCCGGCGCGGAACCTTGAACGGGCAGGCCTGAGTTGCGCCGCCTGGCCCGCTGGCTGGGCTGGGGGCTGCTCGGACTGCTGGCGCTGGGCGCGGCCGGGGCGGGCGGCGGCTATCTGTGGCTGCGGCAGTCGCTGCCGCAGCTCGATGGCGAGATCCGGGTCGAGGGGCTGGGAGCGCCGGTCACGGTCGTGCGCGATCAGTGGGCGATCCCGCATATCGAGGCGGCGAGCCTGAAGGATGCGGTCTTCGCCCTCGGCTTCGTCCACGCCCAGGACCGGCTCTGGCAGATGGAGTTCCAGAGGCGGGTCGGCGCCGGGCGCCTGGCCGAGGTCGTGGGCGGGGCGGCGCTGCCGACCGACCGCTTCATGCGCACGCTCGGGCTCTACCGGCGGGCGGCCGCGAGCTTCGAGCACCTGAGCGCCGCGACGCGGGCCTGGCTCGAGGCCTATGCCGCCGGCGTCAACGCTTACCTGAAGGGCCGGAGCGGGCCGCTGCCGCCCGAGTTCCTGATTCTCGGGGACCATGAGATCGAGCCCTGGACCCCCGCCGACAGCCTGGTCTGGCTGCGGGTGATGGCGCTCGACCTCGGCACCAACTACCAGGACGAGCTGTTGCGCGCGCGGCTCAGCACGCGGCTCTCGGACCAGCAGATCGCCGACATCTGGCCGGAGTATCCGGCGGATGCGCCAATCACGCTCGCCGCGCTGACGAAAGGCCTCGGGCTGGACGCGCTGGCGGCCGTCCTGCCGCCGGCGGCCGCGGCCAGGGAGGGCTCCAACGCCTGGGTGCTGGCGGGCAGCCGGACGCGGACCGGGGCGCCCCTGCTCGCGAACGATCCCCATCTCGGGCTGCAGGCGCCGGGCGTCTGGTACCTGGCGCACCTGAAGTCGCCCGGGCTGGAGCTGATCGGCGCGACCCTTCCCGGCCTGCCGGCGATCGTGCTCGGCCACAACGGCAGGGCCGCCTGGGGGCTGACCAATACCGGCGCCGATGTCGAGGACCTGTTCATCGAGCGGCTCGATCCCGCCGATCCCGGGCGTTATCTCACCCCGGACGGGTCGGCGCCGTTCGCGCTCCGCAAGGAGGTGATCAAGGTCAAGGGGGCGGCGCCGGTCACGATCAGCGTGCGCGAGACCCGGCACGGGCCCGTGCTCTCGGATCTGATGGCGGATGCGGCCACGACCTTCGGCGCCGATCGCGTGCTGGCGCTCGCCTGGACCGGGCTCGCAGGAGGACGACCGCACCGCCGACGCGCTGCTGGCGCTGGATCAGGCGCAGGACTGGCCGAGCTTCGTCGACGCGAGCCGCGCGGTCGGCGCGCCGATGCAGAACATCCTCTACGCCGACACCGCGGGCCACATCGGCTTCATCGCGCCCGGACGGGTGCCGATCCGGCGCCAGGGCGACGGCCGCTGGCCGGTTCCGGGCTGGAGCGGGGAGTACGACTGGCAGGGCTGGATCCCCTTCGACGCCCTGCCGCGGGCGCTGGACCCGAAGGATGGCCTGCTGTTCAACGCCAACAACCGCGTCGTGCCGCCCTCCTACCCTTATCTCCTGACGGCCGATTGGGAAGCGCCCTATCGGGCGCGCCGGCTGGCCGAGCTGCTCACGGGCAGCGACGATGACCTTGGCGCGTTCGCGTCGATCCAGGCCGACCAGCGCTCGCTGCTGGCCGAGGATGTGCTGCCGATCCTGCTCGCGGCCGAGCCCGCGACCCCGGCCGCGGCGGCTGCGATCCGCGAGCTTCGGGCCTGGGACCGGGTGATGCGCCCGGATGGCCGGCCGCCGCTCCTGTTCGCGGCCTGGTACCGCGAGCTCTCCCGCCTGATCCAGGCCGACGAGCTGGGTCCGCTGTTCCCCTCCTTCTGGGGCGTCCGGCCCTTGTTCATGGAGCAGATCCTGAAGCACCGGCAGGTCTGGTGCGACGACGTCGCGACCCAGGCGGTCGAGACCTGCGCCGAGCTTGCGGGCCGGGCGCTGGACCTGGCGCTCGCCGACCTCGGCCGCCGCTTCGGTCCGGACCAGGCGGACTGGCGCTGGGGCGAGGCGCATCCGGCGCGCATGGCGCACGCGATCTTCGGCAATCAGCCGCTGCTCGACCGCCTGTTCAACATCGAGACCCCGAGCGGCGGCGACGGCACCACGGTGGACGTCGGCCATTTCGCGCCCGGCAACGAGGCGCGCCCGTTCGCCAGCATCCATGCCGCCACCTATCGCGGGCTCTACGATCTGGCCGACCTCGACCGCTCGCGCTGGATCGCGGCGACCGGCCAGTCGGGCAACCCTCTCTCCAGTCACTATCGCGACCTGACGAGGCTCTGGGCGCGGGGCGAAACGGTACCGATGACCCGCCGATCCGAAGCCTACGCGAGCGGCGCGATCGGACGTCTGCGACTGCTGCCGGCGGGCTGATCGAAAGGCTCCCCTGGGCAGCGACATTTGGTCGCACATGGACGCGTTTTCCCAAGCCAGATCACGATCGCCCGAAGTTCGCGTAGAGCGCGATGAAAAGTCATCAACAGTCTGTGGATAAAAGCGTCTTTCCCCCGTCGGTTGTATTGATTTGATGATCCGGAGAGGCGTGGTGCGATCCATGCCGATCCGCGCTCGGATCGAGCTTTCGCTGACTATGCAATCACTTGGCCGCACTGACAACATGGAACATTTGTACAATTGAGCCTCGAGCCGCCGCCCGGGCCGGCTGCCCGCGCCGTCAGATCGCATTTTTCTCTAGCGCAGTGGTTTCGAGTGGGCCTATTTTACCTCGCGTAGTCCCATCCCATCCGAAACTCACGTTGAACGGGAAACCCGTATCAGCGGGCCGTGGAGTCGCACCGACAATGACCCAACTTGCCAGCAAGGTAGCCAGTCGCGGGGTCGGGGGCCGAAGCCGCGCCCTCGACGTCGACCGATTCGTCAGCCTGCGCATCCGTCAGCGGCGCATCATGCTCGGCCTCACCCAGCAGCAGATGGCCGAGCTGATCGGCGTCACCTATCAGCAGGCGCACAAGTACGAGACCGGGATCAATCGCATCTCGGCCGGCCGGCTGTATCAGATCGCGCGCGCGCTCGGGGTCGAGATCAGCCACTTCTTCGAGGACGTCGAGCCGGGCAGCAGCGCGACCCGCAACCAGGAGCTGATGCCGCAGCAACGCATGCTCCTGGAGCTTGCGCGCAATTTCGCCGCGATCAAGAGCCGCAAGCACCAGGAGGCGCTCTGTCACCTGGCCCGCGTGCTCTGCGACGGCGACGCCCGCCACTAGCCGGGAGCGGGCCCGGGATCCTCTAGCGACGGAGCGCGCCGCACCAGCCACAGGACCAGATAGACCAGGACCGGCGATGCCGCGATCAGCAGCATCCCGACCAGGAAGCCAGAGGGGCTCTCGGTCAACGGCAGGCCGCCCAGGTTCATGCCGAAGATGCCGGCGATCACGCTCGGCGGCAGGAACAGGGCGGTGATCACCGACAGGATGTAGAGATGCCGGTTGACCCGGCTGGCGATCCGTGAGTTGATCTCGTCCTGCAGCAGCCGGGCCTGCTGCTGGATCGCGACGATGTCGCCGTCGAGCGCGTCCAGACGCTGGGCGATGCGGGCCGCCGTCTCGATCAGGGGCGGCGGCAGCCGGCCGGGCGGCTCGCGCTCGATCCGGTGGAACAGGGCCCGCAGCCCGCCGAGCTGGCGGTGCAGGTGGACGCTGCGCCGGCGAATCGCCGCGAGCCGGCCCGGATCGGCGTTCCTGCGGTCGCCGAGGACCGCGTCCTCGATCGCTTCGAGGTCCCGGATCTGCGCGGCCGCGACCTCGGCGGCGGCATCGGCGACGCCGCTCACGATCGCTTCCAGGAGGGCGACCGGACCGCCGCCCGCGAGCTGGCCGGCCTCGATCGCCCGCCGCGTCGCGTCGGCGGCCTGCAGCGGTTGCTGCCGGCCGCTCAGCAGGAAGCGGTCGGCCAGCACCAGATGCAGGCAGGCGGTCCGGCTCGAGCTGCGATCGAGGTCGCGACGGAAGTCGTGCAGGACGGCCATCAGCATGCCGTCCGCCACCAGGACCCGCTGGTGATGGTCGGCCGAGGTCATGATCTCGCGCGCCGCCGGCGGCAGCGCCGGATGGTTCGCGAGCCAATGGCAGGCGCGCCGGTCGACCAGGTTCAGATGGAGCCAGCGGAAGCCCTCGCCGGGCAGCGCGAGATCGATCGGCTGATCGTCGGCGAGCCGTTGACCGCGGCCGGCCTCGTCGAACCGGTAAGCCCAGACCAGACCAGGCACCGCCGGCCGCGGCATGATCACGACCGGGATCGGCACGGTCCGGCGGCGGGTGGCCGGAGCCTCGCCGGCCGGCACGGGATTCTGATCCATCCTCCCTCGTCGAATGCCGCCATCCTGAAGGCTGGCTCGGTTTGGTGACAGAACGATGACGCGGGCGGCGTCAGCGGGCCGAGGCCAGCTGGTGGGCGAGGCGGGCCGGCTCGGGCAGCCGGTAGCGGCCGGTGCAGGCGAGGGTCAGCCGGATCGCGCTCGGCAGGCCGACCCGATGCCCGATCGAGACGAACAGCGGCTTGACGCCCGTGCGCGAGCGCAGCGCTGCGCCGATCACCTGGTCCCGGTCGTGAAGCGGGTCCCGATCGAGCAGCGGCGACCAGCCGCCGGCTGCCACCGGGGGCTCGGCAAAGGTGCCGATCAGGCGCGACTTGGCGACCCCGATCGCGGGCACATCGAGCAGCCAGCCAAGGTGGCAGGCAAGGCCGAACCGGCGCGGATGGGCGAAGCCCTGGCCGTCGCAGAGCAAAAGGTCGGGGGTCGAGCCGAGCGTCGCCAGGGCCTCGAGCGCGGCTGGAATCTCACGAAACGACAGCAGGCCCGGGACGTAGGGGAAGCGGGTCGGACGGCGGGCGAGCGCGCTCTCGATCAGGACCAGCTCGGGCAGCCGGAGCACCGCGACCGCGGCGCGCGTGATCTTGCCTCTCTGCTCGAAGCCGATGTCGACGCCCGCGACCAGGGCGAGCGCGCCGAAGCGGTCCTCGACCTCGACCTCGCCGGCCAGCGTCAGCTGCAGCTCGCGCGCCTCGGCCGGGCTCAGATCCCAGGCGTGGCGGTGGACCGGCGTCAGCGGCACCCACGGCGCTCGCGGGCGAGCTCGATGATCCGCAAGGTCTCCGACCAGAGGCCGAGCCCCTGCACCTCCGCCTGCGTGAACCAGCGGGCATCCGCGGCATCGCCGCCCGGACGGAGGTCGGGCGCCTGCACCTCGGCGCTGAAGTCGATCAGGGTGTAGTGATAGCGGACGCGCTCGCCGTCGCGCTCGATCAGGTCGACGACCGCGAGCACCTCGCCGACCTCGACCACGACGCCGGTCTCCTCCAGGACCTCGCGCCTGGCCGCCTCGGCGACCGTCTCGCCGAGCTTCTGCGCGCCGCCGGGCAGGCTCCAGCGGCCGACCCGCGGCGGCTTGCCGCGCTGGATCAGCAACAGACGCTCGTCGTGCCAGACGACGACGCCGACGCCAACCAGCGGCCTTGGCGGATACTCGCGGCTCGAGCTCATGGCTCCGTCGTCGCAGCCGGCCGCGGCGCCGGCGCCGGTCTAGAGGAACAGGGTCAGCACGCCGGTAAAGCCGTACAGCCGGTCGCGGTAGATCTCGCCGTTGGTGAAGAAGCCGGCGAGCGGCACCGGACCGAGCGCCGCCTCGATCATCTTCAGCTCGGCCGAGTCGGGGCCGAACATGTGGGCGCCGCGCGCGACGCAGGTATGGTAGAGCGCCCCCCGGATGCGCCGGCCGTCGAACCGGCGGCGGAGGTCGTCGAGCATCCGGCGCAGATCGGCCTGGGCGGCGCTGCCGTCGCGCTTGACGAACAGCAGCTGGTCGCCCCGCCTGAGCTCGGCGCCGAGCCCGATGATCCCGCGCCTGGCGTCGATCGCGAGCAGCGGCCGGACCACGTAGTCGGCGCGATCGGAGCCGGGCAGCGGCATCGCGGCATGGATGTAGCCGGCGATGCGCTCGGGGTTGCGCGCCAGGACCTCGCCGATCTCGTCCTCCAGGACCGCGACCGCCGGCCGGCCATCGATCGCCAGCACCCAGGGCCCCTGGCTGGCGCTCACCTCGTGGACCGGCCCGATCGGCGTGCAGCCCTGGGAGAGGCCGGTGATCAGGGGCACCTCGGCGGTCATCAGGACGCCCGAGACCCCGCCTTCGGTCGGGCGCCCGGCGATCTGCAGGAGCGAGCCGCTGGCCGAGGTCAGGCCGCCGACCAGGAACGCGCCGCTGCCCGCGCTCAGCCGGGCGACCGTCTCGGCCGCGCCGCCGTGGCGGGGATCGCCGTGGACCACGCCGAAGCGGCCGGCGCCATTGCGGCCCCAGGCGGCGAGCTGCCGGTCGAGATCGTCGGCATCGTCGCGCAGGCCGTCGAACAGCCGGAAGCTGTGCTCGGGCAGGCTCGCGACCAGCGCCACGATCGCGCCGCTGCCGCCGCCGGCACCCATGTATTCCCGGCTGCTGGCGCAGACCCCGGCGCCGCCGGTGCCGACCCAGTCGCGCACGCCGGTCGCGTCGGCCAGCCGGGCGACGATCAGGTCCAAGGCCTCGGCCAGCGGATCGCTGGCGTAGACGAAGCCGAGATTGGCGTCCGCCGGCAGATCGGCCAAGCCTTGGATGCACGCCCGGCAGGCGCGATGCCAGTCGGCGCCACGCCCCTGGGCCGCGCGGAAGAGCTCCATGCGAACGCCCCCAAAACCGCTCCTTCACCTAGCTTAGCCGCCCGCGAAAGCCAATGACCGAGAAGATTCAACCATCAGGCGATATTTCTCTTGACGAACATTTCCGAAACGTTGAAGGTAGGCCTAACGTTGGTTGATGCAACGGGTGACTCCACGGCATGGCCAGCGTTGACAGTTGAGATGGGACCTCGGGGGGTCGTCCATGCGGGCGGCCCCCCAGCGTCTTCGGGAGATTATGCCGGATTGGCGCCGCCGGCGATCCCCGGCTCAGAGCGACCTGCGGCCGCCGGCAGGGCTGGGCCTGGCCCAACCTCGGGGCGATATGGCCGTCGAGCCGCCGGCAGATCCCCAATTTGCCCGCGTGGCGCAGCGGTCGCGCCCTGCGCGCAGAGGCCCGTCGTCGCCACATCCCGAGCGGTCGGTCGCGGCTGGCATGGGGGTCAGGCCTGACCCGAGGCATAGTCCCAAGGGTCCGTCCACCCGCGGCTCGCGTGATCGAGGAAAGATCAGAGGCCGTCGTGCGATACCAAGAAGATTGCTTCGTGCAAATCGCGCAAGGCGTGAGCGGGCCCTCGCCAGGGCCGCGAAGTGGCCTTGCCGAAGATAACTCCTGGTGCTAATGTACGCTCGGCTTTTCACCTTTTGCTTGATGATCGGCCGGCGCTCAGCTAAGGAAGGCTGAGCGGCTCCGCTTCCTGACCGGGTAGTCGCGTGCACCCATCGTCGAGTACCGATTTGCGATGCCCAATGTTGTCGTCATCGACGATCGGGTGACCAATCGGAACATACTTACCCGGTTGGCCGCCTCGGTCGAGGAGGGGATCCGAGTCAAAGCATTCGCGAGCCCGCAGGCGGCCCTCGATTCGGCCCTCGGCGCGCTCCCCGATCTCGTGATCACCGACTACAAGATGCCCGGGATGGACGGCGCCGACTTCATCCGGGCCTTTCGGGCCTTGCCGGGGGCTGCGGACGTTCCGGTCGTGGTGGTCACCGTCTACGAGGATCGGAGCTACTGCTACCAGGCGTTGGAAGCCGGCGCGACCGATTTCCTGCTGAGCCCGGTCGACCACGTCGAGTTCCGCGCCCGGGCGCGCAATCTGTTGACCTTGCGCAAGCAGCAGAAGCTGCTCGAGCAGCGCGCCTTCGAGCTCCGCCGCGAGCTGGCGTCGACCAGCGAGCAGCACGAGGCGGCGCTGCGCGCCAGCGAGCTGCGCCTGCGGCGCCTGATCGACACGGTGCCCGCGACCATCAGCGCGGTCGACCGCAACGGTCGGGTGACCCTGATCAACAGCGCCCACAGGCAGGTCTACGGCATCGACCCCGCGAGCGCGATCGGCCGCACGCTGGAGCAGGTCTACGGCGAGGAGCACGCGACCCGCCAGCTCGTGCTCAATGCCAAGGTGTTCGAGACCGGCGAGACCCTGCCGAGCTTCGAGCAGGAGGTGACCTGCCCGATCTCCGCCAAGGAGCATGTCCTGCTGACGACCAAGTCGCCGCTGCTCGACGACGCCGGGCGGGTCGCCGATGTCGTCACCGTGTCCCTGGACATCACCGAGCAGAGATGGACCGAGGCCCAGATGCGTCATCAGGCCGGCCATGACGCGCTCACCGGCCTGCCGAACCGGGCCCTGTTCCGGGACTATCTCGACCAGGCGCTGGCGCGCGCGCGCCGGAGCGGTGGGGTCGTGGCGGTGCTGCTGCTCGATCTCGACCGGTTCAAGGGCATCAACGACGCCTTCGGCCTGCCGTGCGGCGACCTGCTGCTCAAGGCGGTCGCCGAGCGGCTGCATGCCTGCCTGCGCGAGACCGATGCGATCGGCCGGCTGGGCGGCGACGAGTTCGTGGTGCTGCAGACCGACGTGCGCGGCCCGGACGAGCCGCGCGGGCTGGCGCGGCGCCTGATCGACAGCTTCGGGCAGCCGTTCGTGATCAACGGCGAGGAGCTCCACACCAGCGCCAGCATCGGGCTGACCCTGTTCCCGGCCGATGGCCAGGCGGCCGACCGGCTGCTCAAGAACGCCGAGCTGGCGATGTACCGGGCAAAGTCGAACGGCCGCAACGGCAGCTGCTTTTTCGCGCCGCAGATGAACCTCGTGGCGCGCCGCACCGGCCTGCTCGAGCGCGAGCTGCGACAGGCGTTCGTCGCCGACCAGTTCACCGTGCACTACCAGCCGCAGCGCGATCTGCACAGTGGCGCGATCGTCGGCGTCGAGGCCCTGCTGCGTTGGCGCCATCCGCGTCGCGGCATGGTCCGGCCGAGCGAGTTCGTGGGCCTCGCCGAGGACATCGGCCTGATCGGACCGTTGACCGAGCGCGTCCTCGATCACGCCTGCCGCCAGCATCGCCGGTGGCAGAGCGCAGGCCTGCCGCCGCTCCGCCTGTCG
>CAVWPO010000030.1:0-52254 GCA_963756905.1 uncultured Alphaproteobacteria bacterium
CCCCGCCCGAGCCCTGGACGGTCGAGGAGTTTCTCGCCTGGGAGCGTGAGCAGGAGGAACGCTACGAGTATGCCGGCGGCGTGATCCGGATGATGGTCGGCGGCACGCTCGACCACAACACGATCGCCGGCAATGTGTTCAGCAACCTTCGTTCACAGCTCCGCCGCGGTCCGTGTCGCGTGTTCATGGAAGGCGTGAAGGTCATCTCCGACTCCGCGACGATGTACCCCGACGTGGTCGTGACCTGTACGTCCGGACCGGGCCAGAGCGATGTCGTGCCTGCGCCCGAGATCGTGGTCGAGGTGCTCTCACGCTCGACCCAGGGCTTCGATCGCGGCCCCAAGCTCGACGCCTACCAGCAGATCGCGAGCCTCAAGCAGTACGTGCTGATCGCCCAGGAGGAGATCAGGGTCAGCGTCTATGAGCGGGACGAGGCCGGCTGGCGCTATCGGACCATCGAGGACCCGGACGCGCCCCTCGCCTTCGCGGTCGGCGGCGCGTCGATGACGCTCGCCGAGATCTACGAGCGCACGACGGCCGCGGGGCCATCGGCGCAGTCGAGCGGTTGATCAGCGGCGCGTACGGCGCCGTTCCGGAGGCGCGAGCCTCCCTCAGTGCTTGTGCAGCGACTCGGATTCGCGATGCAGGGATTCGGCGATCGCGCGCTCGGCGGCGGCCGCCGGGTCGAGCTTCGAGCTGCCGCCCGCGTCGGCCCGGGAGAACTCCTCGAGCTCGGCCGACAGCTCCTCCAGCTCCTTGCCGCCGGCCATCATGTTCAGGACTTCCTCGCGCGAGACGTCGGCCTTCTGGAAGGTGCCGTAGGTGCGGCCGCGGTTCAGGATCGTGAAGGCGTCGCCGACCGGGTAGGCGTGGTGGACGTTGTGGGTGATGAAGATCACCCCCAGGCCGCGCGCCCGCGCCTGGGCGACGTAGCGCAGCACGACCGAGGCCTGCTTGACCCCGAGCGCCGAGGTCGGCTCGTCCAGGATCAGCACGCGGGCGCCGAAATAGACCGCGCGCGCGATCGCCACGCACTGGCGCTCGCCGCCGGACAGCGTGCCCACGGCCTGGCTCGGATCGCGCACGTCGATGCCGATCTTGCGCATCTCGTCGCGGGCGATGCCGTTGGCGTCGCCGACGTTGAAGCCGCCGAAGGCGCCCTTGCCCCGGCCGGGCTCGCGACCCATGAAGAAGTTGCGGGTGATGCTCATCAACGGGATCATCGCCAGGTCCTGGTAGACCGTGGCGATGCCGCGATCGAGCGCGTCCCGCGGGCTGCTCATGAGCACCGCCTCGCCGTCGATCAGGATCTCGCCCTCGGTCGGCTGATGCACGCCCGAGAGCGTCTTGATCAGGGTCGACTTGCCGGCGCCGTTGTCGCCGAGCAGGCACATCACCTCGCCCGCGTGCACCTTCATGGTCACGCCGTTGAGCGCGATCACCGAGCCGAAGCGCTTGACGATCTCGCGCAGCTCCACGATCGGCGGGGCGTTGCCATCGGTCCGGTCTGCCATGGTCCGATCTCCTCCTGCGCTCGTTCCCTAGCCCGAATGCGACAGGACGTTCAGGATGTTGCCCAAAGGATCGCGCACGAAGAAGCGCCGGACCCCCCAGGGCTCGTCGGTGATGTCGTAGATGATCTCGGAAGCCGCGGATCTGGCGCGCCGGTAGATCTGGTCGACGTCGTCGACCTCGATCGAGAGATCCGGGACGGGCGTGCCCGAGCCGCCTTCGCTGGCGACGCTGAGCTGCGGCGCGGCCGCCCCGCCGGCCGCCAAGGTCATGATCCAGCCCTGGTCCATGACCACCTCCAGATCGAGCAGCCGCTCGTAGAACGCGCGCGCGACCGAAGGATCGGCAGCCGCGAGATTGGCCACGATGCGCCGGACGGTCATGGCAGCTCTCCGGGCCGACGCTCGTCCATGGCTACCGGGCCTCGGTGACCTTGCGGCGGATGTAGCTGTTGAAGAGGACCGCGATCAGCATCATCACGCCGAGGAACACCTTGAACCAGTCGGTGTTCACGCCGGTGTAGAAGATGCCCATCTGGACCGTGCCGAAGATCAGCGCGCCGAACGAGGCGCCGATCGCCGAGCCGTAGCCGCCGGTCAGCAGGCAGCCGCCGATCACCGAGGCGATGATTGCCTCGAACTCCTTGAGCAGGCCGCGGTTGGTGTCGGCCGAGCCGGCATCCAGGACCTGGACGCAGGCGAACAGGGTGGCGGCGCAGGCGGTGAACATGAACAGGCCGATCTTGACCGCCGCGACCGGCACGCCGACGTTGCGGGCCGCGTTCGGATCGCCGCCGCAGGCGAAGATCCAGTTGCCGACCCGGGTGCGGAGCAGGATGTAGGTCGCGACCGCGGTCAGCACGACCCACCAGACGATCGACATCGGGATCCCCTGGATCGCCGGCGCGCCGTCGGCGCGGGTGCCGATGATCCCGGCTTTGGCGAGCCAGACCATCAGGGTCTGTCCGACCTCCCCCGAGAACAGCGGCGCCAGCCAGTCCTGCTGGGCCAGCGCCTTGAGGCCGGAGACCTGGGTCCGGCCGGTGATCCAGCGGGTGAAGCCGATGGTCAGCCCGCGCAGGATGTAGAGGCCGCCGAGCGTGACGATGAAGGACGGCAGCCCGCTCTTGATCACGATCAGGCCGTTGACGTAGCCGATCGCGGCGGCGATCGCGAAGGCGAGCAGGATGCAGAGCCAGAGCGGCCAGCCCCACTGGGCCGCGGGGATCGCGATGATCACGCCGGCGGCGCCGATCATCGAGCCGATCGAGAGGTCGAACTCGCCGCCGATCATCAGCATCGAGGCGGCGACCGCGATGATCCCGAGCTGGGCCGCCACCTCGAGGAAGTTGAGGATGCCGGGCGCCGAGAACAGGCCGCTGCCGCCGGCGACGATGCCGAAAAAGATGAACACGAGGATGGTCCCCGCCACCGCCCCGAGCTCGGGGCGCGCCATCAGCCTGCGGGCTAGCGGGGTCGCAGCGACGCGTTCGTCAGCGCTTGCGGTTCTGGTCGCGGCCATGGCACGCCTCCTCGGATCGCGGACCGGCGCTCGGCAGGGGGCCCGCCGCGGCGACGGGCCCCCCTTTGCCGGTTAGCGGATACCCTTCTTGCTGAGCTCGATCACCTGGGCGGCGTTGTCCTTGGTGACGAAGCCCGGGCCGGTCATCACCGTACCGGCCGGCATCGTGCCGTAGAGCTTGTACAGCCTCAGGAACTGGATCGGCAGGTAGCCCTGGAGGAACTGCTGCTGGTCGATCGCGAACATCATCTTGCCATCGGCGATCGCCTTGAGCACGGTCGGCGACAGATCGAAGGTGCCGAACTTGACCTTGTCCAGCATCTCGTTGTCCTCGAGCGCCGCGAGCGTCGGCTCGGCGGCCGCCGGGCCGAGGGCGAGGATGCCGTTGACCTTGGCGTCGGTGCTCATGGCGGCCTTGACGGCGTTGCCGATCTCGGTCGGGTCCATGCTGACCGCGAGCACGTTGACCTTGGCGCCGCCCAGGCCATCGGTGAAGCCCTTGCAGCGCAGGTCGAGGGCGACGTTGCCGACCTCCTGATTGACGCAGAGCGCATCGGTGACGCCTGCGGCCTTCATCTTCTTGCCGGCGCCGAGACCGGCCTCGTACTCGGTCTGGCCGACGTGGACCAGGACGCCCAGCTTCTCGAAGACGTCGGAGCCGGAGTTCATCGAGACCACCGGGATGCCGGACGCGACCGCGTTCTTGATCGAATCGCCGAGCGCCTCGGCGTCGGGGATCGAGACCACGAGGCCGTCCGGCTTGGAGGCGACCGCGGCGTCGATCAGCTGCGCCATCTGCGGCATGTTGTAGGTGTCCGGCGCGTTGTATTCGACGGTCACGCCGAGGTCCTTGGCCGCCATGTCGACGCCGTTCTTGACCACCGACCAGAACGGGTCGGAGGCCTGGCCATGGGTGACGACGACGAAGCGCATGTCCTGGGCGATCGCCGAGCTGGCGAACCCCAGCGCAGCCGCGAGGACGGCAGCGGTGGCAAGTTTGCTGGTCACGGATGCTGCTCCCTGAGTTGGTTCTCGTTCTAGGCTTAAGGGTTAGCGCCGGATCGTGCGGTTGCCAACTCGAATCCGCTCGCCGCAGAGCGGCCGGCGCCCGCGTTTGCGCTTGCCGCGCGTGGCGTCCCTGTCCAGGATGCCCGCCATGCGGCTGCGGCCAGAGGAAATCCAGGCGATCCGGCAGGCGGCGCTGGCGGTGTTCGGCGCGCAGGCGATCATTCGCGTGTTCGGCTCGCGGGTCCAGGATCACCTCAGGGGCGGCGACCTCGACCTTTACCTCGAGGTGCAGCCGGGCGAGGCGACCTTCGCCAATGAGATGAGGTTTCGCGGCCTGATCGAGCGCCCGCTGGACGAGCTCAAGGTCGACATCGTGCTGCACGAGCGCGGCCGGCCGCTCGGGCCGATCGACGAGATCGCGCGCCGCGACGGGGTCGTGCTGTGACTCCGCCCGAGCCCGCCCTGTTGCGCCGGGGCCTGGTCGCGACCGAGCGTTGCGCGGCGCGCCTCGGCCGATCGTTGAGCAGGCTGCGGGCGCTGTTCCCCATCGATGCGGCGGGCATTCAGAACCTCGACCCGCGGCGCCAGGACGAGATCGACGCCTTTCTGAAGCGCTTCGAGCAGCTGGTCCTGACGCTCCAGGACCAGGTCTTCGTGGGTCTCGCGATCCGGGAGGGCGAGGATCCCCGCGAGCTGTCGCGCCGGGATCTCGCCGAGCTCATGGAGCGTCTGCGCGCGATCCCATCGGCGGGCGAGTTCCGAGACTTCGTCGGCATTCGCAACCGTCTCGCTCACCTGTACCCGGAGGACCCGGATCGGCAGGCGGCCAATCTCAACGCCGCCTACGAAGCGACGCCTCGGTTGCTCGAGGCGGCGACGCAGGCTGTCCGCCACGCTGCGCAGCGCGGCCCGACGTGAGCCTCCGGACCGCCGTTATCCGGCAAGCCGGGTCCGGATCTTGACCTCGCTGGTGAGCGTCCGGTGGACCGGGCATTTGTCGGCGATCTCGAGCAGACGCTGGCGCTGAGCGGCGTCGAGGTCGCCGGGCAGCTCCAGGGTCCGTTCGATCTGGTCGAGCATCCCCTCCCTGGTCTCGCAGTCCGCGCAATCGCTTGCATGGATTTTCTCGCGCTTCAGATGGACCACGACGCGCTCGAGCGGCAATTGCTTGCGTTCGGCATAGAGGCGAAGGGTCATCGAGGTGCAGGCGCCAAGCGCGGCCAGCAGATAGTCGTAGGGGCTGGGGCCGGTGTCGAGGCCGCCCGGGATGCTCGCCGGCTCATCGGCCCGCAGCGCGTGGCGTCCGACCCGGACGATCTGGGTGAACTTGCCCTCGCCGGTTTCCGCGACCACGACCTCGCCGGCCGGCCGCTCGGCCTCGAGCGCGGCGGCCGGCGCCTGCGGCAGATAGCGGCTCGCCCAGGCGGCCAGCACGTCGGCGACGTAGACCGCATCCGCCCGCCGGGTCAGCAGGTGATCGGCATCGTCGAGCGAGACGAAGCTCTTGGGATGCCGCGCGGCGGTGAAGATGTGGCTGGCGTTCTCGATGCCGACGATCTCGTCGCGCGGCGCGTGGAACACGATCAGGGCCTTCCTCAGGCCCGCGATGTGGTCGCTGAGCCGGTGCGCGGCGATGTCCTCCAGGAACTGCCTGCGCACCCGGAAGCTGCGGCCGCCGAGGGTCACCAGGGCTTCGCCCCTGGCCTCGATCTCGGCCCGGACGGGGGCGAACAGGCGGCCGGCGTGGGCGGGATCGAAGGGTGCTGCGATGGTCGCGACCGCGACCGCCTCGGGCACGCGCTGCGCCGCGGCCAGCACCGCCGCCCCGCCGAGCGAATGGCCGACCAGGAGTTTGGGCGCCTCATAATGCTGACGCAGGAAATCGGCTGCCGCCGCCAAGTCATCGAGATTCGAGGAGAAATTGCTGTTGGCGAAGTCGCCGCCGCTGGCGCCGAGGCCGGTGAAGTCGAAGCGCAGCACGGCCACGCCGCGGGCCGCCAGCCCCTGGCTGATGCGGGCCGCGGCGAAGGTGTCCTTGGAGCAGGTGAAGCAATGGGCGAACAGCGCGAACGCGCGCGGCGGCCCGTCCGGCCGGTCGAGCCGGGCCGCCAGCGGCTCGCCCGCGGGATTGGCAAACGTGATCTGCTCGCTTCGCGCCACCATGGCTGCTACCTCCCAAAAAGCTGACCCGGTCCAGAAGCGCACCTGGCCAAATTCACCGGTTTGGCGCAAGTCATCGGCCGCTGATCCCGACCGATACCGGCATCTTGGCGCAAACCCGCCCCTCTGACAGCAGCCGTCACGGCCATGGCCCGCGCGCTCCGCCTTCGCCTCGCGCTGTTCTACGGCGCGAGCTTCGCCGCGATCGGCATCTCCTTGCCCTACTGGCCGGTCTGGCTCGCTGCCCGGGGCCTGGCGCCGTCCGAGATCGGCCTGCTGCTCGCGGCCAGCTTCTGGCCCCGGGTGTGACCAACATGGCGATCCCCTACGCCGCCGACCGCCTGGGCGAGCGCCGCCGCCTGATGGTGCTGCTCGCGGCCTCACGCTCGGCTGACGATCGCCCTGTTCGGGCTCGCGCGGCACTTCTGGGCTTCCTGCTGCTGAGCATCGTGAGCGGGGCCAGCTGGGCCGCGATCCTGCCGCTCGGCGAGGCGCTGGCGCTGAGGGAGATGCAGGCGACGGCCCGGCTATGGCCCGGTCCGGCTCTGGGGCTCGATCACCTTCATCCTGGCCTCGATCGGCGGCGGCTGGTGGATCGGGCAGAGCGGCGCCGGCGTCGTGCTCGGCCTGCTTGCTGGCCCTGCTCGCCCTCAACCTGCTCGCCTGCCTGCAGATGCCGGAGGAGCCGGGCAGCCGGCGCGCCCGGCCGAGCCGCCCCGCCTCGGCCGGCTGCTGGCGGCTGCCGGGCCTGCTCCGCCTGGTGTTGGCGGCCGGCCTGATCCAGGTGAGCCACGCCCTCTACTACGGCTTTGCGAGCCTGCACTGGCGCGCGGGCGGCCTCGGCGAGACCGTGATCGGGTGGCTCTGGGCCGAAGGCGTGGTCGCCGAGGTGCTGCTGTTCGCGGCCGCGGGCGCGGTCCTGCGCAAGCTCGATCCGCCCCGCCTGCTGACGCTCGCGGGCGGTCTCGCCGTGCTGCGCTGGTGCCTGACGGCCGCCGGCAGCGACCTCGCCTTGCTGATTCCGGCCCAGGCCCTGCATGGCGCGAGCTTCGGCGCGGTGCATCTGGCGACCATGCATCAGCTGCGCGACCGGGTGCCGCCGGAGCTGCTGGCGAGCGCCCAGGGCTTCTACGCCGCGATCGGCACGCACTGCTGTTCGGCCTGGTCACGCCGATCGCCGGCTGGCTCTACGCCACCTTCGCCGGCCACGCCTTCTTCGCCATGGCCGCCCTCGCCCTCGCCGGCACCGGGCTCGGCGCCACCCTACGCGCGCGGCATGGATGAGCTGACGCCTGACGGCTGTCGATCAGTCCGGCAAGATCTGCAGCGCGCGCTGCCGCCGCCAGCCGAACCGCATGACGTGGAAGTGCTTGTCGAATGCGAACGCGTGGCGGATATCCAGGCGCTCCATCAGGGCAAAGCTGGTGCAATCGACGATGCTGAAAGCCTGATCGGGCCATTCCTGCGCAATTTCACGACCGCGCTGAAAATCTTGAGCTGTCACACCGACAACGGCCACGACACCGCTCCTCAAGGCATCCCAAAAGCGCATCGCCGCCGGGCGTCGGAGCCGCGAGGAGATCAGGAGCCAGGTCTCGACAATGACATGGTCGGTCGTGGTTAGATCGTCCGTGGCAGCGCGCTCGCGAAATGTCGCGAGCGCTTTGTCCCGATGCCGATCGCTCTGGTCGGCGAGCGCGTAAAAAGCGCTGGTATCAACGAAGACGCTTGCCACCAAGCGCTTCAGCCAAAGCCTCGTCGTGTCGCTCCGAGATGTCGTCCCGACCACTCGCTCCCAGACCGACGAAGGCCATGATGGCGTCCTTGGGATAGCCGGCCTTTCCCGTCTTGCCGCGCAGATTCTGATCGACCAGTTTGCGCAGGAGCGCCGTCATGCTGAGCCCCTCGCGCTCGGCGGCGGTCCGGAGCGCGCGATGCTGCTCCTCGCTGAGGTAGACTTGCGTACGAACCATATCGCGATGTTAGTTTGATGTCGAAATAATGTCAATTCGGAGCGGAGACGGCGATGATGGTTGCGGCCAGCCATCGACAACGGTTCGAGCGCGACGGCTATCTGGTGCTGCCTGGGTTTGCGCCCAGGTCCGAGTGCGCGGCGCTGCGCGAACGGATGGCGGAGCTCCTGGAGGCGTTCGAGCCCGGCGAGGTCGCGACCATCTTTTCGACCACCGGGCAGGACCACGCCCAGGATCGCTATTTTCTCGAGTTGGGCGACCAGGTCCGCTTCTTCTTCGAGCCGGAGGCGTTCGACGCGGACGGCAGGCTGCGGCAGGCGAAGGAGCGCTCGATCAACAAGGTCGGCCACGCGCTCCACGACCTCGACCCGGCCTTCGACCGGTTCTCGCGCCGGCCGGCGCTGGCCGGGCTGGTCGGCGCGCTCGGCCTCGCCCGAGCCGCTGCTGCTCCAGTCCATGTACATCTTCAAGCAGCCCCGGATCGGCGGCGAGGTGACCTGCCACCAGGACGCGGCCTTCCTGCACACCGAGCCGCAGAGCGTGATCGGCCTCTGGTTCGCGCTCGAGGACGCGACGCTCGAGAACGGCTGCCTGCAGGCAGCCCGGGGCGGCCACCAAGGGCCGCTCCGGAGCCGCTTCCTCCGCCACGGCCTGCGGACCGAGACCGTCACCCTCGATCCCACGCCCCTGCCCTGCGCAGGCTTGCTGCCGCTCGAGGTCGAGGAGGGCACGCTCGTCGTCCTGCACGGGCTCCTGCCGCACGGCAGCGCGCCCAACCGCTCGGCCCGGTCGCGCCACGCCTACACCCTGCACGTGATCGACGGCCGGGCCCGCTATGGCGCCGACAACTGGCTGCAGCGCAAGCCGGACATGCCGCTCCGCGGCTTCTGAATGGCACCATCGATCCAGCGAAAGTGGCTCTTTCGTCAGGGCCGGTTCGCTCTCTAGCCTGCCTGCCCGTCCGACCGAACCTGGAGAGACCCGGCATGGCGGAGCGTTTGCAGCCGACCGCGAAGACCCGCGTCAGGCGTCTGCCCAAGCGCGGCCACTACGACCCTTTGACCGTGCACGCCGTGCTCGATGCCGGCATGATCTGCCACGTCGGCTATGCGATCGACGGCCAGCCCTACGTCACGCCGACCTCCTACTGGCGCCACGGCGATCGTCTCTACTGGCACGGCTCGTCGGCGAGCCGCATGCTGCGCCACCTGAAGCAGGGCGTGCCGGTCTGCGTCACGGTCACCCATGTCGACGGCTTCGTGCTCGCCCGCTCGGGCTTCCACCACTCGATCAACTACCGCTCGGTGATGGCGTTCGGGGTCGCGCGGCTGGTGCCTGACGAGGCGAAGCTCGCTGTGCTCGAGGACTTCGTCGAGCGCCTGTTCCCGGGCCGCTGGCCGGAGCTGCGGCCACCGACCCGCCAGGAGCTGAAGGCGACCACGGTGCTCTGGATGGACCTCGACGAGGTCTCGGCCAAGATCCGGACCGGGCCACCGCTCGACGACGAGCCCGACTATGCGCTGCCGGTCTGGGCGGGCGTGCTGCCCCTCGGCACGGCAGTCGGCCGGCCCGAGCGCGACCCGCGCCTGGCCCCAGGCGTCAGCGCGCCCGCGTACCTCGAACATCTGAGCACCTTGTTGCGTGCCCCCTCGCCGGGCGCGCCCATGGCTTCGTCATCGGCCGCCTGAGGACGAGCGGGTCCAGGGCCGGTCACCGCGGGTCTCGCGCACGCTCAAGGTCTGGATGCCGGCGGACTCCAGCCAGAGGGCGAGGCCGCCCGTGGCCCGCAGCGCCTCCGGGCCGATCAGCCGGGTGCCGTTCGGGCAGCGCTCCAGATGCGGGTAGCTCAGCACCAGATCCGTGCGCGCGCAGTCCGTTTCCAGCGCTTCGGGGCGCCGGGCGAGCGCCACTTTGCGGCCGTCGCGGCTGAGCAGGCAGCCGAGCGCATCGCACCTCAGGCCGTCCTGCCCGCCTTGGCCGACCGCCGGCCAGGGCGCCGCCTTCGCCTGACCCGCCGAGTGCAGCCAGCCGTCGGTGATCCAGCGCTCCCGTTGCCAGGGCGAGAGCGCGAGGCGGCCGCTGTCCAGGCGGACGGCCGCGACCTGGCCGCGGGCGTCGATCAGGAGGTCCGGCGGCCGGTCCAGGAGCAGAAGGCCGAGCCCGAGCCCGACGCCGATCAGCCCGAGCCCGCGCCAGCGGGTGCGCCAGAGGCAGAGCCACAGGCCGCCGAGCGCGGTCAGGACCAGGGCGGCAAGCGGCGGCCGAGCGACCGCGAGCGCCGCGCCTGGCAGGCTCGCGACCAGGGCCGCGGCCTTGATGATCACCCCGATTCCCCAGCCCATCAGCACGAAGCAGGGGTCGCAGAGGCCGAACGGCATGAGCAGCAGCCCCAGCATCCCGAGCGGCATGATCCAGGCGCCGGTGAGCGGCACGGCGATCAGATTGGTCACGATGCCGTAGGTCGGAAAGCGGCTGAAGTGGTAGATCGAGAACGGCGTGGTCGCAGCGCTCGCCACGACCGTGGTCAGCGCGATGCCGGCCAGGTACAGAAGCAGGCGCCAGTCCAGCCCGCCGACGCCGGCCGGGGCGCGGGCGACGCCGGTCTCGTAGACCGCGATCAGGGCGACCACGGCGGCGAACGACATCTGGAAGGACGGGCCGAGCAGGCTCTCGGGCTGCAGCAGCAGGACGACGGTCGCCGCCCAGGCCACCAGGCGCATCGAGAACGGATTGCGGTCGACCATGACCGCGAGCAGCATGACGGCGGTCGTGATGAAGGCCCGCTGGGTCGGCACGGTCGCGCCCGAGATCAGCAGATAGCCGAAGGCGCCGACCAGGGCGACCGCGGCGGCGAGCTTCTTGGTCGGCAGCCGCACGGCGAGCGGCGGCACCAGCGCCAGCGCGATCCGGGCGAAGAAGAAGAGCGTCCCGGCCACCAGCGCCAGGTGCAGGCCGGAGATGGCCAAAAGATGGGCGATGCCGGCGATCGCCCACTGGTTCCAGATCTGATCCGGCAGCGCGCCGCGCAGCCCGGTCAGCAGCGCCACGGCGATCGCGCCGGCGGCGCCCGGGATCGCGCCCGCGACCCTGGCGGCGATCGTCTGGCGCAGGGCCGCGAGGGACAGCGACCAGCCGCGCGTCCCGGCGTGCGCGATCGTCTCCGGCTGGCCGAGCGCGTAGCCGACCCCGCCCAGCCGGTGGAAGTAGGCCTGGCGGGCGAAGTCGAAGCCATGGGGCTCGCTCGGCGGCGAGGGCGGCATCAGGAACGCCCGCAGACGCACCCGGTCGCCCGGCCGGAGCGCCGACCCGGCGCTGCGCAGGCTGACCCTGACTTCAGCCGGGGTGACGCCCGGATCGACCCCCTCGATCCGGAGGTCGCCAAGCGTCAGGCGCGCGCCCCGCACCTGCTCCTCGACCAGCAGCACCTGCCCCTCGACCCCATGGGCGCCCCGGCGCTCCAGGATCGGCGCCGCGACCAGCTGGGTCCGGATCGAGGCCGCGCTCATGCCCGTGGCGATCGCCGCGAGCGCCAGCCCGACCGGCAGGCCCCAGCCCTGAACCTCGCCCGCAGCGTGCGGGGCCGAGCGCGCCCAGATGAGCGCGACCAGCGCCAGCAACGCCGGGCCGAGCCAGACCGGCGGCTCCACGGGCAGGGCGAAATAGAGGCCGATGCCGAGACCCAGGGCGACCGGCAGCCAGAGCAGCCAGCGCTCGCGCTCGGCCAGCAGATTGGCTGCGAACCAGGGAACGACCCCGATCCCGAGCCCGCGCGCGCGGGCGAGCGCCAGCCGGAGGCCGGGGACCGCGGGCGGCAGGCCGAGGGAGCGGTGCGCCACGGTGGCGTTTGTGCTAGACGACGGAGCGAGGCGGCGCTGGCATGGAGCCCAGTCTATCAATCATGAGTGTAGTTACAAGGTTCGCTCCTTCTCCCACTGGTTTCCTCCACATCGGCGGCGCGCGGACCGCGCTGTTCAATTGGCTGTTCGCGCGCCATCACGGCGGCCGCTACCTCCTGCGGATCGAGGACACCGACCGGGCGCGCTCGACCGAGGCCGCGATCGGGGCGATCCTGGACGGGCTCGGCTGGCTCGGCCTGACCGGCGACGAGCCGCCGCTGTTCCAGTCGGAGCGGCAGGACCGGCATGCCGAGGTCGCCCGCGAGCTGCTCGCGCGCGGCGCCGCCTACCGGTGCTACTGCACGCCCGAGGAGCTGCAGGCGATGCGCGAGCAGGCGCGCGCCGAAGGCCGCTCGACCGCCTACGACGGCCGCTGGCGCGACCGCGATCCGGCCGAGGCGCCCGCAGGCGTCCGGCCGGCGATCCGCCTGAAGGCGCCGCGCACCGGCGAGACGATCATCGCCGACCGGGTCCAGGGCGAGGTCCGCTTCGACAACCCCCAGCTCGACGACATGGTGCTGCTGCGCTCCGACGGCACGCCCACCTACATGCTCTCGGTCGTGGTCGACGACCACGACATGGGCATCACGCACATCATCCGGGGCGACGACCATCTGGTGAACGCCGCCCGCCAGACCCAGCTCTACCTCGCGCAGGGCTGGACAGTGCCGGAGTTCGCCCACATTCCCCTGATCCACGGCCCCGATGGCGCCAAGCTCTCCAAGCGCCACGGCGCGCTCGGGGTCGACGCCTATCGGGAGCTGGGGTTCTTGCCCGAGGCGCTGCGCAACTACCTGCTCCGGCTCGGCTGGAGCCACGGCGACGACGAGATCATCGGGGCCGAGCAGGCGATCGCCTGGTTCGATCTGGACGCGGTCGGCAAGGGCGCCGCGCGGTTCGACATGGCGCGCCTGACCAACCTCAACGCCCACTATCTGCGCGCGACCGACGATCGGACCCTGGCCCGGCTGATCGCCCCTCGCCTCGAGGCCCGGGGGCACCGGCTCGATGCGCGGGCCCTCGCCCGGCTCGAGGCCGGCATGCCCGGGCTCAAGCCGCGCGCGAGCACCCTGGTCGAATTGGCCGCGAGCGCCACATTCTATGTTGCGTCGCGGCCGCTCGCGCTGAGCGACCAGGCGGCGCAGCTGCTCGACGCGGCGGGCCGCGAGCGTCTGGCGGGCCTGGTCCCGGCGCTCGAGGCGGTCGCGCAGTGGCGGCCAGACGCGCTGGAGCAGGTGGTGCGCGACCATGCTCTGGCGCTGGATCTCAAGCTTGGTCAGGTCGCGCAGCCGTTGCGCGCGGCGCTCACCGGCTCGACCGCGTCGCCCGGAATCTTCGAGGTGATGGCGGTGCTGGGCCGGGACGAGACGCTGGCGCGGATCGCCGAGGCGGTCGAGGGCCGCCATGCCGCACTGCAACATCGCGATTGACGCCGGCGGCCCGCCAACTACAGTCAGTCTAGAGGTATCCTTAACCTCGTTCGATCACCACGGGTCCGCCGGGCGGTCGGGAAGCACGAATGGGGGGTTGGGCCATGACCGAATCGACTGTGCAGACGGTCGCGCTGTCGGACGACAGCGGGCTGCGGGCCGAGCTGCCTCTGCTCACCGGCACGATCGGGCCGGATGTCATCGACATCCGCAAGCTGTACGCCGATACCGGGCGCTTCACCTACGATCCGGGCTACACGTCGACCGCAAGCTGCTCCTCGAAGATCACCTTCATCGACGGCGAGGAGGGGGTCCTTTTGCATCGCGGCTACCGGATCGGGGATCTGGCGACCAACAGCGACTTCCTGGAGGTCGCCTATCTGATCCTGTTCGGCGAGCTGCCGACCGCGGCGCAGAAGGCCAAGTTCGTGGCCGGCGTCACCTATCACACCATGGTCCACGAGCAGGTCATCTACCTGTTCCGGGGCTTCCGCCGCGACGCCCATCCGATGGCGGTGCTGATCGCGGTGGTCGGCGCGCTGTCCGCCTTCTACTACGAGGATCTCAACATCGAGGACCCGCACAACCGGATGATCGCGAGCTACCGGCTGGTCGCCAAGGTGCCGACGATCGCCGCCATGGCCTACAAGTACTCGGTCGGCCAGCCGTTCATGTACCCGCGCAACGATCTGACCTACGCCGAGAATTTTCTCTACATGATGTTCGGGGTGCCGTGCGAGCCCTACAAGGTCAACCCGGTGCTGGCGAAGGCGCTCGACCGGATCTTCATCCTGCACGCCGATCACGAGCAGAACGCCTCGACCTCGACCGTCCGCCTGGTCGGCTCGACCGGGGCCAGCCCCTATGCCGCGATCGCCGCCGGCATCGCCTCGCTCTGGGGGCCGGCGCACGGTGGCGCCAACGAGGCGGTGGTCAACATGCTCAAGGAGATCGGCTCGGTCGAGCGGATTCCGGAGTTCATCGCCCGCGCCAAGGATCGCAACGACGGGTTCCGTCTGATGGGCTTCGGCCACCGCGTCTACAAGAACTACGACCCGCGCGCCGCGGTCCTGCGCGAGAGCGCGCATGAGGTCCTGACCGAGCTCGGCAAGGCGGACGACCCCCTGCTGCCGATCGCCATGGAGCTGGAGAAGATCGCCCTCGAGGACGACTATTTCGTCGAGCGCAAGCTGTTCCCGAACGTCGACTTCTATTCGGGCATCATCCTGCAGGCGATGGGCATCCCGACCTCGATGTTCACGGCGATCTTCGCGCTCGCGCGCACGGTCGGCTGGGCCGCGCAGTGGAACGAGATGGTCGAGGACCCGGAGCAGAAGATCGGCCGGCCGCGCCAGCTGTACACCGGCCCGGCCCAGCGCCGCTACGTGCCGATCGACCAGCGCGGCTGAGGCAGGCGGCCGGACGACGTCCGGCCGCGGCGGCTGGCCTCAGCCGCTCAGCCGCCGCTCGACCTTGAGGATGTGGACGGCCTGGTTGGTGTCCCAGACCAGCCAGAGGATAGCTGCGATCAGCGGCATGAGGACTCCGAGCACGGCGGTGTCGACCGCGACCAGGATCTCGATGCGGGCCAAGCGGCGGTCGAAGGCCGCAACCTCCTCCGACGCCTCCCGTGCTGTATCGTCGGTCGCACCGGCCTCGCGCAGCGCATCGTAAAGCTTGCCGAGCATGAGTGCCATGGCCGCGATCCGCCTGGTCCGCCAGGCACCACTCGATCACGCCCGCTCGACGAGCTCGATCTTGTAGCCGTCGGGGTCCTCGATGAAGGCGATCGGGCGGCCGCCGTGCTTCATCGGGCCGGCGGGCCTGGGGATCTTGACGCCCTGGGCTTTGAGCTCGTCGCAGGTCTTGTAGATGTCGGGCACCGCGATCGCGATGTGGCCGTAGGCGGTGCCGAGCTCGTAGTCGTGCTGGCCCCAGTTGTGGGTCAGCTCGATCACCGCCTCGGTCTCCTCGTCGCCGTAGCCGACGAAGGCGAGGGTGAACTCGCCGCTCGGGAAATCGGTCTTGCGCAAGAGCTTCATACCGAGCTTGTTGGTGTAGAAGTCGAGCGCCGCGTCCAGGTCCCGGACCCGGAGCATGGTGTGCAGCAGGCGGAACTTGTTGCTGTCGCTGGTCATGCGTCCCTCCTCGGTTGTGCAGCCGCCAGGATTTCCAGAACCCTGGCCGCGGCCCGCTGGCTCGGGGGGCGACCATCGGCCGCGCCGAGCCGCGCCACCGCCTCGGCGAGCGCTGCGCGCTGGTTCGCGCGCAGCTCGTCGTCCTCGAGCAGGCGCTGCGCCGCGGCCGCGATCCGCTCGGGATGGCAATCCTCCTGCAGCAGCTCCGGCACCGCCGGGCGGCCGAGGATCAGATTGACCAGATTGACGTGCGGCACCTTGATCAGGCGCCGGGCCAGCCAGGCGGTCATGGGGCCTGTGCGGTAGATGGTGATCAGCGGCAGGCCGGCCAAGGCCGCCTCCAGCGAGACCGTGCCCGAGGCCGCGATCGCGAGCCAGCTGGCGGCGTAGGCATCGAAGCGCTCGATCCGGTCCTCGAGCACGATCACCGGCAGCCGCCACCTGGCGACCAGCTGCTTGACCTGGGGCACGAGCGCCCGCAGCGTGGGCAGGACCAGCCGGATGCGCGGCTGGCGGCGCCAGAGCAGGGCCACCGTCTCGCCGAGCAGGGGCAGATGCCGGGTGATCTCGCTGCGCCGGCTGCCAGGCAGGAGGCAGATCAAGGGCGCATCGAGGGGGACCTCGTAGCGCCGGCGGAAGCGCTCGCCGTCGCCGCGCCGCCCGGCCTCCTCGGTGATCGGATGGCCGACGAAGCTGCAGGCGAGGCCGTAGCGCTCGAAGAACGGCGGCTCGAACGGCAGCAGGGCCAGCAGATGGTCGACGTCGCCCGCGAGCCGCACGGCGCGCTGCTGGCGCCAGGCCCAGACCTGGGGCGCCACATAGTGCAGGCGGAGCAGCGGCAGGCCGGCCAGCCGGCGCTGCAGGCGGAGCGCGAAGCCCGGCGAATCGATGGTCAGCGCGAGCGCCGGCCGGCGGCGGCGGATCTCGCGCACGGTCGCCCGCAGCCGGCAGGCCAGGTGGGGCAGGTGCGGCAGGACCTCGGTGAAGCCGATCAGCGACAATTCGTCCATCGGGAACAGGCTGACCAGGCCGCGCTCGGCCATGCGCGGCCCGCCGACCCCAAAGAACTCCAGGCGATCGCCCGCCTGATCCCTGAGCGCCTGGATCAGCCGCCCGCCCAGCATGTCGCCGGACGGCTCGCCGGCGAGCACGAAAACCTCCGCCCGCCGCATCCGGCCCTCCCCGTCCCGCTCACCCGCAGTCGCCGACGCCGACGCCGATCACGAACAGGCCGGCGCGGTCGGCGGCCTCGATCACGCCCGGCCGGTCGATGATCAGGCAGTTGCCGGCGTGCACCGCGATCCCGGCGAGCCCGGCCGCCGCCGCCGCGCGCACCGTGCCCGGCCCGATCGTCGGCAGGTCGGCCCGCCGTTCCTGCTTCGGCTTCTTGAGCTTGACCAGCACGCCGCCCGGGCCCTCGCGGCGCAGGCTCGCGCAGCGCGCCAGCAGCTGATCGGTGCCCTCCACCGCCTCCACCCCGAGCACGAGACCCTGCTGCACGACCACCGCCTGACCGATGTCCAGATCCCCCAGGCGCGTCGCGATCCCGACGCCCTGGGCGATGTCGCGCGCCGCGACCGCGTCCGGCCCTGCCCTGGTCAACAGCGCAGCGGGCACCAATAGTTCATCGACCACCTCGTCGGCGCCGACCACGCGAAAGCCCTCGGCCTCGAGCTCGCCGACGATCGCCTTGAACAGGCGGTCGTCGCCGGCGCCGGCGCCGAGCCCGAGCCTGGTCAGCAGCTGCAGGCCGCGCCAGTCGAGCTTCAGGGTGGCGAGCGAGGGCCGGCGCACCGGGCCGATCATGACCACATCCCGGGCCTCGGCCGCGTGCAGCGCCTTGAGGGTCCGCCCGACCGCGCCGAGCGCCACCCACTGGTGGGGCACGCCTTCGACCACCGCGGGGTCGGTCTCGCCCTCGAAGGCGAGCACGAAGACCTCGCGCCCGGCGGCGCGCGCCGCGCCCACCACCTGTTCGGGCAGCGGCCCGCCGCCGGCCAGGACCGCGAGCTTGCCGGCCATGGTCAGCCGATCCGGCTCTGGCGCGGCATGCAGATCGCGCGGTTGCCGGCGCTGCGGATGAAGTCGACGACCTCCGTCACCCGCGCGTGCTCCGCGAACTGGCTGGCGACCTCGGCCAGGCGCTCGGTAAACGCGCCCTCCGGCGCGAACAGCAGCCCATAGGCCGTGCGCAGGGCCTGGATGTCCTCGCGCGACACCCCGCGCCGCTTCATGCCGACGATGTTCAGGCCGTTCAGGCAGGCGCGGTTGCCCAGCACCATGCCATAGGGGATGACGTCCTGCTCGACGCCCGCGAGGCCGCCGATCATCGACTGCCGGCCGACGCGGACGAACTGATGGACCGCGCACAGACCGCCCAGATAGGCATGATCCTGAACCTCGACGTGCCCGCCCAGGGTCGCATGGTTGGCCATGATCACGCCGTCGCCGACCTGGCAGTCGTGAGCGACATGGATCGCCGCCATGTACAAGCCGTCGTCGCCGACCCGGGTGATGCCGCCGCCGCCGGCGGTGCCGGGATGCATGGTGACGTGCTCGCGGATCTGGTTGTCGCGGCCGATCACGAGCTCGGTGTCCTCGCCGCGATACTTCAGATCCTGGGGCCGGTGGCCGAGGCAGGCGAACGGAAAGACGCGACAGCCGTCCCCGAGCGTGGTCCGGCCGGTGATCACGACATGGGAGTCCAGCCGGACGCCCGCGCCCAGCCGGACGCCCGCGCCGATCACGCAATAAGGCCCGATGAAGGCGTCCTCGGACAGCTCGGCGCGCGGATCGACGATCGCGGTGGGATGCAGCTCGACCATCAAAGGTCCATGATCTTGGCGCTGATGATCGCTTCCGCGGCCAGCTGGTCCTGGACCGTGGCCTGACCGACGAACTTCCACACGCCGAACTTCTTCTGCTGCTTGACCACCTTGATGCGCAGCTGATCGCCCGGCACCACCGGCCGCCGGAAGCGCGCCTGATCGATGGTCATGAAATAGACGGGCTTGCCCGCCGCGGCCGGCCCGATGCTGGCGACCACCAGTGCTGCCGCCGTCTGCGCCATGGCCTCGATGATCAGCACCCCCGGCATGATCGGCCGGCCGGGAAAGTGGCCCGCGAAATAGGGCTCGTTGACCGTGACATTCTTGATCCCCACCGCGCTGGTCCCGGCCTCGACCTCGACCACCCGATCGATCATCAAGAACGGATAGCGGTGCGGAATCATCCGTTGAATCGCGTCGACGTCCAGATCGTCCAAGCGGGCCCCGGCCTGGATCTCGTCATTCATCCTTCGCCACCTTTCGCCTGCCCAGGCGGCTGATCGCCGCCATCTGCCGCCGCCACTGGCGGATCGGGATGGCCGGCGCGCCGCCATAGGTGTCGCCTCCGGGTAGATCGCGGATCACCGCGCTGCGGGCGGCCAGCTGGACCCGCGGGCCGATGGTGAGGTGGCCGGTGATGCCGACCTGAGCCGCAAGCACACTGCCGGCGCCGATCGTCGTGCTGCCCGAGACGCCGCTCTGGGCGACCACGACGCAACCGGCGCCGAGCCTGACGTTATGGGCGATCATCACCAGATTGTCGATCTTGCAGCCGCAGCCGATCACCGTGTCGGGGCCGCTGCCGCGGTCGATGGTGCTGTTGGCGCCGATCTCGACGTCGTCGCCGATCAGCACCCGGCCGAGCTGCGGCACCTTGAGATGGCCGCGCTCGCCGAGCGCGAAGCCGAAGCCGTCCTGGCCGATCCGCACGCCCGGGTGGATCACCACCCGATCGCCGATCAGGCAATGGCTGAGGGTCGCCCCGGCGCCGATCACGCAGTCCGCGCCCAGCCGGACGTGCGGGCCGATCACCGCATTGGCGCCGATCCGGCAGCGCGCGCCGAGCTCGGCCCCGGCCTCGATCACAGCACCGGCCGCCACCTGGCAGCTCGGATCGAGCCGGGCCGCGGCGTCGATCGAGGCCCCCCGCGCGGCGCCCGCGGCCGGCGGGTGCCCCGGACCGGGCGCCGCGGCGTCGGGATGCAGGGCGGCCGCGACCCGGGCATAGGCATGATAGGGCTCGGGCGTGAGCAGCCGCGCCACGTCCGCCGGCAGCTGACCCTCGTGCTCCGGGCGGATCAGGCAGGCGGCCGCCCGGGTGACCCGGGCCTGGTCGAGGTAGCGGATATGGTCGAGAAACGCGATCTGATCCCGCGCCGCCTGCTCGAGCGGCGCCACGTCGGTGATCGTCGCGTCCGGGTCGCCGCCGATCAGGCGGGCTTCGGCCAGGGTCGCCAGCGCCCCGAGGCTGACCCCCCCCGCCGCCCGGAAGAAGCGCGCGTCGGCCATCGCCTCACTCGACGGCCTGGGGCACCCGCACGTTGGGCAGGCGGGCGTCCAGTTTGGCCAGCACCTCGTCGGTCAGATCGATCTTGCGCGCGAAGAACAGCACGTCCGAGGTCGGCAGGACGATGTTGAAGCCGCGCTCGTCGGCGATGCTGGTGACCACCTCGATCAGGGCCTTCTTGACCTCGTTCAAGGCCGCCACGGAGACGTTGTCCAACGTGCGCCGGCGCTCCTGGACCAGTTTCTGGACGTCGGCGACCCGCTGCTCGAACTCGCGCCGCTTCTCGGCGAAGGCCTCGGGGGTCAGCACCGAGCGCTGCTTGGCGAAGGCCTGGTCCTCCTCGTGCAGCTGCTGCTCCCGCTTGCTGATCTCCTCCTGATAGGACTTGCGCCGGGCCTCGATCTGGTCGCGGATGCTGCGCGCCGCGGCGGCATCGCGGAGGATGCGCTGATAGTCGATCACGGCCGCGACCGCGGGCGGCAGCGGCTCGGCGATCGCCGCGCCGACCGCCCACGGCGAGGCGAGGACGGCGGCGAGCACCCCGCCGGTCACCAGGTTCCGGAAGCGATGTCGAGCGGCCGTCACCAGCTTGCTGCTCCCTCTTAGAAACGAGTGCCGAAGCTGATCCGGAAGATCTCGGTCTCGTCCTCGGAGTTCTTGAGAATGGCCTGCGACAAGTCAACCGCAATCGGGCCGAGCGGCGACAGCCACGAGAGACCGACGCCGGTCGACGCCCGGATCGAATGGCTGTCCTCGATATTCGGCCCGTGGGCGTCGACATCGGTAAGCGTGCCCCCCTCGACGAATACCCGGCCAAACATCCTGAGCTCCTCGGGCAGACCGAGGGGAAAGCGCTGCTCCGCGGTCGCGGTGTACAGAAGATTGCCGCCGAGCGCATCGTTGGTCGAGGTGTCGCGTGGCCCGACGCCGGCGAACTTGAAGCCGCGCAGCGTCTGCCCGCCGAGGAAGAAGCGATCGAACAGGTGCACGTCCTCGCCGCCCCAGCCGAAAATGTAGCCGGCGCGGCCCGCCAGGTTGAGCACCCACTTCGGCGTGAACGGATAGTAATAGGAGGCGTTCAGCTCGTGGCGGACGAACTGCGTGTCGCCACCCACGCCGGCGAAATCCTGATCGAGCCGGATCAGGTAGCCGTCCGACGGCAGGAACTTGGTGTCGCGGACGTCGTAGGTGAAGTTTTGCCCGACCAGACTGGTTAGGTGGCTGCCCTCCTGGTCCTTGATGTCTTGGGACGCGCTGTTGTCGACGTTGCTGATCTCGTCCTGGCGGAGGGTGTACTTGACACCGTGGCGCCAGTGCTCGGTCAAGGGATAGCTGGCCCGGAGCGTGCCGCCCAGGGACTTCTGGTCGAACGAGCCCTCGCTCTGGAAATTGGTCTTGGTATCGAAGAGGTCGAAGCCGGCCGAGAGGTCCCGGTCGAGGAAGTAGGGGTCGGTGTAGCTGAAATTGATCTGCTGGGTGCGCGCCGAGATGGTGAAGTCGGCGAGCACCGACCGGCCGGTCCCGAGCAGATTGCGCTCGCTCAGACGGATGTCGCCGAGCGGCCCCTCCGAGGTCGAGTAGCCGGCGCCGAACGACAGCTCGCCGGTCGAGCGCTCGGCGACCTCGACCTGGACCACGGTCTTGTCGGGGCTGGAGCCCGGCTTGGTGGTCATGTCGACCTTCTCGAAGTAGCCGAGGTCCTGGATCCGTTGCCGCGAGCGGCGAAGCAGCGCGGTGTTGAAGGCGTCGCCCTCGTCGACCCGGAACTCGCGACGGATGACCTTGTCGAGGGTGCGCACGTTGCCGACGATGTCGATCCGCTCGACGTAGACGCGCGGTCCCTGGTTGATCACGTAGTTGATGTCGATGACCCGCTCGGCGACGTGCTTGTTGGGCTGCGGCTCGATCTGGACGAAGGCGTAGCCGAGCTTGCCGACCTCATCGGTCAGGGCGACCACCGTACTTTCGATCTGGTCGGCGTTGTAGGTCTTGCCGGACTTGGTCTCGATCAGCTTGCGCAGCTGCCCCGGCTGCAGATCGGGCAGCCGGGACTCGAGGTCGACCTTGCCGAACTTGTAGAGCTCGCCCTCCTCGAGCGTGAACGTGATGTCGAAGTTGCGCCCGTCCGGGGTCAGCTCCGCGATCGCCGAGCGCACGTTGAAGTCGGCGTAGCCGCGCGCCAGGTAGAACCGGCGCAGCAGCTCCTGGTCGAACGCCAGGCGATCCGGGTCGTAGGTGTCGTCGCTGGAGAAGAAGCGCCACCAGGCCGCCTCCTTGGTCTGGATGACGCTGCGCAAGGTGTTGCCGCTGAAGGCCCGGTTGCCGATGAACACGATCCGGGAGACGTTGGTCAGCGGGCCTTCGTTGATCTCGAACACCAGATCGACGCGGTTCTGGTCGAGCTCGATGACCTTGGGCTCGACGGTCGCGGCGAACCGGCCGTTGCGGCGGTAGAGCTCGAGGATCCGGCTGACGGCATTCTGCACGCGCGAGCGCGTATAGACCACGCGCGGGCGCAGCTGGACCTCGCTGCTCAACTGCTGGTCGTCGATGCGATGGTTGCCCTCGAAGGCGATGCGGTTGATGATCGGGTTCTCGACCACGGTCACGATCAGCTGATCGCCCTCGCGGCGCAGCTTGACGTCGTCGAACAGGCCGGTGGCGAACAGGTTCTTGAGCGACTGATCGAGCTTGGCCGGGTCGAAGGGATCGCCGGTCCCGACCACCATGTAGCTGCGGATCGTCGCCGCCTCGATGCGCTGGTTGCCCTCGACCCGGATGTCGGCGATCGTGCCTGGCGCGCTGATGTCCTCGGCCGGCCCTGGCGACGGTGCCGGTGGTTGCGCCCGCGCTGGCTGCTGCGCCTGCGGCGGTTGCTGCGTCGGCGCCGGCTGCTGCGCCTGCGCCAGGCTCAGGCCCCCTGCCAGTCCCCCGAGCACGAGCCAGACAACCGCCACCAACGCGCACGCGGCCAGACGTGGCGCCATCGTTCCTCCCGCGGGTTCTTGGCGGGCACGGCCCCTCTCCCTAGGAGACCAGACCCTTGAAGAATTCGATCACGTTGAGCTGAACCAGATCGTTCCAGGTCGCGAACACCATCAGCGTCAGCACGAGCACGAGGCCGAAGCGGAAGGCCACCTCCTGGCTGCGTTCGTTGAGCGGCCGGCCGCGCAGCCCCTCGATCGCATATAGCACCAGATGGCCGCCATCGAGCATCGGAATCGGGAACAGGTTGATCAAGCCGAGGTTGATCGACAACACCGCGGTGAACCAGATCAGCGGCACCGCGCCGTCCCTGGCGATCTCGCCCGACATCTGCGCGATCCGCAAGGGGCCGCCGAGCTCCTCGGTGGTCCGGCTGCCGATGATCATCTCGCCGAGCGCCGAGAGGGTGCCGCCGATCAGGTGGAAGGTCTCGCCGCCGCCTTCGATCATGGCCAGCAGCGGGTTGGTGCGCTGGAATTCGACCCCGGAGCGGCTGACCCCGATCAGCCCGATCCGATGGACCTGGCCGAACCGGTCGGTGATCTCGGTCTGGCGCGGCGTCACCGGCAGGTCCAGCTTCTGGCCCGCGCGCTCGATCGTGAAGGCCAGCGTCACGCCCGGGCTGTCCCGGACCACGACCTGGAGCTCCTCGAAGCTCGCGATCGGCTTGCCGTCGACCGCGACGATCCGGTCGCCGGGCCGCAGGCCGGCGGCCTCGGCGGCGCTGCCGGGCTGGACCTCGCCGACCTCGGCCGGGGTCACCGGCCGGCCCACGGTCGCGAACAGCAGGCCGAGCACGACGATCGCGAACACGAAGTTGGCGCACGGGCCCGCGACCACGATCGCCATCCTTTGCGCCACGCTCTTGGCCGGGAAGCTGTCCGGCTCCGGGCGCGCGCTGAGATCGATGGTCGAGCTGGAAGGATCGGCGTCGCCGTACATCTTGACGTAGCCGCCGAGCGGCAGCGCGCTGAACTTCCAGCGGGTGCCGGCGCGGTCGTTGAAGCCGAACAGCTCCGGCCCGAAGCCGATCGAGAACACGTCGACCCGGACGCCGGTGCGGCGCGCGACCAGGTAGTGGCCGAGCTCGTGGACGAACACCACGATCGACAGCACGACCAGGAACGGGATCACGTAAATGCCGATGTTCGACAGCAGAGTCATGAGCGTTCCTCAAGCCGTGCCGACCGACGCCTCGGGCCCGCCGGGCAGAAGCGTCTCGGCCCGCCGACGCGCCAGCGCGTCCACCGCCAGAATATCGTCCAGGCTCGCCGCGCGCACCCCATCGCAGGCCTCGAGCACCGCCTCGACCACGGCCACGATGTCGAGAAAGCCGATCCGGCCCGCGAGGAAGGCGGCGACCGCGACCTCATTGGCGGCATTCAGCACGGTCGGGGCGGTGCCGCCCGCGCGCAGCGCCTGGCCAGCGAGGCCAAGGGCTGGAAAATGCGCGCGGTCCGGCGCCTCGAAGGTCAGGCGCGCGACCGCGCAGAGGTCGAGGCGCGGGGTCGGGGCGCTGATCCGGTTCGGCCAGCCGAGCGTATAGGCGATCGGGATGCGCATGTCCGGCCGGCCGAGCTGGGCGAGCACGGAGCCGTCGCGGAAGGCGACCAGGCTGTGCACGATCGATTCCGGATGGACCAGGATCTCGATCTGGTCCGCGTCCAGGCCGAACAGGTGATGGGCCTCGATCAGCTCGAGGCCCTTGTTCATCATGGTCGCGCTGTCGACCGAGATCTTGGCGCCCATGGACCAGTTGGGGTGGGCGACCGCCTGGCTCGGGGTCACGCCCGCCATCCGGGCGCGCGTCCAGCCGCGGAAGGGTCCGCCCGAGGCGGTCAGGATCAGGCGCTCGACGCACTCGACAGGCTCGCCGCGCAGCGCCTGGAAGATCGCGTTGTGCTCGGAATCGACCGGCAGCAGCACGGCGCCGCTCGCCTCGACCTCGGCCATCAGCAGGGCGCCGGCGCAGACCAGGCACTCCTTGGTGGCGAGCGCGACCATGGCGGCGCGACGCACCGCGGTCAGCGTCGGGCCGAGCCCCGCCGCCCCGACGATCGCCGCCATCACCCAGTCGGCCGGGCGCGCCGCCGCCTCGGTCAGTCCGTCCTGGCCGGCGGCGACCGCGATGCCGGTGCCGGCGAGCGCGTCCCGCAGCCGCCGGTAGCCGGCCGGGTCGCCGATCACCGCGAGCCTGGCGCCGTGGCCGACCGCGAGTGCGGCGAGCGCGTCGACGTTCTGCTGCGCGGTCAGGGCCTCGACCCGGTAGCGCTCGGGCGCGCCGCCGATCAGGTCGAGCGTGCTCCGCCCGACCGATCCGGTGGCGCCAAGGATGGTCACGCTGCGGCGCGGCTCGGTCGACCAGGCTACCGCCATGGCAGGCTCTCGGGGCCGGCGATCAGGCCGAGCAGTGCGAGTGCCGGCGCGGCGAGCAGCAGCCCGTCGACCCGGTCCAGGACGCCGCCGTGACCGGGGATCAGGCGGCCGCTGTCCTTGACCCCGGCCGCCCGCTTGAACGCCGAATTCGAGCAAGTCACCCAGTTGCGCGACGGCCGCCAGCACGGCGCCCAGGCCCGCGGCCGGCGCCGGCCGGCCGGAGCCAAGCAGCCAGGCTGCGAGCGCGCCGATCAGCGCTGCTCCGAGCACGCCGCCGCAGAGGCCGGACCAGGTCTTGCCCGGGCTGATCGATGGCGCCAGGCGCGGCCCACCGAGCGCGCGACCCGTGAAATAGGCGGCGGTATCGGTGGTCCCGACCACGATCAGCAGGCCGAGCAGCAGGCCGGGCCCCAGATCCGGCTCGGATGAGCGCAGCCAGATCAACGCCAGGGCCGGCAGGCCGAGATAGCCGACGCCGAGGCCGATCCAGCCGGGCGGGCCGCCAAGCAGCCAGGCGGCGAGGCCAGCAAGGAGCGCGCCTCCGACCAGGCAAAGGAGCGCCGCCTGCGCATGCCCCGAAGCCATCAGCAGGATCGCCATCAGGCCGACCACGAGCACCGCGCCGCCCGCGATCTGGCCGCTCTGCCGCCCGTAGCGTTGGGCGCTGAGCTGGCCCCATTCCCAGGCCATCAGGGCGACCGCGAGCGCGACGAAGCCCGCGAAGACCCAGCCGCCCCACCAGACCACCGCGATCACGATCGGCAGCATGGCCAATGCGGACAGCACGCGACGCCGGAGCGCCGGATCGCGCTCAGCCACCCGACGCCCCGTAGCGGCGCTCGCGCCGGCGGAACTCGGCGATCGCTGCCTCCAGATGGTGCTGATCGAACTCCGGCCAGTGCACCGGCAGGAACACGAGCTCGGTGTAGGCCATCTGCCAGAGCATGAAATTGGACAGCCGCTGCTCGCCGCTGGTCCGGATCAGAAGATCGGGATCCGGCAGGCCCAGGGTGTTCAGCGTCTGGTCGAACAGATCCTCGTCGATCGCCGCGCAATCCAAAGCACCGGCCACCGCCCGCTCGGCGATCTGGCGGGCGGCCTGGGCGATCTCGCGCCGGCTGCCGTAGTTGAGGGCGATGGTGAGCGTCAAGGCGGCGTTGTGCTGGGTGCGTTGCTCGGCCTCGGACATCATGGCCGCGATGTCGCCGGCCATCAGGTCGCGCTCGCCCAAGAAACGCAGGCGCACGCCGCTGCGCGCCAGCTCGTTGATCTCCCGGCGCAGGTAGAAGCGCAGCAGATTCATCAGCTCGTTGACCTCGTTCGCCGGCCGCCGCCAGTTCTCCGAGGAGAACGCGAACAGGGTCAGATAGTGGATGTCGTGCTCGCGGCAGCCCTCCACGGTCCGCCGGACCGCTTCGGCGCCGCGCTGATGGCCGAACACCGGCGGCATGCCGCGCGACCGGGCCCAGCGCCGGTTGCCGTCCATGATGATCGCGACATGCGAGAGCCCGCGACCGGTCGAGGCGGTCCCCAGCGACGGCCGCGCGGCCAGCGGTTCGATCGAAGTGCGCGAGGGCATCGCGGGCTCAGATGGTCATGATCTCGGATTCCTTGGTCGCCAGCATGTCGTTGATCTGTTTGATCTCACTGTCGGTCAGCTCCTGCAGTTGGTGGGCCACCTTGTGGTGCTCGTCCTGGGAGATCTCGCTGTCCTTCTCCTGACGCTTGAGCTGCTCCATGCCGTCGCGGCGCACGTTGCGGACCGCCACCCGGGCGGCTTCGGCGTAGCGCGCCGCGACCTTGGCGAGCTCGGCGCGCCGCTCCTGGCTGAGCTCGGGGATCGGCACCCGGATCACGGCGCCCTCGACCGCCGGGTTGAGGCCGAGATCGGAGGTCCGGATCGCCTTCTCGACCGCCTTGATCAGCCCCTTGTCCCAGACCTGGACCGACAAGAGGCGCGGCTCGGGCACGCCGATCGTGGCGACCTGGTTGAGCGGCATCTCGCCGCCGTAGGCCTGGACCGAGACCGGCTCGAGCAGGCTGGCCGAGGCGCGCCCGGTGCGCAGGCCCGCGAACTCCTTGCGCAACACCTCGACGGCGCCGTTCATGCGCTTCCTGAGATCAGCCATGTCGAACCCGCTCATGACCTACCCTCCGCGGTTCTCGGCGCCTCCTCGGTGATCATGGTATGCGGGCCGTCGCCGCGCAATACTCGGATCAGCGCGCCGGGGGTCCGCAGCGAGAACACGATGATCGGAATCGCACTCTCGCGCGCCAGCGAGATCGCCGGCGCGTCCATCACTTTCAGGTCCCTCGCCAGGACCTCGTGGTAGGTCAGCCGGTCGAAGCGGACCGCACCCTGGTCGCGCATCGGGTCGGCCGAGTAGACCCCGTCCACCTTGGTGCCCTTGAGCAGGACGTCGCAGCCCAGCTCGGCCGCGCGCAGCGCCGCCGCGGTATCGGTCGTGAAGAACGGGTTGCCGGTGCCGGCGGCGCAGATCACGACCCGCCCCTTCTCCATGTGCCGGATCGCCCGCCGGCGGATGTAGGGCTCGCAGACCGACGCCATCGGGATCGCCGACAGCACCCGGGTCTGCAGCCCGGCCTGCTCGAGCACGCTCTGGACCGCGAGCGCGTTGATCACGGTCGCGAGCATGCCCATGTAGTCGCCGGTCGTACGCTCGATGCCGTTGGCGACGTACTGCTCGCCGCGCACCATGTTGCCGCCGCCGATCACCAGGCACTGCTCGACCCCGCAGGCGTGCACGCTCTGCACTTCCTCGGCGAGGCGCCCGAGCGTCGAGGGATCGTGACCGAAGCCGCGATCGCCCATCAGCGCCTCCCCCGACATCTTGAGGAGCACCCGGCGAAATCGGGGCAGCGGCTCGGTCACCTCGGTCATCGGCGCTGATCAGCCTCGTGCTACGCGGGCGCGGTTAGGGCGACGTTAAGAGCCGGGCCGGGATCTGCTGGCGATGCCGGATCCGCCACCACCCGAACCTCAGGCACCGGCCAGCTGCGCCACCTCGTCCGCGAGGTTCGACGGCTTCGGCGCCAGGCCCTCGCCCAGGGCGAAGCGGACGAAGCCCGTGACCACGATCGAGCTGCCAAGGGTCTCGGCCAGCCGGTCGATCGCGTCCTTGACCCGGAGGTCGGGGTCGATCACGAAGGCCTGCTCGAGCAGCACGACCTCCTCGTAGTACTTGCGCATCCGGCCATCGACGATCTTGTCGACGATCCCGTCCGGCTTGCCGCTGGCGCGCGCCTGCTCGGCGTAGATCGCGCGCTCGCGCGCGACCAGGCTCGGGTCGAGCCGGTCGGCGCTCACGGCCTGGGGCCGGGCGGCGGCGATGTGCATCGCGACCTGCTTGCCGAGCGCGGCGAGCTGCTCGGCATCGCCGGCCGAGCGCAGGGCGACCAGGACCCCGATCTTGCCGAGCCCGGGCGCCAGCGCGCCATGGATGTAGGAGCCGATCACCCCCTGGTCGACCTCGACCAGGGCGCTGCGCCGCAGGTTGATGTTCTCGCCGATCACCGCGATCGCCTGCGCGATCTCGGCGGCGACGGTCCGGCCGGTGGCCGGCACCGTCTTCTGCAGCAGCGCCTCCAGATCGCCGCCGGCTTCGAGCGCCAGCCCGGCGACCGTCCGGACCAGGTTCTGGAAGGTCTCGTTGCGGGCGACGAAATCGGTCTCCGAGTTGATCTCGACCATGGCGCCGCGGCGGGCCTCGAGCTGGACCCCGATCAGGCCCTCGGAGGTCACGCGGCCGGCCTTCTTGGCGGCCGCCGCCAGACCCTTCTTGCGCAGCCAGTCGGTCGCGCCCTCGAGGTCGCCGCCGGTCTCGGTCAGCGCCGCCTTGCAGTCCATCATGCCGGCGCCGGTCTGGTCGCGCAGTTGCTTGACGAGAGCTGCGGTGATTGCTGCCATCGGATCTGCTACTCGCTTGAGGATTCGCGCCCGGATCGGTCGCCGACCGCCGCCCGCGCGCTCGGTCAGGAGCCGCCCGGCGACGGTTGGTCCGGCCCCGGCACGCCGGCGCCCTCGGCGGCCGGCCTTGGGGCCGGCGGCTCCTCGCGGCCGTCGCCGTTCGCGGCCGGCTCGGATGCCGGCTCGCCGACATCGCCGTCCGCATGATCGCCGCCGTCGACCCCCAGCACCTCGGGCAGGGTCTCGATCTCGCCGATGTCGGCCCCCGATGCCGTCATCTCGGCCTGGATGCCGTCGAGCACCGCCCCGACCATCAGGTCGCAGTAGAGGTTGATCGCGCGCGAGGCGTCGTCGTTGCCCGGGACCGGATAGGCGATGCCCTCGGGGGCGGAGTTGCTGTCGACCACGGCGACCACCGGGATGCCGAGCACCTTGGCCTCGGCGATCGCGATCGCCTCCTTGTTGGTGTCGAGCGCGAAGATCAGGTCGGGCAGGCCGCCCATGTCCTTGATGCCGCCGAGCGCCCGCTCGAGCTTGTCGCGCTCGCGGGTCAGCTGCAGGGTCTCCTTCTTGGTCAGGCCGACCGTGCCCTCGGCCAGCCGGCCCTCGAGCTCGCGCAGGCGGCGGATCGACTGCGAGATCGTCTTCCAGTTGGTCAACATGCCGCCGAGCCAGCGGTGGTTGACGTAGTACTGGCCGGACCGCTTGGCGGCCCGGGTCACCGGCTCCTGCGCCTGGCGCTTGGTGCCGACGAACAGGATGCGGCCGCCGGCCGCGGCGACGTCGCGGGTCGCGACCAGCGCCCGATAGAGCAGGGGCACGGTCTGGGTCAGGTCGATGATGTGCACGCCGTTGCGCACACCGAACAGATACGGCGCCATCTTGGGGTTCCAGCGCCGCGTCTGGTGGCCGAAATGCACGCCAGCCTCGAGCAGCTGGCGCATGGTGAAGGTCGGAATCGCCATGAGATTGCTTCCAAGCTCCGGTTGGCCGCCGCGGGTCGAGTCCTCTTCGGACACCGGAACACGGGCCAGCCGCGTGTGCTGGCCTCGCGACCCGCGTGAGAGATGGCCAGTTGTGTAGTGACTGGCGCCCGGTTTGACAAGCCTCGCGAGGCCGAGCGCGAGAGATTGAGGATCGACCACGCTCACAGAACGCCGTTCCGGCGCCCCGGGTCGCGCCGCCACACCCGAGCAAGCCGATGAGCGAGGACGCTCTGCCTCGCGTCTCATGAGGGACGCCACCTCTCAGGCCTTGCCCCCGCGCACGCGGTCAGGGACCTTGCGGCCGCTGCCAGGCGCGCACGGCATCGGTCACGCGTTCGTGGAAGTCCGCCGGGCTCACCAGCGCCTCGATGCCCCCGAGCCGCATCTGCTCCCGCACCGGGTCACGCACCCGGGCAAACGCGAAGGTGACGCCCTGGCTCTGCAGCTGCTTGATGACGCGCCACAGCGCGTCGCAGGCGCTGGTGTCGATGAAGTTCACCGAGCCTGCGTCGATGAGCACATGCTTCGCCGGCGGCTCGCTCGCGGCCAGCGCGGCCTTCAGCCCCTGGATGAAGCGACCGACGCTCGCGAAGAACAGATCGCCGCCCGCGCGCCACATCAGCAGCCCGGGAAAGGTCAGCGCCTCCGGGTGCCGTTCGACGTCGCGATAGGCTTCGGTGCCCGGCAACTGGCCGAGCACCGCGCCCTGCGGGTGGCTGGTCCGATAGATCAGCATCAGCAGCGACAGCACCACGCCGAGCACGATGCCCTGCAATACGCCCAGCGCCAGCTCGCCGGCGATGACGGCCGCGGCGAGGGCAAACTCCCAGCGATTCCGGGTGAGCAGGTTTTTCAGATAACCAAGGTTCGAGAGATGCAGCATGGCCGCGATGACGATCGCGGCCAGCGCCGGGTGCGGCATGTCGCGGAACAAAGGCGTCAGCAGGACCAGGGTGAGGAAGCACAAGATCGCGGCGACCAGGTTCGCGAGCTGGCTGCGGGCTCCGGCCGCCATGGCCACCGAGGTCTTGGACAGGCTGCCGACGACCAGGAAGCCGCCGAACAGGCCGCTCAGGATGTTGGCGGGCCCATGCGCCACCAGCTCCTGGTTCGGGTCGATGTCGCCGCCGACCTGGATCGCCGCGGCGCTGGCGCCACCGAGCGCCTCGGCATAGCCGACCAGCACGATCGCGAGCGCGCCGGGCGCGAGCGCCTGCAGGATTTCGGGGTCGAGGTTGGGCAGGGCAAAGTGGGGCAGGCCGGTCGGCAGCTGGCCGACCACGCCGATCCCGGCGGCCTCGCCGCCGAGCAGGCCGACGAGGATCGTGGCGATCACCGCGACGACCAGCGCCGCGGGCACGCGGGGCGCCAGGTGCCGGAGCGCCAGCATCGCGATCAGGCTGAGCAGGCCCGCCAATGCCGGCGCGAGCGGCGCGTCCGGCAGATGCCGCAGGAGCGACCAGAGTTTGGCGAAGAAGTTTCCGGAAGCGCCGGGAATGCTCAAAAGATGCGGCACCTGGCCGATGATCGTGACCCAGACCAGGCCCTCGATGAAGGCTCGCATCACCGGGGTCGGGATGAACGCTGCCACCCAGCCCATCCGCAGCGCGCCGAACAGCAGGAAGTAGGCGCCGATCAGGACGGCGAGGGTCGAGGTGAGCGCGTTGAAGTCTGAAGTCCCTTGCGCCGCGACCGCGCCCACGGTCAGAGCCGAAAGCAGGCCGGTGGCGGTGTCCGGCCCGACCACGAGCACGCGCGAGGTGCCGAGCAGGGCGTAGGCGATCAGCGGCGGGACGATCGTGTACAGCCCCATGATCGGGGGGACGCCGACGATGCCGGCATAGGCCATGCTCTCCGGGATCATGACCGCCCAGACGGCGAGGCCGGCCAGGACGTCCGGCAGCAGCCGCTCGCGCCGGTAGGCCGCAAGCCAGCCGAGGACCGGCAGCAGTCGCTGTGCGATGGGAACAGCGCCGCCCGCGAAAGGCATGTCCGGTTTCTCCTGGTCCCCGCGATCAGACGGCTGGCGGGCCATTTCCCTTGCCCTTGCCCGCGGCCCGACCCACGGCGCCACCGGACGCGCGGGCCCGGCCCGCGCAGGACCCGCGGGAACGGACTTTAGGGGACCAAGGGCTAGAGATCGACGACGCTCAGCACGCCGGTCCGGCGCTCCAGGTCGATCCGCCGCGCCAGGGCCAGCCGATGCGCCTCGCCGAGCTCGATCGCGACCTCCTCGGCGTCGAGCGGCAGCACCACCCGGACCCGGGCGCTGCCGTCGCCATGGGGCCCGAGCAGATCGGCGAGCCCGGCGACCGCGCCGGCGTCGGCGAGCCGGATCTCGATCTGGCTCTCGAGCCGCCGGCCGCCGTTGGCGAGCGCCGCGTCGAGCGCCGTGACCGACGACGCCAGCACCTTGATCGCGTCGCCGTCGAGCCGGACGTCACCCTCGATCAGCAGCGGCTGGTTGGTCTCGAACAGCGCGCGCGCGTCGGCCAGCTGCTCGGCGAACAGGGTCACCTCGAACACGCCGCTGGCATCGGACAGCTGGACGAAGGCAAAGCGCGAACGGGCGGTGCTCCGCTCCTGCTTGCCGAGCACCACGCCCGCGAGCTTGACGCGCAGGCCGCCGCAGAGCGCCAGCTGGTCCGAAGGCGTGACCCCGAGCTTGGCAAGGCTCGCCCGGTAGCCCTCGAGCGGGTGCGCCGTCAGGTAGCAGCCGAGCGCCTCGAACTCCTGCTGCAGGCGCTCGAGCTGCGGCAGGTCCGGGGCGTCCGGCAGACGGGGCCTGGGCAGCTGGGGCTGCTCCAGGAGGCTGCCGAACAGGCTCACCTGGTCGCTCGCCGCCTGCTCGGCGTGCGCCGCCCCATGACGCAGCGCCAGATCGATCCCGGCCAGCGCCTGCTGCCGGTTGGGATGCAGGGAATCCAGAGCGCCCGCCTTGATCAGCGCTTCCAGCAGGCGGCGGTTGAGGAGCTTGCCGCCGGCCCGGGCGGCGAGGTCGAACAGGTCCTCGAACGGGCCGTTGTGCGCCCGCTCGGCGACCAGGGCCTCGACCGCCTGCACGCCGACGCCCCGGATCGCCGCCAGCGCGTAACGGATCGCCGCGCCGTCCGGCCGGTCCTCGACCGTGAAGTTGGCATCGCCATGGTTGACGTCCGGCGGCAGGAGCGCGATCCCGGCCTTGGCGATCTCCTGCCGATAGACGTTCAGGCGGTCCTGGTTGGCGCGGTCCATGGTCATGGCCGCGGCGAAGAACTCGAGCGGGTGGTTGGCCTTGAGATAGGCGGTCTGATAGGCGAGCAGCGCGTAGGCGGTGGCGTGCGCCTTGGGGAAGCCGTAGGAGGCGAACTTGGCGACCTGCTCGAAGATCGCGGTCGCGAGCTTCTGCGAGACCCCGCGCGCGACCGCCCCTTCGATGAAGATCTCGCGCTGGGCGTCCATCTCGGACTTGATCTTCTTGCCCATGGCGCGGCGCAAAAGGTCGGCGCCGCCCAGCGAGTAGCCCGCGAGCTCGCGGGCGATCTGCATCACCTGCTCCTGGTAGATGATGACGCCGTAGGTCTCCTTCAGGATCGGCTCGAGCAGCGGGTGCAGATACTCGGGCTGCTCGACCCCGTGCTTGCAGTTGATGTAGCGCGGGATGTTGTCCATCGGCCCCGGCCGATAGAGCGCGTTCATGGCGATGATGTCGTCGAAGCTGTCGGGCTTGAGCTTGCGCAGCGCATCGCGCATGCCGCCGGATTCCAGCTGGAACACGCCCGGCGGTCTCGCCGCGGCCGAGGAGCTCGAAGGTCGCCGGATCGTCGAGCGGCAGGGCGGCGAGCTCGAGCTTCGTGCCGCGCTCGTTGACCAGGCGCTCGGCCAGCACCAGGAGCGTCAGCGTGGTCAGGCCGAGAAAGTCGAACTTGACCAGGCCCGCCTTCTCGACGTCCTTCATGTTGAACTGGGTGACCGGCATGTCGGAGCGCGGATCGCGGTAGAGCGGCACCAGCTCGTCGAGCGGCCGGTCGCCGATCACGACGCCCGCGGCGTGGGTCGAGGCGTGGCGCGGCAGGCCCTCGAGCTTCTGGGCGATCGCGATCAGGCGAGCGACCTGCTCGTCCTCGCGCGCCGCCTCGGCGAGCCTGGGCTCGAGCACGAGCGCCTGCTCGAGGGTCGGCGGATGGGCCGGGTTGAACGGCACCAGCTTCGCGACCCGGTCGACCTGGCCGTAGGGCATGCCCAGCGCCCGGCCGACGTCGCGGAGCACGGCGCGCGCCTGCAGCTTGCCGAAGGTGATGATCGCCGCGACCCGGTCCTCGCCGTATTTGGCGCGCACGTAGCGGATCACCTCGTCGCGCCGGTCCTGGCAGAAGTCGACGTCGAAGTCCGGCATCGACACCCGCTCGGGGTTGAGGAAGCGCTCGAACAGCAGGCCGAAGCGGAGCGGGTCGAGGTCGGTGATCGCGAGCGACCAGGCGACCACCGAGCCCGCGCCCGAGCCGCGCCCCGGGCCGACGGGGATGCCCTGCCCCTTCGCCCAACGGATGAAGTCGGCGACGATCAGGAAGTAGCCCTCGTACTTCATGCTGATGATGACGTTCAACTCGTACTGCAGTCGTTCACGATAAGGCGCTGCCAAGCGTCGAAATCGGCTCCGGCAGCGGTCCTTCGCGCGAGCCGCTCGGCGAGCCCCGCCTCGGCCTGGACGCGCAGCTCGCTCGCCTCGTCCCGCCCGGTCGTGGTCGGAAAGTTGGGCAGGATCGGGGCGCGGTCCGGCACCATGAAGCTGCAGCGCTGGGCGATCACCAGGGTGTTGCCGGTCGCCTCCGGCAGATCGGCGAACAGCTCGACCATCTCGGCCGCGGTCTTGAGGCGGTGCTCGGGCGTCAGCCGGCGGCGCTGCTCCTGGCCGACCTGGGCGCCGTCGGCGATGCACAGCAGGACGTCGTGCGCCTCGTAATCGGCAACGTCGATGAAATGGACGTCGTTGGTCGCGACCAGCGGCAGATCGCGGGCCAGGGCGAGGTCGATCAGAGCCGGCTCGATCGCCTCCTCGGCCGCGAGCCCATGGCGCATCAGCTCGACGTAGAGCCGGCCCGGGAACAGCGCCGCGAGCTGCTCCAGGAGAGCCTCGGCCAAGCCGCGATTGCCGTGCAGCAGCGCCTTGCCGACCGGGCCCTCGGGGCCGCCCGTGAGCGCGATCAGCCCGTCCGCGGCGCCGGCCAGATCCGCGAGCTGGACCTCCGGCGCGCCGCCCGGGGCGCCCCCCAGATAGGCCCGGCTCAGGAGGCGCAGCAGGTTCTGGTAGCCCGCCTCGCTCTGGACCAGGACCGGCAGCAGAGCGGGCGCCGCGGGCTTGCCGTTGGCGCCTGTGGGGTCGGCGCCCGGCAGCGGCAGCAGGCAGCCGACCAGCGGCTGCACGCCCGCCTTGGCGGCCTCCTGGCCGGCGGTCAGCGCATCGAACAGATTGGCCCGGTCGGTGATCCCGACCGCGGGCATGGCGTCCGCGCGGCAACGCTGGAGTAACTCCTCGAGTCGCACGGTGCTCTCGAGCAGCGAATAGCAGGAGCGGACGCGGAGATGGACGAAGGGGGCGTGGCGCAAGGGGCGGCTCCGGCATTCGGGGGTCGCGAAAACCTAGGCCAGCTCGCGCCCGCGCTCAACCGCGGAGCACGCCGGCGTTGACAGGCCGCCGATCCGGCTGCCATGGCTCGCCCTCGCCGTCGCGAGGCCGCCTTGCGTGCGCGGCCTGGCCCTCGCCGGTGCCCGGGTTCAGCCACGTTCGGGGCGATGCCTGCCGATGATCGACCTGCGTCCCGTGCTGTTCGTGATCGGCGTCCTGATCTGCGCCATCGCCGTGGCGATGCTGGTGCCGGCGACCCTGAACTGGCTGGCGGGCGCCCACGCGCCCGAGCCGTTCTCGCTGGCGGCCGTGCTCTCGATCGGGCTCGGCGGCCTGTTCGTGCTCGCCAACCGGGGCACGGTCGGCGTGCTGACGCTGCGCCAGGCCTACGTCCTGACCTTCCTCGCCTGGTTCGTGGTGCCCGCGGTCGCCGCCCTGCCCTTGTGCTTCTCGGAGCTCAGGCTGAGCTACACCGACGCCTTCTTCGAGACCATGTCGGGGGTCACGACCACCGGCTCGACCGTGCTCGTCGGGCTCGACACCATGCCCCACAGCATCCTGTTGTGGCGGGCCCTGCTGCAGTGGCTGGGCGGGGTCGGCATCGTGGTCATGGCGATCGCCATCCTGCCCTTTCTGCGCACCGGCGGCATGCAGCTGTTCCACACCGAATCCTCCGACCGCTCGGACAAGCCGATGCCGAGGCTCGCGGCCGTGAGCGCAGCGCTCTGCGCCGCCTACTTCGTGGTCTCGCTGGCCTGCGTCGTCGGCTACCGGCTGGCGGGGATGAGCCTGTTCGACGCGATCGCGCACGCCATGAGCACGCTCGCCACCGGCGGCTATTCGACCCGCGACTCCTCGTTCACGAGCTTCTCGGCCGCGGCGCAGTGGGTGGCCGTCGTGTTCATGGTGGCCGGCGGGCTGCCGTTCCTGCTGTTCGTGCGCGCGGCGCGCGGCGACTGGTCGATCCTGCGCGACCGGCAGGCGGGGGTCATGATCATGATCCTCTCGGTCAGCGTCGCCATGCTCACCGTCTGGCTGCATTGGCACGGCGGCCGGCCGTTCGGCGACGCCATCCGGCTCGCGGCCTTCAACGCCACCTCGGTGATGACCACGACCGGCTACGCCTCCGACGACTTCGGCGTCTGGGGACCGTTCGCCGACGGCATCTTCTTCTACCTGATGTTCATCGGCGGCTGCACCGGCTCGACCGCGGGCGCGATCAAGGTGTTCCGGTTCCGCGTCCTTCTGATCGTGCTGCGCGAGCACATCCAGCGCCGGTTCATGCCGCACGCGGTCGGGCAACGCACCTACGACGACAAGCCGCTCTCGGTCGACGTGGTCGAGGGCGTGATGGCGTTCGTGGCGGTCTACTTCCTCGCGGTCGCGTGCGGCGCGGTCGCGTTGGGCGCCTTCGGGCTGGACTGGCTCACGGCGCTGAGCGGCACGGTGCAGGCGATCGGCAACGTCGGGCCGGGGCTCGGCCCGATCATCGGCCCGGCCGGCAACTTCGCGAGCCTGCCCGACGGCGCCAAGTGGATCCTGGCCTTCGAGATGCTGCTGGGGCGGCTCGAGCTGTTCACGGTGCTGGTGCTGCTGACGCCGCGCTTCTGGCGGGCCTGAGCCCCCGCCGCAGCCGGGCTACGCCCGTTCGATGGTGCCGTTGTGCAGCCTGAGCGTGGCGTCGGCGCGACCCGCGAGCTCGGCGTTGTGGGTCGCGATCATGAGCGCCGACGAGGTCTCGCGGGCGGCCTGGACCAGGGTCGCGAAGACCGCGCTCGCGGTGCCCTCGTCGAGGTTGCCGGTCGGCTCGTCGGCGAGCAGGATCGCCGGCCGGTTGGCCATCGCGCGGGCGATCGCGACCCGCTGCTGCTCGCCGCCGCTCAGGCGCGCCGGCCGATGGCTCTCGCGCCCCCCGACCCCGAGCGAAGCCAGGAGCTCGCGCGCCCGCGCCCGTGCCGCCCGCCGGCTGTGCCCCGCCAGCATCCCCGGCAGCATCACGTTCTCGAGCGCGCTGAACTCGGGCAGCAGGTGATGGAACTGATAGACGAAGCCCAGGCTCTCCCGCCGGATCCGGGTCCGCTCGGCATCCGACAGCCGGCCGCAGGCGCGCCCGGCCAGGATCACCTCGCCGCCGTCCGGATGCTCGAGCAGGCCGGCGATCTGCAGGAGCGTCGATTTGCCCGAGCCCGACGGCCCCATCAGGGCGAGCACTTCGCCGGGCGAGAGCTCGAGGTCGACCCCGCGCAGCACCTCGAGCCAGCCCTCGCCCTGCCGGAAACGCCGGCGGATGCCGCTCAGCTTCAGCGCCGTGCCGGTCATCGGCGCGCCGGCCACCTCGGGCGCCCGTTCACGGCCGCGTCCGGCCGTGCCCAAAGCCGGCTCGTGGCCGCCTCGGGCGGCCCACGGGCTCACTCATAGCGCAGCGCTTCGACCGGATCGAGCCGCGCCGCCCGCCAGGACGGGTAGAGGGTCGCGAGCAGCGACAGCGCGAGGCTCATGCAGACGACGCTCAGGACGTCGCGGGTCTCGATCCGGGCCGGCAGGTGCGAGAGGAAATAGATCTCGGGCGAGAACAGGTTGGTCCCGGTCAGCACCTGCAGCCACTGCCGGATGGTCTCGATGTTGGCGGCGAACGCGAGCCCGAGCAGGAAGCCCACGAGCGTGCCGGTGACCCCGATCGCGGCGCCGCTCATGAAGAACACGCGCATGATGGCACCCCGGGTCGCCCCCATGGTGCGCAGGATCGCGATGTCGCGGCCCTTGTCTTTGACCAGCATGATCATGCCCGCGATGATGTTGAAGGCGGCGACCATGATGATCAGGCTGAGGATCAGGAACATGACGTTGCGCTCGACCTTGAGCGCGGTGAAGAACGAGGCGTTGGCCTGCTGCCAGTCGACCAGCTGGCCGACATTGCCGACCAGGGGTGCGAGCTCCCGCCGGTAGGCGGCCACCTGGTCGGGCTGGGCGACCATGATCTCGAGCTCGTTGGCGCGGTCGTCGAGCTGGAAGTAGAGCTGGGCCGCCTCGAGCGGCATGAACAGGAACGTGCTGTCGTACTCGTACATGCCGACCTCGAAGATCGCGCCGATCTCGTAGGCCTTGACCCGCGGCACCATGCCGAAGGCGGTGGGCGTGCCCTGGGGCGAGATCAGGGTGACGCGATCGCCGAGGCTGAGCCCCATGCGATAGGCCATGCGCGCGCCGATCGCGACCTGATCGTCGCCGAGCCGCGCGACCGAGCCCGCGACCAGATGGTCGGCGATCGCCGCCAGCGCGGCCAGGTCGGTCGGGCGGATGCCGTGCACGAGCGCGCCCGAGGCGACCCCGTTGGCGGTCGCCATCACCTGCCCGGTGACCAAGGGCGTCACCGCGACCACGCCGTCGGCGGCGCGCAGGCGGTCGGCGAGCGCATCGAAATTGGTCAGGCCCTGGGGCCCGGCCTGGACCGTGACGTGGCCGTTCAGGCCCAGCACCCGGCCGAGCAGCTCGGCGCGAAAGCCGCTCATGACCGCGAGCACCACGATCAGGGTCGCGACCCCGAGCGCGATCCCGAGCAGGGAGAAGGCGGCGATCACCGAGATGAAGCCTTCCTCCCGGCGCGGCCGCAGATAGCGTCCGGCAATCAGCCGCTCGACCGGGGCGAACATCAGGCCGTGAGCCGTCCAATCAGCGCTTCGGGCGACAGCTCGGTACGCTCGCCGGTCGCGCGCGACTTGAGCTCGACCACGCCCTGCCTGACGCCGCGCGGCCCGACCACCGCCTGCCAGGGCAGGCCGATCAGGTCCATGGTCGCGAACTTGGCGCCCGCGCTCTCGTCGCGATCGTCGGTCAGCACCTCCAGGCCGGCCGTCGCGAGGCCTGCCTCGAGCGCCGCGACCGCGGCGTCGCAGGCGGCATCGCCCGGCCGCAGATGGATCAGGCCGAGCCGGAACGGCGCCACCGGCTCCGGCCATTTGATCCCGGCCTCGTCGTGGAAGACCTCGATCAGGGCGCCGACCAGGCGGGAGACGCCGATCCCGTAGGAGCCCATCTCGACCGGGATCTCCTGGCCGTCCGGACCGGTCACGGTGGCCCCCAGGGGCTTGGCGTACTTGGTGCCGAAATAGAAGATCTGGCCGACCTCGATGCCGCGCCCGGAGCGCAGCTGCTCGGCCGGCACCGGGCAGGCGGCCGGATCGTGGCGCTCGTCGGTCGCGGCGTAGAGCGCCTTCAGCTCCTCGATGTCCGGCACCGTCTCGACCAGATCGATCGCCTCGAACGCCGCATCGTAGTAGACTTGGCTCTCGCCGGTCGGCGCCAGGACCTGGAACTCGTGGCTCATGTCGCCGCCGATCGCCCCGCTCGCCGCCCGCATCGGGATCGCGGTCAGGCCCATGCGCCGGAACGTCTTGAGATACGCCACGAACATGTTGTCGTAGGAGCGCTTCGCGCCCGCGAAGTCGAGGTCGAAGGAGTAGTTGTCCTTCATGTAGAACTCGCGGCCGCGCATGACCCCGAACCGGGGCCGGATCTCGTCCCGGAACTTCCACTGGATCTGGTAGAGGTTGATCGGCAGATCGCGGTAGCTGCGGACGCTGCGGCGGAAGATGTCGGTGACCACCTCCTCGTGGGTGGGGCCGTACAGCATCGGCCGCTCGTGGCGGTCGCTGATCCTGAGCATCTCCTTGCCGTAGTCGTCGTAGCGGCCGCTCTCCTGCCAGAGCTCGGCCGGCTGGATCGTCGGCATCAGGATCTCATGGCAGCCGGCCGCGTCCATCTCCTCGCGGACGATCTGCTCGACCCGGCGCAGGACGCGCAGGCCGAGCGGCAGCCAGCTGTAGATCCCGGCCGAGCTCTGCCGGATCATGCCCGCGCGCAGCATCAGCTGGTGCGAGACGATCTGCGCTTCGGCCGGGGTCTCCTTGAGCAGGGGCAGGAAGTAGCGGGACAGCCGCATCTGGATCTCGCTCGAGCGTGCCGTGATCGACGCGGCGCACTCTAGGCGGAACGTCGGGCAATGACAATTCTGCCCCGGCGCGCCGCTCCGCTTCACAGATCACGATAACCTGAGGTTGATAAGTTCGCCCGGCAGCCTGCGTGGCCCGCGCCGCCGCCCGGCCTCGAGGCGCATCCCGTCCGGGCGAGCCTGCCGTCGCCACAGCTCAGCCGGGCGCGCGGAGTGGCCCGGCAACTCGTTGTTCGAACGGGCTTTCTCGCAGAAAAAAGCCGCGCCAGAGATCCGGCGCGGCTAAGGTAGGGAGGAAACGCCTCAAGTCGGGTGTCACAGGGGAAACATCCCATGAACACGCTACTAATATGGGACCAGGCCTTCTCGATGGCAAGAGAAATTTGATGATAAACAAGTAACTAAATGGCGAATTTCACAGCGTGATTGATAACAATTTTTCCTCAAATTTTAGCGGCGGGACCCTGGCGGCGGCAAAGGCGGCAGCCGGCGCGGGTTTTGGTCGGATCGTCAGTGCGGATGCGGCCGGATCACGGGCGTTTGCGGCTCGGCCCAGGCCAATCTGGCCGTGATCGCGCTCGATGGCCATCGCTCCGCCCGAGCGGGCATCGGAGCCCGTCTCATGATCGTAAATATCCATCCATACTAGGATGTTATTACACATACATCATCTTTCAACCGAAATATTTCCTGTAACTCGAGGTTTCATCAACCGGTGCGATGGCCGCCTACCGGGGGCGCAGCTGGATCATGCCGCTGTCGATCAGCCAGAGGATGAGCGCGGTCAGGGCTACCGCGATCAGGGTGGTGATCAGGAACTTGAGGCCGATCCGCGGCCTGGCGGGTGCGCTCGGCGCCGTGCCGGGCTCGACCTGATCGGGCGGCCGCGCGCCGAACGGCAGGACCATGAACAGGACCAGCCACCAGACCAGCAGGAAGGTGACCCCGGTCGCGAACCAGGTCATGGCCGCTCAGGCCTGCTCGAGCTCGATCAGGGTGCCGCTGAAATCCTTGGGATGCAGGAACAGGACCGGGCGATCGTGGGCGCCGGGCCTGGGCGTGCCGTCGCCGAGCACGCGGGCGCCCGCGGCCAGCAGGCGATCGCGCGCGGCCAGGATGTCCAGGACCTCGTAGCAGAGGTGATGGATGCCGCCGCCCGGATGACGCTCGAGGAACGCCGCGATCGGCGACCCCTCGCCCAGGGGGTGCAAAAGCTCGATCTTGGTGTTGGGCAGATCGACGAACACTGTTGTCACGCCGTGCGCCGGTTGTGGCGCAGGCGGCGACACTTTCGCGCCCAGAAGGTCACGGTACTGCGCCACCGCTGCGTCGAGATCGGGCACCGCGATCGCGACGTGGTTCAGGCGCCCGATCATCAGGCGGCTCCGGCCTCGTCCAGCAGGCCCTCGAGCGCGCCGCGGTCGAGGCGGGTGATCTGGATCTCGATGATCGGCCGCTTCTCGCGCACGAGCTTGAAGGCGCGCCGCACCGCGACCCGGACCGCGGTCCGGATCTGCTCGTCGTCGAGCGCGGCGTTGTCGTCGAGCTCCTCGACCGCGTCCTCGATCGCGGTCTGGACGGTCTCCTTGAGCCCCGGCTCGCGCTCCAGATCGACCGCGCCGAAGGTCGAGAGCTGGGGGGCCGCCAGCAGCGTGCCATAGCCATCGAGGACCAGCCCGACCAGGACCGTGCCATGCGCCATCAGCCGCCGGCGGGTCCGGAACAGATCGTCGCCGGCGGCGATCAGGCCGTCGTTCTCGAGCACGAGCCGGCCGGTCGGCACCTCGTCGATCACCGCCGCGGGTGCCGGCGCCAGGCGCAGCACGTCGCCGTTCCTGACCTCGATCGCCTGGGGCACCCCGAGCTCGCGCGCGAACGCCAGATGCTCGTGCAGATGGCGCGCCTCGCCGTGCACCGGGACCGCGATCTGGGGCCGGATCCAGCGGTACATCTGGGCGACCTCGTCGCGGCAGGGATGGCCCGAGACGTGGACGAAATGGTCCACCTCGGTGATCACCTCGATCCCGGCCCGGATCAGGGCGTTGTGCAGATTGTACAGCGTGCGCTCGTTGCCGGGGATGATCTTGGACGAGAAGATGACGACGTCGCCCGGCTCGAGCGCCACGGTCGGATGCTGGCCGGCCGCGATCCGGGTCAGCGCCGCCCGCGGCTCGCCCTGGCAGCCGGTCGAGAGCCACAGCACCTTGTGGCGCGGCAGCTCGGCCGCCGTGCGCTCGTCGAGCAGGTCCGGGATGCCTTTGAGATAGCCCACCTCGCGCGCCGCCTCGATCATCCGGCGCATCGAGCGCCCGACCGCCGCGACCTCGCGCCCGGTCGCCTGCGCGACCGCGAGCCCGGTCGAAAGACGCGCGATGTTGGAGGCGAAGGTGGTCAAAAGGACCCGCTGCGTCTGCCGGCCGATCAGCTCCTTGAGGCTGTCGCGGACCTCGGCCTCGGAGCCCGAGGTGCCGGGGTTCAGGATGTTGGTCGAATCGGCGACCATCGCGAGCACGCCCTCGTGGCCGAAGGCCTCGAGCGCATCGCTGCCGGTGAGCGGCCCGACCAGAGGCGCCGGATCGAGCTTCCAGTCGCCGGTGTGCAGGACGTTGCCAAGCGGCGTCCGCAGCGCCAGCGCATGCGCCTCGGGGATCGAATGGGTCACCTGGATCAGCGCGCAGTCGAACGGCCCGACCCGGAAGCGCTCGCCCGGCGCCACGACGTTGACCGGCACGCCCTTGAGGCGGCTCTCCTCGAGCTTGCGGCGCAGCACCGCAGCCGTGAACCGGGTGCACCAGATCGGGCAGCGCAGCCGCTCCCAGAGGTAGGGGATGGCGCCGAAATGGTCCTCGTGCGCGTGGGTCAGGACGAGACCGCACAGGTCCTCGCTCCGGCTCTCGATGAAGCGGGGATCGGGCAGCACGATCTCGACGCCCGGCAGGGTCTCGTCGGCGAAGCTGATGCCGAGGTCGACCATCAGCCACTGGCCGTCCAGGCCGTAGAGGTTGAGGTTCAGACCGATCTCGCCGGCCCCGCCAAGCGGTACGAACAGCAGTTCCTTATCGTGCATCCCCACCTTGCCCGTCAGTTCGATGGCTGCGGCCGATCGGCATAGAACAGCTCGACCAGCCCGGCCATGGTCAAGTCGCGGTCGACCTGCTCGATCACCTCGGTCGCGCCCGCGAACAGGCCGGCGAGACCGCCGGTCGCGATCACCTTCATCGGCTCGCCGAACTCCTCCTTGATCCTGGCGACCATGCCCTCGATCAGGCTGACGTAGCCCCAGTAGACGCCCGACTGCATGGCGGTCACGGTCGAGCTGCCGATCACGGCCGGCGGCCGCTCGACCGCGATCCGGGGCAGTTTCGCGGCCGCCCGATGCAGCGCCTCGAGCGACAGGTTGATCCCGGTCGCGATCACGCCGCCGCAGTAGCGGCCCTCGCGGTCGACCACATCGAAGGTGGTCGCGGTGCCGAAGTCGACCACGATCAGCGGCCCGCCGTAGCGGCCGTGGGCGGCGACCGCGTTGACCAGGCGATCGGCGCCGACCTCGCGCGGGTTGTCGACCGCGATCTGGATGCCGACGCCGAGGTCCTCGCCGACCACCTTGGCGGTGCAGTTGAAAAATTCCCGGCACATGCTCTTGAGCGGGGTCAGCGCCTGGGGCACCACCGAGGCGATCGCGGCCGCGCCGACGTCGTCCTGGCCGAAGCCCTTGAGCGCCATCAGCTGGGTCAGGGCTGCGGCGTATTCGTCCGCGGTCCGCTCGCGCACGGTCGAGATCCGCCACTGGCCCTGCGTCTGCCGCCCGCGGTAGAGCGCGAACACGGTGTTGGTGTTGCCGACGTCGATCGCCAGCAGCAGGGTTGCGGCCATCGCTAGGGGTCCAGATCGAGGACTTCGCCGGCGGTGATCTCGCGCCGGCGGCCGCCCGCCTGCTCGACCAGCAGCGCGCCGGTGTCGGTCAGGTCGACGAAGCGGCCGCGCAGCTCGCCCTGGGCCAGCCTGAGCCGGATGTCGTCGCCCAGACCGAAGCCGCGCGCCAGCCAGGCCTGGCGGATGGCGCCGAAGCCGGCGCTCTGCCAGCGGCCAAGCCAGCGATCGAGCGCGCCGAGATAGGCCTCGAGCACGGCCCGCGGCGTCAGGGCCGGAAAGCCCGCCCGCGCGAGGCAGGTCACGGCATAGGGCGTGTCGTCGGGGCAGCTCGCGACGTTGACGCCGGTGCCGATCACCACGAACTCCGCCCGGCCGTCGGCGCGGCTGGTGCCTTCGAGCAGGATGCCCGCGGTCTTGGCGCCGCCGATCAGGACGTCGTTCGGCCATTTCAGCGCCAGATCGAGATCCGGCGGCCCGAGCCCGAGCAGCGCCTCGCCGAGCCCGAGGCCGGCGACCAGGGAGAGCTGCGCCGCGACCGCCATGGCGCAGTCCGGGCGGAGCATGACCGAGGCGTAGAGGTTGCCGGGCGGCGAGGCCCAGGTGCGGCCGTGGCGGCCGCGGCCGCGGGTCTGCTCGCCGGCCACGACCACGAGGCGGGCGGGCGCGCCGGCCTGCGCCAGCCGGAGCGCCTCGTCGTTGGTGCTGGCCAGCCGGTCGTGGCGGTGCAGGACGAAGCCGCCCGGCAGCCGGGCCTCGGACGTCACGACAACAGCGCCGCGGCCGCGGCCTGGGCCTGGTTCAGCAACGGGCTCGGATCCAGGCAGAACACGACGTTCAGGACCGCGGCGACGCCGACCACGAGCGCGAACTCGCGGCCGATCGGCTGGTCCAAGGCCTCGCGCGCCTCGTCGAAATACATCACCTTGACGATCCGCAGATAATAGTAGGCGCCGACCACGCTCGCGAGCACGCCGATCACGGCCAGCGGCACCAGGCCCGCCTGGATCGCGGCCAGGAACACGTACAGCTTGCCGAAGAAGCCGGCGAGCGGCGGAATCCCGGCCAGCGAGAACATGAACACCGCGAGCGCCGCCGCCAGCAGCGGCTGACGGCTGCCGAGCCCGGCCAGATCGTCGATCGCCTCGACCGCAGCGCCATGCCGGCGCATGACCAGCACGCAGCCGAAGGTGCCGAGGATCATGACCAGATAGATCGCCATGTAGATCATGACGCTGTAGGCGCCCTGGGAGGTGCCGGCGGCGAGGCCCACGAGCGCGAAGCCCATGTGGCCGATGCCGCTGTAGGCGAGCAGGCGCTTGATGTTGGTCTGGCCGATCGCGGCGAAGGCGCCGAGCAGCATGGACGCGATCGAGATGAAGACGACGATCTGCTGCCACTCGGCCGCCCAGTGCCCGAACGGCTCGTAGAACACGCGCAGGATCAGGCCCATCGCGGCGACCTTGGGCGCGCCCGCGAGGAATGCGGTCACCGGGGTCGGCGCGCCCTCGTAGACGTCGGGGGTCCACATGTGGAACGGCACCGCGGCGATCTTGAAGGCGAGCCCGGCGGCGATGAACACGAGCCCGATCAGCGCCCCGATGCCGACCGTCAGCTGGCCGTCGGGACCGGGCTTCAGCAGGTCGGCCAGACGCTCGAAGGACAGCGTGCCGGTGAAGCCGTAGACCAGCGAGCAGCCGTACAGCAGGAGGCCCGAGGCGAGCGCCCCGAGCACGAAATACTTGAGCCCGGCCTCGGTCGAGCGGGTCTGGTCGCGATGGAACGCGGTCATCACGTAGAGCGGCAGGCTCTGCAGCTCGAGCGCGAGATAGAGGGCGATCAGGCTGTTGGCCGAGATCATCATCAGCATGCCGACGGTCGAGAACAGCGCCAGGACCGGGAACTCGAAGCGCTCGATCCCCTCCTGCTGCAGGAAGTCGGAGGACATGCTGAGGCAGACCGCCGCGCCGACCAGCACCAGGACCTTGAAGTAGACCGCAAAGCCGTCGGTCACGAACTGGCCGCCGAAGGTCACGATCCGCGCCTGGCCGGTGAAGCTCAAGAGGAAGACGAGCCCGACCATCAGCACGATCACGGCGGCAAGCGTCATCAGCCGGTCCCCCCCCGGCTCGCGGTCGCGGAAGGCGCCGACCATCAGGAGGGCGAGCGCCGCGCCGGCGAGGAAGATCTCGGTGGTCGCGGGGGCGAGGTCGAACATGGGCATTGCCAGCCTCGGCCCGGCTCAGGGGGTGACCAGCATGGCGGTCGCGTGGGCCGCGGGCTTGGCCGCCACGTGTTCCAGCAGATGACCGACCGAGGCCGCCATGGGATCCAGGAACAGGGCCGGATAGATGCCCATGATCAGGACCAGGATCGCGAGCGGCGCGAAGGCCGCGACCTCGTGCACGCGCAGGTCGCGGATCGTCCGCAGATGGTCCTGGAGCAGCGCGCCGAAGATCACCCGGCGATACATCCAGAGCATGTAGGCGGCGCCGAGGATCATGCCGGTCGCGGCCAGCGCCGCGACCCAGCTGTCGACCTGGAAGACGCCGATGATCACCAGGATCTCGCCGACGAAGCCCGAGGTCCCGGGCAGGCCGATCGAGGCCAGCATGAACAGCATGAAGGCGGTCGCGTAGGCCGGCATGCGCTCGGCGAGGCCGCCGTAGCTCGCGATCTCGCGGGAGTGGATGCGGTCGTAGACCACGCCGACGCACATGAAGAGCGCGCCCGAGACCAGGCCGTGGCTCAGCATCTGGATGATCGAGCCCTGGATGCCGAGCGGGTTGAGGGTGAAGATGCCGATCGTGACGATGCCCATGTGGGCGACCGACGAGTAGGCGATCAGCTTCTTCATGTCGCTCTGCATGAGCGCGACCAGCGAGGTGTAGACGATCGCGACGATCGAGAGCGCGTAGACCATCGGCGTGAAGTAGACCGAGGCGTCGGGCAGCATCGGCAGCGAGAAGCGCAGATAGCCGTAGCCGCCGAGCTTGAGCAGGATGCCGGCCAGGACCACCGAGCCCGCGGTCGGCGCCTCGACGTGGGCGTCCGGCAGCCAGGTGTGGAACGGCCACATCGGCACCTTGACCGCGAACGAGGCGAACATCGCGAGCCAGAGCCACCTCTGCAGGGTCGGGTCGAAATGGGTGGTGCTGATCAGGGTCGGGATGTCGGTCGTGCCGGCCTTGAGGTACATGACCAGGACCGCGATCAGGAACAGCACCGAGCCCGCCAGCGTGTACAGGAAGAACTTGAAGGCGGAGTAGATCCGGCGCGGCCCGCCCCAGATCCCGATGATCAGGAACATCGGGATCAGGATGCCCTCGAAGAACAGGTAGAAGAGCACGAGGTCGAGGGCGCAGAACACCCCGACCATGAAGGTCTCCATGACGAGAAAGGCGACCATGTACTCTTTGACGCGATACTGGATCGACTGCCAGGAGGCGAGCACGCAGACCAGCGTGATGAGGGTACTGAGGAGGACCAGGAACAGCGAGATGCCATCGATGCCGACGTGGTAGCTGATATCGAAGCCCGCGAACCAGTCGACCTTCTCGACCAGCTGGAAATCGGCGCTCGCGCTGTCGAAATTGCCCCAGATCAGGAGCGACAGAAGGAAGGTGATGCTCGCGGTCCAGAGCGCCACGCTGCGCGCGTTCTGAGCGACGACCTCGGGCTCGCCGCGGATCAAGAGGATGAAGCCGGCGCCGGCGAGCGGCAGGAAGATCACCAGGGAGAGCAGCGGCCAGTCGCTCATCGCAAGCGCCCGCTCAATGCACGAACATGTACCAGGTGACCAGGGCCGCGACCCCGATCAGCATGGCGAAGGCGTAGTGGTAGAGGTAGCCGGTCTGCAGGCGGACCGCGCGCCGCGCGACGACGAGCGCGCTGGCGGCGACGCCGTCGGGGCCGAAGTTGTCGATCACGCCGATGTCGATCGCCTGCCAGAGGCCGTAGCCCAGGCGCTTGGCGGGCTCGACGAACAGGAAGTCGTAGAGCTCGTCGAAGTACCACTTGTTGAGCAGGAAGCGATAGAGGCCGCCGAACCTGGCCGCGAGCCGCGCCGGCAGGCCGGGGTCGCGGATGTACATGAGCCAGGCGAGGCCGATCCCGATCAGGCCCATGACGAGCGGCAGGATCTTGATCAGGAACGGCACGTGGTGGGCTTCCTCGAGCACCGAGGGCTCGGCCAGGGCCACGATCGAGCCCTTCCAGAAGGCGCCCGAGGGGTCGACCATGGGCAGGCCCAGCATGCCGCCGAAGGTCGCGCCGAGGGCGAGCAGGATCAAGGGGATGGTCATGACCTTCGGGCTCTCGTGGACGTGGGCCATGACCTCGGGCGCCGCCCGCGGGCGGCCATGGAAGGTCAGGAACAGGAGCCGCCAGGAGTAGAACGCGGTCAGCACGGCCGCGATCGTGCCGAGCCAGAAGGCGTAGCGGGCGAACGGTCCCTGGGCGGCCCAGGCGGCCTCCAGGATCAGGTCCTTGGAGAAGTAGCCGGAGAAGAACGGCAGGCCGGCAAGCGCCAGCGAGCCGACCCACATGACCGCGTAGGTGATCGGGATCTGGCGCCAGATGCCGCCCATCTTGCGCATGTCCTGCTCGTCCGACATGGCGTGGATCACCGAGCCGGCGCCGAGGAACAGGAGCGCCTTGAAGAAGGCGTGGGTGTAGAGGTGGAAGATGCCGGCGGCGTAGGCCGAGACGCCGCAGGCGAAGAACATGTAGCCGAGCTGCGAGCAGGTCGAATAGGCGATCACCCGCTTGATGTCGTTCTGGACCAGGCCGATCGTCGCGGCGAACAGCGCGGTGCTGGCGCCGATGAAGGCGACGAAGGCGAGCGCGGTCGGCGCGTGCTCGAACAGCGGCGAGCAGCGGGCGACCAGGAACACGCCCGCGGTCACCATGGTCGCGGCGTGGATCAGGGCCGAGACCGGGGTCGGGCCCTCCATGGCGTCGGGCAGCCAGGTGTGCAGGCCGAGCTGGGCGGACTTGCCCATGGCGCCGACGAACAGCAGCAGGCAGATCACGTTCAGCGTGCCGAAGCTGTGGCCGAACACCAGGAGGCTCGTGTCGGCGAACTTGCCGGCGTCGCCGAACACGGTGTCGAACTCGACCGAATCGAACACGAGGTAGATCGCGGCGATGCCGAGCGCGAAGCCGAAGTCGCCGACCCGGTTGACCAGGAACGCCTTGATCGCGGCGGCGCAGGCCGAGGGCCGCGTGTACCAGAAGCCGATCAGGAGGTAGGAGACCAGGCCCACCCCCTCCCAGCCGAAGTACAGCTGGAGGAAGTTGTCCGAGGTCACCAGCGCCAGCATGAAGAAGGTGAACAGCGACAGATAGCTCATGAAGCGCGGGATGCTCGGGTCGTGCGCCATGTAGCCGATCGAGTAGACGTGGATCATCGCGGAGACGGTCGAGACCGTGAACATCATCACCGCCGCCAGCACGTCGACCCGGAGCGCCCAGTCGGCCTCGAAGGTGCCGGCGTGCACCCAGCGGAACAGCTCGACCTTGAAGGGCGCGCCTTCGACCACCTCGCCGAGCACGATCCAGGAGCAGACCGCCGCCAGGATCAGGCCGCCGCAGGTCACGAGCTGGGCGCCGCGGTCGCCGATCAGGCGGCCGAACAGGCCGGCGATCACCGCCCCCAGCAGCGGCAGGAAGACCACGAGCGTCGCGAACATCGCCTCAGCCCCGCATGAGGTTGATGTCCTCAACCTCGATGCTGCCGCGGTTGCGGAAATAGACCACCAGGATCGCGAGCCCGATCGCCGCCTCGGCGGCCGCGACCGTGAGCACGAACATGGCGAACACCTGGCCCGCGAGGTCGCCCAGATAGGCCGAGAACGCGACGAAGTTGAGGTTGATCGCCAGCAGCATCAGCTCGATCGACATCAGGATGATGATCACGTTCTTGCGGTTGAGGAAGATGCCGAAGATGCCGAGCGTGAACAGGATCGCAGCGACCGTCAGGTAGTGGCCGAGCGGGATCGACATCAGATGCCGCTCCCGGGCTGGACCTTGCGCAGCTCGACGCTCTCCTCGCGCCGCCGGTGGACCTGGATGGCGATGCTCTGGCGGCGCGCGTCCGGCTTGTGGCGGAGCGTGAGCGTGATCGCGCCGATGATCGCGACCAGCAGGATCAGGCCGGCCGCCTGGAACAGGTAGAAGTAGTCGGTGTAGAACAGGTTGCCCAGGGCCTCGATGTTGCTGACCTCGGCCGGCACCGGCTGCACCGCCATGCCCTGGGTCGCCTCCGCCGACAGCCCCCAGCTGCCGAGCACCAGGAACAGCTCGACCAGCAGCACGAGGCCGATCAGCGCGCCGATCGGCAGATACTGGAGGAAGCCCTCGCGCAGGCGGACGAAGTTGATGTCGAGCATCATGACCACGAACAGGAACAGCACGGCCACCGCGCCGACGTAGACCACCACCAGGACCATCGCCAGGAACTCGGCGCCGATCAGCACGAACAGGCCCGCGGTGTTGAAGAAGGCGAGGATCAGGAACAGGACCGAATGCACCGGGTTGCGCGCCGAGATGACCATGCCGCCGGCCGCCACCGCGACCGGCGCAAGCACATAGAAGACCAGGAGTGCCAGCGTCATGACATCCTCGGCGCCGTCCCCCCTCGGTCCGGCCGCCCTAGGGTTTAGCGGTAAGGGGCGTCGGCGACAAGGTTGGCCGCGATCTCGCGCTCCCAACGGTCGCCGTTGGCGAGCAGCTTTTCCTTGTTGTAGAACAGCTCGGCCCGGGTCTCGGTCGCGAACTCGAAGTTCGGCCCCTGGACGATCGCGTCGACCGGGCAGGATTCCTCGCACATGCCGCAGTAGATGCACTTGACCATGTCGATGTCGTAGCGGGTGGTGCGGCGCGAGCCGTCCGGGCGCGGCTCGGATTCGATCGTGATCGCCTGCGCCGGGCAGATCGCCTCGCATAGCTTGCAGGCGATGCAGCGCTCCTCGCCGCTCGGGTAGCGGCGGAGCGCATGCTCGCCGCGGAAGCGCGGGCTGAGCGGCCCCTTCTCATAAGGGTAATTCAGGGTCACGCTGCGCTTGAACATGTAGCGGAAGGTCAGCGCGAAGCCCGAGACCAGCTCCTGCCAGAGCAGCGTGCGCGCGGTGCGGTCGAGCCAGGCCATGGATCTCTCCGGCGCTCAGTGGGGCAGGTTGCCGGTCGCGACCAGGAAGCCCGAGGTCAGCACGACCCAGAGCAGGGAGGCCGGCAGGAACACCTTCCAGCCGAGGCGCATCAGCTGATCGTAGCGGTAGCGCGGCAGGGTCGCGCGCGCCCAGATGAACACGAACAGGATCAGGCAGATCTTGGCGATCAGCCAGATCGGGCCCGGGATCCAGGTGAAGGGGGCGAAGTGGAACGGCGGCAGCCAGCCGCCCAGGAACAGGATCGAGCAGATGGCGCTCATCAGGATCATGTTGGCGTATTCGCCGAGGAAGAAGAGCGCGAAGGTCATCGCCGAATATTCGACATTGTAGCCGGACACGAGCTCGGCCTGGGCCTCGGGCAGATCGAACGGGTGGCGGTTGGTCTCGGCGAGGATCGAGGCGATGAAGATC
>CAVWPO010000031.1:0-33847 GCA_963756905.1 uncultured Alphaproteobacteria bacterium
CGCTCACGCGTCCCGGGCAGGCCCCGTCCGCCGCGGACTCTCGAGTGCTTCGCTCGGATCCCTGACGGCCGGTTGCGCCATCGATCCGGCGAAGGACCATCCTCGCGATCCTGCTCGTAGCCGCGTTCAATCGAGTTATCTTTTCCCTGGTCTCGCCTGAAGACCATCGAAAGCCGATGCCATGCGCACCGCCGCCATCGCGATCGTCTCGCTCGGCCTGCTCGGCGCAACCGCCGCCGTCGCGCTGTGGATGTGGCAGGAGGTCGGCGACGCCGCGATCAGCACCCAGGGCCTGATCGCGCTCGGGCTCGGCGCCGGGCTCAGCTTTCTGCTGGGAGCCGGCCTGATGGCGCTGATGTTCTTCTCGAGCCGGCGCGGCTACGACGAGCGCGCTCATGACGCCGACCCGACCCGGGTTGAGTGGCGATCCGATCCGGCCGACGAGGGCTGAGGGATCGCGGTCAGACCCGCGCCAACAGCTCGGCTGCGACCCGCGGCAGGATCGCATGCAGGCGAACGAGTTGTTCGAGATCGGGGGCGTAGCCGCCGCCGACCACACCCGCGACCGGCACGCCCGCTTTGAGGCAGGTCTCGAGCACCAGCCGCTCGCGGCGCTCCAGGCCGTCTGCGGTCAGGGCCAGCCGGCCGAGCTGGTCGTCCACATGCGGGTCGACCCCGGCATTGTAGAATACCAGGTCCGGCCGCACATCCTCGAGCAGGCCGGGCAGATGCTCCGCCAGGAGCGCCAGATAGGCGTCGTCCTCGAGCCCGGCCTCGAGCGCCAGATCGAGATCGCTCGCCTGCTTGCGCAGCGGGAAATTGAGCCGGCAGTGCATCGAGAAGGTGAAGACCCGCGGCTCGTCCCGGAAGATCGCCGCGGTGCCGTCGCCCTGGTGGACGTCGAGATCGATCACCAGGGCGCGCTCGATCCGGTCCTCGGCGAGCAGGACGTGGGCCGCGACCGCGACGTCGTTGAAGACACAGAAGCCCGAGCCGTGGTCGGCGAAGGCGTGATGACTGCCGCCCGCGGTATTGCAGGCGAGGCCGTGCTCGAGCGCGAGGCGTGCGGTCAGCAGCGTGCCGCCGTTGGCCGCGCGGGCACGGGCCGCGACCCCGGCCGTGATCGGCAGGCCGATCCGGCGCACGGCCGCGGCGTCCAGCGTCTGGTTCAGCACCGCATCGACGTAGGCCCGCGCATGCGCCAGCTCGAGCGAGGCCACGGGCGCCGGCTCCGGAACCCGAATCTGCGCCGGCGCCACCACGCGATCCTCGAGCAGCAGCGCCATCAGCCGCCCGAACTTGGCCATGGGAAAGCGATGCCCCGTGGGCATCGGCGCGACGTAGGCGGGGTGGTGGACCACGGGCAGAGGCATGGCGCTGACCTTACCCCGGAGCCGCGAAGCTTTCAGCTGCGCGGGGCGCGTCCCGGGCCGGTCCGCGTCGATCCCGGAGATCAGCCCGGGGACCCGGGCGGGCGCCGTCAGCCCGCCCGCGCAACTTGATGCGCCTGGTATCGCGCTGCCGGGTCGTGGCGGAGAATCGCCTGTCCTCGCGCTCGCGGCCTTGCTACTTGCCGTGCTGCTGGCTGCGCCACTCCCAGGGCGGGCTGAAAGTGCCGCCCCAGGCGCCGGCGGCCGCCGCTCTGGCCGCCGCCTGGTCGGCGAGGTAGTCCTTGCCCGCCTTCGGGTCCGCGAGCGCCAGCCCGGCATGCACGAGGTAGCCGCCAAGGTCGATCCCGTCCCGCCCGGTGCAGCGCGCGATGTAGCCGTCCTTGGCCTCGTCGTCGATCACCGTGCAGGCGACCGCCTCGCCCTGGATCAGCTCGGCCAGCGCCGCCTTGGCGGCGGTTCCGCAGTGCCACGGAATGCCCCGGCGGTCGAGGCAGGTCTGCCCGGGCTCGAACGCGTCGATCCCGAACAGGCGCATGGGCTGCCCCTCGACCACCAGCGTGTTGCCATCGATCACCTGGTCGGCGGGCGTCGGCAGGCTGGCGATCGGCAGGGCCCCGAGCAGCATCACCAGCGCCGTCGAGGGTAGACGCACCTGGCCAGATCTGCGGGACATCGCGACCTCGATCGGGGGTCAGCTACCGGATTTTGAGATAGCGCCCTGGCCGGTCGGCAGCAAGGGGACCACGCCGCGCCGCGACGCTAGGTCTCGGACGTCCACGCACTCACGGGCGGGCGAGCGGGTCACGGCCCGGCGTGGCGGCGCGCCGTTGGGCCGGTCACGTGGCAAGCCCCTCGGCGCTCCCCCCGACTGGCCGGCCGCACCCCCGTCGAGACGGCGCGCACCGCGAAGGTCCGCCCCGACGGCCGCACACCAGCAACGTGCCGAGGCCGGGGCAGACCCCAGCACCAGCTTGAGGGCGCCATGCGGTGCAAGCTCCGGCGCCGGCCGGCGGCCCGATTTCCGCCGCTGCTCAGGCGGTAAGCCCGCCCCCGGGCGCGCCCGCCTGCGTCAGACGGCGGTCACGGCTTGACCCGGAGCAGCTGCAGATCGACCGCGTCGGCCATCGCCCGGTAGCCGGTATCCTGGGGGTGCAGATGGTCGCCCGAGTCGAAATCGGCGCGGATGTGCTTCGGATTGGCCGGGTCGCGGGTGGCGGCGTCGAAGTCGATCACGCCGTCGAACCCGCCGCCGGTCCGGATCCACTGGTTGACGGCCTGCCGCTTGGCCTCCTTCTCCTCGCTGTAGTAGCCGTACAGCGGCTTGCCGTGGAAGGTGTCCTCGAACGGCGTCAGCGTGGCGCCGAGGATGGTCAGGCCGTGCTCGTGGGCGCGGGTGATCAGCTGCTTGTAGCCCGCGATGATGTCGTCCGCGCTCGGCGCCGGCTCGCCCTGGGGCACCAGGATGGTGTCCGGCCAGCCGATGTCGTTGATGCCCATCATCAGCACCACGGTGTCGGCGCGCGGCTGGCTCAGGACGTCGCGGTCGAAGCGCGCGAGCGCGTTGTCGCCCATCCGGTCGCGCAGCACGCGGGCCCCCGAGATGCCCTCGTTGACGACCGCCACCCGGGCGCCCGCCTTGACCAGCCGCTCGGCCAGGAAGTCGGGCCAGCGGTGGTTGGCATCAGGGGTCGAGGCGGCGCCGTCGGTGATCGAATCGCCGAAGGTCACGACCGCGCGCGCGTCCGGCGCGGCGTCGACCAGCACCTCGCTGAGGAAGATCCGGGATTTGATCGTCTGCGCCGGCTCGAACTTGGCGGCGCCGGTGAAGTCGCCGTTGGCCGAGATGTAGGCCGTCTGGGCGCCCTCGTTGTGCCAGGTCGTGGTCGGCGTGATCTGGCGAAAGTAGAGGCTGACCGCGAGGCTGCCGAGCGCCGGCAGATCGAGGTCGACCGGATCGCTGACCAAGGGGGCGCCGGGCGGCAAGGTCGCGGACGCCTCGCCGCTGAAGGTCAGGGCGTGATCGGAGGCGGGATCGATCGCGCCGCCCTCGCCTGCGAGCGCGACGTGGGCGGCACCGATCACCAGCGGGCGGTCGCCGTACTCATTGGAGATCACCACGCGGACGTGGCTGCCGCCGAGGCTGACGCGCACGATCTGGCGCAGGGTCTGGTCGCGCAGCGAGCGCGGAATGCCGACCGGCGCGAAGAAATCCGCCTCCCATACGGGCTGCGGGCTGGCCGCCCAGGTGCCGATCCAGTCGCCGGCCGCGCCTCCCTGGGCCTGCGCCGCCGGCCCGGCGAGGCCGGCGCAGACCGCGCCCACGCAGGCGAGCGTCAGCAGTCCGCGCCCCCAGGAACCCCTGGCGGCAGTCACAGCGAGATGGTCCTTTCGATCGTGCCTCATTTCGCCTCCCTCGGGTCGGCCCTGGCTTGCGGCCCGCCAGGGCGAAGCCATGGATGCGCCGTTGGGCGGCAGCGCGATCGGGGGACATCCTCCGGCGACGTTTGCCCCCAATGCCCCTGCCCGATCCGGCGCGGGTTCACCTGCCCTGATGAAGAGCATCACCTAGCACATCCGAGGGCCATACCGCCAGACCAGAGGTTGTACGCTGGGATCGTCGGCCCGGCCAAAGCCGCGACTTACGGTGTCGTCGGGGGCTGATGCCGGCGAGAATTGACGGGGGCAGGGGGCGCGCAGTTCCTGCTCAGATTCCGATCGGTGCTCGGGCGAGGGCCAGGACACCCTGGCACCTCGCGTCCAGCCAGGCCTGCGCTTTGCACCCTTCGATCGGGCTCAGCGCCGCAAGTTTTCCTGCGCCCTGCCGGTCGTTGCGCGCCTCGAGCCAATCCCAGGCCTTCCGGCCAGGGGCTCAGGACTGGACCCAGTCCATCGCCGCGGCCAGCTCGGCGTTGGCGAACAGCTGGACCGGGCAGGGGATCAACGGCGCGAACAGCCTGACCGCGTGCCGGCACCACTCGACCTCGGTCACGACCGCGACCTTCTCGAAGTCGCGCCGATGCGTGAAGCCGAGCTTGGCATCGTCCCACATGGCGGCCGCGGTGTAGCCCGTGAATGCCGGTCCCAGATGGTAGAGCACGCGGACCTTGCCATGCCGCTTGATCCGCTCCTCGATCGCCGGGATCAGGATCTGCTCGTAATCCTCGCCGGTGATCTCGCCAATCGCCGACAGGCCGACGACATGCTCCGGTAGATCTGGCATCAACTCGATCATCCCGTCCTCCGTGGCTGGTGAGCGACCGGACGGTGGCGCAAGGCACCGCCGGCGCCGCGCTATTCCTGAAGCACGTAACGGCCCGGTGCATCCTCGAGCGACGGATGGCCGGCCTGCGGCGCCCCCATGGCCGGCGGCGCCGCCATCTCCCCGCTCGCCTGCTGGCGCAGCCAGGCGAGCCACTCGGGCCACCAGGAGCCGTCCCGGACCGGGGTCGCCGCCTGCCAGCTGTCCGGATCGAGGTAGCGGTCGGTCTCGCGCTTGGTCGCGATCTGATAGCTGCGGCCGGGGTGTCCGGGCTCGCTGACGATCCCGGCGTTGTGGCCGCCCGAGGTCAAAAGGAAGGTGACGTCGGTGTCGGCCAAAAGATTGATCTTGTAGACCGAGCGCCAGGGCGCCACGTGGTCCTTGATCGTACCGACCGCGAAGATCGGCACCCGCACGTCGGTCAGCGCGATCGCCCGGCCGTCGACCTGGTAGCGCCCCTGGGCCAGATCGTTGCCCAGGAACAGCCGGCGCAGATACTCGGAATGCATGCGCCGCGGCATCCGGGTCAGATCGGCGTTCCAGGCCATCAGATCGGTCATCGGCTGGCGCAGACCCTGCAGATAGTCGTGCACCAGGCGCGACCAGATCAGGTCGTTCGAGCGCAGCATCTGGAACGCGCCCGCCATCTGGTAGGTGTCGAGATAGCCCTGGTCCCACATGAGGTTCTCGAGGTAGTCGACCTGGCTCTCGTCGACGAACAGCATGATCTCGCCGGCCTCGGTGAAGTCGGTCTGGGCAGCAAGCAGGGTGATCGACGCAAGCCGCGGATCGCCGTCGCGCGCCATCGCCGCCGCCGCGATCGCGAGCAGCGTGCCGCCCAGGCAATAGCCGAGCGCATGCACCTTCTGCCCCGGCAGGATCGCCCCGATCACCTCGAGCGCCGCCATCGCGCCCAGCCGGCGATAGTCGTCCATGCCGAGCTCGCGCTCCTCCGGGCCCGGGTTGCGCCAGGAGATCATGAACACCGTGTGGCCCTGGTCGACCAGGTATCTGACCAGAGAATTGGCGGGCGACAGGTCGAGGATGTAATACTTCATGATCCAGGCCGGGATGATCAGGATCGGCTCGGCCGCGACCTTTGCGGTGGTCGGCGCATACTGGATCAGCTCGATCAGGTGGTTGCGCAGCACCACCTTGCCGGGGGTGAGCGCGACCGTCTGGCCGACGACGAACCGCTCCGCCCCGACCGGCCGCTTGCCGGCGACCGCGCGCTCCCAGTCCTCGACCAGGTTCTGGGCGCCGCGCACGAGGTTCAGGCCGCCCTGCTGAAAGCTCGCGCGCAGGATCTCGGGGTTCAGCCACGGCAGGTTGGACGGTGCCATGACGTCCAGCAGCTGGCGGGCGGTGAACTCGAGCACGTCCTGCTCGCGCTGCGGGATGCCGCGCAGGCCGGTGGTCGCGTTGTGCCACCATTGCTGGGTCAAAAGAAAACTCTGATAGACCAGACTGTACGGCCAGCGCCGCCAGTCCTCGCCTGCGAACCGGCGATCCTGCGCCAGCGGCTCGATACAGGGCGCGGTTTCGGGATCGACGGCCGCGCGGGCGGCGTAGAGGGCCAGGCGGATCGTCTTGCGCAGCGCCTTGTCGGCGAGCTGGGCCTGCTTGCCCGGCGCGATGGCGAGGTGCAGCAGCCAGTCGAGATAGGCGCGCCCGAGGACCACCGGCGACAGTCCGAAGGTCAAGCGCGCGAGATTGGCGTGGAGCGCCCGATCGATCGCCTCGAAGGCCTGGGAATGCGGCGCCGGCGGCTCGACCGGCGGGTGCGTGCCGCCAGCCGGCCGGCGCTCCGGCTCCCGATCGGCGGCGACGGCGGCGAGCTTCGGCCGCGCGGGAGTCTTCGAGCCGGTCCGACGGGCGGCGCCCGAGACGGCGGATTGCACCACGACAGTCGCCCCCAACTTCACCGGCGATCGCGCCGGCCGGCGGCACCATAGGGCGTCCGATCGCCGGATCGGTCCTTGATGTGGATCAAGGTCGCCCCGCTCGTGCCCCGGCTAGGTTTCCCGCGACCCATGACCCGCCGCCAGGACCACGCCCCCGACGGTCACGCCCTATGAAGGAGTCCTCTGATGCGCACCGCCCGCAAGGCAGTCTGCCTCGCCGCGCTTCGGGCAGCCTGGCCGCTCTGGACGGCCGCAGTCCTGGCCGCCCTCGCGACGCCCGCGCTTGCCAGCTGGCAGGACGACCTCGCGGCGCAGCTGCGCTGGGACCACCAGTGCCAGGTCAGCTTCTACAGCGGCGTGATCGAGCGCATGGTCAACGGCCAGCAGGTCGTGATCGCCAAGGCGCACTGCGAAGATGGCCGCACCTTCGATGCGATCCAGCGCAACGAGCTCGAGGAGTTCGAGATCAACGAATGCACGCCCAAGGAGCAGTCCTGCTGATCCGCCACCACGTGGCGTCCGAGTTCCTCTCGCTCGACAGGTAAGCGCGCCGGGCCACAGTTCAGGCCACGAGCGCGCGCCCTCGGCCGAGCCAGGCGGCGCCGCGGACGCCCGAGGAGTTGCCGTGCACCGGCGGCAGCAGGCGGGTGCGAACGGTGTCGGAGAAGACGTAGCGCTGCCAGATCGCCGGCACGCTTGCGTACAGGCGCTCGAGGTTGGAGACGCCGCCGCCGAGCACGATGGTCGCGGGATCGAGGATGTTGATCACGGTCGCGAGCCCGCGCGCCAGACGGTCCTCGTAGCGGCAGAGCGCGGCCTCGGCAGCGGCATCGCCGGCCGCCGCCGCGGCCACGATCGCCGGCCCGTCGCGCGCGATCCCGGTCGCCGTCCGATAGTCGCGCGCAAGACCGGGCCCCGACAGCCAGGTCTCGATGCAGCCCGCGAGCCCGCAGTAGCAGGGCGGGCCGGGCAATTCGGACGGCGCCGGCCAGGGCAAGGGATTGTGGCCCCACTCGCCCGCGATCGCGTTCGGTCCCGCCAGCACCCGGCCGTGGATCGCAAGGCCGCCGCCGACGCCGGTGCCGAGGATCACCGCGAACACGCTCGCCGCACCCGCGGCCGCACCGTCGGTCGCTTCGGACAGAGCCAGGCAGTCGGCATCGTTGGCGAGCGCGATCGGCCGCTCGAGGAGCTGGGCCAGGTCGCGGTCCAGCGGCCGGCCGTTCAGCCAGGTCGAGTTCGAGTTCTTCAGGAGCCCGGTCGCCGGCGAAATCGCGCCGGGCGTGCCGAAGCCGACCGTGCCGCGCGCGCCGAGCTCGGTTTCCGCCTCGAGCACCAGGTCCCGGATGGCGCCGAGGGTCAGATCGTAGCTGCCGCGCGGGCTCGGCCGCCGGCGCCGCAGCAGCACTTCGCCGGACTCGGCGAGCGCGATGATCTCGATCTTGGTCCCGCCAAGATCGATCCCCAGCGCCGGCGTCATGGCGGCGAGCTCGTGCCAGCATGACAGGCGCAGACGACGGCTGCCGCCGCGCTGACGGCGAATGGCAGCGCGCTCCGGGCAGATGGCAGCGCGCTCATTTGGGCGAACTCGGCGGGGGGAAGCGTCATCCGTAGCGCGTCACCGGTGGCAGCGTCGTCCCGCCAGCATAGCGCCGCCGTGACCGGATGCCAGAGGCTCACGTCGGCCGGGCGTACGCCGCCGCGCCGACGCTGCGACCCGGACCGGGGGCGCCTTTACCCGGTCGGGACGAGCCGTACCACGACCTGGCGCGACTCGTCGTTGGTGAGATACTCGGGCTTGATCACCAGCGCCTTGCCCTTGACGTTCTGGCCGAGCCAGTCCCGCACGCGCTCGACCCGGCGCTCCGCCAGCCAGTGGTTGTACTGCGCCGCCTCTTCGGAGCTCTCGGCCCCTACGACCTTCTCGGAACCGCTGACGCTCGCCTGCAGGATCACCTCGACACGCTGGTCGTTGGCCGCCTGCTGAAGGAGCGCGGCGAGGTGCGTGCTCGTGTCGGGCGGGAAATAGCTGCTGTTGGTGGGGAAGGTGATCACCAGAGCCTCGGGCTTGGCGTCGACCGTCGCCTGACGGTCCGCGGCTGCCGGCTCGACCGGGGCCGAGGCGGTGCCCTCAGGCAAGGCCGCGACGACCACGGCAGGCGTGCTCTCAGCCGGTCTCGGCTCGGCCGCGGCCGGCTTGTGCTCGACGGCGGCCGGCTCGGCGGCGACCACGGCCGGCTTATGATCGACCGCGGCCGGCTCGGCGGCGACCGCGGCCGGCTTGTGATCGACCGCGGCCGGCTCGGCGGCAATGGCGGCCGGCTCGTGATCGGCACCGGCTGGCTCCGCCCCGGGCCGGTTTGCCGGCGCCTTGGCGGTGCTTGGACTGACCGCGGGCAGCGCCTGAATCACGCGGGGCAGCTCGGCCGGCGGCGGCTCGACCGCCTGGACCACGGCGGTCGGCGCCGGTGGATGATCGGGCGCCGCCGGCGCCGCCCGCGCGGCCGCGCTGCGCCCCGGAACTGCTGGCGCCGACGGGGCCGCGCGGAGCTCGCCAGCCGGCGCTGACCCCGACGGCAGCTCGGCGCCTGGCGCTGGAACGGGCCGCGCCTTGCCGTCCGGGGTCTGAGCGGGCGGCGGATCCGCGCTCGCGACCAACGCCGGCGCGGCCGAGTTCGAGCGGCTTGCCGTCGCAATCCTCGCCCGGAGTCAAGCGGAACACCCAAAGCGTCGCGCGCGGCTCGCGCACCATGAACTGCCAATCCCAGACGCTCGCGATCGCCTTGGCCGGCAGGCCGCCCGCGATCAGCGACGCCTGGACCGCATCGGCCCGGGCGCGCGCCAGCCGATGCGCGTTCAGCGTGTCGTTGCCGACCTCCGCGGCACCGACGTGGCCGATCACCTGCGCGGTCAGGAAACAGTCGGTGGCCATCTCCCGGGTCAGGCTGGCGAGGCGCTGGGTGCTCGCCGGGCCGAGGGCCGACTGGCCCGACGGAAAGGCCACGTTATGGACCGAGACGTTGGCGATCCGGCCGTCCTTGAGGATCAGAGGAGTCGGCCGCAGCAGGACATCATCCGCCGCCCTGGTCTCTGCGGCGGCGCCGAGGTCGAGCGCCGCGGTCAGGCCGCAGGCGATCAGCAGAGCTCGAATCGGCGTCCGGAACTCGGTGGTGCGGCACAGCATCATCGCGGCAGCGCCCTCTTCAGGATCAATCGGTCGCCCACCTGCAGGCGAACCAGGGCGGCAATCTCTCGCCTATAGATTTAAATATACGTTAACGGATTCGCCTGCAAGGCAATCGCAGGCCGCGTCGCCGCGGCCCAATCGAAACGACCCGGGCCGCGTCGCCGCGGCGCAATCGAGACACGCGGGCCGCGTCGCCGCGGCGCAATCGAGACACGCGCGGGCCGCGTCACCGCGGCCCGGGGTTCCCGATCGGCGCCGGGACCGGCCCGGCTATTTGATCTTGGCCTCCTTGAACTCGACGTGCTTGCGGATTTTGGGATCGTATTTGCGCAGGCTCATCTTCTCCGTGGTCTTCCGCGGGTTCTTCTTGGTGGTGTAGAAGGTGCCGGTGCCGGCGCTGCTGACCAGCTTGATCAGCACGGTGGCGGGTTTGGCCATGGCGACATGCCCCTCGCGGCTGGTTCGTGGCTGGGGCCGAAGATAGGCACCGGCCGGACCCTGTCAAGCGCAGCCCGCGGTCGCCGCCGGGCGCGGCCAGCGGTGACCCGAGCACCCGGCGCGCCTGGCCGCCGGGATCCGAGCCGGACGTAGGGATGCGCGCTCAGGGGTGGTAGGTGACCCGATAGACCAGGCCGGCGTGGTCGTCGGAGATCAGGAGCGAGCCGTCGGGCAGCTCCTCGAGGTCGACCGGCCGGCCGGAGACCCGGCCGTCGGCGCCGAGCCAGCCGTCGATGAACACCTCCTGGCCGGTCGGCTGGCCCGCCGGTGAGAAGCGCACCCGCACGATCCGATAGCCGACCGGCTCGGAGCGGTTCCACGAGCCGTGCTCGGCGATCAAGGCGTCGTTGCGGTATTCGGCCGGGAACATGCTGCCGGTGTAGAAGTCGATGCCGAGCGCGGCGACGTGGGCCCCGAGCGCGAGCGCGGGCGGCGTGGGCGGGCGCGGCGGCGCCTCGCCCTCGAACTGCGGATAGGGGATATTGTCGCCGTAGACGTACGGAAAGCCGAAGTCGAGGCCGGGCCCAGGCGCGCCGTTCAGCTCGTCCGGCGGAATGTCATCGCCGAGGTGGTCGCCGCCGTTGTCGGTGAAGAACAGCTCGCCCGTGACCGGCTGCCAGTCGAAGCCGACCGAGTTGCGGATGCCCCGGGCAAAGATCTCGAGATTCTGGCCGTCCGGGCGCAGGCGGATGATCGTGCCCTCGAAGCCCTTGACCCGGCAGATGTTGCAGGGTGCGCCGACCGCGACGTAGAGCTTGCCGTCGGGCCCGATGCCGGCATAGCGCCAGCCGTGGTGGCTCTTGTCCGGCAGCACCCCGGGCGGCACCACGACGGTCGCCTTGCCCGAAGGATGCAGCTTGAGGATCTGCTGCTGCTCGACGATCAGCAGCGCACCGTCCGGCGCCAGCGCCAGGCCGTTGGGCGCCTTCAGGCCGCCCGCGACCCTCACGACCTGGTTGGCGATCCCGTCCCGCTCGGGATCCAGGATCGCGAACACCTCGCTGTCCCGGGTCGCGACATAAACCTTGGCGCCATTCTCCGCGACCAGGAGCGAGCGCGCCCCCGGCACCTTCGCGAACTCCGCGATCGCGAAGCCCGGCGGCAGGTGCAGGCCCGCGAGGTTCGCCTGGGGATCGGCCGGCTGCGCCGCCGACTGGCAGGCGCTGAGGAGCAGCGCCAGGGTCAGCAGGCGGCGGCCCGTGGCAAACGGCATGGGATCGACCCTCGATCGCGGCGGACCATGGGTCCTAGCGCAACGACGTGGGCGGGCCAAGAGCGTCCTGAACTTTCACCCTGCGCGCGGTTGGACCTGCTCGCGCAGGCGCAGGGCGAGCGCAAGCTGGCGGCGGGCGGGGCGCCCGGGTGCCGAATCCCCAGGGCCGGCTAACGTCGCGACCAGAGGCGCGACCAGACGGTGTCCGCTTCGCCGCCGGGCGCCGCCTGCGGCACCGCCGGGCGCGGCACGACGTTGCCCCAGGGCTCGCTCGGGCGGGTCGCCGCCTGGTAGCGCTGGAGCTCGGCGATCGTCTTGGTGAAGCGCTGGCCGCGCTGGCCGCGCTCGGGCACCGCCGGCCGCATCGTCTCCGCCGGCAGCAGCCGTGCGCCCCCCGGCCGCGTCACCACCTTCGCGGAAGTGACCAGAGGCGCCGCGACCGGCCTTCGCGTCGGGGCCGGCGCCGCCGGGGTACGGGCGGCCGCGACTGGCGGCCGCGCAGCGGGCGTCCGGATGGTCGCGACCGGTATCGCGGCCGCCGCGACCGGCATTCGGGCGGGGGCGACCGGTGCGTGGACCGTCGCGACCTGCGTGCGGGTCGGCGCCCCCGGCTGGTCAGTGGTCGGGCTGAGCGCGGCCCCGGGCCCCTGGTCGGGTCCGCGCGGCCCCGTCACTGGCGCCGATGCCCGGACCGGCGATCGTCGCAGCGGATGGAAGGTGATCCAGGACGCGCGCGCCGCCTCGGCTACCGACAGACCACGGCTTGCCGGGGCGCTGGCAACCGGCGGGATCATCGACCGGGGCTCGGAGCCGCCGGACGTCATCAGGGCGGCCGCGATCCGGGCGATCTGCAGCTCGTGCGCCAGCGCGGGCTGCGAAGCGGGCCCGGGCGTGGGCGCCGCCGGGGACGGCGCCACCGGCTCGACCACAGATCGTCGCGGGTACGCCTGCGCCGGCCCCGCGGCCGTCGCCCAGGCCGCCGCGCGGATGCGCGCGGTGCGCGCGCGGGCCGCCGCCGCCGCCTTCAAGGCCGGGCTCAGATAGCGTTCCGCGACCTCGACCGGCGCGGCCGCAACGCTCGCGGAGCCGGCCGGCGGCGCCACGTGCGGCGGCTGCGCCGGGGCGCCGTTGACCGGGTGTTCGCCCGCCAGGGGCAACCCCGAAGCCGCTCCCGACGGGCTGGGCAAATCGCTGTCGGCGCTCGGCCTGCGGCTACCGTCTGGCGCCGGCATGATCGCCGTGGCTCGGTCAGTGGTCATCGCGGCCAAGTCCCCCATCGGCATGCCGGCGCCTGATGATCGCGGATCAACCAGAGAGCACAAAACATCGTCCTTACATCCAGCTGCAGCGTTCAACTGATGTTGGTCTGCAGGTACTATCGCTAAGTCATTGAACTGTTGTCAAGTGTGTTTCCCGCCGATAGCCCATTTGATCCTCGGGCCGTCGCGCAGCCCTGGGCTACTGGATGTGGACCCCGCCATCCCTCGACGGCGGCAGGGCGGCCAGGCGCCGCCGCGCATCGAGCCCCGGACGATGGTTGGGACCAAGCGCGATCGCCTTCCGATACAGCGCCACCGCGCCCGCGGCATCGCCGATGGCTTCGAGCGATCGCGCCCAATCATAGTAGATGTACGGGTTGCCGGGCTGGATTGCCGCGGCCTCTTCGTATTGCGCGATCGCGGCGCGCGCATCGCCCTTCGCCTGCAGCAAGGTTCCGAGATTGTAATGCGCAAAGGCATTCCTCGGCTGGTGCGCAAGGGCCCGTCGATAGCAGTCGATCGCAGCCTCGTTTTGGCCCTCCAGCTGGAGAACGTAGCCAAGATCGTAGAGAGCGGCCGCGTGCTCCGGATTGAGCTGGATCGCCCGACGATAGGCATCCGCCGCAGCGACCAGATTGCCCTCGAGCTGGTACTGGTGGCCGCGCGCGTAGAGCGCATCCCACTGGGTCGCTTCGACCGGCGCTGCCGCCGGGTGCTGGACGGGCGCGCCACCCGGTCGTCCGGCCTCGGGCGCGCCTTCGATCGGCGTGCCGTTGCGGGCTCGCGCCTGGCCTTCTTGAACCCGGGGCGCCGCTGGCGTGGGCCCCGGCCAGAACCTTCCGACAGCCAGTCCCGGGTCGGCGGCGGCCGCATCCCGGGCCGTGCGATCGCGCGCCTGGCTCTGGGGGTCGGCCGAGGCCGGCGCGGCCGGCACGCCGCGATGAGTTGGCGGCACGGCGATCGGGGCCGATCCGAGCGTTGCCCAGGCATGGACCGGCCACGCCGGCGTTTGGCCGTTCGGTCCAGGCAGGAGCCCGTCGAGCTCGATCCAGCTCGGTAGGACGCCGCTGCCGACGCAGAGAGCGAGGACGCATCCGCCAACCACCGCGCCGGCGGCCAGAAGCATCCGCGCCGTGGCGAACCCGCGACGTCCGGCGTCGTCCGACGGTCGGCGCCAACGGCGACCGATTGCCTGCATCCGCGCCGGATCGGGCTGTCGGCGAAGGTCTGCCGGCGAGAACGTCAGCCAGCCGTGAGGCCCGGCGGCCACGCATCCGACAGCAAGGCAGGCAGTCGATCGACGCGAGGCTCGACCAGAGCGACCGGCAGGTGGTGCCGGACGCCCGTCCGGCTCGCGCTTGGTTCCGCGGCGACGATCGCCGGATGACAAGCGCGCTCGCCCGCCGCGGCAAGGCTCGAGCGCCAGCGCGACGCTGGAGGCGTGGCAAGGGGGGACGGCCCGGTCGATCGCCAGCCAGCGCTCGGAATGCCGACTCTGGATCGCGACGTGCTCGCGACGGGATCATCAAGGCGCCAGCGGTCTCCGGTTTTGGCGTCTCCTCCTCGCCAGCCCGGGCTATGCCCTGATGGTCGAATGCGCTGGCCGGCAGCTCGTTCGTCCGCCCCTGGAATTTTCTATCCGGCGGCGCCGTGGCGGGCGAAGCGCGCTCGGCCGCTGAAGGCCGCGCGACGAGATCGTCTCCGGCCAGAGCAGCGTCCTGAGCATCCGCAACCGGTGCCGTGGCGGCGGGCCGGCCGAGCAATGGCGGGCCGTCGACAGGCGCCGGCGGCCTGACGAGCGATCGCTGCTGGTCCGGAGACTGTGGGTTTCCGGCGCCAGATCAGCGGTTTCAGCAGTCGCCCGAACCACCCATCGGCTCGCCGGGCCTCCGCGCTTTCGCGCAGGCGCAAATGCCACGGGTCGTCACCGTCCTCGGCGGCGGCCCAGAACCGGGCCTCGTTGGCCGCGGCCACCGTTCGGGTGAAGCGTAGCGCCTGCCCTCTCGGGGTCCGGCGGGGCCCCGACCGATGGGCGGTTCCAGTGCCCGGCCATGGCTCCAGTCGCGGTCGGTCTTCGGCTTGGACCTGGAACTGGCGGGCCCGGATGCGGGCCGCGCGCGCCCGTGCCGTGGCGGCGGCTTTCAAGGCGCGTGCCAGATGCGGTGGCGGTTCGTTCGCGTCGGGCCCGGCGACGGTCAGCAGCCGATCTGCGAGATGAGTGAGGTCGGCCGGCTCGGCTCGATCAGCGGCGGGAGCGACCGCCGACCAGTCAGCCGACGTCGTTCGATCAACCGTGCCGCCTGGCGCGCTCGGAAGCGGCCGCGGGCGCCGCCGCCGCCGTCCCCCGGACCCGCGTCCAGCTCCAGTGCGTGTCGTATTCACGACATCAGGTCCCCTCTCCTCAGTCCGCTTCCACGCAGGAGCAGACTCGCGAGCGTCTCGCCAGAAGGGAACCGGCTTCGCGGACTCGATCAACCGATCGAAGTCACGCGTTTTCCTCCTCCGCGACTTGGCCATCTGGGCCAGTTGGACTGGTTGCTCCAGCCCATCGTATTTTACAGGAATGCGTGTAGAATATTTAATCCACAACTTGTGGATAACGCGCGAAGGAAATTGAAATCAACTCTTTTGCGGATCACCAGACCGCGTTATGCACTGGCTGTGGCCGGCAGGCCACAACAGGCAAAAGAGCTCATCTGGCCAGCGAGCGGCGCCGGCGGCGCGTTGACAGGGTGAGGGTCGTTGTCATGATAACCCAAAGCCTCCGTCCCGGAACGGCCGGTCGACCCGCGACGGACGCCGCAGCCACCGAGGTGCGCCATGTCTCGTCGTCGCCCGCTCGCCGCCCCGATCCTCACCAGCCGCCGCCGCTTCCTGGCCGGCTCGCTGACGTTCGCGACCGTCCTGCCGGCGTTGAGCCGGCAAGGCTTCGGGCAGGACCAGCAGGTCAACGTCTACAACTGGGACACCTACATCGGCGAGACGACCCTCGAGGATTTCACCGATACGACCGGCATCAAGGTCCGCTACGACCTCTATGCCAGCAACGACGAGCTGTTTGCCAAGCTGCGCGAGGGCAATCCCGGCTACGACGTCGTGGTCCCGACCGACGACTACGTCGCCAAGATGATCGCGGCCGACATGCTGCTGGCGCTCGATCGCGCCAAGATCCCGAACGCTGCCAACATCGAGCCGAAGTTCACCAATCCGGCCTACGACCCCGGTCTGGCCCACAGCATGCCCTATTTCTGGGGCACGGTCGGGCTCGGCTATCGCAAGTCCAAGGCGAACCCGAAGTCGCTCCACGATGTCTTCGACGGTGACGCCTACACCGGCCGGATCGCGCTGATCAATTCGATCGACACCATCCGCACGGCCCTCAAGTACCGCGGCCATTCGCTCAACAGCAAGGATCCTGCCGAGATCAACGAAGCGGTCGAATCCCTGATCAAGATCAAGCCCAAGATCAAGACCTTCGCCCCGGACACCGGCCAGGACCTGCTGCTCTCGGGCGAGGTCGACGTCTGCCTCGAGTACAATGGCGACGTCCTTCAGGTCATGGACGAGGACGATGACCTGGACTACGTCGTGCCGAGCGAAGGCAACCAGCTGTGGGTGGACAGCCTGTGCATCCCGAAGGGTGGGCCCAACCCGGAGAATGCCCATGCCTTCATCAACTTCATCCTCGAGGCCAAGGTGCACGCGGCCATCGCCGAGAAGGTCCGTTACGCCTGCCCGAACGCCGCGGCCCGCGAATTCATCCCGGAGGCGGACCGCAACGACCCCGCGCGTTACCCGCCACCCGAGGTCCTCGACCGGTGTGAGATCGCGGTCTACCAGGGCGAGAAGGTCGAGAGCCTGTACGCCGACGCGCTGACCCGCGTGCTCGCGGCGTAAGCCGCGGGCAGCACGAGGGAAAATGAATTTTTTTTGAGCCATTGTCAGCCGGCTGATAGTCCCCTAAGTATAGCAACCGTAGCGGTGGGGCGGCGTCCTCGGGGACGACACGCGACCCGCCGCTTAACGTTTTGGCGACGCCGTCGGGGCTCTAACTGAGGCCGACGGCCCGAGTTTCCACCTCGTCCACCCTGGGAGACCACGCCATGATCCCTGCTGCAGTCACTCGAATCTGAGCCGGTCGACCGCCGGGTGTACGGAGGTCGGCGGGGGGCGCAGGCGCGTTCCGCTCGAGCAACGTAGGGCCGACGATCGGCCTAACGCCTAGATTGCACAGGGACACAAGCGATGATATCTGCGGGTTGGAGGTCGAGCGACCTGCTCGATCCCGGGTGGCGGACCGGAGTGGCGCAGCCCCAGGCTGCCAATGGCGCGGCCGGGTTCGGCGTGCATCTGACGCTCGATGGCTACGGCGGCTCGCGCGAGAAGCTGGCCAACTACGCGCACGTCCTCGCCTGCCTCGGCGAGTTGCCGGAACGGCTTGGCATGCACAAGATCGCCGAGCCGCTGCTGGTCGAGCTCGGTCAGCATAGCGACAAGGATCCGGGTGGGGTCAGCGGCTTCGTGATGATCGCCGAGAGCCACATCAGCATCCACACCTTCCCCTTGCGCGGCTTCGTCAGCGCCGACGTTTACACCTGCCAGAACTATCTGGACACCGAGCAGATCTGCCGGTACTTCGCCGACGCCTTCGAGCTCCAGGACCTCGAGACCAACCTGGTGAAGCGCGGCACCCGCTATCCCCAGCACAACATCTACGAATCCGCCTGAACGCGGAGCCGGCGCGCAGCAGCGAGAACACCGATGGACCGAGAGCGGCAGCAGAAGGCGGAACTTCTGCAGCGGACGATCAAGCACGTCGACATCACGGCGCACGACACGCGCGCGCTGATCGCGGCATTCCAGGAAATGTCGTTCAGCGCGCGCGAGCTCGGGCGGGCGTGCGAGATCTACGAGCGCATGCTGCGCGACCCCGACTGCACGATCATCCTGACCGTCGCCGGCAGCACGAGCGCCGCCGGCTGCATGCAGGTCTACGTCGACCTGATCCGCCACAACATGGTCGACGTGGTGGTCGCGACCGGCGCGACCATCGTCGACATGGACTTCTTCGAGGCGCTCGGCTTCTCCCACTACCGGGGCACGCAGTTCATCGACAATTCGATGCTGCGCAAGCACTACGTCGATCGCATCTACGACACCTACATCGACGAGGAAGAGCTCCAGCACTGCGATCGGACGATCAGGGAGATCGCCGACGCGCTGCCGCCCCGGCCCTACTCCTCGCGCGCCTTCATCCAGGAGATGGGCCGCTGGCTGAAGGGTCACCCCGAGCGGGCGCCCAAGCGCGACTCCCTGGTCCAGAGCGCCTTCGAGCACGGCGTGCCGATCTTCTGCCCGGCCTTCACGGACAGCAGCGCCGGCTTCGGCCTGGTGGCGCATCAGGTCGAGCGGCCCGGGCAGCACGTGACCATCGATTCGGTCGCCGACTTCCGCGAGCTCACCCTGCTCAAGATGCAGGCGCAGGAGAGCGGCCTTTTGATCATCGGCGGCGGCTCGCCCAAGAATTTCGCCCAGGACACGGTGGTCTGCGCCGAGATCCTGGGCCGCGACGTGCCGATGCACAAATACAGCATCCAGATCACCGTCGCCGACGTCCGCGATGGCGCCTGCTCCAGCTCCAGCCTCAAGGAAGCGGGCTCCTGGGGCAAGGTCGACGCCGCCGGCGAGCAGATGGTGTTCGCGGAGGCGACCCTCGCGCTTCCCCTGCTCGCGGCCTACGGCTGGCACAACGGCAGCTGGCGCGAACGGCCCAGGCGTGAGCTGGCGCGGCTCCTGGGCTCCGATTGACGGCGTTGCCGATGGTCGCCTCGATCATCAACTGGAGCGAGCCGGAGAGCGCCGATGCGGTCCTGATCTCCGCTCCCTACGGCCACGGCGCCTCGTTCGGCGCCGGCGCGAGCCGGGGGCCGGCCGCGATCGTTGCCTGCCTCGACCGTCAGATCGAGCTGTTCGAGCGCCACACGGGCACCGAGCCGGCCGCCGACCATCGGATCGCGCACCGCCTGCTCGCCGAGGTCGAGGCGCTCTCGCCCGAGGCCATGGTCGAGCGGGTGGCAGAAGCCGTCGCGCGCACGGCCCCGTTCACGATCCTTTTGGGCGGCACGCACGCGGTCTCGATCGGCGCGTTGCGGGCGCAGGCCGAACGCGGTCGGCCGGAGGACGTCACGATCGTCCAGATCGACGCCCACCTCGACCTGCGCGACGACGATGCCGACTACAACGACGTCGACCCCAGCCGCTTGGCTCATTCCTGCGTGATGCGCCGCGCCAGCGAATTCGGCTTTCGGGCCTGCGCGGTCGGCATCCGGGCCTACTCGCGGGAGGAGCATCGGTTTGCCATGGCGCAGGCGCTGCCGGTGTTCGAATGGGGGCTCGGCACGGAGCCGGCGGTCGAGGAGGTCCTGGCCGCGATCGCGACCGAGCGGGTCTACCTCACGATCGATGTCGACGGCTTCGACCCCGCGGTCGCGCCCGCGACCGGCACCCCGGTCCCGGGCGGCCTGTCCTGGGCCTACGGCACCCGCCTCGTTCGCGAGCTGTGCCTGGCCAGGGACGTGATCGGCGCCGACGTGGTCGAGGTCGCGCCGGTCGCGGGCTCGGGCCTCACCGAATATGCCGCGGCCCAGCTCTGCTACGACATTCTCTGCTACACGCTGCTCAAACGGGACGGTAAGCTCGCCTTCGTGTAGGCCTGCGCGGCTCTTGCGCGGCCGATCGCGGGGCGGGCGCCGATGGAGAGCTGGCGGCAGCAGCCGTTGGTCTTCTGGATCTTCGTGTTGCCGGGCGCGCTCTGGCTGCTCGCCTTCTTCCTGGTGCCGCTGGGCCTGATCTGGATCCTGTCGTTCGGCGAACGTTCGGGACCGGTCGAGATCCTGATCACCGGCACGCTTGCCAATTACGCGAAGGCGCTCGACCCGCTCTATCTCGGCCTGTTCTGGAAGTCGTTCTGGATCGCGGCGGTGGCCACGATCCTGGTCCTGATCATCGGCTTTCCGGTGGCGCTCGCGGTGAGCTTCGCGCCCGCACGGGCGAAGCCGCTCCTCCTGATGCTCGTGATCCTGCCGTTCTGGACCAATCTTCTGATCCGGACCTATGCGATGATCGCGGTGCTCCGGACCCGCGGCTACGTCAACTTCGGCCTCGAGGGCCTCTGGGGCCTCGCGAGCGCCGGGCTCGGCGCGCTCGGCCTCGGCGCGCTGCCGCCGTTCCAGCCGCTGGAGCTGCTCTACAACAACGCCGCCGTGGTGATCGGGATCGTCTACGTCTATCTGCCGTTCATGGTGCTGCCCCTCTACGCCACGCTCGAGCGCCTCGATCGCTCCTATCTCGAGGCGAGCCTCGATCTCGGCGCCGGCCAGTGGCGCACCTTCCGCTCGATCGTGGTGCCGCTCGCCAAGCCCGGGATCATCTCGGGCGTGATCCTGGTGTTCATCCCGGCGCTCGGCACCTTCCTGATCTCGGACCTTCTGGGCGGCCCCGACAGCCAGCTGATCGGCAACGTGATCGAGCGCCAGTTCAAGGCCGCCAACGACTGGCCGCTCGGCGCTGCGCTCTCCTTCCTGCTGATGTACCTGACCTTTGCCGCGCTCGCCGCCCGCGCCTTCCTGGCCGAGCGCGACCTCTAGCCAGGCCGGAGACCGGCTTGCTTTTTGGTCGCTTCCGTCTCACCTGCATGGCAGGGTGTACGCTTGGAGGCCGCAACGTGAGCCGCCCGCGATGAATGCCGCCCACGCGATCCGCCGTCTGGAGGAGGCCGGCTTCAGCCATCAGCAGGCGACCGGAGTGGTCGAGGTCGTCCAGGGCGAGGTGATCGACACGGTCGCGACCCGCGACTACGTCGGCGAACAGACTGCCCTCGTCCGTCAGGAGCTGGCCGAGCAGATCGGCGCCGTCCGTCAGGAGCTGGCCGAGCAGATCGGCGCCGTCCGTCAGGAGCTGGCCGAGCAGATCGGCGCCGTTCGCCTGGAATTGGCCGAGCAGATCGCCGCGGTGCGCCACGAGATCGCCGAGACCAGGATCGAGCTGATGCGCGCGATCAACCGGCAGACGGTCTGGATGAACGGCTTTCTCGCCGCCCTTCTGGTCGCCGTCCTCGGGCTCGCCGGAGTGCTGATCGGCAAGCTCTGACGTCGGTTGCCCGCGCGGAAGCTTTGCCTCCACCGTAGGTCGAGGACGGCCGGAATTTAAATGAGCGCCGCGTGTTCGCGCGATAAGGGAGTGCGCAAAGGGTGTCGCCAGGTGGCAACAGGCGTTCAGGGAGACGGAACGATGATGGCCGTTCGGGCCCTCCTTGCGACCTTCAGCGGGCTCACCCAGGCAGGCATGCTCGCCCGCGGCCGGGCATGGCCGGCGGCTGCCGCGGCCGGCGGCGGCGATGATGCTGATCCGGCGGAGCCCTGGTACGAGGGCGCCTACGCCCACGCCGGTGACGAGCCGCCGCTCGATGAGCTGTTGCGCGACCCCCTCGTCCATCTGGTGATGCGCGCCGACCGGCTGGAGCCCGCCCAGGTCCGGCGCTGGCTTCGCCCCAGGCCGTCGCGCGCTTCCTGACCTCACCGGGTCGTCGCGCGGCAGACCTCGTCAGGCGGATGATACCGGCGGCCCCGGTCGATCGGCCTGGAGTTCGCGATCCGGGCTTACCATAGGGTTCGCGCCTTCCTATAAACGGGACGATGGCAGGCTCTGCGCCCGACCGGGCGCCGGGGGCGGGGTGCGGCGATGCCCAAGCGACGCGAGCGAGCGGGGCCGCTCGAATACAGCCGGAAGCTCTGGCTGCGCGCCTGGCTCGCGGCGACCTTCCTGTTCCTCTACGCGCCGATCGTGATCCTGATCCTGTTCAGCTTCAACGACAGCAAGCGCAACATCGTCTGGCAGGGCTTCACGCTTGGCTACTACCACAAGGCGATCGGCAACGCCTCCCTGATCGAGGCTTTCACCAACAGCCTGACGATCGGCCTGATCAGCACCGCGGTCAGCACGGTGGTCGGCGCGCTCCTGGCGCTGGCCCTCTGGCGCTTCCGCTTCCCCGGCAAGCCGGCGCTGGAGGGCGCGCTCGCCCTGCCGATCGTGATCCCGGAGATCTGCATGGGCGTCGCCTTGATGGCGTTCTTCATCCGCACCGGCTGGCCGACCCAGCTGCCCTGGCCGCTGAACCTCGGGCCGATCATCATCGGCCACATCGCCTTCAGCTTCCCGTTCGTCACGATCGTGGTGCGCGCCCGCATGGCGGGCTTCGATCGCGCGCTCGAGGAAGCCTCCAAGGACCTCGGCGCCGGCGAGTGGCAGACCTTCCGCAACATCACGCTGCCCTACATGAAGCCCGGCCTGATCGCCGGCGGCCTGCTCGCGATGACCCTCTCGCTCGACGACTTCGTCATCACCTTCTTCACCTCGGGCCCGGAGACCCTGACCTTCCCGATCAAGGTCTATTCGATGGTCCGCTTCGGCGCGACGCCCGAGGTCAACGCCGCCTCGACGGTGCTGATCGTGGTGACCGTGCTGCTGACGGTGGTCGCGATGCGGCTGCAGCGGCCGGAGCCGGGCGGGGAGCTGCGGGCATGAGCCCTCCGCCGATCGTCCGGGTCGAGGCGGTGACCAAGCGCTTCGGCCAGGTCGCCGCGGTCGATCACGTGACGCTCGCGATCGCTGCCAACGAGTTCTTCGCCCTGCTCGGGCCGTCCGGCTGCGGCAAGACCACGCTGCTGCGCATGCTCGCGGGCTTCGAGGCCCCGAGCGAAGGCCTGATCCTGATCGACGGCGACGACATGGCGGGCGTGGTGCCCAACCGGCGCCCGGTCAACATGGTGTTCCAGTCCTACGCCGTGTTCCCGCACATGTCGGTCGCCGACAACGTCGCCTACGGGCTGCGGGTCAGCCGCGTGCCGCGCGCCGAGATCGGCCCCAGGGTCGAGGCGGCGCTCGCCATGGTCCGGCTCGACGGGCTGGGCGAGCGCCGGCCCGACCAGCTCTCCGGCGGCCAGCGCCAGCGGGTGGCGCTCGCCCGCGCCCTGATCAAGCGGCCCAAGGTTCTGCTGCTCGACGAGCCGCTCTCGGCGCTCGACAAGAAGCTGCGCGAGGAGATGCAGCTCGAGCTCGTCCGCCTGCAGCACGAGGTCGGGATCACCTTCGTGATCGTGACCCACGACCAGGACGAGGCGCTCTCGATGGCGAACCGGATCGCGGTCATGGACAAGGGCCGCATCCTCCAGGTGGCGCCGCCGGACGAGCTGTACGAGCAGCCGAACTGCCGCATGGTCGCCGACTTCATCGGCACGACCAACCTGTTCCCCGGCCGCGTGCTCGAGCGCGCCGACGGCGGCATCCGCCTCGAAGCGCAGGGAATCGGCGAGCTGCGCCTGCCCGAGGACGGCGAGCCCGGCAGCGAGGTCGGGATCGCGGTCCGCCCGGAAAAGGTCCGGATCAGCCACGAGCGGCCAGGGGACGGCCTGATCGCGGTCCCCGGCAAGATCGCCCAGCTCGCCTATTTCGGCGACTACAGCCACGTCTTCGTCGAGACCGGCCCCGCCGTCCGGATCACCTGCTACCGCACCAACGACAGCCGCCACCAGGCCGGCGCGCTCGCGGTCGGCGACCCCTGCTGGGTTTCCTGGCACCCGGCCGACTGCATCCTCCTGACCGAGTGATTCGTCGGGGGCCGGTGCAAGGTCTCGTCGATCGGGTTCTGGCGAACCCTGCCTTCCCGCGATCTCCAGACCGAGCGGCCGAGCCGCGGCGATAAGCAACCACACACGGCCCGCAGGGAGCTCGCGAGCGTGCCGCTGCGCATCACCACCTGGAACGTCAACTCGGTGCGTCAGCGCCTGGACGGGCTCGAGCGGCTCGCGCGCGCGGTCGACCCGGACGTGCTCTGCCTGCAGGAGACCAAGGTCCGCAACGAGCTGTTCCCGGTCGCCGACCTCGAGGCGCTGGGCTATCCGCACCACATCCTGCACGGCCAGGCCGGCTACCACGGCGTCGCCATCTTCTCCAAACTGCCGCTCGAGGATGCGACCCCGCTGGAGTGGTGCAACAGCACCGACTGCCGGCATCTGCATGCGATCCTGCCGGGCGGCATCGAGCTGCACAATCTCTACATCCCGGCCGGTGGGGATGACCCGGATCCCGAGCTGAACCCGAAGTTCCGCCACAAGCTCGAGATGCTGGCGGCGCTCGGCGACTGGTTCCGCCGCGACTTCGCGCCCGCGCGTCAGGCGCTGCTGGTCGGCGACCTCAACGTCGCGCCGCTCGAGACCGATGTCTGGAACCACCGCGCGCTGCTCCGGGTGGTCAGCCACACCCCGATCGAGGTGCGCGCGCTCCTGGACCTCCAGGCCTCGCATCGCTGGCACGACGCGGTCCGCCACTTCGTACCGCCGAGCGAGCGCCTCTATACCTGGTGGAGCTACCGCGCGCTGGACTGGGAGGCCGGCGATCGCGGCCGCCGGCTCGACCACGTCTGGGTCACGCCCGCCCTGGCGCTTCGCCTGCAACACGCCGAAGCGCTGCGCGCCGCGCGCGGCTGGCCGAGACCTTCGGACCACGTGCCGGTTACGGTCGACCTCGCCGACCCGTGACCACCGCAATCACCCGGCACTGCCGGCAACTCCCGGAGCGTCGCCGTCCGACCGAATTGCTCTGTTCGCGGCGGCGCAAAAAGGTTATGAAGTGATGGTGGCATCCGTGGAGTTGACCCGTTATGAACAACCGCCGTCCGTCGCAGCTGTCCGGACCTTACCGGACCGAAGTTGCTGCGGTGGTCAAATGGTACAACCGGACCAAAGGCTTCGGTTTCGTGAAGCCGGACGATGGCGCGCCCGACGCGTTCCTGCATGCGTCGCTGGTGGCGCAGGCCGGGCACGAGGATCTCGCCGACGGCACCAGCCTGATCTGCGACATCGCCGACGGCCCGCGCGGCCCGCAGGTCGCCGCGATCCACAGCATCGAGCCGCCGAGCGAGCCGGTGCCGCGCTCGCGCCCGCCGCGCTTCGCCGGCGGCGGCGATGGCGAGCTGGTCGAAGGCACGGTCAAATTCTACAATGCCGAGAAGGGCTTCGGCTTCATCGTGCCCGATGACGGCAGCAAGGATGTGTTCGTGTCGGCGCGCACGCTCACCCGCGCCGGGATCGCAGCCCTCGAAGCCGAGCAGCGCGTCCGGGTCGCGACCCGCATGGGCCAGAAGGGCCCGATGGCGGCGCGCGTCGAGCTGCTCTAGCCACGGCGCCTGCACGGCTAACGGGCGAGCCGGTAGCCGCCTGGCTCGGTCAACAGGATCTGGGCGTTGGTCGGCTCCGGCTCGATCTTCTGGCGCAGCCGGTAGATGTGGGTCTCGAGCGTGTGGGTGGTGACGCCCGCATTGTAGCCCCAGACCTCGTCGAGCAGCACCTCCCGGGTGACCGCGCGGTCGCCCATCCGATAGAGATACTTGAGGATCGCGGTCTCCTTCTCGGTCAGGTGGATCTTCCGGTTGCTGTCCGGATTGATCAGCATCTTGGCGCTCGGCCGGAAGGTGTAGGGGCCGATCGGGAAGGTCGCGTCGTCGGACAGCTCGAACTGCCGGAGCTGGGCGCGCAGGCGCGCGAGCAGGACGCCGAGCCGGAAGGGCTTGGGGATGTAGTCGTTGGCGCCGCTGTCGAGACCGAGGATCGTATCGGCATCGGAATCGTGCGCCGTCAGCATGATGATCGGGCTCTTCACCCCCTGACGCCGCATCAGCCGGCAGAGATCGCGGCCGTCGGTGTCGGGCAGGCCCACGTCCATCAAGATGACCTCGAAGTGATGATCCTTGACGATCTCGAGCGCCCGCTTGCCGTCCTCGGCCTGAAAGGTCACGAAGCCCTCGTGCAGCTCGAGCTGCTCGGCGAGCGAGCGGCGGAGCGCCTCGTCGTCGTCGATGATCAGGATCTGCTTGCTGTTGGCCATCGGCCGTTCCTCGTCTGTCCCCTTGCCGCCCATCAGTTCAACAGGCCACCGCCGCCGTCAAGCGGGCGCCGCCCCGAGGCCCATCTGGCGGCAGACTGAGCGGACGATCGGGGCGCCGGGCTCGGCCAGGCTCATGACGATCGCGAAGTGGTCCAGGCCTGGTCGGGTCACGAGCTCGGAGCGCCAGCCCGCGCCCGCGAGCTTGGCCGCATAGGCTGCGCTCTGCTCGTGGAAGGCCGCGGTCTCGAGCTCCCCGACGGTGACCACGACCGGGCAGGGCCGGCCCGGCGGCAGATGCAGCGGGCTGTTGCGCCTCGCTTCCGCCTCGTCCATCCGCAGGACGTCGTTCAGGTAGCAGCGGCGGATCGGCTCGAGGTCGAAGACGCCGCTGATCGCGACCGCGCCCTTGATCAGATCCGCTGGCAGGCCGAAAGCGCCCTGCCAGTCGGTCGCGAGCGCCATCGCGACGAGGTGGCCGCCTGCGGAATGGCCGGCGAGGAAGATCCGGTCCGGATCGAAGCCCTGCGCGCAGGCATTGCGATGCAGCCAGGCGAGGGCGTCTCGGATCTCGGCGACGATCGTGTCCATCGTGACCGCGGGCGCCAGATCGTAGCCGAGCAGGGCGACCGCAGCGCCGGCCGCGACCAGCGGCTCGGCGACGAACGAGAAATCCTTGCGATCCCGACCCTGCCAATAGCCACCGTGGATGAACGCGAGCAGCGGCGGGGCGGCACCTGCTGCGGCCGCGGGCAGGAACAGATCGATCGCCTGGCGAGCGCCGGTGCCATAGGCGAGATCGAGGCGGCCCGGCCAGCGCTCCCGGAAGGCCCGGCTGGCGGCCTCGTACCGGTCGAACCAGGCCTGAAACTCCGGCACCGCGGCGCGCAGATTGTAGTTCTTGTCCAGCGTCGCTCGATCCGGGTCGGCGGGTGGCATGGCGTCCCTCCCGATGGCGCCTGCTGCTGATGATGCCTGCGCCGGCTCACGGCCGGCGATGGTCCAAGCGGGGTGTGGGCGCCGGGCGAAGTCCAAGGCTTCTATTCCGTAAGCCTGCCCAAGGCAACGCCGGCCCGGCCTGCCCTGGAGCATGGCGGCGGCCATCACCGCGCTCACGATTTGGCAACCATGACGGGCTATCCCTGGAGCTTCAGACAGCCGTCGCGGTGCGTCGGGCGGGCCGGCGCCCTCGAGGCTGGACCGGGTCGCCCGGCCGGGCTAGCCTCCGATGGCTGGTTTTCCGGGTTCAAGAAGGGGGCAGCGACCGCCTTGGCCATGCTCGTGCCCGTGATTCTCGCCGGCGGCTCCGGCACCCGGCTGTGGCCGGTCAGCCGCGACACCCTGCCCAAGCAGCTGGCCCAACTTGCGGGCGAGCAGTCGCTGCTCGAGCAGACGGCGCGCCGCCTGCTCGCCCGGGCGCGGCCCGAGCAGGTCGTAACGGTCGGCGCCAAGGCCCAGGACTTCCTGGTCCGGCGCGAGCTCGAGCGGATCGACCCGGCGCTCGCGCACAACCGGCTGCTCGAGCCGGTCGGACGCAATACCGCGGCCGCGATCGCGCTCGCCGCCCTCTACGCCCGGCAGCGGTTCGGCGGCGACGCCCTGCTCTGGATCTGCCCCTCGGACCATCTGATGCAGGCGCCCGAGGCGCTCGGTGCCGCGCTCGATGCCGCCCTGCCGCTGGCCGCCGCGGGCGAGCTCGTGACCTTCGGCATCACGCCGACCCGGCCCGAGACCGGCTACGGCTACATCGAGACCGGCAAGCCGCTGCCCGACGCGCCGGGCGCGCTCAGGGTCACCCGCTTCGTCGAGAAACCGCAGCGGCCGGTGGCCGAAGCCATGCTCGCGAAGGGCGGCCATTTCTGGAACAGCGGCATGTTCCTGTTCCGGGCCGATCGCATCCTGGCCGAGCTCGGGACCCACGCCGCGCCGATCCTGGCCGCCGTCACCAGCGCCTTCGAAGCGCTCAAGGAGGTTCCGGGCGGCGCCTTCGAGGTGCCGCTCGACCGGTACCAGGCCGTGCCGGCCCAGCCGATCGACAAGGCGGTCATGGAGAAGAGCCGCCGGCTCGCGGTCGTGCCCTGCGATCCCGGCTGGTCCGACCTCGGCTCCTGGCAGGCGCTCTGGGAGCAGCTGCCCAAGGACGCGGCCGGCAACGCGGTCCAGGGCGACGTCCTGCTCGACGACACCCAGGACTGTCTGGTCCATGCCGAGCGCCGGCTGGTCGCCTGCTCCGGCGTCCGCGACCTTGCCGTGATCGAGACCGACGATGCGATCCTGGTCGCCGATCGCGCCCGCAGCGATGCCGGGCGCCAGCTGGTGGCCATGCTGCGGGCCGCCGGCCGGCCCGAGGGCGACGCCCACGCCAAGGAGCAGCGCCCCTGGGGCAGCTTCCAGGTCCTGCACGAGGGCGCCGCCTTCAAGGTCAAGGAGATCATCGTGGCCCCCGGCGGCCGGCTCAGCCTGCAGAGCCACAAGCACCGCGCCGAGCATTGGGTGGTGGTCGCCGGCACCGCCAAGGTCACGGTCGACGACCAGATCCTGCTGCTCGACCCGAACCAGAGCGTCCACATCCCGCTCGGCGCGAAGCACCGGATGGAGAATCCCGGCACCGTGCCCATGCACCTGATCGAGGTCCAGTGCGGCGACTACCTCGGCGAGGACGACATCATCCGCTACGAGGACGTCTACGGCCGCAGCTGAAGCGCCTCGGCGGGGCGGCGCCAGCGGCCCGCGAGCCGGGCGGGCAGGCGACCGTCGATCGTCGCGAGCCCGAGCCCGATCAACGCCATGCCGGCGAGCTGGCCCGAGGTCAGCAGCTCGCCCAGGATGGTCGTCCCGAGGATCAGCGCGCTGACCGGGATCAGGAAGGTCACCAGCATCAGGTTGGTGGCGCCGGCCGTGGCCAGGATCCGGAAATAGATCACATAGGCGAGTGCCGTGCTCAGCAGCGCGCTGCCGGCGAGGGCGCAAAGCGTCGGGGGCCGGTGCAAGGTCTCGTCGATCGGGTTCTGGCGAACCCTGCCTTCCCGCGATCTCCAGACCGAGCGGCCGAGCCGCGGCGATAAGCAACCACACACGGCCCGCAGGAACTCGACGAATTTGCCGCTGCGGATCACCACCTGGAACGTCAACTCGGTCCGGCTGCGGCTGGGCGGGCTCGCGAGGCTCGTGCGCGAGGTCGACCCGGACGTGCTCTGCCTGCAGGAGACCAAGGTCAGGAACGAGCTGTTCCCGGTGCTCGAGCTGCGCGCGCTGGGCTTTCCGCATCACGTCCTGCATGGCCAGGCGGGCTACCATGGGGTCGCGATCTTCTCCAAACTGCCGCTCGAGGATGCGACCCCGCTGGAGTGGTGCAACAGCACCGACTGCCGGCATCTGCATGCGATCCTGCCGGGCGGCATCGAGCTGCACAATCTCTACATCCCGGCCGGTGGGGATGACCCGGATCCCGAGCTGAACCCGAAGTTCCGCCACAAGCTCGAGATGCTGGCGGCGCTTGGCGACTGGTTCCGCCGCGACTTCGCGCCCGCGCGTCAGGCGCTGCTGGTCGGTGACCTCAACGTCGCGCCGCTCGAGACCGATGTCTGGAACCACCGCGCACTGCTCCGGGTGGTCAGCCACACCCCGATCGAGGTGCGCGCGCTCCTGGACCTCCAGGCCTCGCATCGCTGGCACGACGCGGTCCGCCACTTCGTACCGCCAAGCGAGCGCCTCTACACCTGGTGGAGCTACCGCGCGCTGGACTGGGAGGCCGGCGATCGCGGCCGCCGGCTCGACCACGTCTGGGTCACGCCCGCCTTGGCGCTTCGCCTGCAGCACGCCCAAGCGCTGCGGGCCGCGCGCGGCTGGCCGAGACCTTCCGACCACGTACCGGTTACGGTCGATCTCGCCGATCGGTGAGCCCGGATCGGCGCCGGGCCATGTCGCCGGAGCGGTCGCCGTCCGACCGAATTGCTCTGTTCGCGGCGGCGCAAAAAGGTTATGAAGTGATGGTGGCATCCGTGGAGTTGACCCGTTATGAACAACCGCCGTCCGTCGCAGCTGTCCGGACCTTACCGGACCGAAGTTGCTGCGGTGGTCAAATGGTACAACCGGACCAAAGGCTTCGGTTTCGTGAAGCCGGACGATGGCGCGCCCGACGCGTTCCTGCATGCGTCGCTGGTGGCGCAGGCCGGGCATGAGGATCTCGCCGACGGCACCAGCCTGATCTGCGACATCGCCGACGGCCCGCGCGGCCCGCAGGTCGCCGCGATCCACAGCATCGAGCCGCCGACCGAGCCGGTGCCGCGCTCGCGCCCGCCGCGCTTCGCCGGCGGCGGCGATGGCGAGCTGGTCGAAGGCACGGTCAAGTTCTACAATGCCGAGAAGGGCTTCGGCTTCATCGTGCCCGATGACGGCAGCAAGGATGTGTTCGTGTCGGCGCGCACGCTCACCCGCGCCGGGATCGCAGCCCTCGAAGCCGAACAGCGCGTCCGGGTCGCGACCCGCATGGGCCAGAAGGGCCCGATGGCGGCGCGCGTCGAGCTGCTCTAGCCACGGCGCCTGCACCGCTAACGGGCGAGCCGGTAGCCGCCTGGCTCGGTCAACAGGATCTGGGCGTTGGTCGGCTCCGGCTCGATCTTCTGGCGCAGCCGGTAGATGTGGGTCTCGAGCGTGTGGGTGGTGACGCCCGCATTGTAGCCCCAGACCTCGTCGAGCAGCACCTCCCGGGTGACCGCGCGGTCGCCCATCCGATAGAGATACTTGAGGATCGCGGTCTCCTTCTCGGTCAGATGGATCTTCCGGTTGCTGTCGGGATTGATCAGCATCTTGGCGCTCGGCCGGAAGGTGTAGGGGCCGATCGGGAAGGTCGCGTCGTCGGACAGCTCGAACTGCCGGAGCTGGGCGCGCAGGCGCGCGAGCAGGACGCCGAGCCGGAAGGGCTTGGGGATGTAGTCGTTGGCGCCGCTGTCGAGACCGAGGATCGTGTCGGCATCGGAATCGTGCGCCGTCAGCATGATGATCGGGCTCTTCACCCCCTGACGCCGCATCAGCCGGCAGAGATCGCGGCCGTCGGTGTCGGGCAGGCCCACGTCCATCAAAATGACCTCGAAGTGATGATCCTTGACGATCTCGAGCGCCCGCTTGCCGTCCTCGGCCTGAAAGGTCACGAACCCCTCGTGCAGCTCGAGCTGCTCGGCGAGCGAGCGGCGGAGCGCCTCGTCGTCGTCGATGATCAGGATCTGCTTGCTGTTGGCCATCGGCCGTTCCTCGTCTGTCCCCTTGCCGCCCATCAGTTCAACAGGCCATCGCCGCCGTCAAGCGGGCGCCGCCCCGAGGCCCATCTGGCGGCAGACCGACCGGACGATCGGGGCGCCGGGCTCGGCCAGGCTCATCACGATCGCGAAGTGGTCCAGGCCTGGCTCGGGTCACGAGCTCGGAGCGCCAGCCCGCGCCCGCGAGCCTGGCGGCATAGGCTGCGCTCTGCTCGTGGAAGGCCGCGGTCTCGAGCTCCCCGACGGTGACCACGACCGGGCAGGGCCGGCCCGGCGGCAGATGCAGCGGGCTGTTGCGCCTCGCTTCCGCCTCGTCCATCCGCAGGACGTCGTTCAGGTAGCAGCGGCGGATCGGCTCGAGGTCGAAGACGCCGCTGATCGCGACCGCGCCCTTGATCAGATCCGCTGGCAGGCCGAAGGCGCCCTGCCAGTCGGTCGCGAGCGCCATCGCGACGAGGTGGCCGCCTGCGGAATGGCCGGCGAGGAAGATCCGGTCCGGATCGTAGCCCTGCGCGCCCGCATTGCGATGCAGCCAGGCGAGGGCTTCGCGGATCTCGGCGACGATCGTGTCCATCGTGACCGCGGGCGCCAGATCGTAGCCGAGCAGGGCGACCGCAGCGCCGGCCGCGACCAGCGGCTCGGCGACGAACGAGAAATCCTTGCGATCCCGACCCTGCCAATAGCCACCGTGGATGAACGCGAGCAGCGGCGGGGCGGCACCTGCTGCGGCCGCGGGCAGGAACAGATCGATCGCCTGGCGAGCGCCGGTGCCATAGGCCAGATCGAGGCGGCCCGGCCAGCGCTCCCGGAAGGCCCGGCTGGTGGCCTCGTACCGGTCGAACCAGGTCTGAAACTCCGGCACCGCGGCGCGCAGATTGTAGTTCTCGTCCAGCGTCGCTCGATCCGGGTCGGCGGGTGGCATGGCGTCCCTCTCGATGGCGCCTGCTGCTGATGATGCCTGCGCCGGCTCACGGCCGGCGATGGGTCCAAGCGTGGTGTGGCGCCGGGCGAAGTCCAAGGCTTCTATTCCGTAAGCCTGCCCAAGGCAACGCCGGCCCGGCCGGCCCTGGAGCATGGCGGCGGCCATCGCCGCGCTCACGATTTGGCAACCATGACCGGCTATCCCTGGAGCTTCAGAGAGCCGTCGCGGTGCGTCGGGCGGGCCGGCGCCCTCGAGGCTGGACCGGGTCGCCCGGCCGGGCTAGCCTCGATGGCTGGTTTCCCTGATCCAAGAAGGGGGCAGCGACCGCCTTGGCCATGCTCGTGCCCGTGATTCTCGCCGGCGGCTCCGGCACCCGGCTCTGGCCGGTCAGCCGCGACACCCTGCCCAAGCAGCTGGCTCAACTTGCGGGCGAGCAGTCGCTGCTCGAGCAGACGGCGCGCCGCCTGCTCGCCCGGGCGCGGCCCAAGCAGGTCGTCACGGTCGGCGCCAAGGCCCAGGACTTCCTGGTCCGGCGCGAGCTCGAGGCGATCGACCCGGCGCTCGCGCACAACCGGCTGCTCGAGCCGGTCGGACGCAATACCGCGGCCGCGATCGCGCTCGCCGCCCTCTACGCCCGGCAGCGGTTCGGCGGCGACGCCCTGCTCTGGATCTGCCCCTCGGACCATCTGATGCAGGCGCCCGAGGCGCTCGATGCCGCGCTCGATGCCGCCCTGCCGCTGGCCGCCGCGGGCGAGCTCGTGACCTTCGGCATCACGCCGACCCGGCCCGAGACCGGCTACGGCTACATCGAGACCGGCAAGCCGCTGCCCGACGCGCCGGGCGCGCTCAGGGTCACCCGCTTCGTCGAGAAACCGCAGCGGCCGGTGGCCGAAGCCATGCTCGCCAAGGGCGGCCATTTCTGGAACAGCGGGATGTTCCTGTTCCGGGCCGATCGTATCCTGGCCGAGCTCGGGACCCACGCCGCGCCGATCCTGGCCGCCGTCACCAGCGCCTTCGAAGCGCTCAAGGAGGTTCCGGGCGGCGCCTTCGAGGTGCCGCTCGACCGCTACCAGGCCGTACCGGCCCAGCCGATCGACAAGGCGGTCATGGAGAAGAGCCGCCGGATCGCGGTCGTGCCCTGCGATCCCGGCTGGTCCGACCTCGGCTCCTGGCAGGCGCTCTGGGAGCAGCTGCCCAAGGACGCGGCCGGCAACGCGGTCAAGGGCGACGTCCTGCTCGACGACAGCCAGAACTGCCTGGTCCATGCCGAGCGCCGGCTGGTCGCCTGCTCCGGCGTCCGCGACCTTGCCGTGATCGAGACCGACGATGCGATCCTGGTCGCCGATCGCGCCCGCAGCGATGCCGGGCGCGAGCTGGTGGCCATGCTGCGGGCCGCCGGCCGGCCCGAGGGCGACGCTCACGCCAAGGAGCAGCGTCCCTGGGGCAGCTTCCAGGTCCTGCACGAGGGCGCGGCCTTCAAGGTCAAGGAGATCATCGTGGCCCCCGGCGGCCGGCTCAGCCTGCAGAGCCACAAGCACCGCGCCGAGCATTGGGTGGTGGTTGCCGGCACCGCCAGGGTCACGGTCGACGACCAGATCCTGCTGCTCGAGCCGAACCAGAGCGTCCACATCCCGCTCGGCGCGAAGCACCGGATGGAGAATCCCGGCACGGTGCCCATGCACCTGATCGAGGTCCAGTGCGGCGACTACCTCGGCGAGGACGACATCATCCGCTACGAGGACGTCTACGGCCGCACTTGAAGCGCCTCGGCGGGGCGGCGCCAGCGGCCCGCGAGCCGGGCGGGCAGGCGACCGTCGATCGTCGCGAGCCCGAGCCCGATCAACGCCATGCCGGCGAGCTGGCCCGAGGTCAGCAGCTCGCCCAGGATGGTCGTCCCGAGGATCAGCGCGCTGACCGGGATCAGGAAGGTCACCAGCATCAGGTTGGTGGCGCCGGCCGTGGCCAGGATCCGGAAATAGATCACATAGGCGAGTGCCGTGCTGAGCAGCGCGCTGCCGGCGAG
>CAVWPO010000032.1:0-12131 GCA_963756905.1 uncultured Alphaproteobacteria bacterium
CGCGCAAAGCGTCGCCAGCCCCGGCGCCGGCAGGCTCCACGGGCGATCGATGAGGAGCGCCAGCGGCAGCATCATGAGGGTCGAGGCGCTGACCTGGCCGAGCGCGGTCACGAGCGGCGGCGTCGCATGGAAGCGCCGGCCGTAGAGCCCGGCGAGCGCATAGGAGAATGCCGCTCCGAGGATCGCAAGCTCGGCCAGCACCTGCCCGTCAAGGTGCGCGAGCGCTCCCGGCCCGATCATCAAGGCGACGCCCGCGAGCCCCGCGAGCACGCCCGCGAGCCTGCCCGGCGTCAGCTGCTCGTCCCGGGTCAGGACGGGGGCGAGCACGACCGCGAACAGCGGCGTCGTGGCATTCAGGATCGAGGCGAGGCCGCTTCCGATCTCGGTCTGGCCCCAGACGATCAGGCTGAACGGGATCAGATTGTTGAGCGCGCCCATGACCAGGAACGCGCCCCAGAGGCGCGGCGAGCGCGGCAGCCGCTGGCCGCAGGCGCGCACGATCAGGAGCAAGGCCAGCGCCGCGAGCGCGACCCTCGCGAGCACGACCGTGAACGGCGGCAGCTCGGCGAGCGCCACCTTGGCGAAGAAGAACGAGCCGCCCCAGAGGACCGAGAGGGTCACAAGGAGCAGCCATTCGACCGGTGCCATCGGACGCGGGTTCGAACGGGTCATGATCAACCTCGATCGCAGGCCAGACCCCGAGCTTGGCCTGCTCGCCCGCCGCCTGCCACCCGGTTCTTGCGCTCCCGAGCCGGTCTCGGGCCGAGGCTTCAGTGGAAGTAGCGGCTCTCCAGCTGATGGCCGGTCACGAGGCTCACCAGATGCGCGGCCATCACCAGGGCGACCGCCAGCGCGATCATCTGGATCGCTGCATGAGAGATCAACGGCGGATTGCCGAGCTCCCGCGGGCGGCGCTCGCGCCAGTTGGCAAGCCCGGCAACACCCACCGCCAGGAGCAAGAGGACCAGCGTGATGGCCAGGCTCATGACGGTGGGTCGGCGCGCGCCGGGATCAGCCGGCGGTGGTCGGATCGATCATCCGCTTGACCTCGGTGATCTTGTTGGCCGGGAAGCCGCTGATCTCGGCGTGCTTGCGGATCACCCCTTCGTCCTTGGCGAGGTAGACGCAGAAGGTCTTGTCGGCGGCGACGAAGGATTCGACCCACTGGATGTCCGGGGCGAGCTCGGCCAACGCCGCGTTCGACTTGGCGGCGGCGCCTTTGAGCTGCTCGCGATCCAGGCTGCCGACCGCCGGCAACTCGCGCTCGATGATGAACTTGCGCATGGCCACTCCCTCTCCTGCTGGTTGCTGTGCGCCAACGCCCGCCCTTGCCAACGGCCGCTCGCGGCGTGATCTTAAGGCCGGAGCGCAGATTTGGGGAGCCGGGCCTTGAGGGTTGCAGCGTCGCATGCGGCCGAGGCGGCCAAGCCGGCGGCGCCCGCGCGCGGCCGGATGGGCCCGCTCGGCTGGCTGCCGCTCGCGGTGATCGGCGCGGGCCTCGCGGCCGGCCTCGTGCTGTGGGCGAAGTGGGGCTTCCTGATCGCGTTCGAGACCGTCCGCAGCTATTGCTTTTGAGCCTCGAGGCGAGCCGGCAGAGCATCATGACCGAACCCGAGCATACCGGCCGTTGCCTCTGCGGGGCGGTGCGCTACCGCGCGCTCGGGGCGCCGAAGTGGATCGCGAATTGCCATTGCGCGAGCTGCCGGCGGGCGACCGGCGCGCCCATGGCGACCTTCGCGGGCTTTCCGGCGGAGCGCTTTTCCTACCTCGAGGGCGCGCCGGTCGGCTTCCATTCGTCGCCCGGGGTGACCCGGAGCTTCTGCGGCCAGTGCGGCACGCCCTTGACCTACGAGGGTGCCCGCTGGCCGGGCGAGGTCCACGTCCTGGTCGGCACGCTCGACCGGCCGGAGGACTTCGCCCCGACCCACGACGCCTTCGTCGAGGAGCAGCTGCCCTGGCTGCATCTGGCCGGGGCCGGACGTGACCAGGGCGCAGCCTGAGCCAGCGCGGCCTCAGGGCGCTGTCTGAGCCACGGGTCACGGACCGAGCCACGATCGATGGCGGCGCGCTCGCCCCTGCTGCCCGCCGGCGCGGTCGCGTTCTCGGCCGCGTGCTGGGGCCTCTGGTGGCTGCCGCTCCGGGCGCTCGCCGAGGCGGGGCTGACCGGGCCGGCGCTGAATGCCGTCCTCTACGGCACGATGAGCCTGGCGCTGCTGCCCTGGTCCTGGCGCCGGCGCCGCCGGCTCGTCGCGGGTGGCGGCCTGCTGCTGGGCGCCGGCGGCCTGTTCGGCGGCGCCCTGGTCAGCTGGAACCTCGCCCTGATCCTGGGCGAGGTCGTGCGCGTGACCCTGCTCTTCTACCTCGCGCCGATCTGGGCAACGCTGCTCGCGGTCGCGCTGCTCGGCGAGCGGGTCGGCGCGCTCCGCCTGGTCTCGATCCTGCTCGGGCTCACGGGTGCCCTGGTGCTGCTCGGCCTCGGCGCCGGCCTGCCGCTGCCGCGCTCGGCCGGCGACTGGCTCGGGCTCGCCGCGGGCCTGCTGTTCGCGCTCTCGGTGACCCTGGTGCGCAAGGGCCAGGCGATCGAGGGCCTCGAGCAGACCGCGGTTGCCTGTCTGGCCGCCGGCCTGCTGTCGCTCCTGCTCATGCTGCTGCCGCGCCCGGTCGATGGCCCGCTCGCGTCGGCATCGATCGGGCCCGGCGTGCTGGCCGCCGCCGCGCTGGCGGCGCTGGCCTGGCTGCTGCCCTGCACCTGGCTCCTGCTCTGGGGCGCCCGCCAGCTCGAGCCGGGCCGGGTCGCCCTGCTCCTGCTGCTCGAGGTCGCGGTCGCAGCACTCTCGGCGGCGCTGCTCGCGGGCGAGCCGTTCGGCGTCCGCGAAGCCTCCGGCTGCCTCCTGATCCTCGCCGCCGGCGCGATCGAAGCCCTGGCCGAGCTCCGCCCCACGTCCGCCGCGTCTTCCCCTTGACGACGACCGGCGGAGATCACTCCGGGCGGGCGGGGCTGAGGGTGCTGGCAACCAGCAGGCAGAGCGCGGTGGTGCCGGCGAGGATCAGGGTCACCAGCGCATTGATGTCCGGGGTGAAGCCCAGGCGCATCATCGCCCAGAGCCGGATCGGCAGCGTGTTCTGGGTCCCGGTCAGCAGCAGCGTGATCAGGGTCTCGTCGAACGAGAGGGCGAAGGCGAGCAGCGCTGCCGAGATCACCGCGGTCGCGAGGTGGGGCAGGAGCACGTAGCGGAAGGTCTGCAGCCGGCTCGCCCCGAGATCGAGCGAGGCCTCGATCAGGGACGGGCTCAGCGCCTGCAGGCGGGCGAGCAGGATGCGGTAGACCAGCGCCAGCACGAACAGCGTGTGGCCGATCACGACGGTCACGAGCGAGCGCTCGATGTGGGCCTGGCGAAAGAAGATCAGGAGCGAGAGGCCGGTCAGGATCGGCGGCATCAGAAACGGGAGAAAAATCATCAGCTGCATGAGCTCGCGCCCCCGGCCGCGCGCGCCCTGGTAGTGAAAGGCGAACAGCGTGCCCAGGATCAGCGCCGCCGCGACCGCGGCCAGGCCCACGATCAGCGTGTTGCCGAGCGCCTCGATGATGCCCTGGTTGTGCAGCGAGCAGGCCGTAGGCCTCGAAGGAGAAGCTGCCCCAGAGGATCTGGCCGCCCTGCATCCTGATGAACGAGAACAGGATCGCCACGAACAAGGGGCCGTAGAGGGCGAGCAGCACGATCAGGGCGATCAGGGTCAGCAGCAGGCGGAGCGGCCAGCGCAGGGTCATCGGCCGGGCGCCGGCAGGCGGCCGATCCGGGCGGCGAGCGCCATCGCTGCCAGCACCGCGAGCAGCAGGAAGACCGAGAGCGCCGCCCCGAACGGCCAGTTGAAGGCCATGCCGAACTGGCTGTAGATGATCCGCCCGAACGTGAAGCCCTGCGGGCCGCCGACCATCTGCGGGGTCACGAAGTCGCCGATCGCGAGCACGAAGGTGAACGACGCGCCGACCAGCGTGCCCTGCAGGCTGAGCGGCAGGACGATCCGGCGGAAGGTCTGGGCCGAGGTGGCGCCGAGGTCGGCGGACGCCTCGAGCAGATTGCGCGGAATGCGCTCGAGCGCGATGAAGATCGGCAGGATCGCGAACGGCAGCAGGATCACGGCCAGCGTGATCAGGACGGCGTTGAGGTTGAAGACCAGGACGGTCAGCGGCTGATCGATCACGCCGAGCGCCTGGAGGATGCGGTTGAGAAAGCCGCGGCTGCCGAGGATGCTCCGGATCGCGTAGATCTTGATGATGTAGCTCATCAAGAGCGGCACCACGAACAGCAGGGTCGCGATGTATTTCAGGCGGCCGTGCAGGCACGCGAGCAGATAAGCGACCGGATAGCCGAAAACGATGCTGAGCAGCGCGACCTCGAGCGCAAGACGCGCGGTGCGCAGGAACATCGGCAGATAGATCTCGTCGGCAAAGAAGCGGACGTAATTGGCCAGCGTCGGCTGATAGATGATGATGGCGCCGTCGACCCGAAAGAAGCTGTAGGTCAGGAACGAGATCACCGGCAGGACGATGAAGACGAGCGGCAGGCCGTAGGCGAGCGCCGCGAGGCTCGCGCGCAGCAGGCGCTCGCCCGCGCGACCGGAGCGCCGCGGGCCGGACGTCATCGAGGGTCAGTCCCGACGGCGTCCGGCCTTGGTGGAGGAATTTCCCGGCGCCGGCTCAGGGCGTGGCCTTGACCTCGTTCCAGAGATCGGCGCGCCGGGTCGGGTTCTCGACCGACTCGAGCCAGACCAGCTTGTCGTCGGCGCCGGCGCTGGCAAAGGGCGTCACGGTGTTGCCGAAGCCGGTCCGCTCCGAGAGCGCGCCGCTGATCTCGGGCTGCAGGACGAAGTTGACCCACTCCTCGGCCAGCTGCTTGTCGCGCACGCCCTTGGTCAGCGCCCAGGTGTCGAGCCAGGCGAGCGCACCCTCCTTGGGATTGACGTATTTGATGTGGGCGCCGGCATCCTGCATCGCCTTGACCTGCTGTTGCCCGTAGTTGGCCCAGATCAGGGCGACGTCGTTGTTGTTGTAGAGCTGCAAGGCTTCGTCGGGCGTCGTGTAGAAGCTCAGCACGTTGTGCTTGAGATCGATCAGCTTCGCCTTGATCTTCTCGAGCTGGTCGTCGCTCAGGTGGAACGGATCGGCGATGCCCAGGGTCAGCGCGGTGAACGAGAAGTTGTGCTCGCCATTGTCATAGGCGAGCACCCGCCCCTGATACTTCGGGTCCCAGAGCACGTCCATCGAGGTCGGCGGCGGGCTGACCTTGTCGACGTCGTAGATCAGGCCGATCGAGTCGAAAGCGTAAGGAATCGCGTGGACCTTGCCGTCGCGCATCACGCCCGTGACCTTGGTCAGATCCTGAAAGCGCGGCAGGGTTTTCTTCTGGTTGGGGATCTGGCTGAGATCATGGGGCGTGGTCAGCCCGGCATCGATGTAACGTTGCAGTTGTGCGGTGTTGACCGCGAAGAGGTCGAAGTCCTCGCCTTCGCTGCCCTTGATCTTGGCCCAGATCTCGTCGTCGGTGCCGACGTAGACGACGCTGACGTCGGCGTCGAACTTCTTCTCGAAGGCCTGGACCCAGTCGGGATCGGCATAGCCTTCCCAGGCCAGCACCCGGAGCTGCTTGGCCGCAAAGGCCGGCTGAGCGCAGGCCATGGCGGCGGCAAGGCTCACCACCGCGGGCAAGAGCCGCCTCATCCTGGTCATGATCTGTCCTCCCTGGTTGCCTGGCCAACGCCCGCGCGGCGCGGGCCATGGTGCCGGCCCTGCCCGCGAGCGGGGTCGGGCAAGGTCGGTCCGACCGCCGGCTCTGGGCCATTTCGAAACCGTGCCAGCGCCACCCCGGCCTGTCAACGCCGGCCCGAGAAGTCGCGCACGTTCCAGGCGCCATCGCGGTCAGCACATCAGCGATTGTACCAGTCCCGCTCCGCGGGGGTCGACTGATCCTGCTGCAGCCGGTCGGCCGCCCAGAGGTCGCCGTTGCCGCAGGCCTGGTGGGCGGCATAATCGGTGTAGCCGCTGCAGGCGTCGTCCTCGGCCGGCGGCGCCGAGGGCGAGTTGAGCCAGTTCTGCAGCGCCGGGCCGAAAATGCCGCCAAAGCCCATGCTGCGCTGCATGAGCTGGAGCCGCATCTGCGCTTCCTGCTCGCTCATGCCCGGCGGCGCCTCCTGCTCCTGCTGCGGGCCTTGCGGGCACACCCAACCGGGCGGGCAATCCGGCGCCGGGGCCTGCGCCCGCACGGCCGCACCGGCGAGCAGACCCTGGACCGCCCCGGCCGCGATCGCGACCGCGCAAATCCCGCGAGCCGCTCGAAGGAGACGTTCTCCCGGCATCAGGGCGCCCTCTTCACCGTGACCAACGTTGCCACCCGCCATACTGCGCCTGTATTTGCCGTCGGTCAAGTCGGTTTCCGATCAAATCCAATGGCGCTCAGCAACCGCAAGTAGCTTCTCACTATGGTTTCCGGTTACGCAAAGACAAAGCAGCATGACGACTTGCCGCCATCGTGCCGGTCTCCGGCCCGGCCGACCCGGCCGACGGGAAGCTGCGGTCCGCCAGCCCGTCTCAGCTTGGACGAAAGCCGGCGAGGATGGTCATCCATCGTCTCCCGGCGCCGCGCTCAGGGCGAACCTCCGGATCACCTCGAGGACATCTTCGCCCCAGCGTTGCCGCTTGGCCTGCCCGATGCCGTGGATGGTCTCCAGAGCCGCGAGATGGGTGGGCCGCTTCAGCGCCAGATCGATCAGGGTGCGATCGGGGAACACCATGAAGGGGGCGAGACCATTCGCGATCGCGAGCTCCCGACGCCTGGCCCGGAGCGCTTCGAACAGGCCGCGATCGGCAGCACTCGCGAGGTCCGCGGGCGCCGCCTTCGCAGCTCCCTTGCCGGCGCGCCGTTCGCGCGCGGGCGTCGGATCGTGACGCAGCTCCAGGGCGCGCTCGCCGCGCAGGACCTTCGCGGCATCCCCGGCCAGGCGCATGCCGCCGTAGCCGTCCGGGTCGACCTCGAGGAAGCCGCCGGCCACGAGCTGGCGGAACACCGACTGCCAGCTCCGCCGGTCGAGGTCCGCCCCGACCCCGAAGGTCGGCAGCCGGTCGTGACCGAACCGCGCCATGCGCTCGTTGGTCTGGCCGAGCAGGAGATCGATCAGATAGGCCTGGCCGAAGCGCTCGCCGGTCCGGCGGACCGCCGACAGCGCCTTCTGGCTCGCGATGGTGCCGTCCCAGGTCGCGACCGGCTCGAGGCAGGTGTCGCAGTTGCCGCAGGGCGCCGGCAGCGTTTCGCCGAAGTATTGCAGCAGGACCTGGCGCCGGCAGCCGGCGGTCTCGCAGAACCCGAGCAACGCGCTGAGCTTCTGGTGCTCGATCCGCTGGCGCTCGCCGTTGCCGCCGGCGGTGATGAACTGCCGGAGCTGCGCGACATCGCCCAGCCCCCAGGTCATCATCGCGACCGCCGGCAGGCCATCGCGGCCGGCGCGGCCGGTCTCCTGGTAGTAGGCCTCGAGGCTCTTGGGTGGATCGAGGTGGTAGACGAAGCGCACGTCCGGCTTGTCGATGCCCATCCCGAACGCGACCGTGGCCACGATGATGCGCACTTCGTCGTTGACGAACCGGCGCTGGGTCGCGCGCCGGACGTCCGCGGTCAGACCGGCGTGGTAGGGGAGCGCGCTCCAGCCCTCGCGCACCAGCTGCCGGGCGGTCTCCTCGGTGCGCCGGCGGGAGAGGCAGTAGACGATGCCGGCATGGCCGGCGGGCTCCGCGCGCAGGAAGCGGACCAGCTGCGCCGCCGCGCCGGTCTTGGGCGCCACCCGGTAGCAGATGTTCGGGCGATCGAAGCCGCCGAAGAAGGTGCGCGCCTCCTCCAGGCCGAGCCTGGAGGCGATCTCGCGCCGGGTCGGCAGATCGGCGGTCGCGGTCAGCGCGATCCGGGGCACGTCGGGCCAGCGCGCGTGCAGCACGGCAAGCTCGAGATATTCCGGGCGGAAGTCGTGGCCCCATTGCGAGACGCAGTGCGCCTCGTCGATCGCGAACAGGGCGAGCGGGATCTGGTCGAGCCAGTCGAGGAACCCGTCGCTCAAGAGCCGCTCGGGGGCCAGGTAGAGCAGGTCGAGCTCGCCCGCGGCGGTCTGCCGGCGAACCCGGCTCTGCTCCTCGGGCGCCAGGCTCGAGTTCAGGAACGCCGCGCGCAGCCCCAGCTGGCGCAGCGCCATCACCTGATCCTCCATGAGCGCGATCAGGGGGCTGACGACGATCGCCGTGCCGGCGCGCAGCAGGGCGGGGATCTGGTAGCACAGCGACTTGCCGCTGCCGGTCGGCATGACCACGAGCGCGTCGCCGCCCGCCACCACGCAGCTCACGATCGCCTCCTGCTGACCCCGGAAGGCGCTGAAGCCGAAGACGTCGTGCAGGACCGATCGCGGATCGGCCGGCCGGCCCGGGGCAGGCGAACTCCTCACAGACGCACGCACGCGGTCCTCGCGGCCATCGAAGGCGGTTGGGTCAGAAACCAAGGGTTGAGCAGTGCTTATCACAGCGCGCCGCAGTTGGGAACGCGCGCCGCCGCGCGCACGACCCGACGATAAGGCACCCGACGACGTCGCCCCGATGGGCCGGGGCTCTCGATTGGAAAGTCGTGACGACAAGCACCGCCAAGCCGGAGGGTGAGGGTGACAACCGAGGGGTCCGCAAAACGGCGTCGGCGGGCTCAGTCGCCGGCCCGGTAGATGGTGCGGCCGTCGACCAGCGTGCGCAAAACCTTGCCCTGGACCAGGCGGCCCTCGAAGGGCGTGTTCTTGGACAGGCTGTGCAGGTCCTCCTCGCGGATCCGCGCCGGCGCCTCGGGGTCGAACAGCACGAGATCGGCGGGCGCCCCCTTGCGCAGCCGGCCGGCCTCGATGCCGAGCAGCGCGGGCGGGCGCGTGGGTGAGCTTGCCGAGCAGCTCGAGCAGTCCGAGCGCGCCCCCCTGGACCAGCTGGAGCGCCACCGGCAGGAGCGTCTCGAGGCCGAGCGCCCCGAACTCCGCCTGGGCGAACGGCAGCCGCTTGCTGTCCTGATCCTGGGGCCAGTGATCGCTCGCGATGACGTCGATCGTGCCATCGGCCAGGCCCGCGACCACCGCCCGCCGGTCGGCCTCGGCGCGGAGCGGCGGCGAGACCTTGGCGAAGGTCCGATAGCCCTCGACCTCGAGCTCGTTGAGCGCGAAATGCACCGGCGCCGCCTCGGCGGTCACCGGCAGGCCGCGCGCCTTGGCCTGGCGGACCGCCTCGATCGCGGCCGCGGTCGAGATGTGGGCGACGTGGTAGCGCGCGCCGGTCAGCGCGACCAGGCGGAGATCGCGCTCGACCAGGATCACCTCGGCGACCGCCGGGATCCCGGCGAGCCCGAGCCGGGTCGCGATCTCGCCCTCGTTCATGACGCCGCCGCGGGCGAGCGCCGGGTCCTCGGGATGCTGGATCAGGCGGCCGCCGAGCACGGACAGGTAGTCGAGCGCCCGGCGCATGACCAGGCTGTCGGCGAGCGCCAGGTGGCCATCGGTGAAGCCGACCGCGCCCGCCTCCATGAGCAGGCCCATCTCGGCCAGCTGCAGGCCTTCGCAGCCCTTGGTGAGCGCGCCGTAGGGGTAGACCTTGACCCGCTTGAGGCGGCGGGCGCGCCGGGCGACGAACTCGACCATCGCCGGGTCGTCGATCACCGGATCGGTGTTGGGCAGGCAGGCAAAGCTGGTGACGCCGCCGGCCGCCGCCGCGGCGACGCCGCTCGCGAAGGTCTCCTTGTGCTCGGCGCCGGGCTCGCCGAGCTGGACCCGCATGTCGACGAGGCCGGGTGCCAGGCAGGCGCCGCGGGCGTCGATCACCTCCGCGCCCTCGGGCACGCCGGCCGCGAACAGCCGCGGCCCGAGGTCGACGATCCGCTCGCCCTCGATCAGCAGGCCGCCCGGCGCATCCAGCCCCGTGGCCGGATCGAGCAGCCGCGCGCCCGTGATCGCGGTCCGCCTGGTCATGCCGCCGCGCGCAGCTCCCGGGTCAGGACCTCGAGGCAGGCCATGCGGACCGCGACCCCGAGCTCGACCTGGTCCAGGATCGCGCTCCGGTTGATGTCGTCGGCGACCGTGCCGTCGATCTCGACCCCGCGGTTCATCGGCCCCGGATGCATGATCAGGGCATCGGCGCGGGCGCGCTTGAGCTTCTCGTAGGTCAGGCCGAACAGATGGAAATACTCGCGCACCGAGGGCACGAAGCTGCCCTGCATGCGCTCGGTCTGGAGCCGGAGCATCATCACGATGTCGGCGCCATCCAGGCCGCGGCCCATGTCGTGGAAGACCTCGACGCCGTAGCGCTCGACCGCCGACGGCAGCAGGGTCCTGGGCGCGACGAGGCGCACCCTGGCGCCCATCGCGGTCAGCAGCAGAAGGTTCGAGCGCGCGACCCGGGAGTGCAGGATGTCGCCGCAGATCGCGACCACGAGGCCCTCGATCCGGCCCTTGCGCCGGCGGATCGTGAGCGCATCGAGCAGCGCCTGGGTCGGGTGCTCGTGGCTGCCGTCGCCGGCGTTGATCACGGCGCAGTTGACGTGGCGCGCGAGCAGGGCGACCGCGCCGCTGTCGGGATGGCGCGCGACCAGCACGTCCGGATGCATGGCGTTCAGCGTCATCGCCGTGTCGATCAGGGTCTCGCCCTTCTTGATCGACGAGTTGGCGACCGACATGTTGACCACGTCGGCGCCGAGCCGCTTGCCGGCCAGCTCGAACGAGGTCCGGGTGCGGGTCGAGCTCTCGAAGAACAGGTTGATCTGGGTCAGCCCGCGCATCAGGCTGAGCTTCTTGTCCGCCTGCCGGCCGTGGGCGACGTAGGCGTCGGCGCGGTCCAGGAGATGCTGGATCTCCCAGGGCGCCAGCCCCTCGATGCCGAGCAGATGGCGCTGGCTGAAGGTTCTCGGGAGCTCGGTGACGGCGGCCATGGCCCGACTATGCGATCCCCTCGCCCCGGTGACAAGCGGCCAGCGGCGGGGCGTGGACCAGGGACGCGAGGGTCAGTCTCCGCCTGCCTCGCCCAGCCCGGCCAACGCGGATGCATTCGACGCCCTGAAGTCGCGCCGGCCCGCCAAGAGACTGGTCGATCGCGCCGCCAGACGACGGGCTGTCGGCACGCCGCCCCCGATCAAGCGATCACGGCAGACCAACGCCGGCCGCCGGCGCCGCGCTCTCGAGCGGCGGGCAGCCCCCCGTGCAAGCAATTCGGAGGAAACCTTGCCCCGTCGAGACTTCATCAAGCCGGCCGAGACGTTCGCTTTGATTGACGAGGCGAGACCAAGACCGTCTCTGTCCTCCCGTCGTCGCCTGTCAAAATTGCCGATTGCCAACCCACGTCATTCGGCGTAAGTCCTGGATCAAATATGTCGTACCTGGAGATCTGGACAATGACCGGGAGCTCTGAACCCGCCACTCTGGCCGAAGTGACCGCCGAGATCGTGTCAGCTTACGTCTCGAACAACAAGATCGCGCCGGCCGACCTCGCCGCGCTGATTACCGCGGTTGCGAGCCAGATGGCCAAGGTCGGGACCGTCGCGCCGCCACCGGCCGAGGCCAAGCCCGAGCCGGCAGTGCCAACACGGCGCTCGATCCAGCCCGATCATCTGCTCTGCCTGGTCTGCGGCAAGTCGCAGAAGGTGCTCAAGCGCCACCTCTCGGTCAAGCACGGCCTGACGCCCGCCCAATATCGGGAGCGTTTCGATCTCAAGCCCGACTATCCGATGATCGCGCCGAACTATGCGCGCCAGCGGCGCGAGGTCGCGCTGAAGCTTGGCCTGGGGCGGCCAAAGCCGGTCCGTCGCCGGCGCACCGGCAGGCCCGTGGGCCGGCCCCGGAGCTCGCCGCCGAGCGAGCCGACCACGCCCGACGCCGGCGCCTGATACCGCCCGATCCGCCCGCCCGGGTGAGGACCGCGGGTGGTATCGTTGCCGCGCGCGGCGCCCGGCGGCCGGCGCGAGCCCGAGCAGGCCGCCCGACGTCCGCCCGGGCGCCTCGATAACGCCCGCGGCGGCCGACGGCCCGAGGCGTACCCGCCGGCGATCGACGGGGCGGGTTCTCGGGCGCCGCCACGCTCCACCGAG
>CAVWPO010000033.1:0-114479 GCA_963756905.1 uncultured Alphaproteobacteria bacterium
CAAGCGGCTCGAGATCGAGGCGCCCAAAGCCCTGCGGGATTTCGTCTGGCTGCCGGTCGAGATCACCCTCGCCAACGAAGGCACGGCCGCCGGGTTCCTCCCGGTCCGCTACCCGGGCTCGGAGGCGAGCGGGGACGCCGCCCTCCGCCTCGCCCGGCAGACCGAGTGGCGGCAGCTCGGCGACGGCAGCTGGGTCGGGCTCGGCCAGCGCATGCTCGCGACCGATGCCGGCGAGCACGCGCTGCTCGACTGCCGGCTGATCGAGGTCGACGCCCCGCCCCTCGAAGGAAGCGCCGGGCATGCATGAGGGCTTCTCACGCGAGCGGCTGCAGCCGGCCCTGCTCGATCGCCTGGTGGACAATGTCTCCGGGATCGGAGCCGAGATCGTTCGGCGCCGGCAGCACCTGCTGCCGCTCCTCGACGATCGTCAAAAGGCGGCGCTCGCGCGGCTTGGCGATCCCGAGCGCGCCGGATTGCGTCTGCCCACCGCCGCCGAGCTGGAGCCGTTCGCGGGCCTCGAGGGCGACGCCCGGGATCTCCTCGACCGGCTGCTGGAGCTTGAGCGCCTGCGCCTGTTCGAGACGCGTCAACAGCTCGTCATCTCGCGCGAGCGGCTGAAGGAACTCGTGCTGCGTGATCTGGAGTTCCTGTTCAACACCGAAAGCTTCACCTTCACACCCCTGCGCCTGACGGACGAGCCGGTCGACGATCCGCCCGCGCTCGACGATTTTCCGCTCGCCCGCCGCAGCGTCGTCAACTACGGCTTGCCGCCGCTCGCCGGCAAGGTCGGCGGCGACATGGACCTCGACGCGCTCGGTCGCGAGGTCGCCGAGATCATCCGCACCTTCGAGCCACGGCTGCGCGAGCCGATCGTGGTCAAGGCGGTCTACGACCCCGAGATGGCGGCGCCCAACACGCTGAGCTTCGAGATCGAGGCCTATCTCTGGGCGCAGCCGATGCCGTTGAGGTTGCTGCTGCGCGCGCTCGTCGACCTCGAGGACGGCGGGGCCAGCGTGGTTGAGAGACCGGCCTGATGGATCGCCGCTTCCTCAACTACTACGAGGCCGAGCTGCAGCATCTGCGGGATGTTGGCGGCGAGTTCGCCAAGGCGCATCCGCAGGTCGCCGGCAAGCTCGGGCTCGATGCCGTGCCCTGCGCCGATCCTTATGTCGAGCGGTTGCTCGAAGGCTTCGCCTTCCTCGCCGCGCGGGTCCAGCTCAAGCTCGATGCCGAGCATCAGACCTTCGCCGAGCACATGCTCGATCTCGTCTATCCCGACTATCTGGCCCCCACGCCCGTGATGGGACTGGTTCAGCTCACCCCGGATCTGAGAGCCGGCTCGCTCGAGGACGGCTATGTCGTCGAGCGCGGCAGCCGGCTCAACAGCCGGCTCCTGCCGCAGCTGCAGACCCGCTGCACCTTCACCACCGCGCACGAGGTCTGCCTGTGGCCGCTCCAGGTCACGGACGCCAGCTATCTTGCGGGCGCAGCGCTGGCGGCCAGCGGCCTGCCGCGCCGGCGGGACGTCGAGGCGGCGATCCGGGTCCGGCTCGAGACCCAGGGCGAGCTGCCCTTTCAGGCGCTCTCGCTCGATCGCCTGACGCTGCACCTGCGGGCCACGGGGCCACGCGCGTTCCGGCTCTACGAAGCGATCTTCGGCCACGGGCTCGGCCTCGTCGTGCAGCCCGGCGGGCCGCAGCCGGCCTGGCGCCACGAGGTCGGCCGGGAGGCGATCGGCCGGGTCGGCTTCAAGGAGGAGGAAGCCCTTCTGCCCTGCCCGCCGGAAGCTTTCGACGGCTACCGGCTGCTGAAGGAGTACTTCGCCTTTCCGACGCGCTTCCTGTTCGTCGAACTCTCGCGCCTGAGGCCCGCGGTGCGGCGCCACGACGGCCGCACGCTCGACCTCGTCATCCTGCTCGACCGGCGCGAGCCGGCGCTCGAGGAGAGCGTCTGCGCGGAGGATCTGGCGCTCTTCGTGACGCCGGCGATCAACCTGTTCGAGAAGGCCTGCGAGCCGATCCTGTTCGATCGCCGCCGCCGCGACTTCCACATCGTCCCGGACCGGGTGCGGCCGCTCGACTTCGAGGTGCACAGCCTGCGCGAGGTGACCGCCGACGGCGGCGACGGCGGCACGCAACGATTCCGCCAGCTCTACCGGCTCGACGCCCGGGACGAGGGCGCAAGCGCCTTCTACACCCTGGAGCGGCGGCCGCGTCTGTTCTCGGCGCGCGATCTCGCGCGTGGCGCTGCCCGCTCGACCTACCTCGGTAGCGAGGTCTTCCTCTGCCTCGCCGGCGGCCGGGCCGCTGCGGGCGACCTCAAGCGCCTGTTCGTGAAGGCCAATTGCAGCAACCGCGACCTGCCGCTGTTCCTGCTGCGGACCCCGGCCGAAAGCCAGTTCACGGCCGAGACCGGGGCGCCGATCGCGGCGATCACGCTCTCAGGCGAGCCGAGCTCGCCCCAACCCTCGCTCGCGCACGGCGAGCCTGCCCGCGCCCGCCCGGGGCAGAGCCACGGCGAGATCGCCTGGCGGCTCGTGAACCACCTCGCGCTGAACTACCTGTCGCTGGTCGACGAAGGCCAGGGCGAAGGGGCGGGCGCGCTGCGCGAAATGCTGAGGATCTACGCCGACTTCGCCGATCCGGCGGTGGCCCGGCAGGTGGATGGCCTGGCCGGGGTGGCGAGCCAGCCGGTGATCGACCGCCTGCCGATCGCGGGCCCGATGGCCTTCGGCCGTGGCCTCGAGATCGAAGTCAATCTGGACGAGCATCGCTTCGAGGGCGGTGGGGCCTTCCTTCTGGGTGCGGTGCTCGAGCAGTTCTTCCGGAGGTACGTATCGATCAACGCCTTCACCCGGACGGTGGTGAAGAGCGTCGAACGTGGTGAGATCATGCGATGGCCGGCGCGGATCGGACGGCGGCATCTGCTCTAGAGCAGGCGCTCGCCGACGAGGTGAGGAGCTTCGATTTCTTTCAGGCCTTGCGCCTGATCGAGCGCGTCCACGCGCAAAAGCCGCGGCTCGGCAAGGCTCGCCGCGGCGCGGACGACCCGATCCGGCTCGCCCAGCGGCCGCAGCTGGCGTTTCCGCCGACCGATCTGGCCGCCTACGAGCCGGGCCGCAAGGGGCAGCCCGGGCGGCTCGAGGTGCTCTTGATGGGGCTGTTCGGCCCGCAGGGGGCGCTGCCGCTGCACTTGACCGCCTACGCCCTGGAGCGGCGCGACCGGGCGAGTGATCGCACCTTCGTCGACTTCTGCGACATCTTCCACCATCGCCTCTTGTGCATGTTCTATCGGGCCTGGGCGGATGCCCGCCCGCAGGTGCAGCACGACCGGCCCGGGGATGATCGCTTTCTCCTCTATCTGGGCGCGCTCGCCGGCTTTGGCACACCTGCGATGTATGAGCGCGATGCTCTGCCTCATGCCGTCAAGGTCGCGCACATCGGACTGCTGGCCTGCCAGAGCCGGCACCCGGAGCGGCTCGTCCGGCTGTTGCGCAACCATTTCCGCCTGCCGGTGTCGATCGAGGAGTTCATCGGCGGCTGGCTCGAGCTGCCGCGGGGCCTGCAGTGCCGGCTCGGCCGGGCGCGTGCCCGGCTCGGCGTCGAGGCGGTCGTGGGCGCCCGCTCCTTCCAGGCGCAGCACCGCTTTCGCGTCCGCCTGGGGCCCCTCGATCTCGCGACCTACGAGCGCTTCCTGCCCGGTGGCGCCTGGCTGCGCCGGCTGATCGCCGCGGTCCGCAACGTCGTCGGCGACGAGTTCGAATGGGACGTGCGCCTCGGGCTCAAAGGGCCGGAAGTGCCGAAGCTCCGGCTCGACGGCAGGCGCCGCCTGGGATGGACGAGCTGGCTCGGCGACCGCGCGCCGGCGCGCGCTGCCGAGGATCTGGTGCTTCTGCCCGGCCGGGCGGCGGCCGCGAGCGGAAAGGGAAGGGCCAGGAGATGAAGGGGATCAGCCGCGACAAAGTCTTCACGAGGCTCGACCCGCTGCCGTACGGCGCGCTCGAGAGCGCGTATCAGTTCGCCCGCACGCGGGGCGATGCTTACGTCGAGCTGCACCATTGGCTGAACCAGATCCTGATGCTGCCCGACTCCGATCTGCATCGGGCGATCCGCGCGTTCGGCATCGACCACGCGCGCCTCGCCGCCGACTTTGCGAAGGCGTTCGAGAGGATCCGGGGCGGCGGCTCGGCGATGCTCGATTTCTCCCGCCATATCGACCTCGCGATCGAGCGCGGCTGGATCGTCGCGAGCCTCCTGTTCGGCTCGGCCCGGATCCGCAGCGGCCATCTGCTGATCGGCCTGCTCGAGGACGAGGATCTGGCCCGCGCCCTGTTCGCCCTGTCCGAGCAGTTCCGTCGCCTCTCGGCCGAGACCTTGAAGCGCGATTTCGCCGCGCTCGTCTCGGGCTCGCCCGAGGGCAAGGGGGCGCCATCGATCGAGGCGGCGGAGGGAGCGCCCGCGGGCGAGGCGGCCGGCCTCGCCCCGGCGCCGATGGGCAAGGCGGAGGCGTTGCAGCGCTTCACGATCGATCTGACCGAGCAGGCCCGCGCCGGCAAGATCGATCCGGTCATCGGGCGCGATGCCGAGATCCGGCAGGTGATCGACATCCTGCTGCGGCGACGGCAGAACAACCCGATGCTGGTCGGCGAGGCCGGGGTCGGCAAGACGGCCGTGGTCGAAGGCTTCGCGCTCCGGATCGCGGGCGGCGACGTGCCGCCGGCGCTGCAGGACGTGGCCCTCAAGACCCTGGACGTCGGCCTGCTCGAGGCGGGGGCCTCGATGAAGGGCGAGTTCGAGCAGCGCCTGAGGCAGGTGATCGATGAGGTCCAGAGCTCGCAGACGCCGATCATCCTGTTCATCGACGAGGCCCACACCCTGATCGGCGCGGGCGGCGCCTCGGGCACCGGCGATGCCGCCAATCTACTCAAGCCGGCGCTGGCGCGCGGGACGCTGCGCACGATCGGCGCCACGACCTGGAGCGAATACAAGCAGCACGTCGAGAAGGATGCGGCGCTCACGCGCCGCTTCCAGGTCGTCAAGATCGAGGAGCCGGACGATGCCGACGCCATCGAGATGATGCGCGGCGTCGCCGCTTCGCTCGAGCAGCACCACAAGGTGGAGGTGCTCGACGAGGCGCTCAGGGCGTCGGTCGACCTCGCGCGCCGCTATATCCCGGCGCGCCAGCTGCCGGACAAGTCGGTGAGCGTGCTCGATACCGCCTGCGCGCGCGTGGCGGTCAGCCAGAGCGCAGCGCCGGCCGCCCTGGCGGCGTGCCGGCGGCAGATCGCGGCGCTCGAGACCGAGCTGTCGCTGATCGAGCGCGAGCGCCGGCTCGGTCTCGACGTCGAGGCCAGGAAGCCGCAGGCCGAAGCGCGCCTCGCGGCGGCGCGCGCCGAGGCCGAGACCCTCGAGTCCCGCTGGCAGAAGGAGACCGATCTGGTCGGCCGCATCCTCGGCCTGCGCGCCGAGCTGCGCGATGCCGACGAGACGGTGGCGCCGGCCGACGGCGCGGCCAAGCTCGCCGAGCTGCGCGACCTGCAGGCCGAGCTGGCCACGCTCCAGGGCGACAGCCCCCTCGTGTTCCCGCGGGTTGACGAGGAGGCGGTGGCCGAGGTGATCGCGAACTGGACCGGCGTTCCGGTCGGCCGCATGGTCAAGGACGAGATCCAGGCGGTGCTCGAGCTGGTCGACACCTTGAAGGGACGGGTGATCGGCCAGGACCATGCGCTCGAGATGATCGCCAAGCGCATCCAGACCTCGCGCGCCGGGCTCGAGGACCCGAACAAGCCGATCGCCGTGTTCATGCTCTGCGGGCCGTCCGGCGTCGGCAAGACCGAGACCGCGCTCGCGCTTGCCGAGGCGTTCTACGGCGGCGAGTACAACATCATCTCCATCAACATGTCGGAGTTCCAGGAGGCGCACACCGTCTCGACCCTCAAGGGCGCGCCGCCCGGCTACAAGGGTTACGGCGAGGGCGGCCGGCTGACCGAGGCGGTGCGCCGGAAGCCCTACAGCGTGGTCCTCCTGGACGAGGTCGAAAAGGCGCATCCCGACGTCCACGAGATCTTCTTCCAGGTGTTCGACAAAGGCATGATGGACGACAGCGAGGGCCGGCGCATCGACTTCAAGAACACGCTGATCCTTTTGACCACCAACGTCGGCTCCGATCTGATCATGAACCTGTGCGCCGACCCCGACACCATGCCGACGCCGGACGGACTGGCGGAGGCGCTGCGGCCGCAGCTGCTCAAGACCTTTCCCGCCGCGCTGCTCGGGCGGATGGTGGCGATCCCCTACTATCCGCTGAGCGACGAGATGCTGGAGCAGATCATCCGCCTCCAGCTCGAGCGCGTCCGCCAGCGCGTCGAGGCCCGTCACGGCGTGCCGTTCGCCTATGATTCGGCGGTGGTCGAGCTGATCCGCAAACGCTGCACCGAGGTCGAGAGCGGCGGTCGCATGATCGATGCCATCCTGACCAACACCGTCCTGCCGACCGTGAGCCGGGAATTCCTGGTCCGGCTCAGAGACGGTACGCCGATCACCTCGGTGCAGGTCGACGTCCGGGATGGCGCCTTCGCCTGCGCCTTCGGATGATGCAGGAGCCGCACCGGTGACCCTCGTCATCACCCTCGACAACGCGCCGCCCGGATTCGCCGAGCGCGAGCGGCGACTCGAGCGTGGCCGGCTGACGATCGGCCGCACCGCCGACAGCAACTGGGTGCTGCCCGACCCGGAGCGCTACCTCTCGCGCCAGCACTGCCTGCTCGAGGGCGGCGACGACCAGTTCTGGATCACCGACACGAGCAGCAACGGCGTCTTCCTCGATGCCGGCGCGGTGCCGCTCGGCCGCGGCAATCGGGCGCCATTGCGCGATGGCATGCGCATCGCCCTGGGCGACTATGTGATCCGGGTGCGAATCGAGGCCGCGGCCCCGCGCCGGGCCGAGATCGCCACCGGCGGCGGCCTGTTCGACGGTCCGGACCCGGCGCCGCAGCCGCGGGTCCCGCCACCCCCGGTCGAGCCGCCTTCGCGGGCTGGCGGGGCCGGCCTGTTCGACGTCAGCTGGGTCGGCGATGGCCCGCTCCGCACGCCCACCCATCCCGCCCGTCAACGTGAGACCGGCCCGGGCACGCCCCCCGATCATCTCTCGCCCGAGTTCGCCGCGTTCGAGCGGCACCGCCCGCCGGAGCCGCCCTGGCCTCCGGCCGAGGCGGTGCCGCCGCCATCGACCGGGGAGGTTGCCCGACAACCGGATCGGCCTCCTCTCGCACCGGTACCGGCGCCGCCCGATCGCCGGCACGAAGCCGCTGCCCCGCACCCTGATGTGCCATCGCCCGCGCCGGCGTGGGCGGGATCCGACCGGCGGCAGCTCGATGCCTTCCTGGCCGGCGCCGGTGTGGCCGCGGAGGACGTGCCTTGCGAGGATCCGGAGACGCAGCTGAGAGCGCTCGGCGAGGCGTTCGGCGCGCTCACGGCGGGGCTGGTGCAGCTGCTCGCGACTCGGACGCTGGTCAAGCGCGAGGCGGGTGTCGAGCGCACCCTGGTCGGCGCGGCCGGCAACAATCCCTTGAAGCTGGCCGCCAATGATCATGAGGCGGTGCTCTCCCTGATCCGCCACCGCGGGCCTGGCTACCTCGAGCCGCAGGAGGCGATCAGCGCCGCGTTCGGCGACCTCAAGAGTCACGAACTCGCGCTGCTCGAGGGGGTGCAGGCGGCGCTTCGGACCCTGCTGCGGCGTTTCGATCCGAAGGCGCTCGAGCGCGAGATCGAGGAACCCTCGCTGTTCACGAGCCTCGTCGCGGGCGGCCGCAAGGCCATGTACTGGGACCTCTACAACCGGCGCTATGCCGATATCGCCGAGAAGGCGAGGTCCCGCTTCTTAGGCGAGGTCGGGATCGACTTCGCGCGCGCCTATGAAGAGAAAGCGAGGTCGCTTTGATGGACCGATCGATGCTGAGCCGTCGCCGCGCGCTTCTGCTCGTCCCGGGCGCAACTCTGGCTCTTTCGGGCTGCGGGCTGTTCGGCAAGAAAAAGCCGCCGCCGGCGCCGCCCCCGCCGCCGCCGCCACCGCCACCGCCCACCATCCTGGGCCTGACCCTCAAGGCGGCCCCCGACGTCAACCAGAGCGCCGACAGCGGCGCCCGGCCGATCTTCGTCCGGGTCTTCAGCCTGGCTTCGGTCGCCGAGTTCCTGGCCAGCGATTTCTTCTCGCTCAATGCCGATCCGGGCGCTGCGCTCGGCAAATCGCTGATCGCCGAAGCCGACTTCACGCTGTCGCCAGGCGGCACCGAGGTCTATCAGCGAGAGTTCGACGAAAAAGCGCGCTTCGTTGGCGTGATGGCCTCCTATCGCGATCTCGAGGCGGCCAACTGGCGCGCGTTCCACGAGGTGCCGCGCAACCAGACCACGCTGCTGATCGTCGATCTCGCCGCCAAGGGCATCACGATGCGCCCGGCCGATCTCTGAGCCGCGAAGGGAGCCGGCATGGTCTGGAGCAACAAGGTCGTCTGGTCCGAAGGCATGTTCTTGCGGCCGCAGCACCTGCAGCAGCAGGACCGGCACACCGACAGCCTCGTGCGCGCGGCGCTGCGCGGGCTCAGCAGCCACGGCTGGGGCTTCACCCGGCTCAAATTGAACACGAGCCTGCTGACGACCGGCAAGCTGGCGATCGCCGAGGCCGAGGGCATCCTGCCGGACGGCACCCCGTTCCTGATCCCGGACGACGTCGATCATCCGGAGCCGCTGCAGTTCGATCCCGAAAGCCGCGAAGGCGCGGCCTATCTCGCGTTGCCCGAGCTGCAGCCGGGCGCGGTCGCCTTCGATGCCGAAGGCAGCCCCGACCGGGGTGCGCGCTTCCGCGGCCGGGTGGTCGAGGTGCGCGACAGCGTGAGCGGCGGCAGCGAGCTCGCGCCGATCGAGGTCGCGCGGCCGACCTGTCGCCTGCTGAAGGCGCAGGACGAGCTTGGCGGCTTCGTCGCGGTCGGGGTGGCGCGCGTCAAGGGCGTGCAGCCCGACGGCGCGCTGACCCTGGACCCCGACTACGTACCGCCCTGTCTCACGATCGGCGCCCAGCCGATCTTCGCGAACTGGCTGAACGAGATCGAAGGCAAGCTGGAGAGCGTGGCCGAGAGCCGGATCGGCTACGTGATGAATCCGATGGCGCGCGGCGCGGCGGAAGTGCAGGACATCCTGGTGCTCGAGCTGGTCAACCGGGCGCAACCGGTGGTGCGCCACTTCGGGGAGCAGCTGACCCAGCATCCCGAAGCGCTCTACCAGGCCCTGCTGGCGCTCGCCGGCGCCATGGCGACCTATGGCGCGAGCGAGCGGCGGCCGCCCGCGTTTCCTCCCTACCGGCACGACGATCCGGCGAGCTCGTTCCTGCCGCTGATGGACACCCTGCGGCGGCTGCTGGCCGAGCTCGCGCGGCCGGAGCGCCGGGCGGTGGCGATCCCGGTGCACCGCAACCGCTCGGGCATCTGGGCCGCCCGGGTGGACAATCCGAAGCTGTTCGCCGAGGCGACCTTCGTGCTCGCGGTCAAGCTCGCCCTGCCCTCCGAAAGCACCCGCCAGCTGATCTCCCGGCAGGGGACCATCGGTCCGATGGAGGAGTTCGAGGATCTCTGGCTCACCCGGCTGACCGGGATCGCGGCGACCCCGCTCGCGGTCGCCCCGCGCCAGATCCCCTACCATGCCGGCATGGTCTACTTCGAGCTCGACCGCACGAGCCCGTACTGGAGCAAGCTCGGGACCTCCTCCGGGATCGCGATCGGCGTCAGCGGCGAGTTCCCCGACGAGCCCAAGCCGGAGCTCGAATGCTGGGCGATCCGCGACTAGAGCCATGACCGCCAAAGACGATCCTTTCGGCCTGTACGACGCGGGCGACCGTACGGTCTTCATCCGGCCGCAGCCGGGCGGACGAGGACCGAGCGTGCGACCGGAGCCGCCGCCGCCCGTCTACGCGGGCGCCGCCCTCGAGCTGCCGGCGAGCCAGCACAATCCATTGGTGGCCGCGGCCGCGGCGCTCTTGAGCCTGGCACCTCGCCTCAAGACCGCCTCGCCGCCGTCGCGGCCGGAGGAGCTGCGCGAGCGCGTGCTGGCCGAGCTGCGGCGCTTCGAGGACCGTGCGACCGCGCAGGCGGTGCCTCAGCGCCTGACCCAGCAGGCGGCCTGGGCGCTCGCCGCTCTGGTCGACGATATCGTCCTCAACACCCCCTGGGGGCGGCACAGCAGCTGGCCGCAGCAGAACCTGGTCGCCAACCTGTTCCGCGAGGTCGACGCCGGCGAGCGCTTCTTCGACCGGCTGGCCGAGCTCGAGCGCGATCCGGGCAACAACCGCGATCTGCTCGAGCTGATGTACCTCTGCCTGGCGTTCGGCTTCGAGGGCCGCTATCGGATCGCGACGCAAAAGTCGAGGTCAATCGCTGATCTGCGCGAGGGGCTGTACCGTCAGCTGCGACGGCCGGAGGTAGAGGCTGCCGAGCTCTCGCCGCACTGGCGCGGGGTTGCGATCGCGCAGGAGAGTCAGGGCTTTCACGTGCCGCCCTGGGTCCTGCTTGCCGGTACGCTGGCGCTGCTGCTTCTCCTCTACACGGGGTTTTCGTTCCGGCTTGCGAGCTACACCGACCGGCTCGGGCCGCTCGTCCAGACCCTGCCGCCGCTCGGTCAGGTCCAGCTCCAGCGCGAGCAGTCGGGGGCGGCGGCGCCGCCGGTTCAAGCGCGCCTGTCCTACGCGGTACTGCCGAAGGTCGAGGCGGTGCTGGGCGATGAGATGCGGCAGGGAATCGTCGTCGGCACGGAGGATGCCGCGACGGTACGCGTGCTTCTGCGGCATGAGCAGCTGTTCCCGTCCGGCAGCGCCGAGATGACGAGGACCTTCAAGCCCCTCGTCGATCGGCTTGCGGGCGTGCTCGCCCAGGAGCCTGGGAAGGTCAGCGTCGTCGGCCATACCGACAACGTGCCGATCCGGACCGCGCGCTTTGCCTCGAACTGGGCGCTCTCGGAGGCCCGGGCGCTGGCGGTCGGACGGCTGCTGGTTGCCGGCGGCGTCGACATCCGGCGGATCGAGATCGACGGCAGGGCCGATACCGAACCCGTTGCCACCAACGACACGCCCGAAGGGCGGGCGGCAAACCGCCGGGTCGAGATCCTGCTCTTCAAGGGGCGTTGAAGCGGTGATGCAATTCCTGAAGACGCTGTTGGCCGTGCTCACCGCGCGCTGGTTCCTGACTTTGCTCGGCGTGGCGATCCTCGCGCTGGTGATCTGGTTCTTCGGCGAGCTGCTCGCGTTCGGCGACTGGCGACCGTTCGAGAGCGAGCTCTCGCGCCTGGCCGCGATCCTCGTCCTCACCTTCATCTGGGGTGCGGGCAACCTTCTCGCCCAGCGCAAAGCGCGCAGGGCGAACGAGGCGTTCGTGAGCGAGCTCGCCAAGGCGCCGCCGCTTCCGGGCCCGGCCGACGAGGAGATCAAGGAGCTTGCCGAACGCTTCAACACCGCGCTTTCCGAGCTGAAGAAGCGCCGTCTGCACGGTCGCCGCTACCTGGCTGAGTTGCCCTGGTACCTGATGATCGGCCCGCCAGGCTCGGGCAAGACTACCGCCCTGCTCCAGTCTGGCCTGCGCTTCCCGCTCGCCGAAGCGAACCAGGGCTACGAGGTCCGCGGCATCGGTGGCACGCGCAACTGCGACTGGTTTTTCACCGAGGAAGCGGTTCTGATCGACACCGCGGGCCGCTACACCACCCAGGAAAGCCATGCCGAGGCGGACCGGGCCGCCTGGCAGGGTTTTCTCGATCTCTTGAAGAAGCACCGTCGCCGGCGGGCGATCAGCGGCGTCCTGATCGCCTTTCCGGCGGACGATCTGCTGCGCGCCGACCCGGCGCTGCTGGCCCAGCACGCGCGCGCGATCCGCAGCCGGCTGGATGAGCTGACGAGCACGCTCGGGCTTCGCTTCCCCGCCTATCTGCTCGTGACCAAGGGCGATCTGGTTGCCGGCTTCAACGAGTTCTTCGCCGATCTCTCCGAGCGCGAGCGCGAGCAGGTCCTGGGCTTCACCCTGCCGATCGATCCGGCGAGCCCCGAACCCGCGGCGCGCGGGATGCTCGACCAGGAGTTCGACGGCCTGGTGGCCCGTCTCGAGGAGCGCGTGCTGGCCCGCCTCGACGCTGAGCGCGATCTCGAGCGCCGGGCGCTCATCTTCCGCTTTCCCGGTCAGCTTGCCGCCCTGAAAACCCGGCTGGTCGAGCTCGCCGAGCGGATCTTTTACGAGAGCAGCTTCGCGGCACCGGTCCTCCTGCGCGGCCTCTACGTCACGAGCGGCACCCAGGAAGGCGCGCCGATCGATCGCCTGATGCAGGCGATGGCGGCGAGCTTCGGTCTCGAGCCCGCGCCGGCGCCCCCGAGCCACGGCAATCGCAGCTTCTTCCTGACCCGGCTGCTGCGTGAGGTCGTGTTTGCCGAGGCCGGGCTGGTCGCCCGTGACCCGGCGCGCGAGCGGCGTGAGCGCTGGCTTGAGGGTGCCGCCTGGGCGGCGGCCGCGATCGTGGTGATCGGCGCCGCCGCGGTCTGGGGCGTTGGCTACCTCCAGAGCCGCAACGAAGCGCTCGCGCTCGGCATGGCGCTGCAGCAGACGAGCATCGAAGTCGAGCCGCTCGCGAAGACCGAACTCGTTGCATCGGACGTGGCGCTGGCGCCCGTCCTGCGCGCGCTCGATCTGCTGCACGGCCTGCCGGCAGGAGGAACCTCTCCGGTGGCGCTGCGGCTTGGTCTCTCGGCCAGCGACGCCTTGGGCGGCGCGGCGGAGGCCGCCTACCGGCGCGGCCTCGAGCGCCTCCTCCTGCCGCGGCTCGTGCTGCGTATCGAGCAGGACCTGCGGGCGCGGATCCGGGATCCGGACTTCGTGCTTCAAGGGCTCAAGGTCTACCTCATGATGACCGATCGGGCCAAACTCGACCGTGATCTGGTCGAAACCTGGTTCCGGGTCGTCGACCGGCCCGAGACCGAAGGCCTCACCCCGGCCGAGATCGAGCGGCTGGCCGGCCACCGCGCGGCGCTTCTCGATCTTCTGCCCGAGATCGGGGAGCACCCCGAGCCTGATCCTCGTCTGGTCGCGCGCGCGCAGCAGACGCTGGCCGGCATTCCGCTCGCGCGCCGCGCCTACGACGCGCTCCTGGGCCTGCCCGAGGTGCGGGCCTTGCCGGTATGGAATCCTGCCGAGCACGCCGGCCCCAACGCCCTCCGGGTCCTGACCCGACGGTCGGGCAAGTCGCTTGGCGAGGGCATTGCCGGCGTCTACACCTACCAGGGGTTTCATGAGCAGGTGCTCCCGCGCCTGAAGGAGGTCGTGTCGGCGACCGCGGTCGAGAGCTGGGTGATGGACGCCGGCGCGCCGACCGAGCGCAGCAAGGCGGAGATCGAGCAGCTCCAGGCCGACGTCCTGAAGCTCTACTACGACGACGACATCGCCGCATGGCAGCAGCTGCTGGCGGATGTGACCCTCGCGCCACTCGGCGATCTGCCGTCCGCCGTCGATGCGCTCAAGGACCTCTCGGGGCCGACATCGGCGATGAAGCTTCTGCTCGCCGGTATCGTCGCCGAGACGCAGCTGACGCGCGCGCCCGAGAACGCAGACGCGCAGGCGGCCGCAGCCGACACCGCGCTCAAGAAGGGGACCAAGCTCCTGGGCAAGGTCGGCGGCGCTGCCGCCAAACTGGCCGCGCTCGCCGGCAGCGGCGCGCCCGAGGGTGCCGTGCCAGGGGCACCGGTGGCCGAGCATTTCGGCTACCTGGTCAAGGTCGTCGAAGGGACACAAGGGGCGCCGCCGGCGATCGACGACGCGACCGCGGTCCTCGGCCGCCTGTTCCAGGAGCTGCAGACGGTGGCCACCAGCCCCAATCCGGAGAAGGCGATGCTCGAGCGCGGCGGCATCGCCGGGGTGACCAAGCCGCTCGCGCAGGAGGCCGGCCGGCTGCCCGCGCCGCTCGACGGCTGGCTCGGCGGCGTGGCCCAGCAGGCTTCGGTGCTCGGCGGCGGCGCGGTCGCCCGTCAGCTCAACGCCGTCTGGCAGACGGACGTGCTGCCGGTCTGCACGAAGGCGCTCACCGGGCGCTTTCCGTTTCAACTGGACAGCGCAATCGACGTCGATCTGGCCGACTTCGGCCGCCTGTTCGCGCCGGGCGCCGCGATCGACGGTTTCATCAACGCCAATCTGCAGCCGCTGGTCGACACCGCCCGCCGGCCGTGGCGCTGGCGGGAGGATCTCAACCTCTCGAATGCCGCGCTGGCCCAGCTCGAGCGGGCGCGGCGGATTCGCGACGGCATGTTTGCAGGCGGCGCCAACCCGCAGGCGAGCTTTACCCTCAGGCCCGTCGACATGGATGCCGGCGCGGCGCGCGTGCTGCTCGATCTCGACGGCCAGCAGGTGAGCTACCGCCATGACCCGACCCATCCCGTGCCGATGGTCTGGCCAGGGCCGGGCGGCAGCAACATCGTGCGGCTGACCTTCTTCCCGGTCAGCCAGGCGGCCCCCGCGGTGCTGACCCGCGAGGGCGCGTGGTCCTGGTTCCGGCTGCTGCGGGAAGGCACGTTCGAGCCGAGTGCCCAGCCCGATCTGTTCCACCTGACGCTGTCGGCCGGCGGCCACTGGGCGCGTTTCGAGCTGCGCGCGGCGAGCGTCTACAATCCCTTCGATCTCAGCCTGTTGGGCGGGTTCCGATGCCCGTCCGGGATCTGAGCATGGCGCCGGGGCTGTTCGGCAAGCTGCCGGCCTTCGGCGATTTCCTCAGCCGCGGCCTGCCGCATGACTTCGTCAAGGCCTGGGACAGCTGGCTGCAGGATGGCATCCGGGCGAGCCGCGAGCTGCTGGGCGAGGCCTGGCTCGAGGTCTACCTCACGAGCCCGCTGTGGCACTATGCGCTGGTCCGCCGGCGTCTGTGGCCCGGATGCCATGGCCGGCGTCCTGATGCCGAGCGTCGATCGGGTCGGCCGCTATTTCCCGTTGACGCTCGCCTGCCCGCTGCCCCAGGGCACGGGGCCCTTCGCGCTGAAAACGGCCGCGGCCAACTGGTATGCCGGCGCCGAGGCGCTGGCCCGGGCGGCGCTCCAGATCGAGGGTGGGATCGACCCGCTGCTCGCCGATCTCGAGCGCCTGGGCGGGCCGCCGCCGGCGCCGGCCCCCTCGCGGGCCGAGCTCGAACGGGGACTGGTCGCCGCTCTCGAGGGCGCGGCGGGCGCGGCGGCGCTGCTCGGCCGGCTCGCCGATCTCGCCCCGCCCGGCAGCCTGTGGTGGAGCGAGGGCTCGGCGCGGATGCCGCCGGTCATGCTCGCGGCCGCCGGGCTGCCGCCCGCCGGGGCATTCGCCGCGATGCTGGGTGGCGACTTCGCCGCGCGCGGCCTGAGCGAGGTCGGCGCATGAGCGGCTTTGCCTTCCGATCCGCGGTCCGCAGCCACGTCGGCCACGTCCGCACGCTCAACGAGGACAGCTTCCTCGAGCGGCCCGAGCTCGGCCTGTGGGCAGTCGCCGACGGCATGGGCGGTCACGAGCTCGGCGATCGTGCGAGCCGCCTCATCACCTCGCGGTTGGGCGAGCTGCCGCCGGCGCCGGACGCGCCGACGCTCGCGCGCCTCGTCCAGGCGGCGCTCGGCCAATGCCACGAGGAGCTGCAGCGTCTCGGCGGGCCGGAGCGGGTCTGCGGCAGCACGGTCGTGGTGCTGCTGGTGTTCGAGGAGCACTTCGCGGGCCTGTGGGCGGGTGACAGCCGGCTCTACCGGCTGCGCGCCGGCCGCCTGCAGCAGCTCAGCCGCGATCACAGCCTGGTCCAGGAGATGGTCGAGCGCGGCGAGCTCGCACCCGAGGCCGCGCGCCGCCATCCCCTGCGCAGCCGGATCACCCGGGCGATCGGGGTCGGTGACGGGCTCGAGGTCGAGGTCGTGCAGGACCGCGTGGCCGCGGGCGATCTGTTCCTGTTGTGCAGCGACGGCCTGACCGGCGAGCTCGAGGACGCCGAGATCGAGGCGGTGCTGCGGTCGGCCGAGCTCGAGGCCGCGGCCGAGGAGCTCCGCGCCCGGACGCTCGACGAGGCCGGCGCGCGACAACCTGACCCTGATCCTGGTCCGCTGCGAGGAGGACGCAGACCAGGCCCTCACCGCGACGCTGCCGCGCGGGCGGCCGGAATAGGGGCCGGGCGATGGAGCTGATCAACGCCACCAGGATGCAGGCCGCCTACACCATGGGCATCGAGCCTTCGGCGCGCGAGCACCTGGTCGTCGCGGTCAAGGGCACCTTCGCCTTCCCCGAGCGCGACGGCGAGCCCTGCGTGCTAGCCGAGGAGCAGGCGCCGCTGATCATGGCGGACGAGTTCTTCGGCGCGCCCGGCTACTCCTCGCCGCGCTACGAGGTCGACTTCGCCCTGACCAAGCCCCGCTGCGACATCCTCCTCAACGCCACCGCCCACGCGCCGGGCGGCCGGCCCTCGCCGCGCGTGCCGGTCGGGGTCAAGATCGACGGCTGGTCCAAGGTGTTCGACGTCGTGGGCGACCGGGTCTGGCTGCAGCGCGGCGCCACGCTCGGCCCCTCCGCGCCCGAGCCCTTCGTCACGAAGCCCATCACCTACGAGCACGCCTTCGGCGGCGTCGACAACCTCGACCCGGACGAGGAGCTGCCCGACAGCTACACAGCCAACCCGGTCGGCCGGGGCTGGCACCGGGTCCGCAACCAGAGCCGGATTCCGGGCGCGCCCCTGCCCGCGACCGAGGACCCGGCGGACCCGGTCAGGGCGCCCTGGGGCGACTACCGGCCGATGGGCTTCGGCGTGCGCGGGCGCAACTGGGTGCCGCGCTACCGCTACGCCGGCACCTACGATCAGGACTGGATCGACAACGTCTTCCCGTTCCTGCCGGCGGACTTCGACGTGCGCTACTACCAGGCGGCCCCCGAGGACCAGCAGATCGACCACCCCAAGGGCGGCGAGGAGGTCATCCTCGCCAACCTCACGCCCGAGGGCCGCACCCGCTTCCGCCTGCCGCAGCTCGAGGTGCCGGTCGTCTTCTTCCACAAGCGCGGCGGCCACGAGCAGAAGCAGGCGGTGCTCGACACGATCCTGATCGAGCCCGACCAGCGCCGGGCGCTCCTCACCTGGCGCGCGAGCCTGCCGCTCAAGCGCAACATGTTCGAGATCGTGCAGGTCGTGGTCGGCCAGATGTCGCGCGCCTGGTGGCGCGCGCGCGAGCTCGGCAAGGACCTACTACCCCTCGCTCGGCGCCATGGCGCGGGCGCGCCGCGGCGAAGAGGAGGAAGCATGACCGCGCCGGTCGCGATCCTCGGCTGCGGCATGATGACCGGCGTCGGCCTCACCGCCGAAGCGAGCTGCGCCGCGATCCGCGCGCGCCTCGACAACTTCCAGGAGACCCGCTTCATCGCCCGCGGCGGCGAGTGGATCATCGGCAGCGAGGTGCCGCTCGAGGAGCCCTGGCGCGGCATCGCCAGGCTCGCGCGCCTGCTCGCCGGCCCGCTGCGCGAATGCCTGGACCTCGTGCCCGACGTGCCGCCCGAGAGCATCCCGGTCCTGATGTGCGTCGCCGAGGAGGATCGGCCGGGCCGGCTCGAGGGCCTCGGCAACCCCCTGTTCCTCGAGGCCTGCGGCCTTCTCGGCGTGCGCTTCCACCCGGAGTCGCGGGTGATCGCCCAGGGCCGGGTCGGCGGCGCGACCGCGCTCCACCACGCCAGCCGGATGATCCACGAGGACGGCTTTCGCCAGGTCATCGTCGCCGGCGTCGACAGCTATCTGGTGGCCGCCACGCTTCGCGCCTACGACGAACGCGAGCGCCTGCTGACGCCGGAGAACTCGAACGGCTTCATCCCCGGCGAAGCCGGCGCGCGCGCTGCTGGTCGGCCCGCCCGACGCCGGCAGCGGTCTGCTCTGCCTCGGCATCGGCTTCGCCATGGAGCGCGCGACCATCGAATCGGAAGAGCCGCTTGCGCGCCGACGGCATGGTCACGGCGCTCAGCAGGCGCTCGGCGGCGGCCGGGCTCGACGATGGCGCGAGATCGACTATCGCATCGCCGACCTCAGCGGCGAGCAATATGCGTTCAAGGAAGCGGCGCTCGCGCGGTCTCGCGCATCCTGCGCGAGCCGGCACGAGTTTCAGGACCTCTGGCATCCCGCCGACTGCATCGGCGAGATCGGCGCCGCCGCCGTGCCGTGCATGCTGGCCGTCGCGCTCTCCGCGGCACGCAAGGGCTACGCCGCCGGCGACCCGGTGCTCGCCCATTGCGGCAACGACGACGGCCGACGCGCCGCGCTCGTGCTCTCGAGCGCCGAAGGTCGCGCCTGATGGCCAACGACGTCTTCGCCAACAACCGCGAGATCTCCTGCAAGGCCGGCGACGGCAAGTCAATCTGCGCCTTTCCGGACGTCTGCATGACGCCGCCGGAAAATCCGGCCACTCCGCCCGGCGTGCCCGATCCCGTACCCGAATACCGGCCTGGCCAGCGACACGACCGACGGCAGCAAGACCGTGCAAGATCTCCGGCAAGGAGATCATGCTCAAGAACAAGAGCTACTTCAAGAAGAGCATGGGCGACGAGGCCGGCTGCGCGGCCAAGAAGGGTGTCGTGACGAGCGTCAATCGCGGCAAGGTCTACTTCATCGCTTGGTCGATGGACGTCAAGATCGAGGGCGAGAATGCCGTCCGCCACCTCGACATGACGACCCACAATCATGCTTCGCCGACCTGCAACACACCGAGCTGGCCGTATACCGACCGTATAGCGATGGCCAAAGGGCTGAAGAGTTGCGAAAACGAGTTGAAGGCAGTCGAGCAGGATTGCAAGCCGGACAAGAAGGGAGACGTCAAATGTCCGAAGCCGACCGAGATCGAACAAGCTGAGGCAATGCCCGGCGGACCGGAGGGCTCCCCGGCTTGGCGCAAGCGGCAGGACGCCATCAATGCTGCGCACATGTCGTACGAGAAGAAGATTCGCAAAATTTCATGCAATAAAGCGGCCCGTTGCATGTTAGTACCTTGGGACAAGCAAAAGTGCTGTGCCCCCCAAACGCCCCATCACCTCGTGCCGAAGGCCGGATTTTTTAAGGATAAGTTCGTTGCGAAAGTAGACGGCAAGCGGCCCGCCGGTGCCATGATGAAAGGTTGCAGCAAGTATGATGAGGATGCTGCCCCTTGCATCTGCGCAACTGGCGGGAAGGCGAGCGGCGCCCACGGCCTTGTACACGCAAAGCAAGCCGATCTCGTGATAGCGAAATTCGGCGGCAAGCGACCACCCACAGGTACGACCTACAGCTGTGGAGAGGCCGAAGACATCGGCGCCGAGGCCGTGGAGCAACTTTTCCCCGAATGCAGCAAGAAATGCATCAAGGCGCAGTTGCGCCGCATTCACCGCAGCATGGAGGTCGAGTCTTCGACCGAAGTTAAGGTAGAAATTGAGCAACCGCAGGCATCCAAGCAACTTTACAAGAGTTGGGGACACAGTCCCTAACGCGGACAATACTATGGAGACACCGATGAAACGGCTAACGCTCCCTACCACCTTCCGGATTCGCACCGGCTGTCTTCTGGAGGCCGAGCGCGCTGTTTTGATTTGCGAAGACGAAGCCCGAAGCGATCGGGATGAAACTTTCACTCCGATTGCGGTTCACGATCTCAGCACAGGCTGGCAGGAGCGCGCCGTCGATTGGAACCTGATCTCTGTCTGTGCGGCGCAGGTGCCAGTTGCCGAGTTCGTTGCGGTCGGCCAAACGGGCGACTATGCGATTTTGGGTCACCGCGACGAAGCGATCGGTAACCTGTTCGACGACCTGGCATCGCCGACACCCGATGCGAGTGGCGCGGTGGTGCGCGCCGTCGGCGCCATCGACGGGCGGGCCTACACGGTCGGCATGCGCGGGCTGGCGCTGCGCCGCGACCACGATCGTCGGTGGCGAGACGTCGCGGGAGATCAACTGGCCCGTCACGACCTTGAGGCGATCGCTGGTTTCCACAGCGAGGAGATCTATGCCGTGGGCTGGAAAGGTGCCATTTGCCGCTTCGACGGCGCGCACTGGCATACCATCGCCTCGCCCACTAACCGTGTGCTGACGGCCGTGTGCTGCGCTCGCGACGGTACGGTATACTGCTGCGGCCAGGATAGTCTGCTACTCGAGGGTCGCAACGATCGCTGGCGCGCGATTGATCAAGACGAGACGGCCGAGGACTTCTGGGATCTCGCCTGGTTTAAAGATCGCCTCTATGTCTCGAGCATGACTTCGCTGTTTCAACTAGTTGACCGTGTCCTCGAGCCTGTTACGTTCGACATCACTCCGCCCTTGACGTGCGGCCGCCTCAGCGCCGCTGATGGTTGGCTGTGGTCAATCGGCGCACGGCACGTTGTCGCCTTTGACGGCACGGGATGGACCGAAATTGTGGTCCCATAGCAGTTGGAACGATAGTTTCAGATATGCTGGTCGCTGACTTTATCTGACCCGACAATTCTGAACAAAATTGACGCTTCAAGTTATAGGGCTGCACGAGAATTCGCGATCATGACGACGCTAGATCCAATCGCTTCTGCGCTCGCGCCGCATGGCGCCAGTTGAACAACGGATTGCCGCCGATCTGGGTCGGGAGGTTACTGTCGCGGCGTGCAAGCGCTAGTTGTTCATATGCCGCGGCGCGGCGTTGGCGTTGGAAGCCGGCGGTGAGGGCGTGGTGGCAGGCGGCTTCGTCGATCGGGCGGCCGAGGAGGTGGCGGGTGCCGGCGGGGAAGCGGGCGGCGTTGTCCTGCCACCAGGTCTGGATCAGGGCGGGGTCGGGCCAGGGGAGGTTGTCGTCCGGGTCGAGGTCGACGTTGGGATCGGAGGGCTCGTCGGTCGGGCCGGACTGGAAGTCTTGCGGGGCGTCGGTCTCGAGGTCGTCGTAGGCGAGATCGACGCCGGTGATCAGGGAAAAACTCTCGCCGGCGACGCGCGCGAGCTCGGGCGTCGCCATCTTCGAGATCAGCCAGGGCACCGCGACCGGATCGCCGAGGTGGCCGGTGGCGGTCACCACCGTGCGGGCGTGGGCGGGATCGCCGTTGAGGCGGCTGAGCCAGGCCCTGGCTTCGGCCGGCGACATGATGCGCACGGCGACCTCGAGCGCGCGCTGGCGGTGGCAGCCTCCGGCCTCGACCTCGGCCATCAGCACCGGGCCGGCCGGGCCGCGCTCGCCGACCAGGGCCGCCGACCAGGCGGCCCAGAAGCGGCAGTCGGCATCGGCCTCGCGCTCGAGTGCCGTGCGCAGCTCCGGGCCGAGGTCGGCGCGGCCGAGCTCGCCCACGAGCCGAAGGGCCCGGGCCCGCACCAGCGCCGACGGGTCGGCGAGGAACCGCCCAAGCCGCGAGGCCGGATCGGCGCGGTGCAGCGAGCAGGCGACCAGGCCCAGCCAGCGCTCGAGCGGGCGGCCGGAATCGAGCCAGGGGCGGACCGTCGGCTTGAGCAGATCCGGCGCGCACCAGCCGATCGCGCCGGCAAGGCCCCGCCTGGCTTCGGGTATCTCCTCGATCAGGTCGACCAGGGGATCGATGCGCTCACGCATCGCCGCTCTCCAGAGCGAGCACGCCGGCTGCGAACACTTCGCCCGCCTCCTGGTGCGCCGCCAGCTGCGCGAGCGCGATCTCGAAGCCCGCCTCGCCCGCGACCCGCAGGCCGTCGACGTGCGCCTCGACCCGCTCGTCCAGGCGCGCGAGGTGGCGGAGCGCGTAGTGCGGCGCATCGACCGCGGCAGCGCGCAAAAGCCAGAGGAAGGCCGCCTCCTCGGCGTGCTGCTCGACGATGTTGCGCAGAATCGCGGCCACGGGCCGCGCCTCAGTTCAGCTGCACCGAGCCGCCCTTGATCCGGTTGGCGCCCGAGGAGCGGCTCGAGATGTAGGTGCCGCGGATCAGGACCTTGCCGGCGGGGGTCAGCGTGATGCTGGCCTTGCCGCAGCGGATCACGACCTCGCGCCGGGCGCTGAGTTGCAGGCGCTCATCGGCCATCTGGATCTCGAGCTCGCGCAGGCGCGTGCGCACCGGATCGGCACCCTTCAGGATGCGGCCGATCAGCAGCGGCCGCGCAGGGTCGCCGTCCTCGAACAGGAGCGCTACCTCGCAGCCGACGTCGGCCGATGAGAGCCGCGCCGTGGCCCGCGCCGGGACCGCCTCCTCGTTCGGGTTGCCGGGGTAGACGACCAGGGGTGCTGCCGCCTCGTCGAAGCCCATCAGCAGCCCGATCGCCACGCCGCCGGCGGTCGTGGCCCGCTGCGCGCGCGCCTCCGCCCCGGGCTCCAGCTCCGCCCCGGGCTCCATCTCCGCCTCGGGCTCCAGCTCCATGATCTGCTTGCTCATGCCCATCTCCCCCGCGTCAGTTCTGCAAAATCTTGTCGCCCTTCATGGTGATCGTGCTGCTCGCCTTCGCGTTGATCTTGCCCGAGCCATCGATCGTGATGTCCTTGCCCGAGATCGTGATCGTGCCGTCCTTCTTCATCACGATGCTGGCCTTGCCGGTGGTGATGCTGACCTCGTCGCCGGCGCTGACCACCAGCTTCTTGCCGACCGTCGTCGTCGCGTCCTTGCCGACGCTCAGCGTGTCGTTCTCGCCGACCGAGGCCGAACGGTCCTTGCCGACCGTCAGGCTGTCGTTGCTGCCCACCTCGGCGCTGCGATCCTTGCCGACGTTCAGCGAATCGTTGCTGCCGATCTGCGCGCTCCGGTCGACGCCGACCCCCCAGGTATCATTGACCCCAACTTCATGGCTTTGGGTCAGGCCTACGTTCACGCTGCGCGCGGCGCCCACCGTCTGATCCTGCGCGATCAGCACCGTGCGCGATTCGTTCCTGTCCACCGTGTCGCTGCGATTGCCGCCAACGCTGATCGTCTGGTTGGAGCCAATGGTGACCGTCTCGTTGGCCACGACCTTTCGGGTCCGGTCGTTGCCGACCGTGAGCTTTTCGTCGTGGCCCACGGTCTCGGTCCGGTCGTGGCCGATCGAGATCGTCTCGTCGTGGCCGACCTTCTCGCTCTTGTCGTGCTCGACCACGATGCTCTCGTCCTTCTGGGCGTGGAGATAGACCAGCTCCGCGCCCTTCTTGTCCTCGAACATCAGCTCGTTCGAGCCGCCGCCGCCCTTGCTCGAATTGCTCTTGATGCCGGACTGGGTGGCGTTGGCCGGCAGGCCGTAAGGCGGCATCGCCATCGCGTTGTAGACCCGGCCGGTGATCAGGGGGCAATCGGGGTCGCCTTCGAGGAAGTCGACGATCACCTCCTGGCCGATCCGGGGTATGTGGATGCCGCCGAACGACGGGCCGGCCCAGAGCTGCGAGGCCCGCACCCAGCAGGAGCTGCTCTCGTCGTGCTTGCCGAGGCGATCCCAGTGGAACTGGACTTTGACGCGGCCGTATTTGTCGGGCCAGATCTCCTCGCCGGCGGGACCGGTGACGATCGCCGTCTGCGGGCCTTGGACGACCGGCTTCGGCGTCACCCGTGGCGGGCGGAAGGTCAGGTTCGCCGGCATCGCCTCGAAGGTGCACAGATAGTGCTCGTCCTCGCCGGACATGCCGGTGCGGTAGGTCGGCTCCCAAAGCTCATGCCCGACCTTCAGGAGCAGGTGCTCGGCGTTCTGATCGGGGCGGGGATACTGCGTCAGCTTGAAGGTGTAGCCGCTCACCAGGCCGGCCGCGGTGCCGGCGCCCGAGACGCGCTTGTGAGTGGCCTGCGAGGCCTCGAGTCGGAGGCGGGCGATCCGGTCGCCCTCGCCGAGATCGACGTGCGGGCCCGGGTAGTCGTAGACCTCGCCCGCGCTCAACGCATGCGGCATCGGCCGCGCGAGCTTGGCCGCGAGGTCGGCCTTCGGCTTCTCGAAATCGTAGGCGGTGTGCACATAGGTCCCCGGCTCGACCACCGAGCGTACCTGCCACTCGTAGACGTGGTCGCGCTCGCGCCGGGCAAGCTTGTCCAATGGGAAGAACGGCACCTCGGCGTAGTTTTTAAAGCTCTCGTGCGCCTGCGGCGAGTTGGCGAGCACCAGAGTGTGCCGGTCGTCCTCGTGCTTGAAAAAGTAACAGATGCCCTCGCTCTCCATCAGCCGGCTGACGAAGTCGAAATCGCTCTCACGATACTGGACGCAATAGACGCGCGGCGCGTACTGCCCGGTGAGACGGTCCTCGAACTGGTGGGTCGGATATTTCTCGAAGATGGTCTTGATGATCTCGACCACCGTCCGGTTCTGGAAGATGCGACAGTCGTAGGTGCGGGTCAGAAACCAGAGCCAGGGGCGGATCGTCGCTTGATAGCAGGCGAGCTCGTTGTCCGTGCCGACGTAGGCGAAGTCGCTGACCAGGCCATGGAAATAGCGCTTCGCCCCCTGGTCGAGCTCGAGCGCGATGGTCACCGGCGTGCCCAGCAGGGCATCCAATGCCAGCGTCATGTCCTCGCTCACCAGGACCAGCTCGAGCGCGAACGGCCGGCTGATCTCCTCGCTGCCCGTCATGTGATGGAAGGCCAGGGCGTCGCCGAGCGCCGTCTTGACGTTGACCGAGCGCTGAATGGGCATGCGGGCGTCCTCGGGCGGTTGGCTGCGCGCTTCTCGCCCGACTACAGCGGGCGGAACGCGATTTGGGTGTGAAGCAGATCACATATCCTGTCGTTGACAAGGCCTTTTAACTATAATCTCGGTCGATGTGAATCGGCTGCCCTGGCAACCGCGCCCGCCAGGACGGCCGCGAGCGGAGCTGAGGTTTGAATTCGGCAATCTGTGCGTCCAGCGTCGCCCCCAACCGGCTCACGAAAAACAGGCGCTCCGAATGAGTTCGGAGAGTTCCTTCGGGCGCTACCGGATCGAGGGCCTGCTCGGCGAAGGCGCCATGGCGCGCGTCTACAAGGCCTACGATGAGCGCCACGACCGCTACGTCGCGCTCAAGATCCTGAAGGAGGCATGGCGCGGCGATCGCGAGGTCCTGGACCGCTTCTTTCGCGAAGCGCGCGCCGCCGGCGCGCTCAACCATCCCAACATCGTGATCATCTACAACGTCGAGAGCGCGCCGGAACCGTTCATCGACATGGAGCTGGTCGAGGGGCCCTCGCTGGCCCGGCTGCTCAAGGAGCGCGGTGGCCTGCCGCCCGCCCAGGCGGTGGCGACCGCCAAAGCGCTCGCCATGGCGCTCGACTACGCCCACACCCACGGTCGCGTCCATCGCGACATCAAGCCCAGCAACATCCTGCTGGCGCGCGATCTTTTGACCCCGAAGCTCACCGACTTCGGCATCGCGGTGATCGACCAGCCGGAGACGGCGCAGCTCACCCAGCACGGGCAGATGCTGGGCACGCCCCGCTACATGTCGCCCGAGCAGATCCGCGGCGAGCGCGCGGACGCCCGCTCGGATCTGTTCTCCCTCGGTGCCACGCTGTACGAGATGCTGACCGGCCGCTACGCCTTCCCGGGCGAGACCCTGGTCGCGCTGAGCACCCAGATCACGCAGGACCAGGCCCTGCCGGTGCGCCGCCTCGCGCCCGAGACGCCGCCGCAGGTCGCGGCCGCGGTCGAGAAGCTGCTCGAGAAGGATCCGGCGCGCCGCTTCCAGTCGGGCCGGGAATTGCTGGCTGCGCTCGAGGCAGAGCCCGCCGAACGCCGGCAGAGCACGAGGCCGAAGCCACGCCGGCGGATCCCGATCGGTGCGGCGCTCGGCGTGATCGCCGCGCTGGCCCTCGGCGGCGGCCTTGCCGCCCTCTACTTCTGGCCGGTGAACCGGCCGCCGGTCGCGAACGATGACCGGGCGACGGTCCGCAACGGCGAGGCGGCGACGATCGACGTGCTGGCCAACGATTCCGACCCGGACGGCGACCCGCTGCGGGTCATATCGGCGGAGATCCTGAACGGCGGCCCTGGCCAGGCCAGCATCGTCGAAAATCGCGTCCGCTACGAGCCCGCAGGCGCCCTCGCGGCCCTGCAGCCAGGCGAGAGCGCACAGGTGGCCGTCGGCTATCGGATCAGCGACAGCTACGGCGCGACCGCCGGGGCGAAGGTCGACATCGAGGTGGTCGGCGGCGCCCCGACGCCACCGGCCGGCCCGCCGGCGGTTGCCGGCGAGGATCACACCACGACTTCGGCCGCCGACCCGCTGCTCGGGCTCGTGCAGGAGGCGGCGGGGATGCCCTGCTCCCGGATCGAGGTCGAGGATGGCGTGGATGGCCAGCAGGTGGTCGGCTACGTCGGCGCCGAGGCCGACCGCTCCGCCCTGGCCGCGCGGGCGCGCGCGATCCTGGGCGACGCCGCGGTCCGCTTTTCGGAGGCGGCCGGCCCGCTGCCGATGTGTCCCTTCCTGAACTTCCTCAATGACCGGACGCTGCCCCACGTGCCGCGGCTGCTCCAGCTCGTGCCACCGATCGATGGCGCCTGCGCCGCCGGGGCCGGCTGCTATCGGGGGCTTGCCGATCACCGGCTGGCTGAGGGCGAGCGTCTGGTGCTGGAGATCGCCACCCCCGATTTCACGAGCTATCCCACGGTCGACTACTTTACCGCCGACGGTCACGTCGCACATCTCGCGCCGGCGCCGGACCTGAAAAGCCGCATGGTGCCGGCGGAGGCCTACCAGACGCCCCGCCCGGCCAGCAGCACGTTCTTCATCGGCGACAAGCGCTCGAATCAGCGGATCGCCTATCCGATTGGCCGCCCATTCGGCCAGGAGATGATCCTCGGCCTTGCCGCCAAGAGGCCACTGTTCGCCGAGGCGAGGCCCGTGGTCGAGCCGGCCGAGGCCTATCTGGCTGCCCTGAAGCAAGCGCTGGACGCGAGCGTCAGTGACCGGCCGATCGCTTCGCTCCTGATTCTGAAGACCGTGGAGAGGTCGCCCTGAGCTACCTGCGGACGGCCGGTCCCGACGGCCCGAACGCCGCTGGCTTGCCGATCGGCGGCCTCGGATGGAATTGCGTGATGGGCGATTTCAGACTAGCATATCGAGCATTGCAACGTAGCGGTGGGGAGTGCCGACATGCGTAATTTCCTGCGGCTGTCGCTCGTCTGTTGGCTCGGTGCTTGCGGCCTCGCAAGCGGCGAGCCCGCTTTCGCCGGGGCGAAAAATCTGATGCAGGGCGTCCCGACGCCCAGCCAACTGTCCGAGGCGCTTTCGCCGCAACCGCAGATGCGCGGCATCACCGCCAAACCGATGACCGAGCTTGAAGACGAGCGGCCGGCCGCGGACCTGGCCGTCAACTTCGAGTTCAACTCCGCCAACCTCACGCCAACGGCGCAGAAGATTCTGGACAACCTGGCCACGGCGATGAGCTCCGACCTCGATGGCTACAAGTTCGTGCTTGAGGGGCATACCGATGCGACCGGTTCCGACCCCTACAATCAAGCGCTCTCGGAACGGCGGGCGGACGCCGTGCGCGATTATCTGGTCGAGCAGCATCATATCGAGCCGCAACGCCTGGTGGCGGTCGGCAAGGGCAAGAAAGACCTTCTCGACCCGGCCAATCCGGAGGCCGCCGTCAATCGCCGCGTGCGGGTGATCAACGGAGGCGCGTCAGGCTGAAGTCGGGTCGACTGGAGCGAGGTCGTATCACTCGGTCCATTCCTGCTCTTGCTTGCCACCTATGCGCGGCCCGGCGCATGGCTCGTATCGAGGACCTTGGCCCCTCGGCTGGGCGTGGGTCCGCAGCGACGTTCAGGGGCGCTGGGCGCTCACGGAAATGCGCTAACGACCCTGAGCGCGGGGATCTCGCGGGATTCCCCACACAGAGGGCTGCCCGCTTCGAGTTGCCGCTGGGCCGGTCGGAAGCTCCAGGAGCTCAAGCATCTCGCCGACCTGAGTTCCCGGCCTCAGGGAACCACTTACGCCAGGAGACCGCTGGAGTGGCTCAGTCGTCCGTCGCCGCGGCGCAATGAGCTGATCTCGCGGCGATCCGATGGGCCTCGGCTCCAGGCCGGGTCGCGCGCTACGCCACCCGATCCACGCCGTCGTTGCGCAGCTTCGGAACCGAGCCTAGTCTTTGGTCGCAAGGATGCGAGCAGACGTCGCGGGTGAGTGCACCATCGTGCGGCCCAATCGCAGTTTGATCCATCAGCCGCCAGCGGTTTGGGCAGTTTGGCTGTTCTGGCGGGCTGTTCTGGCCATTTCGGTCGTGGCGGCGTTCCCGGGCTGGGTGCCCGCTGTGGAATTGGACGCGCTCCGCAAGGCCGCGAGCGGCGGTGATCCGCAGGCGCTGTTCGAGCTCGGCACTCGGTACGAGCAGGCCGACACGGTCGGGCATGACATCGAGCAGGCGGCGCAGTACATGCGGCTTGCCGCCGAACGCGGACACCAGGAGGCGCAGTACCGGCTCGGCCTCTTCTACGCTGCGGGTCTCGGTCTGCCGAAGGATCTCGAACGGAGCTACGAGTGGCTGACGCTCGCCACCGCCGGCGAGGGGCGGATACCGCTGCTGGCGGCCGCCCTGCGCGAGGCGGTCGGGGCGGATCTCGCGCCGGATGCGGTGGAGCGCGCTCAAGACCTGGCGGCGCGCTTCCAGCCGGTCAAGGAATTGCCCAAGCTGCCGGCCGCGCCGGGCACGGAGCCGGCGGTCGCCGGGGTAGCGCCGGCGCCCGAGCAGTTCGCTCAGCTGAGCACGCTCCTGCCGCCCACGAACTGCGGCACGCCGGTCCTGGCCCGGGACGAGCGCGGCCGCCTGGTCGCGGCCGGCTACCGGCCCGCCGGGACCAGCCTTGAGGATGGGGGAATTGCGGGGCTGATCGAGCATCGGGGCGTCACCCTCGACCTCACCCCGCTCGAACCGCAGCTGTGCGCGGTCCTCGACCTGATCGCGGCGGCAGCCGCGAACGTGGCGCCGCCGGCAGAGGTGGTGTTGAGAGATGCCACGGGAACGCCCAAGCAGGTCTTCCGAAACGCCGAATACCTGGTGGTGGAACTGCCTCCGATCCCGCGAGCCGCGATACGCCGCCATCGACTATTTCGTCCATGACGGCAGCGTCGTGCATATGCTGCCGTCGCGGGCCTATCCCCGCAACCAGCTGTCGGCGGGCGAGCGACTGGTGCTCGGGGAGCCAAAGGCACACGCTCAGACCTTTCAGATCAGCGCGCCTTTCGGGCGTGATCTGCTGGTGGTTTTTCTGTCCGAGCGGCCGCTTTACGAAGGTCAGCGCGCGAGCGTCGAGCCGATCGGCGACTATCTCGATTTCCTCAGGCGGCGCTTGGCCAGCACGCTGCCCAACGATACGGTCACGGTCGGCTACCGCGTCGTCCAGACCACGAGCGGATAGCAATGAGCCAGCAATGTTCCCGCGAACTGAGATCCCGCATCGCATGAGATTGCAGCCGTGATCGCCCTGCGCAGTCCATTCTTCTGGCAAGGACTAGTTGCCATCGTCGCAATCGCGGGATGGTGGCTCAATAGCGCGGCCGTCCGGGCGACCTTGCCGCTGCTTGCCTTGCTCGGGCTGGCCTACGCCATCACCAGGCTGGTCCTGGTTCGACGGGCTCAACTCGGGGTGGCTGCCGTTCACGCTCCCGATCGAACGCCTCCAGTCTCCGCCACCAATTATCGGCACCATCGGTGTCCGCGAGCCGCCGTTGACGATCGACCCCGAGGCGGCGCGGCGCTACCTGGGCTCCCGCGTGCTCGGCCAGGAGCTGGTTGCCGATCAGCTGGCCCGCGGCATCTATCGCCGCATGGCACAAAGCCGGCGCGGCAAGCCGGTCTTTACCGCGTTGCTGAGCGGACCCACCGGGACCGGCAAGACCGAGATGGCCAAGGCGATCGCCGACTTCGTCTACGGCAGCCACAGTCTGTTCCGCATCGACTGCGCCAACGTGATTGGGGAGGCCGGGCTGCAGACGCTGATCGGCTCCCCGAAGGGGTACGCCGGCTCGAGCTCGTGGGGCGCGCTGACCGCGCATCTTCGCGCCATGCCGCGCTCGGTGCTGCTGTTCGATGAGATCGAAAAAGCGGTGCCCTCGCCCAACGCCCCGCTCGCAAAGCTCCTGCTGTCCCTGCTCGATGAGGGGGTCTGCACGGAGCAGAGCGATGGCACCCGGGTCAGCGCGACCGATGCTGTGGTCATCTTGACGTCGAACGCCGCTGGCACCAGCCTTGCCGCTATTTACCAGCAGTTCAAAGATCAACCCGAGCAACTGATCCGCTCGACCAAGGATGCGTTGCGCGATTACTTCGCGCCCGAATTTCTCGCCCGCATCGATCTCGTGACCACGCTCGCACCGCTGACAGATCAGGCGCGGGCGGCGATCGTCGCTGCTCACGTCGGGCGGATCAGCCGCTCCTACGGCGTCGAGATTACCGGCATCGACGCGTCGTTCGTCAATGAAGCGCTCCGGCGTTGGACGGCCCTTGAGGGCTATGGCACCCGCGAGGTCATCCGTTGGATTGAAGAGGCCACGGCGGATGAGATGATCAAGGCGCGTGGCCAAGATCCGGCGCGCCTGTCTTTGCGCTGGCAAAGCGACCGGGCCTGGGTTGAAACGGCGTGAATCCGGTTCTGGCTTCGCCCACGCTGCGCGCGACCTTCGCCCACCTGTGGCGGCGGGACGCACTGTTTGCGCCGGCGCTGGTCATCGCCGGTCTCGGCGCGGCTGCCACCATTTATGCGCCACCGCCATGGGTGCTTCGCCTGCCCGCCGCGGTCGGGGAGGTCGTGACGGGCGAGAGCGACCAACTCCGCACGCGGCTCGACGGGGCGCGTACCGCTGCGGCGGCCGCGGCCGACCAGGTGGGGGAACTCCAAAAGGCGTTGGCGGCGGCGCAGAGCCAGCTGGACGAGAGCCGGGGACAGGCGGCGAGGAACGCGGAGCAGCTGGCGGCGCGCCAGAGCGAGGTGGAGCGGCTGACGGCGAGCCTGCAGTCGGCCGCGACCGAGCGCGATCAGCTGCGCACGGCGGCCGGTCAGGCGGATGAGCTCGAGCACGCCCTGGCGGCGGCGCAGAGCCAGCTGGACGAGAGCCGGGCGCAGACGGGGCGGAGCGCGGATCAGCTGGCGGCACGACAGAGCGAGGTGGAGCGGCTGACGGCGAGCCTGCAGTCGGCTGCGACCGAGCGCGATCAGCTGCGCACGGCGGCCGGCCAGGCGGATGAGCTCGAGCACGCCCTGGCGGCGGCGCAGAGCCAGCTGGACGAGAGCCGGGGACAGGCGGCGAGGAACGCGGAGCAGCTGGCGGCGCGTCAGAGCGAGGTGGAGCGGCTGACGGCGAGCCTGCAGTCGGCCACGAACGAGCGCGACCAGCTGCGGACGGCAGCCGGCCAGGCTGATGAGCTTCGAAAGGGGCTGACCGCGGCTCAGAGCGAGGTCGGGCGGCTGACGGCGAGCCTGCAATCGGCGACCACCGAGCGCGATCAGCTGCGGACGGCGGCCGGTCAGGCTGATGAATTCCAGAAGGCCCTGGCTGCGGCGCAGAGCCAGCTGAACGAGAGCCGGGCGCAGGCGACGCAGAGCGCGGAGCAGCTGGCGGCCCGCGAGGCGGAGGTCGCACGGCTAAATCATAGCATCGAGGCGGCCGGGGTCGAACGTGCGGCGCAGGTGACGGCGCTGCGCGAGGCGAGTGCGAACGCGGCGCGCCTGCAGCAACGGCTGACGGCGGCGGAAGAGCAGGCGGCAGCGCGCCGGACCGAGCTGGAGCGGGTGACGGCGAGCCTGCAGAAGACCGCGACTGAGCGCGATCAGCTACGCGCGGCGGCCGATCAGGTGGACGAGCTGCGCCACGCCCTGGCTGCCGCTCAGAGCGAACTGGGCGAGAGCCGGGCGCAGGCGGCGAGGGGCGCCGAGCAGCTGGCGGCGCGCCAGACCGAGGTCGAGCGCCTGACGGCGAGCCTGGAATCGGCCACGGGCGAGCGCGATCAGCTGCGCGCCATGGCGGGTCGGGTTGACGAGCTCCGGCAGACGCTGGCTGCGGCTCAGGGTCAACTGGGCGAGAGCCGGGCGCAGGCGGCGCGGGGCGCGGAGCAGCTCGCGAACCGGGAGGCCGAGGTCGCGCGACTCAACCAGATCGTCGAGACGGCCGGGGCCGAGCGTGCGGCGCAGGAGGCGGTGGCGCGCGAGGCAGCCACCAACGCGGGGCGCCTGCAGCAGCAGCTGACGACCGCGGACCAGCAGTCGGCGGCGCGGCAGGCGGAGGTGGAGCGCCTGACCGCGAGCCTGCAGGCGATCACGGCCGAGCGCGACCAGATGCGTGTCGCGGCCGGTCGGGTGGACGAGATCCAGAAGGCGCTGACAGCGGCTCAGGATGAGCTGGGCGAGAGCCGGGCGCAGGCGGCGCGGGGCGCGGAGCAGCTGGCGAGCCGGCAGGCGGAGGCGGAGCGGCTGACGGCGAGCCTGCAGTCGGCCACGAACGAGCGCGACCAGCTGCGGACGGCGGCCGGCCAGGTGGATGAGCTCCAGAAGGCGTTGACGGCGGCTCAGGATGAGCTGGGCGAGAGCCGGGCGCAGGCGGCGCGGGGCGCGGAGCAGCTGGCGAGCCGGCAGGCGGAGGCGGAGCGGCTGACGGCGAGCCTGCAGTCGGCCACGAACGAGCGCGACCAGCTGCGGACGGCGGCCGGCCAGGTGGATGAGCTCCAGAAGGCGTTGACGGCGGCTCAGAACGAGCTGAACGAGAGCCGGGCGCAGGCGGCGCGGAGCGCGGAGCAGCTGGCGAGCCGGCAGGCGGAGGCGGAGCGGCTGACGGCGAGCCTGCAGTCGGCCACGAGCGAGCGCGATCAGCTGCGCGTCGCGGCCGGTCGGGTGGACGAGCTCCAGAAGCTATTGACGGCGGCTCAGAGCCAGCTGAACGAGAGCCGGGCGCAGGCGGCGCGGGACGCGGAGCAGCTGGCAAGCCGGGAGGCCGAGGTCGCGCGGCTCAATCAGGGCGTCGAGACGGCCGATGCCGAGCGGCAGCAGCAGACGGCGGCGGCGAGCGCGGCGGCCGCCAATGCGGCGCGGCTGCAGGAGCTCAAGAAACTGCAAAGCGCCGAAATCATGCGGCTCCTCGGCGTACTCGGTGTCGCCGAGGTCAAAGTGCGGGGGCAGGCGCAGACCATTCGCGAGCTTGGCTCAGATGTCGCGATGGGGGCTCAAGTGAGCCGGCTCGGCCAGTTCCGGTCGGAATTCTTCAGCCAGCTGCATGCCGCTCTGGAGCAGCGCAAGGACGTCCAGATCGTGGGCGACCGCTTCGTCCTGCCGGCCGAGATCCTGTTCGAATCCGGCTCGGCTGACCTCGAGCCGAGGGGCAGGGCCGAGCTGCACAAGGTGGCGCAGGCGCTGCGGGAAATCGGGTCCAGGATCCCGCGCGAGGTCGACTGGGTCTTACGAATCGATGGCCATACCGACAGGCTGCCGATCAAAACCGCCCAGTTCGATTCCAACTGGGATCTCGCATCCGCCCGTGCGATCGCGGTCGTCAAATTCCTGCTGGCCGAGGGTATCGATCCGCGGTGGCTCTCAGCCAACGCCCTTGGCGAATATCACCCGCTTGACAGCACCGACGACCCGGCGGCGTATCGCCGCAACCGTCGGATCGAACTCAAGCTGACGCAGCCATAGCTCGTCGCACCTTGCCGGGGTCCGGCCACGAGGTCCAGGACGCCGCCGCGCCGGCCGACGGCGAGGGCGGAGCGGCCCGGCCTGCCGCCGGGGGGCGCGATCGACCCCGCCGATCGCCCGACGGTCGATGCAAAGGGCGGCACTCTGCGGATCCTCAAGGTCGGACAGTCGCGGCAATCCCATGCTCGACCGATCACGTCCCGGATGACACGATGACACCATGACGGACCTGGTCGAGGTCGATCGGTTCGGCGCGCTTGCCGACGCCGAGCAGCGATCGCTCGTGCTCGCCGCGGTCGGGATCCAGACCTACCTGATTGCGGACGCCGACGGGGTCAGGCTCTGCGTCGCCCCGCCGGAGGCTGTGCGCGCGCGCCACGAGCTTGCATGCTTCGAGCGCGAGAACACGCCCGCGCGCCGGCCACGTTTCCCGACCCGGGCCGCCCTTCGCCGGATCGAAGGCGCCCTCCTCTACGCCGCCGTTCTGCTCTTCTTCTTCGCCGCTGAGCGCCGGCATTTTCTGTCGATCGACTGGTTGGCCGCGGGGGCTGCGAACGCCGGCCGCATTCTCGACGGCCAGTGGTGGCGGACCATCACCGCGCTCGCACTGCACGCCGATCTCGGTCACCTCATGGGCAATCTCGCCTTCGGCGTCGTCATCAGCCTGCTCGTGGCGGAGGTCCTGGGCTCGGGACTCGCGTGGCTCGGCGTGCTCGCGGCGGGCGCCCTCGGCAACGCGCTGGATGCGCTGGTTCACCCCGCCGACCACACCGCAATCGGCGCCTCGACCGCGCTGTTCGGGGCGCTCGGCATCCTCTCGGGCTACGCCCGGCGGTCCCGGATCGTGCCGTGGCGGGGCGGGCTCCGCCGTTGGGCGCCGATCGGCGCCGGGATCATGCTGCTCACCTTTCTCGGCATTGGCGACGAGCATACCGATGTCGGGGCGCATGTCGCTGGCTTCTCGATCGGCGTCGCGATCGGGTTCGCCCTCGCCCATGCCGACCGCCGGGTGCCACAGGGCGCGCGCGCCCAGCGAATCTATGGTCTGCTGGCAGGCGGCCTGTTCGCGCTCGCCTGGCTGCTCGCCCTGTAGGCCCTGCCGGGCCTCGCATTCGGCCGCGTCACGGGCAAGATCCGCTCACAGTCGTGTTGGAGAGGGCCGACCCGTGGCCCCGACGCGGCCGCGGACGTCGCGCCCGCGTCGCGGCTAGGGTCTGCGCGACCGGTTCGCCCTCGGCGCCGAATTCAGCCGGTTCGGCTGAAGCTGACCCCGCCGTCCCTGGAAATGGGCGCGCCGGCACTCCGAGGAGCAGTACCGCGCGTCCGGCCGGTCAGTGGAAAAAGTCCGATTGCATTCGACGCAGATCCGCTTGAACGCATCCTTGGTGGGCATGGTCTCTCCGCCTTTCCGGATCGAAGCTACCACCCCAGGGCGAGAGGCGAAAGGCGCGGGGTCGGAGGATGAGGTCAATTCGTGGCAATAAGCGGGCTTCTGTCCACTCAATGTTGCTTTGATCTCGATCTCGTGCTACCGCCGCGATGAGGGGTCAATTACGGGAGGGCGTCGTGCTTCTCGCAGATTTGATCGAAGGCGTGGCAAGCGACACCGGGCAGCCGAAGACCGTGGTCGAGGCCATCGTGCGCGGCGTGCTCGCCCAAATCGAGGGCACCGTCGGCAAGGGTGAGACGGTGAACCTGGTGGGCTTCGGCCGGTTCGAAGTCTATGAGCGCAGCGCCCGGCGCGGCCGCAACCTGCGCACCGGCGAAACCCTGAAGATCCCGGCGACCACGACGGTGCGCTTCAAGATCGGCAAGCACCTCCGGGAAGCCGCCGCCGGATCGAAGCGCAAACGCGGTGGCAAGACTGCGAAGTAGCTGTCGGAGATAGCAGGCCGACCTGAACGCCGGCCCGCTGAGCCGGTCGACGCCCGCGGACCTGCGGGCGCCCGGCGCAGCCGGATCAAGGCAGCCACCGTCGCCCGGGCGGGGTTGCGCGCTCGCACGCGCATTTCGCTGAGCTTGAGGCATCCGACGGGTGTCGTTCGGAGAACTCCTGGAACCGAATGCGGCGGTCTCCCAACGACCGCAAAGCGTCTTCGTCCACGATCTGCCGCGCACCCTCGCCAACACGAAGGCGCTCGATCGTGGCCGCAGCCATCAGCCTGGGCGGTAGCCTGCGGTTGAGGGCGCCGGCCGAGGGCGTCGAGACGCCGGCGCAGCTCGATAGTCATTCGCGCCTGCGGGTGCGACGAGTTCCAGGGCTTTCTGCCCGGGTGAAGCGCGTCCGGCGATCGACGTCGGCGCCAGGTAAGGACCGGCAGGGCAGGCCGGGCGCGGCTGCCATGACCGGCCGCCGCGCCGATCGATCCCCAGAGAAGATCCAACTGTCCGGAGCGCGCGCCGCCGGCAATCTCAAAACCGCGCTTGACACGGGTTTAGTTTAGTTCAATAAGTTCACTAAACCGACCGCCCCGATCCGGCATGGTGGCGGCGCGGAGGCCGCACCCATAGGGGTGCAAGACTGGGAGCACAACGATGATCCGATCTAAACTCGCCCTGATCGTGGCGGCTTCGACTCTGGCGCTGGGGGCCACGGTGGCGCAGGCGCAGGACAAGCAGCTCACGCTCTGCTGGGCGGCCTGGGACCCGGCCAACGCGCTCGCCGAGCTGTCCAAGGACTTCACCGCCGAGACCGGCATCCAGATGAAGTTCGAGTTCGTGCCCTGGACCAGCTTCGCCGATCGTTTCATCAACGAGCTCAACTCGCACGGCAAGCTGTGCGACCTGCTGATCGGCGACAGCCAGTGGATCGGCGGCGGCGCCACCTACGGCCACTACGTCAAGCTCAACGACTTCTTCGCCCAGAACAACATCTCGATGGATGATTTCCTGCCGGCGACGGTCTACGCCTACTCGACCTGGCCGAAGGGCACGCCCAACTACTGGGCGCTGCCGGCGATGGGCGACGCGCTCGGCTGGATCTACCGCAAGGACTGGTTCGCGCGGCCCGAGATCCGCGCCGCCTTCAAGGCCCAGTACGGCCGCGAGCTCGACGTGCCCAAGAACTGGGACCAGCTGATGGAGATCGGCAAGTTCTTCCAGGGCCGCCAGATCGACGGCAAGACCGTTTATGGCATGGCGATCTACACCGAGCGCGGCTCCGAGGGCATCACCATGGGGGTGACCGCGGCGCTCTATACCTGGGGCTTCCAGTACGAGGACCCCAAGAAGCCGTATCACATGGACGGCTTCGTCAACAGTCCGGACGCGGTCAAGGCGCTCGAGTTCTACAAGGACCTGTTCAAGTGCTGCACGCCGCCCGGGCACACCGATGCCTACATGACCGCCAATCTCGACGCCTATAAGTCGGGCCAGGTGGCGATGCAGATGAACTGGTTCGCCTTCATGCCCGGCATCCACAAGGACGCCGACGTCGGCGGCGACAAGTCCGGCTTCTTCGTCAATCCACCGGAGAAGGTCGAGGCGTCGGTGCTCGGCGGCCAGGGCATTTCGGTCGTCTCCTATTCCGACAAGAAGGACCTGGCGCTCGAGTACATCAAGTGGTTCGCGCAGCCCGCGGTCCAGAAGAAGTGGTGGTCGCTTGGCGGCTATTCCTGCTCCAAGGCGGTGCTCGAGGACCCGAACTTCCCGAATACGGCGCCGTTTGCCGCCGACTTCCTGAAGGCGATGAGCAACGTCAAGGACTTCTGGCAGGAGCCGACCTACGCCGAGCTGCTGCAGTCGATGCAAAAGCGCGTCCACGACTACGTGGTTGCCGATCAGGGCACGGCCCAGGAGGCGCTCGACAAGCTGATCCAGGACTGGACCCAGGTGTTCGAGGACGACGGCAAGTATAATAACTGAGCTGGATGGCGCACGACGCGGTCGGCCGGGAGCGCGCCCGGCCGGCCGCCGACGCCCCGGAGCCTGGTCGAGCTGCAATGACCGAGACGACAGCCACCGCCCTGAGCCGCCGCGTCGGCGCGTCGGTCGCCGGCCCGATGGTCCGGCCGGTGCGCGGACTGTCCGACCGGCTGATCGCCTGGTGGTTCATCGCCCCGACCATCCTGCTCCTGCTGGCGATCAACATCTTTCCCCTGCTCTGGACGATCTATCTCAGCTTCACTGACTACCGGGCCAATCAGCCCGGCCGCGAGGTCAAGTGGATCGGCCTCAAGAACTTCGAGCGCCTGCTCCAGAGCGAGGACATCTGGGGCTACCTGCAGGTCACCGCGCATTTCGTCTGCTGGTCGATCTTCCTGCAGGTGCTGCTCGGCCTCGGCCTGGCCCTGCTCATCAATCGGCAGTTCAAGAGCCACGGCTTCTGGACCACCCTGATTCTGTTGCCGATGATGCTGTCGCCGGCGGTGGTCGGGGTGTTCTGGCGCTACCTGTTCCAGCCGCAGGCCGGGATCTTCAACTATATCGTCAACTTCTTCGTCGGCGCCGGCGACTTCACCATGATCGGCGATGTCAACCTGTCGCCCTGGGCGATCGTGCTGGTCGACACCTGGATGTGGACGCCTTATGTGATGCTGATCTGCCTCGCCGGCCTGCGCTCGATCCCCGACTACATCTATGAGGCGGCCGAGGTCGATCGTGCGTCACCGTTGCGGCAGTTCTGGAGCATCACGCTGCCGATGGTGCTGCCGTTCCTGATGCTGGCCGTGCTGTTCCGCGCGATCGAGAACTTCAAGATGTTCGACATGGTGGTCGAGCTGACCTCCGGCGGCCCGGGCTCGGTGACCGAGCTCGCCTCGATCAACCTGAAGCGCGAGGCCTTCGAGAACTGGCGCACCGGCTACTCTTCCGCGTTCGCGATCATCCTGTTCGTCACGGTATTCGGCGCGGCCAACATCTACGTCAAGGCGCTCAACCGGGTGAAGCAGCGATGAGCGCCGCCGCCGATGCCGCCCGCTCGGTGATCGCGCCGTCCGCGCGCTCGCGCCAGATCGCGGCGGTTCTGGTCATCGCCTACGCGCTGGTCGCGATGATCCCGCTGCTCTGGATCTTCTTCACCGGCTTCAAGACGCCGTCCGAGGCCATCGCCTATCCGCCCAAGGTGATCTTCGAGCCCTCGCTCGAAGGCTACGTCAACCTGTTCACCGACCGCACCCGCCAGACGCCCGAGTACATGGCGAGCCTGCCGCCGCCTGCGACCTGGTATGACAAGCTGGTGCGCTCGCGCAACATGGTGATCACCGGGCCCTCGCGCTTCGCCGGCCGCTACCTCAACTCGCTGATCATCGGCTTCGGCTCGACCTTCCTCGCGGTCTTCCTCGGCACGCTCGCGGCCTACGCGTTCTCGCGCTTCAAGGTGCCGCTCAAGGACGACCTTCTGTTCTTCGTCCTCTCGACCCGGATGATGCCGCCGGTCGCAGTCGCGATCCCGATCTATCTCATGTATCGGGCGCTCGGCCTGTCCGACACCCACCTCGGCATGATCATCCTCTATACCGCGGTCAACCTCAGCCTCTCGGTCTGGCTGCTCAAGGGCTTCATCGACGAGATCCCGCGCGAGTACGAGGAAGCCGCGATGACCGACGGTTACACGCGCTTTCAGGCCTTCTACAAGGTCGTGCTGCCGCAGGCGACCACCGGCATCGCGGCGACCGCGATCTTCTGCCTGATCTTCAGCTGGAACGAGTATGCCTTCGCGCTCCTCTTGACCAGCGGCCAGGCGCAGACCGCGCCGCCGTTCATCCCGATCATCATCGGCGAAGGCGGCCTCGACTGGCCGGCGGTGGCGGCCGGCACCACCTTGTTCCTGTTGCCGGTCGTGATCTTCACCGTGCTCCTGCGCCAGCACCTGCTGCGCGGGATCACCTTCGGGGCGGTCCGCAAATGAGCCGCGGGCTGCGCCGCCTGTGCCGCCGCGGCCCCTGGGAGAACGCCGCGATGCTGCTGATCGGCGCGGGCGTGGTCATGCTCATGCAGCCACTCTCGATGACCCTCTTCAGCCACTCCTTTGCAGTCATTCTCACCGGCACGGTCGGCTTCGTGATCGTGAGCCACTTCCCGGAGGACTGATGGCCGAGATCCGCCTCGAGCACGTGGCCAAGCGGTTCGGCGAGTTCGTCGCCGTCCAGGGCAGCAGCTTCGTGATCGAGCACGGCGCGTTCTTCGTATTGCTCGGGCCGTCGGGCTGCGGCAAGACGACGACGCTCCGCATGATCGCGGGCCTGGAACTGCCGAGCGCCGGGCGCATCCTTTTGGACGGCGAGGACGTGAGCCAGAAGCGCGCGGCGCAACGCGACATCGCCTTCGTGTTCCAGCTGTTCGCGCTCTACCCGCACATGAACGTGCGCCGCAATCTCGCCTTCCCGCTCAAGGCCGAGGGCCGGCCGCGGGCCGAGATCCGCGAGCGGGTGGCCGAGGTCGCGCGCCTCCTGCGGATCGAGGACATCCTGGATCAGTCGGTCTCGGGTCTCTCGGGCGGTGACCGGCAGCGCGTCGCCCTCGGCCGCGCGATCGTCCGCCGGCCCAAGGCGTTCCTGATGGACGAGCCGCTCGGCGCCCTCGACGCCGCACTCCGGGAAGTGATGTGCGAGGAGCTTCGCCGGCTGCACGAGCGGATCGGTGCCACCACGGTCTATGTCACCCACGACCAGGTCGAGGCCATGGCCATGGCCGACAAGATCGCGGTCATGAACCACGGCGAGGTCCTGCAGCTGGCGGCGCCGTCGGAGATCTACGCGCGGCCCCGGACCCGCTTCGTCGCCGGCTTCATCGGCAGCCCGGCCATGAACTTCCTGCCGGCCGCCGGCCGGCTTGCCGCCGGAGCGACCTCGCTTCGGGTCAACGGCGCCGAGGTCGCCATGCCGCGGCTGCACGAGCCGCTCGGCGACGACGAGGCGGTTCTCGGGGTCCGGCCGGAGCACATCACGATCGCCGACGACGGCCGGCTGCGCGGGCGCGTGTTCGGCGTCGAATACATGGGCGCGCGCCAGCTGATCACGGTCGACACCAGCGCCGGCCGGCTCAAGATCCGCGCCCCGAACTCGGTGCGCGCGCGCTTCGGCGAGACCATCGGGCTCCGCTTCCGGACCGAGGCGCTGGTCGTGTTCGACCCCCGCTCGGAGCGCGCGCTCATGAGCGATCTCTTCGGCGGGCCGACCCATGGCTGAGATCGTCCTGTCGGCCGTGACCAAACGCTTTGGCCGGATCACCGCCGTCTCGGACCTGAGCCTCGCGGTCCGGGATGGCGAGTTCGTCGTCCTGCTCGGGCCGACCGGCGCCGGCAAGAGCACGACCCTTCGCCTGATCGCGGGCCTCGAGCAGCCCGATCAGGGCCGGATCACGATCGGCGGCATCGATGTCACCAGAGCGCCGCCCGCGGCCCGCGACACAGCGCTGGTCTTCCAGCAGTACTCGCTCTATCCGCACTACAGCGTCTACGACAACCTCGCCTTCCCGCTGCGCGCGCCCGGGCGGCGCTGGCCGGAGGAGCAGATCCGCGGCCGGGTCGAAGAGATCGCGCGCCTCCTGCGGATCGAGGCCAAGCTCGCGAACCGCGCGACCCAGCTCTCGGGCGGGGAGATGCAGCGCGTCGCGATCGGCCGGGCGCTGGTGCGTCAACCCGCCGTCTATCTGATGGACGAGCCCTTGTCCTCGCTGGATGCCAAGCTGCGCGAGGACCTGCGGATCGAGCTCAAACGCATTCAGGTCGACCTCGGCGCGACCATCGTCTACGTCACCCACGACCAGATCGAGGCCATGACGCTCGCCGACCGGATCGGCGTGCTCGACCACGGCCGGCTGGTGCAGATCGGCGCGCCCCGCGAGATCTACCAGGCGCCCGCGAACGTCGAGGTGGCGCGCCGGCTCGGCTCGCCGCCGATCAACCTTTTGCCGGCGGACGCCTTCGGGCCGATCGCCGCGCCCGCCGACGCGACGACCATCGGCATCCGTCCCGAGGACGTCCTGATCGGCCGCGGCGGTCGCCAGGCGACCGTGCGTCAGGTCGAGCATCTCGGCGCCGAAACCGTGGTCCTGCTCGAGGTCGCCGACCGTCCGCTGCACGCGCTCGCGAGCCCGGGGCTCGAGGTCCGGCCCGGCGAGACGACGACGGTCGATCCGGCGCTCGAGACCGCTTTGTTCTTCGGCGCCGACGGGCGCCGGCTGACGGCGTCCGTGCCGGCCGCGGCGGTGAGGGAGAGGGCCCATGGCGGCTGACCTGGTCGGCCGGCTGATCGACGCTGCGGCCCAGGCCATCAGGGCCAACGCCGAGCAGCTGACCGCGCTCGATCAGGCGATCGGCGACGGCGATCACGGCGTCAACATGCGCCGCGGCTTCGATGCGATCGCGGCGGCGCGCCCGGAGCTGGCCGCATTGCCGCTCGGCCAGGCGCTGCAGAAGGCGGGCATGGCTCTGGTGATGAAGGTCGGCGGTGCCTCCGGCCCGCTCTACGGCAGCCTGCTGATCGCCATGGGCAAAGCCGCGACCGAGCTGCCGGGCGACGGCGCCGGGGTCGCCCGCATGCTTGCCGAGGGCATCGCGGCGGTCAAGAAGCGGGGCCGCTCGGACGTTGGCCAGAAGACCATGCTGGATGTGCTGGTGCCGGCGCTGCGGGCGCTCGAGCAGGCCAGCGCCGGGGTACGGGCGCCGTCCGAGCTGCTCGAGCGCGTGCGCGCCGCGGCCGATGAGGCCCTCGCCGCGACCAGGCCGATGCAGGCAACCGCGGGCCGCGCCTCCTATCTGGGCGCGCGCTCGATCGGTCACCTCGACCCCGGCGCCGCGTCGAGCGCGCTGCTGATCGGAGCGGCCTGCGACGTGCTGGCGGGCGAGCTCTGAGCGATGGCTGAGCGGGTCGCGATCGTGATCGTCTCGCATTCGCCCAAGGTCGCCGAGGGCGCGGCCGACATGGTGCGCGAGATGGTCGGCCTGGAGGTCAAGGTCGCCCATTGCGGCGGCAATCCTGAGGGTGGCCTCGGGACGGACGTCGCCAGGATCAAGGCCGCGATCGAGCAGGTTTACGGCCCGGCAGGCGTGGCCATGCTGGTCGATCTGGGTGGTGCCGAGACCAACAGCGAGATGGCGATCGAGCTTTTGCCCGGGGACTGGCAGGAGCGGATCGTGATCTGCAACGCGCCGATCGTCGAAGGTGCGGTGATGGCGGCGACCGAGGCCGCGGGCGGCAGCCCGCTCGCCGAGGTCCGGGCCACGGCCGAGGAGCTCGCCCCTTGAGGAGCGCATATGGACATTGCTAGCCCGACCGGGCCGGAGCTGGCGCGCGCCAGCGGCGGGGCCGTCGTACGCGACCCGACCGGGCTGCACGCGCGCCCCGCGGTCAAGCTCACCAAGCTCGCCAAGCAGTTCGAGGCGACGGTCCGGGTGCGGGCCGGCGGCAGCAGCGACTGGGTCAATGCCAAATCGCCCAACCGGGTCATGAAACTCAAAGCCCGCCATGGCGAGGTGGTCTCGTTCGAGGCCGAAGGTGCCGATGCCGCCCGCGCCGTCAGCGCGCTGGTGGCCTTGGTCGAACGCAATTTCGATGACTGAGGTGCTGCCCATCGTCCTTGAGGGCATCTCGGCGTCGCGCGGCCTGGCGATCGGCCGCATCGCGTTGCGCCATGGCCGGCGCGCGCTCCACCGGGTCGCGGGCACGCCGGCCGAAGAGCAGGAGGCCTTCCGGGCGGCCATGGCCGAAGCGGCGGTGCAGCTCGAGGCGCTCGCCGCGAGCGCCGACCGGATGGCGGCCGACATCCTCGAGTTCCAGATCGCGCTCCTCGAGGACGACGACCTGATCCAGCCGATCCTGGCGCGGATCGCCGCGGGCGACTCGGCGGATCGGGCCTGGAGCGCTGCTCTCGAGCGCGAGATCGCCGACTATCGGGAGGGCGACGACGAGACCTTCAGCGCCCGCGCGGGCGACCTCGCCGATCTGCGCGACCGGGTCCTCGCCGCGCTGATGCCGGGCGCGCCCGGGCCGGCCGGCAATGATTTCGAGCGCGCGATCCTGGTTACCGAGGACCTGACCCCCTCGCGCTTCCTCGAGACCGACTGGACCCGCTACCGAGGTGTCGCGCTCCACCGCGGCAGCCTGGCGGGGCACGTCGCCCTCTTGGCGCGCGCCCGCGGCACGCCCCTGGTCGTCGGTCTCGGCGATGCCTGCGAGGGCCTCGACGAGGGCGCGCTCGCGGTGCTCGATGCCGATGCCGGGCAATTGATCGTGCACCCGAATGCCGCGTTGCTGGCCGTGGTCGAGACGCGCCTGCGCGTGCGCGCCGCCCGCAGCGCGGCCCAGGCGGAGCTGCTCGATCGCCCGGCGACCACGGCCAATCGCGAGCGGGTCGCCGTGCTCGTCAATATCGACGACCCGTCGCTTCTGGCCACGCTCGATCCCGGCCATTGCGACGGCGTCGGCCTCACCCGGACCGAGTTCCTGTTCCAGGGCCCCGAGCTGCCCGACGAGGACCGGCAGCTTGCCGCCTACGCGGCGGTGTTGCGCTGGGCGGCCGGTCGGCCGGTCGTGATCCGCACGCTCGACGCCGGCGGCGACAAGCCGATCGCCGGCCTCACCCCCGCGGGCGAGCGCAATCCGTTCCTGGGCCTGCGCGGGCTCCGTCTCTCGCTCGCCCGGCCGGACGTATTCCGGGTCCAGCTGCGGGCGCTGGCGCGCGCCGCGGCGCTCGGGCCGCTCAAGGTCATGGCGCCGATGGTCAGCGTCCCCGACGAGTTCGAAGCGTTCCGGCAGCTGTTCGAGGGGGTGCTGGACGAGCTGGCAGCAGCCGGGGTCGCTGCCGCCCGGCCGGCGCTCGGCATGATGGTCGAGGTGCCGGCCGCGGCCTTGAATGTCGGCGCCTTTGCCGCCGAGTTCGTCTCGATCGGCAGCAACGATCTGATCCAGTACGTCATGGCGGCGAGCCGCGACGAGCCGGCGGTCGCCAGCCTCTACCGGCCGTGCGATCCGGCCGTGCTCGAGCTGATCCGGCGGGTGGTGGAGGTCGGCGGCGCGCAGGGCAAAGAGGTCAGCCTCTGCGGCGAGATGGCATCCGAGGCAGCGCTGGTGCCCGTCCTGCTCGAGGCCGGGCTGCGCCGCCTCTCGGTGGCGCCGGCCGCGATCGGCGCCGTCAAGGCTGCGATCGCCGCCTGGCGTCCGTCCCCGTCCGCACCGGTCTCCGGAAGCGGTTGGAATGGATGAGCAGGCGCCGCAGGCCCCGTCCCGAGAGGAGGCCGTGCGCGCCTACAAGCGGCTGCTCCAGGCCTATCTCGACCGCCGGCCCTCGGGCACCCGCCAGAAGATCGCGCTCGCGCTCGGCAAGAACAAGAGCTTCGTCTCGCAGATCACCAACCCGGCCTATTCGGCGCCCGTGCCCGCACGCCATCTGGGTGCCATCCTCGAGATCTGCCATCTCTCGCCCGAGGAACGCTCGAGCTTTCTCGCCGCCTACCGGGCCGCGCATCCGATCCGCAGCCAGACGATCGCGCTCGAGCCCGCGCAGGAGGGCGACCACGTGATCCAGATCCGGGTCCCGAACCTCGGCGATCCGCGGCTCCAGCGCGAGCTCGAGGAGACCATCCGGCACACCGCGAGCCGCATCATAGCACTGCTCACCAGGCGCTGAGACCAGGACCACGAGCCAGCAGGGAGGCTTGTCATGAAAAAACTGATCAACGCGGTCGACGCCGTGCTGCGGGAGAGCCTGGACGGGTTCGCCGCCGCCCACCCGGATCTGGTCAAAGTCGCGCACGCGCCGACCTACGTCGTGCGCGCCGACGCGCCGGTCGCGGGCAAGGTCGCCCTGATCTCCGGCGGCGGCTCCGGCCACGAGCCCCTGCACGCGGGCTTCGTCGGCCGCGGCATGCTGACGGCCGCCTGCCCGGGCGAGGTCTTCACCTCGCCGACGCCGGACCAGATGGTGGCAGCCGCCGAGGCGGCAGGCGGCGGCGCAGGCCTCCTGTTCATCGTCAAGAACTATTCGGGCGACGTCATGAACTTCGAGATGGCGGCCGAGCTGCTCCCGGGCGAGCAGGCGACCGTGCTGACCAACGACGACGTCGCGGTCGAGGACTCCACCTGGACCACCGGCCGGCGCGGCGTCGCCGGCACCGTCATCGTCGAGAAGATCGTGGGCGCCGCCGCCGAAGCCGGGGCCGATCTCGCTGCCTGCAAGGCGCTCGGCGATCGCGTCAACCAGGCGACCGGCTCGATGGGGGTAGCGCTGACCAGCTGCACGGTGCCGGCCGCCGGCAAGCCCACCTTCGCGCTCGCCGAGGACGAGATGGAGATGGGGGTCGGCATCCACGGCGAGCCGGGCCGCAAACGGGTCAAGCTCGCGCAGGCCGATGCGATCGCCGAGGAGATGATCGGCGCGATCTGCCAGTCGCTCCAGCCGCAGCGGGGCGCGCCCGTGCTCTTGCTGGTCAACGGCTTCGGCGGCACGCCGCTGATGGAGCTCTACCTGATGTATGAGGCCGCCCGGAAGCAATGCGCGGCGCGCGGCCTCGAGATCGCGCGCTCGCTGGTCGGCAACTACACGACCTCGCTCGAGATGGCGGGCTGCTCGCTGACGCTCACCCGCCTCGACGACGAGCTGATCCGCCTCTGGGACGCCCCCGTCCACACCGCGGCGCTGCGCTGGCGCTGCTGATCGCAGGCGAGTCGGGGGGCTTGTCACTCAGGCCACGGCCGCCTGCTGGCGGCTCGGCTCCGCCGGTTCCAGGATCGGCGGCAGCGCCTCGGGTTCCGGCCCGGGACTTCGGAAAAGACCGAACTCCTGCAGCTGCAGCATCACGCGGGCGCCGGGCCCAAGCCGGAGCGCCTCGAACCGGCTTTTGGCGAGCTCGACCTCGACCGTCTGATCCGAGGCGCAAAGCCGGCAGACCAGACGATAGGCGGGGCCGGTCGTGACCACCGTCTCGAGCCGCGCCGGAATGCCGTCGGTAAAGCCGCGCGCGACCTCCAGATGATGCGGCCGGACGAACAGCATCGCAGCGCCGTTCCACCCCTCGTGGCCGGCGGGCGCCGGCAAGCGCGCACCTTCGACCTCGATCCGGCCGTGCCGGAGACGGCACGGGATCCGGTTGGCGCTGCCCAGGAACTCGTAGACGAAGGGCGTCTGCGGATGGTCGTAGATCGCGCGCGGGCTGCCGATCTGCTCGATCCGCCCCTCGCGCATCACCACGACCCGGTCGGCGAGCTCGAGCGCCTCCTCCTGGTCGTGGGTGACGAACACGCTGGTGAGCCCGAGCCGCTGGTGCAGATCACGCAGCCAGCTGCGGAGCTCCTTCCTGACCTTGGCGTCGAGGGCGCCGAAGGGCTCGTCGAGCAGGAGGATGCGGGGCTCGATCGCAAGCGCCCGCGCGAGCGCCACCCGCTGGCGCTGGCCGCCCGAGAGCTGGCTCGGGTAGCGGCCGGCGAGGCGCTCGAGCTGCACCAGCCGCAACAGCTCCATCACCCGCTCGCGGATCAGGGCCTCGGCCGGGCGCGTCCGGCGCGGGCGCACGCGCAGCCCGAAGGCGACGTTCTCGAACACGCTCATGTGCCGGAACAGGGCGTAGTGCTGGAAGACGAAGCCCACCTGGCGCTCGCGCGCGTCGCGCAGGATCACGTCCTCGCCCGCGAAGACCGGCACGCGCCCTGCGCGGCAGAGCCGTGCCGAGCGCCACGCCGGCGGTGGCCAGCAGGCCCAGCTGGTGATGAACGGCGCCGCTCGCGCCGCCTGATGCCGGTTCCGCGAGGTCATTGCCGGCGCGGGAGCGCGGACGTCCGGACGTGCGGCGCTGGGTACGACCCAGCGCGCCCGGCGGTCGCGGAGTTCAGGCGACCTGCTGCCGTTCCGCCGCGGCCGGGACGGGCGCGCCGTCGCGACCGTCCAGAGGCGTGCCCGCGAGCGCGTCGGCGAGCGTCGTCCGGTCGAGCACCTCGCTGGTCAGCTGATGGGTGCGCGCGAACACGCGGCGGATCGCGCAGCTCGCCTCGCCGGGGCAGTCCTCGCAGCGGCGATAGGCCATTTTGCTGAGACAAGGGAGCGGCGCCAGCGGGCCGTCGATGATCCGCACCACCTGACCGAACGAGATCTCGCTCGCCGGCTTGAGCAGGCCGTAGCCGCCGTGCCGGCCGCGCCGGCTCTGCACCAGGCCGTGGTGCTTGAGGTCGAGCAGGATCTGCTCGAGGAACTTCTTGGGCAGGTTATGGCGCTCGGCGACCTCCGAGATCAGCACGGCGCGATCGTCGCCCGCCTCGGCCAGAGCCAAGAGCGCGCGCAGCGCGTATTTCGCTTTTTGCGAGAGCATGGGAAAACCGTCTTTCATGACACGTTGATAAGCCTACGCCCACGGCCGCCGACCGGTCAAATCTAATGTCGACTCAAGCAATAGGAAATACGTGGATTCCGGAAAATTTGTGGCGCCGGTGCAACGCAGGCGCGACGGAGCGGCCACAGCAAGGGCGTCAGAACGGCCACACCAGAGGGATCGTCAGCAGCGCGACCACGATCACGATCGCCTCGAGCCCCAGCCCGACCCGCGCGTAGTCGCCGAAGCGGTAGCCGCCCGGCCCCATGATGATGGTGTTGTTGTGATGCCCGAAGGGGGTGAGGAAGTCGCAGGACGCGCCGATCGCGACCGCCATCAGGAAGGCGTCCGGCAAGACGCCCATGCGCTGGGCGATGCTGATCACGATCGGCGCCATGATGACCACGGTCGCGGCATTGTTGAGCACCGGCGTGATCGCCATCGTCGTCATCAGCACGACCGCGAGCATCCCGAGCGGGCCGAGTGAGCCCGAAACCCTCAGGATGCTGCCACCGATCAGCCCGGCCGCGCCGGTCGACTGCAGGGCATCGCCCAAGGGGATCATCGCCCCCAGCAGCACGATCACCGGCCAGTCGATGCTCTCGTAGATCCGTGCCGGGCGGATCGCGCCGGTCAGCACCATGGCCACGACCACGCCCGTGAACGCGGCCGCGGCCGGCAGGATGCCGGTCGCCGCCACGGCGATGCCGAGCACGAACAGGCCGACCGGCAGGACGCTCCGCCGCGGCTCGAAGGTGAGCTTGCGGTCGGCGAGCGGCGCGCAGCCAAGGTCCGCGATCGCCGCCCGCAGCCGGCTCGCCTCGCCCTCCAGCAGGAGGACATCGCCGGTGCTGAGCGTCGCATCCCGCAGCCGCCCCTCGAAGCGCCGGCCCTGGCGCGCGACGGCGATCAGATCGACGCCGTAACGGCGGCGCAGATCGAGGGACGAGGGGCTGCTGCCCTGGACCACGGCGTTCGGCAGGACCACGGCCTCGATCAGGCTCTCGCCCGCCTGATCCGGCGGCGCCTGCCGGCGGCGCGCGACCGGCTCCAGATCGTCCTGCCCGATGGCGCGCTCCAGGGCGCCCGTGTCGGCCTGCAGCAGGAGGATGTCGTCCGCCTGGAGCACGGCCTCCTGGATCCGGCCGAACAGACGGCGCCCGGCGCGCAGCACGCCGAGCACCACGACCTTCCGGCTCGCCTCGACCTCGCCGACGACCTGGCCGATCACCGGCGAGGCCGCGCGCACGCGCGCCTCGGTCACGTAATCCTCGACCTCGAAGGCAGCCTCGTCGGCGCCCGCGCGCCGCCGCTCGGCCGGGAGCAGGCGCCAGCCCAAGAGGACCAGATAGGCGACCCCGGCCACGCTCAGCGCGAGCCCGGTGGGCGCGAAGTCGAACAGGAGGAAGCGCTGGCCCGTGGCCCCGGCGCGGAACGCCGAGATCAGAAGGTTGGGCGGGGTGCCGATCAGGGTCGTCATCCCGCCCAACAGAGTGGCAAAGGACAGGGGCATCAGGAGCAGGCCCGGCGGGTAGCGATGCCGCCGCGCGGTCGAGAGCGCCACGGGCATCAGCAGCACCAGCGCGCCGACGTTGTTCATGAAGCCGGACAAAAGCGCGCCCAGACCGCAGAACGCGAGCAGGTGGCCGATCGGCGAGCCGCTCGTGCCGGTAAGCCTGCCGACCAGCGCGTCGACCGCGCCCGAGCGCGCGAGCGTCCGGCTGATCACGAGCACCGCGGCGACCGTGATCACGGCCGGGTTGCTGAAGCCCGCGAACGCCGCCTCGGGCCCGATCAGGCCGAGCAGGACGCAGGCCATCAGGCTGGTCAGGGCGACCACGTCGTAGCGCCAGCGGTCCCAGACGAACACCGCCAGCGTGCAGCCGAGCACGGCAAGGATCGCGGCCTGGTCCCAGGTCATCGCGACGCGCGACAATCGACCATTGCCATCTGTCGCCCGGCGCTCCCGACAGCCCATCCGACCCGCGACGGACTGTGGATCGCCTCACGGCGCGCGGTCAACAGGCGGCGCGGCCCCCCCCATCTCGACCAGCGCGCGCGACTACTCGCTCAGGATCTGCTTGATCCGGGCGATCGCCTCGTCAACCGCCTGCTCGGGGCTGATGCCCTCGGCGACGACGCGGTGGACGGCCTTGCCCCAGACGTCTTCGCTCCAGATTGGGCCCGAGCTGCCATTCGTGGTCGCGTACTTCCATGGTTCATCAGCTGTGGGCGGGTCAGGATCTGGATGGCCGCGCGCATGCGATGCGGGTCGCTCGGGTCGAGCCAGAACGGCTGCTCGACCAGCTTGCGCATCGGCGGCAGGAAGCGGTCGCCGGCGAAATCCAGCCAGTGGGCGAGCCAGCCGTCCTCGGCGAGGAAGCGGACGAAGTCCTCGGCAAGCGCCGGGTTCCTGCCGGCCTTGAAGACCACGGCGCGCGAGACGACACCATACGATCACGAGCGGCTGGCCGTTGGCGCCGTCGGGCCAGTCGATGGTGGCGGCGTTCTTGTAGTAGTCGTCGGGCCGCGCGGTACGCAGCTGCGCCCGGGATCGAGAGCGTCGTGTTCACCGTCATCACCACGGTCTGCGCGAGGAACGCCTTGTTGTTGCTGCTGTTGGTCCAGCTCGTCGAGTTGGGCGGCGTGCAGCCCTTGCGCCAGATCGCCGTGTAGGCCGTCGCAGCGCCTGGATGATCCCCGCCCGCACCGCGGGATCGTCGACCTGGAGCCGGTGGTCGCGGTCGAGCCAGGGCGTGCCGTAAGCGAGCTGGAACTGGAAGCAGCTCGTCGTCGTGTGTCGCTGAGCCGCCGCCGACATGGGCATCCCGACACCCCAGATGTCGTCGCGGCCCAGCGCCTTGCGCACGGCGGGCTGCACCCGGTCGCACCAGAAGGACCAGAAGGCTCCCACTCCTGTGGGAATGTCGTGCGAGGGTGAGACACGCGTGCTTCAGCAGGCTCTGCCAGACGTGGACGTGCGTGGCGTCGCGGGCCATCGGCAGAGCGTAAAGGGCGGTGCGGCGGTCAAGGTCGTTGGGGAGCGGCCGAGAGTTCGAGGGTGTCGGCGACGAACAGATCCTTGAGCGCGCGAGGGTGTCTGCGAGGCCGACCAGAAGAGCATCGGCGGCTCGGCGCAGGGCAGGAGGCACTGGGTCTTGATCCGGCGCTTGAACTCTTCGTGCAGACGTTCGATGGCATTCGTGGTCCTGAGCGAGCGCCACTGCTCGGGCGGGTAGCGCAGGAAGGTGAACAGGCGCTCGCCGGCTCCGCCAAGGCTGTCGGCGACCGCGCTGACAGCGAAGCTTCCACTTGGCAAGGAAGACCCTGCGTTTGCTCAGCACGTCGTCGGCGGTCTTGGCGTGCATCATGTCGTTGAATTCAGCCTTGATCTCGTCGTGCAGGTGCTTAGGCGCGTGAGCCAAGAGGTTGCGCTCCTTATGGACGGTGCAGCGCTGGACCGGCACGTCGTCCCACAGGCTCGCGAGCGCCGCCTCGAGGCCCTTGCCGCCGTCGACGATGACCAGCTCCGGCTTGGCCAGACCACGGCTGGTCAGGTCATCGAGCACGGCCCGCCAGGCGGCTTCGCTCTCGCCGCCCATGTTCTGGATCGCAAGGACCACCTTCTGCCCGTCGCGGCGGACACCGAGCACGATCAGCAGCGAGATGGCGGTGGCCTTGCTGGTCGAGCCGGACCTTGGCCACGGTGCCGTCGAGGATCAGGCGGACGATGGCGTCGCCGGCGAGGTCGCGCTTCTGCCAAGCCTCCCACGCCGACCGCGTCCTCTGCCAGGCGCGGCTGACCACGTCCTTGCCGACCCGGCCTTCGAACAGCTTGGCGAGCGCCCGGCGCACCCGGCGGGTGTTCATCGCCGGCGAGATAGGCCTCGGCGATCAGCGCCTCGGCGCGGCGGCTGAGCCGCTTGTAGGCCGGCAAAAGCGCACTCTTCCACTCCTGCTCGCCGTGCCTCCGTGGTGCAGACGAGCCCGCGGCACCGACAGGCTCAGTGGGCCGAAGGTGGTGACCAGCTGGCGCGGCCGATGCCCGTGGCGGCGACCGTTGCGAGCGCGCGCCGCGCTCATAACGCCCGCGGCCGAGCGCCACCTCGAGCTCCTCCTCCAGCAGCTGCCGATGAGCGAGCTGGACACTGGAGGAGAACTCGTCGTCGGTGTCGCGAGCCGCCGCCGACATCGGCATCCCGACGACCCCAGACGTCGTCTCGGCCCAGGGCCTTGCGCACGGCGGGTTGCACCTGGTCGCACCAGAACGGACCAGAACGCCTCCCACTCCTTGGGAATGTCGGCGAGCGTGAAGCCGGCCCGCTCCAGGAGGCTGTTCCAGACATGGATGTGGTTGGAATACCGGCCCATCGGCAGGGCGTAGAGGCCGCGTCGGCCGGTCTTGCCGTCGAGCAAGGTGGACGCGTCGATGGTGTCGGCATCGAACAGGTCCAGGACGGGGGCGAGGACGCCCTGGAGGTCGACCAGCCGGTCCTCGTAAGCCCATGGGGCGACCCAGTATCTGCTCGGGGTGCCGAACAGGAAGTCGGGCGGCTGCCCGGCCTCGAGCGCCGCCTGCGCCTTTTGGAACGTCTCACTTGCGCGGGTTGAACAAGCTCGACCTGCTTGCCGGTCTTCTGCTCGAAGGCCGCGATGATCTCCGCGACCGCGGCGTCTTCCTGGGGATAGAAGCCCTTCTCCCACCACACCACAAGGTCGGCGGCCTGCGCGAAGGGTGGCGCGATCACGAGCGCCACAGCGAAAATCACGGCCCGGCTGTGCATGGTAGGCCCTCCAACTGACGATGCCTGCGGCGATCAGCTCGTCTGTGAGTCTGTCGGCCGGTCCGGTTTCTTTGACTCTCAGGTCGCTTGGCACTGGTAGACCGCGATGCCGCCGCGGCCTCTGAGCTCGACCGGGCCGAGCGGCACGCATGGGCAGCGGCCCTCGACCCGCGCGAAGGCGTCGGCGCTCAGGTAGACGGCGGGCTCGGAACCAAGCCCGGAGAGGCGGGCGGCGACGTTCACGGTATCGCCCCAGAGGTCGAAAGTGAACTTGCTCTGGCCGACCACGCCCGCGACCACGGGGCCGATGTGGATGCCGACGCGCAGGCGCCAGCCTGCCGGGTTGGCGGCCGCGGCCGTTACCATGGCCAGCGCGCAGCGCACGCTCGCCATGACCGGGTCGGCAAGCGGCTCGAGCAGGTTGCCGGTCGCGAGGAAGCCATCGCCCACGGTCTTGATCTTCTCGAGACCGTGCGCGTCGCACCAGGGCCTCGCAGTCGTGCGCGAGCCGGTCCAGGTCGGCCACCACCTGCTCCGGCGCATGGGCTTCGCACCAGGCCGTGAAGTTCACGATGTCGGCGAACATCACCGCCACGTCGTCGTACCGCCGCGGCAGGATCCGCTCCGACGCCTTGAGCTCGACCACCGCCTGCGCCGGCAGGATCGCGTGCAGCAGGCGATCGGCCCGCTCCCGCTCGCGCTCGATCTCGCGCCGATAGGCGACCTCGAGGTCGTGCCAGCGCTTCTTCTCCAGGCACGCCCCGATCCGCGCCTTGAGCAGCACCGGATCGAAGGGCTTGGGCAGGTAGTCCTCGGCGCCGAGCTCGATGCAGCGGAGCACGCTGTCGAGCTGGTCGAGGGCCGAGATCATGATCACCGGCAGGTGGCGAAGCGAGGGGTCGGCCTTGATCTGCCGGAGCACGCCATAGCCGTCGAGCTGCGGCATCATGATGTCGAGCAGGACGAGATCGACCGGCTCCTCGGCCAGCATCCGCAGGGCCGCCGCGCCGTCGAAAGCCGCGATCGAATCGTGGCCGAGCAGCTCCAGCTCCTGCTCGAGCAGGTCGACGTTCAGGGGCTCATCGTCGGCGATCAGAATCCGCGCCCGCGGCCCTTCGAGATCAGGCGCCATGGCTAGCGGGCATCGAGAAGAAGGCGGAGCTTCTGGAACAGGAGGTCCTCGTCGATCGGCTTTTGCAGATAATCGTCGCAGCCGCAGGCCCGCGCCTTGGCCTCGTCGCCCTGCATGGCGTGCGCGGTGAGCGCGATCACGGGAATGCCCTTGAGCTCGCGATCGCTCTTGAGGCGCCGGGTCGCCTCCCAGCCGTCGACCACCGGCAGCGACAGGTCCATCAGGATCAGGTCGGGCCGTTCCCGCTCGGCAAGCTCCAGGCCCTGCGCCCCGTCGGTCGCGGTCAGGGTCTCGTAGTCGTCCTCAAGAAGCTGCACGAGCAGGTCGCGGTTCAGCGCGACGTCCTCGACGATCAGGATCCTTTTCATCATCCGATGCTCCAGCACCACCTCGGCAATAGGCCGGGAGCGCGCGTCGTACCTCGGCCAGCAGGGCGGCCCGATCCAATCCGCGTTTCTCGATGACCGTGAGGACCCGGCGCTGGAGCAGGGCGCGCTCGTCCGCCCCCAGCTCCTTGGCCGTCAGGACGATCACCGGAAGGCCGCTGAAGGCCGGGTTCTGCTCCAGCTGCTCGATGACTCCGAAGCCATCCAGACGCGGCATCAGCAGGTCGAGCAGCAGGACATCGGGCAGGTGGCGCGCGATCGCCGCGAGCGCCTCCTCTCCGTCCGCCGCCGCTTCGACCTCGCAGCCTTCGTCCTCGAGCAGCTGGCGCACCAGATCGACCACCATGGGGTCGTCATCGGCCACGAGCACGCGGCAGGGCGGCGCGGCGATGCGCCTCAAGCGTCGCCACCAGCGCCTCCCGGTCGAACGGCTTCAGGAGGTAATCGAAGGCGCCGAGCCGGTAGCCCAGATCCTTCTGATCGACGATCGAGAGCAGGATCACCGGCACGTCGCGGGTCAGAGGATCGGACTTCAGCTCGTGCAGGACCTGCCAGCCGTCCTTGTGCGGCATCAGGATGTCGAGGACGATCGCGGCCGGCCTGATCTCGCGCGCCGTGCGCAGGCCCTCGTCGCCGCCCGCGGCGGCCACGACCCGGTAGCCTGCCTCGCTCAGATTCTCGCGCAAAAGCTCGATCATGTTGGGATCGTCGTCGATCGCGAGGATCAGCGCCTGACCGCCGTCGCCTTCGATCGCGGCATGGTCCCGCTCGCCATGGGCGGACACCGGCGGGAGAAGAGCGCCTCGCCTCTTCGCCGGCTCCTCCGCGGCATGCCGCCGGGGCAGGGTGAGCGTGAACGTCGAGCCCGCGCCGAGCCTGCTCTCGAGCGTGATGTCGCCGCCCAAGCAGGCGCGCCAGATGGCGACTGATCGGCAGCCCCAGGCCGGTGCCGCCGTGCTGGCGCGTGCTGCTGCTGTCGACCTGCCGGAACTCCTCGAACACCAGCTCCTTCGCCTGCTCGGGGATGCCGATGCCGGTGTCGGCGACCGCGAGGGCCAGCTGGTCGCCCTGCCGGCGCGCGCGGACCGTGATCCGGCCGGCCTCGGTGAACTTGACCGCGTTGCCGAGCAGGTTGATCAGGATCTGGCGCAGCTTCTCCTGATCGGTGAAGAGGGTCGACGCGTCCGGCGCGATCTCCTTCTCGAGCCGGATCTCGCCTTTGACCATCGGCTCGACGGTGCGCAGGCACTGATCGATCACGGGCTCGAGCGCGAACTCGGTCGGCCGGACCTCGGTCCGTCCGGCCTCGATCTTGGACAGGTCCAGGACCGCATTGATCAGCGACAAAAGGTGCTCGCCGCTCGCCAGGATCTTGCCGAGGTTGTCGTACTGCTTCTCGGGCAACACCTCCTTGCCGCGCCGCATCACGAGCCGCGTGAAGCCGATGATGGCATTGAGCGGCGTGCGCAGCTCGTGGCTCATGTTGGCGAGGAACTCGGACTTCGTGCGGCTGGCGAGCTCGGCCTGCTCCTTGGCCGCGCGCAACGCCTCCTCGACCCGCTTGAGGTGGGTCAGATCGTAGTAGGTCAGCATGCGCCCGCCGTCCGCCAGCGGCACGCACCGGTATTCGAGGATCCGGCCATCGGCGAGCCGCAGCTCGGCGGGCTGCGCCGGCGCCCGCTGGATCTCCTCGATCCGCCAGGTCACATAGTCGTCCCAGTCATCGTCGGGCACGTCATGGGCGCCACCCTGCCGGACGTAGTCGAGCACGTCGCTGAAATGCGGCCGCCCGGCGAGGCTGTCGGCGCGACACCCCGACAGCTCGCAAAAGGCGCGGTTGTAGACGCGCACGCGCAGATCCGGCTCGAGCATCACGACGCCATAGTCGATGGTCTCGAGCAGCGCGTGCAGGTCGCGCAGGTTCTTCTCCTCGACCTCGACCGCGGTGTCGCGGAACACGGTGAGCGCCTCGGCCATGCGGCCGATCTCGTCGCGCCCGCCGGCCGGCGGCAAGGGCGCGCGCAGGTTGCCGCCGGCGATCGCGAGCATGCTGTCGCTGAGCGCGGTCAGCCGCGCGATCAGATTGCGGCCGACGTACAGCCAGACGATCAGGGCCGAGGAAAGGAGGCTCAGCACCACGACCGCGATCAGCACGCCCGAGCTGAAGCGCTGCACCGAGAGCGCGTCGGCGTTGGCACTGGCGATGTCCGCTTTCGCGTCCCCGACCAACCGGTCGACCGCTTCGGTCAGCGCACCCGACAGCCTGGCATTCTCGTCAAGCAGCCGGGTCGCGTCGGCGATCACGCCGAGCTCGTCCTGGCGGGCCGCGACGATGCTGTTCGGCCCGTCGATCAGGGCCTTGAAGTCGTCGATCCGCTCGATCAGGCGCGGCCGCAGCTTCTCGTCGAACTCGCTGGCCAGGGCCTCGAGCGTGAACAGCGAGCGGCGCAGCGGGAAGGCGAGCAGCGGCAGGTCCGCCTGAGTCGGCGCGGCCGCCGTCTTGAGCAGGCCGTCGTTGATCGCCGAGAGCTCGATCTGCGCCCGCTGGTGGGGCAGGAAGGTCGCGATCTCCTGGCCGAGCTTGGCGGTGGCGGCGCCGCGCTCCTGCTCGTCGAGGCCCGGCCCGGCGTTGGCGCGGCGCCACTCGGCGATCTTGGAATCCATCACCAGGATGCCGGGGGCGACCAGGCGCTGGGTCGCGATGTTGGTGGCGGACAGCTGCCGCAGCAGCTCCTCCTTGCGCGCCGCGATCGCGAGCCGCTTGGCGATCAGCGCATCGAGGGCGATGAAATTGCGTTGCACGCCGTCGACCGCCGGCTCGATCGCGGCGAGGGCTGCGGGATGCGTGCCGCTGCCCTTGACCTCCCGCAGACCGTCCTGGAGCTTTGCGACCTCGCCCGCGATCGATCCCGAGACCGCGCGCAGCTGATCGGTCGAGGTGACCGCGAGCAGGGCCGGTGCGGCGGCGACGATGCGCTCGGCCTGGCGCGACAACTCGAGCGAGGCGAGCGCCGAAGGCACGCGCTGCTGGGTGATCCGGCCGAGCATGCTGCCGACCTCGGCGAACGAATACATCGCCGCCGCCGCCGCGATCACCGCAAACGCGCTGATCCCGAAAAACGCCAGCAGCAGCCGCCAGCGAACGCCCAGGCGCTCCAGCAGGCTGGCCGCCCTCTTGGTCGTCGCGGTCATGAGGCTGGCGGCACCCACGTTCAATCGCCTCGTCCCCAGATTCCGAATCGGGGCGCTAACCTACTCCCCGGCTTTGCTTTTCTCCAGCGGCACGTAGGTGCCGTCGGCCTGCCAGACGTACCACCCCCACGGTTCAAAGCCCGTGACATCGCCCTTGGCGTCGAAGCCGATCCGGCCCAGCACCGTATCGAACTGGCGCTTGTGCATCGTCTCGATCACCGCGTCGAGGCATCGAGCGAGCCCGCCGCCGCCACCGCCTGGGCCCAGACCTGAACCGCGGCGTAGGCGTAGAGCGTGTAGCCCAGCGGCTCGTAGCCCTTGGCGCGAAATCGCGCCACCACTGCCGCCGCCTGCGGGCCCGCCCGCATGTCCGTCATCGCGGCCATGACCGTGCCTTCGAGCTCGGGGCCCGCGATCATCGGGAAATCCTCGAGCGCCATCGCGCTGTTGGCGACCAGCCGGAGATCGTAGCTGCGGTCATGCGCCTCGCGGAAGATCAGGCCTGCCTCCCGGTGGTAGCCGCCGAGGAACAGGACCTCGACGCCTGCAGCCTGCATCTTCGCGACCAGCTGGGAATACTCGGTCTCGCCGGGGGTGATGGCCTCGTCGACCGCGACGGCCACGCCGAGGTCGCGCAACCTGCGTCTGGCCCCGTCGGCGACCCCTTTGCCCCAGACCGTACCGTCATCCAGGATCGCGATACCCTTGCCCGCCCAATGGGCAGCGAGGTAGTCGGCCACCCGCTCTCCCTGACGATCGTCCCGGCCGCACACCCGAAACACGTTCGGACCACCCTCGTCGGTCAGCTTCGCGCTGGCCGAGCCGGGGGCAATCTCGAGAATCCCGGCCTTTTCGTAGACCTTCGAGGCCGGGATCGAGGCGTGCGAGCACCAATGGCCGGCGACGAAGACGACGCCATCGCTGACCAGTTTGCGAGCGAGTGCCACCGCCTGATCAGGGTCGCAGAAGTCGTCACCCACGATGAGCTCGACGCTTTGGCCGAGAACGCCGCCCTTGGCATTGAGGTCGTCGACCGCCAGTTGGACGGCGCGCTGATAGCTCTCGCCGGCCCAGGCGTAGTCGCCGGTCATCGGGCCGGCCGTGGCAATCCGGATCTCGGCGCCCGCGGACATCGCGCAAAGGGTCACGGCCGAAATGACGCTGACGACGAGCAATCTCATGCGGACCATGGCTGGCCCTCCCAACTGAGCGCAACACTCTGCGCTCCTGCTCGACCGGCCGCAATGCGGAATATCCCCGCCCCGTCGACCCGGTCCGCCGCGGTCATGCCGCGAGCATCGCATCGAGGGCGAATCCGTCGCGAGCGTCGGCGCGTTGTCATCGGGCACGAGGCCGACGTCGCCGCCTGCAATCGCTCTGGACCGGCGGCATCGGGCCGGTCATCATGCCGGCCGCGGCAACTCCTCCATGACGGACGGCATGTCCTCCAACCAGATCAGTGGCCGGAGCGCCTTCATCGAGCTGTTGAAGGCCGAAGGCATTACGCAGATGTTCGGCAATCCCGGCACGACCGAGCTGCCGATCATGCACGCGCTGGCCGACCACCCGGACGTGGGCTACGTGCTGGGCCTGCAGGAGGCGGTCGTGGTCGCCATGGCGGATGGCTATGCGCGCGCCTCGGGCCGGCTCGCGGCCTGCAACGTCCACGTCGCCCCCGGGCTCGGCAATGCGATCGGCGCGCTCTACACGGCCCACGTCTCGGGCACGCCGCTGATCATCACGGCCGGCCAGCAGGAGCAGGGGCACGGGCTGATGGAGCCGCTGCTCTATGCGCCGCTGGTGCCGATCGCGGCCCCGGTCACCAAGTGGGCGACCGAGGTCACGCGCCTCGCCGACCTGCCGCGCATCGTGCACCGCGCCGCCAAGGTCGCGCTGACGCCCCCGACCGGACCGGTCTTCATCTCGCTGCCGGGCGACATCCTGAACGCCTTCGACGCGCTCGACCTCGGCCTGCCGACCCGGGTCGATGCGGCAAGCCGACCCTCGGACGCGGCGCTCCGGCAGCTCGCGCTGCGGATGCTGGCGGCCGAGCGGCCGGTGATCCTGGCCGGCAGCGAGATCGTGACCAGCGACGCCTTCGCGGAGGCGGCGGCCTTCGCCGACGCGCTGGGCGCGCCGGTCTATCAGCAGACGGTCGTGAGCGGCGCCCATTTCCCGTCCGAGCATCCCTTGTTCCTGGGCCAGCTGTCGCGCGACCAGCGCCGGGTGCGCGAGCTCCTGAGCCCCTACGACACGCTGATCTGCATCGGTGCGGATGTGCTCCAGATGTCGGTCTGGAGCCCGCTCGAGCCGCTGCCGCCGGGCATGGCGGTCGTCCAGCTCGGCCTGCGCGACTGGGAGATGGGCAAGAACTATCCGGCCGAGCTCGCGCTGCGCGCCGACGTCAAGGTGACGCTCGAAGCGCTCACGCCCTTGATCGTCGAGCTTGGCGGGGCCGCGCGCCGGCAACGCGCCGAGGCCGCTCTCGAGGCGCTCGCCGAGGGCAACTGGTCAGCCAAGCGCGGGCAGGCGCGCCGGACCGCCGCGGGCAAGGCGGGTGCCCGGCCGATCGATCCCGACTGGCTCATGATGGCGCTCTGCGAGCATCTGCCGGCGGATGCGATCGTGGTCGACGAGGGCCTGACCAGCGCCCGCAGCCTCAACAGCTATTTCCCCTTCCGGGACCGCTACGCCTACTTCGGCAACATCAGCGGCGGCATCGGCTGGGGCATCGCGGCTGCGGTCGGCGTGCAGCTGGCCCAACCGTCCCGGCGTGTGGTCGCCATCATCGGCGACGGCAGCGCCATGTACAGCATCCAGGCGCTCTGGAGCGCCGCGCACCAGAAGCTGCCGGTGATCTTCGTGATCTGCAACAATGGCGGCTACCGCATCCTCAAGGAGCGGCTGAAGGCGTTCCACGGCGACGAGCGCTTCATCGGCATGGACTTCAGGGACCCCACGATCGACGTGGCGGGCCTCGCCCAGGCCTTGGGCATGAAGGCGCACCGGATCGAGGACGGCGCGGCCTTCGAGGCGCGGCTCGAGCAGGCGCTGACGACGCCGGCGCCGGTGCTCTTGGAAGTGATCGTCGAGGGAAGCGTCTGAGGAACGGCCGCCCCGCGCCGAGCCGTCAGCCCGGCGCAGGGTCGCGGCAGCGGCGGTTCAGGTCTGGGCCGCGAGCCGATCCAGATCCGGGGTCGCGGCGTCGAGGGCGCGCCCGAAGACCTCGACCGCCTCGTCGCAGTCGGCCTCGGTCATGCAGAGCGGCGGCGAGAACGAGACCACCTCGATGAAGGGCAGGGGCCGCACCATCAGGTCCAGCTCGAGCGCCTTGGCGCTGACCACCCGGTGCGGGTTGGTGCCGGCCGCGAACGGCCGCCGGGTTGCCCGGTCGGCGGTGAACTCGACCGCGATCATCAGGCCCTCGCCGCGCAGGTCGCCGACGTAGGGGTGCTCGCCGATCGTATCGCGCAGCTGCTCCAGCAGATAGGCGCCGACCCGGGCGGCGTTGTCGACCAGGCCCTCGCCTTCCATGATGTCGAGATTGGCGAGCCCGATCGCACCACCGACCGGATGGCCCGAATAGGTGAAGCCGTGCATGATCGGCCCGTATTCGGGCGAGGCCTGCTCGAGCACCTTCCAGATCCGCTCGCCGACCACCGAGGCGGACAGCGGGAAATAGGCGCTGGTGATGCCTTTGGCGAGCGTCACGATGTCGGGCTCGAGATCGTAGAGGCCGGTTGCGAACCACTGCCCGGTGCGGCCGAAGCCGGTGATCACCTCGTCCGCGATGAACAGGATGTCGTGCTTGCGCAGGATCTTCTGGACGCGCGCGAAATAGCCTGCGGGCGGCAGCAGGACGCCGCCGGTGCCCATGATCGGCTCGGCGATGAAGGCGGCGATCGTGTCGGCGCCCTCGCGCTCGATGATCGTCTCGAGCTCGGCGATCATCCGGTCGCAGAACGCGGCCTCGCTCTCGCCCGCTTCGGCGAAGCGGTACCAGTGCGGGCAGCTGGTGTGCAGGATGCCCTCGATCGGCAGGTCGAACGCCTTGTGATAGATCGGAATCCCGGTCAGGCTGCCGGCGGCCACGGTCAGGCCGTGATAGCCGCCGGTGCGCGCGATGATCTTCTTCTTCTGCGGCCGGCCGAGCAGGTTGTTGTAGTAGCGCACGAGCTTGACGTTGGTGTCGTTGGCATCCGAGCCCGAGCAGCCGAAGAAGACGCGCGCGAGATGGCGGGCGCCGGCATTCTCGCGCAGCAGCGTCAGGACCCGGTCGGCCAGGCGGATGATCGGCTCGTTCGAGGCGCCGCCGAAGATGTGATAGTAGTTCAGGTTCTCGATCGCGGCCCGGGCCGCCTCGGCGATCTCCGGCCGGCCGTAGCCGATGTTGACGCACCAGAGGCCGGCACCGCAGTCGATCATCTCGCGGCCCTTGTGGTCGCGGATGCGCACGCCCAGGCCTCGGCCGACGATCAGCGGCCCGTTCTTCAGATGCGTGGCGATCGAGGTCAGAGGGTGCAGGATGCTCTGCCGGTCCATGTCCTCGAGCGAATAGTTGGGCCTCTCGTCGAGCATCTGCCGCCTCCGTTACGCCGTGCCGCCTGACCGTGACATCGGCTGGTTGGTCACGAAGTCAATCACAACTGGCCGCCCGTGACCAGAGGCGGCATCGGAGCGGCTCCAGGGCTTGGCGAAAGCCACCGCCGGCTGATCGGCTTTGTCCAGGAGCGGGCGCCGCAGGCGGTGGCGACGATCGACGTCGACGCGACCATCCTGGAGAGCCAGAAGCGGAGCGCCCTTGCGACCTACGACGGGCGCACGGGCTATCAGCCGGTGATCGCGCTGTGGGCCGAGCAGGACGTGGTGGTGGCCGACCAGTTTCGAGACGGCAACGTGCCGGCTGGCAGCGGCAATCGGCGCCTGGTGGAACGCGCCGTGGCGGCGCTGCCGCGAGGCATCGACCAGGTTCTGATCCGGGCTGATAGCGCCGCCTACGAGCATGAGCTGCTGCGCTGGCTGGATGCGCGTGGCTTTGGCTATGGGATCAGCGCCGACATGAGCCGTGAGCTGGTGGCGGCGATCCGCGCGCTGCCGGACCATGCCTGGCGCCTTGAGCGGGAAGACAGCGATGCGGTCCGGCACTGGGCCGAGGTGGCCTATGTGCCAAGCGACGGGGTGGCCGCCAAGGACCGTCCGATACCGCCGCGCTATCTGGTCAGCCGGGTCAGCAAGAAACAGGGCCGTCTGTTTGCCGACGGCGGCGAGGTCAAGCACTTCGCGATCGTCACCAACCGGCCCGATCCGGACGGCGGCGAGGGGCTCGACCTGATCCGCTGGCACGCGGCAAGGCGGGCACCGTCGAGCATGCGCACCGCGTGCTGAAGGACGAGCTGGCGGCCGAGGCGCTGCCGAGCCAGAAGTTCGGCGCCAATGCCGCCTGGTTCCGGCTCAACGTGATGCTCTACAACCTGCTCTCGGCCTTCAAGCGCATCGCCCTGCCGCCGGAGCTGCACGACGCCAGGCCCAAGCGGTTGCGCTTTGTGCTCCTGAACGGCATCGGCAGGGTAATCCGCCACGCCCGCGAGATCGTGCTCCGGCTGGTCGGCGAGGCTCGCCGCCAGCTCGCCGACGCCGCCAAACTCGCCCTCGCCACGGGTCCACCCTTGCTCGTCTCGGCCTGAGCGCTCGCTTCCGCACAGGCGCAGCCCCGCCATTAGGGTGCGTCACCTATCGGCACCCGCGATACGAGCATCAGCGCCCAATGTTCGCGCATCACGCGCAGGCGGACCTCCTCGCCCTACGGGTTCGTCGTCGCCACCGCTCACGGCCCGCCCACGGCCGCCCCAGCAATGCACCCAACAGTCTATCCGGGGATTTGGGTCGAAGGCGACCGGCGGAACGGGCGCGCTCAGGCCTGCAGCGCGCCCAGTCCGCGGCGCAGATCGTCCAGGGTCAGAACCGGCTGGAAGCTGACCGCCGCGTTCAGGCTCGAGAACAACCGCTCGGCGATCTGCGGCAGCTCGGCGACGTCGGCCACCTCAAACACGACGGTTCCCGCCCGCTGGCCGTCCTCGATATGGAAATAGGCCGCTTCGGGCTGCCGCGCCGCCAGCAGCGCTTCGATGGCCGATCCCAACGACCCATCCTTGGCGGCCGCGTTGCCCCGCTCGACCGGGATCGTGAACCTCAACATCATGCGCATGACTTTCCCCATCTCAATCCATGGCAAGGCGCGGTCGCATGGGAACCGTCAGCCGCGGAGCGCCCGGGCGACCTCGAGGGCGGCGTAGGTGAGGATGCCGTCGCAGCCTGCCCGCTTGAAGGCGAGCAGCGCTTCCAGCATGGTCCGCTCGCCGTCCAGCCAGGCGCGCTCGGCGGCCGCCTGGATCATCGCGTACTCGCCCGACACCTGGTAGGCGAAGGTCGGCACCGCGAACGCGTCCTTGACCCGCCGGACCACGTCCAGATAGGGCAGGCCCGGCTTGACCATGACCATGTCGGCGCCCTCGGCGAAGTCGAGCGCCACTTCGCGCAAGGCCTCGTCGGAATTGGCCGGGTCCATCTGGTAGCTCTGCTTGCCGCGCTTGCCGAGCGCGCTCGAGGAGCCGACCGCGTCGCGGAACGGTCCGTAGAAACCGGACGCGTATTTGGCGGCGTAGGACAGGATCCGGGTGTGGCTGTAGCCTTCCTCGTCGAGGGCGCGCCGGATCGCGCCGATCCGGCCGTCCATCATGTCCGAAGGCGCGATCACGTCGCAGCCGGCCGCGGCCTGGACCAGCGCCTGGCGGACCAGCACCGCCAGCGTCGCGTCGTTCGCGACCTCGCCGTCGTCGTCGAGCAGGCCATCGTGGCCGTGGCTGGTGTAGGGATCGAGCGCGACGTCGCAGATCACGCCGAGCTCCGGCAGCGCCGCCTTGACCGCGCGCACCGCCCGGCAGATCAGGTTGTCGGGGTTGGTCGCCTCGACCCCGTCGGCGGTCTTGATCGCGTCGGGCGTGACCGGGAACAGCGCCACCGCCGGGATGCCGAGCCCGGCCGCCTCGCTCAGCGCCGGCAGCAGCCGGTCGATCGTGAGCCGCTCGACCCCCGGCATCGAGGCGACCGGCTCGCGCCGGTCGTGGCCGTCGAGCACGAACACCGGCCAGATCAGGTCGGCCGCATCGAGCCGGTGCTCGGCGACCAGGCGCCGCGACCAGAGATCGCGACGGTTGCGCCGCAGCCGCGTGGTCGGGAACGGCGCTGCGATCGGGGCATAGTGCGGACGTGACATCGCAGGCATCTCGCTGGAGCAGGTGGCTCGCCAGGGCAGCCGTCCCGGCGAGGCCGCCATCTCGGCCGGGCGGCACTTGCTGAGACCGATGCGGCGCTTATAGCCTGGATGACGGCGGCGACCTAGTATCCCGGGCCGGGGTGCGATCCTCCGACGCGGACCGACGCACCCCTGAATAGGACGGCGGCGGCCATGGACTTCGAGCTGAGCGAGGAACAGCGCGCGTTTCAGGCCATGGCGCGGGGCTTCGCGGATCAGGAGCTGGCGCCGCACGCGGCGGCGTGGGACGAGCATTGCACCTTTCCGGTGGCGACGCTGCGCGCGGCCGCGGCGCTCGGCTTTGCCGGCATCTACGTCGGCGAGGAGCAGGGCGGCGCCGGGCTCTCGCGCCTCGATGCCGCGCTGATCTTCGAGGAGCTCGCGACCGGCTGCACCTCGACCGCCGCCTATCTCTCGATCCACAACATGGTCGCCTGGATGATCGACGCCTTCGGCACCGGGGCGCAGCGCGCCCGCTTCCTGCCCGACCTGATGACGATGAAGCACCTGGCCAGCTACTGCCTGACCGAGCCCGGCGCCGGCTCCGATGCCGGGAGCCTCGCGACCCGCGCCGAGCGGCGGGCGGGCGGCTACGTCGTCAACGGCAGCAAGGCATTCATCTCGGGCGCCGGCGAGAGCGACCTCTACGCCTGCATGGTGCGGACCGGCGGCCCCGGCCCGGGCGGCATCAGCTGCCTTCTGGTCGAGCGCGGCGCGAGGGGCCTGAGCTTCGGTCAGCAGGAGAAGAAGCTCGGCTGGCACTCGCAGCCGACCGCGACGGTGATCCTCGAGGATTGCCGCGTCCCGGAGGAGCAGCGGCTCGGCGCCGAGGGCGACGGCTTCAAGATCGCCATGCAGGGTCTGGACGGCGGCCGGGTCAACATCGCCGCCTGCGCGCTCGGGGCCGCCCGCGCCTGCTACGAGCGGGCGCGTGCCCATCTCCTGGAGCGCCGCCAGTTCGGCCGGCGCCTTGCCGAGTTCCAGGCCCTGCAGTTCAAGCTCGCCGACATGGCGACCGGGCTCGCCGCTGCGAGGCTCATGGTCTGGCGCGCGGCCGCCGCGCTCGATCGTGGCGAGAGCGATGCCACCCTGGCCTGCGCGATGGCCAAGCGGTTCGCGACCGATGTCGCGTTCCAGGTCTGCAATGACGCCTTGCAGTTGCATGGCGGCTATGGCTACATCAAGGAGTACGAAATCGAGCGCTACCTTCGCGATGTCCGGGTCCACCAGATCCTCGAAGGCACGAACGAGATCATGCGCCTGATCATCGCGCGCCGCCTGCTCGCCGAGTGACGGGGTGAGCAGCGAGCCCGAGATCCGGCTCGAGCGCCGGGGCGGCCTGATGGTCGTGACCCTGAACCGGCCGCGCGCGCTGAATGCGCTGTCGCTGTCGATGTGCCAGACGCTGGACGCGGGCCTCGTCGCCTGGCGCGCCGACCCGGGCGTGCAGGCGGTGCTGATCAAGGGCGCGGGCGAGCGCGCCTTCTGCGCGGGCGGCGACATCCGCTGGCTGCACGGCGTCCTGACCCGGGACGGGGTGGCGGCCGCGGCGGGCTTCTATGCGCTTGAATATCCCGCGAACGCGCGCCTGCACCATTTCCCCAAGCCCTACATCGCGCTGCTCGACGGCATCACCATGGGCGGCGGTGCCGGCGTGTCGATGCACGGCTCGCACCGCGTCGTGACCGAACGCACGGTCTTCGCGATGCCGGAAACGACGATCGGGTTCTTTCCCGACGTCGGCGCGACCTACGTCCTGCCCCGGCTGCCCGGGCGGATCGGGCTGCACCTCGGCCTCACCGGTGCCCGGCTCGGCCCATCCGACTGCCTCTACGCCGGGATCGGCACCCACTATGTGGCCGCGGATCGGCTCGAGGCGCTCGAGCAGGCGCTCGCCGGGGCCGACCTTGCCGGCGACGCCTTTGCCGCGGTCGACCGCGTGCTCGAAGGCTTTGGCGCCGATCCGGGGCCGGCGGAGCTGCCCAATTTGCGCGCACGGATCGATCGATGCTATGGTCAGCCCAATCTGGAGGGGGTGCTCGAAGCGCTCGCCGCCGACTCCTCGGGCTGGGGAGCGGCGCAGCTCGAGCAGCTGCGGACCAAGTCGCCGACCAGCCTCGCCGTCACCTTCCGGCAACTGTGCACCGGTGCCACGCTCGATCTGGATGCGGCCATGCGCCTCGAATACCGGCTTGTCCACCGCTTTCTGGCGGGGCATGATTTTCGGGAGGGCGTCCGCGCGCTCATGATCGACAAGGACAACCGACCCCACTGGCGGCCCGCGCGGCTGGCCGAGGTGACCCCGGCCGAGGTCGATGCCTACTTCGCCCCACTGCCGGGCGGCGATCTGATCCTTGACGAGTTGACCTGAGGGCGGCGAAGGGGGCTGGAGCATGGCGGTCGTCGGCTTCATCGGGCTCGGCAACATGGGGCTGCCGATGGCGCAGAACCTGATGCGTGCCGGCCACCGGCTGCGCGGGTTCGATGTCGTGCCGGCCTGCCTCGAAGCCGGGGTCGCGGCCGGCGCGCAGGGGGCGGGGTCGGCCGCCGACGCCGCAGCGGGCGCCGAGGTCGTGATCACCATGCTGCCCGAGGGCCGGCACGTGCGCGAGGTCTATCTCGGCGCCGAGGGCGTCCTCGCCCGCAGCGATCCGGCGGCGCTGCTGATCGACTGCTCGACGATCGACGTCGCGACCGCGCGCGCGGTCAACCAGGCCGCTTCGGAGGTTGGCCTCGAGGTCCTGGACGCGCCGGTGTCGGGCGGCGTCGCGGGCGCCGAGAATGCGACCTTGACCTTCATGGTCGGCGGCAGCGAGGCGGGTTTCGGGCGCGCGCAGCCGATCCTGCAACAGATGGGCAAGGCGGTGATCCATACCGGCCCCTCGGGCAATGGCCAGGCGGCCAAGATCTGCAACAACATGCTGCTCGGGATCTCGATGATCGGCGTCGCCGAGGCGTTCGTGCTCGCCGGGCGGCTCGGGCTCAGCGCCGCCAAGCTGTTCGAGGTCAGCCGCCAGTCGTCCGGCCAGTGCTGGTCGCTCACCAACTACTGCCCGGTGCCGGGGCTCGTGCCCAGCTCCCCGGCGAACCGGGCCTATCGGGCGGGGTTCACGGCGGCGATGATGGCCAAGGATCTGCGGCTGGCGCAGGATGCGGCCCAGAGCGTCGACGCGCCGACCCCGCTCGGTGCCCAGGCGCGGCAGCTCTACGCCCTGTTCACGACCAGCGGGCGGGGCGGGCTGGACTTCTCCGCGATCATCAAGATGCTGGCCGGCGAGTTGTAAACAAAGGTTGCAAATCGCGCGCTGGCATGCTCGTTATTCGTTAGCTGGGTGAACGAGAAACATAGATTCGAGGCAACCGTGAAACAGAGCTACCTTGAGACCATCCGGTTGATCGAGCGTCTCCATCGACGCTTCCTCGATGTCATCAAGACGGAGCTCGATCGGCTCGGGATCGAGGACATCAACAACGTGCAGAGCCTGATCCTGTCGAACATCAGCAACGAGCAGCTGACGGTCGGCGAACTGACCGCGCGCGGCTACTACCTGGGCTCGAATGTCTCCTACAACGTCAAGAAGCTGGTCGAGAATGGCTATCTCAGCCAGGAACGCTCGCCCCACGACCGCCGCATGACCCGGGTGCGGGTGTCGGAGAAGGGCCTCGAGCTTTGCGGGCGGATCGACGAGCTGTACGAGAAGAACGCGGTCCAGCTCGAGCGCGAGGTGATCTCCCGCGAGCAGCTGACGTCGATGAACCAGGTCCTGAGCGCGCTCGAGCGCTATTGGAGCAACTACATCACCTACTCCCGCTGACGCGGGCTCCCCAGCGCCGCCTGGGCGCGGCCGATCCGAGCGATCCGCGGTCCAGCAGGCCCGATGCCGAAGCGCATCTTGCGGGTATGCGACCAGATCACGAGTTTTGCGGCCTCGGGCGCGGGGGTCACGCGCCGCGCTCATCGCAGGCCTCGTCGCGGCGTCCGATCGCCGCAGATCGCGCTGCCCGCACCGGTTCAGCGTGAGTCGTTGATCTCCGGCGCCGCCTGACCGAAATGCTCCTCGAACTGGCTCAGATACTCCAGTTCCGCCTCGGTGCTGGACCGGCCGAAGATCGCGTTGCGATGCGGGAAGCGGCCGAACCGGCGGATGATCGCCACGTGCTCCTCCGCGAAGCGGCGATTCTCGATCATCCGTTCGCTCTCGAACAGCGCCAGCGCCCGGAGCTGATTGCCGAGCCGCTCGCTGTGCATGAACGGTAGATAGAGGAACTGCTTCTGCTCGTCTGAGAGGCTGCGATCGTAGCCTAGGGCGAGCGCGTGCTCGGCGACCATCAGGGCCCGCTCGTCGGTCGCGAAGGCGCGGGGGCCGCCCCGGAACATGTTGCGCGGCATCTGATCGAGCAGGATGCAGAGCGCAAGGCAGCCCTCGGCGCTCGTCTCCCAGCTCTTGAGCTCGGCGGTCGCAGCCCGGGCGTACAGCTCAGCGAAGCGCTTGCGGATGGTCTGATCGAGCGCGGGGCTGGGTTGAAACCAGGACGCCTTGACATCGTCGGCGAACCAGAACTCGAGAACCTCCTGAATGCCATCCATCGGCAGCTTCGGCCTCCGCTCGCACCTCCAGAGCCAGATGGTCCATGGCGCGGGCAGGGCTTGCCCGGCCGCCATCCGCGAAAAAAGGATCGCTGACCGCCGCTCAGGTGTAGGCCAGCATCGGAGAAAGAAGGGTCGCTGGCCACCGCTAAGGTTTAGTCCGGCAACGCCGCTCCGGCAACCGACATGAGCGGCTCGAACGCCTGGCGTGTGCCCGGCGCGACGCGCCGCCATCGGCTCAGGCCCTGAGCGCGAAGATCTCGGTCGGCGCGTCGCGGCCGCGCAGCCGGTGCCAGCCGAGCGATCTCAGGCGCGGATCGGCCGGCAGGCCCCGCGCGGTCGCGGCGCTCATGAGGATCGCGATCTCCTCCTCGGGCAGCATCTCCTTGGCCCTGGCTTCGAGCCGCTGCGCCACGTTCACGGTATCGCCCACGACCGTGTAGTTCATCCGGGTCGCGGTGCCGATGTTGCCGAGCACGACCGGCCCGGTGTGCAGGCCGATCCGGACCCGGACCGGAAGCTCGCGCTCGCGGTTGTCAGCGCGCAGCGCGGCCGCGATCGCGACCGCGGCGCGGGCGGCCCGCTCGGCGTGATCGGGCTGGTCCTCGATCGCGTTCCAGAGCGCCATGACCGCATCGCCGATGAACTTGTCGACCATGCCCGCCTCGGCCTCGATGCCGGCGGTCACCAGGCGGAGATGATGATTGAGGAACGCCGCGGTCTGATCGGCGCCGAGGTTGGCGGTGCGCCCGGTGAAGTCGACGATGTCGGTGAACAGCACGGTCACCTCGCGGTTCTGGGATGCGAGCGAGGCCGCGATCCCGCGACTGATCAGGCTCTGCACGATCGGCTTGGGCACGTAGGCGGCGAACACCCGCAGCGCGCGCAGCATGGCGTTGAACGCGATCGCGGCCTGGTCGATCTCGCGCAGCCGCGAGCGCCGCAACGGCGCCAGATCGTCGAGGTCGAGGGTGCGGATCGCGCTCGCCGCCTCGGCCAGCTGCGCGATCGGACGGCTCACCCGCCGGCCCAGCCAGACCGCAACGCGACGCCGCCGCCACCAGGCCCACGAGCCCAAGACCCAGCGCCAGGAGCAGACGCTCGAGCTGGAGGTCGACCGCCGCGACCGGGAAATAGCTGCCGACCAGCCAGTGCGGGTCGAGCGGCGGCGCGAGGCTCTGGTAGAGGAACAGGTAGCGGGTGTCGCCGACCCGGTTCCAGTGGCCCGACAGCCCGCCGCTGCAGCCGGCGGTCCTGCCAGCCCTGGCCCCAGATCCCGAACAGGACCGGATCGCCGATCTCGGTGACCCGCGGCAGCGGTCGTTTCGGCCCCAGCCCCGGGAAGTTGAGCGCGAGCGTGCTGTGCGCCAGGACGAAGTCGCGATCGTACAGGATGAAGGCGTTCTGCCCGAGCTCGGTCTCGATGCTGGTCATGAACTCGGACAGCGTCGGCATGGTGATGGTCGAGACCAGCACGCCCCTGGCCTTGCCGCCGATCAGCAGGGTCCGCTGCAGGTTGACCAGGGTCATGCCCTGGTTCTTGACGTAGACCGGGGCGCCCCAATACGCCGCGCGCTGGCGCCGCGCCAGCGCGTTCTCGATGGTCCTGCGCCCCGCGGGCTCCCGGTGCCAGTTGGCGACATCCGGGGTCGGCACCTGGGCCCCCTGGCGGGCGGCCATGAGCCAGCCGGACGGATCGAAGTAGACCATGGCGCTGACGTGCGGGCTGGCCGCCAGCCCCGCCTCGAGCGCCCGGAACAGCTGTTCCGGATTCGCTGGATCGAGCCGCCCGGATTCGATCAGGCGCGCGACCGCCTCGACCTGCGTCTGGGCGGGCTCGAGGAACAGCCGGAGCTCCTGAGCGATGCCCGTGATCAGCAGCCGGCCCTTGTCCTCGAGCAGCTCGAAGGTGTTGCGGGTGGCGATCGACAGGGTCACCAGCAGCACCCCGCCGACCGAGAGGAGACCAGCGCGCTCACCCCGAACACGAGGTAGGCGACGATTGGCAGGCCCTTGCGGACCTCGGGGGCGGCGACGTCGGCCATGCGGCCAACTTAGAGGGCGCCCGGCCTTTGGCAATGTCGCCGGTCGGGCGGCGCTCGCGCCCGCCGACGCACGGCTCGAAGGACTCGCGCCGGCTCGGTGCCCCTTGCGGCAACGTCACGCGCTCCCGTGATCCGCCCTGGCCTGCTACAAAGGGGCGATCGCGCCTGTGACGAGGTCCGTCCATGATTCCCCGCTACTCGCGGCCCCAGATGGCGGCCATCTGGGCGCCGGAAAACCGGCTCCGGCTCTGGCTCGAGGTCGAGCTCTGCGCGCTCGAGGCAATGGCCCGGCTCGGCCGGGTGCCGGCGGCCGCGGCCGGGGCGGTCAGGGCCGAGGCCCTGCGCCGGATCGAGACGATCATCGATCCCGTGCGGATCGCCGAGATCGAGCAGACCACCCGTCACGACGTGATCGCGTTTTTGACCCACGTCGAGGAGGTGGTCGGCCCCGAGGCCCGCTACCTGCACCTCGGCATGACCTCCTCGGACCTGCTCGATACCGCGTTCGCCTGCCAGCTGACCCAGGCCGCCGACCGGCTGCTCGCGGACGTCGACCAGCTGCTCGCCGCCCTGCGCCGCCGCGCTTACGAGCACAAGGACACGCTCTGCATCGGCCGCTCGCACGGCATGCACGCCGAGCCCACCACCTTCGGCCTCAAGCTCGCGGGCTTCCACGCCGAGTTCGCGCGCGACCGCAAGCGGCTCGAGACCGCGCGCGCGGAGGTCGCGACCTGCGCCATCTCGGGCGCGGTCGGCACCTTCGCCAACGTCGATCCCGCGGTCGAGGCCGAGGTCGCGGCAGGGCTCGGCCTCGAGCCCGAGCCGGTCTCGACCCAGGTGATCCCGCGCGACCGGCACGCCGCCTTCTTCGCAGCACTCGCGCTCACCGCCTGCGGCATCGAGCGTCTCGCGACCGAGATCCGGCACCTGCAGCGCACCGAGGTCGGCGAGGCCGCCGAGCCGTTCGCGCGCGGCCAGAAGGGCAGCTCGGCGATGCCGCACAAACGCAATCCCTGGATGAGCGAGAATCTGTGCGGCCTCGCCCGGCTGGTGCGGGGCTACCTCGTCCCGGCGCTCGAGAACGTGGCGCTCTGGCACGAGCGCGACATCGCGCACTCCTCCGTCGAGCGGGTGATCGCGCCGGATGCCACCATCGCCCTCGACTTCGCCCTGCACCGCCTGACCGGCATCGTCCTGCACCTCGAGGTCGACGCCGCGCGCATGCGCGCCAACGTCGAGAGCAGCCACGGCCTGATCCACTCCGAGCGCGTCCTGCTCGCCCTCACCGAGGCCGGGCTCCGCCGTCAGGACGCCTATGCGATCGTCCAGCGGCATGCCATGCGGGCCTGGCGGGAGGGCCTGGCGCTGCAGGATCTGCTGCGCGCCGATCCCGAGGTGACCGGGCGCATCGACGAGACGGCCCTCGCCGGGCTGTTCGACCTCGGCCATCACACCCGGCACGTCGATCGGATCTTCGCGCGCGTGTTCGGCGCGCCCGGCACGTGACCCGGAAGTCGTGATGCGGGCCCGCCACGGCGCGCTGCTGGCGCTCGCGATCGGCCTGGCCCTGACCCCGCCGGGGGCGGCGGAGGCGGCGGTCCTGATCGAGGCAAAGAAGGCCGGGCAGGCGCTCCGGCTGGTGGTCGATCGGAGCCCGGGAGCGCGTGCTGATCACCGCGGGCGAGGTCCGGGTGCTGGTCGATCTCACAGCCGGCCTCGTCTATCTGCAACGGCCGGGGGAGCCTGCCAGCCGGAGCCATGCCCGCTTCCGCCCCGGCCACGACGAGCCCGCGCCCTACCGGGTCGAGCTCTTCGGGCCGGGGCCGATCCTCGCCGGCAACGCCAGCAGCTACTACGTGCTGTTCGATCAGGACCGGGTCTGCGCCGAAGCGATGCTGAGCGCCTGGATGAGCCCGTTCGTCGATCCGGCGGTGCGCGCGCTGGCGATGCTCGAGCGGCTGACGGCGCCCGCGGCCGGCGACCCCTGCGCGGCGATCCCCTTCACGACCTATGCCGCCGCCGGCTGGCCGCTGCTCGCCGGCAAGATCGACCGGCCGAGCTTCGTCACCACCCGGATCGCGTTCGACTACCGGCCGGCGCCGGACGAGCTGGCGCTCCCGGCGGCCTCCCGCGAGCTGCCGATCGAGGAGCTGTCGGCGAGGATCGCCCTGCCGCACGATTTCTAGCCGGCTCGCCGAGCCGTCCGGCGCCGACCGCGCAACCCGAAAGGCTTGCCCGCGACCGGTCATTGTCGCTTTACTGGCGACCAGCGCACCCGCGACATGGAGCGGCCGATGGCCGGCCCGAGCGATCCAGCCAAGCCCATCAGCCTGTTCTATTCCTATTCGCACAAGGACGAGGAGCTCAGGCTCAGGCTCGAGACCCATCTCGCGGCCCTGCGCCGCGGCGGCCTGATCGCCGAGTGGCACGATCGCAAGCTCGAGCCGGGCGACGCCTGGAAGGACGAGATCGACCGCCACCTGACGTCGGCGGACATCGTCCTGCTCCTGGTCAGCTCCGACTTCATCGCCTCGGACTACTGCTGGGGCGAGGAGATGACCAAGGCGCTGGAACGCCATAAACGGGGCGAGGCGCGGGTGATCCCGGTGATTCTCCGCCATTGCCGCTGGCGGAGCACACCGCTCGCCAGCCTGCAGGCGGTCCCGAAGGACGCGAAGCCGATCAAGTCCTGGCCGGACGAGGACGAGGCGTTCGACGACGTCGTTGCCGCGATCGAACGCGCAGTCCAAACGACACGCCAACGGGTTGAGGACGCAAGACAGCGGGTCGAAGAGGAGGCAAGAGAGCGAGCCGAGGAGGAGAAGGCGAGGCGGCAGCTTGAGGAGGATGCGGGACGCCGAGCCGCAGAGGAGCAGCAGAGGGCGGCCACGCCGAAGAGCGTCCCCTCAGAGCGGGCGCCCGGGACGGTTTTCCGCGACCTCGAGGCGCCGTGGTGCCCGGAGCTGGTGGTGATCCCGGCCGGCAGCTTCGTGATGGGCTCGCCCAAGGACGAGGCAGAGCGAAGGGATGCGGAGGGGCCGCAGCACCGGGTGACGTTCGCCGCGCCGTTTGCGCTGGGGAAGTATCCGGTGACTTTCGCCGAATACGATCATTTCTGCGTCGAGACCGGGCGGGAGCAGCCGCCCGATCAGTCCTGGGGCCGCGGCCGGCGGCCGGTGATCAACGTGTCCTGGGAGGATGCCACGGCCTACTGCGCCTGGCTCGGAGAGCAGACCCGCCAGGCCTATCGTCTGCCGAGCGAGGCGGAATGGGAATACGCCTGTCGGGCAGGCACGACGACGCCGTTCTGGACTGGCGCAACGATCGGCACGGAGCAGGCGAACTACGACGGCAACTACACGTACGGCTCCGGTCGCAAAGGCGAGTATCGCGAGCAGACGACGCCGGTCGACGCGTTCGCGGCGAACCCCTGGGGTCTGCACGACATGCACGGCAACGTCTGGGAGTGGTGCGAGGACCTCTGGCACGACAATTACCAGGGCGCGCCGGCTGACGGCTCCGCCTGGCTGCAAGGAAAAGATGCCGGTCGGGTCGTGCGCGGCGGCTCCTGGGTCAACGATCCGAGGTTCCTCCGCGCGGCCTGCCGCGCGGGAGCGGCACCGGTCGTCCGGGACTACTATCTCGGCTTCCGGGTTGCCAGGACGCTTACCCCTTGAATCTTTACCTCTTTACCTCTTGGGGTCTGGGGCGGAGCCCCAGTCGGTTTTTGGAAGGAGCGAGTAGGAATTGAATCAGAAAGAGGCCGGCAATGCGCGCCGTACCGGCCCGGCGCTGGAGGCGATGTACCGCTTCATGCTGTGGCTGGTCCGACCGAGAAGTTTCCCCGGAGCCAGAAGTTCCTGCTCGGCGATCGCATCCAATCAACCGCGCTCGACGTGCTTGAGCGCCTGATCGAGGCGACCTACACCAAGGGCCCGCAGACGGCACTGCCACAGGCCCACCATGCCCAACCCTCGAGCCGGGTTTCCGGGTTGCTCGCGATCCCACTATGAAGAGCATCTGCAGCATGGAGGCGAGCGCTCATGCGTCAGATCTGTGCATCGAATTTTTATTCCATTATTATCAAGGGCTTACATCGCGTTCCGGCAGTTGCGCATCAGTCGGCGCCCGGCATGGCCAGCAATCGTTGCGGAGAGGAAATCCCGAGCGTCCGCAATCGCTTAGATGAAACTCCATCGAGCCTCCATCGCCTCCAGCTCCGCCGTTACTTGCCGGCGGTGGTTACAGTTCTGTGTCCCGGCTGGCACAACATTGTATCAGTGCTGCGACACTTCTGTTCCACGACCAATGCATGCACAGCATCGGGTGCCGCCGTGGATTTCCGGTCGACTTTGTAAAAAGCCGCCCGCCGGCACCGTGTCTGTTGGCGACGCGTGACGGAAGCCGTGTCGTCTGACTGCGCAAAGCTTCCGATCACGTCTCTACTCGCCTTGGACTTGACAGAAGAGGCCCAGGCGGCGCCTTCGAAGGGGCCCTGATCGGCGCCATCCGCGAGCGGATTGATCCCGATACGGAGCGGATTGATCCCGAGGTTGATGCGCGCCGGGCGGGGTGGCTAGCCGGGGTCCGGCGGCTCGCGGCGGGTGGTGGCGAGCTCGGAGATCTGTTTCTGCAGGACTTCAATTTTTTCGTTCAGGTCCTTGATCTGGCTCGAGGTATCGGCGTCGGCTGGCGCCTGTGGCGAAAACGGGTGCTCGGAGTTGCCGGTGCCCTCGGCGCCGGGCAGGGGGGTGAACATGGTCGCCGCCCGTTGCAACAGCTCCATGTTCTGGCGCGCCATGTCCTCGAACGGGCCGATCGGGAAGAAGCGGCCGAGCGTGCCCTCGATGTAGCGCCGGATCTGGACCTGGTTGCGCGCGAAGTTCTCCATGCTGAGCTCGAGATAGCGCGGCAGGAAGGCGCGCAGGCTGTCGTCGTAGAAGCCGATCAGCTGGCGCAGGAAGTTGATCGGCAACAGGTTCCGCCCCTTGCTGTCCTCCTCGAGGATGATCTGGGTCAGGATCGACCGGGTCAGGTCCTCGCCGCTCTTGGCGTCGTAGACCACGAAGTGCTCGCCCTGCCGGACCATCTTGCTGAGATCGTCGAGGGTGACGTAGCTGCTGGTCGCGGTGTTGTAGAGCCGGCGGTTGGCGTATTTCTTGACCACGGCGACCTTGGGGTCGCCGTTCGCGCTCTTGTCCTTGACCTCGACCATCGCAGCAGCGGACCTTTGCCTTCAGCGCTCGGATTCGGCGGCCGAACCTATGCACAAAGGCGGGGTCAGGCCAAGCTTTTTTTGCAGCGCGAAAGCGCAGGCTTAGGCGGGTTGGGCGAAGCGTTGGTGGAGGTCGCCCGCGAGCCCGGCGAGCAGGCTCCAGGACAGGAGCGTCGTCAGCGTCACCGCGACCCCAACCCGTGCGAGAGCGCCTCCGGGACGTAGGTCGGGGCCTCGGCGAGCTGGGGCGCGCCGATCAGGTGCGGCGCGGCGAGCAGCAGGAGCGCGAGGATCGCCCGGGGCGGCGAGCGCCGGAAGACGACCAGCCAGAGTCCGATCGGGGTCGCGAGCGCGGTCGCGAGCCACCAGAGCTGGCGCGGCGTCAGCGGTGCGGGAATGCCCGGCAATTCCGGCGGCAGTCCCAGGCTCGGCGCGATCACGAACGCGGCAAAGCCGCCGGGCCCCCAAAAGGAAGCCCTCGCGCCAGGTCACCGGCCGGCCCAGCAGGGCCAGCAGGCCGATCAGCATCAGGCCGAAGCCGATCCCGTCGAGGACGTTAAAAGGACCGCGCAGGCGGTGCTCGGTCAGGCCGACAGCGCCGTCGCTCGGCCGCCTCCGCCGCCTGCTCGTAGGCCGCGGCGCCCACGGCCCGTCACGACCGTCAGGCCCGCGAGGGCGGCCGCGACACGATCGCGCGCAGGTTGGCCATCGATCCCTCCCCAGCGGCGATGCCTCCCTTAGCGGCGATCCCTCGCCTCCCTCAGCGGCTCAGTGGCAGGGAAAGGCATTCGAGTGCCGGGTGTCGTGGGAGGCGTCGTGAACGATGTCGAGATGCGAGAAGCCGGACGCCCCGACGATCAGCAGCCCGAGCAGGATCGCGAGCAAGGGCGGCAGTGCCGCCTCGAGCGGCCGCGGCCGGCTGCCGGCGACCGTCCTGCCGCCGGCGGTCGAAACGGGATGGGTGGTGGCAAGGCCAGAGCGTGACATGGGCGGGGCCTCCCCGCGAGCTGACGACAACGCTGCCGCGGCGGCGGCGCGAGGGGGCCGCATCGGGCGGTTGCAGGCTTCATCGCCGGCCTCGGCCGTCGGGACGCAGGCCGCCGTCTGCCGCGCTTCCCGGGACACCTCGCCCGCTCGAAGGCACGTGCAGCGACGGCAGGTCTCCCGGCTCACGGGTCGTCGCCGGGATCGGCCTTCCCGAAGCAAGGGCTTCAGTGGCACCAAGCTGGATCGCGGCTCGCCGCCTGCAGGTGCGGGGGCGGCGCCGGCTTGGGATCAACGGATCCGGACCGGCTTCCCTCTTTGCGCCGACCGGTGCAGCGTCAGGGTCCGGTCCCGCCGCGCTTGGCGGTCGCGTTCAAGGACAAGGGGCGGGACCCGCCCGGCCGCGCCCAAGGGGCGGTCCCTCGGGTCGGAGCCCAAGCGCCGCGAACTCGTCCCCGGGCTCGGGGGCTTCGGCCGCCGGTCCCCCGGGTCAGAGGCCGAGGGCGGCGAACTCGTCCTCGGGCTCGGGGGCTTCGGCTGCCGCCTGCTCGGCGCGCGCGGCCGCCTCGGCCTCGGCCGCCGCCGCGGCGAGCGCCGGATTGGCCTGCATCTCCGCCTCCTCGGGCGAGCGGGCGATGTTGACCTCGACCGTGACGTCGACCTCGGGATGGAGTGCCACCCGCACCTGGTGGATGCCGAGCGTCTTGAGCGGGCTCGCGAGCCGCACCTGCTGCCGGCTGAAGGTCACGCCCGCCTCGCCGAACGCGGCCGCGATGTCGCGGGCGTTGACCGAGCCGTAGAGCTGGCCGCCTTCGCCCGCCTGGCGGATGACCACGACCCGGCGGCCTGCGATCTTGGCGGCGGCCGCCGTCGCCTCCTCCTTGCGCTCCAGGTTCTGGGCCTCGAGCTGGACCCGGCGGCGCTCGAACTCGGCGCGGTTGGTCTTGGTCGCGCGCAGCGCCTTGCCGTGGGGCACCAGATAGTTGCGGCCAAAGCCGTTCTTGACCGTGACGACATCGCCCATCTGGCCGAGCTTCTCGATCCGCTCGAGCAGGATCACTTGCATCAGCGTGCCTCCAAAACTACAGGAACCGTTGGCGCACATGCGCGAAATCCTCGACAAACCCCAACAGCAGCACCACCAGGACCGGCCAGCCCAGCAGCATGATGCCGCCGTAGCAGACCGCGAGCGCGACCCGACGATGCGCCCAGCGGCGCACCGCCGCATGAACCACCGCGAGCCCCAGAAAGACGTAGGGCACGACCAGCACGATCAACAGCGCGCGCCCGAGGAAGCCCGGACCACCGTCGCCGGTCACGGCCAGCAGCCCGGCGATCCCGATCGTCGGCCACAGCCAGCCCGGCAGCTCGAGCTCGCTGAGCGCGGGGGTGGGCCGGCGGTTCCAGCCGAGACGGACCGCCAGCGCCTGCGCGAGCACGCCGTTGACCACCACCATGACCAGCCAGGACGCCGCCATCAGCCCGGGCAGCAGGAACATCCAGCGACTGGACTCGGCTCCGGCCGAGACCCCGACCGCGGGCGCGCCGAGCTCCGTCAGCGCCGCGCTCAGATAGTCGGCGATCATCCCCTCGAGGCCGCCCGGCCGCCCGAGCAGGAGGATGAAGGCGGCCGTGATCGCGAGCGCCGCGAGCGCGGTCAGCTGGGCCAGCACCGAGCCCGGCGGATACCATTCGAGCCGGCCGTCGGCCTGGCGTGCGAGCAGGCTCTGCCGGACCACGACCATCGCCGGGACCGCCTGCACGAGCACGAACAGGGCGGTCCCGATCATGCCCGCGAGCAGGCCGCAGACCAGGATCGCGCCGCCGACCGCGATCGCCGACGCGACCAGGCCCAGGCTCAGCCCGACGAACAGCAACGGCAGCTGGACGAAGTACGCGGCCAGCACCATGCCCGGCAATCCGCTGGAAAGCGACAGGAACAGCGTGCTGCTGATCAGCCCGGCGAGGACGGCGAGTCCGACGACCTGAGCCATGACGTTCCACGGCGCGCCACCAGCCCGCCCCCGGCTCAGCTGACCACGAAGGGCAGCAGCGCCAGCAGGCGCGCGCGCCGGATCGCCTGGGCGAGGTCGCGTTGCTCCTTGGCGGTCACCGCGGTGATCCGCCGCGGCACGATCTTGCCGCGCTCGGAGACGAAGCGCTGCAGGAGCTTGATGTCCTTATAGTCGATCTTGGGCGAGTCCTCGCTCGCGAACGGGCTGGTCTTGCGCCGCCGGAAGAACGGCCGCCGGATCGTGATCGTCGGCGGCTCGCCGCCGCGCGGCGGTCGGCCGCCGCCATGGCCGTAGCCGCCGCCGTGGCCATAGCCGCCGCCGGTCGAGGGCGCGGAATCCGTATCTGCCATGCTCATCCCCAATCAATCCGCGCGGGTTGCCCGGACCACCTCATTCCGTCTCCTCGGGCGCCTCGCTGACCGCGGGCTCGGCCGAGCGCCGCGGTCGCTCGCCATCGTGGGACCGGCGTTCACCCTCGTGGGAGCGCCTTGGACCGTCGTCATGGGAGGAGCGCCTGGGGCCGTCGTCGAAGGACCGTCGCGGGCCGTCGTCGAAGCGCCTGGGGCCGTCGTCATGCGGCCGGCGCGAGCGCTCCTCGCGGGTCGAGCGCACCTGCATGATGATCGAGGGCCCTTCCTCCAGCTGTTCGACGCGCACGGTCAGATAGCGGATCACGTCGTCGCTCAGCCGCTCCTGGCGCTCGAGCTCGTCGATCGCGGCCGCGTCCGCGCGCAGGTTCAGATGCAGGTAGTGACCCTTGCGGTTCTTCTTGATCCGATAGGCCAGGTTGCGCAGGCCCCAGTACTCGTTCTTGGTGACCTCGCCGCCGTGCTCGGCGACCACCGTGGCGTAGGCGTCGGCCAGAGCCTGAGCCTGCTGCGGCGACAGATCCTGGCGCGCGATGAAGGTATGCTCGTAGAACCGCATGGCGGCTTGCCACTCCTCGAGACCGATCGGGTCCGGCCCATACCAAGGGGAGCCAATGCGCGATCGGCATCGGCTCTCATCAAGCGCCGCCGAGCGGCGGTTCTGATCCCACGGGTCCGGACCGGGGGCGCACTATACAAAAAAAGTCCCGCCCGACAAGCCCGCTTGACAGCCTGGGTCGACCCGCTATGAGCTGCCGGCGCCTCGAGCGCTCGGGCCGCGCATGACAACCGCCTGCATCTTCCCCGGACAGGGCTCCCAGGTCGTCGGCATGGGGCGGGCGCTGTTCGACGCCGAACCGGCCGCGCGCCACGTGTTCGAGCAGGTCGACGAGGCCCTTGGCCTCGCGCTCAGCCGGGTGATCTTCGAGGGCCCCGAGGAGCGGCTGCGGCTGACCGAGAATGCCCAGCCGGCGCTGATGGCCACCTCGCTCGCGGCCCTGCGGACCCTCGAGGCGCGCAGCGGCCGGCGGCTCGCGGACTTCTGCGACTGCGTCGCCGGCCATTCGCTCGGCGAGTACTCGGCGCTGGCCGCGGCCGGCAGCCTCGGCATCGGCGACGCCGCAAGGCTGCTGCGCCTGCGCGGCCAGGCGATGCAGACGGCGGTCCCGGTCGGCGAGGGCGCCATGGCGGCGATTCTCGGCCTCGAGCTCGAGGCGGTCGAGGCCCTCGCGGCCGAGGCGAGCGCCCAGGGGGTCTGCGACGTCGCCAACGACAACGCCCCCGGCCAGGTGGTGCTCAGCGGCGCCAAGGCCGCGGTCGAGCAGGCGGTCGGCCTCGCCAAGGCGGCCGGCGGCCGCGGCATGCTGCTCGCGGTCAGCGCGCCGTTCCATTGCCGGCTGCTGGCGCCGGCCGCCGAGGCGGTGCGCGCGGCGCTCGCAAGGATCGCGCTGGTCCCGCCCGCAGTACCCCTGATCAGCAACGTCAGCGCCGCCGCCGAGCGCGATCCGGCGGCGATCGCCCGGCGGCTGGTCGAGCAGGTGACCGCGCGGGTGCGCTGGCGCGAATGCCTCCTGGCCATGGCCGCGCGCGGCGTCGAGGCGACCCTGGAGCTCGGCGCCGGCCGCGTCCTGTCCGGCCTGACCAAGCGGACGCTGCCCGGCGCGACCGGCGTGGCGCTCGGCACGCCCGAGGAGATCGACTCGTATCTCCGTCCCGCGCACGGGAGCTGACCCATGGGGGAGACGCGGACGATGTTCGATCTGTCCGGCCGGAGCGCGCTGGTGACCGGGGCGTCCGGCGGCATCGGCGGCGCGATCGCCCGCCAGCTCCATGCCCAGGGTGCCAGGGTCGTGCTGACCGGGCGCCGGCGCGAGGCGCTGGACGAGCTCGCGCAGGCGCTGGGCGAGCGGGCCCAGGTCCTGCCCGCCGATCTCGCCGAGCCCGAGGCTCCGGAGCGCCTGGTCAAGGCGGCCGAGGACAGCGGCGGGCTCGACATCCTGGTCAACAATGCCGGCCTGACCCGCGACAACCTCGCACTCCGGCTCAAGGACGAGGACTGGCAGACGGTCATCGACGTCAACCTCACGGCCGGCTTCCGCCTGATCCGGAGCGCGCTGCGCGGCATGGTCCGGCGGCGCTTCGGGCGCATTCTCAGCATCACCTCGATCGTCGCCGTCACCGGCAATCCCGGCCAGGCCAACTATGCCGCCGCCAAGGCCGGCCTGATCGGCATGAGCAAGGCGCTGGCCGCCGAGGTCGCCGGCCGCGGGATCACGGTCAACTGCATCGCACCCGGCTTCATTGAGACCGCGATGACCGGGGCGCTGGGCGAGCAGCAGCGCGCCCGCCTGCTGCAGCAGATCCCGCTTGGCCGGCTCGGCAGCGGCGCCGACGTGGCCGCGGCCGCCGGCTATCTGGCGAGCGCGGAAGCCGCTTATGTCACCGGCCAGACCTTGCATGTCAACGGCGGCATGGCCATGATCTGAAGCCGCGCCACGGTCGGAATCGTTGGAACCTTCCCCTGGCGAGCGGCTTTAACGCCTAGTCAACCTTGGCGAGACTGTGATAGGAAGCAACGCGCCGCGATATCGGCCAAAGGCGGCCGCTGCTGGAAACGAGCCAGGCCAGAGCAACCGAGGAACTTCCCCGATGAGCGACACTGCCGAGCGCGTCAAGAAGATCGTCGTCGAGCACCTTGGGGTCGACGAGAGCAAGGTCACCGACAACGCCAGCTTCGTTGACGATCTGGGCGCCGACAGCCTCGACACCGTCGAGTTGGTGATGGCGTTCGAGGAGGAGTTCGGTTGTGAGATCCCCGACGAGGCCGCCGAGAAGATCCTGACCATCAAGGATGCGATCGGCTACATCGAGCAGCATACCTGAGCGGTCAGGAAGGTCGCGTCCTTCGGATCGAGCGCCGAGCGCCATGAGACGGGTCGTCGTCACGGGTCTGGGACTGGTCACGCCGCTCGGGTGCGGCGTCGACGTGGTCTGGCGACGGCTGACCCTCGGCCAGAGCGGGATCCGGCGGATCGACCGTTTCCCGGTCGATGACCTGCCGGCCCGGATCGCGGGCCAGCTGCCGACCGAGGGCGAGGGCGCCTTCAAGATCGACGAGGTCCTGCCGCCCAAGGACGCGCGCAAGAGCGACCTGTTCATCATCTATGGCCTCGCGGCCGCGATCGAGGCGGTCCGGGACGCCGGCTGGCAGCCCGAGGACGAGCCGGGGCGCGCGCGCACGGGCGTCCTGATCGGCTCCGGGATCGGCGGCCTCAGCACGATCGCCGACACCGCGCTCGAGCTCGAGCGGCGCGGTCCGCGCCGGGTCAGCCCGTTCTTCATCCCGGCCAGCCTGATCAACCTCGTGAGCGGCCAGGTCTCGATCCGCTTCGGCTTCAAAGGCCCGAACCATTCGGTCGTGACCGCCTGCTCGACCGGGGCGCACGCGATCGGCGACGCCGGCCGCCTGATCGGCCTCGGCGATGCCGACGTCATGGTCGCGGGCGGCGCCGAGGCCGCGATCTGCCGGCTCGGGGTCGCGGGCTTCGCCGCCGCGCGCGCTCTCTCGACCCACTTCAACGACGAGCCCGAGCGGGCGTCCCGGCCCTGGGACGAGGACCGCGACGGCTTCGTCATGGGCGAGGGCGCCGGCGTCGTGGTGCTCGAGGCGCTCGAGCATGCGCAGGCCCGGGGCGCCCGGATCTACGGCGAGCTGGTCGGCTACGGCCTGTCGGGCGACGCCTACCACATCACCGCGCCGAGCCCGGACGGCGACGGCGGCTACCGGTCGATGCGGGCGGCGCTGGCGCGCGCCGGCCTGACCCCGGATGCGATCGACTACATCAACGCCCATGGCACCTCGACCCCGCTCGGCGACGAGATCGAGCTGGGCGCGGTCAAGCGCTTGTTCGGCGACGCGGCCAAACGCCTGTCGATGTCCTCGACCAAGTCGGCGATCGGCCATCTGCTGGGCGCCGCCGGCAGCGTGGAAGCGATTTTTTCACTGCTCGCCCTCTATCACCAGACGGTGCCGCCGACGCTGAACCTGGATCGACCGTCGCCCGGCTGCGACCTCGACCTGGTGCCCTTCGAGGCGCGGCGCCGGCCGGTGCGAGCGGTGCTGTCGAACTCGTTCGGCTTCGGTGGGACCAATGCGAGCCTGATTTTCGTCCGGGCGCCCGAGCACTGAACCTTCACGGACATGAGCCCGCGCGCGCTGAAACTCCTCGCAGCGCTGTCGATGCTGGCCGCACTCACCGGCGTCGTCGTGATCGCCGGGGTGACCCAGCTCAACGCCTATCTGGTCCGGCCCGGGCCGGCCAGGGAAGAGACGGTCGTGGTGCTGCCGCGCGGGGCCGGGCTGGCCCGGATCGCAGCCCTCCTCAACAACGCCGGCGTGATCGAGCATCCCTGGATGTTTCGCATGGCGGCCCGCGTGCTCGGCCGCGATCGCGCGCTCAAGGCCGGCGAGTACGCCTTTCCGGCCGCGATCACGCCTGCCAGCGTGCTCAACCTGATGGCCAGCGGCCAGACCGTGGCGCACCGGCTGACGGTCGCCGAGGGGCTGACCGTCGCCGAGATCTACCAGCTGCTCGACAAGGCGGACGGTCTGGTCGGCGAGCTGCCGCCGGCGCCGCCCGAGGGCAGCCTTCTGCCCGAGACCTATTTCTACGCCCTCGGCGACAGTCGCGCCGACCTGGTCAAGCGCATGCAGCGGGGGATGCAGGACGCCTTGGCCGAGCTCTGGCCGCAGCGGGCCCGAGGCCTGCCCATCACCCGGCGCGAGGACGCGGTCACGCTCGCCTCGATCGTCGACAAGGAGACCGGCCAGGCGGACGAGCGGCGCAAGGTCGCGGCGGTGTTCATCAACCGCCTGCGCCGCGGCATGCGCCTGCAGGCGGATCCGACCGTGATCTACGGCCTGACCGAGGGCGAGGGTCGCCTCGGCCGCGCGCTCACGCGCAACGACTGGGCCGACGGCAGCGCCTACAACACCTACCAGATCGACGGCCTGCCGCCCGGACCGATCGCCAACCCCGGCCGCGCCTCGATCGAGGCGGTGCTCAATCCGGCGCCGGTCGACTACCTCTACTTCGTCGCCAACGGCAAAGGCGGCCACGCCTTCGCGCGCACCCTCGCCGAGCACAACCAGAACGTCGCCGCCTGGCGCAAGATGGAGGCCGGCGACGCCGTCCCGGAGCCGCCGCCGCCCAAGCCGAAGCCGGCGACCGAGGCCCCGCCCAAGGAGCGGACCGCATCGGCGCCCAAGCCGGAGACCGAGCCCGTCCCGAAGCCGGCGACCGCATCCACCGCGAAGCCGGAGGCGGAGCCCACCCCGAAGCCCGAGACCGCGTCCGACCCGAAGCCCGAAACCGGGCCCGCGCCGAAGCCGGAGACCAGGCCCGCGCCGAAGCCGGAGACCAGCCCGCGCCGAAGCCGGAGACCGGCCCCGCGCCGAAGCCGGAGAGCGGGCTCGCGCCGCTGGCGACCGAGCCCGCATCCAGGCCCTCGAACTGAGGCTGCTCACTCCTTGGGCGGCACGCGCGCGAGCCAGCGGTCGGCAAGCGTGGGCGGCAGGGCAGCCAGCAGGCGCACCCCCCAATAGAGCGCCAACGGAAAGGCGATCTGCGGCCGGCGGCGCAGGAGGCCGCGCCGGATGATCCCGGCCGCCCGCTCGGCGGTCATCGCGAGCGGCATCGGGAACGGATTGTTCGCGGTCATGGCCGTGTCCACGAAGCCCGGGCAGACCACCGAGACCGCGATCCCCTGGCCGGCGAGCCGGCCGCGCAGGCCCTCGCCCCAGACCCGGACCGCGGCCTTGCTGGCGCAATAGGCGGGCGCGCTCGGTTGGCCGCGAAAGGCCGCGAGCGAGCTGAGCAGGGCGATCTGGCCGCGACCGCGCGCGCTCATCGCCGGCAGGATCGGCAGGATGGTGTTGACCACGCCGTCGAGATTGACCGCGAAGATCGCCCGGGCGACGTCGGGATCGCCGCTGCCCTGGCCGCCATAGCCGCTGGGTCCCGCGGTGCCGGCGTTGGCGATCACCAGATCGAGCGGGGCCGCGCGATCGACCGCGAGCAGCCACGCGGCCATGGCGGCCCGGTCGGTGACGTCGACCGGGGTGCTGTCCGCGCTCGCGCCCTGGCGCCGGCAACGCCCGGTGACGGCCTCGAGCCTCGCCCGGTCGCGGCCGCCGAGCGCCAGATGGACCCCCGGCGCGGCGAAAGCCAGGGCGAGCGCGCTGCCGATGCCGCCGCTGGCACCGGTGATCAGGATCGAGGGGCGAGGCGGCAGGCGGCGCGTTCGCATGAGGATGTCCGTCAGGTCGGCGCCACGAATGGCTGGACGACGCTAATTGATTGGCAACCGATCCAGAGGCAGGTATGCGGGCAGCTCGACCATTCGTTGAATGATGCCTGCTCGGACCTCGACCGCGATAGGCCGGACCATGACCACCTCCTCAACGGGCGGCGTTCCCGCGATCCATCGACGCGGCCTGATGCTCGTGCTGTCGTCGCCGTCGGGCGCCGGCAAGACCTCGATCGCGCGCCGCCTGCTCGAGTTGGAGCCGGAGCTCGAGATGTCGGTGTCGGTGACCACGCGGCCGAAGCGGCCGAGCGAGGTCGAAGGCGTCGACTACCGGTTCATCGACCGCGCGACCTTCCGGGGAATGGTCGCCCGGGGCGAGCTTCTGGAGCATGCCCTGGTCTACGATCACGCCTACGGCACGCCGCGGGTGGCGGTCCGCGAGGCCCTGGCCGCCGGTCGGGACATGCTGTTCGACATCGACTGGCAGGGCGCGCAGCAGCTGCGCGAGGTCGCGCGCGACGACATGGTGGGAGTGTTCATCCTGCCGCCCTCGACCGCCGAGCTCGAGCGCCGGCTGCGCCGCCGCGCGCAGGATACGGAGGTGGTGGTGCAAAAGCGCCTCGCCCAGGTCGCCGCCGACGTCACCCACTGGGCCGAGTACGACTACGTGCTGATCAACCACGACCTCGACCTCTGCGTCACCCAGGCGCGCGCCATCCTCGGCGCCGAGCGCCTGCGGCGCCAGCGTCAGCCGGGGCTGACCGACTTCGTCAGCCAATTCCGCCTCCCTCGCTAGCGGCGTTCGCGCGCAGGGCGGCGTAGCTCCGGGCGAGACGGCAGAAGCCTGCGACATCGATCTGCTCGGCGCGCGCGGTCGGCGGCAGATCGGCCGCCTCGAGCATGTCCTCGGCGCTCAGGCCAAGGCTCCTGAGGCTCGAGCGCAGCATCTTGCGGCGCTGGCCGAATGCCGCCTGCAGCACGCGCTCGAGGGCATCCCGGGGGGCCGGGGCGAACGGCTCCGGCCGCGGGACCAGCTGGACCAGGCTCGAGGCGACCTGGGGCGGCGGCGTGAAGGCGCGAGCCGGCAGATGCATGAGGATCCGGACCTCGCACAGCCACTGCGCCAGCACCGAGAGCCGCCCGTAGGCCCGGCCGCCGGGCGGCGCGCCGAGGCGCAGGCCGACCTCGCGCTGAAACATGAGCGTCATGCGCTCGATCAGCGGGAGCTCGCCGAGCCATCGGAGGAGCAGCGCGGTGCCGACGTTGTAGGGCAGGTTGGCGACCACGCTGACCGGCCCGGCGCCGAGGCCGGCCAGATCGAGCCTCAGGGCATCGGCCTCGAGCAGACCCAGACGCCCGTCCGCGGCCAGGGCGAGCTCCTGCAGCGCCGCGATGCAGCGCGGGTCGCGCTCGATCGCGATCACCCGCGCCGCCCCGGCATCGAGCAGGGCGCGGGTCAGCCCGCCCGGGCCCGGTCCGACCTCGACCACGGTCCGCCCCCGCAGATCGCCGGCGGCGGCCGCGATCCGGCCCAGCAGATTGGGATCGAGCAGGAAGTGCTGGCCAAGCCGCCGGTCGGCGCGCAGCCCGAACCGCTCGATGACGGTCCGCAGCGGCGCGCGCGGGTCCACAGCCGAAGACGCCAAGGCCCTACATGCGGATTTCGACGAACGCCTCCTTGCGCAGGTCGCGCAGGTGGCGGCGCGCCAGGCGGTCGGTCCGCTCCTGCTCGAGCCGCTGGGCGATCTGCTCGCGCTCGGGCGTCACCTCCTTGGGGTCGCGGCGGGCGCAGACCATCAGCAGGTGGACCCCGGACGGGCCGCTGAGCGGCGCGCTGACCTCGCCGACCGCGAGCCCGAGCACCGCCTTGCCGAGCTCCGGCGGCAGGTCGCCGACATGCAGCCAACCGAGCTCGCCCGATGCCGGCGCATTGATCTCGGCCGCGACCTTGGCCATCGCGGGGCAGTCGGTCAGCCGGCTGCGCAGGCCGGCCGCGCGGTCGCGGGCCTGGGCGGCGGCGGCCGCGCTGCCGTCGGTCGGGAACAGGATCTGGGCCAGCTGGACCTCGACCGCGGCCCGGCTGGCGTCGACCGGCGCCGGGGCGACCCGCTGATCGCGCAGCCAGAAGATGTGATAGCCGATCGGCGAGCTCAAGGGATCCGAGATGTCGCCGGGGCGCATCCGGTCGAGGGTGGCTTGCAGCTCACCGGGGATCGAGGCCGAGTTGACCCAGCCGAGATCGCCGCCGCGCTCGGCGCTGGCCGCCGACGACACCTGATGAGCGAGGGATTCGAAATTCGCGCCGTCGCGTAAGGTCTGCGCCAGTCGCTGGGCGTCCTGGGCGACCTTGTCCGCCTGCGCCGGGTTGTCGACCGGCAGCACGATCTCGGACAGCAGATATTCGGGCTGGCCCTGGCTGTCGCGCGCCTCCTGGACCGCCAGATCGAGCTGATCGACGGTCACGGTGACGTTGGGGCGGATGGTCCGGTTGACCACCTTGAGCCAGGCGATCTGCGCCCGCACCTGGCGCATGAGGCTGTCGAGATTGACGCCGTTGCTGACCAGGAAGCTCTTCATCTGGTCGACGCTGAGCTTGTTGCGCGCGGCGATGTTGGCGAGCGCCTTGTCGATTTCCGCCTGATCGACCTGAATGTTGAGGCGCTTGGCTTCCTGCAGCTGCAGGCTCTCCTCGATCAGGCTGCGCAGCACCTGGGGCGCCAGCCGCGTCCGCGCCTGCTCGCTGTCGCGGATGCCGCTGGTCAGTATCACCAGCCGCAGGCGGTCATTCAGATCGCGCTCGGTCACCACCTCGTCGTTGACCACGGCCGCGATGCGCTGCTCGGCGGCGGGCCAGGCGGGCGGCCCCGCGAGCAAGATCCCGGCCAATGCCAGCGAGACCATCGTCGCCACGCGCAGGACGAGCATGACCCACCTCGGCATCATTCGTTCATCAGCGGCACCAGCTCGCCGCCACCGGTCGCGAGCGCGCCAAGATGCGGGAAAACGACCCGAACCGAGAAGGTCGTGCTCTCCCGCACGTCGGCCTGACGGGTGTAGCTGCGCTCGATCCCGGCGATCAGCGTCAGGCAGGGGTGGCGATACACCAGGCCGACCTTATACCAGATGGGCTCGTCCAGCTGCAGATTGCGCCGGGTCTCGGCACCCAGGGAAATCGAGGGCAGCAGGCCCAGCACGGCCCCGGCGGTGATCTCCTCGCGGCTCTGGTCCGACCCCTGCACCGCGGGATCCTGCTGGAGCGAGAGGTAGTCGACGTCGAAGCGCAGACGCCGGGGGCCGAACCGAGCGTTGACCTCGTTGCGGGTCGGGGCCAGGTCGCTCTGGTCGACGCGGAAGCGATAGCTGAGCCGGAACAACGGGTCGGGCGTGATGTCGATGCGCCCGACGTAGTCCGAGAGGGCCTCGTTGATCCCCGACTCGGGATCGAACTCCTTGTTCTCGCCGCTCAGGCGGTAGCTCTGGCCGAGCAGGCCGCTCACCAGCTCGCCGGAATCCCCGTAGGTGCCAAAGCGCATGCCATAGCTGACCTTGGCGCCCCCCTCGACCCGGTCCAGCCCCGCGAACCGGTTCGGCTCGAAGATGTTGCTGTCATCGACCTCGAGATCCTGACTGTCCTCGTTGGGGATGGAGTTCGCGTTCGGATTGTCGAGTGTCCAGGTGAAGTTCGCGATCGGCTCGAGCGTCGACGTCATCCCGAAGCTGTCGCCGATCCAGGGCCAGCTCCAGTCGGCGGTCAGCCGCGGCAGCACGCGGCCCGTGGCGTTACCGCCGCCCTCGCTGCTGAAGGTCTCCGGATCGCCGTCGGTGTAGTAGGCGTCGCCGCGCAGGCTGAGCGCCAGCTGGTATTGGTCGCCAAGCTCGCTCATCCAGGGCAGCTCCCAGCCGCCGGTCGTCGACAGACGCCGGGTATTGAGGCCGCCGGTCCGGGTCAGGGCGAGCAGGCTGCTGTCGAGCGTGAACCGGGAGCCCCAGCGCCAGGGCTGGCTCTTCAACTCGGTCTCGGCCAGCGGCAGCGCGACCGGGATGTCGCCCTGATGATCGGTCGGCCGCAGGCCCTGGAAGGCATAGCCGTTGAGCGCCGCATAGTTGCGATCCCAGACCTTCTCCGTGAACAGCCGATTGGTCAGCACGTTGTCGTTGCTGAACTTGTACCGCTGTAGATAGGTGTCGTCGGTGGTCACGGCGAGGTCGTAGCCCCAGCGCGTGTCGTCGGTCAAATTAAAGCTACCCTTGCCTTTGAGGTGGCCGCGAAACGCGTCCCCGCTCGGCGTCGGATCGCTGCTGCTGCCGGCCTCGGTCGCGTAGGTGCCGCTGCCGGAGAGATTGAACTGGCCGCTGGGGAGGAGATGACGGTACTCGGCGGTCAGGACCGGGGGCTCCTGGGTCAGGAAGATGGGCGCGAGGGTCACGTCGTAGTTGGGCGCGAGGGCGAAGTAGTAGGGGGTCTGCACGAACTGGCCGAGCTGGCTGTTGGTGCCGAAGCTCGGCGGCAGGAAGCCCGACTTGCGCTCGACGGTCGGGTCCGGTTGCGACAGATAGGGCGTGTAGGCGATCGGCACCCCGTAGAGCTCGAAGAAGGCGTTGTGGAAGGTGATCTCGTGCTCCACCTGGTCGTGGACGATCCGCTGCGCGCTGATCTGCCACAGCGGGGGGGAGTTGGAATTGGGGCACAAGGGGCAGGGCGAGTAGACCGCCTTCTCCATCTCGGTCACGGTGCCGTCGGTCCGGGTGCCGCTGGCGGCCGCGAACAGCTCGTTGTCGTGCAGGCGGCCGCGCAGCTGCTGCGCCACCCCGTTCTTGAAATCGTCGCTCAGCTCCAGCCGCTCGGCGTAGAGAGCGTCGCCGTTGGGCTCGAGCAGGGTGACGTTGCCCTCGGCGTCGATCGTGTTGGCGTTCTGATCGTAGTGGAGGACGTCAGCGAACAGGTGCCGGTCGCCCTGCACGACGTCGACGTTCCCCTCGGCCGTGACCACGTTGGTCTTGCGGTCGAGCGTGATGCGGTCGGCCAGCAGCAGGACCTGGCCCTTGCCGGGCTCCGATTGTTCGCGCGCGATCGATGGGCCAGCGGACAGCGCAGCCGCCACCAGCAGCCACGCCGCGACGCGGGCGGCCATGCTCAGCCGTCCTCGAGGTGCAGCAGGGTGGTGAAGCCAAGCAGCACGGCGACGCCGGCGGGGGTCCAGGCGGCGAGGACCGCCGGCAGACGCCCGGACAGGCCGATCGCGAACACGACATCGGACAGGATGTAGAAGACGAACCCGGTGGCCAGGCCGGCGGTGATCAGGAGCCCGGCGCCGCCCCGTCGGACCAGACGCAGGCTCGACGTGGTGCCGATCAGGAGCATCGCCGAGAGCAGCAGCGGCAGGGCCAGCAGCCCGTGCCAGTAAAGGCGGTGCTCGCGTGCCGAGAACCCGACCGCCTCCAGCCCGCTGATGAAGCTCGGCAGATCCCAGAAGGACAGGGTCTCGGGGGCGGCGAAGCTTTCCTGGATCTGATGGGTGGTGAGGTCGGTCGGAATCCGGGCGCTCGGCTCGATCCGGCTCTTGCCCTCGGGGTCGGACAGCAACGGCCTGAGCAGCTCCCAGTAGCCCCTGCGCAGGTGGGCTTTGGCCGCGTCGATCCGGCCGGCGAAGTGAGCGTCGGCGTCGAAGGTCAGCACGAGCACGTGATCGAGAAGACCCGTGTCGGGGTTCATCTGCCGGGCGTGAATCAGGATCTCGCCGCCGCCCGCGCGCGCCTGGCGGAGCCAGAGACCGCCTTGCCCGACCGAGATCAGGTTCGAGTCCTGCTCGAGGTAGGCGTGGTCCAGCGCCTGGTAGCGGGCGACCAGGCTGGAGGCCAGCGGATTGAAGGCGACCAGGGTGAACACGCCGAGCCCCTGGGCGACCAGCAGGGCGGGCAAGAGGAACTGCCAGATCGAGACGCCGGCCGAGCGGGCGGCCACCAGCTCCTGCGAGCGGGTCAGGCGCTGGAAGGTCAGGATGGTGCCGAACAGGACCGCGAACGGCATCAGCTTCTGGACCAGGAACGGCAGGTGCAGGATGCCCATCAGCAGCACCACGCGGAGGCCCACCCCCGGCCGGCCGTAGGCCCGGCGCAGGAGCTCGACCACGTCGACCACGAGCGCGATCACCGCGAGACCGAACACCGCGATCGCGATGCCGACCAGCACCTGGCGGCCGAGATAGCGCGACAGGGTCGCGGAGAGCCGGACGCCATGGTCGGCGCGGGCGGCGCGGCGGCCGCTGGCGGACGCCCCGATGATCAGCGCGGGCGCGCGGCTCCTCATGCCGGCTTGGTGGCTCGGACATTGGGCCGGCGACGCGGCCAACGGCCGATGATCACCAGCAGGGATGCCACCGCCGGCGCGATGGTCACGGCGTAGAGCAATGGGATCAGCGCCAGATTGGTCTCCACCAGGCTGCCGACCGCCATGCTCACGGCCTGGGCGAGCACGACGCCGATGGTCGCGATCAGCAGACCCGGCCACAGGCCCCGCCGGTCGAAGCTGCGCGGGAGCAGCGCCGCCATCCCGATCATCGCGAACACGAGCGCGTTCAACGGCCAGGTCAACCGTTTGTGTCCTTCGGCAATTCGTCCCATGCGCCGCGCCTTGCTCAAGGATGCCGGCGGATCCAGGAGCTCCTGCACGTACTGTTCCTTCGGTTTCCGCGAGCGGTCGCCGGGCGGCGTCGCGTTGGCCGCCAGATCAAGGGTGTAGCGGCCAAAGTGCAGGATCGACAAGCTCGGATTGTCGGGCGACTTGGTGTCGAGCTCCTGCCGGCTGCCGCGCTCCAGGACGAACAGCGGCCCGTCGGCGCCCTGGAGCAGGGAACCCTGCTCGGCCATCATGGTGACCGGCACTTTCTTGTTCCGCTCGTCGTGCACGACCACGCCGGCGAGCGTGCCGTCGGCGCGATGCTCGCGGACATAGACGGTCATGCCGTCGGCCGGGCTGTTGAACACCGCCGGCTGCAGCAACAGGTAGGGGAAGTCGTGCTCGATCCGATCCTGCAGGTCCCGGAAGTTACGGAACGCCAGCGGCATGAAGTACAGGCTGATCGAATAATCGACCAGGGTCACGACCACCGCCAGCAACAGACAGGGCGCCGCGATCTGCAGGTTGCTGAGGCCGACCGCCTTGAAGACCGTGAGCTCGCTCTCGACCGTCAGGCGGTGGTAGACGAACAGCACGGCGCAGAACAGGGCGAAGGGCAGGATCACCAGCAGCAGTGACGGGAACAGGAGGACCGTCAGGTAGAGGAAGGTGGTCGCCGGGACGCCCTTGTTGACAATGAGATCGACGAAGCGCAGGGATTGCGACAACCAGATCGCGCCCGACAAGGCGAGCGTCGCGAACACGGTCGGCAGGGCCAGCTGCCGCAGCAGATAGAGCAGGTAGAGCTTCATTGCCGGCCATCATACAGAGACGCGACGATCGATACAGAGTTGACTTGATCGAGCCGCTCGCCAAGCCCGCCCGTCGTCCAGGACCCTGCGACCTGCCAGCAACGCTCCGGAGCGTCGAGGATGAGGATCGAATTCGCCAGCGCCGAGCTGCCCGAGGCCGGAACGCTGGTCGTGCTCGCCCCCCCGGGCGGCCCGCTCGGCGCCGGCGCGCAGGCGCTCGACCGGCGCGCCGGAGGGGCGCTCACGCGCGCGTTGCAGATGGCGGGCGAGGCCTTCAAGCGCGGCCAGGCGATCGAGCTCCTGTATCCGGCCGGGCTCGGCCTCGAGCGCCTGATCGTCCTGGCGCTGGGCAAGCCCGATGAGGCCAAGCCGTTCGATCTCGAGGCCCTGGGCGGCAGCCTGCTCACCCGGCTGAAGGCGCTCCGGGTCGGCGAGGCGAGCGTCGCGGTCGAGCCGGTGCCCGGTCTTTCGGCCGGGCCGGGCGAGCTCGCGGTCCATCTCGCGAGCGGCGCCTGTCTGCGCGCCTGGCGGTTCGACAAATACCGCACCCAGAAGACCCCGGACGACGAGGCGGCGGGCGAGGTCGCGGGCCTGACCTTCCGGCTCGCCGAGCCGGACGCGGCCAAGGCCGCCTGGGCGGCCGCCGAGGCGGTCGTCCACGGGGTGGCGCACACCCGCGACCTGGTCTCGGAGCCGGCCAACATCCTCACGCCCGAGACGTTCGCCGACGAATGCCAGAAGCTCGGCGACACCCTTGGCCTCGGGGTCGAGATCCTGGGACCGGCGGAGCTGCAGGCGCTCGGCATGCGGGCGCTGCTCGCGGTCTCCCAGGGCAGCGCCCGAGAGCCCAGGGTCGCGGTGCTGCGCTGGCAGGGGGGCGCCAAAAATGCGCCGCCGGTCGCGCTGATCGGCAAGGGCGTCTGCTTCGATTCCGGCGGCCTGTCGATCAAGCCCGCGGCCGGGATGGAGGAGATGAAGTGGGACATGGGCGGGGCGGGCGCGGTGTTCGGCGCCATGGAGGCGCTCGCCCGCCGGCGCGCCAGGGCCAACGTGGTGGGCGTCCTCGGCCTGACCGAGAACATGCCGTCGGGCACCGCTCAGCGGCCGGGCGACGTGATCACCGCGATGTCCGGGCTGACGATCGAGGTGATCAACACCGATGCCGAGGGCCGGCTCCTGCTGGCCGATGTCCTGCACTACGCAAAGGAGCGCCTGAAGCCCAAGGTGATGATCGATCTGGCGACGCTCACCGGCGCCATCGTGGTGGCGCTGGGTCACGAGCAGGCGGGCCTGTTCACCCCCGACGAGGAGCTGGCCGCCTGGCTGATGGCGGCCGGCGAGGCGGTCGGCGAGCGGCTCTGGCGGATGCCGCTCGGCGACGCCTACGCGAAGCACATCAAGTCCGACATCGCCGACATCAAGAACGTCGGCCGGGCGCGCGAGGCGGGCGCGACCGCAGGCGCGGTGTTCCTCCAGCGGTTCGTGGGCGAGGTGCCCTGGGCGCATCTCGACATCGCCGGCGTCGCCTGGTCGCAGCAGGACCTGCCGCTCACCGGCAAGGGGGCGACCGGCTTCGGGGTCCGCCTGCTCGACCGCCTGATCGCCGACCACTACGAGGGCTGAGCCCCGAAAGGGGGCCGGGCCTCTCCTCCGAGCGCGCCGCCGACATGGTCGAGTTCGGCTTCTATCACCTGCAGCGCACCGCGCTCGAGCCGGCGCTCGGCCGGCTGCTCGAGCGGGTGCTGGCGAGCGGCCAGCGGGCGGTCGTGCGGGCGGGCTCGCCCGAGCGGGTCGAGGCGCTCACCCGTGCGCTCTGGACCTTCGGCCGCGACAGCTTCCTGCCCCATGGCTCGCGCGCCGATGGCCACGCCGAGGACCAGCCGGTGTTCCTGACCGACGAGGCCGACTATCCGAACGCGGCGACCGTCCTGGTCCTGGTCGACGGGGTCGAGGTCGAGCCCCCGGCCCAGTTCGGCCGCTGCCTCTACCTGTTCGACGGCAACGACCAGCAGGCGGTCGAGCGCGCCCGGGCGCTCTGGCGCAAGTGGCGCGAGCAGGGCGCGAGCCTGACCTATTGGCAGCAGGCCGAGCGCGGCTGGCAGCGGGCGATGGCGACCGAGACCGACGCCGGCTCCGCCTGAGGGCCCTTTCGCGGCCCGCCCGGGCCGGCTATAAGCCGCGCGGTCCGAACTGGAGGAATTCCCGGCATGGCCATCGAGCGCACGCTCTCGATCATCAAGCCCGACGCCACCCGGCGCAACCTGACCGGCCAGATCAACGCCCGGCTGGAGGCCGCGGGGCTGCGGATCGTCGCCCAGCGCCGGCTGCGGCTGACCCGCGCCCAGGCCGAGGCGTTCTATGCGGTCCACAGGGAGCGGCCATTCTACACGTCGCTCTGCGCCTTCATGACCTCGGGCCCGGTGGTCGCGCAGGTGCTCGAAGGCGAGAGCGCCGTCGACCGCAACCGGGCGGTGATGGGCGCCACCGACCCGGCCAAGGCCGATCCCGGCACGATCCGCAAGGACTTCGCCGAGTTGATCGAGGCCAACTCGGTCCACGGCTCGGATTCGCCCGCGACCGCCGCCAAAGAGATCGCTTTCTTCTTCGCCGAGTCCGACATCGTCGGGTGACGAAGGCCGAATAGCCCGCAACGGTCCCCGAAGGGGAGCGGGTTGATCCGGCGCCCGATCGTCGCCCAGCCGCTACCGGGCGCGCTGAACTTCAGCCGATCGGGTTGAGCAGCGCCGCTTCGGGAACGGTCGCCCCATTGATCACGACCCGTTCATCGACGACCCGCGCGCGCCCGGAGGCGACCAGCTCGAGGCCCTGCGGGTAGCACCGGTGCTCGAGCGCGAGGACCCGCGCGGCAAGGCGCTCCGGGGTGTCGTCCGGGCGCACCGCGAGGATACCCTGGACGATGATCGGGCCCGCGTCGACCTCGGCGCGGACGAAATGCACCGTGCAGCCGTGAAACCGGACGCCCGCCTCGAGCGCCCGCCGGTGGGTGTCGAGCCCAGGGAAGGCCGGCAGCAGCGAGGGGTGGATGTTGAGCAGCCGGTCGCGCCAGCCCTCGACGAAGGCCGGGGTCAGGACGCGCATGAAGCCGGCGAGGCAAATCAATTCGATTTCAGATGCTTGCAACGATTCGTTGATACGTCGCTCAAGTTCGGCCCTTGGCCGGTGGTCGATGATCCCGAAGCCGATGCCGGCCGCGCGGGCATGGTCGAGGCCCGGCGCATCCGGCTGGTCCGAAAGCACCAGCGCGATCTCGGCGCCGGCCTCGGCCGTGGCACAATGGCCGATCAGTGCCCGCAGATTGCTGCCGCGACCCGAGATCAGGACCGCGGTCCGGCGCCGCGCCCGGACCGCGGTCGGCGCCGCCGTCATCCCGGCGCCTCAGCCATTCCCGGGCCTCAGCCGTCCATGCCGTCGACCTGCAGCCTCGCCGGGCCGCTGCCGGCGACGAGTTCGCCCAGGCGATAGACGGTCTCGCCCTGCTCGGTCAGGAAGCGCATGACGTCGTCGGCGTAGTCGGCGACCACCACCAGCACCATGCCGATGCCGCAGTTGAAGGTGCGCAGCATCTCCTCGGCGGTCATGCGCGCGGCCTCGTACAGCCAGAGGAACACCGGCGAGGCGTGCCAGCTGCCGGCGTCGATCCGGGCGACCACGCCGGCCGGCAGGACCCGCGGCAGATTGTCGGTCAGGCCGCCGCCGGTGATGTGGGCGACCGCCTTGACGACGTCGTGCTCGAACAGGCCGAGCAGGCTGCGGACATAGATCCGGGTCGGGACCAGCAGGGCCGCGGCGAGCGTCTGGTCGGACGCGAACGGCGCCGGATCGGCCAGGAACAGGCCCTGGTCGCGCAGCACCTTGCGGATCAGCGAGAAGCCGTTGGCGTGCACGCCGCTCGAGGCGAGGCCGAGCAGGACGTCGCCCGGGCCGATGTCGGTCCGGGGCAGCAGCCGGGCGCGCTCGACCGCGCCGACCGCGAAGCCCGCGAGGTCGTAGTCGCCCCGCCGGTAGTGACCAGGCATCTCCGCGGTCTCGCCCCCGATCAGCGCGCAGCCGGCCTCCCGGCAGCCCTCGGCGACCCCCGCGATCACCGCCCGCGCCGCGGTCGGGTCGAGCTTGCTGGTCGCGAAATAGTCGAGCATGAACAGGGGCTGGGCGCCCTGCGCCAGGAGGTCGTTGACGCACATCGCGACCACGTCGAACCCGGCGACGCTGTGGCGGCCGCTCTGCGCCAGCAGTTGCACCTTGGTGCCGACGCCATCGGTCGTGGCGACCAGCAGCGGCTGCTGGAAACCGGCCTCGTGGAGATCGAACAGGGCGCCGAAACCGCCCAGCACGGCGGTGGCGCCGGGCCGCGCGGTGGACCGGGCGAGCGGCCCGATCGCTTCGACCAGGGCCTGCCCGGCCTCGATGTCGACCCCGGCCTGCCGATAGCGATTCGCGTCGACCGGCTCTGGCGTCTCTTGTGTCATGGGTACGGGCTTGGCTAGTTTGGTGGGCGAAGCGAGCTGCTGGTGGCTCGCCAACTTAGGCGATCCGGACGGCTTTGCAATGCTCCAATCACGTCTGTGCCACGCTCTCGTCGCGGCCGTGCTCGGGCTGGCGCTGCTGCCTTCGGCGGGGTTCGCCCAGGCCGATCAGTCGGTCTTCCAGGTCAGCGAGATCGCGGTCGACGCCACCGCCAAGGATGCGGTGACGGCCCGCACCCAGGCCCTGCTGCAAGGCAAGAAGGCGGGGCTCGAGCGGCTGCTGCACCGGCTGGTCCCGGCCGACGAGCAGACCGGTCTGCCGGCGGTCGGCGACCTCAACATCGAACGCTACGTCCAGAACTACGAGATCACCCGCGAGCAGCTGTCGAACACCCGCTATCTCGCTCAGATGACCGTACGCTACGATCCGGACGCGGTCCGGGAGCTGTTGCAGACGAGCTCCTTGAGCTTCGCCCAGGTGCGCTCAGCGCCGATCGTCGTGCTGCCGCTGTACGAGGGCCCCGACGGCGCGCGGCTCTGGCCCGAGGGCAATCCGTGGTGGCAGGCCTGGGAGAAGAACCTCGACCCCGAGCGGCTCCTGCGCCTGGTGCTGCCGCTCGGCGATCTCGAGGACATGGCGACCCTCAAGGTCGAGCAGGTCCAGGCGCACGACCAGGCGGCGCTGGCCGCGCTCACCGGCCGCTACAACAGCGCGGACGCGCTGGTCGTGACCGCCAAGGTGCTTCAGCCGGCCTCGCCGGCCGATCACCCGGCGGCCAACGGCGCCCCGGCCACCGCGCCGGCCGACACCGCCCCGGCGGATGCCGCTGCGAGCGCGGCCGCGCCCGCCGTGCAGCTGACCATGGAGCGGATCGGCCAGGTCGACCAGCTCAACCCGCCCGAGACGGTGCGCGCGCGCCCCGGCCAGACGCTCGAGGATCTCCTCGGCGAGGCGGTGCGCGGCCTGCAGAACAGCCTCGACGAGCGCTGGAAGAGCGCCAACCTCTTGCGCTTCGATCAGGCCGGGCTCATGGTGGTTGACATTCCGATCACCGCGTTGTCGGACTGGGTCGGGATCAACAAGGGGTTGGAAAGCCTGCCGGAGGTCAGCCAGGTCGAGATCGCCACCTTCGCCCGCGACAACGTGCGGGCGCAGATCCGCTACATCGGGGATCAGTTCCGCTTGGAACAGGCGTTGGCTCGGCTTGGCTTGGGGCTATCGCGGGAAGGGGACTCATGGCTGTTGCGACCGACCGGGGCAAACCCCAGCCAAGGCGAGCCGCCGAGCGCGACGTCGACCTCGTTCTAGCGCGCTCGCCGGTCAATCTCGCCAATCTGGTCACGCTCGGCCGGCTGCTGATGGTCGTCCCCCTGGTCTGGCTGATCGCGAGCGACCGGCTCGAGGCGGCGTTCTGGCTGTTCCTCGCGGCCGGCCTGTCGGATTTCGTCGATGGCTTCATCGCCAAGAACTTCAACGCCAAGACCGAGCTCGGCGCGATTCTCGACCCGCTCGCCGACAAGGCCCTGCTCGATGGCATCTATCTGGCGCTGGCGGTGGTCGGCTGGCTGCCGGTCTGGCTGAGCCTGATGGTGCTCGGCCGCGACCTTCTGATCGTGGTCGGCGTGATCCTGATCCGGCGCCGGGATCCGGTGTTCCGGGCGACGCCGCTGGTGATCGGCAAGATCAACACCTTCGCGCAGATCCTGCTGGCGGCCTGCACGATCGCCAATGCCGGCGGCTGGATCGGGCTCGACGCCCAGGTCGCGGTCCTGATCGTGCTGGTCGCGGGCACCACCTTCCTGTCGGGCGCCGGCTACGCGGTGCAGGCGGTCCGGGCGGCCGGTCTGGAGCCCGCTTCTTGAGCCATGGGCTGCGGCTGGCCCTGCTCGGGCTCGTGCCGCTGCTGGTCCTGCTTCTCGGTCTGGTGCTGTTCCGGGCCGTGCTGCTGCCGTTCCTGGTCGGGATGGCCGCCGCCTACATGCTCGATCCGGCGGCCGACCAGCTGCAGCGCTGGGGGCTCGGCCGGGCGAGTGCCACCGCCCTGATCACGGGCGGCTTCTTCATCGTCCTGGTGGTCGTGCTGGTGCTGATCCTGCCGACCCTGCTGGCGCAGGCGGCCGAGCTCGCGAGCGCGCTGCCGGACTATCTGGAGCGCCTGCGGGAACGCGTGCTGCCCTCGCTCTCGGCGCTCTTTGCCCGGCTCGATCTCGACGTCGACCTCTCGGCCAAGGGCCTGTTCAAGCGCTATTCGACCCAGTCGATGGACGTGCTGGTCGCCGCTCTCAGCAGCCTGCTGCAGTCGGGGGTCGCGCTGCTCAATCTGGTGTCGCTGGTCTTCGTGACCCCGATCGTCACCTTCTACCTGCTGCGCGACTGGGACCGGATGGTGGCGCGGATCTGGGCCGCGGTGCCCCCCGACCTGCGGCCGACCGTCAGCCGGCTCGCGGCCGACATCGACGAGGTGCTGGCGGGCTTCATCCGGGGCCAGGGCCTGGTCTGCCTGTTCCTGGCCCTGTTCTACGGTCTCGGCCTGTGGCTGGTCGGGCTGCGCTATGGGCTGATCATCGGCCTGCTGACCGGGTTCTTCTCCTTCATCCCCTACATCGGCATGACGATCGGCCTGGTCGTCGGCCTCGCGGTCGCGGCCTTCCAGTTCCAGAACCTCGTGATGATCGGCCTGGTCGCCGTGGTGTTCGCGCTCGGTCAGTTCATCGAGGGCAATCTGATCAGCCCGCGCCTGGTCGGCAGCCGGATCCACCTGCATCCGGTGTGGGTGATCTTCGCGGTGCTGGCCGGCACGGTGCTGGCCGGCGTGCTCGGCACCCTGCTCGCGGTGCCGGTCGCGGCGGTGCTGGGGGTATTGCTGCGCTTCGGCCTGGAGCGCTACCGGGCGAGCCCGCTGTTCGGCCCGCCGCCCTCGCCGGAAGCCGGGGCGTGAGCGCCGACGGTCAGCTGCTGCTCGCGTTCGAGCATCCGGTCGCATCCGGCCTCGAGGACTTCATGCCCGCCCCCGGCAACCGCGACGCACTCGCATGGCTCGAGCGCTGGCCCGCCTGGCCGGCGCCGGCCCTGGTTCTGCATGGGCCGCCGGGCTGCGGCAAGAGCCATCTGGCGCGGATCTGGGCGGCGCGCGTGGGTGCCGGCCGGCTCGATCCGGCCGCCCTGCCGACGGCTCACGAGCCTATGTCGTCCTGCGCGGTGCTCGATCCGGCCGAGCCGATCGCCGACGAGGTGGCGCTCCTGCTGCTGTACAACCGGCTCGCCGAGCGGGGCGGGCACCTGCTGCTGACCGCGCGCCGGCCGGTCACCGCGTGGACGATCGGGCTTGCGGATCTCGCCTCACGCCTGCGCGCGGCCCCCGCGGTCGCGATCGGACCGCCCGACGACGACCTGCTCGCAGCCCTCCTGGTCAAGCTGTTCGACGATCGCCAGCTCGCGGTCTCCGAGGGCGTGATCGGCTATCTGGTCCGGCACATGGAGCGCTCCTTCGCCGCCGCCCGGGCGATGGTCGAGGCGCTCGATGCGTGCTCGCTGCAACAGCAACGGCCGGTCACCGTGGCGCTCGCGCGCGCGGTGCTCGAGGCCGGGACGGGTCAATCGAGCCAGGGAGGGTAGGTCATGGATCTGGGCATCGCCGGCAAGACGGCACTGGTGTGCGCCGCCAGCAAGGGCCTTGGGCGCGGCTGCGCGCTGGCGCTGGCCAAAAACGGCGTCCGGCTGTTCATCACCGCGCGCACCGCGAGCACGCTGGAGGCGGCCGCGCGCGAGATCGCGGCCGCGACCGGCGCCGAGGTGACCCCGGTGCCTGGCGACATCACCACGCCGGAGGGGCGCAAGGCGACGCTCGCCGCCTGTCCCGAGCCCGACATCCTGGTCAACAACGCGGGCGGCCCGCCGCCCGGCGACTTCCGCGAATGGGACGAGGACGACTGGCTGAAGGCCTGCAACGCCAACATGGTGACCGGGATCATGCTGATCAAAGCCGTGGTCGACGGCATGATCGCGCGCAGGTTCGGGCGGATCGTCAACATCACCTCGAGCTCGGTCAAGGCGCCGATCCCGACGCTCGGCCTCTCGAACGGCGCCCGCTCGGGCCTCACCGGCTTCGTCGCCGGCCTCGCCCGCCAGACGGTCGAGCACAACGTCACCGTCAACAACATCCTGCCGGGCCGCTTCGACACCGACCGGATGCGCTCCGGCCTCGCCTTCCAGGCCCAGAAGTCGGGCCGCCCGCTGGCCGAGGTCGAGGCCCAGTCGCAGGCCGCGATCCCGGCCAAACGGTTCGGCCGACCGGAGGAATTCGGCGAGCTCTGCGCCTTCATCTGCAGCGCCCAGGCGAGCTACATCACCGGCCAGAACTTCCTGATCGACGGCGGCGCCTATCCGGGCACGTACTGACGCGTGTGGCTGCGGGCGGAGCGACCGGTGGCACTGGCTGATCGTCTCTCGACCTCTTTCGAGCGCCGCGCATCGGCGCGAGGCGTGTTCCAGACCCTGTGCTTCAGGGGAGGCGGTCGAGGCTTGCCGCAACCCTGTCGGGGGTCGGCGGTGACCCATGACTGCCTAAACACAGCGGGATGGCGGAGAATTTACTTGACGTCAGCACGCGAGCACTTATACTCCAGGTATGACTTCCGCCCCGTCGGACACGCTGAAAGGCCTCCGACGGGGTTATCGTTTCTGGTCATCCGATGCCGCCCCCTGATCCGATTCGAGCCGTGGCGTTCGTGGACGGGCAGAACCTGTTCCACAGTGCCAAGGCGGCGTTCGGCCACAACTACCCGAACTACGACCCGCTGGCTCTCGCCAGGGCGATCTGCGTGGCGCGCGGCTGGCACTGCCAACAGGTTCGGTTCTACACAGGGGTTCCGGACGCCGCCGACAATGCGTTCTGGAATCACTTCTGGATCGCGAAGTGCGCGCAGATGGGCCGCGAGCGGGTTCACGTATTTACGAGGTCTCTACGCTATCGAAACCAAAAAGTAACGCTTCCTGACGGCCGCACATTCACGTTCCTGGTCGGTGCCGAAAAGGGAATTGACGTTCGTCTCGCTCTGGATGTCATCCGGCTCGCCCACCAGAACGAATATGACGTGGCAGTGCTGTTTTGCAGCGATCAGGATCTTTCGGAGGTGGCCGAGGAGATCCGGCTGATTGCGCGCGAACGGCGCCGATGGACCAAGATCGCGTCGGCATACCCGTCCAGTCCCGCCTACAAGGTTCGCGGCATCAACAAGACGGACTGGATTCCAATCGATCGCGCGACCTACGATGCCTGCTTGGATCCGCGCGACTATCGTCCGAAGCGGCCGCCGCAGCCTGCAAGCAGCTGATATCTCGGACCGCGACAATGCAAGCGCACTGGCTTGATCGGGCGGAGTGTGAGATGCTGAGGGGCTTTTCCCAGCCTGGTTCTGGACCCCGATGACCGAGCCCACGATCCGGCCGACCACGCGCTTCATCAACGTCGGCCACACTTTCGCGCATCTCCTGATGCTGATCTTCCCGACCGCCGTGCTGGCGATGGAGGGCACCTGGGGCCTGGGCTACGCCCAGCTGCTGCCGCTCGGCTTCGCGGGCTACCTTCTGTTCGGGATCGGCTCGTTGCCCGCGGGCTGGATCGCCGACCGCTGGCCGAGCCCCTGGATCATGGTGCTGTACTACCTCGGCAGCGGCTTCGCCTGCGTGCTGACCGGGCTCGCCCAGGGCCCCTGGTCGCTCGCGCTCGGCCTCACCCTGATCGGGCTGTTCGCCTCGATCTACCATCCGGTCGCGCTCGCCTGGCTGGTCGGGGCGGGCGACCGGCCGGGCCGGGCGCTCGGCATCAATGGCGTTTACGGCGCGGTCGGCACGGCGGGGGCCGCGCTCGCGGCCGGCGTGCTCGCCGACCTGATCTCCTGGCGCGCCGCGTTCCTCGTGCCGGGCCTCGCCTGCCTGGTCGCCGGCGGCCTGTTCACGCTCGGCGTGGCGCGCGGCCGCCACCGCATGGTGCGCGCCGGCTATCGGCGCAACCGCGCCCAGGCCGACGGCGCTGAGGCCCGGCGCGGCCTGTTCCTGATGCTGGGCGTGATCCTGTTCACGGGCCTGATCTTCCAGCTGGCCGCGGTCGGCATGCCGAAGATCTTCCAGGCCCGCCTGGGCGACAGCATCGGCACCAGCGCGATCGCGGCCGGAACCCTGGTCTCGATCGTCTACGCGATCTCGGCGCTGGGTCAGGTCGCCGGCGGCATGCTGGCCGACCGCTTCGACGAGCGCCTGCTCTACCCGATCAGCTACGCGTTCCAGATCGGCATCCTCGCGGTCGCCGTCCTGACCTACAACCCGCTCCTGGTCGCGGTCATGGCGCTCGCGGTGACCATCCAGACGGGGACCCAGCCGATCGAGAACTGCCTGATCGCGCGCTACACGCCCGAGACCTGGCGGGCCACGGTCTACGGCCTGAAGTTCGTCCTGGCGCTCGGCCTGAGCGCGCTCGGCGTGCCGCTGATCGCGCTGATCGTGGGCCGCACCGGCAGGGTCGAAGGCGTGCTGCTCGCGATGCTCGCCTGCAGCGTGGTGGCGCTCGGCGTGGCGCTGGTCCTGCCGCGTGGCGCGCCCGCGGCCGCGCCGGCGATCCAGCCGGCCGAGTAGCCCTGGCGTTTGGAGGTGCGGGGCGTGATCCGGTCGGCCGAGGTCCGCGCGCGGCCGGTGCGCACCGTCGCCGGGCTGATGACCGGCACCTCGATGGACGGCCTGGACATAGCCCTCTGCCGGGTGACGTCGGCGCCTGCGCTCGGCTTCGATCTGCTGGCCTTCGAGACCGTTCCGCTGCCGGCCGACCTGCGTGCGGCGCTGGCGCCCGAGCCGTTGCAGGATCTTGCCGGCCTTGCGCGCAGCCACGCGGCGCTCGGCCGGTTCTTCGCCGACGCGCTGGCCGGCCTGCTCGAGCGCCATCCGGCACGGCTCGACCTGATCGGCAGCCACGGCCAGACGGTCTACCACGAGCACGGCGTCACCAGCCTGCAGCTCGGCGAGCCGGCGCACCTGGCGGCGCGCTTCCAGTGTCCCGTGGTGCACGATTTCCGCGCCAACGACATCGCCGCCGGCGGCTCCGGCGCGCCGCTCGTGCCCTACGTCGACTGGCGGCTGCTGGGCGGCCGGGGCACGGCGCTGCTCGCGGTCAACATCGGCGGGATCGCCAATTTCACGGCCCTGCCGGCGACCGGCGACGATCCCGGCGCGGTGCTCGGCATGGACTGCGGGCCGGGCAACATGCTGCTCGATCAGCTCGCGCGGCGCTTCTCGGGCGGCAGGCTTGGCGCCGACCTCGACGGCCGGCTGGCGGCGCGCGGCAAGATCAGCGCCGAGCTGCTGGCCGAATTGTGCGCGCATCCGTTCTTCGCGGCGCCGCCGCCCAAGTCCGCGGGCCGCGAGCAGTTCGGCAGCGCCTTCGCGGAGACGCTCTTGGCCAGGGCGCGCCCCGAGGGCGAGCAGGCGTGGTGCGATCTGCTGGCGACCGCGACCGAGCTCACCGCCTTCGGCATTCACGACTGCTACCTGCGCCATGTGGCGCCGCGCCTGCCGGTCGAGGCGGTGGTGATCAGCGGCGGCGGCGCGCGCAATCCCGAGTTGATGGCGCGCCTGGCCGCGCGCTTCGGCAACCTGCCGCTGGGGACCAGCGATGCCTACGGGCTGCCCGTGGATGCCAAGGAGGCGATCGCCTTCGCGATCCTGGCCTCGGAGCGGATCGATGAGCGGCCGGCGAACCTGCCGTCAGTCACCGGCGCCGGCGCTCAGGTATTGCTCGGCAAGATCACCGAGTGCTAGCACGCCCGGCGGTCGGGTCATCTGCTCGGTCCAGAACCCTTCCAGGCTCCTCAGCTTGGTGTTCAGGTCGTCGAGCGGGGCGAGCTTGGGCCGGTTGCGCAGGGCTTCGCTGTGGCGCCCGAGCATGGCGCTGAGCTCGGCGCAGAGCGCGCGGCCGCGCTCGGAGAGCCGGACCCGCATGACCCTGCGGTCGTGGCGCGAGCGCTGCTGCTCGACGAAGCCCGCCTCGACCAGGCGCTTGAGATTGTAGGTGACGTTCGAGCCGAGGTAGTAGCCGCGGGTCATGAGCTCGCCGACGCTGACCTCCTCGTCGCCGATGTTGGCCAGCAGCAGGCTCTGCACGTTGTTGATCTGATCGATCCCCAGCCGTTCCAGCTCGATGCGCAGCACGTCGAGGAAACGCCGGTGCAGGCGCTCGATCAAGGTGATGGTCTCGGCGTAATCGCTGGCCGCCAAATCTGCCGATCCGAGTTCGGCGGTCACCCGCCTGTGACCGCACCCGAGATGAGGGTAGCGCGCCGCGGGTAAAGATCGGGTTAATCCGGACCGGCCATGGCGAATTCTGTTCGACCGGAGGAGATGCCTCGGGCGCCCGCGCGCCGCCCGCGACCGCCGGCGACCCGGGCCGCGAGCCTCTCAACCCGGCCCGGGACCCGAAGCCCTGCCGGTCGAGGCCGATGGGCTCGTCGGGTCGATGCCGGTCGCCTCGTTGCGTCGATGCCGGTCGGCCCGGCAGCCGGCCGGGGAGGTGCGTCCGGGCGCACGCGCGCTGCCGGACGCAGCCGGGGGCATGCCGCGAGCCCCTCGACCTGGCTCCGGGGCCCGGGGCCTCGAGGGTCGAGGCCGCTGGGCTCGCCGACATCGAAGCCGGTTGGCCCGGCCCGGTGCGGCGAGACCGGTAGCCGCTGAGGACGATTGGGGCCGCCTCGAGGGGGACACCAGACCGTTCGCGACCCGATCCTTGTTGATGCTGGCGAGACCCAAAGGATCGGGTGCGGCCGGCAGAAGGGCCTCCGGCTGCGGCGACGCCCCGGCCGATCGGGTCCGGCCCGCGGGCGGCCGCGCTCCGATCCGCGTCACGGTCTTCGGATCGGGCCGATCTAGAGCGCCAGGGCCCGGCAGCTCCGGCTGTGGCTGCGCAGAGTGGCGCACAGCGACTCCGCCTGGCTCGCATCCGTGAGCGGGCCGACCAGGAGCGGCTGGCGGCCGTCCTGGACGCCGGCGAGACGGCTGAGCTCGCCGAGCTGAGCGCTGTACTGCGAGCGCAGCTGGCGCCAGGCCGAGGCCGCCTGCTGAGCGTTGGCGTACTCGCCGAGATTGAGGAACCAGCGGCCGGTCGGCGCCAGGCCGAGCTCCAGGCCCTGGCCCTCGAGCGCGATCGCGTTCAGCCGGCGCACGCTCTCCGCGTCGCCCGCGTGATCGGTCAACTCCGGCGCATTCACACCCAGCGCTGCCCCCCGCTTGCGCTGGTCATCGACCGCCGCGAGCGCCGCGAAATAGGCGAGATTGTTCTGCACCGCCTCCTCGTCGAGGTCGAGCCGGCTGACCCGCTCGGCCGCCACCAGATCGCCGGAAAGGCCGTAGGCCAGGGCCAGATTCTGCCGGTTCCGGGCCTGGGCGCCGGGCTCGTCGGCGAGTGCCCGAAGCATCTCGATGGCTTCTTGCTTGTTATGCCCCGCGAGCGCCAGCGACAGGCCGAGATTGTTGCGCAGCAGCATGCTGTCGGGCGCCAGCGCGAGACCGGTCCGATAGGCCAATTCGGCCGCATCGAACTGACCGGCGAGGTCGTACGCGACGCCGAGCCCGTTGTGCGCCTGGACGTCGTTGGGGTCCTGCCTGAGCACCGCCTGGTAGTGGACGATCGCGGCCTCAGGCCGGTGCAGGCCGAGCATCGCCCGGGCATAGCCACGATGCGCCGCAGGGTCGTTGGGCGCGCGCCTCAAGGCCTGGTCATAGGTCTTGGCCGCGTCGTCGAGGGATTTGAGCTCGACCAGCGTGTCGCCCATCAGGACATAGGCGTCGATCCGGTCGGGCTCGAGCGAGATCGCCTGCTGATAGATGTTGACCGCCGCCGCCGGATCGCCCGATGCCCGGGTCGACGACGCCAGGCGCAGCAGCGTGCCGTAGTGGCTCTCCTCGCGCTCGGCACCCTGGAGGGACGGATTCAGGCGCGGTTCGACGACGTGGTTCGGAGCGCAGGCGGTGACGGTCAGCAGCGCGCCGCCGGCGACCGCGAGGATCGGCCAACACTTCCACGAGGCAACGGGCATGGGGAAGTCCTCCAGCTCAACCAGCGAGCGCTCGCATGCTGCGCGACCTTCCTTTCGGAAGGGTAAACGGTCCGCCACGCACGACCCCCGGGCGGGCACCCGGTCGGCCGCGCCACGGCCGGCCGCAGGGCTACTTGTTGATGTTGTCCATGACGTTGATGATCGCCGGCCCGACCAGGACGATGAACAGGACGGGAAGGATGAACAAGATCATCGGCACCGTCAGCGTGGCCGGCAGGCGCGCCGCCTTCTCCTCGGCCCTGAGCAGGCGCTGGTCGCGGAACTCGTTGGCCAGCACGCGCAGCGACTGCGACAGCGGCGTGCCATACTTCTCGGTCTGCAGCAGGGTGTTCACGACCCCGCGGATCGCCGGCAGATTGGTCCGCCGGTTCAGATTGAGCAGCGCCTGGCGGCGGTCGGGCAGGAAGCCGAGCTCGATCGAGGTCAGCGACAGCTCCTCGGCGAGCTCGGCATTGGCGCCGCCGATCTCGTTGGCGACCCGCTCCAGGGCGACATCGAGCGAGAGACCGGATTCGGCGCAGATCACCAGCAGGTCGAGACCGTCCGGCAGCCCCTTGGAGAGCGCCAGCTGCCGCTTCTTGGTCAGGTTGGAGACGTAGAGCTCGGGCGCGAAGAAGCCGAGGATGATGCCGCCCAGGACGATCCCGAGACGGGTGGTCGGTGCCAGGTCGCCGATCTGGAGCAGGTAGACCATCAGGAACGCGACCGCGCCGAGCAGGACGGGCGTCACCACCTTGAAGAACAGGAACACCACGATCGCATCGCGCGAGCGCAGCCCCGCCTGCGCCAGCCGGTCGTTGAGCTTGTCGCTCTGCTGACTCTGCATCAGCTTGAAGATGTTGACCACCTGGCGCATCGCGCCGAGGCTCTCGCTGCGGCGCTTGCGCGGCTTGTCCTTGAGCATCTGGCCGCGCAGCTGGTCGCGCCGCTCGGCGAGCATCTTCGCCCGCCGCTCCATCGGGTGGCGCTCGAGCAGCCCGTACCAGACGGCGACCACGGTGATGAACGCCAGGCAGGCGACCAGGATGACCAGCAAGCTGTCGGCGGTCAGCCCGAACGGCAGGTATGGGTCAAGCTTGTTCATATGTCGAACTTGATCATCTTGGTCATCACGCCCAGGCCGACCGCCAGGCTGGTGAAGCCGATGCCCATCATCACCCAGCCGCGGGGATCGGTGAACAGGGTGTGCATGTAGCCGGGATTGACGAAGGAGATGATGCCCGCCATCACGAACGGCAGGGAGCCGATGATCATCGCCGACGCGCGCGCTTCCGAGGACATCGCCTTGACCTTGAGGCGCATCTGCTCGCGCCGGCGCACCATGTCGGACAGCTTCTCCAGGATCTCGGCGAGGTTGCCGCCGGTCTCCTGCTGGATCGACAGGCTGATCACCAGGAAATTGAACTCGGGGATTCCGAGTCGCCTGGCGGCCGCCCACATCGCCTCGTCCATGGCGACCCCGATCTTCATCTGATCGGTGACCTGGCGGAACTCGATGCCGACCGGATCCTGGATCTCGTCGCCGATCGTCTTGAGGGCCTCGGTCGCCGGCAGGCCGGACCGGATGCCGCGCACGATCAGATCGAGGCCTTCGGGCAGCAGCAGCGTGAACTTCTTGACCCGGCCCGAGATCCGGCGCTGCAGGGCGAGGTTGGGCAGGCCGATGCCCGCGGCGACCCCGAGGCCGGCGTTGATCCAGAAGGAGAACCCGAGGGCGAGGGTCAGGCCGAGCGTGGTCAGGATGCCGACCCCGACGCAGATCAGCAGGAAGTCGCCCATCTTGAGCCGCCAGCCGCTGCGCTCGAGGCGCTGGCGCAGGATCCCGACGTTGGGCATCAGGCGCTTGATCAGCCGGTCGAGGCTGGCGATCGAGCTGCTGCTCTGGTTGCGGCGGACGCTCTCGACCGGCGCCTGGTCGCCGGCCACGGCAACCCGGCTGCCGCGCGGTCCCGCCTGCAGGCGCTCGAGCCGCCGGCGCATGCGGCGCTCGTCCCTCTGGAACAGATTCAACGACAGGATCGCGACCAGGCCGACGATCAGCAGGCTGACGCCGAAGACCGTCGCCGAGAGAAGATTGGGGTCGTGCGCGATCTGCCGGACCAGCGCGTTCATGTCATCATGGCCTGCTGGAGCGCGCGGTCGAGGCCGAAATAGGCGGCGCGCTTGGCAAAGTGCGGCCGCACCCCGCTCGACTTGAACTGCCCGATCAGGGTGCCGTCGCGGTTCTCGCCCTGAAAGTCGAAGGTGAACAGGTCCTGGGTGGTGATCACCTCGCCCTCCATGCCGATCACCTCGGTCACGTGGGTGACCCGGCGGACGCCATCGCGCATGCGCTGGATCTGGATGATCAGGTGGACCGCGCCGGTGATCTGGGTGCGCACGGCCTTGCTCGGCAGGTTGACGGTCGCCATGCCGATCATGTTCTCCATGCGGGTCAGCGCCTCGCGCGGATTGTTGGCGTGCAGCGTGCACATCGAGCCGTCGTGGCCGGTGTTCATGGCCTGCAACATGTCGAGGGCCTCGGGCCCGCGCACCTCGCCGCAGATGATCCGGTCGGGGCGCATGCGCAGCGCGTTCTTGACCAGATCGCGCATCGTGATCTCACCAGTGCCCTCGAGGTTGGGCGGCCGGGTCTCGAGGCGGACGACGTGCGGCTGCTGCAGCTGGAGCTCGGCCGCGTCCTCGATCGTGACGATGCGCTCGGCCGGGTCGATCAGATGCGACATGGCGTTGAGCATGGTCGTCTTGCCCGAGCCGGTGCCGCCCGAGATGATCACGTTGAGCCGGCAGGCGGCCGCGATCTTGAGCACCTTGCCCAGGTTCTCGGCCATGTTCCGCTGCCGGATCATGATGTCGAGGGTGATCGACTTCTTGGAGAACTTGCGGATCGAGATCGAGCAGCCGTCGATCGCGAGCGGCGGGGCGATGATGTTGACGCGCGAGCCGTCCGGCAGGCGGGCGTCCGCGATCGGGCAGGTCTCGTCGACCCGGCGGCCGACCTTGGTGACGATCCGCTGCGCGATGTTCATCACGTGGGCGTTGTCGCGGAAGCGGATGTCGGTCAGCTCGAGCTTGCCCTTGCGCTCGACGTAGACCTGCTGCGGGCCGTTGACCATGATGTCGTTGACCGCCTCGTCCGCGAGCAGAGGCTCGAGCGGGCCGAAGCCGACCATGTCGTCGACCAGGGTGACGGTGAGCTCCTGCTGCTCGCGCGAGGTCACCGAGAGCTTCTCTTCGGCGACGATCTCGCCGATCAGCTCGGCGATCTGGCGCTGCAGCTCGTCGCGCGACAGCTTGGAGGCGGCGCTCGCGTCGATCCGCTCGAGCAGCCCCATCTGGATCCGCCCGAACACCGCCTTGGCCGCGGCCGCGCGCTTCTCGTTGGCCGCCTGGTTGGGCACGGTGGCCGCCGGCGGCGTCCGCGGCGGCGCGGTCGGCGCCACCCGCGCCGCAGCCGGCGCCGGGGCGGCCGGGGCGGGCTGGCGCGCGGCCGGCCGCGCGCTCGAGGGCGCGCCCGACGGCCCGGGGGTTTCAGCCTGGTTGCGACGACCGAACATGACGGAGCCCTAGGTTTTCTTGAGCAGCTTCTGCCACACGCCGGACCGGGCCCCGCCGCTGCCGGCGGGGGCGCCGCACAGGCGCTCGGTGATCTGGCGCAGGCCGCCCGCCACCGCGCCCTTGCCCGCGGCCACCGGCTGGCCGAAGTTGGTCGCCGCGGCGACCGTCTTGGCGTCGAACGGCAGCACCAGGTCGAGCTTGCGGGCCACGCCCTTCTCGAACTCGGCGCGCGGCATCTCGCCCTGCCGGTGCTCGCCGGCCCGGTTGACCACCAGCGTGATGTTGCACGATGCGTTGGTGGTCGGCAGCATGCCGGTGATGCGCATCGTGTCGCGCATCCCGGCGAGCGACAGATCGGTGACCAGGACCATGTCGGTCGCGCTCTGCAGGACCTGCTGCGTGCACGGGCTGGGGGTCCGCGGGATATCGACCACGACGTAGTGGAACTTGTTGCGCAGCTCGGTCATGAGCAGCTCGACCGCGCCGTAGTCGAGCAGCAGGGTCTCGTCGGGGCTCTCCTCGGCGCTCAGCACGAACAGGCGCTCGGAGTGCTGGATCAGCACCCGGTCCATGAACAGGCCGTCGATCCGGTTCGGATTCTCGAGCGCCTCGCGCAGCCCATGGCTCGGCTCCAGGTCGAGCGACAGCGCGACGGTGCCGAACTGGAGGTCGAGGTCGACCAGGGCGACCCGGCGCCGGCGATCGTGGGCGATCAGCCAGGCGACGCTGGTCGCGACCGTGGTCGCGCCGACCCCGCCGCGGGTGCCCGCGACGGCGACCAGCTTGCCGAGCTTCTGATTACCCTTGACCACGCCGCTCTGCTCGGTCGCGGCCATGATCGCCTTCTGCAGCAGGGCCGGCGTCAGCGGCTTGACCAGATAGTCGGCGACGCCGTGCTGCAAAAGGTCCCGGAACAGGCCGCAGTCGTTGCGGCTGCCGACCGCGACCACGGTCACGCCCGGCTCGCAGACATCGGCCAGCGCATTGATGTCGGACAGCGGCAGATCGGAGTCGCTGACGTCGATCAGCAACAGCTTGGGTGAGCGATTCTCGCCGAGATGCTTGACCGCGTTCTTGACGGTGCCCTGACGGATCGAGGCATGCGGCATCATCATCTCGCCGATCACCTGGTCGACCACGGCGAAGGTGTCGGCGTCGGCGATGAAAGCGAGGAACTGGTCGCGCTGCTCGCCGGCGGCCTGTTCGGTGGTTGCGATCGCGGTCGCCATTACTGTCCGACCTTCTCTTTCTGGAGTTCGATCACCTTGCCGGTGCGGTAGCGCACGATGCCCTCGGCCTGGTGGACGCCGTCGGCGGGGCCGAGCGTGCGGCCGCGCACCAGATCCTTGGGCTCGGCCACCATCAGCCCGAGATTGCTCTCGGTCGCGCAACCGAAGTTGCTGTGCGGCAGATTGGCGAAGTCGGTACCGGTCTCGCGGCTCCAGTCGGGGCAGGCCGGCAGGGTGACCAGGTAGCGCTCGAGCACCAGCTCGACCCGGCGGTTCTGCCGCCAGGCGTCGGGCCCGGTGCCGGCGACCGCCGGGATCCGCTCGCCATAGGAGCTGGTGGTGACGGTCACGCTCTCGAAGCCGTGCTGGTGCAGAAAGGTGCTCACGGCCTGGGCACGACGCCCCGCCAGCTCGAGGTTGTAGAGGTCGCTCGCGCGCTCGTCGGCATGGCCTTCGAGCCGGATCGTGTCGCGGGTGTTGGGCTCGACGCTGGCCAGGAAGGTCAGCAGCCGGTCCTGCTCGAGCCCGCTGAGCTCAGCGCGATCGGTGTCGAAATAGACCGCATGCCGGTAGGCCGCGCGGTCGACCTCGAGGCGCTTGGGCGAGCTCGCCTCGAGCCAGCCGCGGTCGGCGTTGGTGCCGAGGTCAGCCGGCGCGCAGGCGGTCAGGCCGAGCCCGAGGACCGAGGCCCAGAGCCATGGGCACGACCGGTGCGGCTGGGCGCGGTCGGGGTGCTGCAAGGCAGCCGTCATCACCGTTCTCCTATTCCAGAGCGAAGCCGACCGGACCACTCAGGCGCTGTCCCTCGGGGCCGATGGGGCCGTCCCGACCGGGCTGCAAGGTTGCGCTGTGCAGCCGGCCTTCGAGGATGCGCTCGATGTCGCTCGGCGCCCGGTAGCCGTCGGTCGGCGACGCCATGGTCGGCGCATCGACCGGTCGCACGAGGTAGGGCGTAACCAGGATGACGAGCTCGGTCTCGTTGCTCTGGAACCGCTGCGAGCGGAACAGCGTGCCGAGCACCGGCAGGTCGCCAAGGCCGGGGAACTTGCTCAGCCGGTTCTGGATGTCGCTCGACATCAGGCCGCCGATCGCGAACGACTGCCCGCTGCCGAGCTCGACCGTGGTCTCGGCCCGCCGGGTGGCGAGGCCGGGGATGACCAGCCCGTTGACGGTGATCGAGCCCTTCTCGGACAGATCGCTCACCTCGGGGCGGACCTTGAGGCTGATCCGGTCGGCGGTCAGCACGGTCGGCGTGAACGCCAGGCTGATGCCGAAGTCCTTGAACTGGATGGTCAGGCCGTTGTTGCCGTTGTCGACCGGGATCGGGAACTCGCCGCCGGCGAGGAAGCTCGCGGTCTCGCCCTGGAGCGCCGTGAGATTGGGCTCGGCCAGGACGTTGACCAGGCCTTCCTCGGCCAGGGCGTCGATCGCGACGTTGACCGCGGCGTCGTTGTTGGTGAAGTTGCCCGGACAGGGTGTTGGCCCCGCTGGGCTCGCGCAGGAAGGTGCCGGCGGCGTCGGCCACGGCGCGACCGTTGACGAAGCCGAAGGCAAAGTCGCCGGTCTGGAAAAGCGACTGCCAGTTGATGCCAAACTGCTT
>CAVWPO010000034.1:0-21172 GCA_963756905.1 uncultured Alphaproteobacteria bacterium
GGGTGGGGCGGCGGCGCGGATCAGGGCGCGGAGGTGGGAAGGCGTGACCGGGAGGGCGTCGATCTTGATGCCGAGGGGGCGAAGGGCGTCCTCGATCGCCGCCGCGATCGCCGGGGGGGCGCCCATGCGGCCGCCTTCGCCGCCGCCCTTGATGCCGAACTCGGTGTAGGGCGACGGGGTCTCGACGTGGCCGACCCGGACGTCGGCCGGGACCTCGTGCACGGTCGGGATCAGGTAGTCCATGAAGCTCGCGGTGAGCAGCTGGCCGTTCTGATCGTAGTGGAAGCGTTCGTAGAGGGCGGTGCCGATGCCTTGGGCGGTGCCGCCGCGGACGTGGCCGGCGAGTGTCATCGGGTTGACCATGGTGCCGCAGTCGTGGACCGCGACGTAGTCGAGGAACTTGATCTGGCCGGTCCCGGCGTCGACCTCGATCACCGGCAGGTGGCACATGTGGCCCATGATCGGGTAGAAGATGCCGAGGTCCTTGCGGTCGGCGGACGGCAGCGTGGTCAGCGGGTGGTCGTAGACCGCGGTCGCGTCCAGGCCGGAGGTCAGGTCGACCTCGTCCGGCATCGACAGCCGGAAGTAATGGGCGTGGAGCGCGATCTCGGCGATCGACTTCGCCATGCCGGGGGCGCCCTTGACGCTGACCTTGCCGTCCTTGAGCTCGAGATCGGCGACGTCGGCCTCGAGCATGTGGCCCGCGACCCGGATCATCTTGTCCTTGATCTTGCCGGCCGCGCCGACCAAGGCGCCGGTGACCATGACCGTGTAGCGGCTGCCGCCCGGGCCGGTGCCGTTGATGCCGTGATCGGAATCGCTGTAGGTGACCGAGATGTCGGCCGGATCCATGGTCAGATGCTCGGCCAGGACCTGGGTCGCGACCGTCTCGGGGCTGTTGCCCCAGAACGGCGCCTGCAGCGAGATCACGGCCTTGCCGGTCGGGTCGAGCTTGACGGAGACGCCCTCGGGCGAGCTCGTCAGCGCGAAGCCCGGCTCCTCGTTCAGCATCCAGAACTCGGTCGCGCTGAAGACGCTGCGCTCCTGGCAGGTGGCGATGCCGATGCCGATGTAGCGGCCCTTCTGGCGCGCCTCGGCCTGCTTCTGGCGCCAGCCCTGGTAGTCGAGCATCTCCAGCGCCTTGTCGAGCACCGCCGGATAGTTGCCGCTGTCGTAGAGGTTGCCGGTCGGGATGAAGTAGGGGAAATCGTCGGGTTGGATGAAGTTCTGGCGCCGGAACTCGACCGGATCGAGGCCGAGCTGGTCGACCGCGGCGTCGACCAGGCGCTCGACCACGAAGTTCGCGACCTCGGAGCCGAAGCCGCGATAGGCGCCCTGCTGGCATTTGTTGGTCAAGACGGCCGTGATGTCGACCTCGACGCTGCGGATCTTGTAGGGGCCGACGATCTGCGAGAGCGCGTTGCCGTGATGGCCGATGCCGAACTGGAAATAGGCGCCGTAGTCGTCGATGATCTTGCACCGCAGGCCGGTCATCCGGCGATCCGCATCGAGCGCCAGCTCGGCGTCGTAGATCCGGTCGGAGCCGTGGTTGTCGGAGGCCGTGAGGTTGTCGATCCGGTCCTCCATGTACTTGACCGGGCGGCCGGTCGCGCGCGCCAATGTCGCGGCGATCACGGGGACTTTGTGGAGAAAAAGCTTGCTGCCGAAGCTGCCGCCGGCGAGCGTCGGCACGATGTTGAGCTTGTGCGCGGGGACGCCCAGCGAGACCGCGAGCAGCCAACCGACATAGTTGTACATCGAGCTGTTGACGTGGACCGTGAACTTGCCGGCGCCGCGATCGAAGGTCACGACCGCGCCGCAGGTCTCGAGCGGCTGGGCGCCCGAGCGTGGCCAGCGCAGCTTGCGCCGGATCACGACGTCGGCGCTGGCAAAGTCCTGGTCGAGCGGGCCGAACGAGAACTTGCGGTGCATGGCGACGTTGGTCGGCCCGCGCTCGGGATGGAGCACGGCATCGCCGGTCGCGGTGATCGCGGCTTCGGGGTCGACCACGGCCGGCAGCGCCTCGTACTCGACCTCGATCAGCTCGAGCGCGTCCTCGGCGATGTAGCGGCTCTCGGCGGCGACGATCGCGACCGGCTCGCCGACGTGGCGCACGCGGTCCAGCGCGACGCAGCGCTGCTCGACCGGCGGGTTGGAGAAGCAGGGCAAGGGTCCGGTGACCTTGGCGACGTCGGCGCCGGTCATGACCAGGGCCACGCCCGGCAGCGCCTTGGCCCGGCTGACATCGATCGACTTGATGCGGGCGTGGGCGTGCGGGCTGCGCAGCGCGGCCGCGTGCAGCATGTTCGGCAGCGCGACGTCGTCGATGTAGCGGCCCTGGCCGGCCAGCAGGCGCGGGTCCTCGACCCGCTTCATGCTCTGGCCGATCCAGCGGAAGTCGCGGCGCGGTTTCTCGCGCTGCCGGCTCGGCGGGATGCGGGCTGGCGCGGTCATTCGGCGGCCTCCCGGACGGGGGTCATGAGCTCGGCCGCGCGCAGGATCGCGGCGATGATCGTCTGGTAGCCGGTACAGCGGCAGAGATTGCCGCCGATCGCTTCGACGATATCGTCCCGGCTGGGGTGCGGGTTGGCCGCCAGCAGCTCCACGGTGCTGAGCAGCATCGCGGGCGTACAGAAGCCGCACTGCAGCCCGTGCTTCTCCCAGAACGCCTGCTGGATCGGGTGCAACGCGTCGGCGGTGCCCAGCGACTCGATGGTGCGGATCTCGGCGCCGTCGGCCTGGACCGCGAGCGTCAGGCAGGAGCGCGCGCTCTGGCCGTCGAGCAGCACGGTGCAGGTGCCGCAGACGCCGTGCTCGCAACCGACGTGGGTGCCGGTCAGGCGCAGCTCCTCGCGCAGGAAGTCGGACAGCAGCATGCGCGGCTCGACCGCGCGCTCATAGGCCTCGCCATTGACGACGACGCGGACGGTTTCCTGGGTCATGGCCATCCTCCCTTTGCCTCAGCCGCAGCGCGCGAGCGCCGCTCCCAGCACGCGCGCGGTCAGCGCCCGCACCAGATCGCGCCGGTAGGCTTCATCGGCATGGACGTCGCTGGTCGGCTGGACCGCGCGCGCGGCGGCATCGGCCGCCTTGGCGAAGTGATCCGAGGTTGCCGGCTGGTTGACGAGCGCCGTCTCGGCGGCCGCGACCCGGATGGCATGGCCGCCCACGCCGGCATAGCCGAGCCGGACCGTCTTACAGCTGCCGCCCGCGACCTCGAGCGTGCAGCCGGCGGCGACGATCGCGAAATCGCCGTGGCGTTGGCTGACCTCGTCGAAGGCGTAGCCCTGGCCCTGGGTCCGGGCGGGAAAGCGGATCTCGGTCAGGAGTTCGTCGGCGCGCGCCGCGGTCTCGAACGGGCCCTTGAAGAAGTCGGCGGCCGCAATGCGCCGCTCGCCGGCGCTGCTCTTCAGGACCAGGGTCGCGTCCAGCAGGAGTGCGACCACCGGCAGCTCCGAGGCCGGGTCGGCGTGGCAGAGGTTGCCGCCGATCGTGCCGCGATTGCGGATCGCGTGGTGCGAGATGAAGCGGTAGGCCTCGGTGATCAGCGGGCACAGCTGTGCCACCTCGGCCGAATGCATGACCGTGTTGTGGCGGGTCAGCGCCCCGACCCTGAGCCCGTTGCCGTCGGCCCGGATGTAATCGAGCTCGCGTAGGCGGCCCGCGTCGATGACGGTCTTGGGCGCCACCAGCCGCAGATTGAGCATCGCGATCAGGCTCTGGCCGCCGGCCAAGAGCTTGGCGTCCTCGCCATGGCGCGCGAGCGCGGTAAGCGTCGCCGCGACGGAGTCCGGACGTTCGTAGGCGAACGCTGGCGGCTTCATGCCTTGCTCCCTGATGATCGGGGAGAAGCCCAACCCTCAACACTGGACCCCGGCGTGCGTCGAGACGGCCGGTCGCGGGCCGCAGATCCCTTGGATCGGAACGAGTCGGACGCGGCAGAACGCCCAGGGTCCGGAGCGCGGAGCCTCCCCCGCATTTTTCGCGCCCTAGTTAGAACCCGAACGAATGCGGGGTCAAGCCTGCCCGACCGCCCGACCGGCGCGGGAGATGCTCCTGTCTGCGGCGACGAGAGGGGAGGGCCAGGATGGCACGGCTGTCGACGATCTCAGCGGGGCAGCCCGCGCTCGTCATAGAGGAGGTCGGCGTGGTCCTGGGAATGTGCTGGCTGCGCCATGTGGGCAGCGCACCGCCGGCCGATCTCGAGCAGCTCGGCTGTGCGGGCCCCGGCCTCGCGTCGGCGGCCCTCGCGCTCGAGACGCTGGCGGAGCGCCTCGGTCACCGCCTTGGTCAGACTTTCGCCGGTGAGGCGGGCGAGGTCTTCGGCGAGCCGGCGCGCTTGCGGGCTCTTGATGTTGAGGCTCATGAGCTGGTTCCGGGGTTGCTGGGCATTTTATGTATCGAGCATATGGCCTCGATCCGACAAGCCGTTCGCCAAGCGGGGATCCGTCTTCTATGAAGGGCGCTGGTGCTGTAACCCGGCAGGGCAACGATGGCCGAGCCATTCCGACCGAGCACGGCGCACGAATTGCGGGAGGTGGTCGCGGCGGCGCTCGCGGTGGAGACGCCGCTCGAGGTGCTGGGCCGGGGGACCAAGCGCGGGCTCGGGCGACCGGTCGAGGTCGAGGCGGCGGTGCAGGTGGACCGGCTGGCCGGGATCGGCCTGTATGAGCCAGAGGAGCTGGTGATGTCGGCGGCCGGCGGCACGCCGCTCGTCGAGATCGAGGCGCGGCTCGCCGACAACCAGCAGCAGCTCGCGTTCGAGCCGCCGGACTATGGCCCCCTGTTCGGCGGCGAGCCAGGCCGGGCGACGATCGGCGGCGTGTTCGCCTGCAACCTTGCCGGGCCCCGGCGGATCAAGGCGGGCGCGGCGCGCGACCATCTCTTGGGCGTGCAGGCCGTGACCGGGCGCGGCGACCTGATCAAGTCCGGCGGCCGCGTGGTCAAGAACGTCACCGGCTACGACCTCTCGAAGCTGCTCGCCGGCAGCTTCGGCACGCTCGCGGTCATGACCGAGCTGACCTTCAAGGTCCTGCCGGCGGCGGCCGAGACCTGCACGCTGCTGCTCGCCGGACTGCAGCGCGGCCGTGCGTTCGCGGCGCTGCGCCAGGCGCTCGGCAGCGCCCATGACATCGCCGGCGCCGCTTATCTGCCGGCCGCGGCCGCCCGCCGCTCCGCGGCCGGCGCGGTCGCCGCCGCGGCCGGGGGCGTCGCCGCGCTCCGGCTCGAGGGCCCCGCCCCCTCGGTGCGCGCCCGCGCCGACGCGCTGACCAGGCTGCTGGCCGCCGAGGACGGTCACTTCGACCGCCTCGACGCCGCCGCCTCCGCCACGCTCTGGCGCGAGATCCGGGACGCGGCGCCGTTGCCTGCCGAAGCGCCGGCGCTCTGGCGGGTCTCGCTCGCGCCGAGCGCCGGCAGCGCCCTGATCGACGCGCTCGAGCGCGCGCTCGACCTCGCGTGGCTCGCCGACTGGGGCGGCGGCCTGCTCTGGCTCGCGGTCCAGGATGCGCCGCGCGGCGGCGCCGGGGATGGCGGCGCGGCCGCGATCCGCGCGGCGCTGGCCGAAGGCGCCGGGCACGCGACCCTGGTCCGCGGCGGCCCGGCGCTGCGCGCGGCCGTGCCCGTGTTCCAGCCGCAGGCGCCAGCGCTCGCCCGGCTGACCGCTCGGGTCAAGGACAGCTTCGATCCCAAGCGCATTCTCAATCCCGGCCGGATGTATGCGGACTTTTGAGCGGGTCGCCGCGAGCGACCGATGAGCCCTCGCGTCCGGACCCTGCTGCTGGTGGCCCTGCTCGGCGCCTGTCAGGCCCCGCCGCCGCTGGTCGACCACGTCGAACAGATGCGAAGCTATGCCAAGGAAAAGCCGGTCGTCTGGGACGAGATCCTGGCCTTTTTGGCGGATCACCGGATCGTTCCGACCAGGGCCGACCCCGAGGCCGGCTGGCTCGAGGCCGTGCGGCATTCGTTCGAAGACATAGGCTGGGCCGAGTGCGAGCGCGCCTGGGTGGTCGACCACAGCAGCCGCAGCGCGCGGCCGACCCGGGCCGAGCCGGTCGCCCGCGATCTCATCCTTTGGATCGGCTTGGAGGAGGCGCTCGGCATGACCCAGGTCGGGCTCGAGGCGCGCTTCACCGAGCAGCAGATCGACCCCTATCGGAACCTGCCGTTCACCCAGCCCTGCCGCTCCAAGGGAGTGCTCGAGCGGGCCTTGCTGGACGCCCTCTGAGCGGGCCGAGCCGCCGATGGTCGTGGCGGTTACGATTTGGCTCTCATGCCGCATCTAAACACTTGCCGACAAGCGCTGGATTTGATTAAGTAATCATTATGCTGCGTTTGCACCACTTCCCGCTCTGCCCGTTCTCCCGGAAGGTCCGGATCGTGCTCCACGAGAAGGAGGAGCAGCCCGACCTGGAGACGGTCGAGCCCTGGCACCAGCAGCGCGAGCTGGCGGCGCTCAATCCGGCCGCCGAGGTCCCGGTGCTCGAGGACCGCGGCCGCGTGATCAGCGACAGCTGGGCGATCTGCGAGTATCTCGACGAGACCCGGCCCGAACCCGGCCTGCTCGGCAAGAGCCTGATGGAGCGGGCCGAGATCCGGCGCCTGGTGGCCTGGTTCGACATCAAGTTCAGCCGCGAGGTGACCGACCTCGTCTGGCGCGAGAAGCTGATCAAGCGGATGAAGGCCAACGGTACCCCGAACTCGGCGGCGGTCCGGGCCGGGCTCGCCAACATTCATGCCCATCTCGACTACATCGGCTTCCTGTACGAGCAGCGCAACTGGCTGGCGGGCGAGGCGCTGAGCCTGGCCGACGTCGCCGCCGCGGCCCAGCTCTCGGTGCTCGACTATCTCGGCGACGTGCCCTGGGATGGCCATCCGGCGGCCAAGCTCTGGTACGCCCGGATCAAGTCGCGGCCGAGCTTCCGGCCGCTGCTCCAGGACCGCCTGCCCGGCCTCAAGGCGGCGCCGCAGTACGACGACCTGGATTTCTGACCGCCGGACTGGCACCGATTTTGCTTCACTTGGCGGAGCATGGTAAGGAGAAGTCCGGACGTAAGGATCAGCCATGCCCCGGACACGCTTCCCAAGGAAATCCGGGAGCAGTTGGGTCTCAAGGCCGGTGTCAAGTTCGACTGCTACGTCGATCGGGAGGGGTTCGTGGTGCTCGTGCCCCTGACCGTGAAGCTCAAGGACCTGATCGGCATCCTGCCTTATTCGGGACCGCCCAAGACTGTCGGGGAGATCAACCAGGCGATCGTGCGGGCCGCCGTCGAGCGGGCGAAGCGCGGCCTCGAAGGGCCTTGATACCAACGTGCTGCTGCGGCTGATCACGGCCGATGATCCGCAGCAGACCGGACGGGCGCGAGCGTATCTCCAGGACCAGAGTCAGCACGCGCCTTTCTGGATCAACACGATCGTTCTCTGCGAGCTGGTCTGGGCCCTGACCGCTTCGTACAAATTCGATCGAGCAAGGGTCGTCACCGTGGTCCTGCTGCTCCTGCGCTCGGACGAGGTGGCGCTCGAAGGCAGGAATCTGGTCGCCGACGCGCTCTATCTGTTCCGGACCAGCAAGGCGGACTTCGCGGACTGCCTGATCGCGCTGTCGAACGGTCTGGCTGGATGCGAGCGAACGGCGACCTTCGATCGCCAGGCGGCGCGGCTCGAGGAGTTCGAGCTGATCTGAGGGCGTGCGGCGCGGCTCGTCTTTTGCCTCGGGCGGCGCTACCCTAGGCGCCATGGCGGCAATCCTGCAACGCGCCCGGACCGAGCCCTCCGATGCGGGTCGGATCAAAGCCGCGCTGCGCGAGCGGGCGCGGGCGCTGGGCTTCGATGCCGTGGGCTTCGCCGCCCCGGACCTGCCGCGGGGCGTCCAGGACGCCTATCGCCACTACCTCGCCGAGGGCCGCCAGGGCGACATGGCCTGGCTGGCGCGCGACCCGGGACGGCGCGAGACCCCTCGCGCTCTCTGGCCGGACGCCCGCAGCGCGATCGTGCTCGGAATGAACTATGGCTCGGACGAAGTCCCGCTTGCGGTGCTCGGCCGGCGTGATCGCGGCGCGATCTCGGTCTATGCCCAGGGGCGCGACTATCACGAGCTGATCAAGGGCCGCCTCAAGCAGCTGGCCGGCTGGCTGCACGGGCGCTTCGGCGCGAGGGCCAAGGTCTTCGTCGATACGGCGCCGGTGCTGGAAAAACCGCTTGCCCAACAGGCCGGCATCGGCTGGCAGGGCAAGCACAGCAACCTCGTGTCCCGCACGCTCGGCTCCTGGCTGTTCCTGGGCGAGATCCTGACCGATATCGAACTCGAGCCCGACCCGCCGGAGGCCGATCACTGCGGCTCCTGCCGGGCCTGCCTTGACGTCTGCCCGACCGCAGCGTTCCCAGCGCCCTACCAGCTGGATGCGCGCCGCTGCATCTCTTACCTCACGATCGAGCACCAGGGGCACATCGCGCGAGAATTCCGGCGTGCGATCGGCAACCGGATCTATGGCTGCGACGACTGCCTCGCGGTCTGTCCGTGGAACAAGTTCGCAAGGGCCGCGACCGAGGCGAAGCTGAAGGCGCGTGACGACCTGCGGGCGCCGGCGCTGGCCGAGCTCGCGCGCCTCGACGACGCGGCCTTCCGGCAGCGGTTCGCGGGCTCGCCGATCAAGCGCACCGGTCGCGACCGCTTCGTCCGCAACATCCTGATCGCGATCGGCAACAGCGGCGAGCCGGCGCTGGCGGGGGTGGTGGAAGAGCGGCTCGGGGATCCCTCGCCGCTGGTGCGTGCGATGGCGGTCTGGGCGCTCGCGCAGCTGGCGCCCGCAGTCGTTGCAGGCCTCGCAGCCCGCCACGCGGCCCACGAGCAGGACGCGGGTGTGCTCGCCGAATGGCAGGAGGCCATGTCGTGACGGACCAGCGCCTGTTCGTCTTCGGCCTGGGCTACACGGCCCGTGCCCTGGCGAGCGCGCTGCAGGCGGATGGCTGGCGGGTCGCCGGCACGACCCGGAGCCCGGACAGGCAGGCGGAGCTCGCCGCGGCCGGGATCGAGGCGCACCTGTTCGCGCGTGAGCGACCGCTCACCGATCCGGAGGCCGTGCTCGCCGGCACGACCCACCTCGTGAGCTCGATCCCGCCTGAGGAGGCGGGCGACCCAGTGCTCGATCTGCATCCGGCCGACCTCGCGCGCTGCCGGACGCTCGTCTGGGCCGGCTATCTCAGCACCACCGGCGTCTACGGCGACCAGGGCGGCGAATGGGTCGATGAGACGACGCCGGTCGCCCCGACCATGGCGCGCACCCGGCGCCGGGCCGCGGCCGAGGGTCATTGGCTCGCGAGCGGCCTGCCGGCGCACATCTTCCGGCTCGCCGGCATCTATGGTCCCGGCCCCGGCCGCAATGCCCTCGATGCGGTCCGGGCGGGCACCGCGCGGCGGATCGTCAAGCCTGGCCAGACGTTCGGCCGGATCCACCTCGAGGACATCGTGCAGGTGCTGCGGGCCTCGATCGCCAGGCCCAATCCCGGCGCGATCTACAACCTCGCCGACGACGAGCCGGCGCCGCCCCAGGACGTGGTCGCGCATGCGGCCCGGCTGCTGGGCGTGCCGCCGCCGCCCGCGATTCCGTACGAAGAGGCCGAGCTCTCGCCGATGGCGCGGAGCTTCTACGGGGACCACCGCCGGGTCTCGAATTCCCGGATCAAGGAGGAGCTGGGCGTCGTGTTGCGTTATCCCAACTATCGTGACGGCCTGCGGGCGATCCTGGAGCGGGAGGCACCCGCAGGCGCCCGGGAGGCGACACCATGAACCGCAAGCTTGGCCCCGTAGCGGCGCTCGCCACCCTCTTGGCCGCGAGCGTGCCCGCGGCCTGCGGGCCGACCGAGACGACAGCGCCGGCGCCGCCGCAGGCACCGGGCTCCGCCACGCTCACGGTCGGCACCGAGCCCCAGCAGACGTTCGCGGGCTTCGGCTTCAGCATCGAGCAGGGCAACCCCTACAGTGAGCTCAGCGACAAGCGCAAAGCCCAGGTCGACAAGCTGCTGTTCGACGATCTGAACACGCGGATCCTCCGCCTCTGGTACACCACCGGCGATCCCGCGCCGTTCCGCGACGACTACAAAGCCAGCGGGATCATCGCCGACGCCCTCCGGCACGGGGTCACCGAGCTGCTGCTCGCACCCGGGACCTACCTCGGCAACCCCGAGGAGCAGGCCCGGGCGATCGCCGCCGACATCCTGACCATGCGCAACGACTACGGCATCAAGATCACCACGACCGGGGTGATCAACGAGCCCGGCGCCAGTGATCGCAAGGTCGTCCCGCCCAAGGACTTCGTGCCGCTCGCGCTGGCCATGCGGCGCGAGCTGGACGCGCGCGGACTCCAGGACGTCAAGGTGATCGGGCTGGAATGGCCGAGCGCCGACGACAACCCGCGCAAGTGGTTCGATGCGGTCGCGGCCAATCCGCAGGCGCTGGCGGCGACCGCCGGCCTTGCGACCCACTCGTACGGCATGGCCGCCAACCCCGAGCTCGCCCAGCGCGTGCTCGACCACCACAAGCAGTACTGGATGACCGAGGCGGGCGGCGGCGATTTCGACGGCTCGGCCGAGTTCGCCTACGCCTTCGCGACCACGGTGTCCTCGCGCTTCCTGAACGACCTCAACGAGGGCGTCGACCACTGGGTGTGGTTCATCGGCATGAGCGAAGGCACCCGCGACGTCTACCAGAAGCTCGTGATGTGCGAGGGCCGCTGCGCCAATACCGGCCGGATCTACAAGAACTATACCTACCACCACGTCCAGCAGATCACGACCAGCTTCCTGCCGGGCACGGTCCTGCGGCACGTGACCAGCAACCTGCCGCACTTCCGGGACATGGTGTACACCTACGGCCCGAAGCCGCCGCTCGAGGCCGCGGCCGGGGTGCGGCCCGACGGCCGCTGGGTGCTCGCGGTGGTCAACGACACGACCACCCTCAGCGATCCGCCGCGCGCCACCTGGGACCCGCCGGCCCCCTACACGGTCACGTTCGAAGTGCCCGAGCTCGCCAAGGTGCCGAGCCTGACCTTCGATCTCTGCCGCACCAACGCCGAGGTCGCGAGAAAGTGCACCGAGACCCTCAAGCTCGAGCACGGCAAGGCGACCTTCGAGGTCCAGAGCCTGGAGCTGATCACCCTGGTCGCGCAACAGCCCACGCCCTGATCCCGCGCGTGCGCCCCGAGGTCCGGCAGCGCCTGGTCGGCGGTCTGCCGCAGGGCCGGCCTGCCCGAGTGAGACGGCGCGCGGCCACGGGACCGCCTGCCTGTCGGGCGGTTCAAGAACCGGAGGCATGACGGGCGTTTCAGCTGCCGGCCAGGCGCTCGATCGCCGCCGTGATCCGGGTGAGGTCGGGAGGCGTCGAAAGGCGGTGGTCGCCGGCCTTGATCAGCTCGATCGTCACGTCCTCGGACTCGAGCCGTTCGGCAAGGATGAGGGCGGTTTGCCAGGGGACGTCGGGGTCGCGCTGGCCGTGCAGCAGGTGGACCGGGCAGCGGATCGCGATCGGCGCGCGCAGCAGGAGGTGCCGGCGGCCGTCCTCGAGCAGCGCCCGGGTGACCGGATAGGGCGAATCGCCGTAGGCCGAGGATTGCAGCCAATGGCCGTCGGCCTCGAGCTGGCGGCGTTGCTCGGTCGATGCCTGGGGCAGCAGCAGGTCCTCGGTGAAGTCCGGCGCCGCGGCGATCCCGACCAGGGCCCGTACCCGCTCGGGCCGGGCCAGCGCCAGCAGCAGCATGATCCAGCCGCCCAGGCTCGAGCCGACCACCACCTGGGGGCCCTGGGTGACCTGGTCGAGCACCGCCAGCGCGTCCGCGCGCCAGGCGCCGATCGTGCCGTCCGCGAAGCGACCGGTCGACGCACCGTGGCCGCGATAGTCGAACCGGGTGTACGCGCGCCTCCGAGTGCGGCAATATCGTTCCAGGGCCAGCGCCTTGGTACCGTCCATGTCGGAAGTGTAGCCGCCGCAGAAGAGGACCCCCGGCGGATCACCGGGGGCGTGGTGAAAGGCCAGCCGATCGCCGCTGGCGAGGGGCAAAAAACTTGGCTCTGTCAAGGGGTAAATCCGGTTTGCCCGACCCGCGATCCATGCTAGCACCGGGACGGGTGGAGGCAAGGCATGGCGGTGCGCGCCCGCGTCCGGCGGCGGCTCGCCTTTTGGTCGCGCAAGCATGAACGACATTGCCGATCAGGTCCGGGTGGCGCAGGCGCAGAGCCATCGCGGTGCGCCGACAGTTCTTCAGGTCCTGCCGGAGCTCGATGAGGGCGGCGCGGAGCGCGGCACGATCGATCTCGCGCGCTATCTGGTCGGCGAGGGTTGGCGCGCCGTGGTCGCATCCGCAGGCGGCGCAGGCGAGGCCAAGCTCGAGGAGATCGGGGCGGTCAACCTCAAGCTGCCGCTGCATTCGAAAAATCCGTTCACGATCCACGCCAACATCCGCCGCCTGCAGCGGCTGATCCGCGAGCACGGCGTGCAGCTGGTCCACGCCCGCTCGCGCGCCCCGGCCTGGAGCGCGTACTACGCCGCGAGGCGCTGCCAGCTGCCGTTCGTGACCACCTGCCATGGTGTCTATCAGGGCAGCGAGGGCTACTTCAAGAAGCGCTACAATGCGATCATGGCGAAGGGCGACCGGGTGATCGCGATCTCGGAGTTCGTGGCCGAGCATCTGCGCGAGCGCTACCAGGTGCCACCCGAGCGCCTGCGGGTGATCTCGAGGGGCGTCGACACCAAGGAGTTCGATCCCGCCGCGGTGTCCGAGGAGCGGCGCCGGGCGCTGATCGAGCGCTGGCACCTCCAGGCGGGCACCAAGGTCGTGATGCTGCCCGGGCGCGTGGTCCGCCGCAAGGGCCACACGCTGCTCCTGCGCGCGATCGAGCGCCTGCGCCGGCGCAACTTCGTCTGCCTGATGGTCGGCGACCTCGAGCCCAGCTCCGGCTATCCCGGCGAGGTCGAGGGCCTGATCGGCGCGATCGGGCTGCGCGACGTGGTGCGGCTGGTCGGCTCCTGCGACGACATGCCGGCGGCCCTGATGCTGGCCGACGTGGTGGTGGCGCCCTCGACCCACTCGCCGGAGCCGTTCGGCCGGGTCTCGGTCGAGGCGCAGGCGATGGGCAAGCCCGTGATCGCGACCGACGTGGGCGGTCTCGGCGAGACCCTGATGCCGGCCGCGACCGGCTGGCTGGTGCGCCCGGGCGATGTCGACGGCCTGGCGCGCGCCCTGCACCTGGCGCTCGCGATGCCCGCCGACGCGCGCGCCCGCCTCGCGGCCCGCGCCAGGCGCTTCGTCACCCGCCGCTTCACCCTCGAGCAGATGGGCAAGAGCACGCTCGCGGTCTATCGCGAGCTCCTTGAAGGGGTCGAGCCCGATGCCGATCTGCTGGACGTGACCAGCCTGGCGGCCTGAGCCGAGGGTGGCAGCCCTTGACGGCTTGCGGGCGGCGCCGCAACAGCTTATCCGGTCAGATCCGTGTCGTCAGCCGAAACGAGGCGCTGTGATGAACCCCGCTTTGCCCGAGCATGTGGTCGACGAGCCGCCCTGCGCGGTCCGGATCACGTTGCCGGACGGCAACGTGCGGAGCTTCGCGGGGCCGGTGACCGGCGCCGGGCTGGCGGCCGCGATCGGGCCCGGCCTCGCCAAGGCGGCCGCGGTCATGGAGGTCAGCCGCGGGGAGATGGGTGGCGAGCTGCAGGACCTGACGCGCGAGCTGCCGGACGGGGCCAAGGTGCGCTTCATCCGCTACCAGGACGAGGCGGCGCTGCCGGTGATCCGGCACGACTGCGCCCACGTCATGGCCGAGGCGGTGCAGGATCTCTACCCCGGGACCCAGGTCACGATCGGGCCGCCGATCGCGGACGGCTTTTACTACGACTTCGCGCGCAACGAGCCGTTCACGCCCGACGATCTGGTGCGGATCGAGGCGCGCATGGCGGAGATCGTCGCCGCCGACCTGCCCTTTCGGCGCGAGGTCGTGAGCCGGGACGAGGCGCGCCGGCGCTTCGAGGCGATGGGCGAGAGCTACAAGCTGGAGCTGCTGGGCGACATTCCCGAAGGCGAGCCGATCACCCTTTACCACCAGGGTGACTGGTTCGACCTCTGCCGCGGGCCGCACGGGGCCTCGACCGGCCGGATCGGCGCCTTCAAGCTCACCAAGCTCGCCGGCGCTTACTGGCGGGGCGACAGCCGCAACGCCATGCTGCAGCGGATCTACGGCACCGCGTTTGCGAGCAGGAAGGAGCTCGACGAGTACCTGCACCGGCTCGAGGAGGCGGAGCGGCGCGACCATCGCCGGCTCGGCAAGGAGCTCGACCTGTTCCATTTCCAGGAGGAAGCGGCGGGCTCGGTCTTCTGGCATCCCAAGGGCTGGACCCTCTATCGCGCGATCGAGGCCTATCTGCGCCGCCGGCTCGAGGCCGCGGGCTACGTCGAGGTCAGGAGCCCGCAGCTGGTCGACCGCACCCTTTGGGAATTGTCCGGCCATTGGGAAAAATTCGGCGAGCACATGTTCGCGCTCGAGGCCGAACACAAGACGCTGGCGCTCAAGCCGATGAACTGCCCGTGCCACGTGCAGATCTTCAACCAGCGCATGCACAGCTACCGAGATCTGCCGCTGCGCATGGCGGAGTTCGGCTCCTGCCACCGCAACGAGCCCTCGGGCGCCCTGCACGGCCTGATGCGCGTGCGCGCGTTCACCCAGGACGACGCCCACATCTTCTGCACCGAGGACCAGATCACGGCCGAATCCGAGCGCTTCTGCGCGCTGCTGCAGACCGTCTATCGCGACTTCGGGTTCAAGGACCTGCGCGTCAACTTCGCCGACCGGCCGCCGGTCCGGGCCGGCGAGGACGCGGTCTGGGACCGGGCCGAGCGGGCTCTTTGGGACGCGGTCGAGGCAGCCGGGATCGAGACCAAGCTGAACCCCGGCGAGGGCGCGTTCTATGGGCCGAAGCTCGAGTTCATCCTGCGCGATGCGATCGGGCGTGACTGGCAGTGCGGCACGCTCCAGGTCGACTTCGTCCTGCCCGAGCGTCTGAGCGCCAGCTACATCGCCGAGGATGGCCAGAAGCACCGGCCGGTGATGCTGCACCGGGCGATCTTCGGCTCGATGGAGCGCTTCATCGGCATCCTGATCGAGGAGCATGCCGGCCGGCTGCCGATGTGGCTCGCTCCGGTGCAGGTCGTGGTCGCGACCATCACCAACGATTCCGACGACTACGCGCGCAAGGTCGGCCTGGCGCTGGGCGAGGCCGGCATCCGCTACGAGCTCGACCTCGGCGCCGACAAGATCGGCTACAAGGTGCGCCAGCACTCGCTCGCCAAGGTGCCGCGGATCGTGGCGGTCGGCAAGCGCGAGGCCGAACTTGGCACGGTCTCGGTGCGCCGGCTCGGCGAGCAGAAGCAAGAATCCCTTGCCCTTGACGAAGCCCTGGCGGTATTTGTGAGGGAAGCACGCCCGCCGGATCTCATCTGACGGTCGTTGCCCGGCTCGGGGCGGCGACTTCGGGTGAGCCGGATGGCGTTTGGATTCGCAACAAGAGGAGGGTGAAACGGCTCGAATGGCAGGTCCGACTCGGGAAGAATACCGAATCAATGATCGTATTGAGGTACCGGAAGTCCGTCTGATCGACGACGCAGGCCAGATGGTCGGGGTCGTGTCGACGACGGAGGCGTTGCGACGGGCCGAGGATCTCGGCCTTGACCTGGTCGAGGTGTCGCCTTCGGCGGAGCCGCCGGTCTGCAAGATCCTCGATTATGGCAAGTTCAAATACGAGTCGCAGAAAAAGGCCAACGCCGCCCGTAAGAAGCAGCGCGTGATCGAGGTCAAAGAGATCAAGATGCGACCGAATATCGATGACAACGACTATAACATCAAGATGCGCAAGATCCACCAGTTCCTGGAGGAAGGCGACAAGGTCAAGGTGACCCTGCGGTTCCGCGGGCGTGAGCTGGCGCACCAGGACCTGGCGATGAGCCTTCTGGAACGGCTGCGCGACGAGGTCGGCGAGCTGGCCAAGGTCGAGCAGTTTCCGCGCATGGAAGGGCGCCAGATGGTGATGGTCATGGCGCCGACCCGGTAGCCGCGATCAGCATGCCTCAGAGGCGCCCGCCGCACTTCGAGACCCGGCGGGACTGGCCATGGCGGTGAGCGCGGCGGCGGCGGCCTCGCTCGCGCGGCTGCTCGAGGCGAGCGGCGTCGAGCGCCCGGTGGAGGACGTGCTGGCCGTGCTGGAGGGCGTGGCGGCGGCGCCCGTGGGGTTCCGGCCCGATGCCTGGCTCGATCTGATCGCGCCCCCGGACGCGCTGGAGCTGCGCGATGAGCTGCGCTCGCTCGAGGCCGAGATCGCGGCCGCAAGGCCGCCGGAGCCTCCGGTCGCGGTGCGCCTCGCGCGGCTGCGCGCAGTTCTCGCCGAGCAGCGCCTCGACGGCCTGATCCTGCCGCTGACCGACGAGCACCGTAGCGAGTACTTGCCGGCCGCCGCCCAGCGCCTCGCCTGGCTGACGGGTTTCACCGGCTCCGCCGGGCTGGCGATCGTCCTCACCGAGCGTGCCGCGCTGTTCGTCGACGGGCGCTACACCCTGCAGGCGGCGGCCGAGCTGGATCCTCAGCTGTTCGAGCGCCGCCACATCACCGACGAGCCGCCGGCCAGGTGGCTCGCCGAGCATCTTCAACGCGGCCAGCGGCTGGGCTTCGACCCGAAGCTCCATACCAAGGCCGAGGTCGAGCGCTACCGCCGCGCGGCGGCCAAGGCCGACGCCGAGCTGGTCGCCTGCGCGGCCAATCCGGTCGATGCGATCTGGGCGACCCGCCCGCCCGCGCCGATCGCCCCGGTCGTGGTCCTGGACGATGCCTATGCCGGCGAATCGAGTGCGGCCAAGCGGGCGCGCATGGGTGCCGAGCTGGTCAAGGCCGGGGCCGAGGTCGGGGTCGTGACGCTCACCGACTCGATCGCCTGGCTTTTGAACCTGCGCGGCGGCGATGTGCCCTACAACCCGCTGGTCCTGAGCTTTGCCCTGCTGCACGCCGACGGCGCCGTCGAGCTGTTCCTCGACCCGCGCAAGCTGGCGCCCGGCCAGAGCCTCGGCAACGGCGTCTCGGCCCAGCCGATGGCAGGCTTCGAGGCGGCGCTCGAGCGCCTGGGCGGGGAGCGGCGGGCGGTGCTGGTCGACCCGGGCGCTACCAGTCAGCACGTGCTCGAGCGGCTGGAGGCGGCCGGCGCGCGCGTGATCGAGGCGGACGACCCCTGCATCCTGGCGAAGGCCTGCAAGAACCCGGTCGAGATCGCGGGCGCCCGCAATGCCCAACGCCGCGACGGCGCCGCCGTCTGCCGCTTCCTCTGCTGGCTGGACGGCGAGCTCGAGAGCGGAGCCCTGATCACCGAGCGGCAGGCTGCCGCCCGGCTCGAGGTGGAGCGCAGGCAGGATCCTCTGTTCCGCGGCCCAAGCTTCGAGACCATCTCGGCCGCGGGCCCGAACGCCGCTCTGCCACATTACCGGGTGACCGACGCCAGCAACCGCACGCTCGAGCCGGGCTCGCTCTATCTGGTCGACTCGGGCGGCCAGTATCTGGACGCGACCACCGACATCACGCGCACGATCGCGGTCGGGACACCCTGCGCCCTGATGCGCCGGCACTTCACGCTGGTGCTCAAGGGGCACATCGCGATCGCCCGCGCCCTGTTCCCGGCCGGCACCAGCGGCGCCCAGCTCGACAGCCTGGCGCGGCAGCCGCTCTGGCGCGCGGGCCTCGACTTCGACCACGGGACCGGGCATGGCATCGGCAGCTATCTCTGCGTCCACGAGGGCCCGCAGCGGATCGCCAAGACCGGCACGGCCGCGCTCAAGCCCGGGATGATCGTCTCGAACGAGCCCGGCTACTACCGGAGCGGGGACTACGGCATCCGGATCGAAAATCTGGTGGTCGTGGTCGCCCGCGGCGTGCCGGAGGGCGGCGAGCGGGAGCTGCTGGGCTTCGAGACGATCACCCGGGCGCCGATCGACCGCCGGCTGATCCTGACCGAGCGGCTCGATGCCGAGGAGCGTGCCTGGCTCGACAACTACCACGCCCGCGTGCGCGCCGATCTGATCGACCTCGTCGACGACGAGACCCGCAGGTGGCTCATGGCGCAGACGGCACCGCTCCAGCCCAAGGAGACCGCGACATGCCGATGAATCCGATCGAGGCCGCGCAGGCCGTGGTCGACGGTGCCGCGCGGCTCAGGGAGGCCGTACCCGACACCATGCGGGGCTTTGCCGCGCTCGGCGCCGGGACCTCCAAGGCCGGTGCCCTCGAGCCCAAGTTCAAGGAGCTGGTGGCGCTCGCGATCTCGGTCGCGGTGCGCTGCGACGGCTGCGTCGCCTATCACGCCAAGGCGGCGCGGGACCGGGGCGCCACCCGGGCCGAGGTCGCCGAGACGATCGGGGTCGCGATCCACATGGGCGGCGGCCCCTCGATGGTCTACGGCGCCGAGGCGCTCAAGGCCTTCGACGCGTTCGCCGGCGGCGCCGGCGATTGAGGCCCCGCCGGTCGGAGCGCCTGGCCGGCGGAGACCGGCTCCATTCCATCCGGGGCCGGCTCATCGCGATGCAGCCTCACCGCTCGCTTCGGTCGACGCGAGCTTGTCGGCGCCGGCCACGACGAGCTTTTCTCCGGACAGGCTGGTGGCGTGCTTGCCGGCATCGGTCACGAGAAGATCGTAGGATATGCTTTTGCCGGCGGCCTGCCTCGGGATCGAGATCTTCTCGGAGATGAAACCAGACGGCGAGTCCTTGTCGGTGATGACGGGCAGCTCTTTGGCAAGCTCTGTGTCCCCCTCGGGTCCGTGGAAGGCGATGCTGTAGCGGTAGGGCGCCTCACCACCCGAGGCCAGGGTGCTGATCTGAACCGTCTCTTCCGGCTTGGGCGCGGCGTTCGAGACCGCGATCGGCTGAATGTCGATCGCCGTCGCAGCCCGCTCCGACGACTGCGACCCGAAATAGAAGCCGACCACGGTTCCGAGGATGGCGATGAGGGCGGTCAGGATCTCCTTGCCGCTGTCGAAGCGTTGCTTGAGAAGCGGCCCTTCCAAGCTGGAGACGAAGAGGCTGGCGATCATCACAAACGCGATGCCGATCGTACCAATCGTGAAGAAGAAAGTGATCAGGCCGCGAGCGACCGCAACATCCGCCAGCGACCGCAAAAGCGAGGTGTTATACAGAAAATATCCGATAATGAGAAGAAGTGTGAATGTGATTAGACCGACAACGAAGACACCGCTGTAACCTAGCACAGTAACAATCCAGCCCCGCGGTTTCAATTCGTCGCCGGTCGTCGCGGCCGGCGCGCTTTCGGTGTTCTTGCCGCCATTGTCAGACGCATACTGCGCCGCCAGTGTATCGAATGCCGCGACGAGGTTCGGCAGGTTGCGTTCTTGGGCCTGCTGCTGCACGACGGCGCGGATGCCGTCAAGGCTGTCCTGCTTCTCCAGGTCCGCCCGCCGCTCCTCGATCAACGGCTTCAGGCCGGCGACCGCCTCACCGTTCGGATTGGCGGCACAAGCCTGGTCGAACCAGGTGAGGAAGTTGGTCGCCATGGTCGTCTCCACCGCCTTCTGCTGTCGCTACCGGCCGATCGCCTCGACCATGGGTCGTCGACCCCGGCCACGGGAGTCAGCCATAGCGCGAGACGGCCTGGCCCGGCTGTGAAGTGGATCACACGGGGGCGACCAGCTATGCCGGAGCGGTCAACGACGGCCGAAGCTCACCAGCCAGCGCCACCAGTCGGCGGCCTTGGCTTCGGCGCTGTCGATCAGGGCGCCCGCCTTGGGATGGCGCTCGCGCAGCCGGTCCAGGAGACGCCGCGCCCAGGGGGCATGCTCGGCCAGGATGATCAGGCCGATCAGCAGGAACAGGATGCCTTGCAGGAACGGCAGGACCAGCCCGAGCACGCCCAGGACCAGGAAGGCATAGCCCAGGGCCTGCATCAGGATCGGCTTCACGCGCCGCCAATCAAGGCTTGCCATTCGGCCTCGCTCAGAACGGTGACCCCGAGCTCCGCGGCCTTGCGGGCCTTGGACCCGGCATCGGCACCGGCCACCACGTAGTCGGTCCTGGCCGAGACCGAGCCCGCGACCTTGGCGCCCATCGCCTCGGCGGTGGCCTTGGCCTCGGCCCGGGTCATGCTCTCGAGCGAGCCCGTGAAGACCAAGGTCTTGCCGGCCAGCGCCGAGGCCGCGCCCGCCGGCGGCGCCAGCTCCTGGACCTCGACCTCGGCCGCGAGCTCGTCGAGCACGGCGAGATTGTGCGCTTCGGCGAAAAACTCGCAGATGGCCTCGGCGACCTTCGGACCGACGCCGTCGATGTTGTCGAGCTCGGCCAACGCCTCGGCATCGCCGGCCGCCGCCCTCCTCATGGCGTCGCGCCAGGCTTCGAGGCCCTGGTAATGCCGGGCGAGCAGACGGGCATTGGTCTCGCCGACGAAGCGGATGCCGAGCGCGTTGATGAAGCGGTCGAGCGGGACATGGCGGCGTGCTTCGATCGCCCGCTTCAGGTTTTCGACCTTTTTTTCACCCCAGCCGGGCAGCTCGGCCAAACGGGCAAGGCGCTCCGGGTCGCTCGCCAGGCGGAAGACATCCGCGGGCTTCTGGATCAGCCCGGCTTCCAAGAGCTGGGGCACCTGCTTGCGGCCCAGCCCCTCGATGTCGAAGGCGTCGCGGCCGACGAAATGGCGCAGGCGCTCGGTGATCTGGGCGGGGCAGATCAGGCCGCCGGTGCAACGGCGCACGGCCTCGCCCTCCGGGCGCACCGCGAGGCTGTTGCAGACCGGGCAGTGGTCGGGGAACCGGTAGGGTTCGGTGCCCTCGGGCCGGCGGTCGAGCCGGACCTCGACGACCTGCGGGATGACGTCGCCCGCGCGCTGCACGACCACCGTGTCGCCGACCCGGATGTCCTTGGAGCCGATGTAGTCCTCGTTGTGCAGGGTCGCGCGGGTGACGACGACCCCGCCGACGGTCACCGGCTCGAGCCTCGCCACCGGCGTCAGCGCGCCGGTGCGGCCGACCTGGATGCCGATCTCGCGGACCACGGTCTCCGCCTGCTCGGCCGCGAACTTGTACGCGATCGCCCAGCGCGGCGCCCGGCCGACGAAGCCGAGCCGGCGCTGGTAGTCGAGCCGGTCGACCTTGATG
>CAVWPO010000035.1:0-168462 GCA_963756905.1 uncultured Alphaproteobacteria bacterium
GGCGCCGGGGTCGTCGGCGAGCAGAAAGCGCAGGGGCTGGCGCGGCAGCATCTCGCCGTAAACCGCGGTGATCTGGTGGGGGAGTGGCTCGATCAGCGAGGTCGACAGCGCCAGGTAGGGATCGAACAGATAGGCCAGCCGGATGCGCTGGGCCTCCGACGCCAGCCGGAAAAGATAGCCATCACCGCCGAACGACCAAGCCCAACTCGCTCCAACCAGCTCGAGTGACGCCTCGTCGCTCCGGTAGACCAACCGATTGCGAACCGCTCCGCTGGGCTCCTCGAACGTGACTTTGACCGCCTGGTCGCCGAACCACTCGACCTGGACGACCTTCGCCGCCATGCCGGCCACTAGGCCGCGCACGGACGCTCCGGGGATCAGCTGCTCGAGGCGGCTCATGAGCGCATACCGCGATGGTTGAACTGCCATTAGCACCGCAGCCATCGGCGGCACAAGGTCCGCCGATGGCGGCTGGCGTCCGCTCACGTCCAACGCCGAGCGCCACGGTGGGTGCGCGGTACAGCGAAAAGCGACCGTGGGCCCCCCCGCCTGAGCCTGGGAAACGCGGATAAACGTGGACGGCGCCCACCATGAGCGGCCGGTTCGGCCAGCGGACAGAAGGGCGTCGCTCGTCACCCTGCCAGCTACCCTGCCCGCATCAACCGGATCAGTGATCCAGGTCCACCTCGAAGTACCGGCCGTGCCGGTTGCGCCCTCGCTGGACGACGCTATCGAACCCGGGCCGGACGTCGCTCTGCGCCGCCAGCAGGGTGGCCACTTCCTCATACTCCTCGCCGGTGACCAAGCGGCCGCGATAGTCGGTGACCGCGTTATCGGTGACTATGGGGTACAGGCGCAGGGCCTTGGTGATTTTGTCCTCCTTGGCGACCTCGAACGTGAGCTCCGCGATCGCGCTGTAGGGGCGCGCTTCGAACAAGGCGTATCGCCCGGGCGAGCCGAACACAAAATTGCCGATGCCATAGACGATCCAGCGACCCCGATACCGCTCCAGCCCCTGCAGCAGGTGGGCGCCGTGGCCGATGACGAGATCGGCGCCAGCGTCGACCAGGGCCCGACCCAGGCGACGTTGGTTAGCCGTCACCGCGTTATAGTCGCGCCCCCAGTGCGGGAACGCGACCACGAAGACGCCGGGGTCCTCGCGGCGCAGCGCCCGGAGTTGCGCTGCCACCTCGTGCGCCACCAGAGGGTTGACGCCGGGCGCCCGTTCGCTGGCGTAGAATCCGAAGTCGCGGTCGTAAGTATCCGAGAACTCGAAGGCGCAGAGCACCGCCAATTTAAGCATCGTTGGGCCGAGGTCGATCTCGTGGCGGTAGGGCCGCCGCGCGTGCGTTCCGTCCTCGCCCGCTCCGCACGTCGCTATGCCATGTCGGGCGAGCGATGCCACGCTCTGGGCCAGCCCGGCCGCTCCCATATCCATGGTATGATTGTTGCCCAGCGATACCAGACTAATGCCGTACTTCGAGAGATAGCGTGGTGTCTTTTCGACATCAGCATAATGGACATACCGCTTCCGCCCGGCGAGCGGCGATGATCGAAGGTCGGTCACCGGAGTTTCGAGGTTGGCGATGACGAGCGCCGCACCGTCTAGGATCGCTGCGAAGTTTGCCACCATGGAATCGTAGCCGCGGCTCTCGAGGACGTTCTCCCCGCCAGCCGCGGCGAGCCGCTCCTGGTAATTCTCGCCAAAGCTCGTGTCGCCAAGAAACAGCAGCCGCACCGCTGGCGGCGGAGACGCCGCCGGCAGCGACGAGATCATCCGGTCGTCACGTTCCGAGGCGGCGCAGGCGACGACCAGAAGGACCCCGGCCAGAGCGACCACGCGGAGACTGCGATCCCTGCTCAAGCGCGTTCTCAATTCAACTCGTCATCGAGCGGATTTCACGCGCCGGTGGGTCGACGAGCCAAACCTGATGATCCTGATCGGCGAGGGGCGCGCAGAGGGCCCCGCCGCCAAAGCCTCCGGCATCGATCCGCAGCGCCCCGCCCCTGGCCAGCTAACTCTTCTTGCCCGTTATGACCATGAACGGGGTCGGAACGCTCACGACCTTGTCACCGCCGCACTTCGGACATTGCGGTTTTGCCTTCACATGCTCGGAGACGGTCTCGGTCCGCTCGAACGTCTGCCCGCACTGCTCACAACGATACACGTAGGTCGGCATAACTCCGCCTCCAGACGACAGCAGCTGTCTCTTCACGAGACAGATAGACGGTCACCCGGGGCGTCCCAAGGGCTCACGGGCCCGATGACCTCAGGTGAGACGCACAAGCAGCTTCTGGAGGCGCCTTTGGCTGGCGCGAGAGCTGATGATTGTCACGATTGGGCTTCGAAGGTGAGACGCCGAAAGGTCGCGCCGATCCCGCCCGACCTGATGATCCGGGAGTGGCCCGCATGTCTGCGCGGCTTCACCGCCCTGTCCGAGGCGACCGAGCCCACGGCGATGATTGCCGCCCTCGACGCCTGGTTCGATCGCGTCGCCGGGGCGGTGCACGCCTTCGGGGGCGAGGTGCTGAAGTTCATCGGCGACGCCGTGCTGGCGATTTTCCCGGTCACCGGCGCGCCGGCCGAGGCCTGCGAGGCGGCGCTGCGCGCCGTCGTCGCCGCCCGCGCCGGCATGGCCCATCTCGATGCGGTGCGGCAGGCGCAGGGGCTGCCGCCGCTGCCCTTCGGCGCGGCGCTGCATCTCGGCGAGATACTGTGGGGCAATATCGGCGCGGTCGACCGGCTGGAATTCACCGCCATCGGCCCCGCGGTCAACCTGGTCAGCCGGCTGGAGGGGCTGTGCCGGCCGCTCGGCCGGTCGGTGTTGATCTCGGGCGCGGTCGCCGCCGAGACGACCACGCCGCTGGTGCCGATGGGCGAACACGTGCTGCGCGGCATCGCGGCGCCCTGCGCCGTCTTCACCCTGCCGGATGCGTGAGCGGCTCGTCGCCGACAGTACGTTGTAGGTTCGACAGTCGCATGGGCAGCACCGGCATGGCCGGGCTTGCCCGGCAGGTCGGGGTCAGCGCGCCAACGCTCGCCAAGTATTCGAGGCCTACCTGAACGGGTGACCCGGATCAGGGTCGAGACGAGCGAGCGGGCTCCAGGGCCGCCAGCTGCCTGCAGAGCACAGCTCCAGGCACGCGGCCAATGGAGCCACCTATTCGGCCTTGTGGAAGCGCTGGGGTACGATTACCCTGCCTTTCGGTGCTGTTTCGGGCAAGGTTTGCGGTGGCTAAGACCTTTTACGGCAGAGATAAAGTCCGGCTGGCCGATTATCGATCGGTGCGGGCGGAGCTGTGCGTCGTCTACCGGGCCTGTGTCGATCAGCAGCTCGACTGGGACGCCGGCCGGGCGGCAGCGCTGATCCTCTCGCGAATTGCCGGCATGGACGAAGCCGCCGGCCTCGAGGCGCGGATCGCGGCCCTCGAGGCTGCCGATCAGGATCAGCTGTCTGGCCGCCCGAATGGCCATCATCACCCGGGAGCGCGCGCGTGATCCCGCCGTGGTCGAGTACGCCGAGCTCGAGGGGTGGCGGCTTGACGACAGAGGGGCAGGCCACGGAAAACCGACCGGCAGCCGGTCAGTTTTTGCCCAATTGCTGTCAAGGAGTTGCCGGAAAGGTCCGGGCGGCGCACCACCAAGCTCTGCAAGAGCTCGGCCTGCCGCGAGCCGACCAGGGCATCAAGCATTTTGTGATTTCCTCCTCGGGCATCCAGCCGCCACCTCGGTCTTGCCGCGGGCGAACAACTCGGCGATCGACTTGGCCGCGCCGACAGTCGCGAGAGCATGGACGTGATCAGCTTGATCGGCGGCCTGCAAGGACTGCGGGCCGGGCTCGAACTGGCTGCGACGGCGCTGGCGGATGAGCGGCAGCGGACTCCGCCGGCGGCTTGACCGCCTCGAGCAGCGGGCGCGGCCGGCGCCGGACCGGCAGCGCCTCGCCGAGGCGAGCGCGCGCCTGATCGCGTGGGTCGACGGGCTCCACGACCTCGAGCAGATCCGAGCCGCCCGGGCAGCGCTCGAGGCGGCACGCCGGAGGATCGGCCATGACGACCAACGGGTTTCACACGCGGCTCGCCCGGCTCGAGCAGCGCCGGAATCCGCCGCCCGATCCCAGGATCGCCGACGAGGCGCGCGAGCGGGTCGTGCGCGCGGTCGTGGGCTTGGCCAGCACGATGGAGCCTGACCCGGACGCGCCACCGTTCGACCTCCTCGAGGCGGTCACGGCGGTCCTCGAGGCACGCCGGCGGGGCGAGGAGTAGCCGGTGGGCGTCCGGGTGAACCCGGCGTTTTTTGCCCGCCTGGAGCGGCATCTCTGGGCCAAGCGCGAGGCGGCCCCGCGCAAGGCCAAGCAGCGGCAGCAGAAGCAGCGGCAGAAGCCAACCGGCGGCGCGGCCGCGCTCGAAGCCAGCCGCAAATCGAACGTGACCGGGAGGAAGCGATGACCGCGGCCGCGCTCGCCCGGCGCCTCGCCGAGCTGGAGGCCAGGCGCGCACGGCCGCCGGTGCCGGGCGTCGCGCCCGAGTGGCTGCACTGGGCGACGGGCGAGGAGATCGAAGCCCTCGAGGTGGTGTACTTCGCGGCCGAGACCGGCGAGAGAGAGGCGACCGAGGCCGACCTGCTCCTGTGCATCGAGGTCGAGGCGGCGGCGACCCGGAGGATGCTGGCGGGCGAGCCGCCGAACTGAGGCTCAACCTGCAAACCGTTGCCCGGGCGTATGCCCTGACTGCCCTGCAGGGGGGCTGAAAGCTAGGCTGGCTGCGGTGTTGCGGCTGTTGGGGAGCAGGTTCCTTGAGCACGTAACCACGGCCCCAGACCGTCTCGATGTAGTGCAGGCCGCCGGTCGCGGCCGCGATCTTCTTGCGCAGCTTGCAGATGAACACGTCGATGATCTTGAGCTCCGGCTCGTCGATGCCGCCATAAAGGTGATCGAGGAACATCTCCTTGGTCAGCGTGGTCCCCTTGCGCAGGGAGAGCAGCTCGAGAATGCTGTACTCCTTGCCGGTGACGTGGAGCCGGCGGCCGTCGACGTCGACCGAGCGGGTGTCGAGATTGACCACCAGCTTGCCGGTCTTGATGACCAATTCCGAATGACCCTTGGAGCGGCGCACGATCGCATGGATGCGCGCGATCAGCTCGCTCTTGTGGAACGGCTTGGTCAGATAGTCGTCGGCGCCGGTCGCGAGCCCTTTGACCTTGTCGTCGGTCTCGTTCATGCCCGAGAGGATCAGCACCGGGGTGCGGACCTTGGCGGCGCGCAGCCGCCGGACCACCTCGAAGCCCTCCATGTCGGGCAGACGCAGATCCAGCACGATGATGTCGAAATCGTAGTGCTTGGCGAGGTCAATGGCGTCCTCCCCGGACTCCGCCGGCTCGCAGATCATGCCCTCGCTCTTGAGAGCGGCATCGATCAGCTTGGCGGAGACGGGATCGTCCTCAACAACCAGAGCTCGCATTCCTCGCTCCTTCGTGCACGCTCTCAGGGATCATTCGTTGCACGAATTTAACCCTAAGAGGCTCTTCCTTAAGACTACGTTAAGCCAGGTTGTATTTCCTGGCCCGCGCAACCGCTCCCGAGCACAACCACCCGCTATGGGAGCGAACTGACGTACGAATACAATCATAGGTTTTAGCTCTTGGCAACAAAAAAGTTAACGCGGGTAGAACCATCTGACCCGGCCTGGGCCGCTGGGCATATCGATCTCGCCCGGCAAAGTTGGCTTCGGGCATCGACGCAACCGGCCAGGAGAGGCGCTATAGACGAGCTTTTTCAGAGGCTTAGAGAGACCGAGCCGTACTGGATCCAGGGCCGCGTGCGCAGCTGCCGCGGCACGCTTTTGGTCTGCGGCGGGCTGACCGGGATGGTCGGTCTGGGTGATACCTGCCTGATCGAGCCGCGCTCACACAACCATGGCGAGTGTCGCTGGCCCGGCGGGGCCGGGCGCGAGCCGCTGCTCGGCGAGGTCGTCGCCCTGGACGATGCCGGCGTGCGCCTGCTGCCGTTCAGCGAGCTCGAAGGCGTCGGCCTCGATGCGCGGGTGACGCTGACCCGCGGTCTCGATCGCATCCGGCCGAGCCCCGCCTGGACCGGTCGGGTGCTCGACCCGTTGGCGCGGCCGCTCGACGGCGGGCCGGCACCGGGCTGGGGCGGCATCGCCTATCCGCTGCACGCGCGGCCGGCGCCGGCGCACCAGCGGCGGGGCTTCGGGCCGAGGCTCGATCTGGGCGTGCGGGCGCTCAACCTGTTCACGCCCTGTTGCCGCGGCCAGCGGATGGGAATTTTCGCCGGCTCCGGGGTCGGCAAGTCGACCCTGTTGTCGATGCTGGCCCGACACAGCAACGCCGATGCGCTCGTGCTCGGCCTGATCGGCGAGCGCGGCCGCGAGGTCAACGCTCTGCTGCACCAGGGCCTGGGTAGCGCCGGCATGGCGCGCAGCGTGGTCGTGGTCGCGACCTCGGACATGCCGGCGATGCTGCGCCGGCGCGCGGCCTACCTGACGCTGACGGTCGCCGAGGCGCTGCGCGATCAGGGGCTCGCGGTGCTCTGCCTGATCGACAGCGTGACCCGTTTCGCCATGGCGCTGCGCGAGATCTACCTCGCCGCCGGCGAGCCGCCGACCAGCAAGGGCTATCCGCCGAGCGTGTTCGCGGAGCTGCCGCGGCTTTTGGAGCGCGCCGGGCCGGGCACCGGTGAGGGCAGCATCACCGGTCTGTTCACGGTCCTGGTCGAGGGCGACGATCTGACCGACCCGATCGCCGATGCGGTCCGGGCGATCCTGGATGGCCATATCGTGCTCGACCGGGCGATCGCGGAGGGCGGGCGCTTTCCGGCGGTCGACGTGCTGCGCTCGCTGTCGCGGAGCGTGCCGGAGGCCTATGAGCGCCAGGAGCGGCCGGTGGTCGAGCGCGCCCGGCGGCTGATCCGCGCCTACGCCGACACGGCCGAGCTGATCCAGCTCGGCGCCTATCGCCGCGGCAGCGATCCGGTGATCGACGCCGCGATCGCGGCGCGCCCGGCGCTCGAGGCGGTGCTCGGTCAGCCGACCCTGGAGCGGAGCGTGCTCGCGGACGACTTTGCGCGGCTCGCGGCCGCGCTCGGCGAGGCCGCCGACCTCGCCCCGGGCGAGGCCTGAGGGCCGTGGATCCGCTCGGGGTGCTCGCCCGGCTCGCCGGCCTCGAGGTCGAGCGCGAACGGCGCGCGCTCGCCGCGCTCGACGGCCAGCTCGACGAACTGCAGCGGCAGATCGCGGAAGCGCAGGCCGCGGCTGAGCGCGAGCGGCGGGCGGCGCTCGATTTCGCCGGGGCGAGGCTCCTGGCCGCTTATCTGGAAGCCCATCGGCAGCGGCTGGAGGCGGCGCGGGCCGAGCTCGCCCGGCTGGAGCCGGCGCGCGCGACGCAGCTCGACCGGCTGATGGCGGCGCGGCTCGAGCTCAGACGGCTGGAGCTGCTGCAGGCGCGCCAGGACCGGCGCCGGCGGGCGGACGCGCGGCGGCGCGAGCGCAAGGGCCTGGACGAGCTCGCCCTGCTGACCCGAAGCACTGGGCGCTGATGCGCGCACCCGCCTTCAGCCCCGGCCTGGACGAGGTCGTCCTGCTGGTCTGCGGGGTGCTGCGCGCTGATGCGCGCCCGCCTCAGAATTCGGGGGCTAGGGTGACCTTGAGGCCGTCCAGCGCGGGGCTGAACGGGATCTGACAGGACAGCCGGGAGTTCTCCTGGACCTGGTAGGCCTCGTCCAGCATCCGGTCCTCCTCGTCCGAGGTCGGCGCCAGCCGCGCCAGCCATTCAGGGTCGACGTAGACGTGGCAGGTGGCGCAGGCGCAGCAGCCGCCGCAGGCCGCCTCGATCGGCAGGTCGTGCTCGCGGATGATCTCCATGACCGACCAGCCGGGCGTGCCCTCGATCACGTGCTCGGCGCCCTCGCGGTCGATGACGGTGATGCTCGCCATCAGGCGGCTCGCCCCGGTGCTGGTGGCAAGAGGCTCGCCATCAGGCGGTCTCCCGCGCCGCCGGTAAAGAAGAGGCTCGCCATCAGGCGGCTCCCCGCGCTGCCGGTAGGCGCTTCATCAGGCGGTCTCCCGCGCCGCCGGTAAAAGAGGCTCGCCATCAGGCGGTCTCCCGCGCTGCTTGTGGGAAGAGGCTCGCCATTCGGGCGGCCCCTCGCGTCGCCTTTGGGGGCGATGCGGGCCGTCAGCTTGTGCCCGGCTTCGCCCGCGGGGCGGAGGTCCGCGATCTGGGCCCGCAGGGCCTGCTGGGTCCGGGGCGGCATCAGGCGACGCCCAGCTTCTTCTGGAGATCGGTGCTGGAGGTCGTGTAGCGGAAGATCAGCTTCTTCTCCGGGAAGCAGTAGTGGAAGGCCTGCTGGCACATCAGCGCCAACTCGTGGAAGCCCGAGAGGATCAGCTTGAGCTTGCCCGGGTAGGTGATGATGTCGCCGATCGCGAACACGGCCGGAAGGCTGGTCTCGAAGGTCGCCGTGTCGACCTTGATCAGGTCGTCCTCGAGCTCGAGGCCCCAGTCCGCGAGCGGGCCCAGCTCCATCTTGAGGCCGTAGAAGGCAAGCAGCGTGTCGCAGGGCACCAGGGTCTCGCCGTCCGGGCTCTTGACCGTGACCCCGTCCAGCCGGTCGGCGGGCCCGTGCAGGCCCGAGATCTGGCCGATGTGCAGGTCGATCGCGCCGTCCCTGACCAGCGCCTCCATGCGCGCGACCGAATCCGGGGCGGCGCGAAAGTCCCGGCGCCGGTGGACGAGGGCGAGGTGGCGCGCGACCGGCTGCAGGTTGAGGGTCCAATCGAGCGCCGAATCGCCGCCGCCCGCGATCAGGATGTCCCGGCCCCGGAACTGCTCCATCTTGCGCACGGCATAGAAGATCGAGCGGTTCTCGCGGGCGTCCGCGCCGGGCAGCGGCAGGCGCCTCGGCTCGAAGCTGCCGGCCCCCGCGGCGATCACCACGACCGGCGCCTCGAGCACCAGGCCCTCGCTGGTCGAGACCCGCCAGCGGCCATCTTCCAGGCGGTCCAGGCGCTCGACCCGCTGGCCGAGGTGAAAGCCCGGCTCGAACGGCCGGATCTGCTCCATGAGCAGCTCGACCAGGCGCTCGCCGGTGCAGCGCGGCACGGCCGGGATGTCGTAGATCGGCTTGTCGGGATAGAGCTCGATGCACTGGCCGCCGATCCGATCGAGGTTGTCGACCAGCTGGCACTTCATGTTCAAGAGGCCCGCCTCGAACACCGCGAACAGCCCGACCGGCCCGGCGCCGACGATCACCATGTCGGTGCGGATGGGGTCGGTCCGGATCGGCTCGGTCCGGATCGGTTCGCCTTGTGCCGGGGCCTCGGTCATCCTGCCGCTCGACGCGTAGCACCTGCGGCCGCCACCATGGCCGGCCGCACCCGCCCGTGACCTACACGTTTTCGCCGCCCGAGAAAAGAGGCCGGCAGCACCGGCGGATTTCCCGATGGACCCCGAGCCTCCAGCCGCCTCCATCGAAGGGCCGGATGGAGGCGGCTGGAGGCGCAGACGGCACCCGGCCTCCATCGGCGCCGCGACGCGCCGTATCTCACAAGTGTCGCATTCTGACCTTGGAGTGGCGCAGATCTGTATCACGTTTGACTTGCCGCAACCTGAAGCTGAAGAGCGGGCGGCCGCGGATCAATCAAGTGGAGTCAACATGGACCTCACATCTGGAGACGGCCGCTTCCCGGCCCAGGAAAACCGGGCCTCGCCCGGCCCGGCCGGATTGATCCGCGCTGGAGCCTCCATCGAATCTCCATGCGCCGCTGTGGTACAGATGTGTGTCGCCAGGTGACACATCTGTACCGACGAGCGCAAAACCGCTGGTGAAAGTCGGCGTACGGGGTAACATGCCGGATACGTCAGGCGGCGACCACGTCAGGTGCTCCTCGCTGACCGGGATTTGAGGTTGCCATGGACTTGGGCGGTTTTGCCAAGATTGCGCCCTATCTGACGAACCCGCTGGTGCTCGCGGGCTTTGCCTGCTGCTGTTCTTCGGGCTGCTGCGGGCGGTGCTCAAGTCCAAGGCCATGCCGACCGTGAGCCAGAGCGCGGCGGCAGGGCGCTGCTCGCGGACCGTGAGCCAGAGTGCTGGCGGCAAGGCGCTACTCTTCCTGCTCCGCTACGGCTTCGTCGTTGCCCTGGTCGTGATTGTTCTGGGCTTTGCGCTGGCCTTCTATCAGATCAGCGCACGACGGTAGACGCCGACGAGATCGTCAGGGAATACGCCGCCGCCAAGGAAGCGGCCGCAAGCAGCCAAGGCAAGCTCGATGCCGATTGCGCCGCCTGAAGGAACTCCAGGACAGCAAGGCGTTCCGCGACGCCGTGGTCGCGAGCGTCAGGGAAGGCAAGGCTCCCGACGCGCCCGCGCGGCATCGATCGCGCGATCGAACTGTTGCGGCAAGGCAAGACAGGCGACGCCGAGACCGATCTTCGGCGATCATCGACCGGCGCTTGCGGGACCGCGCTGCAGCAAGCAGGTCGGAGGCGCAGGCGACGAAGGAAGCGGCCGAAGCAGCGCGGAATCTCGGCGCGATCGCCTACCTCAACAACACCGCCAAGGCGATCGAGGCCTACCGGACGGCGACCGAGCTCGACCCCAATGACACCTGGTCATGGATCTACCTCGGGCTGCTGCACCAGCAGGCCGGCGATCTGGCTGCCGCAGAGCGCGCTTTCGAGCGAGCAAGCGCTGCAGCCGAGGCGTCGGACGTGGAACGTGATGCAAGCGTGGCTCGGGCCTATCTGGGCGATGTGCGTTTCGCCCGCGGTGATCTTGATGGCGCCTTCAAGTCGTACAAAGAGGCCTTGGCTACCCAGACCAAACTCGCCAGGCAGGGCCCCGGCAACGCCCTTTGGCAGCGCGACCTCTCGGTCAGCTTCAACAAAATCGGCGATGTGCAGAGCGCGAAGGGCGATCTCGACGGGGCGCTGAAGGCCTACCAGAACAGCCTCGCCATCGCCCAGAAGCTCGCCGCGCAGGACCCCGGCAACGCCGGCTGGCAGTGCGGCCTCTCGGTCGGCTTCAACGAAGATCGGCGACGTGCAGAGCGCGAAGGGCGATCTCGACGGCGGCGCTGAAGGCCTACCAGGACAGCCTCGCCATCGCCCAGAAGCTCGCCGCGCAGGACCCCGGCAACGCCGACTGGCAGCGCGACCTCTCGGTCAGCTTCGAGAAGATCGGCGACGTGCAGAGCGCGCAGGGCGATCTGGGCGGGGCGCTGAAGGCCTACCAGGACAGCCTCGCCATCGCAAGAGGCTCGCCGCGCAGGACCCCGGCAACGCCGACTGGCAGCGCGACCTCTCGGTCAGCTTCGAGAAGATCGGCGACGTGCAGAGCGCGCAGGGCGATCTCGGCGGCGCGCTGCAAGGCCTACCAGGACAGCCTCGCCATCGCCCAGAAGCTCGCCGCGCAGGACCCCGGCAACGCCGGCTGGCAGCGCGACCTCTCGGTCAGCTTCGAGAGGATCGGCGACGTGCAGAGCGCGCAGGGCGATCTGGGCGGCGCGCTCAAGGCCTACCAGGACAGCCTCGCCATCCGCCAGAAGCTCGCCGCGCAGGACCCCGGCAACGCCGGCTGGCAGCGCGACCTTCGGATCAGCTACGAGAGGATCGGCGACGTGCAGAGCGCGCAGGGCGATCTCGATGGAGCGCTTGAGGCCTACCAGGACAGCCTCGCCATCGCCAGAAGCTCGCCGCGCAGGACCCCGGCAACGCCGGCTGGCAGCGCGACCTCTCGGTCAGCTTCGAGCAAGATCGGCGACGTGCAGAGCGCGCAGGGCGATCTGGGCGGCGCGCTCAAGGCCTACCAGGACAGCCTCGCCATCCGCCAGAAGCTCGCCGCGCAGGACCCCGGCAACGCCGGCTGGCAGCGCGACCTCTCGGTCAGCTTCGAGCAAGATCGGCGACGTGCAGAGCGCGCAGGGCGATCTGGGCGGCGCGCTCAAGGCCTACCAGGACAGCCTCGCCATCGGCCAGAAGCTCGCCGCGCAGGACCCCGGCAACGCCGGCTGGCAGCGCGACCTCTCGGTCAGCTTCGAGCAAGATCGGCGACGTGCAGAGCGCGAAGGGCGATCTGGGCGGCGCGCTCAAGGCCTACCAGGACAGCCTCGCCATCGCCCAGAAGCTCGCCGCGCAGGACCCCGGCAACGCCGGCTGGCAGCGCGACCTCTCGGTCAGCTTCGAGCAGGATCGGCGACGTGCAGAGCGCGCAGGGCGATCTGGGCGGCGCGCTCAAGGCCTACCAGGACAGCCTCGCCATCCGCCAGAAGCTCGCCGCGCAGGACCCCGGCAACGCCGGCTGGCAGCGCGACCTGATCGTCTCACACTGGAAGCTCGCCGATCTGGCCGAGAAGGGTAACGAGGCGGCCGAGGCCCGGGGCCACTGGCAGGCCGCGCTGGCGATCGCCAGGGACCTGGACGCGAGCGGCCGGCTGGCGCCCCCGGATGCTTACTTCATCGCGACGATCGAGGGGCGGCTCGCTGCGCTGGGCTCCGGGACCAGCGACCGGAAGCACCGGGCCGGTCGTGAGCGACCCGGCGCGCTGATTGCCACGCCGCGGAAGGGGCGCCATATGTCGAGCCGGATCGGCTGGCCGGAGGATGTCCGATGTCCGGAACGCAGTGGTCGCTGCAGGAGGCGAAGAACCGGTTCAGCGCGGTGGTCGCCGCTGCGCTCGCGGGCACGCCGCAGTTCGTGACCAGGCGCGGGCGCAGGGCGGTCGTGGTGCTGGCGGTCGAGGACTACGAGAAGCTGCGGGAGCAGGAGCGGCTCCGCCGGCCGTCGTTCATCGAGCACATCCTGGCCGCGCCCAAGCGGCCGCCCGAGATCGGCGATGACGAGGAGCTTTTTCCCCGGATCGAGCTGGGCTAAGCCGCGGCCACGGTTCGGGCCGCGGCGCGCCGCGGCCGCAGGTGGAACTCCGGCACCGTGCCGGTGGCCTCGGCGACCCGCAGCAGGGTGCGGAGGCTCGGCAGGGTGCGGCCGCTCTCGAGGCGGGCGACGAACGGCTGCGAGGTTGCCATGCGCGCGGCGAGCTCGGCCTGGCTCAGGCCGGCGTGCACCCGGGCGGCGATGACCGCGCGCGCGATCGCGTATTCGGGCGCCTGCTCCTCGTAAGCCTGGCGCACGCCCGGCTCGGCGAGGAGCTCCTCGCGAAGCTGGCTCAGCGTCTTGTTAGCCACCGTCCTCCTCCTTCATCCGCCGCTGCGCGAGGGCGATCTCGCGGCGCGGCGTCTTCTGCGACTTCTTCACGAACAGCCGCACCACGATCAGCCGCCGGCCGTGGCCGCGAAGTAGATCGCGCGCGCAATCGTGTTCCGGCCAGCCAGGCGCATCTCCCAGAGCTTGCCTTCGAGCGGCCGCACGTGCGGCAGACCGACCCGCCCCGGGCCGAACTCCTCGAGCAGGCCTGCGACGTGCAGGAACCTGCCCTGCAGATCGTCGGGCAACGCCTTGAGCTCGCGCTCGGCGGCGGGGATCACCTCGACGGTCCAGCGAACCATACTGTAGAAGACTTATATATCGTTTTCGATATGAATGTCCAGAGCCGAGTGCGGACTCTGAGCTGGGGCAGTGGGTAAGGTGCGGCGAAAACTACGGGTTCAGCGCGTTGGTGAGGTCGCCGAGCGGGGGGCTGCCGCCCGCGGCGATCGCGGCGTCGCGGCTCTTGATGCCGGCGAGCGTCGGGAGGTCGAAGCGGCGGGTGATGAGCTTGAGGATCGAGGTCGTATCGTAGGGGGTGTGGTCGACGAAGCCGCGCTTGGCAAAGGGGGAGACGATGATCGTCGGGATGCGCGAGCCCGGGCCCCAGCGGTCGCCCTTGGGCGGGGCGACGTGGTCCCAGATGCCGCCGTTCTCGTCGTAGGTCACGATCACCAGCATGTTTTCCCACTGGGGGCTGTGCTGAAGGTGGGCGATGACGTCGGCGATGTGGGCGTCGCCGGCGGTGACGTTGGCGTAGCCCGGATGCTCGTTCAGGTTGCCCTGGGGCTTGTAGAAGGCGACGGCGGGCAATTGGCCGGCATCGATCGCCTGGATGAAGGCGGCACCGTTCAGGCCGCCGTCGCGCAGATGCTCGGCGCGCGCCGCGGTGCCCGGGGCAAAGTTCGAGAAATAATTGAAGGGCTGGTGGTGGTACTGGAAGGCGGGGACGGGCTTGGCGTTGCCGTGGTCGAGGACGTATTGCCAGGCGCCGGCGTACCAGGCCCAGCTCACGCCCTTGGCGGAGAGGAGGTCGCCGATCGTGGGCGCCGTCTGGGGCGGCATGGTGGTCGGCGCGGCCGGGTCGGCAAAGCGCGGGTCGCCGCCGAGCGCTGGCAGGTTGGCGCTCGGCTGGTAGGGCGGCTGCATGGTGTTGACGGCGTAGAAGTCGGGGGTGAGGTTGCCGTCGGCCTTGAACTTGGGCGGGCCGTCCATGGCGGATTTGGGGGCGTTGTCGGCGGGCGTGAGCGTGATGCCGTCGGGCTCGACCGCGGCGATCGAGGGCCTGGCCGGGCTCGTGTCGGCGTCCGGGTAGGAGGCGACGCAGGCGCAGACCAGCCAGAGGTGGTTGAGGAACGAGCCGCCGAACGTGCCCATGAAGAAGTCGTCGGCGAGCGTATAGTCCTTGGCGATCTGCCACATCGCCATCTTGGAGCCGTCGTAGTGGCCCATGGCGAGCGCGCCGCTGTCGGCCCAGGCGACGAACTTGTCGTTCCGGCCGCCGTCGATCTGCATCTGGTTCTGGTAGAAGCGGTGCCAGAGGTCGGCGGTCAGCGTGTCGAGGGCGAGGTTGAAGCCCTGGGGGTCGTCGAGGGCGAAGGGCTGGTTCGGCAGGTGCTCGGTCTCGGCCTCGGTGATCGGCGGGGTCACGCCCTTGCCGGTGAGGCCGCCCCAGACCGGCGGCAGCTCCTCGAGCCTGGTGCCGTCGCGATCGAGCTGGGTCAGGCTCGCCGGGCTCGCGTCGGCCAGGCCCCGGGCGCCGGGGAAGGTGCCGTAGAGGCTGTCGAAGCTGCGGTTCTCGGCGTAGATCACGACCACGTTCTGGATCTGGTCGAGGCCGGCCGCGGCGGCCGCGGGCCAGGGCAGAAGGCTCGAGCAGGGCGACGGCGATCAGGCCGGACAGGGCGCGCTTGGCCATCACGTCTCCTCCCGCAGGACAACGCCACCATCGGTGGTTCAAAGATCGATGCCAGAGTCACGGTAGGATCGCAATGGGGCACGATGATGACGGTCGTGGGGTGGCGAGCCTGCCTGGTCGGGCGCCAGCGAACGCCAAGGTCGGGGCGGTCGGCATGGGGATCTTGAGCGTCGCCCGGCGCGCGGCGGTCGCCGCGTGGCGCATCTGTGAGCGCAGCGCTGGCCGGGCCGTCGAGCGCGACGCCGCCCGCGGCCGGGGTCGCGGCCGGGGGCCTGAGCCGGGCGGAGGTGCGCCGGCAGGCGGCGGGCCTGGGCGCGCTCGGGCGGGCGCTGTTCTTCGATGCGAGGCTGTCGGCCTCCGGCCGGCAGGCCTGCGCGTCCTGCCACGACCCGGCGCACGCCTTCGGACCGGCCAATGCCGATGCCGTCCAGCTCGGCGGCAGCGATCTGCGACAGCCCGGGCTTAGGGCAGTGCCGTCGATCAAATATCTGCAGGCGGTGCCGGCGTTCAGCGAGCATTTCTTCGACAGCGAGGACGATGCCGACGAGAGCGTCGACAACGGGCCGACCGGCGGCCTGACCTGGGACGGCCGGGTCGACCGCGGCCAGAGCCAGGCGCGGATCCCGCTGCTCTCGCCGTTCGAGATGGCGAACGCGGGCCCGGATGCGGTCGCCGCGGCGCGTGCTGGAGGCGGGCTATGGCGGGGACCTGCGGGCGATCTTCGGCGCGCCGATCCTTAAGGACCGGAGCGCGGTCTTCGATGCGGTCCTCAAGGCGTTCGAGGTGTTCGAGCAGGACTGGCGGACGTTCTATCCCTACAGCAGCAAGTATGATGCCTATCTTGCCGGCCAGGCGAGGCTCGCGCCCGCCGAGCGGCGCGGGCTCGAGCTGTTCGAGGGTCCCGCGAAGGGCAACTGCGCGGGCTGCCACATCAGCGAGCGCGGCAACGACGGCACGCCGCCGCAGTTCACCGACTTCGGCCTGATCGCGCTCGGGCTGCCGCGCAACCCGGCGATCCCGGCGAATGCCGATCCGGCCTATTTCGATCTGGGCCTGTGCGGGCCGCTGCGCACCGACCTGCGCGCGCACGCCGACTATTGCGGCCGGTTCCGGACGCCCAGCCTGCGCAACGTCGCGCTCCGCCGGACCTTCTTCCACAACGGCGTCGTCCATGAGTTGCGCAAGGCGGTCGCGTTCTACGCCACGCGCGATACCAACCCCGAGCGCTGGTACCCGCGCAACCCGGACGGCAGCGTCCACAAGTTCGACGACCTGCCGCCGCGATACTGGCAGAACCTGAGCGACGAGCCGCCCTTCGACGGCCGCCACCCGGGCGACCCGCCCGCCCTGACCGAGGCCGAGATCGACGACGTCGTCGCTTTTCTCCAGACGCTGACCGACGGCTGGTTCGACCCCGCCGCCGCCAGCGCCCAGGCCAGGCGATGAGGACCGCCGGTCTGGCGATCCTCGCCGGCGCCGGGAAGCGGATCTGGCCTTAAAGGGCTCTCAGTCATCAGCGATCGCCTGCGTGACGGCACGAGAGCAGCCTTCGACATGACGAGAGCTCTGGTTTCCAAGGGACACCGGCATTGCGGGACCGCTGGTCGCTGCCACGGTGGCCTGCCCAGCAGGGGGAGGCGGTCGGTGATCGTCCCTCGATGCTACAGTCGAGATCCAACGGGACGTACCTGAAGCACGCGGCTCCGGAGACGCTGGTCGGTGTTCGCGTTTTGGCGAGAGACGAACTCAGCGACGGGCGGATCCAAGGGTCTCGCGAGATCAGAAACGGTTTCCAAGTTCGAGAATCTTTAGGCTCGTGGCGGGGTTGAGCGCCTTGATCGTGGCCTCGGTCGGAGCGATCTCGGCGGCGGCGATGAGACGCTCTCCGTAGTGGGGCGTCGCCGCAAGGGCAAGGGGACCAAGGTTCAATAGGTAACGCCTCGCTTTGCAAGAGCGTCCTGGCAACCCGGAACCCGCCGTAGTTGCTTCGGCCGACGGTGCTGAGCCAGTCGCGGTGGGCCGAGCGGAGGCTCTCCGGAGCGTCGAACCAGGAGCTTCGCGCAACACTCGGCGGTTGCAATCGCCACTCGTCCAGGCGCTGCCGTCGCTCGGGGCGCCGTGGTAGCTCTGGTTCCAGCAGTCTCGACCCACTCCCACACGTTGCCGTGCATGTCGTGGCGGCCAGGGATTTGCAGGATAGGCGCCGACACCCATAGACCTTGGTCAGACCAATCGAGAGGCCGGCGGGCCGGCCCTCCCGCGCGCTCAGGCGGCGATGAACTCGTTCCACTTGCGGACCATGTAGCGGTCCTCGTCCATCACCGTGTTCCAGACCGCGATGTGGCTCATGCGCTCCCAATAGGAGCCGCCGTCCCGAACCTCGCCGGTCTCGGCGATCTTCTCGCCGGTCGGGCTGACGACGGCCTGGGCGGCGGGCTTGCCCTCCATCCAGTAGTCCCACTCCCAGGGCGCCATCTGGGCCCGGGCGGTCTCCAGCACCGCGGTGTAGAAGCCCTGGCGGTTGAGGAACGCGCCGGCCCAGCCGGACAGATACCAGTTGATGAATTCGTAGCAGGCATCGAGCATCTTGCCTTTGACGTGGGTCGGGATGCCGAGCCCGGAGGCCCAGGCCCGATAGCCCTCCTTGAGGGGCTGGTAGACGCAGGGGATGCCCTCCTGCCGGACCACGGTGACCGCGGGCGACCACATCGACTGGATCACGACCTCGCCCGAGGCCATCAGGTCGACGCTCTCATCGAACTCCTTCCAGAACGCCCGAAACTGCCCGGCCTTTTTGGCCTCGGTCATGATCGCCATGGTCTGGTCGATCTCGTCCTTGGTCATGTTGCCCATGTCGCCGTAGGTGATCTTGCCCAGGGCCTGGGAGACCATGGCGGCGTCCATGATCCCGATCGAGGGAATGTTGAGGATCGCGGCCTTGCCCTTGAACTCGGGATTCAGGAGCTCCGCCCAGCTCGAGATCGGCCGCTTGATCAGGTCCGGCCGGATGCCCAGCGTGTCGGCATAGTAGACGGTCGGGATCAGGGTCATGAAGCCGGTCGGCTCCTCGGCGAACTTGTCCGAGGTGGCGCCGGTCAGGTAGCTGACCTTGATCGGCGCGATCCCGATCCGCGAGATCTTGGTGCCGTCGGGTAGCTCGCCCTTGGTGAAGATCGGCACGATCTTGTCGTAGTCCTTGACCTTGCTGACGTCCATGCCGCGCAGATTGCCGGACGGCACGATCTTCTTGAGCATCCAGTATTCGGAATCGAGCAGGTCGAACGAGGTCGGCTGGGTGACCGCCCGCTTGACCAGGTCGTCGGAGGTCAGCGACGTCGTGTATTGGATCTCGATGCCGAGGTCCGCCTTGGCCTTGTCGGACAGCTCGCGGGACGCGTTGTCGGCGCCGGTGGCGTAGCGGATCACGATCGGATCGGCGCTGTGCACCGCCGGGAAGCCGTCGATCAGACCGCTGCCCAGCGCGAGGCCGGCGGTCGCCGCGGTCCCCTTCAGCACCTGTCGCCGGGACAGGCCGCCCACGTCCTGGCCAGTCGATACCTTATCCTTGCCGATCAATTCCTTGATGTTCATGCGTGCCTCCATTCTGGCTGTGCTCTCTTCTGAGATGAAATGCTTCCAGCGCCCTGTCCTGAATGTTCGGCCAGCAAGGGGTCACGCCTTCAGCTCGCGCTTGAGCTGGTTCAGGAAGCGCCAGTCGGCGCCCTCGGCGATGATCTCGTTGGGGCTCGAGCTGATCATCTTGACCTCGTTGAGCCGCAGCGCGTAGAAGCGCATCGAGTTCCTCCGGATCAAACTCGCGCCAGCTGGCGTAGGGAAGCTCGGTCAGCGACTGGAGCGCGTAGTCGTATCGCTCAGTGAAGCCGGCATCGACCAGACGTTGTGCTACTTTCTTGGGCTCAGTGATGCAGAGATCGGCAGTCTTAAGGACGGCGCGCAGGAAGCGCTTGGTCGCGATTGGATGGGCACGGACGAACTCTCGGTTGCCAATCACCATGCAGCAGAAATACTGCGACCACGGCTGGTCCGTGGCGGTGTTGAGGATCACCCGACCGGTGTTACGTGCGCGCAGCTCCTGCGGCTCAGGGGGAAACCCGAGAAAAGCATCGACTTCCCTGGTAGCAAACAGCTCGATCGAATAGCCAGTGGGGCTGACGACCCAATTGATGTCCTTCTGGGGGTCAAGCCCGACGTGCGCCGCCATCATCGCGAGGAGCAGATGGGGGCTCGAGCCGACCGCCGGGATGCCAAACTTCTTGCCTTTCAGGTCGCTGATGGTCCCGATGGGCTCGTACGCGAACAGCTCGAAGCACCCGGAATGTATGCCCGCCAACGCAGTGATCGGGTCGCCGCTGGCCAGCTGAGAGACGATCGATGGCACGTCTTCGAAGTCGAAGTCGATTTTCCCGCGAGCGAGGGCATCGGACGGTAGGTCCGATATGTAGGGGACATCGGTGAAGCCTTCCGCGCGCAGCAGCGCCTCGGCAGTATACACAGGCGCTCCGCAAATGCCTGGAAAATGGCCTAGCCGGATCGTGCTGGTTTCCGGCGGCCCTTCGTCGGCGAGCGATCTCCGGGTGCCAAGGACGCCGCGGCGCCAGCGGCTGACATGCTGGCCAGGAAGTGACGGCGAGACTGTATGCTTTGCATCAAAGCCTCCCTAACTGTTCAGGAAATCGGGATCGGCGGGTGAAGCATCATAAGGGGGTTAAAACGGGGATTCCCCAGATCCCAGCTTCTGAAGGGCGATCATCTGCCAGTTCGCCGGGTGACGCAAGCCTCGGGCGGCCCGGCCTGCCCAGCAGGGCATTTGCAGCGGCCGTCAGAGGCTCGCGCCTGGCTCGGTGGGCGGCGTTTAAGCAGCTCTCGGCCGATCATGGCCCGCACCTCGCCTGCCGGGTGCCACTCGGCGCCCCGTTCGCCGCGCGCAATGTGTGACGCGGCATGATCAGTTGCCGGGTGGGGGTTGGATGGTCCCGGTCTTCATCGTCGCCCGGGCCTCCCACCGCCGGTGCGGTGGCGCTGCGCGAGGCCAGGAGCGGCCGCGGTCGCCTTCCCCTGTTCACCGCCAGACGGTCGTGATACGTCATGGGCGCGACGAGCTGGTCAACAGGCTCTTTTGTCGGTTCGAACAGCGGGCGCGGCCCGCTCGCGGCCTCGAGATCGGGTGCGGGGTCCGCGACCGGACTTGACCTGCAAATCCGAGGGGAGGAGTGACCATGGCGAGAGTTCGGTCCTGGCTCATGGTGAGCGTCGCGGTCGTGCTCGCCGGCTTGGGCGGCACGGCCAGGTCCGCGCCGGACAAGTACACATTGCAGGTGCCGGACGGGCTCGCGTTCTCCGACTTCCGGGGCTACGAAAGCTGGCAGGTCGTCTCCATTGCTCAGACCGAAGACGTGCTCAAGGTGATCGTCGCGAATCCGACCATGATCGACGCCTACCGGGCCGGCGTTCCCGGCAACGGCAAGCCGTTCCCCGACGGCTCCAAGATTGCGAAGATCCAGTGGACCCCGAAAAAGAGCACGGAGGCGCCCTTTTCGGTGAATGTGCCGGACAGCCTGAAGAACGTCTTCTTCATCGAAAAGGACAGCAAGCGATTTCCGGCCAGCAGCGGCTGGGGATACGCCCTGTTCAACTATGACGCCGCGGCCGATACGTTCACGCCCGATGGCAGCGGCACCAACTGCGGCTACGCCTGCCATACGATCGTGGCGGCCAAGGATTACATTTTCCACCCCTACCAGAAGCGGTGAACGGGCAACAGCGGGCGCTGAGGGCGGTCTTGAGGTTCGGATTTGCGCTTTCTGCGCGGGGTCATTGCGGACCGGTGGCCGGGCGGGCCTGAGCCACTAAATAAGAATCTCCAGTCATCGACAAGGGAGGGTAAGCCATGAAGATCGTCGTCATCGGCGGCACCGGCCTGATCGGCTCGAAGACCGTCGCCATTCTGCGCCAGGGCGGCCACGAGGTCGTCGCCGCCTCGCCCAAAAGCGGCGTCAACAGCATCACCGGCGAGGGGCTCAAGGAGGCCATGGCCGGCGCGCAGGTGGTGATCGACCTCGCCAATTCGCCCTCATTTGAAGACAAGGCGGTGCTGGAATTCTTCGAGACCTCCGGCCGCAACCTTCTCGCGGCGGAGGCCGCAGCCGGCGTCCGGCACCATGTCGCGCTCTCCATCGTCGGAACCGACCGGACGCCCGACAATGGCTATTTCCGCGCCAAGGTCGCCCAGGAGAAACTGATCGAGGCCTCCGGCATCCCCTACACCATCATCCGCTCGACCCAGTTCCTGGAATTCCTCGGCGGCATCGCCGATTCAGGTGCGGATGGAAACATGGTCAGGCTTTCGCCCGGCCTGTTCCAGCCCATCGCGGCGGACGACGTTGCCGCCATCGTCGCCGATGTGGCGCTCGCGGCGCCGCGAAACGGCATCGTCGAGATCGCCGGCCCGGAACGAGCGCCGTTCAACGAAATCGTCGCCCGCTATCTGAAGGCGGTCGGCGACCCGCGTGAGGTCGTGCGCGACCCCGAGGCCCGATACTTCGGCGGCCGGGTCGAGGAGCGCTCGCTCGTGCCGTTGGGCGAGGCGCGCCTCGGCCGCATCGGTCTCGACGAATGGCTCCGCCGCTCACGGGCAGGAGCCTGATCCCGCATCCGCCAACCGAAGGATAGGGCTCCATGAAACGCATCCTCTGTTCGCTGCTTGTCGCCACCCTGCCGTTCGGCAGCGTCCTCGCGGATGCGCCGAAGTCGAAGAACGCCAAGGTGACCCTCGTCTACCAGCACGAGCTGCCGAACGTTCCCGGCAAGAGCATCAAGGGCGTGCTCGTCGAATACGGCCCGGGCGGCTACTCGCCCGGTCACACGCATGCCAAATCCGCCTTCATCTACGCGACCGTGCTCGAGGGGGCGATCCGCAGTCAGGTCAACGACGGACCGGTGACGACCTACAAGGCCGGACAGAGCTTCTCCGAGCTGCCCGGCGACCGCCACGGCGTCAGCGCCAATGCCAGCGAGACGGAGCCGGCCAAGCTCCTCGCGGTGTTCGTGGTGGACACGAACGAGACGGAACTGACGATCCCATTCGGGAACTGACGTTTGATCTTAGGCTGCGAGAGGAAGGGGAGTCCGCTGACATGGTTGAGATACGCGTTCTATTGTTTGCTGGCCTCATAACCGCCCTATCCCATATTGCAGTAGCTGACCAGGATTTACGGAGCGAGCTTTCCTCGCAAGCTCCCACAGTCGAACAATTACTCTCGCGCGTACCTGATGGCGCGACGTGGCAGGATCTTGCTCTGGATCTCCGTACGGACTTTGAGAAGCGCGCATCACTGATACTCGGTCAGGATCGCCAATCATGGGGGATGTCTGGGTTGCAGGCGAAGGAAAATCTCCTGCTTTCCGCGCCCACACAGGCCATGACGGAGAACGTCGACCGCGTCCTCAGTGTCACCTATGCTACTGAGCTACCTAACGGGTTCAAGATGGCGCGTGACGTGCAGAACAAGGACCTGAAGCGCCTGCTAACCCGGATTTATCTGGCGATCACCGATGATCGCGGATTTATGCTGAACAATCACCCCGAATTCAAAGGATGGATGGAATGCCGGTCAAGGAGCTGCAGCTCCTTGACCATGAGCATGTCCGGGCAATCGCCATGTGGCTGCGGCAGACGGAGGACGGCTTACGGCAGCTTCCAGATAGTGAGCTCAGTCCCTTGGAAAAAGCCCTGCGCGCCAAGTCCTATTTCACGACAAGAGCGGGAAAACATTTCGACAGGCCAGCGGTCGGGATCAACGGCTCCCCAGGCTATTCCAACTTGTATACCTTTCGGGCAGAGGACCGCCCGTTTTCAAGCGATGAGGCATTGCTGGACGCCTATAATGCTTCGATGTTCACTGAGTTTCGGGAAGTGAATGTTGGGACGTTGGATGCCTTTACGTATGACTACGAAAGCGAATTTAATCAAGCATGGCTTAAGAAGCAAGGAATGTCGGACGCGTTGATCAATAGTATCCTTAAATTGGGAAATCTTTTTCGCACGCGTACCCAGGCACTACCCGAGAAGGGTAGACCCTGCACAATCTTTTCCCCTTCCCAGAGAGCGGCGAATTGGGATGCTTTCACGGCCCAGCAAATTTCGAACGCCGATGGCTCAGAAACGATGCAGTCGTATGCAAAGTTATACGAGAGCATTGCCACGCAGAGGACCGCCTCCATGCAGGCGCTCGGGCGCCTGACCCTAGAACGAATGTTCCCTGGCGGTTCGCCCGACCTCACGGCCGAGCAACGGATGCGAGTTGCGGATAAGTTGCTGCATGAGGTGCGACCCGCGATGATGATGGACACGCTGATTTCCGCCCTTGACGAAGTCACCGGCACCACAGCGGCATCCACGAAAGTAAAAGATGCTATTGCCAAGCAACCCACCGTCGGCGGCAACTATTTTTCGGGCGAACCCGTCCGCGACTCGGACAGGGCACAAATTCTGGATATGTGGAACAAGATACGTGCTTTTATAGGGCGCGAGTACAGAGGCTATCGCGTAGACATAGGAGCACTGATTCCAGCAGAGCCAATCATCGTGACCACTGGGCAAAATCAATTCACGGTTGGCGGTCAAGTTAATCTCGCGTTGGGAACAGCGTGGAATTTTGCCAGCCTTTCATCGACCTTAATGCATGAGATAAAGCACGCGATCGATCAAAACTCGCACGCCGCTGTGGAAGAGGCAGCTTGGGAGGGGGCCGCAACATCGATTGAACGACAAGTCTGGCCAATTTTTATCGAAGAAGCTATGGCTGCGCAAGCAGCGCTGTTGCCCTTGCAAGACTGAAAACTGAGATCGACAACGTTCGCTTTACCGCTACAACCGATGCGACCTTGAAGGTATTTTTGCGCGACGGTTGTGGCGACGAGGAACCAAATACAATCGCGTATGCCGAGGAGATCGTCCGAAGCTACGGCTACAGCGACCCAGAAATCTTGCGACTGCGGTCGCGTCGAGCGCACCGCAGTTTCCAATATCTGGCATATGACTATGGCTTGACAATATACACGGATCTCTTGTCGTATCTCCAAGCCGGCGTAGGCTCAACACCTCGTGTGGATGCCTATCTTCTTCAAGCCTGCGGTATGTCCACGCCGAAGAAGGATCAGGCCACCGTCGACGATTTGAGAGCATGTATTCGCGACCGGAAGCCTTAACTGTACCTGCTCGCACTTACCCGCGCTCGTGCGCGAGATCGGGGCAGGTTCCTGCTCGAAGTAGGTGAGACTGGAGCGCCCCTCCTGCTCACATCCATCGAGACGCGCTCGCAATTGGGCCGACCTGCGCATGCTCGGTGAGATCAAGCGGCGCGGCTCAGATCGGCAGGCTCGCGGCACGAAGGCGGTCTCTGATCTCACGCCTCTGGGCGGCCTCGAGCTCGCCACGGAGAGGTCCCTCGATGTCCGTCGTCCTGGCGCTGGCGAGCTCGGCGATGGCACGGACGTCATAGCCGTGCCGACGCAGGCGCGGTTCGAGCTCGTCGAGCTTCGGCGCATCCACTTTGATACCTTCGTACGGCGATATTGCGTCGCGAGAAAATGCGGGACGCCAATGCGCCTATCCCTACCCTCGTAAAACCCGATGTCGCTGCGGCGGGCGCGGCTTCGGGCCCGCCGCGCCCGAGCCAGCAGGTCTCCGCTTGCAGCGTGACACCGAGAGTCAACGGACCGCGCCAAGGCGGTGATCACTTCGCCCAGCGCCGCCGGCCATCGGATGTTGCAAGGCCTTGACGATCGGACCGCATCGAGCGCGGTCCGATCGCAAGGGGGCGAATGGGATCGGATGTCTGCCGGCCTCGACGGGCACGGAATGCCGGTCGCCCGGAAGCAGGCTTCGCGGGCGCCTCGATCCTGGCCAGAGTTCCTTCCTCAGGCGATTACGACCGGGAGCGCGATCACTCATTCGGCACTGATGTGAGCGCCTTTTTCGGCCACCGAGCGCTTCATGAGCAGAACCACGAACACGAGCGCAAGCGTCAGGGCGGCAAAGATCCAGAAGCTGTCGAAGTAGGCCAGCGCCGAGGCCTGCTGCTGGCGCAGATGTCTCGAGCCCCCGCCAGGCGAGCTGCTGCGCAGCGACCGGATCGGCGGTCTGCTGGTGGAAGAACGGCGGTAGCCTGGCCGATGAAGGACCGCGCGGCCGCGTTGAAGGGATCGAGATACTCGCCAAGACGCAGACTGTGGAACTGGTCACGGCGCTCGTGAAAGGTTTGCGCCAGCGACGTCCCGGCGCTGCCGCCTTCGTTGCGCAGCAGGCTCAGCAGGCCGACGGCCGCGCCACGCAGCTCCTTCGGCGTATAGAGGTAGGCTGCCACATTCAGAGGCGCGAAACAGACCGCCAGCCCGGCGATCAGGACCACCCGGGGCCAGACCGCCTGGCCTGGGCTGATGTCCAGGTTCAGCTGGGACATCCAATAGTTCCCGGCGGTCATGGCCAGCAGCCCGGCGGCGATCAGCCACCTGGCGTCCGTCCCCCGACCGAGCGTGAAGCCGACGATCGGCATGGCCAGGATGGCAAAGACTCCGGCCGGCGACATGACCAGCCCCGCGCTCATCGCATCATAGCCGAACAGGGACTGAAGCAATCCGGGCAGCGAAGTGCTGGCGCCATAGAGCACGAGGTAAGCGCCAAAGATGATGACGCAGCATGCGGCGAAGTTGCGCTCGCGCAATGGCCGGAAATTGACCACGGGGTTGCGGTGCCGCAGCTCCCAAACGACGAGCCCGACCAGACCGACGGCGAAGACAATGGCCAAGGTCTGCACGCGCCAGAAGGGATCGCCCAGCCAGTCCCACTCCTGACCCTTGCTCAGCATCACTTCCCAGCTGACCATGGCGATGACCAAGAGCGACAGGCCGATCGAGTCGAACTGAAACGGCCGCTGCTTCAGCTCGCGGCGCTGGGCGACGAGATAGTCCGGGTCGCGGAGCTGGGCATAGCAGGCGGCAAATACCAGGACCCCGACCGGCACGTTGATCAAGAAGACCCATCGCCAACTGTACTGGTCCGTGATCCATCCGCCGAGGGTCGGGCCGACCACCGGCGCGATCAGGGCGGCGAGGCCAAAGAGCGTCATCGCAACGCCTTGCCTTTCCGGGGGGAAGGCGTCCAGCAGCACGCCCTGGCTGGAGGGCTGCAGACCGCCGCCCGCGAGGCCCTGGATGACGCGGAACAGGATCAGCTGGCCGAGGCTGCCGGCCATCCCGCACAGCGCGGAAGCCAGGGTGAATACGGCGATCGACAGCAGGAAGTAGTTGCGCCGACCCAGATGCGCGCTCAGCCAGCCGGTGATCGGCAAAATAATGGCGTTGGCGGCAAGGTAGCTGGTGAGCACCCATTCACCGTCATCGACCGTCGCCGACAGGCCGCCGGCGATATACCGAAGTGCGACCACCGCGATCGTGGTATCGAGCACCTCCATGAACGTCGGCACCACGACCGTGACGGCCAGGAGCCACGGGCTCGCCGCAGCATGGGGTCTGGCCCCTGAGAGTGCCGCAGCCGTCATTGGTTGGCGTCCGCCGGGCTCCGGGACGAACCGGCGGCTTGCGAGCGAGGCTGGTAGGCCTGCAGAAACTTCCCGGCATCGGGTCCGGTCGGCGGCTCGTCGATATGAACGTAGGGGACGACCGAGGTCCCGATGAACAGAGGATCCTGGCTCGGGTCATACCCTTCGAGGTCGATCCGGACCGGTAGCCGCTGCACCACCTTGACGAAGTTGCCGGTCGCATTCTGGGCGGGCAGCAATGCGAGGGTCGATCCGGTTCCCATCGTGAAGCCGGCGACCCGGCCCTTGAAGACGTGTCGGCTGCCGTACATGTCGACATAGAGATCGACCGGCTGGCCAATCCGCAGGTCGCTCAGCTCCGTCTCTTTGAAATTGGCATCGACCCAGATTTCGTCGAGCGAGCGGAGGGCCATGAGATTCTGGCCGACTTGGACGTAATCGCCCGGATTGACGTTCCGGCGGGTGACGACGCCGTCGATCTCCGCCACGATGTCGCAATACTTAAGGTCCAGTTCGGCCTCGGCGAGATCGCGCCTGGCGGATTCGAGCTTGGCCTCCGCCTGTTTGACCGCCGGCGCCGTCGCCGTCAGCTGTGCGAAGACGCGGTCGATGTCACCCTGCTTTTCGAACTCCTCGAGCATCTGCTTCGGGCTCTGGTCGTAGGAGTGGATGACGCCGAGCTGAGCCGCGCTCTCGATCAGGCCTGCCTGCGCCTCGAGGACCGAGGAGAAGGTCTGATCGAGATCGGGCGGCACCTGGCCGAGGCTTTCGCCGTTGTCGGGTTGTGCAGGCAGCCCCAGGGAGGCGCGGACCTGGTAGACTTCGGCCAGCGCCTGGGTGACGTTGGCGTTGGCGGTCGTCAACTCCGCTTGCCGCTGGTCGTACTGCTCACGGCTGGCAGCAGCGGTCGGGAGCAGCCGCTTGGCCCGATCGAATTCAACTTGCGCCAGCGTCAACGCGGCCTTGCTCTTGTCGAGGGCAGCAACCCGGGCATGCAGGAGGGCGATCTGGTTGTCGACCCCCTCCACGGCGCGTTGCAGGTTCCAGCGCCGGCTTCTGGCCTCTCCTTCAATGCCGCGCACCCTGGCGATGGCCGCCTGCAGGTCCGCATTGGCGGTGTCGACGGCGGCCTTCTTCTGCGAGACGGCGACCTGATAAGGCTCCTTGTCGAGCCCGGCCAGCAGATCGCCTCTGTGCACCCGGTTGTTGTCGTCCACCAGAACCCGGGAAATCTGGCCGCCGACCCGGGGAGCAACAAAGGTCACATGCCCGTTCACGTAGGCGTCATCGGTCGAGACGGTGCTGAATGTCAGCTCGATCCAGGGAATCCCGAACGCGGCGGCGCCGGCAACAACCAGCGCGCCGAGCCCGCCGATCAGCAGCTTTCGCGTTCGCGTGAGCCGGTGGCCCGACGGCGGGACCGGCGACGAATTGGCTCCGTGCTCAGCCGAGACACCTTCACCGGTCGCCCCCGGCTCGATCCGACCTGGCTCGCCGCCCTTGCCTTCCTGCGTCTCTGTCGTCTCGGCGGGCATGGCTTCTAGCGCTCTTACCAACCCCCATCGCTCTGATGAGATAGCATCATGCGGGATCTCGGCTAGCTGGCGCACGTCGTAGCGGCCATGGCGCACGGATGCGCGCCGATCTTGGCGAGCTTCGCCTACGTCAAAGACGGCTTCGGGTCACGGCCGGTCGCCCCCGTGGGTTCCCGGCAGTGGGGATGCGACCGGGTGCGATCGGGCAGATTTCAACCGCTACGATCGAGGCCAGGCTCCGGCCGGCCGGCTCCTCACGCCCGGCCTGGGCGACGGTTGCGACTTGCCGGGGGGTGGCCGGTCGGCCTATGGTCCGCGCCTGCGCGTCGGTTGAGCGAGAGGGGAGAGCCGCGATGGCGAAAGGTCAGAAGAGGAGCAACCGCGAGGCGAAGAAGCCCAAGGCCGACAAGAAGAAGGCCCCGGCGTCGAGCGGCACGGTGCCGAGCGCGCTCGCCAAGGCGCAGCCCGGCGCGGCCAAGGCCGACAGCAAGAAGTAGGAGAGGCCCGCGGCCGGCCCTGGCCTCTGCAGGCCGTGCGCGCCGGTGTCGCCTCCGACGCCTGCGTGCGGGCGATCGGGCCTCGCCTCGGTCGCGATCCGTCGGCTGCGGCGCGCCGAGCTGCCGGTCGACACCGTCCGGCTCGCGCAGGATCTGATCGGCAAGGTGCTGGTCCACGATCTGCCGGAGGGTCGGCTCAGCGGCCGCATCGTCGAGACCGAGGCCTACGTCGTCGGCGATGCCGCCGGCCATGCCTTCCGCGGGCCGACGCCGCGCAACCGGTCGCTGTTCCTCGAGCGCGGCCACGCCTACGTCTACCGCGCCTACGGCATCTCCTGGATGCTGAACGTCAGCAGCGAGGTCGCGGGCGTCGGTGCCGGCGTCCTCTTGCGCGCGCTCGAGCCCTTGGAGGGGATCGCCTTGATGGCGGCCCACCGCGGCACGTCGCGGCTGCTCGATCTCGCCCGCGGCCCGGGCCGGCTCGCGGCCGCGCTGCGGGTCGATCGCGGCCTGGACGGCGTTGATCTGTGCGCAAACGGGCCGCTTTGGCTGGGCGCGATCGCACAAGTCCCGGGCGCCATCGCTCGCAGCGTGCGGATCGGGCTCAGCCGGGAGGTCGACCGGCTGCTCCGCTTCTATGAGTGCGGCAGCCCGTTCGTGAGCGGTCCGAAGGCGTTGCGTTCGTAGCCCCGCCGGTCCGGCTGGCGGGTCAGGCTTTGAGACGCGCGTTGCCCGGATCGTAGGGCGCTCCCTTGCCGACCGTGGCGGGCCGGAGCTCGCCGAAGATCAGGATCTGCACGCGCTCGCCCGGCCGCGCGAGATCGGCGCGCAGGTAGGCGAGCGCCAGGCTCCGCCCGATCCGGTAGCCGAAGCCGCCCGAGGTCACGAGCCCGACCCGGGCGCCGTCCTTCAGCACCGGCGCGCAGGCGGGCGCATCCGCCGCGCCCGGATCGTCCAGGATGAGGGGGACGAGGCGCTCGCTCGGGCCGGTCTCCTTTTGCCGGAGCAGCGCCCTGCGGCCGACGAACTCGGGCTTGCCGAAGTCGACGAACCGCTCGAGGCTGGCGGTGAGCGGCGTGTATTCGAAGGTCAGATCGGACTGCCAGGCCGGATAGGCCTTCTCCAGCCGGAGGCTCTCGACCGCGTAGATGCCGAGGTCGCGGATGCCGTGCGCCGCGCCGGCCGCGAGCAGCGCGTCGTAAAGCCCGACCAGCGTCTCGACCGGCGCGTGCAGCTCGAAGCCGAGCTCGCCCACGTAATTGACCCGCAGCGCCATGACCCTGGCCAAGCCGATCTCGAGCTCGCGCGCCGAGAGCCAGGGAAAAGCTTCGTTCGAAAGATCGGCCGAGGCGACCTCGGCCAGCACGTCGCGCGCCCGCGGCCCGGCCAGGACCAGCGTGCCGAGGCGGGCGGAGAGGTCCTCGATGCGCACCGAGCCATCTTCGGGCAGACGCGAGCGCAGCAGGTCGTCGTCGTGCCATTCGGCGGCCGCGGCGCTCGCGAGGTAGAAGCGATCGGGGGCAAGGCGCGTGATCGTGAACTCGCTGACGATCCCGCCCCGCTCGTTCAGCGCGTAGGCGAGCCCGATCCGTCCGAGCCGGCGGCAGGCGCGAGCAGACCAGGCGGTCGAGGAAGGCCGCGGCGCCCGGACCCTCGACCCTGAACTTGGTGAAGCCGGGGAGGTCGAGGACGGCGACGCGCCCGGCGACCGCCCGGCATTCTTCGCCCACGGCTTCGAACCAGGGCCGCTCGGCGCGCCGGAAGCTGAGGCGCTCCTCCTCGGGGGCAGCCTGCGGCGCGAACCAGGTCGCGCGCTCCCAGCCGCCGCGGGCGCCGAAGCGGGCGCCCTTGGCCCGCAGCCGGTCGTAGAGCGGGCTGGTGCGCGCCGGGCGGCCGGCCGGGCGCTCCTCGAACGGCCAGGCGATCGCGTATTCGCGCTGGTAGAGCTCGACCGCCCTGCGCGACCGTGTAGGACCTGGTCGCATAGCTCGTGTAGCGGCGCGGGTCGAACGCGAAGAGGTCCCACTCGGGCTCGCCGTGGACGACCCATTCGGCGAGCGTCTTGCCGGCGCCGCCGGCCTGCGCGATGCCGAACGAGAAGCAGCAGCACTGGTAGAAGTTTTTGAGCCCGTGCGCCGGGCCGATATAGGGGTTGCCGTCGGGCGAATAGGGGATCGGGCCGTTGATCACCCGCTGCACGCCGACCGAGCCCAGGATCGGCACGCGCGCGATCGCGGCCTCGATGTAGGGCTCCAGGCGGTCGAGGTCGTCCGCGAACAGCTGGTTCGCGAAGTCCTCCGGGATGCCGTCCAGCCAGTGCGGGCGCGCCTGCCACTCGTAGGGCCCGAGCAGGAGGCCGGCACGCTCCTGGCGCAGATACCAGGAGACGTCGGGATCGCGCAGCAGCGGCAGCTTTCCGGCGCGCGCCTCGAGCTCGGGGATGCTCTCGGTCACCAGATACTGGTGCGACATGGCGACGATCGGCAGCGGCTCGCCGACCATGGCCATGATCTCGCCGGCCCGGTAGCCCGCGGCGTTGACCAGGACCTCGCACGCGATCTCGCCCTTGTCCGTGATCACCCGCCAGGTCCCGCCCGGGCGCTGCTCGAGCCCGGTCACGCGGGTGAAGCGGCGGATCTCGCAGCCCCGCTCGCGCGCGCGCCTCGCGAACGCCTGGGTCAGCTGGCTCGGATCGACGTCGCCGTCATAGGGATCGAAGAGCGCACCCTCGAGGTCGTCGAGCTCGAGGAAGGGATAGAGCTCGCGCGCCTCGCTGGGCGTGATCAGCGCGAGATCGAGGCCCTGCGCGCGCGCCATGGCAGAGACATGGCGGAACTCGTCCATGCGGTCCCGGCCGTGGGCGAGCCGGATCGAGCCGGTCGGATGCCAGGTGAGCGGCGGGTCGCCCTCGGCCGCGAGGCGCGCGTAGAGCTGGTTGCCGTAGCGCTGCAGCTTGATCACGTTCCAGCTGGTCGAGAACGTCGGGCAATTGCCGGCGGCGTGCCAGGTCGAGCCCGAGGTGAGCTCGGCGCGCTCGAGCAGGATGCATTCGGTCCAGCCCATGCAGCGCCAGGTGATAGAGCGCGCTGCAGCCGACCGCGCCGCCGCCGATGATCACCACGCGGGCATGGTCGGTCATCATCTTCGTCCCATGCGCTCGCGCGGCAGCTTGATCGGCAGGCGGGCGCGGATCTCGCGGTCGATGGCATCGGGCAGGTGGCGCGGGAAGTGGCTGCTCCAGGATCTCGCGCGTCTTTTTGACCGCGCGCTCGACGATCGTGGGCGAGCCCTGCTCGACCCATTCCTTGGGGCTCGTGCGGTCGCCGATCACGGGATAGAGGTAGTCGGTCTGCATGCGGGCCAGCGTCTGCGGGTGGCCGAGGTAGTGGCCCGGGCCGCCGATGCAGGCCGCGCGCATCACGTCGATCGAGAGCGTCTGGTCGTCGACCTCGATGCCGCGGATCGTGCGCAGGGTGGCGCCGATCGCGTCGTTGTCGATCACCAGGCTCTCGGTGCAGAAGCCGAGCAGGCTCGCGTGCATGCCGGCCGATTCGTAGATCAGGTTGGCGCCGGAATTGCCGACCAGCGCGTGGTTGTAGCCCTTCTCGTAGCCCGACTGCGCATCCGGCAGCTTGGCATCGGTCATGCCCGAGGCGACGCCCGTGGTGAGGTCGTAGAAGTGGCCCATCTGGGCGCAGGCCGCCATCAGCAGCGCCTGCTCGCCGCTGCCGCCCGACATGGCGCCGGTGCGCAGGTCCGAGACGAAGGGCCAGGGGCCGAGGATCGCAGGCGCGCCGCGGCAGATGGCATCGACGTAGACCAGGCCCGCCAGCGCCTCGGCGATCTCCTGGACGACGGCGCCCGCGAGCGCTGCCGGGCTGGTGGCGCCGGCCTGGCCGGCGGGCAGGAGCAGGATCGGCATGCCGCCGCGCACGCCCGCCTCCAGGCAGCGGCAGGCGTCCTCGGCAAAGCGCAAAGGCGGCACGACGAAGCAGCTCGACATGGAGACGAAGGGCCGCGCCCGCCAGGCGGCCTCGCCGCCCGCGATCAGGTGCAGCATGGCGAGCGCGTCCTCGACGTGCGGAACCTGGGTGAAGCTCGTGCCGACGTGCTTTGCCGTGCCCGCGACGCAGGCGTAGGCGGTGTTGAGGTCGAGATCGTAGGGGTCGACCATGTCGCGGCAGACGATCGAGCGCTGGAAGAAGTGGATGTGCTCGAGCGCGTCGACCAGGCGCGCGGCATCGTAGAGGTCGGCAAGCGTCGAATCGCGATAGTCGCCGGTCAAAGGGTCGACCATGTGCACGGCCGCACCCGCGGTGCCGAAGTAGACCCGCTTGCCCCAGGGCTCGAGGTCGTGCTTCGGGCTCTGGCCGCAGAGCGGGAAGCGCCGGGGCGCCCGGGCGATCACGTCCTCGACCAGGGCGCGCGGCAGGACCAGCCGGCCGTGCTCGTTCATCCGGCCGCCGGCCGCGGTGATCAGCTCGATCGTGGACGGGATCGCCTCGCCGAGCCCGATCTGCTCCAGCACGTCGAGCGCGGCGCCGTGGATCCGCGTGAGATCGGTCTCGGCCAGCGGCCGGTAGCGGCCGCCCTCGAGCCCCGGGCGGACCGCGCGCTCGGCCTCGGGCTGCGGGGCTGCCCGCAGCGCCTGGCGCGCGACCCGCCCGCCGCGCCGGCGCGCCTCGAGCGAGGCATCACCGCTCATTTGCCTGTTCCCATGGGTCGCCTCCCGCGGGCTGAGCCCTGGCCCTAGCGCTTCCCGAGCTTCCCATTGCGACATTCGATCCAGTCGGTCAAACTCACAAGAGAGGAACCGGCTGGCAATGACAACGGAGGCTCCAATGTCCGGCGAGATCGAATTGCGGCGTCTGCTGGCGCATCAGGGCATAGCGGCGGCGCGAGTTCATGGAGCGGGCGGCGGCGCTCGGGGTGAGCTCGGCGCTCGCGACCTCGCTGGCCGGCCGGGCGTTCGCGGCGACGCCCAAGAAGGGCGGCGATCTCAAGCTCGGGATCGACAGCGCGGGCGCCACCGACAGCCTCGACCCCGCGACCTACACCGCCAACTACATGCAGACCGTCGGCTACCAGTGGGGCAACCCCCTGGTCGAGCTCGACGAGCACAACAAGACCATCCCCGAGCTCGCCGAGAGCTGGGAGCCGAACGCCGATGCCACCCAGTGGGTGTTCAAGCTCAGGAAGGGCGTCCAGTTCAGCAACGGCAAGGAGATGACGCCCAAGGACGTCATCTACTCGATCGATCACCATCGCGGCGCGGATTCGAAATCGGGCGCCCAGGGCTATCTGCAGGTGATCAAGGACCTGAAGGCGAGCGGCCCGAACGAGCTCACCGTGGTGCTCGACGCCGGCAACGCCGACCTGCCCTACATCATGTCCGACTATCACCTCCTGATCGTGCCCGAGGGCACCGACTTCAACAAGCCGGTCGGCACCGGACCGTACACCATCGAAAGCTTCCAGCCCGGCGTGCGCACGCTGGCCAAGCGCAACCCGAACTACTGGAAGGAAGGCCGCGGCCACGCCGATTCGGTCGAGACGCTGGCGATCAACGACCTGACCGCGCGCACCAGCGCGCTCCAGACCGGGGCGGTCCATTTCATCAACCGGCTCGACCCCAAGACCGTCGACCTGCTCAAGCGCATGCCCCACATGCAGGTGTTCGACGTGCCGAGCGCCGGCCACTACACCTTCCCGATGCGCTGCGACACCGCCCCCTTCGACAACAAGGACCTGCGGCTCGCGCTCAAGTACGGCATCGACCGCGAGGATCTGGTCAAGAAGATCCTGCGCGGCTACGGCAAGATCGGCAACGACCAGCCGGTGCCGACGTTCGACCCGTTCTACGCCGCGGACATCCCGCAGCGGCCCTACGATCCGGACCAGGCCAAGGCCCACTTCGCGAAGTCGGGCGTGAGCGGGCCGATCACGCTGTCGATCGCGGATGCCGCCTTCACAGGTGCGGTCGACGCGGCCACCCTCTACAAGGAGCACCTGGCCAAGGCCGGGATCACGCTCAACGTCCAGCGCGAGCCGGCCGACGGCTACTGGTCGAACGTCTGGCTGGTCAAGCCGTTCTGCGGCTCCTACTGGGGCGGCCGGCCGACCGCCGATCTGATGATGTCGGTCGCCTACCAGTCGGATGCCGCCTGGAACGAATCGTTCTGGAAGCGGCCGGCCAGTTCGACCAGCTGCTCAAGCAGGCGCGCGCCGAGCTCGACGCCGGCAAGCGCAAGCAGATGTATCACGACCTGCAGATGATGATCTACGAGGATGGCGGCGAGGTCATCCCGATGTTCAACAACTTCCTGTTCGGCGCGCGCGACAACATCGGCGGCTTCGTGCCAGCGCCGGTGCTGACGGGCCTGCGCTGCGCGGAGCAGCTCTACTTCACGTCCTGAGGACCCGCTCGCAGGGACCCGCCCGATGTCGGGCCTGTTGCGGCTGATCGCCCAGCGCCTGGCGCTGGGCGCGCTGACCCTGTTCGTGGTCTCGGTCCTGATCTTCGCAGGGACCCAGCTTTTGCCGGGCGACGTCGCCCAGGCGATCCTCGGCCAGAGCGCCACGCCCGAGGCGGTCGCGGCGATCCGCAAGGACCTCAACCTCGACCGCCCGGCCTACGTCCGCTACGCCGAATGGCTCGGCCACTCGCTCGAGGGCGACCTCGGCACCTCGCTCGCCAACCGCGAGCCGATCACCCAGATGATCTCGGGCCGGCTCGGCAACACGTTGTTCCTCGCGGGGGTGGCGGCGCTGGTCGCGGTGCCGATCGCGATCCTGCTCGGGCTGGTCGCCGCCCGCTTCCGCGGCACCTGGCTCGACAAGAGCATCTCGATCGTGACGCTCTCGGCGATCTCGATGCCGGAGTTCTTCATCGGCTACATCCTGATCTTCGTCTTCGCGGTCAAGCTGCTCTGGGCGCCCTCGATCGCGAGCGTCTACGAGGGCATGGGCCTGGGCGAGAAGCTCGCGGCGGTCGCCTTGCCGGTCGCGACCCTCGCCCTGGTCGTGATCGCGCACATGATGCGCATGACCCGCGCCGCGGTGATCAACGTCATGTCGAGCCCCTACATCGAGATGGCGGAGCTGAAGGGCGTCTCGCGCTCGCGGATCATCTTCCGCCACGCCCTGCCGAACGCGCTCTCGCCGATCATCAACGTCGTGGTGCTCAACCTCGCCTACCTGGTGGTGGGCGTCGTGGTGGTCGAGGTGGTGTTCGTCTATCCCGGGCATGGGCCAGCTGATGGTCGATGCCGTGTCCAAGCGCGACGTGCCGGTCGTGCAGGCCTGCGGGCTGATCTTCGCCGCCACCTACGTGCTGCTCAACCTCACCGCCGACATCCTCTCGATCGTCGCCAACCCCAGGCTCCGGCATCCGAGGTAAGCCGATGCGAGGGCTCTCGGTCTCGACCATCGTCGGCTTCGCGATCATCGCCTTGTTCGCGCTGATGGCGCTGTTCGGCCCGTTCCTGGCACCCTACGGCGAGTCGGAGGTGGTGGGCGACGTCTGGGAGCCGTTCTCGGCGCAGTTCCTGCTCGGCACCGACAGCCTCGGCCGGGACATCCTGACCCGCCTGCTCTGGGGCGCCTCGCGCACCATCGGGGTGGCGCTCGCGGCGGCGCTGCTGTCGTTCGCGATCGGCATGGCGCTGGGCTTCTTGGCCGCGGTGGTCGGCGGCTGGATCGATCACGCGCTCAGCCGCGCGATCGACACCCTGATGGCGATCCCGACCCTGATCTTCGCGCTCGTGATCCTCTCGGTCCTGCCGCCCTCGGTGATCGTCCTGATCCTGGTGATCGCGATCCTCGATTCGACCCGCGTGTTCCGCCTGTCGCGGGCGGTCGCGATGGACGTCGCGGTCATGGACTTCGTCGAGGTCGCAAGGCTGCGCGGCGAGGGGCTGGGCTGGGTGATCACCCGCGAGGTGCTGCCCAACACGCTGCCGCCCTTGATCGCGGAGTTCGGCCTGCGCTTCTGCTTTGCCTTCCTGTTCCTCTCGTCCCTGAGCTTCCTCGGCCTCGGCATCCAGCCGCCGGCGGCCGATTGGGGCGGCATGGTGCGCGACAACGCGAACGCCATCAGCTTCGGCCTGATCGTGCCGCTGATCCCGGCAGCCGCGATCGCGATCCTGACGGTCGGCGTCAACCTGGTGGTCGACTGGCAGCTGCACCGTTTCTCGACCGCAAGGCGGAGGGCCTGAGGATGGCGTTGCTGCTCGAGATCTCCGGTCTGCGCATTCAAGGCCAGAGCGAAGGCCAGGAATGGGTCGAGCTGGTCAAGGGCGTGTCGCTCGAGCTGAGCAAGGGCGAGGTCCTGGGCCTGATCGGCGAATCCGGGGCCGGCAAGTCGACCATCGGGCTCGCGGCGCTCGGCTACGCGCGCGACGGCTGCCGGCTGGCCGCGCGGCTCGATCAAGCTGAATGGCGACGAGCTCCTGGGCGCGCCGCACGATCATCTGCGCGACATCCGCGGCGTCCGGGTCGCCTACGTCGCCCAGTCGGCCGCGGCCGCCTTCAATCCGGCGCACCGGCTGAACGCGCAGGTGACCGAGGCCGCGGTCCGCCATGGCATCATGGCGCCGGACCAGGCGCTCGCAGGAGGCCAAACGCCTGTTCGGCAAGCTGCGCCTGCCCGATCCCGAGCGGTTCGGCGAGCGCTACCCGCATCAGGTCTCGGGCGGCCAGCTGCAGCGCGCCATGACCGCGATGGCGATGGTCGCCAGGCCGCATCTGATCGTGTTCGACGAGCCGACCACGGCGCTCGACGTCACGACCCAGATCGAGGTCCTGGCGGCGATCAAGGATGCGATCCGGGACGAGGGCACGGCCGCCCTCTACATCACCCACGACCTCGCGGTGGTGGCGCAGATCGCCGATCGGATCATGGTGCTGCGCTACGGCGAGCGGGTCGAGGAGGGGCCGACCCGGCAGATCCTCTACGAGCCCAAGGAGGAGTACACGCGCGCCCTGGTCAACGTCCGCCGGGTCGAGCTGAACAAGGAGCATCACGCGCCCGGCCTGGCGGCGGCCGAGGTCAAGGGCGTCAGCGCGGCCTATGGCGAGTTCCTGGCGCTGCAGGACATCTCGGTCCGGCTCGAGCCCTCGACCACGCTCGCGGTGGTCGGCAAATCCGGCTCCGGCAAGTCGACGCTCGCGCGCGTCATGACCGGCCTCCTGCCGCCGATCGAAGGCGAGATCCACCTGAAAGGGCAGCGGCTGCCGGGCCGGCTCAAGGACCGCACCAAGGACCAGCTGCGCCGGCTGCAGCTGATCTATCAGATGCCGGATGTGGCGCTCAACCCGCGCCAGACGATCGAGGAGATCATCGGCCGGCCGGTTTCTTTTTACTTCAACCGGAAGGGGGCGGAGCGCAAGCGGCGGGTGGAGGAGCTGCTGGAGAGCGTCGAGCTGCCCAAGGCGTTCGCGCGCCGCTACCCGGCCGAGCTCTCGGGCGGCCAGAAGCAGCGGGTCTGCATCGCGCGCGCGCTCGCGGCCGAGCCCGAGGTGATCATCTGCGACGAGGTCACGAGCGCGCTCGACGCCCAGGTCGCCGACGGCGTGCTGCGCCTGCTGCTGCGCCTGCAGGACGAGACCCGGATGGCGTATCTGTTCATCACCCACGACCTCGCGACCGTGAAGGCGATCGCCGATTCGATCGTGGTCATGTACCAGGGCCGGGTGGTCGAGCAGGGCCCCAAGCACGAGGTGCTCTCGCCGCCGCACGATCCCTACACCGAGCTGTTGCTGTCCTCGGTGCCGGAGATGGAGGTCGGCTGGCTCGACCGCACGCTCGCCGAGCGCGCGGCCAGGAAGGCCCGCGGCGAAATGGTCCTGGACAGCGCCGATCAGTGAGCGGCCGCCAATGGACGGCCGCTACAGCAAGCTCAGGGCCAGCTCGGGTGGCAGCTTCAGCTTGCGGTCGTTGGTCAGGAACACGTCACAAGCTGAGGCCATGGCGGTAGCGACGTGGATCGCGTCCGGCATGAGGATGCCCAACGTCGCACGCTGGCGCGCAGCCTCGATCAGGATGGCGCGATCGACCGGTGCGACGGTGATGCGCTCGGAATCCTGGACAAGATCGATGTAGGCCGACACGACATCGTCACGCCCGAGCTCGAAGGGCTTCACGAGCAGCTCGGCGAGCGTGAACTCACTCGTAACGGCGGCGAGGGACTTCCCATCGAGCGCCGAAAGCAGTTCGCGCAGGAAGGCCTCTTCCGGCTCGTATCCCTCGACTGCGTAGATGAAGATGTTGGTGTCGAGGTAGACGATCTTGGCAAGGAGCCCGGCTAGTCCTGCCATTCCTCGCGAAGCCTGCGAATATACGTGTCGGCTGCGGCGCGCGTCTGATGCACACCCTTGCCCGATCCGATGAAATCGATGAGTCGTCGCTCGCTGCGCAGTTCTGCCGGACTTATCCACACGGTCACGGGTGCCTCCGGATCATCAGGCAGCTCGACGCCCCAAGAGTCCGGGATGTCGCGCACCTTGACGATCCTGCGTGTGGTCGTGATCGCCTTCATGTCAACCTTCTAGCACAGTAGGTCCCAACGCGCAAAGCCTACTGCAAAGCGTACTGCAAAGCGTACCGCTGGATTTGCCCCACTTGTCACCGATCAGAGGTGCTGGCGCGGCTCAGGTCTCCGGCGGCGGGAAGCGGCGCCTGCGCTCCAGGTCGTTGAGGTCGAGGGGGCCGCCGGCGTCGTGCAGCGTGCGGCGGGGCGGCTGGAAGCTCCACGGGCTTTGCCGGCCGCGCTGCAGCGCCTGCCAGGCGAAGCGGCGCGCCCGCTGGCTCTTGAGGATCTCCGTCGCGCAGGCGCGAAGGTTCCCAGAGCCGCTGCACCTCGGCCTCGAAAGCGCGCGCCGTCGGGGCGTGCTCAGGCGAGGCGGCGAGGTTCTGGAGCTCGTCGCCGTCGTGCGCGAGGTCGAACAGGAGCGGCGGGTCGGGCTCGCTCCAGATGAACTTCCAGGGGCCGCGGCGGATCATGAAGATCGGCGCCAGCGCGCCCTCCGCGAGATATTCGCCGAGCACGGTCCGCTCCGGCAGCTCGCCGCCCTGGAGCAGGGGGGCGAGGCTCGCGCCGTCATGCCCGATGTCCGCGGTTTCGCCGGCTGCCGGCCGGCCGAGGTCGAGGAGCGTCGGCAGCAGGTCGAGGAGCGAGGCAAGGCAGGGCGTGCGGCGCGGCGCGAAGCGGCCTGGCGCGCGGAAGATCAGGGGCACGCGCATGGCATGCTCGAAAAAGCACATCTTGTACCAGAGGCCGCGCTCGCCCAGCATGTCGCCGTGATCGGCCGTGAAGATCACCACCGTGTCGTCTTCGAGCCCGAACCGCCGAAGGGTCTGGGTCAGCTCGCCGACCGCGTCGTCGACGTAGGAGATGGCACCGTAGTAGGCGCGGCGGGCGCGGCGCACGTCGTCCGCCGTGATCGCCGCCTCGTCCATGGCCGAGACCCGGACCAGCCTTCGGCTGTGCGGGTCCATGCGCTCGGGCGGCAGCGGGCCGATCCGGGGCGGCGCGATCTCGTCGTCGCGGTAGCGGTCCCAGTACGCCCGCCTGATCGCATAGGGGTCGTGCGGGTGGGTGAAGGAGACCGTCAGGAAGAACGGGCGCGGATCGTCCGAGCGGGCGTGGTCCTGGAGAAAGCGGCGGGCCTGAAAGGCGACCTCGTCGTCGAAGTCCTGCTGGTTGGTCGCCTCGGCGATGCCTGCCTGCTTGACGCTTTGCATGTTGTGGTACCACCAGTCGATCCGCTCCTCGGGCCGCTCCCAGTCGGGCGTCCAGCCGAAGTCGACCGGGTAGATGTCGGGGGTCAGCCGCTCCTCGAAGCCGTGCAGCTGGTCGGGGCCGACGAAGTGCATCTTGCCGCACAAGGCCGTGCGATAGCCCTGGGCGCGCAGCCCATGCGCGATGGTGAGCGCGCTGGCCGGGAACTCGCTCGCGTTGTCGTAGGCGCCGATCCGGGACGGCAGGCGGCCGGCCAGCATGGAGTAACGGGACGGCGCGCATAAGCGGGCTGTTGCAGTAGGCGTTCTCGAACAGGACGCCCTCGGTCGGCGAGCCGCAATGATGTGCGGCGCCTTGACCACGGCATGGCCGTAGCAGGGCAGCGCGAACGCGCTCAGCTGATCGGCCATGATCAGGAGAATGTTCGGCTGTCTCGGCGGCATTGCCTCACCCCCTCGGCGCAGGGTCCGCGCCCGGGCCGGCGTCGGGTCGCCGGCGCGCGTGCACCATGGGACTCGTGCCTCGAAGCTTAGCCGGGTTCGCCTCTCTCGAGGCAACATTCCGTCGACCCCGCCCGGAAACAGGGGTAGATTTTCGGCGCCGTCGTAGTCGCAGCGCAGCAGAGGGCGCAGATGGCCCCGCGCACGGAGCGGAAGCTCGCGGCGATTTTGGCCGCGGACGTGGTCGGCTACTCGCGCCTGGTCGGCGACGACGAGGCGGGCACGATCGCGCGCCTGAGGGCCTTGCGCCAGGACCTCATCGAGCCGCTGATCGCCGAGCACCGCGGGCGGGTGGTCAAGCTGATGGGCGACGGGGCCCTGGTCGAGTTCGCGAGCGCGGTCGATGCGGTCGAGTGCGCGGTCGCGCTCCAGAAGGGCATCACCGAGCGCGAGGTGGCCATCGGGATGACCAGATTGGCGAGCGCGAGGCCCGACAAATTGAACACCAGGAACATGAGATAGCGCTGCCAGGCGCGCCGCCCGGCGCCGCACAACCGCCGCCGATCGGGAAGGGCATGCTGTACGACTGGCTGATCCGGACGCCGAGTCCGCTGCTCCTGCAAGGGCTGCAGGCGGTGGGGTCCTGCTCATGATGGGGATGGACGGACCCGCCTCGGCCACCGGCAGCGGCTTCCGGCTGAGTCTCGTGGTGCCGGTCTACGATGAGGAGGCTGCGATCAGGCCCTTCCTGGAGCGCGTGGTGCCAATCGTCGAACGGGTCACGCCGGACTATGAGATCATCTGGGTGAACGATGGCAGCACCGACCGCACGATGACGCTCTTGCTGGAGCAGGGGCAGGCCAACCGGCGCATCAAGATTGTCGATCTGACCCGCAACTTTGGCAAGGAGCGGGCGCTGACGGCAGGGATCGACCACGCGAGCGGGGACGCCATCATCCCGCTCGATGCGGATCTGCAGGATCCGCCGGATCTGATTCCCGAGATGGTCGAGAAGTGGCTGCAGGGCTACGACATGGTGGTCGCGATCCGGTCGGACCGGCGGAGCGACACGCTGCCCAAGCGCACCTTCGCCCAGCTGTTCTACCGAATCTTCGATTACTTCGGCGATGTGCCGTTGCCCGCGAACGCCGGGGATTTCCGGCTGATGGACCGTCGGGTGGTCGAGGCGCTGAGACAGCTGCCCGAGCGGACGCGATTCATGAAGGGGCTGTTCGCCTGGCTCGGCTTCAGGCAGGCGAACATCACCTACGTTCGCGCCAGGAGGGTTGCCGGGCAGACCAAGTGGAAATATTGGCAGCTTTGGAATCTGGCTCTCGAAGGAATTTTCTCGTTCACCACCTTGCCCCTGCGGATTTGGACCTATCTGGGTCTCCTGGTAGCGATATCGGCATTCACTTACATGGCTTACATCGTGGTCCGCACTATGATTTTCGGCATCGACCTGCCAGGCTATGCGTCAATGACGGCGATGATCCTGTTTTTCAGCGGCATGAACATGATCGGGCTCGGCATGCTCGGCGAGTACCTCGGGCGCGTGTTCGTCGAGGTCAAGCAGAGGCCCCTGTACCTGGTGCGGGAACTGATTGGGTTCGATCAGGCCGGCCCATCGCAGAACGCGAGGATCGGTCGCGCGGTGGCCGAGGATGCGCAGCGGCGGGGCAGTGCTTAGCCAGGTGCGTCAGCCGACTGCCAAGCTGTGGCAACCTCGGATTGCAATGGCGAAACGCCTGGCGAGCGGCGGGCTTTCGAGACGACGGTTGAGCAAAAGCTCTCATGCGCGGGTTGGCTACCGCATGACCGCGGGTTCGTCTCGGGGCTGCCTCGCTCTAGAGGCGAGCGTCGACCGGCGGCCGGCTCATAACAGCCGCCCGCCAGGCGCTTCGCTGCTACGCCTGATCGCGCAGGCCAACCAGGCTGTCTGTCGGGATGCTCTCAAATGAAGCGCCACCCCAGTTTCCGGGACGACGATCGCGTTTCCATTGAAGATAGTATAGTATAGCATATCCCAGGGAGGCCGAGGGAAAAGCTCCCCTATGAACGCCGGGCGAGACAGAAGACCGAGAGCCCGGCCAGGCGGTTGAACGGGAATAGGGTCGCGCGCTCAAGGTCGTGGACCAGGGTGAGGAGGCGGTTGAGCGGTGCCGGGCAGATCCGCAAGGCGCTCCTGGCTTCGATCTGGCCGGCGTGCAGCCGATGCCGGTCGCGCAGCCGCATGACGGCGATCGCCGGAAACAGGAGGCCGAAGAAGTATCGGCTGCGCATGACCTGCAGTCCCGCGCGCCTGACCGTCCGTTCGAGACCCGCGAGCGTGTAGCGGCGCCGGTGCTCGAGGAACACGTCGTGCCCGGACCAGAGGAACTCAAACGCCGGCACCGTGATCAGCACCCGGGCATCATCCGGCATGCGCTCGGTATAGCCGCGCAAGAGCCCGACGTCGTCATCGACATGCTCGAGCACATCCATCAGCAGAAGCAGGCCCTGGGAGACGCGCCCGACCGAGCGCGTGAATTCGATCTCGTGCCCGTGATAGCGCTCGAACCGCACTTCGTTGTAGCCGGGGTCGACGCAGACGGCGCGCTCGCAAATCCCCGCGTCCAGCAACTGGCGCGAGAACACGCCCGAGCCCGCGCCGATGTCGAGCACCTCGGGCACACGGACCCTGCCGAGCATCGCCCGCAACGCCCGTCCCTTGGCGAGGTAATACCAGTGCGATCCGATCGCCTCGCCAAGAATCGCCTCTTCCTTCAGGTCCATGCCGCTCAGATCCATTGCCCATCCGGCGCTCGAAGCGCCAACCCGGCGCGCGTGCGAACATTGACCGCTACACCGGAGTGGGCTCCCGACCTCCTTGGTCACGCTTTCCAAGCTCAATGACCGCCGCGAAGTAAGGTATGAGCCAAATCACACGGGATTCGTATCTGTTATCAGGCTCCGAGATTGAACCAGTCACCACGGCATTCATAATAACACCTGTCAGTACGATTACAAGTGCCGCCTTTGTATTAGCCTCGAGCCTGGGGAACCGGAACACGAGCAACAGAAATGAGGCGCATATCGCGAGGCGATAAAGTATCGAAAGGGCCGTGAGGTTGAGCTGGTTACCAGCGATCCGTGTTTTCAGGAATTTCTCGGCAATATCACCTCCAAATTCTTTTACGATGAAGTTTTTGAGTTCCTCGTCGACTTTGAATTCTGTTACATCGAATGTGACGATCTGCTGACCGACATTTCTCGCGCTTGACTTGATTTGCATAATCGGAGCATATAGAAAAGAGCGCAGCACAATTGGATATTGCTCTTGCGCAATTTGCACCCTCTCCTCGGGCGAAACTACAGACCACACTCCCTTTTCGGGGTCTCTTGACCAGAGAAAGTCGTTCGTGTTCATAGGCATCCGATGGACAAACCGACACACGGTGTAGTGCTCATCGGAGCAGGCTTGCCGAAGATAGCTGCTGCCCGATCCATCTTGGATAACCCTCGCCAGTAGGATCGGAGGTGGTGTGGCCACAAGTCCGGTGATCCTGCTCACCATAAAATTGACCATCACAAAACCGGCGGCGCCAATGGCTATGGCAGCTCCGGTCAGCAAGAGCGCCGGAGTGACGCGCTGGAGATTGTTTCTCGCAAAAGCAAGCACAAAGAGCACGATGAAGCCGAGCAGTATGCCACCACCGAGAACGTGGGAGGGATGAGACAGCATGCTGAAAACCAACAGCACCCAAAGAGCCGTCAGCTCGGTGGGCATCAACGTCTCGTAAAACACGATCAACAATGCAATAGCTAGTATATAAAGACCCGCGAACACGTCCGGCATTAGATAGCCGACGAATAGAGGTAGCGAGGTCAGTCCGGCGACAACAGCAATTGCGCACAAGAAAATGGCAGGCCGATTGTCAGCGGCCAAACACCGAACGCCGAGGTACAAAAGCCAACTCGCCGCAAACGCCTGACCAACAACAAGCATCCAAATGCTCGTTAATCTATCGCAAAGATAAAATAACACGCCGTAAAAAGGCGAACGACCGGTGTCGATCGTGCCAGGTTTCGATGCTGAGTGTGCTTCAGCAACTAATGAGGACAAAACGTGGTTTTGGACTCCATGACTGGTAAGTGAATGAAGACAGCCGAGGTGGACGCCGCAGGCGAGAGCGACGATGGTATCAACAGTCTTCTGACCGCCAGTATAATAGGTGTGAGTGTCAAAAAAGAAAAAAGGATAACCATTATAAATTGTAATCATAACTAGTGCAAACGCTCCGATCGAAGTCAACGCCAAGGCTCTACACCAAGTCGGCATCTAAAGTTGCTCTTTACCGGAGAAAGAGTGCTGGCCAGCTATATTGTTGCGCAACTCGCAAAAGTCGCTTGCGATGGCCAACCGAGGCGAGCGAGAAGCAGGTGTGCATCGAGTGGCCTTTCGATCCCGCGAGAATTCCCCAGATGCCGGCTGCTGAACGCTGATCATACGGCGGTCTTCCGCATGAGGCAAGCCCTCGAAGGCCCGGGTGTGACCACGCTGTCAGGTGATTACGATCTCAGGACACTTGGGCCCAACTGGATCGCGGCGTGGCTGAGCATGCCAAGGCCGGGCCCTCAACCCGAACGACGCGGGCATCAAAATCGAGAGCGCGAGAGCGCGACCTATTTGGCCTATGCGGGCCGGGTGGACGAAGCGATCGCGCTGATGACCGACGCGATGCGGCTCGACCCCTTCCACCCGGACTGGTTCCTTTGGGACGCCGGCATCATACACTACACAGCGCGTCAATACGGCGCCGCCATCGATGCGATCGAGCGGGGGCGGGAGCCCGACGCCGACACCCTGCTGTTCCTGGCGGCGAGCTATGCCCAGCTTGGTCGCCTGCCTGAAGCGCAAGCGACCGTGAAACGCGTGCTGGCGCTCGACCCGAATGCCACGGTGGCCAAATGGGCCGCCCAGCAGCCTTACAAGAACCCCGCCGACCTCGAGCACTACAAGGATGGCCTGCGCAAGGCCGGTCTGCCGCCGGGCGGGCTGACCAACTAGGGGTCGAAATCTCACGGATGGTACCGGGCCCGCACCCCCGCGCTGCCGAGGCACACGGTGCTACCGGTCGTGATCCAGTCCGGATGGTGAAGGACGACCTGCTCGTGCTTGGCACGTCGCCTCCCCCTGGGAGCGCCGGCACTCGCGCGACGGCTGGCTCTCTGGCGCCCAAGGCGCTAGCTTAGCGGGCTCGTTCACCCCGGTGGCAAAGGGAGTGCCAGGCGCGTGGCAGCACTTTCGTACGACAGGTCGCCCAACGTCATGATCGTGGGCGTCGGGCTCATGGGCCAATACCTCGCAAACCACGTCGGCGACTGGCTGGGCGCTGCCAAGCTCGTGCTCGTCGACGGCGGGGCTGCGATCAACGTCGCCGGCCAACGCACGGCCCTTGCCGATTTCGCTCAGGTGATCGCCGCCGCCCATCCATCCCTCGAGGTCGTGGCGGAAACCGTCGACATCACCCGCGAAGACGCCGTCGCCGCCCTGTTCGCGCGCCACGACAACATCCGCTATCTCCAGCACACCGCCGGCATCTCGCCCAGGCCGCTGACCCCACCCGAGGAGCTCAGCAAGGACGACATCCTCGGCGCCTGCGAGGTGAACCTCTGGGGCGCCCACAACGTGCTGAAGCAAGGCATCCGCGCCCGCGCCTTCGCGCCCCGCACCCACGGCGTGATCATCCTCTCGACGTCGGCGACCGTAGGCTCCGAGGGCCGCGCGAGCGCCGCCTACGAGGCATCCAAAGGCGGTCTCCTCAACCTTTTGACCCTCCAGGCCCGCTACTTCCTCGAAGCGCACGGCCTGGTCCTGAACGGCCTCGCACCCTCGCCGCTGCGCGGTCCCATGGCCGCGCAGAACGAGATCGGCGCGGGCCGCCTGCAGGCGGTCGAGGACAGCATGCCGATCGGCCGCCTGACCGACCCATCGCATATTGCCGCGGCCACCATGTACTTCTGGTCGAACGAATGCTGGTGCGTGGGCGAAGTCCTGACCATCGATGGCGGCTATACCAAGCACAGGCCGATCTACGGGGCGCTCTGAGCGACCGGCAATCCTGGTAGTGCTCTCGGGACGGGGTTGGGCTATGGTCGGGGCGAGGGATGCAGCGCCTGGGAGGTCTTGCCGATGTCCGCCTTTGCCCGACAGACCCGAGGAGACGAGCACCTCGAGCCGGCCGAGCGCCAGGCGCGGATCGATCTTGCCGCGGCGTTCCGCTGGGCGGTGCGGCTCGGGTTTCACGAAGGCATCGCCAATCACTTCAGCGTCGCGGTCTCGGGCGACGGCCCGCGCTTCCTGATCAATCCCCGCTGGCGGCATTTTTCCCGGATCCGGGCGAGCGACCTCGTGCTGGTCGACGCGCAGGACCCGGCGACCCTGGAGCGGCCGGACGCGCCCGATCCGACCGCCTGGTACATCCACGCCGCGCTCCATCGCGAGCTGCCGCAGGCGCGCTGCATCCTGCACACCCACATGCCTTACGCGACCACGCTGACGACGCTCAAGGACATGGAGATCAAGCCGCTCGACCAGAATTGCCTGCGCTTTTTCGGGCGGGTCGCCTACGAGGACGCCTACGACGGGCTCGCGCTCTCGATGGACGAAGGCCTGCGCTTTGCCCGCGCGATCGGCGACAAATCCGTGCTGATGCTGGCGAACCATGGCGTGATCGTGGTCGCGGAGAGCGTCGCCCAGGCGTTCGACGAGCTCTATTACCTCGAGAAGGCGTGCCAGGTGCTGGTGCTCGCCTACTCGACCGGCAGGGAGCTGCGCCTCGTGTCCGGCAACCTCGCCGCGCGGGTCGCCAAGGAGTGGCAGGACTACGGCGAGTTCGCCGAGGCCCACCTCAGCGAGCTCAAGGCGATCCTCGATGCCGAGGAGCCCGACTACGCGGCTTGAGGCACAGGCGCCTCAGCGGCCCTTCCAGACCGGCTGGCGCTTCTCGGCGAAGGCGCGGGCACCCTCCCTGGCATCCTCGCTCTCGTAGAGCGCCCGGACCGAGGGCAGGCGCTTCTCGGTGATCAGATCGAACGCGTCCTGGATGGGCAGATGCGCGCTCGCGCGGACCACCTCCTTGATCGCGGCGAACACGAGCGGCGGCCCGGAGGCGAGCAGCGCCGCGATGCTCTCGCGCGCGCGGGAGCAGATCCTGGGCGGCCACGATCTCGTTGACGAGGCCCCAGTGCTTCGCCTCCAGGGCGTCCAGCCAGCGGCCGGTGAGCAGCAGCTCCATCGCGATGTGGTGGGGGATCCGGCGCGGCAGCTTGATGGTCGCGGCGTCGGCGAGCTGGCCCGCCTTGATCTCGGGCAGCGCAAAGCGCGCGTGCGTGGCCGCGATGATCAGGTCGCAGGAGAGGGCCAGCTCGAAGCCGCCGCCGACCGCCATGCCGCCGACCGCAGCGATCACCGGCTTGTCGAGCCCCGGCAATTCCTGCAGGCCGCCGAAGCCGCCGACCCCGAAATCGGCATCGGGGGTCTCGCCGGCGGCCGCCGCCTTGAGGTCCCAGCCGGCCGAGAAGAAGCGATCGCCGGCGCCGGTCACGATCGCGACCCTGAGCTCCGGGTCGTCGCGAAAGGCCGCGAACGCCTGGCCCATGGCGCGGCTGGTCGCGGCGTCGATCGCGTTCGCCTTCGGCCGGTCGAGGACGACCTCGAGGACCGCGCCGTCGCGTCTGATGTGGAGAACCTCGCTCATGCCACCTCTTCTCTCGCGGGCGCCGGCTGCGTCCATCGGCGCGTCCAGGCGGATCAACGCGTCCGCCGCGACCACGCCCTGGCCTACGGCATAGACCATCAGCGGATTGACATCGAGCTCCAGGATCAGGGCGCGCCGCTCGAGCGCCAGCGCGCCGATCCTCAAGACCACCTCGACAATCGCCTCGACATCGCCCGCGGGCGCGCCGCGCCAGCCCGCGAGCAGCGGCCAGATCCGGAGCGCCCGCAGCGCCGTCGCGCACCTCGTCCGGCAGGGCCGGCAGCAGGAGCAGCGCGGTATCCCGCCAAAGCTCGGCGTGGACGCCCGCCGGCGCCGACCAGAAGATGCGGGCCGAACTGCGGGTCGGTGTCGATCCCGACGATCAGCTCGGCGACCGGCGGCGGCAGCATGCGCTCGACCAGCACCCGATCGCCGAGCCGCGCCATGGCGGCCGCGGCCGCGGCGACCGCGCCGGCGCTCGCGAGATCGAGCGCGACGCCGCCCGCCTCGGATTTGTGCGGGACGTGGGCTGCGGTCTTGAGCGCCACCGGAAAGCCGATCCGCAAGGCTGCGGCCGCCGCCTCGGCGATCGGCACCACCTCGCCGGCGGGCACGGGCACGCCGCGGGCCGCGAGCAGGCGCTTGGCCGCGCTCTCCGGCATCGTCAGAGGTCCGCCCGTCGGCGCGGCCTCCACCGGCACCACCGGCAAGGGTGGCGCCGTCTGCTCGAGCCGGCGCCAAGACGCGCCCAGCCAGGCGGCGGCCGCGAGCGCGCGCAGGCACTCCGGCAGGCCCTGCATGGGGGCGATGCCGGCCGCCAGCAGGCGCTCGCGCGCCGCGGGCGGCAGGGTCTCGGGCAGCGAGGCGACGACGATCGCCCGGGCGCCGGTGGTCCTCGCCGCCTCGATGAAGGCATCGAGCGCGAGGTCCCAGGCGGCGACGTCGTTCTCCGCCGGGCGCGGGTAGTCGAGCACGAGCAGGGTCGCATCGAAGCCCGCCGCCATCATGGCCGCGAAGCAGCGCTCCATGCCCGCGCGATCGGCCCAGATGCCGGTCTGGTAGTCGAGCGGATTGGTGATCGCCACGCGCTCGTCGAGGGCTCGGCGCAGCGCCGCCGCGCTGGGCTCGGGCAATGGCGGAAGCTCGAGGCCCTGCGCCAGCGCAAGGTCGGCGACCATGGCCGCATCGCCGCCCGAGCAGCTGAGCGAGCCGATCCGGCGGCCGGCAAGGGGGCCTTGCACCGAGACCAGCTTCAGGGTCTCGAGGAGCTCGGACAGGCTGTCGACCCGGATCACGCCGTAGCGGCGAAGGAAGGCGTCGACGACCGCATCGGCGCCGGCGAGCGAGCTCGTGTGGGAGAGGGTCGCGCGCGCGCCGGGCTCCGAGCGCCCGGCCTTGATCGCCACGAGCGGCAACCGACGGGCGGCGCACTTCAGCGCCGCGCGCGCAAATCCGACCGGGTCGCTGATCGTCTCGAGGTAGAGGCCGATCGCGGTGATGCGCGCATCCTCGGCCAGCAGGTCGATCAAGTCGTGGACCGCGAGCTGGGCCTGGTTGCCGGTCGAGACCAGCGCGGCGATCGGCAGGCCGCGCTCCTGCATGGTGAGCGTGATGCCGATGTTGCCGCTCTGGGTGACGAGCGCGATGCCCTGCGCCACCGGCCTGGCGCCGTGCTCGTCCGGCCAGAGCGCTGTCCGCTCCAGCAGGTTGAGGAGGCCGTAGCAGTTCGGCCCGAGGATCGCCATCTCGCCGGCCGCCGCCACCAGCCGCCGCTCGAGCTCGCGGCCGTCCTCGACCTCGGCAAAGCCCGCGGCGTAGCAGACGGCACCGCCCGCGCCGATCGCGGCGAGCGTGGCTGCGGCTTCGACCGTGGCCTCGCGCCGGATCCCGAGGAAGACCGCATCCGGCGCCTCGGGCAGGTCCTCGATCCGCGCGCAGCAGGGCACGCCCGCGAGCGTTTGCCGGGTCGGATGGACCGCGTGGATGCGCCCGGCGTAGCCGAGCTTGCGACTCTGCCGGATCACCTCTTCGGCGATGCGCCCGCCGACCGCGGCGATCGAGCGGGGCCGCAGCAGCCGCTCGAGATTGCGCCGGCGCGCGTCGGTGAGCATCGCGGCTCAGCCGCCGAGCGGGCGCAGGATCTCGCGCGCGATGATGTGGCGCTGGATCTCGCTGGTGCCGTCCCAGATCCGCTCGACCCGCGCATCCCGCCAGAAGCGCTCGATCGGCACCTCCGCCATCAGGCCCATGCCGCCGAAGATCTGGACTGCGTGGTCGGTCGCCCGCGCCAGCATCTCGCTCGCGAACAGTTTTGCCTCTGCGATCTCGCGATTGGCGTTCAGGCCCTGATCGAGCCGCCAGGCGGCCGCGAGCGTCAGGAGGTCGGCCGCGTCGATCTCGGTTGCCATGTCGGCGAGCTTGAAGCCCGTGCCCTGGAACCTGCCGATCGGCTGGCCGAACTGTCTGCGCGAGGCGCTCCAGTCGGCCGCGAGGTCGAACACCCGGCGCGCGCGGCCGACGCAGCTCGCGGCGACCGTGAGCCGGGTCGCGTAGAGCCAGGTGTTCATGAGCTCGAAGCCTTGGCCCTCCGCGCCCAGCACCTGCGAGGCCGGCACCCGGCAGTCCTCGAACGAGAGGATGCAGTTGTGATAGCCGCGGTGGGAGACCGAGCCGTAGCCCTTGCGGATCTCGAAGCCCGGCGTGCCGCGGTCGACGAGGAAACAGGTGATCCGCTGCTTGGGCCCCTTGGCCGTCGCCTCGCTGCCGGTGGCGACGAACACGATCGCAAAGTCGGCGATGTCGGCGTGGCTGATGAAGTGCTTGGTGCCGTTGATCACGTAGTCGGCGCCGTCGCGCCTGGCGAAGGTCTTCATCGAGCGGATGTCGGAGCCGGCCTCGGGCTCGGTCATGGCCAGGCAGTCGATCTTGTCGCCGCGCACCGCGGGCTCCAGATAGCGCTGGCGCTGCGCCTCGTTGCAGGCGCAAAGGATGTTCGAGGGCCGGCCGAAGTGCACGCTCAGCGCCATCGACGCGCGACCCGAGCTCGCGCTCGAGCAGGGTGAAGGTCAGATGGTCGAGGCCGCCGCCGCCGTAGTGTTCGGGGACGTTGGCGGCGTAGAAGCCGAGCTCCCGGACCTTCCGCCGGATCTCGCGGCCGACCTCGTCCGGGACCTCGCCGGTGCGCTCGACCTCGGCCTCGAGCGGGTACAGCTCGCGCTCGACGAAGCCGCGCACGGTGTCGACCACCATCTGCTGTTCCTGACTGAGGCCGAAGTCCATGGGTCTCAGCCTTCGCGCTGGTCCTGCCAGGCTTTGAGCACGGCGCCGGCGGCGTAGTCCTGCGCGCGCAGCGCCTGCAGCACGGCGACCAGGCAGTCGTCGCGCAGGCGCTCGAGGTCGCGGATCGAGCGGCCCTGGGCCTGCTCGTCCGACTGCGCGACGATCCGCTCGATCAGATCGTCGGTCAGCTCCGGCGCCTCGAGGCGGGTCCAGGGCAGCTTCAGGGTCGGGCCGAACTGGGCCATGAAGTGGCGCATGCCGGCCTCGCCGCCGGCCATGCGGTAGATCAGGAAGGTGCCCATGAACGACCAGCGAAGGCCGGGCCCGTAGGCGATCGCCTGATCGATCTCGTCGGTCGTGGCGATGCCGTCGTTGACGAGGTGGAGGGCCTCGCGCCAGAGCGCCTCGAGCAGGCGGTCGGCGATGAAGCCGTCGACCTCGCGGCGCACCATCAAGGGGTGCATGCCGAGCCCGCGGTAGAAGTCGGCGGCGCGCCGCCTGGTCTCGTCCGAGGTCTCTGCCCCGCCGCAGATCTCGACCAGCGGCAACAGATAGACGGGGTTGAACGGGTGGCCGACGACCAGGCGCCCGGGGCTCGTCATCTCCGCCTGCAGGCGGCTCGGCAAGAGGCCCGAGGTGCTGGATGCGATCACCACGTCCGGCCGGCAGGCGCGGCTCGCGCGGGCGAGCAGGGAGCGCTTGAGGTCCTCGCGCTCGGGCGCGTTCTCCTGGATGAAATCGGCGTCCGCGACCGCCGCTTCGAGGTCGGCGCTGAAGGTGATCCGGCCCTGGCGCGCGGGCCGCGCCGGCATCAGCTTCTGCCAGGCGCGCCCGGCGTTGGCCAGCACCAGGGCGACCTTGCGCTCGGCCTCGGGATCGGGGTCGAAGAGAACGACGTCGACGCCGTTCAGGACCAGGCGCGCGGCCCAGCCGGCGCCGATCACGCCGGCGCCGATCAGGGCGACCTTGCGGATCTCGCTCATGGCGCCGGGCTCAACGGGGCTTCAGGTGGAGGCGTTCGCGCGCCTCGTCGGGGCCGAGCACGCGCGCGCCCAACAGCTCGACGATCTGCCTGGCGCGGGCGACCAGCGCGCCGTTGCTGGCGGGCACGCCTTTGTCGAGCCAGAGATTGTCCTCGAGGCCGACCCGCACGTGGCCGCCGAGGAAGACGGCCTGCGCGACCATCGGCATCTGCATCCGGCCGATGCCGAAGGCCGCGAAGATCGCCTCCGGCGGCAAAAGATCGCGCATGGCGAGGACCGCGCGCGGGTCGCATTCGGCGCCGAACGGGATGCCGGTGCAGAGCTGGAAGAGCGGCGGGCGCTCGATCAGGCCCTCCTCGATCAGGTGCTTGGCCATCCAGACGTGGCCGAGCTCGAACACCTCGATCTCGGGCTTGACGCCCGCCGCCTTGATCCGGGCCGCCATGGCGCGCAGCATGTCCGGCGTGCTGAGATAGGCGCTGGCCGCGTAGTTCATGCTGCCGCAGTCGAGGGTGCAGATCTCGGGCCTGCAGCTCCTCGACGTGGGCGAGCCGGTCCGCGACCGTCGCCATGTCGGTGCCGGGCCCGCCCTGCCAGGGGCGCTCGGGGTCGGGCACGAAGTCGCCGCCCATGCCGGCGGTGAGGTTCAGGATGACGTCCGGAGTTGCGGGCCCGGATGCGCTGGGCGACCTCGCGATAGAGGTGCGGCTTGCGGTCGGCCTTGCCGGTCGCGGGATCGCGGACGTGGATGTGGGTGACCGCGGCGCCGGCCGCCGCCGCCTCGAGCGCGGCGTCGGCGATCTCTGCGGGCGTGACCGGGATCGCGGGATGCCGGCCGACGGTATCGCCCGCCCCGGTCACGGCGCAGGTGATGACGACCTCCCGGTTCATGCTTCGCCCTCCCGCCGACCTTGCCCGGCCTCGCGCCGAGCATACCCGCGGCCGGCCTCGACAAGCCACAGCTTTCCGCCGGAGGCTTGCTTCCTTTGATAGCAAATGCTATCTCAAAGCCGAGGAGACGACGCCATGGCGACCCTGATCGTTCGCAAGCTCGATGATGACCTTGTGCAGCGCCTGAAGGCGCGGGCCAAGGCGCACGGCCGCTCGGCCGAGGCCGAGCACCGTTTGATCCTCCAGGAGGTGCTCTCCCCCAAGCCCAAGATGACCGGCGCCGAGTTTTGGGAAGCGCTGCGGAAGGGCCGTCCCTTGCTGGAGGATGACGACGAGTTCTTCAAGGTGCTCGAAGAGATCGATCAGCCGGTCGAGGAGAGGACGCGATGGCGACCTTGATCGTTCGCAAGCTCGACGACGACCTGGTGCAGCGCCTCAAGGCGCGGGCCAAGGCGCACGGCCGCTCGGCCGAGGCCGAGCACCGCCTGATCCTCCAGGAGGTGCTCGTGCCCCAGGCCCAAGATGACCGGCGCCGAGTTGTGGGAGGCGCTGCGCGGCGGACGGTCCCGTTCCTGGAGGATGACGACGAGTTCTTCAAGGTGCTCGAGGAGCTGCCGTCATCAACCCGTCCGGAGCGCCGGATCTCCCTGAATGAGCCGGCATCATTCTGGACACGAACGTCATCTCCGAGCCCGGCGCCCGGGCCTTCGGAGCCGAGTGTCTGCGTCCTGGCTTCGCCAGACAGGATCCCGAGCGTCTTGTTTCTGACGGCGACTGTGGTGGGCGAGCTGGCGCTCGGGATTGCGATGCTTGCCGTCCGGCCGGCGCCGGACCGGCTCGAGGCCTGGCTGCGACGAACTGGTGCGTGAGCAGTTTGCCGGACGAATCCTGCCCTATCGATACATGAAGCGGCGCTTGCTGCTACGGGGAGCCTCGCGGCATGACGCTCGGGCGCGAGGCCGGAACCCGGATCGATCAGCGACGCGCAGATCGCTGCCGTGGCGCAGGTGCACGACATGGCCGTCGCGACCCGCAAGATGTCGCCGATTTCGAGCCGCTCGGCGTCGCGGTGATCAACCCCTGGGAAGCGGGCTGAGCGCGTGGCGCAGGTCTACGACGCGATCATCGTCGGTGGCGGGCACAATGGCCTCGTCTGCGGCGCTTACCTCGCCAGGGCAGGGCTGAAGACGCTGGTGCTCGAGCGCCGGCACGTCATTGGCGGCGCCGCTGTCTCCGAAGAGATCGTCCCGGGATTTACTTTTTCCGTCTTCTCCTACGTCATGAGTCTCCTGCACCCCAAGGTGATTCGCGAGCTCGAACTCCAGAGGTTCGGCCTCGAGGTCCTGCCCGCCAATGATCTCTTCTGCCCGCTCGACGGGGACGACTTCATCATCCTGTCGGACGACGTGAAGAAGACCCAGGAGCAGTTCGCGCGTTTTTCCAAGCACGATGCCGAAGCCTATCCCGCGTTCAACGACTATCTGCAGGAAGCGGCCCGGATCGTGCGCGGGCTGCTGCTGGAGACGCCGGTCGATCCGACCCGGCGCGACTGGCGGGGCTTCAAGGCGAGCGCGGCGCTGCTCTGGCGCCAGCGCAAGATCGGCCGCGGCTTCTACCGGATGGTCGATCTGCTCAGCATGAGCGCCTACGACTATCTCTCGCGCTGGTTCGAATCCGACATCATCAAGGCGCTGTTCGCCTACTACGCCTCGATCGGCACCTTCGCGGGACCGAGGTCGCCGGGCTCGGCCTACGTCATCATGCACCACATGATGGGCGAGCACGAGGGTGCGGCCGGCTGGGGCTTCGTGCGCGGCGGCATGGGCACGATCAGCCAGGCGATCGCGGCCTCGGGCGCGCGCTTCGGGCTCGAGGTCAAGACCAGCGGCGGCGGTCGCCGAGGTGATCGTCGAGAACGGTGCTGCGGCCGGCGTCGTCACCGAGGCGGGTGAGGACTATCGGGCGAAGGTCGTCGCCTCGAATGCCAACGCCAAGGTTCTCTACGGCCGTCTGGTCGGCGCGCGCCACCTGCCGGCCGAGTTCCTGGCCGAGATCGAGAGCTTCCGGACCTTCTCGAGCGCCTTCAAGATCAATCTCGCGGCCGAGGCGCCGCCCGCCTATCGCGCCTTCGATCCGGCCAAGGCCGGCTTCGATTATCCGACCTACGTGCACCTCGCCCCCGACATCGACTGGCTCGAGCGCGCCTATGACGATGCCAAGTACGGCTGGTATTCGGCGAGGCCGTTCGTCACGCCGGTCGTGCCGACCATCCGCGACCGGACGATCGCGCCGCCCGGCAAGCACGTGGTCCACCTGTTCGGCGGCCACGCGCCCTATGAGCTGAGGAACGCCAGCTGGGAGCACGAGCGCGAGGGCCTGGTCAAGAACGCACTCGGCGTGCTCGACGCGTTCGCGCCCGGCTTCTCCTCGCAGATCATCGACATGCAGGTGCTGCTGCCGCCGGACATCGAGGAGATCCTGAACATCCCGAACGGCCACATCTTCCACGGCGAATTGTCGCTCGACCAGCTGTTCTGGCAGCGCCCGGCGCCGGGCTTTGCCGACTACCGGAGCCCGATCCGCGGGCTCTACCTGTGCGGCTCGTCGGCCCATCCGGGCGGCGGCGTCTCCGGCATCCCGGGCCACAACGCCGCCCGCGAGATCCTGAAGGACCGCAGGCGGCTCGGACGCTGAGACGTCCTCGACCTTGACCGGGCAGGTCCCGAGGTCGACGCAGACCGGCGCGCCCTTCTCGGCGACCCGACGCTACGGCTTGGCCCTCATTCCGGCGCTGCGCGCCAGGAAGCGGCGGTTCATCGCTTCGTGCGCCGCCTTTGAGCCGTCGTGGAAGGTGCCGAACCAGCGGTCGAGCGGAATGGAGCCGTCGGCGTAGTTGCACTCGAAGTACTTGTGGTGGAGGTAGTGGGCGTAGCACTCCGTATCGATGGTGCCCTGATCGCCGACCACCAGCTTTTCGAAGCCGGTGTGGCCCGGCACCGGCGACAGCCCGGCATGGATCAGATGAAACAGGGCGTGCACCGGGTGCGAAGGCAGGATCCAGTGGATGAGGACGCCGGAGAAATACAAGAGATGCTCGACCGGGTGCATGGACAGTCCGGACCAGGGGCCCGGGTTGACATTGTTGTGATGGAGGTTGTGCGCGATCCGGTAGAGCGCCGGCACGTGCAGCAGCCGGTGAACGCAATAGAAATGGAGCTCGCGCAGCAAGGGGATCGCCAGCATCACCAGGGCCAGGTAGACCGGATGCGCCTGCCAGCTGATCCAGGGCACGTAGCCGTTGGCGAACATCCAGAGCGTCACGACCTCGTAGGCGGTCCAGATCGGGACCCCGCTGGCGAGCGTCCAGAACATGTTGTCGAGGGTCTGGTCACGCCAGAGAAAGACGGGATTGTCGGTGTCCAGCCATTTCGGATTGTACTTGAACGCGTTGCCCTGGGCGCGCCGGATGTAGAGCCGGAGGTGGAACGCGCCGAAGAACAGCCCGGTCAGAGCGAGGTTGCGCAGCAGCACGAAGGCGATCCAGCCGGGCGCCAGGGTCTGCAAGGTCGGGACCGGCGGCGTCAGGTAGAGCCAGACGAGCACCGCAATCGCGGCATAGAGCAGGTTCCAGGGCAAAAGGTAGCTCGGATAGCCGAACAGCCATTTGAGAATGCCCAGCGGCTGCGCCGGCCAGACGAACACCGGCGGGTAGTGGACCCGCTCGAAGGGCTGCCAGTGGCCCCGTCTGTCACGCTGGCCGAAACGGGCGTCATCCATGGGGCCATCCTCCTCGAGCGTGGTGCGTTCGTCTGGCGTGCCCGGACCGGCGCGGGCGGTCAGATCGCCTCTGGCGCGTAGTCGCTTTCCTCGACCGGGGCCACGGCCCGCAGCAGATCGACCGAGCGCCGCACGCCCTCGAGCCGCGAGAGCATGACGTCCTCGTGCTCGATCGCGAGCCAGCCATCGTAGCCCGCCATGCGCAGCCGGTAGCAGAAATCCCGCCACCAGCCCTCGTCGTGACCGTAGCCGAGCGTGATGTAGGACCAGGAGCGCGCCGGGACGTCGGTGAGCGGGCCGCTCTCGAGCAGGCCCGTGGTCGCCTGCCTGGGCCGGTTGAGGAAGGTGTCCTTGGCGTGGACGTGAAAGATCGCATCGCCCAGGGCGTCGATCGCGGCGATCGGATCGGCCCCCATCCACATCAGATGGCTCGGATCGAGATTGGCGCCGACGACCGGGCCGACCTCGGCGCGCAGGCGCAGGAGCGAAGGCACGTTGTAGACCAGCTGGTTGCCGTGCAGCTCGACCGCGAGCCGGCGGACGCCGTGGTCGGCGGCGAGCTCGGCGAGCTGCCGCCAAGAGGGGAGAAGCTTCGCCTCCCACTGCCAGGCGAGGATCCGGCCGGTCTCGGGCGGCCAGGAGGAGACGATCCAGTTGGGGGTGCGATCCTGCGGGCCGCCCGCGGGCAGGCCCGACATCAGGCAGACCTTGTCGACCCCGAGCAGGCCCGCGAGGCGGATGGTACCCTGGAGGATCGCCGACTGGCGCTCGCCCTCGGTCGGGTGCAGCTGGTTGCCGTTGGCGTTCAGCGCGATCAGGCTCAGGCCGCGCGCCTCGAACGCCGCCAGGAACGCGCGCCGCGCCTGAGCGCTCGCGAGCAGGCCCGCAAGATCGAGATGCGGGGCCGAGGACCAGTTGCCGGTGTTGACCTCGACGCCCTCGACACCGAGCGCGCGGGCGGCATCGAGCATCGCCTCGAAGGGCAGATGCGCCAGCGAATCCGAAACCATCCCGATCTTCATGCGCGCACCTCAGACCTCGACCCGGTGACCGGTTGGCAGCAAGACACGGGCGGCTTTGGCCAGCCCGCGCACCCGCGCGGCAACGATAGGACGGGGCGCAGCACCCGGTGAAGAAGAATTGCGGCCTCGCGCGCCGCACGTCGTCGGCCGCGGACCATCGTTCCCGATCCCGATCGGCGCGCAGTCGCCAGCAGGCCCGGCGCCGGCCGTGCAGGCCGTGTGGCCCTGAAACCGGTGCCCTGGCACGGCTTCGTTTGACGAGCTCTCGCCGGAGGCGCTAGGCTCGCGTTCGACCGTCCGACCGGCGGTGGTGCGGGCTCGAACCTCCCCAAGGAGGCGGCCCATGAGCGTCAGGGAGACCACGAGGTGAGCAGCCCGTACGACAGCGCCGCCGTCGAGGACAAGACCGACTACGTCTCGATCACCGACGAAGAGGCGCTCGAGATGCATCGCCGCGGCCGGCCCGGCAAGATCGAGATCACGCCGACCAAGCCGCTCACGACCCAGCGCGACCTCTCGCTCGCCTATTCGCCGGGCGTGGCCGCACCCTGCCTCGCGATCAAGGCCGATCCGTCCAAGGTCTACGACTACACCGCCAAGGGCAATCTCGTGGCGGTGATCTCGAACGGCACCGCGGTGCTCGGCCTCGGCAACCTCGGCGCGCTTGGCGCCAAGCCCGTGATGGAGGGCAAGTCGGTCCTGTTCAAGCGCTTCGCCGACATCGACGCGATCGACCTCGAGGTCGACACCGAGGACGTCGACGCCTTCGTCAACTGCGTGCGCCTGCTCGAGCCGACCTTCGGCGGGATCAATCTCGAGGACATCAAGGCGCCGGGCTGCTTCATCATCGAGCAGCAGCTGCGCGAGGCCATGGACATCCCGGTGTTCCATGACGACCAGCACGGCACCGCGATCATCGCGGCCGCCGGCCTGATCAACGCGCTCGACGTCACCGGCCGCACGCTGCGCGAGGTCAAGCTCGTGGTCAACGGCGCCGGCGCGGCCGCGATCGCCTGCATCGAGCTCCTCAAGGCGATGGGCCTGCCGCACGACAACGCGATCCTGTGCGACACCCAGGGTGTGGTCTGGCGCGGCCGCGAGGCCGGGATGAACCAGTGGAAGTCCGGGCACGCGGTCGACACCGACGCCCGCACCCTCGCCGAGGCGCTGGTCGGCGCCGATGTGTTCTTCGGCCTCTCGGCCAAGGGCGCGCTCGGCCCGGAGATGACCAAGGGCATGGCGCGCCAGCCGATCGTGTTCGCGATGGCCAACCCCGACCCCGAGATCATGCCCGAGGCGCTCAAGGAGGTCCGCCCGGACGCCCTGATCGCGACCGGCCGCTCCGACTATCCGAACCAGGTCAACAACGTCCTGGGCTTCCCCTACATCTTTCGCGGCGCGCTGGACGTGCGCGCGACCACGATCAACGACCCGATGAAGATCGCCGCCGCCTACGCGATCGCGGCACTCGCCCGCGAGGACGTGCCCGACGAGGTCAGCGCCGCCTACCGCGGCCGCCGGCTGCGCTACGGCCCCAACTATCTGATCCCGACGCCGTTCGATCCGCGCCTGATCGTGGCCGTGCCCTCGGCGGTCGCCCAGGCCGCCATGAGCAGCGCGGTCGCGCGCGTGCCGATCGGCGACCGCGAGCAGTACTGCGACCGGCTGCGCGCCCGCCTCGACCCGACCGCGAGCCGGATGCAGCTGATCATCGACCGCGTGCGCGCCCATCCCAAGCGGGTCGTGTTCGCCGAGGGCGAGGAGGAGAAGACCATCCGGGCCGCGCTCGCCTGGCACAACGCCGGCCTCGGCACGCCGGTCCTGATCGGCCGCGAGGAGCGGATCCACGAGACCGCGCAGCACATCGGCCTCAACCTCCCGGAGGGCTGCCTGGAGATCCACAACGCCAGGCTCTCGACCAAGAACCGCGCCTACGCCGAGCTCCTGTATGCGCGCAGCCAGCGCAACGGCCTTTTGTTCCGCGACTGTCAGCGCCTGGTCAACCAGGACCGCAACGTGTTCGGCGCCTGCATGGTCGCCGAGGGCGACGCGGATGCCATGGTGACCGGCCTGACCCGCAACTACATCGCCGTGCTGCGCGACATCCGCCGGGTGATCGACCCCAAGCCCGGCGAGCGCCTGCTCGGCTTCACGATGATGCTGGCGCGCGGCCGGACGGTGTTCATCGCCGATACCACCGTGCACGAGCTGCCGACGCCCTCCGAGCTCGCCGACATCGCGATCCAGACCGCGCACGCCGCCCGCCGCATGGGCTTCACGCCCCGGGTCGCGCTGCTGTCCTTCTCCACCTTCGGCAGCCGCCGGATCGAGAAGGCGCTGCGCGTCCAGGAGGCGGTCGAGGAGCTCGACCGGCGCCAGGTCGACTTCGAGTACGACGGCGAGATGTCGGCCGACGTCGCGCTCGACCCCGAGCTTCTGGCGCTCTATCCGTTCTGCCGCCTGTCCGAGCCCGCGAACGTCCTGATCATGCCCGCGCTCCACACCGCCAGCATCAGCTCGCGCCTGCTCAAGCAATTGGGCGGCGGCATGGTGATCGGGCCGTTGTTGCTGGGCCTCTCCAAGCCGGTCCAGATCCTCTCGATGAACGCCTCGGTCTCGGAGATGATCAACCTCGCGGCGCTGGCCGCCTACGACGCGATCCAGGACGAGCCGGAGCGGATCGTCCAGGCGGCCGAGTAGGTCCGGCCCGCAGCGCGGGCGGGCCGAACGACCACCGCGAGCTGCGCCGCGACCGGCGTCCGTCGTTTGTGAGACGCTTCACAGCGCGCCGAGGCGAGATCGGCTAGGGTCGAGGGGTCACCACCGCCAGGCGGAGCCCGTCGATGCCGGTGCGCAGGGCCGATCGATGAGCGCGGCGCTCTCCCAGGGCGCATTCACGTTCATGCTGCTGATCGCGGGCGGCATCACGCTGGTCGGCGGCGCCGTCCTGATCCGGCTCTATCGGCGCGCCGTCGACCGCGCGATGCGGGCGTCCGGGCCACCGCCGGCCGAACCGCCCGCCCCGGTGCCGCGAGCCGCAGCGCCGCCGCCGCTCGAGCTCCAGATCGAGGAGTCCCGCGGCGCAACCGGCACCGGCGGCGGCGCTCTGTCGTCGTCGGCGCGCCGCCGGTTCGCGGGTGCGGCCGCGGTCTACGCCGGCGCGGGCCTGGTCCACGCGGCGGTCGCGACCGTCCTTCTGTTCCTGTTCGCGGGCCTCGAGTTCTATCCCTGGCGCACCGGGGTCGTGTTCTGGGCGCACGCCTGGCCGGTGGTCCTGGTCCTCAACCTCGCCCGCGGCCCGGACCGCAGCTGGCAGGTCGCGACCATCGCGCTCTACTTCCTGGTCCTCGTCCTGCTCGGCCTCGGCTTCACGGCCAACGGGGTCCCGCCGCTCGCGGTCGGCGGCGTCACCCTGCCGGCGCTCGTGCAGCCCCTCTTCCTCTGGCTGATCACGGCCGCGCCCGGGGTCTTCCTGCTGGTCTTTCTGAACCGCCGGATCCGGAGCATCGGCCCCCTGCTCCTGGTCATGATGCTGATCGCGGTCGCAGGCGCGCAAGCGGCCTTCCTCGCGATGTATCTGGAGGCCGTGCAGAGCCTGATGGTCGAGCTCTCGCTCGCGACCGGCATCGGCGTCGGCGCCGTGTTCTTCGCCGTCCAGGCCGCGGGCTTCGTCCTCTTTCTGCTGCCCGGATGGTGGGCTGCCGCCTGGCTGCGCCGGCGCTACGAGGCCAAGCGCATCAGCGATCAGATGATCACCTTCGATGCCGTCTGGCTGCTGATGAGCCTGATCGATTGCAGCGCGCTCGCATCCGAGCGGGGTGCCTTCGGCTGGGCCGGCCTGCTCGCCTTCGCCGCCTACCGGCTGGTCGTTACCCTGGGCCTGAAGCCGCTGCATCGGGCCGCCCTGGCGCGGCCCCCTGCCCGACTGCTCCTGCTGCGCGTGTTCGGCGCGCAACGGCAGAGCGAGCGTCTGTTCGACCTGCTGGTCGCCCGCTGGCGCTACCGCGGCAGCCTGGAGCTGATCGCCGGCACCGACCTCGCGACCACCACGCTCGAGCCGCACGAGTTCCTGGATTTTCTCTCCGGCCGCCTGGCCCGGAACTTCATCCACGGGCCGGCCGACCTCGAGCGGCGCCTGGCCGAGCTCGACCTCGCCCCCGATCCCGACGGCCGCTTCCGGGTCAACGAGCTCTTCTGCGACGGCGGCAGCTGGCAGCAGGCGGTCGCGCGCCTGATGGCCGGGAGCGACCTCGTGGTCATGGACCTGCGCGGCTTCTCGCACCAGAACCGGGGCTGCCTGTTCGAGCTGCAGGCGCTGATCGACAGCGTGCCGGTCGAGCGGCTGATCCTCCTGATCGGCGGGCCGGGCGATTTCGACCCGCTGCGCCAGACCCTGCGCGCCCTCTGGCAAGAGATGCGCGCGAGCTCGCCGAACGCGCGGCCCGAGGTGGCAAGGCTCCGGCTGCTGCCGGTCGAAGGCGATCCCGCCGCCGCCGTCCGCCGCCTGCTCGAGCTCGCCGACCGGATCCTCGCGGCCGGCATGGCGGCCGGCGCGACCGCGCAGCCCGGGCGAGCGGTGGTCTGGTCGGCCCGCCGCGCCTGATCCCCGCCGCGGGGCCGCGAGGCTCATTCTATCCCGAACCCCCCGGGGCACTGGCGAAGTCCTGGCCCCGCGCCGCCGTCCGGGACCGGCCGGCTGACCGCCATGCGCTCGAGGCAGCCGGCTGGTGTGCGCCGGCGCCTTGCGTGCCGCCTGGGAGCGCCCCATAGTCGGGCTTGCGCGGGGGGCCGCGGGAGCATTGGGAAGACTTCAGGGGCGGCCGGCACGACGATGGGTGAGCTGCTCTCGTTCCTGCTCCACCTCACCGGCCTGACCGGTCTCGTGCGCGCGACCCTGGCACGCAACGGCGCCGCGATCCTGCTGTATCACGACCCCGAGCCGGCGGTGCTCGACCGGCATCTGGCGTACCTGAGCCGGCATTACCGTCTGATCCCGTTCGCCATCGTCGTCGCGGCGCTCGAGACCGGTGACTGGTCGCAGGTGCCGCCACGCGCGGTGGTCATCCATCTCGACGACGGCTACCGCCGGAACTTCGAGCTGCTGGAGATCTGCCGCCGGCACGGGGTCAGGCCGACCTTGTACCTGTGCAGCCACATCGCCGCGACCGACCGCCGGATCTGGTCGACGCTCCGGGGTGGCCGGGCCAAGCAGGTGCGCCAGCTCGAGAACCGCGCGCTCCTGGCCAAGCTCAGCGCCGAGGCCGACTTCACCCCCGAGCGCGCCTACCCGGAGCGCCAGACCCTCGCGCTCGACGAGATCCGGTCGATGGCGGGCCAGGTCGACTTCCAGTCGCACGGCCGCTTCCACTTCAGCGTCTTCACGCTCGACGATGCGACGCTCGAGGCCGACCTGCTCGAATCGCGGACCCGGGTCGAGGATCTGAGCGGCTTCGCCTGCGAGCACTTCAGCTTTCCGTTCGGGGACCATGGGCCGCGGGAGTGCGACGCGGTCCGGCGGTCCGGGTACCGCACGGCGCGCACGACGTTGCCGGGCTGGGTGCGACCCGGGACCGATCGCTACCGGCTGCCGATCCTGGCCGATGTTCCCGGCGCCAGCTCGGTGAACGTCCTCAGGGCGCAGCTGACGGGCATCCCGCGACTTTTGAAGCGCACCGGCTATCGGGTGCTGACCCGGCATCTGCACGCCTGGCGGCAACGCGTGGTCGCGCGCCGCCGCTTCTTCTGATCCGATCCGCCGGCGGCACGTCCGGGCGGCCCGGCGGGTCAGGCCGCGTTGACCATCGGTGGCGGCGGCGCTACGCCGAGGTGCTCGCGGTAGACCGCGATGTGCCGCCGGATGGCGACCTCGGTCTCGAACGTCCGCGCGACGTCCTCGCAGCCGCGCTGCCCCTGCGCGCGCCAGCGGTCGTCGGCCAGGAGCCAGGCGAGCCCGCGCGCGAAGTCCTCGGCGTCGGGATACTTGGCCTGCGGCGCGCGCGGGCGGACGTGGTAGCCGAAGGTCGAGGCGAAGCCATCCGGATCGAGGCCGGCCAGGATCGCGGCGCGATGCGCGGCGGCCTCGAGGAACGCGTTGGGCATCGCCTCCTTGGTGGAGGCGTTGACCATCACCCAGGCATCGCCGAGGAGCTCGGAGTGCTGCGCAGGATTGCGGAACTGATCGATCCTGCCGAGCCACTCGAGGTTGGGCGCCGAGCCATAGGTCCCGCGCAGGTGGCGCTCCCACTCCGGGTCGAGCGCCGAACCGGCGAAGCGGAAATGGACGTCGGGGAATTTCGGCGGCAGCTGGAGAAAAATCTCCGGTCGCTTGATCGGATCCCAGCGGGCGAGCCAGCCCACGGTCGGTCGCGTGGCCTTGGTCACCCGGTCCGGGACCGTCACCGGCGTCGGCAGGAACCCGGCGTCGAGGCCGCAGATCGCCCTGATCTTCGGTCCCAGGTGGCGGCTGCTGCAGTAGAGCCCGTCGGCGCGCCGCACGGCCTGCCGGACCAGGGGGTTGGCCTCGAAGATCCAGTTCGAGATCACGCGCGGCCGACTGCGCGCCGGCCGTTCGAACTCTTTCCACCAGTCGTTCCAGTCGCGCGGGTCGCGCAGCGTGATGATGTGCTTCGCATCTGGCCTCGCCCAGCGGGCGAGCACGGTGGTCATCGACGGCTCGCAGGAGTGGTAGACGTCGGCATCGATCTCCTGGCACAGGCGGTAGGCGTCCCAGGGCCGTTGCTTGGCGAAGCCCAGCACCGTCACGCCGTCGTGCTGCTCCCGTGGGCCCTGGTCACCCTGGCGCGGCACGACCGCGTAGACCTCGATGCCGCGCGCGGCGAGCTCGCGACCGATCGTTCGGGCGGCCCGGCCGAAGCCCCCGGACTTGTTGATGAAGAACTCGACGCAGATCAGACAGACGCGCATCGTCTATTCTTTTGAGCGTGGCATCAGATTGCTCCACGTGAACTGATCGGGCCAGCGGGCGACGTATGCCTCCATGCGCCGGCCGAGCTCTTCGATCACGGCGGTCACGACCGCAGGTTGGGGCAGGCCCTCGGGGGCGCGGATCGGCGGGTCGACGAAGGTCACGAACTCCGAGGCGCTCGTCGCGATCGCAAACACCGGCAAGATGCTGGTGCCGGACCGGAGCATGAGCTTGGGCACGCCCGTGGCGACGGTGACGGCGCCCTCGAAGACCGGCGCCGGCACCACGTGCCTGCCCTGGGCGCCGACCATGATCGAGACCAGACCGTTGCCCGCGAGCCTTCGCTTTATCTCCATCATTGGCCCCGTCACCGAGCCATCGGGGCCGATGACGATCCGCTCGACGTAACGGCTCTCGATTCGCGTGCGCAAGGGATTGAGGAAGCGAGCCCCGAACCAGGACCTGGAAAAGCCGTGCCAATGGCGCTGCAGGTTGGCGACCGCGAGGCCCGATTGATGGAATGCCATCTTGGACCCGAGGGAGGCGAACAGGAACGGGGCGGTCCAGAGGATGGCGCCGCGGCCATCCGCCAGGGCACGCTCGATGTGCTCGCGGCCCTCGAGCCGGACCGTCGGCCGCCAGCCGTGGGGCGCGCTCAGGCGCAGCGTCAGAAGCTTGGGCAGCGGCAGCTTGGCCAGATACGCCTCGGCGACGCCCTCGATCGGCACCGCCAGCCGATGCGCCCCGACGACGGCTCGAATCTGGCCGCGCAGCTGCGCGGCTCTGAAGGGATGAAGGCGCGCGAGGGCGCTCCCGAAATACCGCCAGGATCGCTCGGGCGTGCCCCAGGCGACCAGCAGGCCGAACGGCAGCAGGGCGAGCGTGCTCAGATCGGCCAGGCCGAACAGCGGGACCGCGGCGTCCTCGAGAGGGCGTTGCGCGTGGGGCTCGGTGCGCATTTCGACAAAGCCGTTCAGAGATCTCTCAGCCGTCATTCTACATGGCTGGCTGCACAGCGGAAGGTGCCCGTCGTGGCGAGCATGCTGCGACTGCTGCCGTGTCGTCCGGGGCGCCGCGAGCGCCGCCGCCGGTTGCCGATGTCGACGGCTGGCTCCGGAGCCAAGGCGCGGCGTCGCCCTCAGCGCAGGCGGCGGATGATCAGCCGGCCGGTCAGCACCAGGAACGCGACCGCGAGGATCGCGAACAGCACCAGCATGGCAACGCCGCCGAGGATCGCGCTGAAGGTCTTCCAGAAGCCGACCTGGGCGATCAGGATCACGAGGATGAGGAACGCAAGGATGGGCATGGGGGCTCGCCGGTGGTTTCACGATTTGAGGCGCCTCCGGGCCGGTCGTTGTCAAGCGCGGATCCGAGGCCTGCGGCGATGCGCGCGCCGGCCCCGGCCCCGAGGCAAGGGGCTGCTGCCGCGGGACCGCTCGTGCCGGCGGAGGATGGCGCCGGGCTGGCGCAACGGCAACCGTCGGCGCGTGGCCGCGCGGCCTCGAGGGCGCCGACCGGGCGGCGAAGCCCGCGGGCCATCAGGAACGGTGTTTGCGCTCCTGACGCATTCGGGCACAGCCAAGGCCTTCGGAAGGTGATCCTCGCGCGCATGGCACGTCGGCTCGCCTTTCCTCCGGGTGGCGGCCGCCTACTTAAGCCTTGTCTTCGAGACGCGGGGGTCGAGCCATGAACTTCGCACGCACGGCGCTGCTGCTCGCCGCCATGACCGGCCTGTTCCTCGCGATCGGCTATCTCCTGGCCGGCGAGGGCGGCCTGTTGATCGCCTTCCTGGTCGCGCTGGCCATGAACGGCTGGGCGTACTGGAACTCCGACCAGATGGTGCTGCGCATGCACGATGCGCGGCCGGTGTCGCCGGAGAGCGCGCCCGAGCTGTACGGGCTGGTCGAGCAGCTGGCGCGCCGCGCCGGGCTGCCGATGCCGAAGGTCTACCTGATCGAGACCAGCCAGCCGAACGCGTTCGCGACCGGGCGCGACCCCGAGCACGCCGCGGTCGCGGTCACCCGCGGCCTGCTCCAGGCCTGCGACAGCGAGGAGCTGGCGGGCGTGCTCGCGCATGAGCTCGGCCACATCAAGCACCGCGACACGCTGACCATGACCATCACCGCGACGCTCGCCGGCGCGATCGGCTTCCTCTCGCAGTTCGCGTTCTTCTTCGGCATGGGCCGCGACCAGCGCAACAACCCGCTCGGGATCGTCGGCACGCTCTTGGTGATGATCCTCGCCCCGCTCGCCGCCATGCTGGTCCAGATGGCGATCTCGCGCTCGCGCGAGTACGCGGCCGACCGGGCCGGCGCCGAGTTCTCCGGCCATCCGCTCTGGCTCGCCCGGGCGCTCGGCAAGATCGAGCGGCTGGCGCAGGGCACGGTCAACGAGACCGCCGAGCGCCACCCGGCGTCGGCCCATCTGTTCATCGTCAATCCCCTGCACATGGGCGGGGTCGACAACCTGTTCCGCACCCATCCCTCGACCGAGGACCGCATCCGCCGCCTGCAGGAGATGGCCGGCGTCGCGGCCGCATCGGGTGAGAGCCGCGGCCCCTGGGGCTGAATTCGTTCGGGAGGGCTCGCCCTGCCCGTCACTTCGCGCGCTGGCGATGCGCCTCGACGAAGGCCCGCAGCGCCGCATTCATGCGCGCCTGGTAGTGGGGACCCTGGCGCTTGAACCAGTCCAGGATGTCGGGATCCACGGGCAATCTGATGTGCCGCTTCCTATCCGCGGGGTAGTGGGGCCGCGCGTGCTGGTACCAGTCGCGCGGAATGTCGGCCCAGTCGGGATCGCTCGCGATCGCCGCCTCCAGCTCCTCTTCGGTCATGGCGTCGAGGCGCGCCCAGTCGGTCTGGTCCTCGCCGCGCTCAATCATGGCCCGCAGCTCCTCGGCCGTGTAGCTCACGATATCGTCGTGTCTCTTCACGCCTCGCTCCTCGCATCGAGATGACGCGGACGCCGTCCGCACGGGCCGTCCAGATCACCGCGACCACCCGCTCCGCGCGACTCCGACCGTGACCGATCGCTCTTCGCTCGGACGCGGCGAAGGATAGCTGAAATTCGGCTGATCGAGCACCTCGACGGCGCGCCGAAGGTCGAGCCCCGTGCTTCGCGAGATTGCCGAGGCGCTTCTGCTCATCCCACGCGAACCGCATGCGGTCATGTAGCGACCGATGAGACCGCGAGCAACGCTTCCACTTCGGTCCGATCGCTTCATCGGCGCAGCGGGGATGCCCGAACGCGAGAGGGCCCTCCCCGCCATGCTGGTGCAGATGGCGATCTCGCGCTCGCGCGAGTACGCGGCCGACCGGGCCGGCGTCGGAGGTTGCCGGACGCGGTCGGCCTTGCCCCCGCCGCGGTCGACCTCCGAAGCGATTCTCCGGGCTTCGCGGGGCCGGCGGGCGACCGGCCAACCTGTTGGCGATCGCTCGATGTCGCCCTAGCGCCCGGCGCTGGCGACGATTGCTGTGGGGTGATGCATGCCGGCCTCTGGCCCGGGGGGCAAGTCGGCATAACTACTCAGCTCGCAGTGACTTTAAAAGAAGCCCGAAGGAGCAGCACGATGAGCAGTAAGCGTAGCCTCTCGATGTGGGCCGGCATCGGTGTCGCCGGCCTTGGCCTTTCCTTGCTGGCGGTCAGCCCGGCCGCGGCGGCGGATGTGAAGCAGGAGATCGCGACCGCCGCGCAGCACGCCGGCTATGCCCAGGCCGCGACCGAGCTCAAGATGGTCCACACCCATCTGCACCACACGATCAACTGCCTGGTCGGGCCCGGCGGCAAGACCTTCGATGCCAAGGTGCTCAACCCGTGCAAGGACCTCGGCAAGGGCGCCATCCCGGACAGCGACGCGGCCCAGAAGAAGTCCCTCCAGGCGCCCCTCGACAAGGCCCGCGCCGGGCTCAAGGCGACCGAGCTGGCAGCGGCGCAGAAGGATGCCGGCGAGGTCGAGGCGATGCTCAAGAAGCTGATGTAGAGCCGGACGCGGCGACCGGGTCGGGGCCAGCCGCCCTCCGCGGGGGCCGGTCGTGGCCGCTCAGCGCGAGCACCACGGCCGGCGCCCTCCGATCGATCGTGATCGCCCAGGCCGAGCTCGGGGACAGGTTCGGCCGCCTGGTACAGGGTCCCCGCGGCATGACGCGCCGGCGGGGCGGGGGTCGCGTTCGCCAATGCCGGCGGATCGGCGGGCCGTGAGCTTCAGGCGCCGCCGCGCCGGCCGGGGGCGATCTCGTTCATCAGCTCGATCTGGATCTGCTGGATCTCCATCAGCCGCTGCCACTGGTGCTGCAGGAGATGGTCGAGCTTCTCGTGCAGCTGGCGGATCTCGAGCTCGGCCTTGAGGTTGACCCGATAGTCGTTCTCCGAGCGCAGCCGGTCGCGCGCCTCCTGGCGGTTCTGGCTCATCATGATGACCGGCGCCTGGAGCGCTGCCAGGCAGGACAGGAACAGGTTGAGCAGGATGAAGGGATAGGGATCGAACGGCCGCGCGAGCAGGAAGACGGTGTTGATCAGCACCCAGATCAGGATCACGCCCCCGAACAGCATGATGAAGGTCCAGCTGCCGCCGAAGTCGGCGATCCGGTCGGCCAGGCGCTCGCCGAACGAAAACGTGTTCTGGAGCTCGGCCTCGACGTCCTGGGCCAGGGTCTCGTGGCGGGCCAGGCTCTCGAGCACCGAGCGATCGAGCGAGGTGAGCTCGCCCCGCTCCTCCTGGAGCAGGGACTGGACGTAAGTGCTGCGGAACCGGTTCAGGTCGTCGTGACAGATGTAACCGTCGGCGGACCAGGCGGGGCAGGCCTGCACGATCTGCTGGACGATCGAGGGTCGGATGAGCGCCGCGGGCAGCAGCGCCGAGCGGGGCTTCGAGCGGCCGCAGATCTGGCAGGTCGGGGCGGCGGACGCGGGGCGCGACTTTTGCATGTCGAGGGCCCTCGAGCGGATCTCGTCACTCGGTCTCGGTCGTTGTTCCTGCCAGAGTTGGCGCTCGCCGAGAAGACCGATCGGCGAGCGTCCGGCTTGCGCAGGCGGACGCTGGGCCGCGGTCGCCGCCCGCGGGCGGTTCGCGCCGCTCGGACCCTGGCGGAAAGATCAGCTGGAGCGCCGCCGGCAGCGCCTCGATCCGGGCCGGCAGGCGGGCGATGACGTCGCCGTCGGCCTGGACCGGTTCGCCGGCCGGCCCCTCGATCTCGACCCGGCGCGCGCGCAGGATCCGGTAGCTCCGCAGGCGCGGCAGAAAGCCGAGGGCGAGAGCGAGCGCGTAGCCGATCGCCGCCGCCCGCCCGGAGCGCCCGAACAGGCCGACCTGGAAGTCCGGGCTCTGGAGGTCGGCGGCCGGCGCGGCGATGAAGTGGCCGCCATAGAAATGGGCGTTGGCGACCAGCACCGAGGCGGCCTCGTGCGGCACGCCGTCCAGGGTCACCCGGTAGCTCGGAAAGCGGTAGGTCCCGAGCTGGCGGAGGATCGCGAGCCCGTAGGCCAGCTTGCCGAGCCAGCGCTTGATCCGGAGGTCGACGGTCGCGACCACCTGGGCATCGAAGCCGGCGCCGGCCATGAGCACGAAGCGGCGACCGTTGGCGAGCCCGAGCGTGACCGGCCGCGCCTCGCCTTCGGCGATGGTCCGGGCAATGGCGTCGGGATCGGCGCCGAGGCCGAGCTCGGCCGCGAGCACGTTGGCGGTGCCGAGCGGCAGGACCGCGAGCGGCAGCCGCGACCCTTCGAGGCCGCTGATCGCCTCGTTGACCGTGCCGTCGCCGCCGGCGATCACCAGCGCGTCGAAGCGGCCCGGGTCGGCGGCGGCGGCCCAGCGTTCGGCATCGCCGCGCCCGGTCGTCTCGCGCACCTGCGCGCGGCAGCCCCGTTGCCGGAGCCGGGCCAGCACGGCCTCGAAACGCCGCCGGCGCCGCCAACCGGACGCCGGGTTGTAGATGATCAACAGTCGCCGGGCCGGCGGTCGCTCGGTCACGCTGCCATACCGCCAGAGACCCTCGCCCGATCCGCCCCTACGGCCGCCGGTCGGCCGCGACCCGCCTCAAGCTCGCCCCATTCTATTAATGGAACGTAAGCATCTCTGCTACGGCAACAAAACGGATTGGCTGTCATAGGACCGTCACGATTTTGTGGGTACTTCGCCCTGGCGCTTCAACTGTGGTCAGATGTGAGTGAGCATTGATGCTCAAGAGCTCGTCTCCGCGACCGGCCGACATGCGACCGCACGCGCAGCGGTATCGGACCGTCTTCATCTCCGACTTACATCTTGGGACGCCCGGCTGCAAGGCGGACTGTCTGCTGGATTTCTTGCAGCATGTCGAGTCCGAGTATCTGTACCTGATCGGCGACGTGGTCGACGGCTGGCGCCTCAAGAAGAAGAGGTTCTGGCCCGAGCGGCACAGCCAGATCCTGCGGGCGCTGCGGGCGCGCTCCCGGCGCGGCACCCGGGTCACCTACCTGCCGGGCAACCACGACGAGGCGCTGCGCCGGCGGATCGGCCGCGGCTTCGCCGGCGTCCGGGTCCTGCACGACGTGATCCACCAGACCGCCGATGGCCGGCGTCTGCTGGTGATCCACGGCGACGCCTTCGATGGCGTCTGCACCGACATGAAGTGGCTGGCGCGGCTCGGCTCGATCGCCTACGACCTGGCCCTCCAGGTCAACACCGGCTTCAACCTGCTGCGCCGCTGGCTCGGGCTCGGCTACTGGCCGCTCTCGGCGTTCCTGAAGGCGCAGGTCAAGGCCGCGGTCAACTTCGTCGAGCGCTACGAGCACTCGCTCGCCGCCGAGGCGCGCCGCCGGTCGGTCGCGGGCGTGGTCTGCGGCCACGTCCATAAGCCGGAGATCCGGACCATCGACGGCGTCCAGTACTTCAACGACGGCGACTGGGTCGAGAGCTGCTCGGCCCTGGTCGAGCACATGGACGGCCGCATGGAGCTCTTGCACTGGGCGGAGCGGCGCCAGTTCGATCCGCTCACGATCAGGCGCAGGGTGGCGCCGCGGGCGGCCGGCAAGGCGGCGATCGCCGCCTGATGCGGATCCTTCTGGTGACCGACGCCTGGTCGCCGCAGGTCAATGGCGTGGTCCGGACCCTCGAGCGGGTGCGGCAGGAGTGCATGGCGCTCGGCCATGAGGTCGAGGTGATCTCGCCGGACCAGTTCCGGACGCTGCCCTGCCCGAGCTATCCGGAGATCCGCCTGGCGCTGTGCCCGGGTCGCAGGATCGGGGCGCGGCTTGCGAGCGGTCGGGCCGACTGCATCCACATCGCGACCGAGGGCCCGCTCGGGCTCGCGGCCCGCCGGCAGTGCGTCAAGCGCGGCCTGCCGTTCACGACCTCCTACCACACCCGCTTTCCGGAATACGTCAGCGCCCGCTGGCCCGTGCCGCTCGGGCTCGGCTACGCCTGGATGCGCCGGTTCCACCGGCCGTCCGAGGGCGTGATGGTCGCGACCCCGACGGTCCGGCGCGAGCTCGAGGCAAAGGGCTTCACCAACGTCAAGGACTGGTCGCGCGGGGTCGATGTCGAGCTGTTCCGCCCCGACCACGCGCCGGCGCTCGCCCTGCCGCGGCCGGTCCACCTCTACGTCGGCCGGCTCGCGGTCGAGAAGAACCTCGAGGCGTTCCTCGCCCTGCCGATCGGGCGCGGCAGCAAGCTCGTGGTCGGCGACGGCCCGGAGCTCGCCCGGCTGCGCGCGCGGTATCCCGACGTCCGCTTCGCCGGCGCGCGGTCCGGCATCGAGCTCGCGCGTCACTACGTCGCGGGCGACGTGTTCGTGTTCCCGAGCCGGACCGACACCTTCGGCCTCGTGCTGCTGGAGGCGCTGGCCTCCGGCGTGCCGGTCGCGGCCTATCCGGTGGCCGGCCCCCTGGATGTGATCGGCAGCTCGGGCTGCGGCGCGCTCGACCCGGACCTCGGCCGCGCGGTCGAGCGCGCGCTGCAGATCCCGAAGGCGCGCTGTCGCGCCTACGCGACCGGCTTCTCCTGGCGGCGCTGCGCCGAGCAGTTCCTGGCCAACCTCAGACCGGCCGCGGCGCCGCCGGCCGCAACCCCGATCGCCGCGGCGGCCGAATAGCCTGTCCCCCGGCGCTCGGGCGGCATCAGCGGGCGTGGGGCGCGTCGGCCCAGCCCGGATGGCGCGGCAGGCCGTCGTCCGGGATGACCAGCAGCGGGTGCCGGGAGCGGGTGAACAGCCAGCGGTCGGGCGGCGTGCCGACGTCCGAATCCCGATCCACGGTCGGCGCGTGCACCAGCACGAAGGTCCGGGAACGCGTCGACCTCGAAGAACATGTGACAGCCGCAGGCGCTGCAGAAGCGGCGATGGCAGGTGGGCTTGGTGGCGAAGGTCCTGATCTTGCTCGCGCCGGCTGTGACCTTGAAGGCATGGCGCTCCACGAGGGCGATCAGGGCGAGCGCACCGCCGCAGACTGCCGTGCAGTCGGTGCAGCAACAGAAATGGGTCTCGAGCGGGCGCCTGGTGAACTGGTAGCGGACCGGCTCCGCATCGCAGCGGCAGCCGCCGACCGCCCTGAAGTCCGCCGCCATGGTCTCCTGCCCTTGGCTTCCAAGCGTGCGCGCGCCGATGCGCTCGGCCAGCCCGCGCCACCAATGCAACATCGACCGCGCTACCGGAGGTCGGGCGGCGCCTCGAACCGCAGCGTGCCGTCGCGCTCGACCGCCGGCACCAGCGCGGTCTCCCAGCGGAGGTAGTCGCGCATCGCCTGCTCGATCTGGTCGGGCGGCCGGTCGTAGGGCCGCAGGTAGGCGTCCTCCTCGTCGATCCGGTCCCAGGCGCCCGGCTCGAGCGGCCGGCCGCTTGCCCGCCAGGCCTCGGTGCCGCCGGCCAGAACCCGCACCCGGCCCGGCCGCAGGCGCGCCGCGTCGGCCAGCGCGAGGCGGGCAAGGATGCCGTCCTCCGAGGTCAGCACGCAAGCCGCGGCCGGCGGCAGGCGCGCGAGCTCCGCTTCGAGCTGGCCGCGCCGCGCGCGCCGCGCCCCCGGCACATGCCCGGCACGGAAGGTGCGGCTGTCCGCGAGGTCGAGGATCTGGACATCGCGCCCGGGCGCGAGGCCGGCCAGCGTCGGGGCGTCGACCACCATATCGGCAGGCGTATCCTCGAGACCCAGGACCGGCGTGCGCCCGGGGCCGGTCTCGAGGTCGGCGCCGAGGCCATCTTCCAGGACGTGGACCGCCCAGCGCCCGATCTGGAGCAGCCAGGACGCGGTCATGGTCGCGCGCACGCCGTCGTCGTCGACCAGCACGACCCGGGCCCCGTGGGTCCCGAGCCAGCCGTCGGTCGCCTGGACCAGCTGGCCGCCCGGCGTGCAGAGCGCGCCCGGCAGGTGGCCGGCGGCATACTCCTCGGGCGAGCGCACGTCGCAGAGATAGAGCGTTTGCGCATCGGCTTCGGCGCGCCAGCGGGCGAGCGTCGGGTGATCGATCATCGCAACGCCGAAGCGATCTCTGACCCGCGCCGCGGCCTCGCGCGCCCAGGCGCGCCCGGCCTCGCTTGGCGGCGGCGGCAGGCGCGCCTGGCCGTGCTCGAGCGGGTGGCCGGCGAGCGTCCAGCCCATGGTGCCGTTCTCGAGCGCCACCACCCGATTGGCGACGCCCGCGTTGATCAGCGACTGGGCGCCGATGATGCTGCGGGTGCGGCCGGCGCAGTTGACCACGACCAGCGTTCTCGGGTCGGGGGCGAGGTCCTGGATGCGATGGACCAGCTCGGCGCCGGGCACGTCGATGCCGCCCGGGATGTTCATGCGCCGGTATTCGTCGAACGGCCGGCTGTCGAGGATCACGAGGTCGGTGCCGGCGGCGGCAAGGCGGGCGAGCTCCTCGGCATCGATGTGGGGGGTGCCGCAGACCGCCTCGATGTGCTCGCCGAACGCCTTGCTCGGCACGTAGACGCCTTCGAACAGGGCGTGGCCGGCCGCCTGCCAGGCCCGGACCCCGCCGTCGAGGACGTCAAGATCGGTGTAGCCGAACCGCGCGAGGGTCGCGGCGGCGCGCCGGGCGGCGGTCCCGGGCTCGCCCGGGCTGCCGTCATCGCAGAGGACGACGGCAGCGCCGCGCCGCGGGACGAGCCGTGGCGCGTCGATCTCCAGGCGGTCCAGCGGCGCGTTGCTGGCGAGCAGGATGTGGCCGCGCGCGAACGCGCCCGCGGTGCGGACGTCGAGCAGCGCGAGCTCGCCCTGGTTCTGCCGCAGCCGCTCGTGCAGCGCCGCGGGCGCGATCGTCCCGACCATCTCAGCCGGTCATTTCACGATGTTGGGGCTGGCCGGATAGACCGCGTAGGTGCCGGTCGTCATGTCGAACTGCCGGCGCGCGGGCAGATGCTCGAGGCTGCGGCCGTAGAGGTGGAAATGCAGCATCGGCGCGTCGCTGGAGCGCTCGATGCTGTGGATGTCGTCGGGCATGAGGGCGACGCCCGTGCCCTCCTCGACCAGGGTCTCGCCGGTCTCCTCGAGCCGCGCCTCGCCCGGGACCGCGCCGTCGTCGAGCCGGCGGTAGTGCTTGTTCAGCTCCGCGCCCTCGACGCCCACGACCACCGCCCAGGTGGTGTGGTCGTGGGGCGGCGTCCGGCTCTCGCTCCGGGCCGCGACCGCATAGAGGGCAAAGCTGCGATCGGCGTCCTCGGACAGAAGATGCAGCGTGCTGCGCTCGTGCAGGAGCGGGAAGCCGCGAACGAGAACAGATCCCGCCGGGCCGCCAGCTCGAGCAGCCGGCCCTTGACCTGCTCGAGCGCGCCACGCTCGACGCCCTGCTCGCGAACGATCGCCTTGACGTCCTCGATGCAGTCCGCGACCGCCCGCCGGCGCTCGGTCGAGGTTTCGACAGTCGTCCCGGTCATCTCAGGCTCCCCTCTTCCGCAGCCGGGCATCCGACCTTGCCCGGGGTGATCGCGTCGCGAGATGTCGTGGGCCGCGACCTGATCCCATGCCGCCCGTTAACCTTTCGTCAACCCGCAGCCCTCAGGGTGCGGGGGTTCGATGGTCCATGAGATCCTGGGAGTCCTGACCGCGAAGAACAAAGCGCGCGTTGCAGAGTCCCAGGGTCGCATGGACCATCCAAAGGAAAGGCTAATGGCGCAAAGGTTAATGTTCGGTTGCGAATTCGCAGGGCTGCGCCCGCGGACCGCCACGCAATGTCGCCCGCGCCCGGAGCTGGCGAATCGAGCCAACCGCCGCGGCGAGCCCGCACGCGGCGCTCGCGGCTGCCATCGAGGGGCGAGCGCTCGCGAATGCGCTGCCGGGTTCGCAACGTCATCCCCCCTCAGGCGCCCGACCCTCGCCCCTGACCACGATGCGTTGTCGTAGTCCCGATCCCGATCTTCCCTGATCAGTTCGGCGCTGTCGCTGTGCACGCGCCCACGCAGCGCTTCCCGGTGCCGACGGGCGCGCTCGGCAAAGCTCGGGCTTGCCCGGCCGCTGCGCTTGTCCGACAAGCCGCCGGTGCTTCGCCTCGGCGCTGCCGCTCGGGCCCGTCGCTCTGGTTGGCCTTGCGCATCCTGCTCAGTGGCTCTCGCGCGGGATGGCGGCGCCGCGGCAGCCGCGCAGGAAGTCGAGGTCGGCGCCCTCGGAGGCCTGCAGCACGGTGTCGACGTAGAGCTTCTGGTAGCCCGAGGTCATGGCCGGCGCGGGCGGGCTCCAGGCGGCGCGGCGCCGCGCGAGCTCTTGCGTCGCTGACCTCGAGATGCAGGCGCCTCGCCTCGACGTCGAGCTCGATCAGATCGCCGTTCTGGACCAGGGCCAGCGTGCCGCCGGCGGCCGCCTCGGGGCAGACGTGCAGGACCACGGTGCCGTAGGCGGTGCCGCTCATGCGCGCGTCCGAGACCCGGACCATGTCGCGCACGCCCTTGCGCAACACCTTGGGCGGCAGGCCCATGTTGCCGACCTCGGACATGCCGGGATAGCCCTTGGGGCCGCAGTTCTTGAGCACGAGGATGCAGGTCTCGTCGACCTCGAGCGCCTCGTCGTTGATCTTGGCCTTGTAGTCCTCGATGGTCTCGAACACGACCGCGCGGCCGCGGTGCTTCATCAGGGCGGGCGTCGCGGCCGAGGGCTTGAGGACCGCGCCGTCGGGGGCGAGGTTGCCGCGCAGGACCGCGATCCCGCCGTGCGCCGTGTGCGGGTTGTCGAAGGTCCGGATCACGTCGGTGTTCCAGTTGGGCGCGTCCTTGACGTTCGCCCACATGCTCTGGCCGGTGACCGTGAGCGCGTTCTTCTCGAGCAGGCCGTGCTCGCCGAGGGTGCGCATGACCGTCGGCAGGCCGCCCGCGTAGTAATAGTCCTCCATCAGGAAGCGGCCGGACGGCATGATGTCGACCAAGGTCGGCACGTCGTGCCCGTACTCGTCCCAGTCGTCGAGGCCGAAGCGCACGCCGACCCGGCCGGCGATCGCGATCAGGTGGATCACGGCGTTGGTCGAGCCGCCCAAAGCCCCGTTGGCGCGCACCGCGTTCAGGAAGTTTTCGCGTCGCAGGACCTTGGAGATGCGCAGGTCCTCCTTGACCATGTCGACGATGCGCCGGCCGGTGAGCTGGGCGATCACCCGCCGGCGGCTGTCGACCGCCGGGATCGCGGCGCAGCCCGGCAGGCTCATGCCCAAGGCCTCGGCCATCGAGTTCATCGTCGAGGCCGTGCCCATGACCATGCAATGGCCGGCCGAGCGGTGCATGCAAGCCTCGGCGTCCATGAAGTCCTCGAGGCTCATCTCGCCCGCCTTGACCTCCTCGGCGAACCGCCAGACGTCGGTGCCCGAGCCGATGTCCTGGCCGCGGAACTTGCCGTTCAGCATCGGCCCGCCCGAGAGCACGATCGCCGGCACGTCGCAGGACGCAGCACCCATCAGCAGGGCGGGCGTGGTCTTGTCGCAGCCGGTCATCAGGACGACGCCGTCGACCGGGTTGCCGCGGATCGCCTCCTCGACGTCCATCGAGGCGAGGTTGCGGAACAGCATCGCGGTCGGGCGGAGGTTGGATTCGCCCGTGGAGAAGACCGGAAACTCGAGCGGGAAGCCGCCGGCCTCGTAGACCCCGCGCTTGACCCGCTCGGCGAGCTCGCGGAAGTGGGCGTTGCAGGGGGTGAGCTCGGAGAACGTGTTGCAGATCCCGATCACCGGCCGGCCGTCGAACAGGTCGGCCGGAAAGCCCTGGTTCTTCATCCAGCTGCGATGCAGGAAGCCGTCGCGGTCCGGATGCCCGAACCAGGCGGTGCTGCGTAGTGGCTTTTTCTCGTTCGTCGGCCATGACCCTCGCTCCCTGCGCCTCCTGCCACCCGCACCTCGGGCGGAGCGCCAGTCCTACACCAGAACGGTTCCAGCTTCCAAGACGCTCGACGGCCGCGAGCCGGGCGGATCTTGACGATCGGGTGGGCGCCACATATTTGATGACCAACATGGTCAGCATGAGGCGACCACATGCAGCCTGCCGACGATCCCGACGCGCGCCGTCGCCGTCGCCTTCCGGCTCTGGCCGGCTACCGCGGCTGGAAGCTTCAGGACGCCAAAGCGCACTTCAGCGATCTGGTACGGCGGGCGCGTGAGGAGGGCCCACAGCGCGTCACGGTCTATGGCGAGGACGCCGTGGTGGTGGTCTCGGCCGCCGCGTTCGCCCGGATGATTCAACCCGCCGCCCGGCCGAGCCTCTACGAGCTGCTCTCTCGATCGCCGCTTCGAGAGGTCGACTTCGACTTCGAAGGCGAGCGCAGCCCGGTGCGCGAGGTCGAGCTCTGACGCGGTTCCTGATTGATACCAACGTCGTCTCGGAGCTACGTCGGGCGCGGTGTCACCCCACGGTCAGAGGCTGGGCTGACGCGCAACCGCCGGAACTGCTCTATCTGAGCCGGATCACGCTGGCCGAAATCCGCTACGGCATCGAGCGCCAGCCGGACCACGAACTACAGGATCGGCTTCGAGCGTGGCTCGACGATCATCTTCGCCCCTGGTTCGAAGGACGCATACTCGAACTGAACGAAGAGGTCATCCTGGAGTGGCGGAGGCTGGTGCAGCGGGGCAAGGCGATGGGTCACACGTTCCCGCAGCCCGACTTGCTGATTGCGGCGACCGCGGTGGTGGCAGGTCTTTGCGTCGCGACCCGCAACCTCGCCGATTTTGCGAGGACCGGCGTACCGGTATTCAACCCATGGACCGGCGAGACGGTCGGCTGAGCACGGCGGCAACGAGGGGACAGCTGAGGGAGCGGCAGGCATGGTGGAGGGCGAGCCCGGTGGCGCCCGGATCACGGCCGAGGCGTTTCAGGCGCTGGCCTGGCAGGGGGTGCCCTATGTCGGCCAGCTCGGGTGCGTGATCGAGCGCTTCGCGGCTGGCGACGTGGTGGTCCGCCTGCCCTATGGCGACCTTTTGCGCCGGCCGGGCGGGACGATCTGCGGCCCGGCCCTGATGGCGCTCGCCGACATCACGCTCTATGGCCTCGTGCTGTCGATGATCGGCCCGGTCGAGCTCGCCATGACCACCAGCATGACGGTCCACTTCCTGACCCGGCCGCGGCCGGCGGACGTGCTGGCCGAGGGCCGGCTCCTGAAGCTCGGCCGCCGGCTCGCGGTCGGCGAGGTGGTCATGCGCTCGGCCGGCGACCCGGAGCCCGTCTGCCACGTCACCGGCACCTACGCGATCCCGCCCGACCATCGCTGAGGCGGGCCGGCCGATCCGCGTCCGGGCCGTTGACAGGGCGGGCGCTTCGGCCTAGCTATGCGCCGGCGCTCGGATCGGGCTCGGTCCGGGCAAGGTGTCGTTTGGCCGTTCGGACCGCCGTCCGGCCGCAAAGCCTGGCTTGGGCCCCGCTCCGATGAAGACCTTTTCCGCCACGCCCAAGGACGTCAGCCGCGGCTGGTGCCTGATCGATGCCGAGGGCCTCGTGCTCGGGCGGCTCGCCGTGCTGGTCGCGACCCGGCTGCGCGGCAAGCACAAGGCCATGTACACGCCGCACATCGACTGCGGCGATCACGTGGTCGTGGTCAACGCCGACAAGGTGGCGCTGACCGGCAACAAGCGCGGCCAGAAGACCTACTACCGGCACACCGGCTATCCGGGCGGGATCAAGCAGCGCACGGCGCAGCAGATCCTGGAGGGCGCCCATCCCGAGCGCCTGATCGAGAAGGCGGTCCAGCGCATGCTGCCGGGCGGCGCGCTCGCCCGCCAGCAGCTGAAGAAGCTGCACGTCTACCCGGGCCCGGAGCATCCGCATCAGGGCCAGGCGCCGGCGGCCCTCGACGTCACCGTCCTCAACCGCAAGAACACGGTCAAAGAGCTCGCCGATGGCTGATCATCCGACCCGCACGCTGGCCGACCTCAAGGACCTGGCGCAGACCGTCGCCCCCGAGCCCGAGATCGCGCCGCCGACGCCCAAGATCGACCGCCAGGGGCGCGCCTATGCGACCGGGCGGCGCAAGGACGCGGTCGCCCGGGTCTGGCTCAAGCCGGGCGCCGGCCGGGTGACCGTCAACGGCCGCGACATCGAGGTCTACTTCGCGCGGCCGGTGCTGCGCATGATCATCAACCAGCCGTTCGTGGTCGCGAGCCGCGCGCAGCAGTTCGACGTCGTCTGCACGGTCAAGGGCGGCGGCCTGTCGGGGCAGGCGGGCGCGGTCCGCCACGGCATCAGCCGGGCGCTGATCGCCTACGACCCGATGCTGCGCCCGCCGCTCAAGATGGGCGGCTACCTGACCCGCGACTCGCGCCGGGTCGAGCGCAAGAAGTACGGCCTGCGCAAGGCCCGCCGCAGCTTCCAGTTCTCCAAGCGCTAGGTTCTCCGCCGGCTCCCGCGGGACCGCCCGACCCGGGCGCTGCCGCTCCTAGCCCTGGGGCTCGGCGTCGACCGCGGCCGACGGATCGCCGGCCTGGACGCCCGCGGGTGCGGTGGCGGCGATGGCCGCGCCGGCGGCGGCGCCCGGACGATAGATGAAGATCCGGCTGCAGTAGGGGCACTCGACCCGGCCCGAGGCCGGGATCGCGAGCCAGACGCGCGGATGGCCGAGCACGCCGCCGCCGTCGCAGGCGACGCTTGGCGCGTCGACGAAGATCTCCTCGGGCTCGATCATCAGGCTCTCCGCTGGTGCGCGTCCGCGGCCTTGCGCGGCTCAGATAGAGGACGCCGCGCGGGCTTGGCAAGCCCGCATGCCCGGCGCTCGTGTCCGGCTCGCATGCCAAGCTTGCATCCAGGCCGGCGGTGCCGCGCCGGCGGCCGGCCGCGATCCGGGACTTGGCAGTGCCGCGCGAATCCGCTCTAGATGGAGTGCCATCGGGGGGCGCGGATGCTGCTCGTGTTCGGATCCTTGAACGTCGACCTCGTGTTTCGGGTCGAGACCCTGCCGCGGCCGGGGGAGACCGTGCTCTGCCCGGGCTATGCGCAGGCGGCCGGCGGCAAGGGCGCCAACCAGGCGGCGGCGGCCGCCCGGGCGGGGGCCACGGTGCGCATGGTCGGGCAGGTCGGCGACGACGACTTCGGCCGCTTCGCGCGCAAGGCGCTCGCGGCCGCGGGGGTCGATGGCACCGGCATCGGGACCTCCGCGGGGGCGACCGGGATCGCCGTGATCGGGGTCGACCGCGAGGCCGAGAACCAGATCATGGTCGCGAGCGGCGCCAACCTCGAGACCCACGCCGGCCAGATCGAGGACGGCGAGCTCGGCCCCGGCGTGACCCTGCTCTGCCAGAACGAGATCCGGCCCGAGGCGACCTTCGCGCTGCTCGAGCGGGCGAGGGTGCTGGGCGCGCGCACGATCCTGAACCTCGCCCCGGCCCGTGCGCTGCCGGCGCGCGTGCTGGACGCGCTCGATCTGCTGGTGGTCAACCAGATCGAGGCCGAGATGGCGGCCGGCAGTGGCGGCGAGCCCGCCGACCTGGCGCGGAGCCTCGCGCGGCGCCACGGCCTCACCTGCGTCGTCACGCTCGGCGGGCAGGGCGCGCTCGCGATCGGGCCGGCGGGCGGCCACCTCGTGCCGGCGCTGGCGGTCGAGCCGGTCGACACCACCGGCGCGGGCGATGCCTTCGCGGGCGTCCTCGCCGCCGGGCTCGATCTCGGTCGGACGCTGCCCGAGGCGCTGCGCCGGGCGAGCGTCGCCGCGGGCCTCGCCTGCACCCGGCTCGGCGCCCAGAGCAGCCAGCCGGACGCCGGGCTGATCGAGGCGGAGCTCGGCCGGCTGCCCGGGATCACGGCGCTGCCCTGAGCGCCAGGGCGCCGGCGCCTCCGGCGGGCGGGTTGTTTCTGGTCCTCACGACGCCGGGCGGGTATTGACAAGCTTGATCGCCGTCCGCCGGGAGCGACCATGATTTCCCTCCGCCAGCTCAAGAGCAGCGACCAGCGCCTGCACGTGATCGCCGATGCCGTCGGCGGCCTCCTGGTCCGCGCCTTCCATTTCCTCGCCCTGTTCGTGATCGGCGCGACCACGGTCTGGTCGGCGGGCTTCGCCTTCCGGGCCATGGTTCTGCAGGGCGGAGCGTCGATCGAGGACATCCTGCTGCTGTTCATCTATCTGGAGCTGGGGGCGATGGTCGGGATCTATTTCCGGACCAACCACATGCCCGTGCGCTTCCTGATCTACATCGCGATCACGGCGCTGACCCGGCTCCTGATCAGCCACGCCAGCGTCGAGCACAAGGCCGACCTCGCGATCCTGATCATCGCCGGCGGGATTCTCGTCCTCGCGCTCGCGGTCCTGGTCCTGCGCATTGGCTCCAGCCGCTTTCCTTCGCTCGCGATCTCCGGACGAGCCCGCCGGTCAGGCGGACGATCACGCCGCTGAAGCCGGCTGAGCCTGGCTGCCTGGCTCAGCTTGTCTGCAGACGAGAGTAGAGTGGGATCAAGCGCATACGACCTGCCCTTGGAGGGAACCGATGACTGAAGGGTTGGAGGGCGGCTGCGCGTGCGGGGCGGTGCGGTACCGGCTCGGCTCGGCGCCGATGTTCGTGCATTGCTGCCACTGCCGCGACTGTCAGCGCCAGACCGGCAGCGCCTTCGTGCTCAACGCCCTGATCGAGACCGACCGGATCGCTTTGCTGGCGGGCGCGCCGGAGCCGGTCGCGGTGCCGACCGACAGCGGCCGGCCGCATGAGATCCATCGCTGCCCAAAGTGTCGGACCGCGGTCTGGAGCGACTATGGCGCTCGCAGGGCGCTCCGCTTCGTGCGCGTCGGCACGCTCGACGATCCCACGGCCCTGCCGCCGGACGTGCACATCTACACCCGATCGAAGCTGCCCTGGATCGCGCTGCCAAAGGGCGTGCCGGCGTTCGAGGACTACTACGACCAGCAGACGCTCTGGCCGGCGGCAAGCCTCGAGCGCCGCCGCGCCATCCTTGGCTGAAGCGCGCGCGCCGGTCCGGAAGCGGGGCGCGCCCGACCCAGGTCCGGCCGGTCCTCAGGACCGCCAGAAGGCCGGGGTCAGGAGCACCAGGATCGTGAACAGCTCGAGCCGGCCGAGGAGCATGGCGATGCTCACGATCCACTTGGCGGCATCCGGGAGCGCGGCGAAGTTGCCGGCCGGCCCGATGATGGTGCCAAGCCCCGGCCCGGCGTTCGCCATCGCCTGCGCCACGCCGCTGACGCTGCTGAGGAAATCGACCCCGAACAGCATCATCGCGGTCGACAGGGTGGCGAAGGTCAGGATGTAGAGGAAGAAGAAGTTGACCACCGACGCCATCAGCTCCGGGGTCAGACGCCGGCCGCTGTACGTCGCGACCATGACCTCGTGCGGCCGGCGCATGCTGTGAAACTGGGCGCGCACCGAGGCGAAGATGATGCGCCAGCGGAAGATCTTGATCGAGCCCGCGGTCGAGCCGGCGCAGCCGCCGACGAAGTACAAAAGGAAGAAGATGCCGATGGCGAAGCTCCCCCACTGATTGTAGTCGGCGGAGGTCAGGCCGGTATCGGTGATGATCGAGGTGACGTTGAAAGCCGCGAGCCGGAGCGCTTCCGAGGCCGGCGTGCCGAGCTCGAGCGACACCCACAAGGTCATCACCAGGATGGCGGCGCCGAGGACGAGGAGGAAGACCCAGACCTGGGCGTCCTCGAGCATCGAGCGCGGGCCCTGGAGCGACGCCCGGACATAGAAGGTGAGCGGCAGCGCCCCGCTGGTCATGAACACGACCTCGACCCATTCGATCGCCGGACTGTGGAAGTAGGCGATCGAGGCGTCCTTGGTCGAAAAGCCGCCGGTCGCGAGGGTCGCCATCGCGTGGTTGCAGGCATCGAACCAGCCCATGCCGGCGAGCTTCAGGGAGATCGTGCAGAGCACCGTGAGCAGCAGGTAGGCCGAGCTGATCCAGCGGCTCATCTCGACCGCCCGCGGGAAGATCTTGTCCGAGCGCTCGGAGGATTCGGTGCGGAACAGCTGCATGCCGCCGACCCGCAGGAACGGCAGCATGATGATCGCCATGACGACGATGCCGAGGCCGCCGATCCACTGGGTCAGCGAGCGCCAGAGCAGGAGGCCGGGCGGCTGCTGGTCGAGGCCGACGATGACGGTCGAGCCGGTGGTCGTGAAGCCCGACATCGATTCGAAAAAGGCGTCCGCGATCGAGAGCCGGCTCCGCGAGAACACGAACGGCAGGGCGCCGGCGGCGACCACCGCGAGCCACGCCAGCGTGGTCAGCATGAAGCCTTGGGCGACGTCGAGGTTGAAGTTGTCGCCGCGGTTCGCCAGCGCCAGCGATCCGCCGAAGAAGACGGTCGCCGCGCCGGCCGTGACGAAGGTCCGCCAGTCGGAGTTGGTGACGCCCAGGTCGAACAGGGCGAGGACGAGCATGACCCCGCCAAGACCGATCAGGAGCAGGCCGATCACGTAGAAGATCGGGCCGAAGCGCGAGATCATGGGGCCGTTACCGGGCCGCGCTGCCGCTCGGGCGCCGGCGTCCGGAGGGCGGCGACCGGGCCTGCCGGCGCGATCGTTGGTTGGTCGGATCGGGGCCTCGGGCGTAAGCGGGCGCTGAGTTGTCGGGTCGTTTTGCGCGTCGGCGCGGGCCGCCGGGTCGGATCCGACGATCTCCGCCTCCTGCAGGCGCGGGCTGGGTCGGTGCGAACTCGGCAAGGCGGTCACTCGCAATCCGCGTCGAGCAGGCGATAGCCGACCCCCGGCTCGTTGCCGATGTAGCGGGGTTGGGTGGGGTCGTCGCCGAGCTTCTGGCGCAGGTGGCCGATGTAGATCCGGAGATAGTGGGTCTCGTGCTCGTGCGCCGGCCCCCAGACCTCGCGCAGCAGTTGCTGGTGGGTCACGATCCGGCCGGCGTGCCGGGCGAGCAGGCGCAGGAGCGCGAACTCCTTGCGCGACAGCCTGACCTCGGTCCCGGCGAGGCGAACCCGGCGGCGGGGGATGTCGATCGCGAGGTCGCCGACGGTCACCACCGCCAGAGGTCGCTCGCCCTCCAGGCTGCGGCTGCGCAGCACGGCGCGGACCCGGGCCAGCAGCTCGTGGATCCCGAACGGCTTGGTGATGTAGTCGTCGGCGCCGAGATCGAGGGCTGCCACCTTCTCGGCCTCGGCGGCGCGCACCGACAGCACGATGATCGGCAGCTTCGACCATTCGCGGATCCGCGCGATCACCTCCTGGCCGTCGAAATCCGGCAGGCCGAGGTCGAGGATCACGAGATCGGGGCTCTCGGTCGCGGACCGGGCGACGGCTTCCTCGCCGCGCGCGGCCTCGATCACCTCGTAGCCGTGCGCGGTCAGGCTGATCCGCAGGAACTTGCGGATCTGGGGCTCGTCGTCGACCACCAGGATGCGGGCGAGGCGATCGGTGCTCATGGCAGGGTCGCCCCGCCGTCCGCGGCGGCCTCGCGCTGATCGCCACCGTCCGCGGCGGCCTCGCGCTCATCGCCGCCGTCCGCCGCCTCCGCCACCTCCGGCACCGGCCGCACGGGCAGCCAGAAGGCGATCGTCGCGCCCCGCCCGCCCGGGCCCGGCAGGGCCTCGATCCGACCGCCGTGGCCCTCGATCAGGCCGCGGCAGATCGAGAGCCCGAGGCCGGTGCCCGCGGTCTGCTTGTCGCCGGCGCGCACCCGGTAGAACACATCGAACACGGTCGTGCGCGCCTCGGCGGGGATGCCCGGCCCCTGGTCGCTCACCCGCACGCTGACCTCGTCGCCTTCGAGGGCGGCCGCGATCCCGACCCGCCCGCCCGCCGGCGAGTACTTGGCGGCGTTGTCGAGGATGTTGACCAGGACCTGCTCGATCAGCACCGGATCGACGTAGAGCAGCGGCACGCTCGCCGGGATGTCGACCTCGACCTTCAGGGCCGAGGGCGATCGCGCCATCTGCCGTGCCGCCCGGCCGACGATCTCGCGCAGGTCGACCCAGTCGCGGTTCGGCTGCAGGGCGCCGTAGCCGAGCCGCGTCATGTCCAAAAGGTTCTGCACGAACCGGTTCAGGCGCTCGCTCTCCTCGAGGATCGTCTGCAGCAGCTGGGCGCGGTCGGCATCCGTGAGCGCGCCCTCGCAGCTGGCCAGGCTGGTGGCCGAGCCGATGATCGAGACCAGGGGCGTGCGCAGATCGTGCGACACCGACGACAGCAGCGCCGAGCGCAGCCGCTCGGTCTCGGTCAGGAGCCGCGCGTCCTCGATGTCGCTGGCCAGATGGGTGCGCTCGATCGCGACCGCCACCTGGTCGACCAGCGCTTCCAGCAGGCGCCGCTGCTCCTCGGTCAATTGCCGCTTGGGGGCCTCGAACGAGATGCCCAGGAGGCCCAGCCGGCCACGGCCGGTCTTGAGCGGCAGGAACAGCCATTCCGACGCCGGCAGGGTGTCCGAGCTCCAGCCGGCCGGCTGGCCGTGCTCCCAGGTCCACTGCGCCGCCCCCCGGGCGGTCACGGAGATCTGGTCTTCCGGCGGGTAGCCCGCGGCGATCTCGAGCCGACCGTCGCGCGGCAAAAGGACGAGCGAGTGGCACTGAAGGGTCGAGGCGACGTGATGGACCGCCGCCCAGAGCACGTCGTCGAGCGCCGCGGCGCCCGCGATCTTGCGGCTGAAGTCGTAGAGATTGGCGGTGCGTCTCGCGGTCGTGCGCATGGCTTCGACCTGGGCCTTGAGCCGCGCCGCCAGATTGCCGACGATCACGGCAACCACGAGGAACAGGACCACCGTCAGCAGGTCTTCGCGGTGCGTGACGTTGAAGGTGTGATAAGGCTGGGTGAAGAAGAAATTGTAGGCAGCGAAGCTCAGCAGGCTGGCATAGACCGACGGCCAGAGCCCGAACCGGATCGCGACCAGCAGGACCGCCATCAGGAAGATCAGGGACAGGTTGGCAAGCGGCAGGAAGCGGTGGGCGGCATGGGATAGCGCGGTCGCGATCGCGACCGCGAGCGTCGCCCAGCCGAGCGCGCTGAGATCGGGTCGGAGCGTGGTCGCGCCCGCTTCGATCACCTGGCCGGGCGCCGCCTCCTCCTCGGGGGTCACGATCGTGATCTCGAACTGGCCGGCGGTATCGAGCAGGCGCTTGGTGACCCGCTCGCGCAGCCAGGCGGACCAGCGCCGCCGCCGCGGCCGGCCGAGCAGGATCCGGCTGACGTTCCGCGACCGGGCAAAGCCCACGATCTCTCCGGCGACGTCGGATTCGGCATTCAGGGTCGCGGTCTCGCCACCAAGGCTCTCGGCCAGCCGGAGCGCCTCCGCGATCCGGTCCTTGGCGTCGTCGGGCAGGCCGTCGTGTCTCGGCGTGTGGACGCTGACCGCAAGCCACGGCATGCGCGCCCGGTCGGCCATCCGCTTGGCGGTGCGCACGAGCTTCTTGGCGACCGGAGACTCGTTGACGCACACCAGCAGCCGGTCCTGGGTCGGCCAGGGGCCCGCGATCGCGTGCGCGCGCATATAGTCGACCATCTGGGCGTCGACCCGGGCCGCCGCGGCGCGCATGGCGAGCTCGCGGAAGGCGGTGAGGTTGCCCTTGCTGAAGAAGTTGCGGATCGCGCGGCCGACCTGGTCGCGGATGTAGACCTTGCCCTCGCGCAGCCGCTGGATCAGGTCGTCCGGCGGCAGGTCGACCAGCTCGATCTCGTCGGCCATCTCGAGGACCTTGTCGGGCAGGGTCTCGCGCACCCGCACGCCCGAGATGCGCGCGACCACGTCGTTCAGGCTCTCGAGATGCTGGATGTTGAGCGTGGTGTAGACGTCGATGCCGGCGGACAGCAGCTCCTCGGCGTCCTGCCAGCGCTTGGTGTGCCGACTGCCGGGGACGTTGGTGTGCGCGAGCTCGTCGACGATCGCGAGCTTCGGCCGCCGCCAGAGCAGCGCGTCGAGATCCATCTCGCCGAACACGCGGCCCCGATAGCCAAGCTTGTGTCGCGGCACGACCTCGAGGCCGCGGATCAGGGCCTCGGTCTCGGCGCGCCCGTGAGTTCTCGATCACGCCGACCGCGACGTCGACGCCTTCGCGCCGACGTTCCTGGGCCGCCTGCAGCATCGAGTAGGTCTTGCCGACCCCCGGATAGGGGCCGAGGAAAATCTTGAGCCGGCCGCGGCCCTCCTTCTTCGCCGCCTCGAGGAGCGCCTCGGGAACGGGTCGGCCCTCGTCTTCAGCCATCTTCGTCCACCGCCGCTCCCGCCTGGGCTCTCGCCATCATCAGAGCTCCGCGTCGACGACCTGCATCCTCATCGCTCAAACCAAGCCAAGCCCGGTGATCGCAAAATCGACGACCTTGATGCCGATCAACGGCACGATCAGCCCGCCGAGCGCGTAGACCAGCAGATTGCGGCGCCGGAGTGTGGGCGCGGTTGCCGGCGCATGGCGCACCCAGCGGAGCGCGAGTGGCACCAGCAGGACAATGACGATCGCATTGAAGATCACGGTCGAAAGGATCGCGCTCGCCGGGCTTGCGAGGTCAATGACATTGAACGCGCTCAGCTTGGGGTAAGCGGCCATGAACAGCGCCGGCAGGATGACGAAGTATTTGGCGATGTCGTTGGTGACTGCGAAAATTGTCAGCGCCCGGCGCGCCATCAAGAGCTGCCTGCCGGCTCGGATGAGCTCGATCAGCTTGATCGGGTCGCTGTCGAGGTCGATCATGTTGCCCGCCTCGCGCGCCGCCGCCGTGCCGAGGTTGAGGGCGACCCCGAGGTCCGCCTGGGCGAGCGCGGGCGCGTCGTTGGTGCCGTCGCCGCACATCGCGACCAGGCTGCCCTTCGCCTGCTGGTCGCGAATCAGCCCGAGCTTGGCCTCGGGGCTGGCCTGGGCCACAAAGTCGTCCACGCCTGCCTCGGCGGCGATGGTCGCAGCGGTGAGCGGATTGTCGCCGGTGACCATGATCGTGCGGATGCCCATCTGGCGCAGTTGCGCAAAGCGGGCGTGCAGGCCGGGCCTGACGGTGTCCTTCAGGTGCACGACCCCCAGGATCCGCCGATCCCGGCTGACGGCGAGCGGCGTTCCGCCCGATCGGGCAATGTGGTCGACTATGCGCTCGAGGTCCACCGTCGCGGTCGCACCGACGTGCGCAAGGATGGCATCGATGGCGCCCTTGCTGACCTCCCCGCCCTCACGCAGTTGGGCACCGCTGATCCGCGTTTCTGCCCTGAACGGGACGAACCCCCGGATCCGCCCTGGCTCCGCGACGAGCCCATACTTCTGCTCTGCAAGCGCGACGATCGAGCGGCCCTCGGGCGTGTCGTCACTCAACGAGGCGAGCAACGCGGTTTCCGCCAGGTCCCGTTCGAGCATTCCCGGCAGGGCCACGAACTGTTCGGCCATGCGGCCGCCGAGCGTGATCGTTCCGGTCTTGTCGAGGAGGATCGTGCCGATCCTGCTGGCGGCATCGACCGCCGAGCCCGATTTGGCGATGACGTTGGCTTCAACCAGCCGGCTCATGCTCGCGATCCCGAGCGCCGAGAGCGTCGCGGCTGCCGCGGCCGGCATGAGGGCTGAGAGAAGCGCGATCAGAAAAGCCGCCAGAGCCGGCGCTGCAGGCGGGGTCTGAAAGGGCTGAACGACCGCGACGACGATCACGACCAGCACTGCGGCGCCCATGAGAGGAGCGGTCAACGCGACTGTGCGCCATGTCGTATTTCGCCGTGCGGTCTCGACCAGCAGGGTGACGTGGTCGTGGAAGCTCTCGCCAGCCCTGGCAGTGACCCGGACCTTGAGCCAATCCGACACGACGCGCGTGCCGCCGGTGACAGCGGAGCGATCGCCGCCACTCCCGCGGATCACTGGTGCCAACTCACCGGTGATGGCGAATTCGTCGACCTCGGCGACGCCCTCGACGACTTCGCCATCCGCCGGGATGACATCCCCCGCCTCGACGAGCACGAGCGCGCCCGCGCGCAGCGCATGACTGGAGACCGTTTCGTACACCCGCGACAGATTGGCATTCTGCGGCAGCACGAGCAGCTTCGCCGGGACTTCGTCCCCGAGCGCGCGCAGGCGGCCGGCGCGGGCCTTGCCCCTCGCCTCGGCCATGGCCTCGGCCAAGCTTGCCAGGAAGACCGTGAGCCAGAGCCAGACGGCGACCGGACCCGTGAACGCCGCCAGGGCGGCGTCGCCCACCAGCAGACTGCGAGCCGCGAGAACCGTGGTCAGGACAGCCGCCACCTCGATCACGAGCATCACCGGGTTTGCCGCTGAGGACGCGCGGGTCGAGCCCGCGAAGGGCGGTCCGGATGGCCTGTCCCGCGAGCGACGCGCCGAACAGATCGATCCCGCGGGATCGGGCCATTCCTGGGGTACGCAGCTGCACGTCGGTTGACCTCAATGGCGCCTTCGTCAGCTGCCCGAGAGCCGATCGAGGGCGAGGTTGAGACGCAGCACGTTGACCCGCGGCTCGCCGAGCAGCCCGAACGTTCGATGCTCGCTCTGCTCTCTGACCAGGGCACGAACCGCCTCCTCCGACAGTCCGCGGGCCTTGGCCACGCGAGGCACCTCAAACAGGGCAGCACGCGGCGAGATGTCCGGGTCGAGGCCACTGCCGGAGGCGGTTACCAGATCGGTTGGCACCTCGGCCCCCGGGTTCTCGGCTCGGAGCCTGGCCACGTCCGCGCGAACGCGGTCGATCAGCACGCGACTGGTCGGGCCAAGATTCGAGCCGCCGGAGGCGCTGGCATCGTAGCCGTCCTTGCCGGCGGCCGACGGCCGGCTGTGGAAGTAACGGTCGCTCGTGAAACCCTGGCCGATCAGCTCCGAGCCGACCACGTGACCGTCCCGCTCGATCAGGCTGCCATTGGCCTGGTGCTGGAATGCCACCTGGGCAATGCCAGTGATCACGAACGGATAGAGGACGCCGGTGATCAGCGTAAGGAGCACGATCAGCACCAGCGCCGGGCGAATTTGCTGAGCCATTGCCATCGTCCTCAGGCGAGCCCGATACCGGTGATCACGATGTCGATCGCCTTGATGCCGATGAAGGGCACGACGAGGCCACCGAGCCCATAGATGAGCAGATTGCGCCGCAAGAGCGCGGCGGCACCGGTCGGGCGGTAGGCGACGCCTTTCAGGGCCAACGGGATCAGCGCGATGATGATCAGGGCGTTGAAGATGATGGCGGACAGGATCGCGCTCTCCGGCGTCGCGAGCCGCATGACGTTCAGCGCCTGCAGCTGGGGATAGAAGGCGACGAACATCGCCGGGATGATGGCGAAATATTTCGCGACGTCGTTGGCGATCGAGAATGTGGTGAGCGCACCGCGGGTCATCAGCAGCTGCTTGCCGATTTCGACCACCTCGATGAGCTTGGTCGGGTTGGAATCGAGGTCGACCATGTTGCCGGCCTCGCGCGCCGCCTGCGTGCCGGTGTTCATCGCGACCCCGACGTCCGCCTGCGCCAGCGCCGGCGCATCGTTGGTGCCATCGCCGCACATGGCGACGAGCTTGCCCTTGGCCTGCTCCTCGCGGATCAGCTTGAGCTTGGCTTCGGGCGTCGCTTCGGCCAGGAAGTCGTCGACGCCCGCCTCGGCGGCGATCGCGGCCGCGGTGAGCGGATTGTCGCCGGTGATCATCACGGTGCGGATGCCCATGCGCCGCAGCTCGCCAAAGCGCTCGCGGATGCCGCCCTTGACGATGTCCTTCAGATGCACCGCGCCGAGCAGGCGGCCATCGCGAGCGACCGCCAGAGGGGTGCCGCCGGATTTCGCGATCCGCTCGGCGATGCCCATCAGCTCGCGGCCGGCCGGGTCAGCGAGGGCCGCCGCCGGCATGGGATTGGCGGCCGCACCGGCGCGACTCCTCGGCAACGCACGGTTGATGGCGAGGTCTTGTCCGACATGCGCGAGGATCGCCTCGACGGCGCCTTTGCGGATCGAGCTGCCGTCGATGTCGACGCCGCTCATGCGCGTCTGCGCGGTGAAAGGAAGGAAGCGGGCGTGAAGCGGCGCCATCTCGCGCCCGCGCAGTCCGTAAGTCTGCTTGGCGAGCACGACAATGGAGCGACCCTCGGGCGTTTCGTCCGGAAACGAGGCGAGCTGAGCCGCATCGGCCAGCTCCCGCTGATCCACGCCGGTCAGCGGCAGGAACTCGGTCGCCTGACGATTGCCGAGCGTGATGGTGCCGGTCTTGTCGAGCAACAGCGTATCGACGTCGCCTGCCGCCTCGACCGAGCGGCCCGACATGGCGAGCACGTTGAAGCGGACCAGGCGGTCCATTCCGGCGATGCCGATCGCGGAGAGCAGCGCGCCGATGGTCGTCGGGATCAGCGTCACGAACAGCGCCACCACCACCACGATGGGGATCGTGCCGCCCGCGTAGTGGGCGAAGCTCGGGATGGTGGCGGTCGCGAACACGAACATGATGGTCATGCCGGCGAGCAGGATGTTGAGCGCGATCTCGTTCGGCGTCTTCTGCCGCTGGGCGCCCTCGACGAGCCCGATCATGCGGTCGAGGAAGGTCGAGCCCTGCGCGGCGGTGATGCGCACCGTGATCCAATCCGAGATCACCTGCGTGCCGCCTGTGACCGCCGAGCGGTCGCCACCGCTCTCGCGGATCACGGGCGCCAACTCGCCGGTGATGGCCCCCTCGTTGACCGAGGCGACGCCGTCGATCACTTCGCCATCCGACGGGATGACGTCCCCTGCCTCCACCAGCACGACGTCGCCGATCTTGAGGCTCGTGCCCGGCACCATCTCGTGCCTGGTGCGATCGGCACCGGTCAGGAGCTTCGCCTGGGTCTCGGTCCGCGTGCGCCGCAGCGAGTTCGGCCTGCGCCTTGCCACGGCCTTCCGCCACCGCCTCGGCGAAATTGGCGAACAGCACCGTGAACCAGAGCCACAGGATGATCTGGAAGCTGAAACCGAGATGCTCGCCGCCGGTCGCGAGGTCGCGCAGGAAGATCACCGTGGTCAGCGCAGCAACGACCTCGACCACGAACATGACCGGGTTCTTCATCAAGACCCGCGGATCGAGCTTGGCGAACGCGGCGCCGATCGCCGGAATGAGGATCTTGGGCTCGGTCAAGGCCGACACGGGCATCCGCTTGCGCGAGGTGGAAGTTGCCATGGGAGTCGGTCCGGATGCGGAGGGTCAGAACAGCGTGTGGGCTTGCATCGCGAGATGCTCGACGACCGGCCCGAGCGCCAGCGCCGGGAAATAGATGAGGCCGCCGACGATGAGGATCACGCCGACGAGCAGGCCGACGAAAAGGCTTCCGGTCGTCGGGAAGGTTCCGGCTGAGGCCGGCACCGTCTTCTTCGCCACCAGCGAGCCGGCGACCGCCATCATCGGGATGATGACGAAATAGCGCCCGATCAGCATGGCAAGGCCGCCGGTCGTGTTGTACCAAAGGGTATTGCCGGTGATGCCGGCGAAGGCGGAGCCGTTGTTTCCCGTCTGCGAGGTATAGAGGTACATGATCTCGCTGAAGCCATGCGGCCCGGCGTTCAGGATGCTGGAGAGGCCGAATGGCGCCACGGTCGCCACCGCCATGAAGCCAAGGATCGACAGCGGCAGGACGACGATGGCGAGAATGGCCATCTTGACTTCCTTGGCCTCGATCTTCTTGCCGAGATACTCCGGCGTGCGGCCGACCATGAGCCCGGCGATGAAAACGGCGATGATGACGAACAGCAGCATGCCATAGAGACCGGAGCCGACGCCGCCATAGATGATTTCGCCAAGCATGATGTTGATGAGCGGAATCATCCCGCCGAGCGGCGTGAAGCTGTCGTGCATGGCATTCACCGAGCCGTTCGAGGCGTCGGTCGTGGCCACCGCCCAGAGGCTGGAATTGGCGAGGCCGAAGCGCACCTCCTTGCCTTCCATGTTGGCGGGATCGAGGCCCAGCGCGGCAAAGTTGGCATTGCCGGCGCTTTCCGCCCAATAGGTGACCGCCACGCCGGCAAGGAAGATGATCGACATCGCCGTGTAGAGCGCCCAGCCCTGGCGCTCGTCCTTGACCATCCGCCCGAAGGTGTGGGTCAGGGCCGCCGAGATCAGCAGGATGTAGAGCATCTCGACGAAGTTGCTGAGCGGCGTCGGGTTCTCGTAGGGCACCGACGAGTTGGCGTTCCAGAAGCCGCCGCCGTTGGTGCCGAGCTGCTTGATCGCGATCTGCGAGGCGGCCGGACCCTGGCTCAACGTCTGTTTCGCGCCTTCGAGCGTGGTCGCGTCGACATAGGGTCCGATGTTCTGCGGAACCCCTTGCCAGACGAGAAAGAGCGCGCTGACGAACGCCAGCGGCAGCAGCACGTATAAGGTGCAGCGCGTCAGGTCCACCCAGAAATTGCCGACCGTCTTGCCCGACGCCCGCGCGAAGGCGCGGATCAGCGCGATGACGAGCGCGATGCCGGTGGCGGCGGACACGAAGTTCTGGCTGGTCAGCGCCGCCATCTGGGTGAGGTAGCTCAGCGTGCTCTCGCCGCCGTAGTTCTGCCAGTTGGTGTTCGACGTGAAGCTGACGGCGGTATTGAAGGCGAGATCCGGGGCCACCGGCGGCATGCCCGCGGGGTTGAGCGGCAGCATGGCCTGGAGGCGTTGCAGCGCATACACCAGCACAAAGCCCGCGGCGTTGAAGAGGAGCATGGCGACCGTATAGGCGAGCCAGTGCTGCTCGCGCCGCTCGTCGACGCCGGCGGCCCGATAAAGGACGGCTTCGAGCGGGCGCAAGACGGGCGACAGGAACGTCCGCTCGCCTTCGAACACCCGCGCCATGAAGCGTCCGAGCGGAACCACGAGCGCGGTCAGCACGACGAAATAGAGGGCGATCTGGGTCCAGCCATTCCACGTCATGGCCGTTCTGCTCCTCAGAACCGCTCGGGCCTCAGCAGCGCATAGGTCAGGTAGACGAGCAGCCCGGCGGTCACGAGAATGGCGAGCGCATAGTCAATGATCATCATCGTTGCCGTTCAGAGGCGCTCGCAGGCGAGCGCATAGCCGATCGAGAGCGCGAAGAAGCCGATCCCGATCACCAGCATGAAGACATCCAACATCGACCGGACTCCTCTTTTGTTTGCGGGCGAGCGAGCGCCGGGACTGGGCTGTCAGTCGAGGAGCCGGAGGAAGTGCGCCAGCTCCTCCTGCCAGCGCGCAACCAGGTGCGCGCTCAGCACGACGAGCAGCCCAAGAAAGCTGCTCCTTTCTGACCAGGCGAAGATGGTGGCGCCGAGCGTAGCGACGCTATGCACGATTGGCGGGTCCGCCGTAAAAAAATCGTCGGAATTTTACGGGGCTTTTACCCTGCCCTGCGGACCGCCCCGTTTTGGCGCCGTCCTGAACCCGGCCCAGCTGTTCGCAGCCCGACCTTTCGCCCACGCTGCGCTTGAGCGGGAAGCCGCGAGCCCGATAGCGGCAACAGAGAAGCCGCTCGAGCGGCGCCGCCCCGGTCGGCAGATCGATCAGCTCGTCCCGCGACCGTTGCCAGCCCCGTTCCCGAAGGGGCGACACTCTCGGTTGGCGACCTTGCGCGGCCGCTCTCAAGGACACTCAGGCCGCGCGCGGCGGGGGCGCGAGGCCGGCGGCGTAGACGCGGGCGACGTGGCGGGCGACGCGGCGCAGGCGCGCGCAGTCGGCGCCGAACACCAGCTGGTCGACGAAGGCGAGGCCGAAGCTCAAGGAGGCAAGGGCGGTCGCGGCCGCCTCGAGGTCGGCATCCGGGTCGATCAGCCCCCGCCCGCGCAGCGCCTCCAGACGCTTTAGCAGCAGCGCGACCCGGGTCTCGGCGAACTGGCGGCCGATCACGCAGGCGACCTCGGGATCGCACAGCGAGCGGTAGAGGGCGACCTTGGAGATCTTGCCGACCGCGGCCGCGTGCTCGAGCTGGTACTCGAGAAAGCCGCGGATCTCGGCCTCGACGCTGGTACACGGCGGCGGCAGCGCGCAGCAGCCGCGCTCCTGCTCGCCGAAGCGCTCGATGATCGCGAGCAGGAGGCCCGCCTTGCCGCCGAAATAGCGCTGGATCAGCTGCTCGTTGACGCCCGCGGCCTGCGCCACCGCGCGCGTGGTCGCGGCGTCGTAGCCCTGCTCGGCGAAGACCTCCACGCCCGCGGCCAGCAGCGCCTGCTTGGTCGCCTCCCTGTCGCGCCGCCGGACGCCCTCGGGCGCGGCCGCGGGCGCGGCCGTCCCGGTGGTCGTCTGCGTGCTCCTGCCTGCCATCGTCGTCACATCCCTGCCGCGGCCATCCTAGCATCGAAAGAATGTACGCAATTACATACTTGACACGGCCGGCTAGCCGCATATGTATGTATGCACATACATTCTTCAAGCCAGCCGAGGAGACCCGCGATGGCCCGACCCGACCTCTTCACGCCCGTCCAGCTCGGTGCGCTCACGCTGCGAAACCGCGTCGTGATGGCGCCGATGACCCGCAACCGCGCCGGCCCGGGCAACGTCCCGGGAGCGCTCGCCGCCGAATACTACGCCCAGCGCGCCTCGGCCGGGCTGATCGTGACCGAGGCGACCCAGGTCTCGCCCCAGGGCGTCGGCTATCCGGGCACGCCCGGCATCCACAGCGAGGACCAGGTCGCCGGCTGGCGGCGCGTGACCGACGCCGTGCACGCCGCGGGCGGCCGGATCTTCCTGCAGCTCTGGCACGTCGGCCGGATCTCGCATCCCTCCCTGCAGCCGGACGGCGCTCTGCCGGTCGCGCCATCGGCGATCGCCGCCGCGGGCGACGCCTTCACGGCGAGCGGGCCGCAGCCGTTCGTCACCCCGCGCGCGCTCGAGACCGCCGAGATCCCGGGCATCGTCGCCCAGTTCGAGGCCGGGCGCGCGCCATGCGCTCGCGGCCGGCTTCGATGGCGTCGAGATCCACGGCGCCAACGGCTATCTGATCGACCAGTTCCTGCGCGACGGCACCAACCAGCGCACCGACCGCTACGGCGGCAGCCTGGAGAACCGCGCCCGCTTCCTGCTCGAGGTGACCGAGGCGGTGGCCGGCGTCTGGGGGCCCGGGCGGGTCGGCGTGCGCATCTCGCCGCAGAGCGACTTCAACAGCATGAGCGACCGCGACCCGCGCGCGACCTTCGGCCATGCGGCGCTCGCGCTTGCTCCCTTCGGGCTCGCCTATCTGCACGTGGTCGAGCCGGCCGATGCCCTGCCGGAAGGCGCGCGGCCGCTGGTCCCCGATCTCAAAGAGGCGTTCGGCGGCCCGCTGATGGTCAACGGCGGCTACACGCGCGCGCTCGCCGAGGCGGCGCTCGCCCGCGGCGAGGCCGATCTCGTGAGCTTCGGCTCATCGTTCCTCGCCAACCCCGACCTGCCGCTGCGCCTTGCCCGCAACGCGCCCCTCAACGCGCCCGATCCCGCCACCTTCTACGGCGGCACCGAGCACGGCTACACCGACTACCCGGCGCTCGAGGACGCGCTCGCGCTGGCTTCGTAAACGCGCTCCCGAGGACCGGCCTCTGCCCCGGACAGGAGGGCGGAGGCCGGCTACTGGGTCTTCCAGTCGACCGACTGGGCGTAGGCCTGCGCGGCCGCGATCAGGGTCGCCTCGTCCATGTGCCGGCCGACCAGCATCAGGCCTATCGGCCGGCCGTCGACCAGGCCGCAGGGGATCGTGAACGCCGGATGCCCGGCGACGTCGAACGGGCAGGTGTTCTGCTGCATGTTGAGCGCGAGGTCGATGTACTCCTCGAGCGGGCAGTTTTCCGCGGGTAGCCTGGTCGCCGGGAACGGGATGGTCGGCATCGCCAGGATGTCGACCTGCTCGAGTGCCGTATCATAGGCCGCCTTGACCACGGGCTTCAGGTTCTGGCCCTTGGCGTGATAGCGGCCGTGGTAGTGGCGGTTGAGGTACTCGCCGAGCAGCAGGACCAGCTTGCAGGTCGCCGACAGATCGTCCGGGCGCGAGCGCCAGCCGCGCGCGAACGCGTCGATCAGCGAGACCGTGTAGTAGCCGTTCCAGTTGTTGCCCTGGCCGTTGCCCTTGATCATCAGCTCGGTGGCGCCCTCGAGGATCACCGCCGTCCAGACGTGCGGCGCGTCGTCGTGCATCGGCACCGAGACCTCGCTGACCACGGCCCCCTGCTCGCCCAGGACCGCGATCGCGCGCCTCACCTTCGCGCTGGTCGCGGGATCGCTGACCGCGTGCGCGAAGCCCTCCTTCAGCATGCCGATCCGAAGCCCGTCGGCGCCGCGCGCGAGCGCCCCCAGATAGTCGCCGGGCCTGGAAAAAGCCGTGCGCGGGTCGAGCGGGTCGGGGCCGGCGATCGCGGTCAGCAGGCGGGCGACGTTCTCCGGGCTCGAGCAGATCGGGCCCAGGTGATCGAGCGCGTAGGCGATCGGCATGGCGCCGGTGCAGGGCACGAGCCCCCAGGTGGGCTTCAGGCCGTAGGCGCCGCACCAGGCCGACGGCGTCCGGATCGAGCCGCCCTGATCGCCGCCCATGGCGCACTCGACCACCCCTGATGCGACCAGCGCGGCGCTGCCGCCGGACGAGCCGCCGGCCGAATATTCGGGCGCGAAGGGATTGCGGATCGGGCCGGTCACGCAGGTGTGGCTGCCGGCCGAGAAGCACAAGTCCTCGCAGGCGGCCTTGCCGGCGACCCGGCCGCCCGCGTCCAGGATCCGGGTCACGACCGTGGCGTCGACGTCCGGCACGTAGCCCTCGAGCACGCGCGAGCCGTTGGCCATCGGCACGCCGGCGACGCAGATGTTGTCCTTGATCGCGACCTGCTTGCCGGCGAGCACGCCCTCCGCCGCCCCCGCGATCTCGCAGCGCCAGTACCAGGCATTCAGCGGGTTCTCCTCGGGCCCCGGCCGCCAGCCCGCGGTCCGCGGATAGCGGACCGGCAGGGCGGGCTCGACCAGCTCGTCGACCCTGGCGTAGGAGCCGAGGGTTGCCGCCATGATGCCGCGCAAGCTCTCGGCCGCGGACCGCTCCAGGTGCATGCCGAACCCCGCGGCCAGCTCCAGGATCTGCTCGGTGGTCGGCGTCTTGACCGAGATCGTCATGGCTTTGCCCCCCTGGTCGCTCCGGCGCGCCCGCCTTTGGCCGCGCCCCGCCTGGCGACGCCATGGCACAAGCCCCGGCGCCGATCAACGCCGGAGCGTACGCCGTCCGGAAGATGGCTCAAAAAGCGTGCAGCGCCGGCGGAGGTCTGCCATAGTTCTGATGATTACGGGTCTGAGCGTGGCCAGGAGTGACGATACGCGTTGACGAGGCCGACATGATCGGGTCGAGCCCAAGGGCAATTTTCGCCGACCGCACCGATGGGTGCCTATCCGCGCGACCTCAAACCCAAGCCGAACACCTGAGTGAGCCACGCTCGCAGCGTTCCAGCTGCCCGCGCCTGGTCCGACGCCGTGGCGACAGCGCTCGCGCGACCGGTCCGCCAGCCCGGGTATTGGGGAGGAGACCTTGATGTCGATCAGACAAAATCGCCGCCACTTCCTGGCCAGCCTGTCGGCGGCCGGCGCCGCTGGGCGCGCTTGGCGCCCGGAGCGCGCTCGCCGGCGAGGGGCCGCCGGAGACCACCACGATCCGGCTGTTGGGTGACGCGAGCATCTGCCAAGCGCCGGGGTTCATCGCCGACGACCTGCTGCGCGCGGAGGGCTTCACCGACATCCGCTACATGTATCCCTCGGAGTCGGTGTGGGTGAAAAAAGGACAAGGGCGTCCGCGTTACCTGCTCTCGGCGTCAGTGGGAGACGGTGTCGCAAGCGGCGAAATCGACTTCGACACCTATCCCCCAGGATCCGTGATCTATCAATTGGATGCCGGCGCGTCGATGGCGGCGGTGGCGGGATTGCATTCCGGGTGCTACGAGCTGTTCGCGCACGAGCCGATCCGAACCATCCGCGACCTGAAGGGCCATAGCGTCAGTGTCGTGCGGCTCCACTCCGGCGAGTTATCTGCAGCTCGCGATCATGGCGGCCCACGTCGGGCTCGATCCCCGCAAGGACATCAACTGGGTCACGAGCCCGAACGCCATGGCGCTGTTCGTCGAGGGTAAGGTCGACGCCTTCGTTGGATTCCCTCCCCAGCCGCAGGAACTCCGCGCCCGCAAGATCGGGCGCCTCATCGTCAGCACGACCACGGACCAGCCTTGGTCGCAATATCTCTGCTGCATCATGGCCGGCAACAGGGACTTCGTTCGCAATCATCCGATCGCGACCAAGCGCTTCCTGCGCGCGATCCTGAAGGCGAGCGACCTCTGCGCCGCCGACCCGGAGCTGGCCGCGCGGCGGCTGGTCGATGGCGGCTGGACGCCGCACTACGACTATGCCCTCCAGACCCTGCGCGAGCTGCCCTACGCCGGCTGGCGCGAGTTCGACCCGGAGGACGCTCTGCGCTTCTATGCGCTTCGGCTCCATGAGGTCGGCATGATCAAGGCGAGCCCCAACCAGCTCCTCGCCGAGGGCACCGACTGGCGCTTCTTCAACGAGCTCAGGCGCGAACTGAAGGCGTGAACGCAACCGTCGCGGTCGAGCCCGAGTTGAACATAGCGGAGGACTTCGATGCAGATCATTCAGAATCGCCGTCGATTTCCTGGCCGGCCTGTCGGCGGCCGGCGCCGCGGGCGCTGCTCGGCGCCGCGCGCCGCACTCGCCGACGAGGGGCCGCCGGAGACGACCACGATCCGGCTGGCGCACGATCCCGGGCATCTGCGTCGCGCCTCATGTACGTCGCCGAGGATCTGCTGCGCGCAGAAGGATTCGCCGAGGTCCGAATACGTGCCGACCGGCGGCACGGCACTCGGTGGAGGCATGGCTCCGCGGTGAAATCGACTTCGGCGTCGATCTTTGCGGCACCGCTGGTCTATCACCTCGACGCCGGGCGAGCCGATCACGGTCGCTCGGCCGGGGTGCACACCGGCTGCTTCGAGCTGTTCGCGCACGAGCGCGATCCGGCGCGTTGCTCGACCTCAAGGGCAGGAGCGTCGGCGTCCAGGCGCCTGGGCTCGAGCCCGCATGTCTTCCTGGCCGTCATAGCCGACCTACGTCGGCCTCGACCCGGTGCAATGACATCGACTGGGTCACGAGCTGCCACAGGTCCGCCCAAAGAGCTGTTCGCCGCCGGCAAGATCGATGCCTTTCTCGGCTTTCCGCCCGAGCCGCAGGAGCTGCGCGCCCGCAAGCATCGGCCACGTGATCCTGAACGGCGCGGTCGACCGGCCGTGGTCGGAGTACTTCTGCTGTCTGCTGGCGGGCAACCGCGGAATTCGTCCGGGAAGCATCCGATCGCGACCAAGCGCGTGCTGCGCGCGATCCTGAAGGCCGACCGACCTGTGCGCCGCCGAGCCGGCGCGCGGTCGCCCGGCGTGCTGGTCGATGGCGGGTTCACCGCAGCGCTACGACTACGCGCTCCAGACGCTGAACGAAGTGCCGTACGGCACGCTGGCGCGAGTACGATCCGGAGGACACCATGCGCTTCTACGCGCTGCGCCTGCACGAGGCGGGCATGATCGAAGCCAGCCCGAACAAGATCCTCGCCGAAGGCACCGACTGGCGCTTTCTGAACGAGATCAAACGTGAGCTGAAGGCGTGAGCAGGCTGCGAACGAGCCGGCCAAGGTGAACAGAGGAGGCTTCGGCATGCAGATCATCGCAAACTCGCCGCCATTTCCTGGCCAGCCTGTCCGCGGCCGGCGCCGCAGGGCGTCCTGAGCGCCCGAGGCGTCGCTCGCCGACGAGGCGCCGCCGGAGACGACCACGATCCGGCTCTGGACGATGACCCGGACATCTGCATTGCGCCCGCAATACATCGCCGAGGAGCTGCTGCGCGCGGAGGGCTTCACCGATATCCGCTACGTGCCGATCCATCGGCCAGCCAGCACGCGAATGATCGCACGCGGCGAAGCTCGACTTCAGCTTCGACTTCGCGGCATCGCTCGTCATCCCAGATCGATGCCGGCGAGCCGATCACGGCGCTGGCCGGGGTCCATCCCGGATGCTACGAGCTGTTCGCGCACGAGCCGATCCGCACCATCAGCGACCTGAAGGGCAAGAGGGTCGGCATCCAGGCGCTCGGCTCGAGCGCGCACCTGTTCTTGTCGATCATGGCGGCTCAGGTCGGGCTCGACCCGGCAGACGACATCGACTGGGTCACCCAGCCGATCGGTCAACTCCAATGGAGCTGTTCGCCGACGGAAAGATCGATGCCTTTCTCGGCTTCCCGCCCGAGCCGCAGGAGCTGCGCGCCCGCAAGATCGGCCGCGTGATCCTCAATACGGCTCACAGATCGGCCGTGGTCGGATTATTTCTGCTGCATGGCGTACGGCAACACGGGAGTTCGTCCGCAACCATCCGATCGCAACCAAGCGCTACCTGCGCGCTATCCTCAAGGCTACCGATATGTGCGCCGCCGAGCCGGAGACGGGCCGCGCGACGGCTGGTCGATGGCCGGCTTCACGCGATCGCTACGACTACGCGCTCCAGACGCTGACCGAGCTGCCCTACGACAAATGGCGCGAGTTCGACTCCGAGGACTCGCTACGGTTCTACGCGCTGCGCCTGCGCGAGGTCGACATGATCAAATCGACCCCGCAGGAGATCATCGCCAAGGGCACCGACTGGCGCTTCCTGAACGAGCTCAAACGCGAGCTGAAGGCGTGAACTGACCCGCGGGGCCTGCGCGGCCGAGCTGAACATGAGAGGAGGACTTCGATGCAGATCACGCAAACTCGCCGCCATTTCCTGGCCGGCGCTGTCCGTGGCCGGCGCTGCCGGCGTTCTTGGCGCCCGGGGATCACTCGCCGACGAAGGGCCGCCGGAGACGACCACGATCCGCCTGGCCTTCACGACCGGGATCTGCTTCGCCCCCTTGGACGTCGCCGAGGAGCTCCTGCGCGCCGAAGGCTTCACCGATGTCCAGTACGTGAAAGCCGCCGGCGGCTTCAGCACGCCGCAGATGATGGCTCGCGGTGAGGTCGACTTCGGGGCCAGCTTCGCCGGCACCGTCGTCTACCATCTCGATGCCGGCCTGCCGCTGGTCGCGCTCGGCGGCCTGCATGTCGGCTGCTACGAGCTGTTCGCGCACGAGCCGGTCCGCAGCATCCGCGACCTCAAGGGCCGGCGGGTCGGCATCCAGACGCTCGCCTCGAGCGGGCATCTCTACCTCTCGATCATGGCCAAGCACGTCGGCCTCGACCCGAAAGAGGACATCGAATGGGTCGTGCCCCGGATGGCAACGCCATGGAGCTGTTCGCCGACGGCAAGACCGATGCCTTTCTCGGCTTCCCGCCCGAGCCGCAGGAGCTGCGCGCGCGCCAGGTCGGCCGCGTGATCCTCAATACGGTCACGGACCAGCCCTGGTCGCAGTACTTCTGCTGCATGATCTACGGCAACCGCGCCTGGGTGCGCGATCATCCGGTCGCGACCAGGCGCTTCCTGCGCGCGACCTTCAAGGCCGCCGACTTCTGCAGCGCCGACCCCGAGACCGCCGCCCGCCGGCTGGTCGATGGCGGCTTCACGGAGCGCTACGACTACGCGCTCCAGACGATCGAGGAGGTGCCCTACGACCGCTGGCACGACTACGACTCCGAGGACTCGATGCGCTTCTATCGCGCTGCGGCTCCACGAGGTCGGCATGATCAGCTCGACCCCGAACGCAGATCCTCGCCGACGGCACCGACTGGCGCTTCGTCAACGAGCTCAAGCGCGAGCTGAAGGCGTGAGCGATGCGGGCTGCGCGGGCCGAGCCCGAACTGAAGCAGAGGAGACTTTCGATGCAGATCATGCAGAGTCGCCGCGATTTCCTGGCCAGCGTGTCGGCGGCCGCGGCCGCGGGCGTGCTTGGCGCCCGGCGATCGCTCGCCGACGAGGGGCCGCCGGAGACGACCACGATCCGGCTGGCCCTTGATCCCGCGCATCTGCATTGCGCCTTGGTATATCGCCGACGAACTCCTGCGTGCGGAGGGGTTCACAGATGTCCGCTATCTGCGGACGATATCGACTGCGCGAGCGCTGTCGCACGCGGTGAAGCTCGACTTCAGCGTGGACACCGCAGCATGGATCGTTTCGCTTCTCGATGCCGGCGAGCCGATCACGGCATTGGCGGGCGTGCATTCCGGGTGCTACGAGCTGTTCGCGCACGAGCCCATCCGAACCGTCAGCGACTTGAAGGGCAAAAGGGTGGGCATCCGGGCGCTCCCCTCCGGCGGCCACCGGTACATCGCGATGATGGCGGCCCACGTCGGGCTCGACCCTCACAAGGACATCGCTTGGGTCACCCCAGGTCCGAGCCGAACCCCCATGCAGCTGTTCGCCGAACGGGAAGTCGATGTCTTTCTGGGCTTTCCGCCCGAGCCGCAGGAGCTGCGCGCCGCGCAAGATCGGCCGAGTGATCCTCAATACCGCCACGGACAAGCCATGGTCGGACTATTTCTGCTGCACGGCGTTCGGCAACAGGGACTTCGTCCGCGACCATCCGATCGCCACCAAGCGCTACCTGCGAGCCATCCTGAAGGCTGCCGATATCTGCGCCGCCGAACCGGAACGGGTCGCGCGACAGCTCGTCGATGGCGGGGTCACGGAGCGACTACGATTACGCGCTCCAGACGCTGACCGAGATGCCATACGAAAGTCTGGCGCGAGTTCGACCCGGAGGACACGATGCGTTTCTTCGCGTTGCGCCTCCGCGAGGTCGACATGATCAAATCGACCCCGCAGGAGATCATCGCCGAGGGCACCGACTGGCGCTTCGTGAACGAGCTCAAGCGCGAGCTGAAGGCGTGAACAGGGCTCGGGCTGAGCCCGAGCTGAACATGGCGGAGGACTTTCATGCAGATCATTCAGAGCCGCCGCGATTTCCTGGCCAGCGCGTCGATGGCCGCGGCCGCCGGTGTGCTCGGCGCCCGGCGATCGCTCGCCGACGAGGCGCCGCCGGAGACGACGACGCTCCGGCTCGGTTGCTCTATACGGCATCTGCGCTGCACCCGTGTACATCGCCGAGGAGCTGCTGCGCGCGGAAGGCTTCACCGATGTCCGCTATCGGCCTGCCGAAGCCGCCGCTCGATGCTCGTCGCCCGCGGCGAGGCCGATTTCGACATCGAAGCCGCGCCCTGGGTCGTTTCGCACCTGGATGCGGGCGAGCCGTTCCCGGCGCTGGCCGGCATGCATCCCGGCTGCTACGAGCTGTTCGCGCACGACCCATCCGAAGCATCACCGACCTGAAGGGCAAGCGGGTCGGCATCCCAGGCGCTCGGCTCGAGCGGCCACTTGCTTCTTGCGGTCATGGCGGCCCAGGTCGGGCTCGACCCCCAGAAGGACATCGACTGGGTCGTCAGCCCCACTGGCGATTCGCTGGAGCTGTTCGCCAACAGGGAAGTCGATGCCTTTCTCGGCTTCCCCCCTGAGCCGCAGGAGATGCGCGCCCGCGGGGTCGGCCACGTGATCCTCAATATGGCCACCGACCAGCCTTGGTCGGAGTATTTCTGCTGCATCGTGTTCGGCAACAGCGAGTTCGTCCGTGCGCATCCGATCGCCACCAAGCGCTTCCTGCGCGCCGTCCTCAAGACTGCCGACCTCTGCATCGACCGAACCGGAGCGCGTGGCGCGACGGCTGGTCGATGCCGGATTCACCAAGCGGTACGACTACGCGCTCGAGGCGCTGACCGAGCTTCCCTACGCCACGCTGGCGCGAGTTCGACCCCGAGGACACCGTGCGGTTCTACGCGCTGCGGCTGCACGAGGTCGGCATGATCAAGTCGACCCCGCAGGCGATCATCGCCGACGGGCACCGACTGGCGTTTTCTCAACGAGCTCAAGCGCGAGCTGAAGGCGTGAGGCTCTGGCTGCGCGGAGCCGTCGCAGGTGATACAGTGGCGGGGGTCGGAAACGGGAGGCTTAGATGCAGATCGGACCGAATCGCCGCCAATTCCTCGCCGGGCTCTCGGCGGCCGGCGCCGCAAGCGTGGTTGGCGGCCGCCGTGCGCTCGCCGGCGAGGCGCCGCCTGAGGTGACCACGATCCGCCTGGGCAAGATCCCGGGCATCTGCATCGCGCCGCAGTATCTGAGGGATCTGCTGCGGGTCGAGGGCTTCACCGATGTCCGCTACGTACCGACCCAGGCCGGGACCGAGGAGGCGACCAAGATCGCGCGCGGCGAGATCGACTTCAGCACCAATTTCGTGGCGCCGCTGCTGATCTCGATGGATGCGGGCGAGCCGCTGACCCTCTTGGCCGGCGTCCATCCGGGCTGCTTCGAGCTGTTCGGCAATCAGCGGATCCGGACGATCGCGGACCTCAAGGGCAAGAGCGTCGGCGTGCAGGCCCTGGGCTCGAGCCAGCATGTATTTCTCGCCAGCATGGCGATCTATGTCGGGCTCGATCCCGTCAACGACATCAACTGGGTCGCCAGCGCATCGCCCAAGCCCATGGAGCTTTACGCCGATGGCAAGATCGATGCCTTCCTCGGCTTCCCGCCGGAGCCCCAGGAGCTGCGCGCCCGGCACATCGGCAACGTGATCGTCAACAGCGCGCTCGACGCACCCTGGTCGCAATACTTCTGCTGCATGCTGACCGGCAACCGCGAGTTCATCCAGAAATATCCGGTCGCGACCAAGCGCGCGCTGCGCGCCGTGCTCAAAGGCGCCGACCTGTGCGCGTCCGAGCCGGAGCGGGTGGCGCGAGAGCTGGTCGATGCCGGCTTCACCACGCAGCTCGAGTACGCCCGCCAGATGCTCGACGAAGTCCCCTACGACAAATGGCGCGAGTTCGACCCCGACGACACGATCCGCTTCTACGCGCTCCGGCTGCACGAAGCGGGCATGATCCGATCCACGCCCCAGAAGATCATCGCCGACGGCACCGACTGGCGCTTCCTGAACGAGCTCAAGCGCGAGCTGAAGGCGTGAGCTCGCTGCCGACCGGCAAGGAGATTTCCGATGCAAATCATGCAGTCGCGCCGTCGATTTCCTGACCAGCCTGTCCGCCGCCAGCGCCGCGGGTGTCCTTGGCGCCCGCCCATCGCTCGCCGACGAAGGCCCGCCGGAGGTGACCACGGTTCGCCTAGTAAAACAGCTCGGCACCTGCACCGCGCCGCAGTATCTGGCCAAGGAGCTGCTGCGGGCGGAAGGCTTCACCGATGTGCGCTATGTGGAGATGCCCGTCGCGCCGGCAAAGATGGTCGGGCTGGGCGACGTCGACTTCGGTATGAGCATGGCGCCGTCCATCATCTTTCACCAGGATGCCGGATTGCCGATTATAGCGTTGGCGGGCGTGCATCCCGGCTGCTGGGAGCTGTTCGCCCACCCGCCCATCCGCACCATCGGCGAGCTGAAGGGCAAGACGGTCGACGTCCCTGACGGGCTTGGCTCGAGCGCGCACCTCTACATGGCCATCATGGCGAAGCAGGTCGGGCTCGACCTCGGGAAGGACATCGAAATTGGTCACCAACCCGATCCCCCACGCAATGGAGATGTTCGCCCAAGGCGACGACCGATGCGATCCTTGTATCTCCGCCCGAAACCGAGGAGCTTGCATGCTCGGAATGTTGGCAGCGTGATTCTCAATAGCACCACGGATCAACCCTGGTCGTACTATTATCTGCTGCATGCTCGCAGGCAACGCCGACTATGTCCGGAACTATCCGGTCGGCGACCAAGCGCGTGCTGCGTGCCATCCTCAAGGCCGCCGACCTATGCGCCGCCGAGCCGGAGCGGGTCGCTCGGCAACTCATCGAGGGCGGGTTCGCCGACCAACTACGACTACGCGTTGCAGACGCTTCGACGGAATCTGCCGTATCGGACTTGGCGCGAGTATCGACCCGGAGGACACGCCTGCGGTTCTATGCCCTCAGGCTCCACGAGGTCGGCATGATCACCTCCAGCCCCAACAAGCTGATCGCCGAGGGCACCGACTGGCGCTTCCTGAACGAGCTCAAGCGCGAGCTGAAGGCGTGAGCGACTCCCCCAAGGCTCGCCGGGCGTTCGGGGCGCTGCAGAACCGAGATCGGCCGGCGGTGCGGGTTCGAGCTGCCCTCACGGCGAGCCAGCGATTGTGACATGAGGGCGCGCGCCCGACGCCGAAAACGCTCGGTCGACCGCGGATTCATGCAGGCAAAAAGCGCTTTCCTCAGGCCCCGACCTATGCGATCGTGTCATTCGACACCCATACAAGGTGACATGTTGACGCAGCTTCGGCGGTGCGCCAGCGCGTTTGCAGAACGACCCGATTGCCCGCCGGCGCCAGCTTTTGAAGGGGGAAGCTTTGATGCAGATCAGGCAGAATCGCCGCCACTTCCTGACCAGCCTGTCCGCGCCGGCACCACAGGCATGCTCGGCGCCCGGGGATCGCTCGCCGACGACGGGCCGCCGGAGACCACGACGATCAAGCTGGCCTACTACTCGAACAACTGCCTGGCGCCGCTGCTGGTGGCCGAGGACCTGCTGCGCGCCGAGGGGTTCACCGATATCCGCTACGTGTCGGTGCCGGAGTCCTTCACCATCCCCGAGCTGGTCGCGCGCGGGGACTGCCATTTCGCCAACACCTTCGCGGGCACGCTGGTCTCGCACATGGACAACGGCTTGCCCATCACCGGCTTGTCCGGGGTTCATTCCGGCTGCTACGAGCTGTTCGCGCACGAGCCCGTCCGCACGATCGGCGAGCTGCGGGGCAAGCGGGTCGCCATCCAGGACCTGAACTCGGATGGCTACTACTACATGGCGATCATGGCCGCGCACGTCGGGCTCGACCCCGCGCACCGACTTCGAGTGGGTCACGAGCCCCGGCGGCAACCCGATGGAGGTGTTCGCGCGAGCACCAGGCCGACGCCTTCCTCGCCTTTCCGCCCGAGCCTCAGGAGCTGAGGGACCGCAAGATCGGTCGCGTGATCATCAGCACGATCCAGGACAAGCCTTGGTCGCAGTACCTGTGCTGCGTGCTGTTCAGCAGCCGGCAGTTCGTCCGCGACCATCCGATCGCGACCAAGCGCTACCTGCGCGCCATCCTCAAGTCCGCCGACTATTGCGCCGACCAGCCGGAGAGCGCGGCGCGACGTCTGGTCGAGGCCGGGTCGCGCTACGAATACGCGCTCCAGACGCTCACCGAGATTAAGTACCGGGAATGGCGGTACTACGACCCCGAGGACACCATGCGCTTCTACGCTCTGCGCCTGCACGAGGCCGGGATGATCCGCTCGAGCCCCAACCAGATTCTGGCCGAGGGCACCGACTGGCGCTTCCTCAACGAGCTCAAGCGCGAGCTGAAGGCGTGAGCCATGCGGCGCGCGCTGGTCCCGGCGCTCGAAGCCACGGCCGGCCCGTGAGGTGCGCGCGTAACGACGCGCTCGGTGCGGATGCCGATCGAAGCGAAACGCCACACCATTGGAGACGACCATGAACATCAAATACGCCTCTAAGTCCTGGCCATCACCGGTGTTGCTGTTCTTGGCATTGCCGGAATGGCGGCGTCGCCGGCGCTCGCCCAGTCCGACAAAGCCCAGATCACCGTCCTCTACGATGCCTTCGGCAAGACCTCGACGATGACCAAGGACTGGGGATTTGCCGCCTTCATCGAGTATGGCGGCAAGCGCATCCTGTTCGACACCGGCAACAACGCCGAGATCTTTGCGCACAATGTGAAGGCCAAGGGGATCGACCTCACCAAGCTCGATTTCGCGATCGTGTCCCATCGCCACGGCGACCATACCAGCGGCCTGAACTACCTGATGACCGTCAACCCGAGCGTCAAGATCTACGTGCCCAAGGAGAATTTCGGGGTGTTCGGGGCCGCTTTGCCCGGGACCTTCTACAAGCGCGACGAATCCTTGCCGCCGGAGATGCGCTACTTCGACGGCAAGCCGCCCGAGACCCTGCGGTTCGGCAGCCCGTGGCCGCAGGCCAACTTCACCTGGATCACCGAGACCACCGAGGTGGCGCCTGGCTTTCATCTGATCCTGTTGAAGGGCTCCTGGGGCGTCGACCTCGATGTCATGGAAATCTCGCTGGCGATCGATACCCCAGACGGCATCGTGCTGGTGGTCGGCTGCAGTCACCCGACCATCGAGAAGATCGTCGAGGCCGCCAAGGCGCTGATCGACAAGCCGATCCATCTGGTCTTCGGCGGCACCCATCTGCTGCCGGCGAAACCCGACGAGATCAGCCGGATCGCGACCGCACTGCGTGACCAGTGGCAAGTCGAATGGATCGCGCCGGTGCACTGCACGGGCGAGCAGGCGTTCGCGATCCTCAAGCGGACCTTCGGCGATCGCTACCTCTATGCCGGGCTCGGAACGACCCTCGAGCTCGGCCCCAAGGTGACGATGAAAGCCGAAGCCGGGCAGCCGCAGACCTACGCCATGGATCTGGAGGACGTGGTCGACTATCGTGTCGCCATTGCGCACCAGCTGCTGCGCGCTTTGGCAGATGGGCGCACGCGCTTCGCCCAGGCGCAATAGCTTGCCGACCGGGAGGACACGATCCGATCCGGCGGCGGAGCACGGGAATGCGTACGGCGGAACCCAAATCCGAGCCTCGCCGAATGGACCGACTGCCGATTCTGACAAGCTCAAGCGCAAGCTGAAGGCGTGAACATGCTGACGGCGTTGGTTCTCTTTCTGGGCTGCTGGTCGGCGCGACGCTGGCGCAAGCGCACGAGGCCGCCCATCAGGAGGAAGAGCGGCTGCCGGCGATCGGACCAGCGCCCGACTTCGCCCTGACCTCCCAGGATGGCGCGCAGGTGACGCTCCAGTCCCTGCGCGGCAAGGTCGTCGCGGTGACCTTCATCTACACCTGGTGCCCCGACATCTGCCCCATGCTGACCGACAAGATGGCGCGGGTGCAGGACGAGCTGGGCAAGGATTTCGGCACCAAGGTCGCCTTCGTCTCGATCACCATCGATCCGGAGCGCGACACGCCCGCGGCGCTTGAAGGAGTACGCGCAGTCGTTCAAGGCCGACCTCGCCGGCTGGAGCTTCCTCACGGGCGAGCCGGCGGCGGTGCACGAGGTGGCGCAGCGCTACGGCGTCGCGGTCGCCAAGCAGGCGGACGGCGCGATCGACCACACCCTGCTGACGACGCTCGTCGACCGGCAGGGCATCATGCGCGTACAGTATCTGGGCTACCGGTTCGATGAGGAGGAATTCCGCCACGACCTCGAGAGCCTGGTGAACGAGCCTTGACGCGCCTGCGCAATTTCACCGTCGGTCTGGTCGCGCGCGCGCCGGCGCGGGTTCAGACCAAGCTTCTGGTCGCGTTCCTCGCGATGGTGGCGCTCCTGATCCTTTTGGGCGCGGTCGGCCTGCGCGTGCTGAGCGGCATGAACGAGCGCACCGAGCAGCTGATCGAGCTGCAGCGCAAGATCGCGGCCTACCGCCAGGTGCAGCACGACACCACGCGCCAGCTCTACGGCGTCGCCTCGGCGCTGCTGGCGCCCGACGAGCGGACGCTCGACAGCACGCTCCGCCAGCTCAGCCAGTTCGGCTACGACCTCGACCGGCTGCAATACGTGGCCGAGGGCGAGGTCGACCTGCTGGCGAGCGTCCGCCAGGACTACAACCGCTTCATCGCGATCGTCACCGATGCCGTGGAGCGCGCCCGCGCCGGCAAGATCGCCGAGGCGCGCGAGCTGCAGCTGAGCCAGGCGCGGCCGCTCGCCGACCGCCTCGAGCGGCTGACCAACCAGCTGGTCAACGTCGCCGAGGCCGACATGCTCGAGCGGATCGAGGCCAGCCAGCAGGCCTACGACACCTCGCGCGAGGTGGTCGTCGGCCTGGCGCTGGCCAGCATCGTGCTGGCGCTGGGGCTCGGCTACGTGTTCTCGTGGTCGATCGTCGGGCCGCTCACCCAGATCGCGACCCGGCTGCGCCAGATCGCTGCGGGCGACTTCGAGCAGAGGGTCGAGGTCAGCAACCGCGACGAGCTCGGCGCGCTCGCCACCGATCGTCAACCGGACCTCCGGGGAGCTGGGACGCCTCTATGGGCAGCTCGAGGAGCGGACGCAGGAGCTGAGCGGGGCTCTGGAGCGGCAGACCGCGACCGCCGAGGTGCTGGGCGTCATCAGCCGGTCGACCACCGAGCTGCAGCCGGTGCTGGACACGATCGTCGCGACCGCCGCGCGCCTCTGCCATGCGGAATCGGGCGACTCATCTGGAAGCTCGAATCCGACGGCAAATATCACCTGGCTGCGGCCAGCGGGATGAGACGACGAGTTCCTGCGCTATATTCGCGCAGAATCCCGTCGCTCCCGGGCGGGGAACAATCATCGGCCGGACCGCCCTCGAAGGCAGGACCGTGCATGTCCCCGACGTGCTCGAGGACCCCGAGTTCACCTGGTTCGAGGCGCAGGCGAAGGGACGGCCATCGCACCGTGCTCGGCGTGCCGCTGCTGCGCGGCGATGCGGTGATCGGCGTGATCATCCTGGCGCGGAATTCGTCCGGCCGTTCACGGACAAGGAGATCGAGCTGGTCACCACCTTCGCCGACCAGGCCGTGATCGCGATCGAGAACGTGCGCCTGTTCGACGAGGTGCAGGCGCGCACCCGCGACCTGACCGAGGCCCTGGAGCAGCAGACGGCGACGTCCGCGATCCTGCGCGTGATCAGCACCTCGACGACCGAGGTGCAGCCGGTGTTCGAGACGATCGTGCGCAACGCGGTCGCTCTGTGCGGCAGCCTGTTTGCCAACGTGTTCCGCTTCGATGGCGAGCTGCTCCATTTCGTCGCCAGCCACAACGTCGGCCCGAGCTATGTGGAGCTGCTGCGGGCCAAGTACCCGATGCGGCCCGACTCGTCCCAGGTCTCCGGACGGGTCGTGCTCACCAGGTCGATGGTCCGACTGGAGGACGCGCTGGCCGATCCGGACTACGATCAGCAGTTTCCCGCGGCCATGGGCTGGCACCGGATGCTGGGCGTGCCGATGCTGCGCCAAGGCGAGCCGGTCGGCGTCATCGTCGTCGGCTGGGCCGAGGCTGGAGCCGTGCCCAAGGCCCAGGAAGAGCTGCTCAAGCAGTTCGCCGATCAGGCCGTGATCGCGATCGAGAACGCGCGGCTGTTCGACGAGGTGCAGGCGCGCACGCGCGATCTGACCCGCTCGGTCGCGGAGCTGCGCACGCTCGGCGAGGTCAGCCGCGAGATCAGCTCCACGTTGGCGCTGCAGACGGTGCTGCGCGCAATCGCCGCCCACGCGGTCGCGCTGGCCGAGGCGGATGCCGGCGTATTCAGCGCTTACGACGAGGCGGCCCGGGTCTTTCGCCTGCAGGCGACCCACGGGCTCGACCCCGAGGTCGTCGACGCGATCACGCGCCGGCCGGTGCGCCTGGGCGAGGGCGCCATGGGCCAGGCCGGGCTCCGCCGGGCCGCGGTCCAGATCCCCGACATCGATCAGGAGGCGGGCTATGCCTTCTACGACACCATCCGCAGGCCCGGCTATCGGGCGCTGCTCGGCGTGCCGCTCTTGCGCGAGGACAGCCTGGTCGGCGCGCTGGTGATCTGCCGCAAGACGCCCCGGCGCGTTCAGCGCCGAGGCGGTCGATCTGGTGCAGACGCTCGCCAACCAGTCGGTCCTGGCGATCCAGAACGCCCGCCTGTTCGAGGAGCTCGAGCAGAAGGGGCAGGAGCTCGCCGCCGCCAGCCGCCACAAGTCCGAGTTCCTGGCCAACATGAGCCACGAGCTGCAGAACGCCCGCTCAACGCCATCATCGGCATCGCCGAGATGCTGCGCGAGGACGCCGAGGAGGAGGGCCAGGACGCTCTGGTCGAGCCGCTGCAGCGCATCCACCGCGCCGGCGACCACCTCCTGCACCTGATCAACGAGATCCTCGACCTGTCCAAGATCGAGGCCGGCAAGCTCGAGCTGCACGTCGAGGACGTGGGCCTCGCCGCCGCGATCCAGGACGTCGCCCAGACCGCCGAGCCGCTGGCGGCCAGGAACGGCAACCGGCTCACCATCGATTGCCCCGAGGCCGTCGGCAGCCTGCGGGCGGATTCGACCCGGCTGCGCCAGATCGTCCTCAATCTTCTGAGCAACGCCTGCAAGTTCACCGAGCGGGGCGAGGTGCAACTCGGGGTCCGCGCCGACCCGGGCTGGGTCACGATCAGCGTCGCCGACACCGGCATCGGCATGACGCCCGAGCAGGTCAAGAGGCTGTTCCAGGAGTTCAGCCAGGCCGACGCCTCGACCACGCGCCGCTACGGCGGCACGGGCCTGGGCCTTGCCATCAGCCGCCGGCTCGCGCGCCTGATGGGGGGCGACATCACGGTCGAGAGCGCAGCGGGCGTCGGCACGACCTTCACGGTCCGGCTGCCGGCGGGTCCGGCGGAGCCGGCCGCGGCCCTTCCGCCGGGCGAGCCCGCGCAGCGGCGGTCGATCGCAGCCGCACCCTCGAGGCGCGCCGCCGGCGATGCCGCGACCGTGCTGGTGGTCGACGACGAGGAGACCGTGCGCGATCTGATGCGCCGGTTCCTCGCCCGCGAAGGCTTCGATGTGGTCACGGCCAAAGATGGCGAGGAGGGGCTCGGGCTCGCGCGGCAGCTGCGCCCGGCGCTGATCACGCTCGATGTCCTGATGCCGGGCCTGGATGGCTGGAGCGTGCTGCAGGCGCTCAAGGCCGATCCCGAGCTCGCCGCGATTCCGGTCGTGATGCTGACCATCATCGACGAGCAGAACCGCGGCTATACGCTCGGCGCCGCCGACTATCTGACCAAGCCGATCCAGCGCGACCGCCTGCGGGGGCTGCTGGCCCGCTACTGCCGCGATGGCACGCGCAGGCAGGTGCTGATCGTCGACGACGATCCGGAGGCGCGGCGCTGGCTCGCCCGCGCGCTCGGCGCCGAGGGCTGGCAGACGAGCGAGGCGCGAGCATGGGCGCGCGGCGCTGGCGCGGGTTCGCGAGCGCCGGCCCGACCTGATCCTCCTCGATCTTCTGATGCCGGAGATGGACGGCTTCGAGTTCCTGGCCCGGCTGCAGGCGGACTCCAAGGCTCCCCGCGTGCCGGTGATCGTCGTGACCGCGGCCGATCTCTCCGAGGACGACCATCGCCGCCTGAACGGCGCGGTCGAACAGGTGCTCCTGAAGCAGGCCGGCAGTCGCGACGAGCTCCTGCAGGCGCTGCGCGATCTGGTCGGGCGGATGGTGCCGGGCCGGCTGGCCCTGCCCGAGGAGATCGGCGATGACTAGGATCCTCTACGTCGAGGACAACGACGACAACATCTACATGCTGCGCCGGCGGCTCGAGCGCAAAGGCATCGAGGTGATCGTCGCCAACGACGGCGCGCAGGGCATCGCCGCCGCGGAGCGCGAGCGGCCGGACCTGATCCTGATGGACCTGAGCCTGCCGGTGGTCGACGGTTGGGAAGCGGCCCGGCGCCTCAAGAGCGCGCCCGCGACCAGGGCGATCCCGATCATCGCGCTCTCGGCCCATGCCATGACCGGCGACCGCGAGCGGGCGCTGGCCGCGGGCTGCGACGACTACGACACCAAGCCCGTCGACCTTGCGGGCCTGATGGCCAAGATCGAGGCGCTGCTGGCGCCGGGAGCGGGTCCGTGAGCGCGCCGGCGCAGATCCTGGTGGTCGACGACAACGAGGACAACCGCTACACCCTGACGCGCCGGCTCAAGCGGGAGGGCTACGAGCAGGTCGCGGTCGCGACCAACGGCCGCGAGGCGCTCGACCTGATCGCGCGCCGGCCGTTCGATCTGATCCTGCTCGACATCATGATGCCCGAGATGAACGGCTACCAGGTGCTCGAGCGCCTGAAGGCCGATGACGCGCTGCGCCACATCCCGGTGATCATGATCTCGGCGGTCTCCGAGCTCGAGAGCGTGGTCCGCTGCATCGAGCTCGGGGCCGAGGACTATCTGCCAAAGCCGTTCAACTCGGTGCTGCTGCGCGCCCGCATCGGGGCCTCGCTCGAGCGCAAGCGCCTGCACGACGGGCAAGCCGCGCATCTGGCCGAGATCGACCGCCAGCGCCGGCGCGCCGATCAGTTGTTGCACGCCATCCTGCCGGCGCCGGCCGTGCAGGAGCTCCAGACCCGCGATCGCATCGCGCCCCGACGCTTCGAGGACGTCGCGGTCGTGTTCGGCGACCTGGTCGGGTTCACGAGCTACTGCGAGCGGCACCCCGCCGAGGAGGTGGTCGCCAACCTCGACCGTCTGGCTCTCGATCTGGAGCGGATCGCGGCCGGTCACGCGCTCGAGCAGATCAAGACCACGGGCGATGGCTTCATGGCGACCGCCAATCTGCTCGAGCCGCATGCCGACCCGGTGCTGGCGGCGGTCCGCTTCGCGTTCGAGATGGTCGAGGCGGCCGGGCGCAATCCGGCGCGCTGGCAGATCCGGCTCGGCATCCACATCGGCTCGGTGGTCGCGGGCGTGATCGGCCGGCGCAAGTTCAGCTTCGATCTGTGGGGCGATACCGTGAACACCGCCGCCCGGCTCTCAGGCCTCGATTCGGAGGGGGCGGTCCATGTCAGCGGCAGCGCCTGGCGCCGGATCGAGGGCCGCTGGCCGGCCCGCTGCCTGGGCCGGATGAGCCTCAAGGGCAAGGGTGAGGTCGAGGTCTATCTCTGCGCGCCGCAGGGCGCTGCGCCGGCCGAGCCGCCCTTGAGCGCCGGCCGCTGACCGAAGACGTTCTGGCGCCTGGTGGGGCGGGCGCCGGCGCTCTGGCGCCCGCCCCAGAGGAGCCGACCGGCCGGCTCAGCCCTTGCCGATCGGGATCTTCTTCGCCTTCGCCTTGACCTCCGGCGGCTTGGGCACGGTCACCGTGAGCACGCCCTTGGCGAAGCTCGCCTTGACCTGGCCGGGATCGGCCTCGAACGGCAGCCCGATCGAGCGGGCGAACGAGCCCCAGGACCGCTCGACCAGGTGATAGTCCTTCTTCTTCTCCTCCTTCTCCGCCTTCTTCTCGCCCTTGATGGTGAGCTGCCCGTTGCTCAGCACGATCTCGAGGTCCTTCTCGTCGACGCCTGGCAGCTCGGCCTCGATCTTGATCTCGGCGTCGGTCTCGCTGACGTCGATCCGCGGCGCCTCCCCGATCCCGGCGACGGCGGGCGCGCCCCAACCATAGTCGCGCGAGAAGCCCTCGAACAGGCGGTCCATCTCGCGCCGCAGCGAGGCGAACGGCTCCCACACGTCCAGGCCGGCCGGGACCTCGCCCTTGCCCCGACCCGGACGCCACGGCGATGGCAATGCCATGACTTTCCCTCCTTGATCATTCGGCAGGCATCGAGCATGCGGCCGAAACCGGGTGGCGGCCTTGAGCTGGATCAATCGCCCGACGAATCCGGATCAGCTGCGTTTGTCTCCAAGTTGGCTCGCCGACTGGCCGGATCGTGCCTGCCGCCCGGCGAGTCCGTGACCGGCCAGCGGGCGCCATCACCTCGCGCGGCGCTCGCGCACGTGGTCCTCGATCCGGCGTACGGCGGCGTCGAACGCATCCTGGAGCGCGACGTAGACGTCCTCGTGGGCATGGTCCTTGGAACCGGTGCGGGTCACCGCCAGCTCCTTGCCGGGGACGTCGACCTCGATCCGGACCCGGAACAGGTTGCCCTTATGATGATGGCCGTGCTCCCGCTCGACCGTCACCCGGCACCCGGTGATCCGGTCGGAGAACCGCTCGAGCGCAGCCGCCTTCTCGCGGATGCGGGCCTCGATCGCGGGCGACGGGTCCATCTGCCGGAAGCGGATCTCGAGTGGTCTCTGCATGGCGTCCTCGATCGCTGAGGGGTTCCTCGGCTGGCCGGATCGCGCCCGCAGGCGCAGCTCAGCGCGCTCAGCGCACGGTCAGGCAGGCGCACTCGGCAAGGTGGGTGACCTTCTGCGAGACGCTGCCGAGCAGCAGCCCGGCCAGGTCGCCGAGCCCGCGTCGGCCCATCACGATCAGGTCGGCGTCCGCCTCCTTCGCGACGGCCAGGATCGCGCTCGCGGGATCACCCTCGCGCACCACCGTGCGTACGCTCGGCACGGCCTGCCCTCTGGCGCGGTCGGCGGCATCGCTCAGCAGCCGCTCGCCGAGGGCGAAGCGGAAGCGCTGCCCGGTCTCCAGAGCCTGGGCCGCGAGCCGGTCGCTCATCGGCCGCAGATCGTCGCGGGCCTCCATGAGGGACGCCGGGTCGAAGTTCCGTGCGACCTCGGTGTGGAACTCGATCGCGGCGAGCTTGCGCTCGGCGGCGGACAGCGGCCGGTCGGCAACCACGTGCACCGCGATCAGCTCGGCCGCGAACCGGCTCGCGAGCTCAGACGCCAGATCGAGCGCCGCCGCTGCATGATCGGACCCATCGAGGGCCACCAGGACGCGTTTGATCGTCATTGCCGCCACTCCGCTGCCGTCCCGCACTCGGGGACCGCCGCCCGCTGCAGGCCAACCGAAATCCCGCCGGCCGCCGGCAAGCCGACCGGCCGGACCCGAGGATCTCGCTGCCAGGATGACCAGGGCCAGCGATCTTGCGTTGATATGGATCAATGCGGACGCCCGGGCTTGCCCCTCGATGGCGTTGGCGGGGCGGGTATGCGGCCCGCGCCGTCGGGGCGCTCGCAGCCCGAGGGAGAGCAGCCGTGCTGGTCAAGGACATGATGAGGCAGGTCTGGACGGTGAGCCCGGACGCCTCGCTCGTGATCGCCGCACGCGCGATGCGCGATCAGGAGGTCGACTGCCTGCCGGTGGTCGAGGGCGACCGGCTGCTCGGCATGATCACCGATCGCGACCTGGTGGTCCGCGGGGTCGCCGCCGGCCTCGATCCGGCGTGCGCGACGGTGCGCATGGCGATGTCTGGCAACGCGGTCACGGCCTCGACCGAGGACCCGGTCGAGCGGGTGCGGGAACTCATGGAGGCGCACCGGATCACCCATCTGCCCGTGCTCGATCGCCGCGAGCGGGTGGTCGGCTTGATCTCGCTCCGCGATCTCACCGGCCAGTTTGCCAGATGCAAGCCGCATGAGGTCACCTTCTACAAGCGGCTCGCCAACAGCGCGGGCCATCTCCACGACGTCGAGGTCGGCAAGGTCTATCTGTCGCCCGCGATCAGCAAGGACGAGGCGGTGACGGCGGCGCTCGCCCAATTCGCCGAGGACCGCGGCCTCGCCCGCTGGGACGAGGCCGCCGACGACTACCGGATCAAGAACGCCGACTGAGGTTGCTTGGCCGGCGCCCGGTCCCGGCCGGGAGCGGCGGGAGATCGGCCCTGGCCTCGAAGCCGGACCGCGCCGGCCCCCACCGACTCGAGAGGCCAGAGACTTCGGGCGGGATGCCAGCGTCGCCCGCGTCACTTGACCGTGACGCAGGTGCACTCGGCGCGATGGGCCACCTTGTGCGAGACGCTGCCGAGCAGGACCGCCCGCGGGTCGCTGAGACCGCGGCTGCCCATGACGATCATTTCGGCCCCTTCGCTCTTGGCGGTCTCGAGAATGACGTCGGCGGGCTTGCCTTCGCGGGTGAGGCCGCTGACCCGGGTCAGCCCCCGGTCGCGGACCCGGTCTTCGGCCGAGCGGGTCAGACGGTCGCCGAGGCTCTGAGCGTAGCGAAAGCGCGCCGCCTCCTCCTCGAAGGGAATGTTCTCGGCCTTGGCGAACGCCCGCAAGGCCTCGGGCATCGGTTCGTAGGGCACGACGTGGAGCAGGGTCAGCTGGGCGCCATGCTGCTTGGCGATGTCAGCCGCCAGGTCCAGGGCCCGCCACGCGTGGTCCGAGCCATCGATCGCCACCAGGATCTTACCGATCATCGCACCGCCTCCCCAGGTCCGCTCATCGGAGCGCCGCGCAGCGATGGCAGGGACCCTATCGCCGCGCCGGCCAGGCTGAACCCATAGCCGGCCCGCAACCTCGCGCATTGACATGGCTCAATGCGGGAGGTTGCGATCGCAGGCGCAGGCCCGATGCGATGGGAGCTCGTGGCGCCGCCTGCAGCGAGTTCGCCCTGCTCGGCCCGAGGGCCGCCTGCGGCCCCCAGGTGGAGGCGCAGTCCTGGCCCCATCTTGCAACTGAAGGTGCAATGATACGCGGCCAGCGAGACCGCCGGCGCTGGATGCCGGAAGAGATTGCAGCCGATCGGAAAAGAACCTTTGGCGCGGCAACTGTGACGATGCTACAAGTTCAGGATCCGTGGGGACTCCCGGCCTGGAGATTCCCCGGCCGCCAGGGCGCGCGGCGTGGCTCGAAAAGACCAGATCAAAAAGGGGAGACCGATGACGAGGCAGCAACATGACGATGGGTTTGCCGGCCGGGCTCGCTTCGGCGGCAACCGGCTGCAGCCGGCGACCGCTGTGGCGGCGCTGGCCCTGGTCGCGACCGCCCTGTCGGCCGGCGTGCCGGGCGCCCGGGCGGCCGATGAGATCTTCATCGGCGGCGCGCTCTGCCTGACCGGGATCCAGGCGCCGCTCGACGAGCCGGGCCTGCGCGGCGCCGAGCTCGCGGTCAAGGTGATCAACCAGAAGGGCGGCGTGCTCGGCAAGCAGCTCAAGTTCGTCAACCTCGACGGCAAGAGCGATCCGGTCACGGTCGGCAACAGCGCCGCCCAGGTGATCGGCGAGGGCGCAGAGCTGATGGTGGCGCCCTGCGACTTCGACATGGGCGGCCCGGCCGACCGCGAGGCGCAGAAGGCAGGCATCGTCGGCATCTCGACCTGCGCCTCCTCGCCGCTCCACGGCTCGGTCACCCTCGGCGACAAGCAGTTCACGCTCTCGATGTGGAACACCACGATGGGCGCCGCCGCCGCCGAGTACGCCTTCAAGGACAAGGGCTGGAAGAACGCCTACGTGATCACCGACACCTTCATCGACTACACGACCAGCCTCAGCGAATACTTCATCAAGCACTTCAAGGACCTGGGCGGCCACGTCATCTTCGAGGACAAGTACACCCAGGGCGCGCAGGACTTCTCGGCCCAGCTCGCGCGCCTGCAGCGCTCCTCGGAGAAGCCGGACGTGCTGTTCATCTCGTCCTACATGCCCGATCTCGGCACCATCATCCGCACCATCCGCCAGGCCGGGATCGAGGCGCCGGTCGTCGGCGGCGATTCCTACGACGACCAGGGCCTGTTCGATGCGCTCGGCGAGAAATACGGCAGCAACGTCTACTTCGTGACCCACAGCTTCATGGCGCCGGGCGCGACGCCGGAGATGGCGGGCTTCCTCGAGCTCTACCAGAAGGAATACGGCAAGGCGCCCGACACCTCGTTCGTCGCGACCGGCTGGGATACCATCCAGGTGATGGCGCAGGCGGTCGCGAAGGCCGGCTCGACCGATGGCGACAAGGTCGCGAAGGCGATGGAGAACACCGAGTTCCAGCTGCTGACCGGCAAGCTGCGCTGGACCGATGCCGCCCATGGCCACGAGCCCGACATCGAGGCGGCCCTGGTCGAGCTCGAAGGCGGCAAGCCCAGCTTCATCGGCTGGCGCCGGCCGTCCAACGTGCCCAAGCCGCCCTACCTCGTGAAGTACATCGAGGAGCACAAGAGCTAGCCTCGCCAGGACCGTCGTTATCGGCACCGGGCCGGGGGCGGGCGCGGTCTCTGCCCCCGGCGCGCCGGTCTCCCGCCAGAGTGAGCAACGGTCGGGCATGAGTTCCGCCAACGGCCCTGCGGCCGACGCGCTGGTCGTCGAGGCGGTCAGCAAGCACTTCTATCAGCTGCGCGCGGTCGACGGCGTCAGCCTGCGCCTCGAGCGCGGCGAGATCCTGGGCCTGATCGGCCCCAACGGCTCGGGCAAGACGACGCTCATCAACGTCGTGACCGGCGTGCTGCCGCCGACCGGCGGCCGGGTCCTGGCCTTGGGCCGCGACCTCACCGGCCGGCCGGCCTTCGAGATCGCCCGCGCCGGGCTCGCCCGGACCTTCCAGCGGGTCCGGCTGTTCGGCGGGCTCAGCGTGCTCGAGAACGTGATGGTCGCCGCCATGAGCGTCGGCGCGCGCCGCGCCGAGGCGACCGGGCGGGCGGAGGCCGCGCTCGCGCGCATGGGGGTCGAGCGCTGGGCGGGCACGCCCGCGACCGCGCTGCCCTACGGCCACGAGCGCCTGGTCGAGGTCGCCCGGGCGCTGGCGATGCGGCCGCGCTTTCTGTTCCTCGACGAGCCGGCCGCCGGCCTGAACGAGGACGAGAGCGAGGAGCTCCTGACCCGGCTCGCGGCGATCCCGGCCGAGAGCGGCCTCGGCATGCTGATCGTCGACCACGACATGCGCCTGATCATGCGCCTCTGCCATCGCCTCCACGTGCTCAACTACGGCCGGACGATCGCCGAGGGCACGCCGCAGCAGGTCCGCATGGTGCCCGAGGTGGTCGAGGCCTATCTGGGCGCGCCGCTGGAGGACGAGGGTGCTGGCGCTTAGGGACGTGCATGCGCACTATGGCGCGATCGCGGCGTTGAGAGGCGTCACGATCGAGGTCGGCGAGGGCGAGCTGGTGGCCCTGATCGGCGCCAATGGCGCCGGCAAGACCACGACGCTCCAGACGGTCATGGGCGTGCTGACCCCGAGCGCGGGCAGGATCACCTTTCGCGGCGAGGGGATCGCCGGCCTCGCACCCGAGGTGATCGTTCGCCGCGGGATCGCCATGGTGCCCGAGGACCGCGAGATCTTTCCGGCGCTGACGGTCGAGCAGAACCTCCGCCTTGGCGCCTTCATCCGTCGCGACCGCGACGAGTATCGGCGCGATCTCGGGGAGATGTTCCAGATGTTCCCGATCCTCGAGGAGCGGCAGGGCCAGCCGGCCGGCACGCTCTCCGGCGGCGAGCAGCAGCAGCTCGCGATCGCCCGGGCGCTGATGTCGCACCCCAAGCTTCTGATGCTGGACGAGCCCTCGCTCGGGCTGGCGCCGAAGCTGGCCCTCCAGGTCTTCGAGCTGATCCGACGCCTGCACAAGGGCGGCACGACGATCCTCCTGGTCGAGCAGAACGTCAGCCAGACCCTTCGGATCGCCGATCGCGCCTACGTCATCCGCATGGGCCGGGTCGAGGCCGGCGGCACGCCTGCGGAGCTCCGCCGCCAGATCGACGTCGAGAGCGCCTATCTGGGCGGCGCCGCCGCGGGCGCCTCGAGCCGGCCCCGACCGGGACCGCAATGACCGAAGCCGCCTATTTCGTGATCGACGTGCTCAGCCTCGGCAGCCTCTATGCGCTGATGGCGCTGGGCCTCGTGCTGGTCTACGGCATCCTGAAGCTCGTCAACTTCGCCTACGGCGAGCTGATCATGGTCACGGGCTACACCCTCTATCTGCTCGACGGCTCGCCGCTGCCCTGGCTGGTGATGGCCCTGGTCGCGATCCTTGCCGCCGTGCTGGCCTCCGTGCTGACCGAGCGGGTCGCCTTCCGGCCGGTGCGCGAGAAATCGCTGACCGCGATGCTGATCACCTCGTTCGCGGTCAGCACCCTGTTCCAGAACGCCGCCCTGCTGCTGATCTCGCCGCGCGCCCGCGTCGTGCCGCTGCCGGACCTGTTCACAGAGAACTTCATGGTCGGCGGCGTCCTGATCCAGGTCCGCGACCTGCTGGCGGTCGTGGTCAGCCTGGCCATGCTCGCGGCCTTCACGCTCCTGCTCAACCGCACCGTGCTCGGGATTGCGCTGCGCGCAGCCGCCGACAACTTCCGCATGACCCGGATGCTGGGCGTGCCCGCCAACCTCGTGATCAGCGTCGCGTTCGCGATCAGCGGCCTGCTGGCCGGCGTGGTCGCGCTCTTCTGGCTCGGACGCACCGCGTCGGTGACCCCCGGGATCGGGCTCGAGCCCCTGATCGTGGCCTTCGTCGCGACCGTGGTCGGCGGGCTCAACAGCCTGCAGGGCGCCGTGGTCGGCGGCTACGTGCTGGCGCTGATGACGGTCGGGATCAACACCTTCCTGCCCCAGGACCTGGTCGACTACCGGCAGGCCTTCACCTTCGGCCTGGTCATCCTGATCCTGCTGTTCCGCCCCGAAGGCCTGATCCGGGCGCGGTGAGCGGGCGCATGGCGCGAGCGCCCCGCCGCCTGCGGCTCGCAGGCTTCAGCACGGTGCTGATCCTGGTCGCGCTGATCGCCCTGATCGCCGGCGCGACCGGCCTGCTCGGCTCGGTCGTGCTCACCCGCTTCGTCACCACGATGTTCATCGACCTCGTGCTGGTGCTGGGCCTCCAGATCTTCATGGGCAACACCAACATCCTCTGGTTCCCGCACATCGGCTTCATGGGGGTCGGCGCCTACGCCTCGGTCCTGTTCTCGATGTCGGCCATGCAGAAGTCGCTGACCCTGCCGCACCTCTATCCGTTCCTGGTCGACGTGCATCTGCCGTTCCTGCCGGCGCTGCTGGCGGGCGCGCTGGTCGCGGCCCTGAGCGCCGCGATCGTGGGCCTGCCGCTGATGCGGCTCTCGGCCTTTCCGGCGGTGATCACGGGCTTTGCCCTCCTGGTGATCATCCACGTCGTGCTGACCCACTGGAACACGGTGACCAACGGCCCGCAGACCCTGTTCGGCGTCGACAACGACACCGACCTCGCCGATGCCGCGGCCTGGTCCGCCCTGTTCGTGGTCGTCGCCTGGCTGTTCAAGGAGTTCGAAGGTCGGGCTGCAGCTGCGTGCGTCGCGCGACGATCTGCTCTCGGCCGGCTCGATCGGCATCAATATCGTGGCCGTGCGCTGGCCGGCCCTGGTGCTCAGCTCCTTCGTCGCCGGGATCGGCGGCGGGCTGTTCGCGCATTTCATCACCTCGTTCACGCCCAACGCCTTCTTCCTGACCGAGACCTTCGTGGTCCTGGCGATGCTGGTGATCGGCGGCCCGGCGACGGTGACCGGCGCCGTGATCGGCACCGTGCTGGTCACGATCGTCTATCAGTCGCTGCGCTGGGTCGAGAACACGATCAACGTCAAGCAGGTCTTCGCGACCAACATCGCCGGGCTGACCGACGTCGGCCTCGCGATCGCGCTGATCCTGATGCTGATCCTGCGGCCGGCCGGCATCTTCGAGCGCGACGAGATCGACTGGCGGGCGCTGCGGCGCTGGGCCGGCGCCCGCCCGGCGGCCGATGATCACGACGGCGCCTGAGCGCTCCTGCCGGCAGCGGCCGCAGCTGCAAAGCTCGAGGATCGGCATGCTGGCGAGGCCACCCGGTATCATAGCGAATGAGCGGGGTCGCGAGGCGGCTGGGACTCGCCTCGCTGCCCGCTCGGTCCAGCTGCCGCGAATGGATGAATCCCGGAACCTCGGTCCGCCGCAGCCGTTGTCCGGGAAGACGCGCGCCTGCCTGCGATCGCGCGCGACCACACCCCCTTTGAGGAGATTGTCGAGATGCGCAAGCTTCTGTTCGCCGCGGCCGCGCTCGCGGCCGGTACCTGGTCGCTGAATGCCATGGCCGCCCAGCAGACCCAGCAGCAGATGGCTGCCCAGGAGGACATGAAGGCCACCGGCATGGTGACCAAGGTCGACAAGGACAAGCATCAGATCAAGGTCGGCGACCAGACCTTCATGATGCCGATGGGCGGCGGCGCAGCGGTCATGCCGCAGGTCGGCAGCAAGGTCACCCTCTATTACGAGGAGAAGAACGGCCAGAAGACGGTCACCCGGATCGGCCAGGCGCAATAGCGCCCCGGCCTGCCGGCGGGAGCGGCCTGCGCGCGGCCGCTCCCGCTACGGGCGATGGGCGGAGCGCGCCGCGCGTCGCCCCGCCGCGGATCAGAACGTGGACGCGGTGGCCATGCCCGGGGGCGTCTGAGGAAGCTGGGCCCGGTCCTTGTGGGGTGGGTCCGGGTGCCACCCGAGAACGACGAGCATGACGAAGAAGGCGACCACGTAGGCGACCGCGACGTACCAGCCGTGGCGCAGCCACAGCCCGACCGACTTCGCTTCCGGATAGAGGTTGGAGAGCGCCACGCCGGCGGACGAGCCGAACCAGATCATCGAGCCGCCGAAGCCGACCGCGTAGGCGAGAAACCCCCAGTCGTAGCCGCCCTGTTTCAGGGCGAGCGCGGTCAGCGGGATGTTGTCGAACACCGCGGAGACGAAGCCCAGACCGAGCGCGGTGTGCCAGGAGGCGGCCGGCAGCTCCTCGACCGGCATCATCGAGGCGCAGGTGACCAGCGACAAAAGGAAGAGCGTGCCTAGGAACGTCCGGGGCATGACTTCCCAGTCGGGCCGCCGCAGCGGCGCGGTGATCAGGATCACCGCCCAGACCGCGATGCCGATCACCGGCAGCATGTCCAGAAGCTCCGGAAATTCTCAGGTTGGCGACCACGTTGGAGAGAATGGCGGCGAGCAGAATCGCCGCCACGATCAGAGCATACGCCCAGTGGATGTGCAGGCCGCGCGGCGGGTCCTTCTTGATCGGCGAGTGACGATGCTGCCGGAGCGCCGCCGGAACGCCGAAGATGAACAGGGCGACCACGGCCGCGACGAACGCGTCGACCACGCTGAGCGGGCTCACGCCGTCGATCCACATCATGGTGGTCGTGGTATCGCCGACGACGCTGCCGGAGCCGCCGGCGTTGGAGGCGGCGACGATCGCGGCCAGATAGCCGATGTGAACCTTGCCCCGGAAAACATGGCGCGCCATCGTGCCGCCGATCAGCGCCGCGGCGATGTTGTCGAGAAAGCTCGACACGACCGCGACGATGACCAGAAGGGCAAAGCCGCCCTTCCAGTCGTCCGGCAGGAACGCCGGCATCTCGTCGGGAATCCGGCTGCGCTCGAAATGCCGCGACAGAAGCGCGAAGCCCATCAGGAGCAGGAACAGGTTGGCGAGGATCACCCACTGGTGCTGCAGGTGGAGGCCGAGCCCGGCGAGGCCGGCGCCGTACTTGAAGCCGGTGAACAGGAGCTTGTAGATCGTGATGGTCGCGAGCCCGGACAGCGCGACCGCGAGCGTGTGATGGTGGAACAGGGCGACCCCGAGCAGGGTCAGTCCGAACAGGATGAAGTCGACCGGAATGCCCAGGAGATAGATCGGCGCGCCCGCGGCCTCGCCCGGCGCCGCCACCGCCGGCAAGGCGACGAGGCACCATGCCACTGCCAGAACGAAGCTGCAGCACCACCGTCGCCGCGTCCGATCCGACCGCTGCAGACCCTCGGGACGCCGGCGCCCGCTGAGGCGCTCCGGGACCGATCGCCTGGTGGCGCCGGGCGGCGCGTCCGGGCTAAGGCGCACGGTCAGCATCGAGGATGACGCCCGAGGTGGCGTCCGCCTGGCAGGCGCCAACTGAACCGAAGCCTCCTGTGAACCCGGACACGGAGCGCGAGCAGGAGAATCCCGGCATCAGCAGCCGGGCGCCGGCGGCTCGGTGAGATGCCGCGAAAGCAGCAGCTCCAGGACCGGCAGCGTCGAGCTCAGGCCCAACGCCGGCCGCAGCCCGCACCCTCGCGCCGAGCGCGCTCCGGTTGGTGATGAAAGCAAACCGCTGGTCCCCTCACGAGCGGGGCAATCTACTAGCAAGCTTGGGCAGATGCCGCCAGCCCATTGTTGCGGCGATCGCCGCGGCGGCGGTCGATCGTCGGCGCGCGGCGGACGGCGGGCTCCGCTCCCGCTTGCCGCATCGGGGGGCTCGGCCGCATAGTCCCCACGAACGCCAAGCGGGAGACGGCAATGGCATCGCTGCACCGATGGCTGCCATGGATCGCCTTGAGCGGTCTGCTGGCCGGCCCGGCGAGCCCGGTCGCTGCCGGCGAGACGCTCGATCGGGTGTTGTCGCGTGGCGTCATGGTGATGTCGACCGATGCCGGCTACCCGCCCCAGTCGTTCCGCGACAGCGCGGGCGAGTTCCAGGGCTTCGACATCGACGTCGGACGCGAGATCGCCGAGCGTCTGGGTGTCGACATCGACTTCGCGACGCCCGGCTGGGAGGCGATCACCGCCGGCGGCTGGGGCCGCCGCTGGGACATCTCGATCGGCTCGATGATCCCGACCGCGGCGCGCGCCAAGGTGCTCGACTTCCCGGCGATCTACTACCGCATGCCGGCGGCGCTCGCGGTCCATCGGGACAACCGGACGATCACCACCCCCCAGGCCGCGAGCGGCAAGCGGATCGGGGTCGGCGTCGACACTCCCTACGAGAGCTATCTGAACAAGGACCTCACCATCTACGATGCCGCTCCGATCGCGTTTCTGATCGATGCTGCCGACATCCGGACCTACGACAGCGATGCCCACGCGCTCGCCGACCTCAAGGAGGGCGACGGCGTCCGCCTGGATGCCGCGATCACCGGGCTGCCGACGATCCTGCAGGCGATCAAGCAGGGCTATCCGCTCAAGGTGATCGGCGACCCTCTGTTCCGCGAGCCGCTCGCGATCGCGACCGACCAGGGCGATCAGGACTGGAATGCCCAGCTCGCCGCCCTGATCCAGACCATGCGCGAGGACGGCACGCTCAAGCGGCTGTCGGAGAAATGGTACGGCATCGACCTCAGCCCATGACCGGACCTGCGCGAGACCCGCGCCCGGTCGCCGAGCGTCATCCGCGCCCCGACCGTCCGGCGGCGCAGGGAGAAAAGGAGCCATGACCCAGCTGATCGCGGCCGCCCTGTTTCTGCTGCTCAGTCATTTCGGGATCTCCTCGACGCCGCTCCGGCCCTGGCTGGTGGCGCGGATCGGCGAGCGCCCCTATCTCGGCCTCTACTCGCTGATCGCGCTCGGCGCGATCGTCTGGGTGATCCGGGCCTATGCGCGCGCGTTCTATGTCGAGCTCTGGCCGGTCACCGCCGGGACCGCGCTGGTGCCGCTGATCGTCGTGCCGTTTGCCGCCGTGCTCGCGGTCGCCGGCCTCAGCACCCCCAACCCGACCGCGGTCGGCGCGCCGGCGGCAACGCTGCAGGGCGCCGAAACGGTGCGCGGCATCTTCCGGGTGACGCGCCATCCCTTCCAGTGGTCGGTCGTGCTCTGGGCGGTGGCCCACGTGATTGCCAACGGCGATCTGGCCGGGCTCATCCTGTTCGGGGCGTTCGGCGCGCTCGCCCTGATCGGCACCTGGCTGATCGATCGCAAATACGCCGCCCGGCGCGGCGCCGACTGGCAGGCCTTCGCCGCCGCCAGCTCGAACCTGCCGTTCGCGGCGATCTTGGCCGGCCGCCAGCACTTCGTGTTCGCCGAGATCGGCTGGTGGCGGGTGATCCTCGGGCTCGCCGTCTACCTGGTCCTGCTGGCCGTGCATCCCTGGCTGTTCGGCGCCGCGCCGCTTGCCGCCCTCTGATGGCGCCGGTCCCCTTCTCCTGGCGCGGGTTTGCCCGATCTCTATCGATGGGATGCCAAGCCGAGGAGGTGAGCAGTGGCTGGCCGCGATCGGAGCGAAGCACCCGGTCTGTTCTCGGAGATCCCGAGCTACGAGGAGCTGGTCGAGGCCGCCGCGCGCTGCGAGGCCTGCCCGCTCTATCGGAACGCGACCCAGACGGTGTTCGGCGAGGGCCCGCGGGCGGCGCGGCTGATGCTGGTCGGCGAGCAGCCGGGCGACCAGGAGGACCTCAAGGGCCGGCCGTTCGTCGGGCCCGCGGGCCAGCTGCTCGACTGGGCGCTGGAGAAGGCCGGGATCGACCGCGCCCGGACCTACGTGACCAACGTGGTCAAGCACTTCAAGTGGGTCCCGCGCGGCAAGCGGCGGATCCACAGCAAGCCCTCCTCGCTCGAGATCAAGGCCTGCCGGCCGTGGCTCGACCAGGAGATCTCGCTGGTCCGGCCCGAGGTTCTGGTCTGCCTGGGCGCCACCGCGGCGCAGGCGCTGCTCGGGGCGAGCTTCCGCGTCACCCGCGAGCGCGGCCGCTTCGTCCGCTCCGACCTCGCCCCGCACGTGATGGCGACCGTGCACCCGTCCTCGCTGCTGCGGATCGAGGACGACAAGGAGCGCAAGGCCGCGATCCGGGAGTTCGTGGTCGAGCTGCGCCGGGTCACGCAGGTGCTGCACGGCAAGGACTGACGCGCCGGTCGCGCCAGCTTTGACATTTCGGCCGGCCGGGCCTCTCCTTGGGGCCGCACTGGCGGGAGATCGTCCATTGCCCGGAGTCCTGCTGATCACCGGCGCCGGCCGCGGCATCGGCGCGGCGACCGCGCTCGCCGCCGCTCGGGCGGGCTACGCCGTCGGCGTCAACTACCAGCGGGATGCCGCGGCCGCGGCCGGCGTGGTCGCCCGGATCCAGGCCGAAGGCGGCCGCGCGCTCGCGGTCCAGGCGGACGTCGCCGACCCGGAGGACGTCGCCCGCCTGTTCGATCAGGTCGAGCAGGCGCTGGGGCCCCTCACCGCACTGGTCAACAACGCCGGCACCACCGGCCGGATCACGCGCTTCGTCGACCTCGACCTTGCGACGCTGCGGCGCACGATCGACGTCAACCTGATCGGCAGCATGCTCTGCGCCCAGGCGGCGGTCCGCCGCTTCTCGAGCGCCCACGGCGGCCAGGGCGGGGCGATCGTCAACCTGTCCTCGGTCGCTGCCGCGACCGGCAGCCCCGGCGAATACGTCCACTACGCCGCGACCAAGGCCGCGATCGAGGCCTTCACCCGCGGCCTCGCGCGCGAGGTCGCGAGCGAGGGCATCCGCGTCAATGCGGTCGCGCCCGGCACCGTCCAGACCGGCATCCACGCCGCCGGCGGCGACCCCGAGCGCCCGGCCCGGGTCGCCGACCGCATCCCGCTCGGCCGGGTCGGCGCGCCCGAGGAGATCGCCGCGGCGATCCTCTGGCTCCTGTCCGATGCCGCCGCCTACGTCACCGGCAGCATCCTCACCATCGCCGGCGGGCTCTGATCATGACCGACCCCGAGAAGCACCCCGCAACGCTCGCCGCCCAGGCCCAGGGCCGTCCCGACCCGGCGACCGGCGCCCTGATCCCGCCGCTCTACGCCACCACCACCTACCTGCGCGATCCCGACAACCAGTACCGCCGCGGCTGGAGCTACGGGCGCGCCGACAACCCGACCGTCGAGCACGCGCAAGGCCTCCTCAACGCGCTGGAGGGCGGCGCGGGCTGCCTCCTCTTCGCCTCCGGCATGGCGGCCGCGACCACGGTCTTCCTGGCGCTCCGCCCCGGCGACCACGTGATCGCGCCCAAGGTCATGTACTGGGGGTTGCGCCACTGGCTGCTGTCGTTCGCGATCCCCTGGGGCCTGGCCGTCGACCTGGTCGACACCAGCGACCTCGCCGGCCTGCAGGCCGCGATCCGGCCGGGCGCCACCAAGCTGATCTGGCTCGAGACGCCCGCGAACCCGACCTGGGCGATCGCCGACATCGCCGCGATCGCCGGCCTCGCCCATGCCGCCGGCGCCCGCCTCGCGATCGACAGCACGGCCGCGACCCCCGTTCTCACCCGCCCGCTCGCGCTCGGCGCCGACCTCGTCATGCACTCGGCGACCAAATACCTGAACGGCCACACCGACCTCGTTGCCGGCGCCCTGGTCACCGCCCGCGCGGACGACCTCTGGACCCGGATCACCGGGCTCCGCCACGACGCGGGTGCTATTCTCGGCCCGTTCGAGGCCTGGCTCCTGCTGCGCGGCATGCGCACCCTTTTTCTTCGGGTCGAGCGCGCCTGCGCGAGCGCCCGGTTCCTTGCCGAGCGCCTGCGCGAGCAGCCAAACGTCGCCGCCGTCCTCTACCCGGGTCTGCCCGATCACCCCGGCCACGCGGTCGCCGCCCGCCAGATGCAGGGCGGCTTCGGCGGCATGCTCTCGATCCGGGTCAAAGGCGGCGAAGCCGCCGCCATCGCCACGGCCGCAAGCGTCAAGATCTGGCAGCGCGCGACCTCGCTGGGCGGCATCGAAAGCCTGATCGAGCACCGCGCCTCGATCGAGGGCCCCACGACCCCGGTGCCCCCCGACCTGCTCCGCCTCTCGGTCGGCATCGAGCACCCGGGAGACCTGCTGGCCGACCTCGTCCAGGCCTTGGATCGGATCGGCTGAACCCGCGCCAGGACCGGCGCGTCCTGTCGCCAACGAGGGAGAGTTGAGGATGGCCACCAAAGCAAGCTTCGCCCCCGCGGAATGGCAGCGCCTCTTGGAGAGCCCGATGCTCGCGGGCATGGCGGTCACGGCGGCCGACCCGAGCGGTCTGATCGGCCTCGTCCAGGAAGGCTTTGCCGCGAGCCGGGCGCTGGCCCAGGCCAAGGCGGATGCCGGCGCCAACGCCCTGATCAAGGCGGTGGTCGCGGAGTTCGAGACCGCAGAAGGCCGGAGCGCCGCGCGTGACGGCCTCAAGGCGCGCTTTGCCGGCAGCCAGGCGGGCGACCTCAAGCCCAAGGCGATCGCAGCGCTGCGCGAGGTCGGGGCGCTCCTCGAGGCCAAGGCGCCCGAGGATGCGCAAGCCTTCAAGGCCTGGCTCGAGGACATCGCCCGCCGGGTCGCCGAGGCCTCGAGCGAGGGCGGCTTTCTCGGCTTTGGCGGCGTCCAGGTGAGCGAGGCCGAAAAAGCGACGCTGGCCGAGATCGGGGCGGCTCTGAACCGCACCGCTTGAGGCACGCGACCTCGCCCGGCGGGGTCGAGGAGCCCGCTACTCCGCCTCGAGGAAGAACTGCCTGCGCGCCTCGGGGGTCAACGGCCGCGGGACGATGGTCTTCGCGTAGTCGATCAGCGCCTGCGTCGTCGGGAAGATCGGCCAGATCCGGGCCGTGCGGTCGTCGGAGGCGGTCACGACCCGGGTCCCGTCCGGGCTGAACGCGGCCCAGAGGACCCGGCCCTCGTGGCCTTGCAGCACCGCCAGCTGCTGGCCGCTCGCCGCGTCCCAGAGCCGCGCCGTGCCGTCGTCCGAGGCGCTGATGATGCGCCGCCCGTCCGGGCTGAACTGCGCCGAGGACACCGGGCCCTGGTGCCCGCTCAGCGTGCCGACGACCTCACGCTTCGCGAGGTCCCAGACGCGGACCACGCCGTCCGTCGCAGCCGTCACGACCCGACTGCCGTCCGGGCTGAAATCGGCGTCGTTCAGCTCGGGCTTGCCCTCGAGCCTGAGGAGCTCGTTGCCGCTTTCGACGTCAAAGACGCGCGCCGTGCCGTCGTAGGATGCCGTCAGCAGCCGGAGACCATCGGGACTGAACTCCTCCGAGCGCACCGAGCCTTCATGGCCCTTGAAGATGCGGATCTCGTCCCCGCTCTTGAGGTCGAACAGCACCGTCGTGGCGGCCGACGTGGCGGCGGCGACCGTCTCGCCGCCGGGGCTGAACTCCGCCGCCCGGAGCTTGTCCTCCCCGCCGGCTTTCAGCACCGCGAGCTCCCGGCCCGAGGGGATCTCCCAGATCCGCGCCGTACCGTCGTCGGAAGCGGTGACGGCGCGCGCGCCGCTCCGGTCGAAGGCGGCCGATCGCACGGCGTCCTCATGCCCTTGCAGCAGCTGCAGCCGACGGCCGTCCGCGCTGTCCCAGAGCCCCGCGGTGCGATCGTAGGAAGCCGTGATGATCAGCCGGCCGCTGGGGTCGAAGCGCGCCATCCTGACCGTGGCCTCGTGGCCGCGCAGCACGGCGACCATCCGACTGTCGCCGGCGCGCCAGAGCCGCGCCGTGCCATCCGCCGACGCGGTCACCAGCTTCGCCCCGTCCGGGCTGAACGCCGCCCACAAGACCGGCCCCTCGTGGCCGCGCAGCACCGCCACCCGCTGCCCGCTCGCGACGTCCCAGATCCGGGCGCTGCGATCCGAGGAGGCGGTCACCACCCTGGTCCCGTCCGGGCTGAACGCCGCCCACAAGACCTGGTCGTCATGGCCGCGCAGCAGCGCCAGCTGCTGGCCGCTCGCTGCGTCCCAGAGCCGCGCCGTACGATCGTCCGAGGCGGTCACGACCTTGGTCCCGTCCGGGCTGAAGGCCGCCGAGCCGACGCCTCGCTCGTGCCCTTGCAGCACCGCGAGCGGCTGCCCGCCGGCGGCGTCCCAGAGCCGCGCCGTGCGATCATCCGAGCCAGTCACGACCCTGGCCCCGTCCGGGCTGAAGGCCGCCGACCGGACCGGGCCCTCGTGCCCTTGCAGCACCGCGAGCTGCCGCCCGCTGGCCGCGTCCCAGATCCGTGCCGTGCGATCATCCGAGCCGGTCACGACCCTGGCGCCGTCCGCGCTGAAGGCCGCCGACCGGACCGGGCCGTCGTGGCCTTGCAGCACCACGAGCTGCCCGCCGCTGGCCGCATCCCAGATCCGCGCCGTGCGATCGGCCGAGGCGGTCACGACCCTGGCGCCGTCCGGGCTGAACGCGGCCCACCGGATCGCCCCCTCGTGGCCCTGCAGCACTGCCAGCCGCTGCCCTTTGGCGTCCCAGAGCCGTGCCGTGCCATCCTCCGAAGCGGTCACCAGCCTGAGCCCGTCCGGGCTGAATGCCGCGGACAGGACGCGCTCGCCCTGGCCCTGCATCACCGCCAGCTCGCGCTGCTGCAAGACCGCCTGATAGAGGGCGGCCTCGGCCTCGGCGGCATAGGGGCGATCCGGCTTGCTCATGTCTTTGGGCAGGGCTTCGAGAGCGAGCCAGATCCCGTTGGTCGGATCGCCGCGCCTGGTCTCCTGCGCGGACATCGCGGCCAGGAACAGCGACTGAGTCCGCAGGACCTGGTCGCGCTGCGCATCGGCTCTCTGCTTTTCGTCCTCGGCGGCGTGCGCCTGAATGAAGGCTTCCTCTTTGGCCATGTCGGCCTGGTCGCGCAGCGTCTCCTGCTGCCTGGCGAACTCGGTCTGCTGGTGCGAGTAGAACGTCAGCCCGCCGACGACCAGCAGCAGGCCGCCGATGGCGGCCGCGATGCCGGCGCGCCGGAACCACAGGCGGCGCCCTTGCTGGCGCTCGGACGCGTCGGCGAACGCAATCTCCAGCGTCGTCAGGTCGTCGCCGGCGCGCTTGCGGAAGTCGCGCAAAAGGTCGAGGTCGGGCGGGCGCCAGAGCGAGCCCGCGGGCCGTCTGCCCTCGTCCCAATGCGTGGCGGCCTCGTTCAGCTGCCGGTGGAACCGGATGTCGCCGCGGCTGCCGTCGAGCCATTGCTGCAGCAGGCGCCAGTGATCGAACAGCGCCTCGTGGGCGACCTCGGCGGTCGCCGCCTGCCCGGCGCCGGCGAGCGTGATCAGGCGGCGGCCGGGCTCGGCAAAGCGGCGCAGCACGGCCAGCACGCGCGCCTCGGAGTCGCCGCTGGTCACGATCTCGGCGACCGGTGCCCGGCGCCTCGAATCCTTGGTGCCTTCGCCCAGGCGCACCATGGCCAGGAACGCCCGCCGCGCGATCGGCCGCTCCGCCTCGCCGAGACCGTCGTAGACCGCCTGCGCCTGGTTGGCCAAAGCGCCCCCGACGCCGCCCAGTGCCCGCACCGTCTCCGCCGCCGGAGCGCCGGTCAGGAACCCGTCCCAGATCCGGGTGAGGACGAACTCGAGCAGCGGCAGGGCGCCTTCGCGGCCGCTGGTCTGCTCGACCAGGAGATCGACCGTGCCCGGATCGATCGCGCGGCCGGCGCGCCTCGCCGGCTCCTCGATCGCCCGTCGCAGCCCGGCTTCGTCCATGACCGGCACGATCACGTTCTGGCGCGCGATCAGGCCGCTGAGCTCGGGATGCTGGTTGAGCGCGCCCAGGAAGTCGCTGCGCAAGGTCAGGAGGATCGAGACCCGCCCGCGCGGCTCGCGCGCGGCCCGCAGGAGATTGCCAATGAAGGCGGCCCGTTCCTGCTCATCGTGGCACAGCGAATAGAGCTCCTCGAACTGATCGACCAGGAGGATCAGGCCGCCCGCCCCGGTCGCGAGCATCCGCTCGGCCAGATAGCGCAGGCCGTCGTGGCCGGCGCGGGTGCGCAGCACGTCCTCGAACTCGCTCGCCGTCCTGGCCGAAGACGGCGCGTCGGCGGCCAGTCGCGCCAGCACCACGGCCAGCGACTCGAGCGGCCGCGCCTCGGGGGTGAACACGACGTCGGCCGGCGCCGGCCGGCCCGGCAGCGGCCGCTGCTCGAGCGCCGCCAGCAGCCCCGCCTGGGCGACCGACGACTTGCCCGACCCCGACGCCCCGAGAATCGCCAGCAGCCGCACCGGCGCCTCGCCGCCGGCGGGCACCGCATGCAGCTCCAGGAACGCGTCCCACAGCTGATCGACCAGCGCCTCCCGGCCGAAGAAGCGCCCTGCATCCTCTTTGTGGAACGCTTCCAGCCCGCGATAGGGATTGGCGCCGAGCGCCGCTCCGGCCCCGGGCTCCGCGCCGGGCGGTCCCGGCTTGAGCGCTTCGCCCCCGCCGGCAGGCACCGCCTCCGCCCGCCGCCGCTCCTCGTGCCAGACGAACAGCGCCCTCGTGACCGCGCTCGCGAGCTTCTCCGGCGTGTCGAACGCGGCGACGACGAGGTCCGTCATCACCTCCCGGCGCAGCGCCTGCTGGCGCCTGTAGGACTCGTCGGATTCGCGCAGGCCCGCCCTGATCAGAAACTCCTCCGGCGCCACGAACATCAACCGCGGCAGCCCCGCCGCGCTCGCGGTCCGGTACTCGAGCTCGGTGAAGGAGACGGTCTCGCCCGGCGGGCAGCTGCCGTAGGAGTGGCCCATCAGCCCGACGAACAGGTCGCACTTCCCAACCAGCCCGGCGCAAAGCTCCTTGGCGCTCGCGGCCCGTGCGCCAAAATCCTCCATCTTGACCAGAGTGAAGCCGGGCAGCCCGTCGATCGCCCGATGCACCGCCTCGCGATACGCCTCGAGGTCGCGGCTGGTCGAGCTCAGGAAGACTTTGTACATCGCCGCCGCGGGACCCTGCCACCTCGCGCCATGCTAGCATCGATGGCGCCGTCACCATAGCCCAGGTTGCGCCGCCGGCCCGACCACGGCCGCAGGCCGGCGCAAGCGCGACAAATGTCCCTCCTCCTTCGTCAGACATCCAGGTCGCCGCGCCGATCCGCCCCGCGCGAGCCACCGCCCAAGGGGATCGGAGCGCGGGCGATCCCGCGATCAAAGCTGGACTCGATCGCTATATTTAGATAGATATAACGAAGAGTGAGGCGGGATGACGATGCTTTCGATCGAGGCGCACGGCACCATGCTGTCAGCGAAAGAACTCCCGCTGCCGTTCGCGCCGGCTGTAGCGGCCGGCGGCCTCGCCTTTGCGGTACCGGTCGCGACGCCCGAAGCGGTCCCCCGGGCGCGCGGCGCGGAGCGTCGGCGGCTCTGGGAGCTGAGCCCGACCCTGCACTGCTCGATCATCGGGACCTGCCTGACGACCGGCGAACTGCGGGAGATCCTCAGCCGGATCGCCCGCAAGGAGGGGCTCGCCGTCAAGCCGGTGTCCGACCACGACCTGCACGGTCTTGGCGTCCGCCTGGCCCAGCGCCGCGACCGGGCCGGCAGGCTGCTGCACAAGGCGCTCGACCGGCGGCATGGCGGCGCGATCCGGAGCTTCGCCACGGCGGCCGACGAGGCGGGCGTCGAGGCGCTGTGGCGGCAAGCGCTGGACGCGGGCGCGATCCCCGGCGCCTACTGGTCGGCGCTGACCCACCCGTGCACCAGCGACCGTCTGGTTTGCCGGGTGTTCGGCGAGGTGCATATGCTCTCGCATCTGGTCGGCGCCTCGAACCGGGCCGACATCCGTCGCCTGCGCGCGCTCGAGGCGCGCAATGCCGAGCTCGAGGCCGAGCTCGCCGCCGAGCGCCGCGGCCGGCGCGAGGCGCTGAGCGAACGCGATGCCTGCCTGCACGCCCTCGAGCGGCAGCTCCGGATGCCGCCTGCCGCCACGGCCGATCCGCCGCCGGCGGCGGCGCCGGAGGCGACCGAAGACAGCGGTGCCGACCACCGGCTGGCCGCGCTCGAAGCGCGGTTGGCCAAGGCAGACCAGCGCCGCGCCGCGATCGAGGAGCGCTGCGTGGCGGCCGAGGCGCAGCTCGTCCTGGAGCGCGAGCGGGCGGCGGCGGACGCGATCGAGCTCGAAAGTGCGCGCGCGGAAGTGGACGCCTTGCAGCGGCAGTTGCGCGGCCTGCTCGCCGATGCGCCTGGACCCTCCAGGCCGGCTGCCCCGTCGCTGGGCGGCGCCCGGGTGCTGGTGGTGGGCGCGCGCCCGGCCCAGATCGGCCATTGGCGTGCGCTGGTCGAGCGCCAGGGCGGCGAGCTCCTGCATCATGACGGCGGCGTCGACGACAACATCCTGGCCCTCGGCGGTCTCGTGAGCCGCGCCGACCTCATCCTGTTCCCGGTCGACTGCGTCAGCCACGAGGCGATGTGGTCAGCCAAGCGTCTGGCGATGCAGCAGGCCAAACCCTGGTTGCCAATGCGAACTGCAAGCCTCGCCGCCTTCACCCACGCCCTGCAGCAGATGGCCGACCGATGGCTGGCGGCTGCTTCCTAGAGACTTGCGCTTGGCGTCACGGCACGCGGCCGCGAACCGCCCAGGCGGTGGCGGTCAGCGAGCGCGGGCCATCGGGGGGCCCAGCGAGGAAGGCCGCCCGGACGCTTGCCCGGATCCGGGCGCGGCGCCGTTCGGACAGGCTGGCGACGTAGGCGCCGAACGGCCCCTGGCCACCCTGCAATGGCCGCCAGTAGTCATCGAAATCCGCGAAATCCATGCGGATCGTGAGCGATCCGCGCTCGACCGCGCGCAGGCCGACCGCCTGCCACAGCTCGACCAGGCCCTCGGGCAGCGCCAGCGGGTGCGAGAACAGACGGTCGCGCGCGCGGCCGGCATCCGGCTCGAGCGCGGCCGCCGTGTCCCAGAACAGACGCTGGTAGAGCAGGCCGCCGCGAAAGTCCCAGACCGCCGCCGCGACCACCCCGCCCGCGCAGGTCACGCGCCGCATCTCGCTTGCCGCCCGCTTAGGGTCGGGCACGAAGTTGAGCGCCAGCTGCGCGATCGCCGCCGCGAACGAGCCGGCCGCAAACGGCAGGTCGGCCGCATCGGCCTGCGCGAACGCGATGCCGGCGCCGCCGGGGCGCGCCCGGGCAAAGGCGAGGTAGGGGGCCGCGAGGTCGACCGCATGCACGCTGCGGCCGGGAAAGCGGCGGCTGAGCTCGAGGGCGAGGCTGCCGGTCCCGCAACCGACATCGAGCAGCGGGCCATCGCGCGGCAGCCCGGCAAAGTCGATCAGGGCCGCGGCGAGCCGGCCCGTCCAGCGGCCGAGGAAGCGCTCGTAGGCGGCGCCGTCGCCGGCCGGGTAGCGGGACGGCGCGCCCAAGCGCGCGCTCAGTCGGTCGCGATCATGACGTTCGAGGCCTTGATGACCGCATAGGCCTGCTGCCCGGACTTGAGCTTGAGGTCGTCGACCGCCTCGTTGGTGACCGAGGCCGTGATGATCTGGCCGTTGCCGATGTCGACCCGGACATGCGCCGTGGTCTGGCCCTTCTCGACCCCGACGATCTTGCCCTTAAGCATGTTGCGCGCGCTGATCTTCATGAGCTGTCCTCCAGTTTGCCGACTGACGATCCCGCTGCCTGACGACGGCCGTCAGGGGCGAGGCGATTGGTGGGCGTGATCCGGCCCGACTTTCCGGCACGAGCGCGATGCTCTTGACCTGGGCGTGGACCAGATCGCCCGGCCGCAGCCCGAGCGTGACCCAGGACTTGCGCGTGATCCGCGCGAGCAGGCGCGCGCCCTGCCCGGCGCTGCCGAGCCGGACCACCACGTTGATCTGCGCCGCATCCTGCGCCTCGGCGGCGGTGATGCGGGCCGGCAGGATGTTGAGGATGGTGCTGGCCGTGGGCGGCTCGCGGGCAAGGCTCACGTCCGCGGCGCGCACGCGCATGCGCCGCGCCGCGCCGGGCGTGCCGTAGTCGCCGGGCACGACGATCGTGCCGCCGTCGACCGCGAGCGTGGCGAGGCCATAGTCCGGATCGTAGCCCGCGACCGTCGCGCTCAGCGCCACGGACGCCTCGGGCAGGCGCGCGACCGGCAGCTCCGGGTCGGCCTGCAGGTCCTGGAGCGTCCCGCACGCGAGCGTCCGGCCGGCCTCCATCAGCACCAGATGATCGGCCAGGCGCTCGACCTCGGCGAGGTCGTGGCTGACGTAGAGGATCGGGATCGCGAGCGCCGCGTGCAGGCCCTCGAGGTAGGGCAGGATCTCGTCCTTGCTGAAGCGGTCGAGCCCGGCCAGCGGCTCGTCCATCAGGAGCAGCCTCGGTTGTGTGAGCAGAGCGCGACCGACCGCGACCCGCTGACGCTCGCCCCCCGAAAGGCGAAGCGGCGCCCGGTCGAGCAGCGCCTCGATCCCGAGCAACCCGACCACCTCGTCGAAGCGGACCGCTGCGCCGGCGCCGCGCCGCAGCGCCCGGCGCTGGCCGTAGAGCAGATTGCGCCGGACCGAGAGATGCGAGAACAGGCTCGCCTCCTGGAACACGTAGCCGACCGCGCGCTCCCAGGGCGGCCGGAAGGTGCTGCCCGCCTGCCAGACCTCGTCGCCGACCGCGAGGTCACCGTCCGCCAGCCTCTGCAGCCCGGCGACGCAGCGCAGCACCGTGGTCTTGCCGCAGCCCGACGGCCCGAACAGGGCGGTCACGCCCCGCATCGGCGCGTCGAACGCGACCTCGAGGGCGAAGGTCCCGAGCGTGCCGCGAAAGCGCGCGGCAATCGTCGCCCCCGCCCCGCAGCTCATGCCTGGAGCCTCCCGACGCGCTTCTCCAGGAGCATCATCGACAGGATCACGACGAAGGAGAAGACCAGCATGCCGCCCGCCAGGATGCTGGCCTCGGCCCAGCGCAGGGTCTCGACGTAGTCGTAGATCGCGACCGAGAGCACCTTGGTCTCGCCCGGGATGTTGCCGCCGATCATCAGCACCACCCCGAACTCACCGACGGTGTGGGAAAAGCCCAGCACCGCGCCGGTCAGGAAGCCCCGCCTGGCGAGCGGCACCGCGACCGTCCAGAACGCGTCCCGGGGCGAGGCGCGGAGCGTCGCCGCGACCTCGAGCGGGCGCTCGCCGAACGCCTCGAAGGCATTGCGGATCGGCTGCACGACGAACGGCATCGAGTAGAACACCGAGCCGATCACCAGCCCCTCGAAGGTGAACGCGAGCGAGCGGCCGCCGAACAGCCCGGCGATCCAGCCGCCCGGCCCGTTCGGCCCGAGCGCCACGAGCAGGTAGAAGCCGAGCACGGTCGGCGGCAGCACCAGCGGCAGGGCGACCACCGCCGCCACCGCCTCCTTCCAGCGCGCCGGCGAGCGCGCCAGCCACCACGCGATCGGCGTGCCCACGACCAGGAGCACGAGGGTCGTGATGCTGGCGAGCTCGATGGTCAGCCGGACCGGCTGCCAGACGTCCTCGGCATTGAGCATCGTGCCGCTCAGCTGACGCCCGTGCCGTAGCCGTAGCTCTCCATGATCTTCGCGGCCTCCGGGCCTTTGAGGAACTCGAGGAAGCCCTCTGCGGCCTTGCTGTCCGCGCCTTTCTTGAGGAGCACCGCGTCTTGTTTGATCGGCTCGTAGAGATCGGCGGGCACGACCCAGCGCGAGCCCTCCTTGGTCTTCACGACCTGGGAGAGGGCCACGAAGCCGAGCTCGGCGTTGCCGGTCGCCACGAACTGGAAGGCCTGGGCGATGTTGCTGCCTTCCACGATCTTGGGCTTGAGCTGCTCGTAGACGCCCTGCGCCTTCATGGCCTGGACCGCGGCGGCGCCGTAGGGCGCCGCGGTCGGGTTGGCGATCGCGATCTTCTCGAACTTGCCGGTCTTGAGCGTCTCCTCCCCCTGCACGAGCTTCGGGTCCTTGCTCCAGAGCACGAGCTTGCCGATCGCGTAGGTGAACTGGCTGCCCGGCACCGCGAACCCCTCGTCGATCGCCTTCTTGGGCCGCTCGGCATCTGCCGCGAGGAACACCTCGAAGGGCGCGGCCTGGCTGATCTGGGTGTAGAGCTGGCCGGTCGAGCCGAAGCTCAGGACGGCCTCGTCGCCGGTCTTCTTCTTGAACGCCGCCGCGATCTCCTTGGCGGCGTCGGTGAAGTTGGCCGCGACCGCGACGTTGGTCTGCGCAGCCTGCGCGGGCAGAATCGCGCCGAGTGCCAGCGCACCGGCGGCGAGGATGCTAAGGACGGGCCTGGATGGCATTGGCGTTTCCTCCCTTGGGTCAGTCGACCGCGAGAATGACGTGGGCGGCGTCGAACAGGGCGCAGGCGCGAGCCCCCGCCTCGAGGCCGAGCGCCTCGGCGCTCCGGCTGGTGATGACCGCGGTCAGCGTCTTGCCGCCGCCGATCTCGAGCGTGACCTCGGTGTTGATGCCGCCCGCGTCGCACCGGGCCACGGTGCCGCAGATCCGGTTGCGCGCCGAAGTGCGCTGCGCGTCGTCGGCAGGGGCGAGGAGCACGAAGGGCGCCTTGATCAGCGCGATCGCCTCGCGCCCCGGGAACAGACCGAGCTCGCGCAGGCTTTCGCGCGTGACGATCGCGTAGATCGTCGTCTGGTCGGCGACGTCGAGCGCCACCTCGGCGCTGATCGCGTCCTCGCGGATCGCGGCGATCCGGCCGCGAAGCGCGTTGCGGGCGCTGGTCCGCATCATGAAGCCCCACACCAGGTTGGCCGCCGAGATGCCGGTCGCGCCGAGCTCGGGCTCGAGGGTCCGAAGCACGCGGGCAAGCTCGCCCTCGATCCGCTCGAAGCCCGCGACCACGCCCCGCCCGGCCTCCGAGAGCCGCGCGCCGCCGCCCCTGCGCCCACCGACCTGGGCCTCGACCAGCGGCCGGCCGAACAGGTTGTTCATCGCGCTGACCGCATCCCAGGCCGCCTTGTAGGTGATGCCGGCGGCGCGCGCGGCGGCCGAGATGCTGCCCTCCCGCGCGATCGCCTCGAGCAGGCGGATGCGCTCGCGCCCCACCGACCACGGCTGGTCGTCGGTCGAGAACGACAGGTTCGCTCGAACGGACAAGGGACGCGGGCCTCCTTCAAGCGCTATATAGCATGACTATACAGCGAGTCGACCCACGGCCTCGCCGACCCGGAGGACGACGCCTGGCGAAGCCGACGCATTGGGGAGGGCGCGCCGTCCCCAAGGCGCCGAGGCCTCTAAGATCCGCACGCGGCGTCGAAGCCGGCCGGCAGGACCAGCACCGTCACCTGGTCGGTCTTGGTGTTGGGAGCGCGGTTGAACAGCTCCGGCACGGTGACCAGCTGCGGGCCGTCGGCCGAGCGGCGGATCGCGATGTCCGCAGGTCCGGTCAGGTCCGCCCAGCTGCCGCCCGGCTCGATCACGAGCGTGGTCGCGGTCTTGCCCGGGCAGTTGACGTAGAGCTGGTTCGGCCGGTCACCCTTGATCTGAGTGTTGAGCATCACGCCGCCCGCGGTGAAGTCGAGGCCGTCGAGCGCGCCCAGGTGACTGTCGACTGGCGGCGGCAGCTTGCCGGCCGCGGCGTCCCCGGAGAAGTCGTCCGCCGTCAGCGCGTAGACGCCGCCTTGGGCGGGATCCGGCGCGCCGCCGACCGGGCCCACCGTGTTGACGTACACCTTGCCGTCCTTGGGCGAGACCTCGACGCCGTCAGGGTTGCCGGGGATCGCGATGAATTTCGGCGCGTTCTTGGGCTTCTCACCGCTCGCGAGCGCGTCGAGCGCGTCATGTGGGATCATCCAGACGCCGCTCTTGCCCTCGAACGGCGGATCGAACTGGGCCGCCCCGAAGGCGGTGTCCGCGAAGTAGACGTTGCCCTCCTTGTCGAAGCCGAGCGCGTTGATCAGGGCGACCGGGCCGCCGTTGATCTGCTCGAACAGCGAGCCGTGGCCGGTCGGAATCTCGCCCAGGACCTTGCCGTCCTCGTTGAAGGCCAGGAGCTTGGTCTGCAGCTTGGCGGGGTCCTTGATGATCGCGCCGTCCTTGTCGACCATGGGGGCCGAGCCGGTGCAGAGAAAGATGGTGCCGGCCGGGAACTTGGCAGTCGCGACCGGCAGCACGCCCATGCCGAGTGGTCCGGTCAGGCCCGCGATCAGTTGCTCCTTGACCATGGTGAGGGTGCCGTCGGCATTCACGTCGAGCTTGCTGACGTAGCCCTCGCCCTCGGTCCAGCCAAAGTCCTTGCCCCGGTCGCCGATCTCGGCGGCGTTGGAGACGAACACGTGCTTGCCGTCGGCGCTGAAGAGCGTGCCTTCGGGGTTGTCGAACGCCTTGAGCACCTGGATGACGATCGCCGGCACCGGGTGCACGCCGGCCGGCATGGTTTGAGCTTGCACCGTCCCGATGCCAAGCACCGCGGCGAGCGCAACGCCACAGATGAGCCGTTCATTCCGCATGCGGGAGCCTCCCCATTTCTGATTTGCGGTGACTCCCCGTCATATACGACGAAACATAGCGTCTGGGCTAGACACTTTCCTCAGCTCGCGGACGCGCTTTGGAGACTCACTGTCCTCCAGGCGTCCACCAGACGACGCTTTGTTCTAGTGTAAGTCTTTGAAATATCAAAAAGAAGAGGGTTCGACCCCAGGGTCCCGCGCGCCGCAGGACCCTGGCGGCCAACCCGCCCTCCTGATCGGCCCGCTGAAGCCCAGGATCTGCCCCTCCGCGCGGCCACTTCAGCCGGAAAGCGGGCGGCTTTACGGGGTGTGGAGGAGCTCTCCTTCCTTTCCGGCGCGTGGCGGCGCCATGTCGGCGCCGTCGCGCTTGGGGATCGCGATCAGGCGGTCATCGCGCGCAGCTTCTCCAGCATCGGATCGGTGATCGGCTTGATCGCCTCGCCGGCGCCGGGGATCGCGTTGACCTTGGTGATCAGGGCTTCGAGGCCGGGCAGCGCCCCGGCCACCAGCGTTTTCAGCGCCGACTTGCCATCGGCGGGCAGCTGGTCGACCAGCCCTTTGAGCTTGGTCAGGCTGTCGTCGAGCTCGTGCAGCTTCGATGCGGCCGCTTTGGCCGAGGCGTCGTCGGTGACGTCGTTCAGCGCCTTGGTCGCGCCGTCGAAGACGCCCTTGACCTCCTGGCCGAGGTCGACGTCGCCGACCGTCAGGTTCTTGGCGGCGTCGCCGACCTGGGTCACGGCACCAGCCGCCTTGTCGGCCGCCTGCTGCACCGGCTCGCTGCGGAACAGGAAGTGGTACCCGGCCCACAGGACGGCCAGCACGACCAGCGGCGCCGATCGCCCAGCGCAGGCTCGAGCCGCTGTCGCGGCGCGCCGGCGCGGCCAGCCCGGCGGCGGTCGTGCGGGCCGCGCTGGCGGCGCGGGTGGCCTCGGCGGCGGTCGCCCGCCCGGCCTGAGCGGCGCTGCTCGCGCCCTGAGCCAGGCGGTCGCCGATGCCCCCGAGCAGCCCGGCCGAACCGAGCGAGCTGGCCAGGTTGGCCGGCAGCGCATGGGCGATATTGTCTTTCTGGTCGGTCAACATCCGGACCAGGCCCTGGGCATCGAGACCCTGCGAACGCTGCTCGCGGGCGAGCGTGCTCATGACGACCGGGGCCAAGGCCCCGAGCAGGGATCCGGTCGAGCTCTGGTTGAGGCCGGCGAACTTGCCGATCGCTCCCGACAGCGCATCGAGCTTCCCTTGCCCGAGCAGCGAGCTCAGCATGCCGACGCCCGTGTCGATCAACGACTTCTCGTTGCCGCCGCCGAGCGCGCCGGTGATGTTGTCGAGCAGGCTGGGGTCCTGGTTACGGACCAGGCCCGTGAGCTGGTCGGCGCCCCGCGACGTCTGCGCCGCACCGACCAGGCTCGCCAGGATCGCCGGCACCGCGGCGCCGATCGCGCTCTTCACCCGATCGGGACTGAGCCCGATCAGAGCGCCGATCCGCGAGAGCACTTCATTGGAGCCCAGCATCTGCTCCAGCAGATCGATCAGGTTCCGCATCATCGTCCCCTCCGTGTGAGAGACTTGCGTCGCTCCGGAACCTGGGTCTCGGACTGGAGACCGGCCCGGTCAGCGACGACGTGCCGTCCTGGCACAGGGTCGCAACTCAGAGATCGAGCCTGGTGTATTTGGAGCCCTCGATGGTGGCGTCCGCCATCAGACCCTCCTGACCGAACACGAAGCCGACCACCGGATCGGAGATCTTGGTCGTGTCGATCTTGCCGCTCGCGCCGGTGTTGAGGACGGTGACCGAGCCGTCGACGCCGGCCTGCCAGCCGGAACTGTCGCGAAAGTGAGCGAGCGCGTCGTCGGTGAGGAACATCAGCACCTGCGAGTACGACTGGGCACCGATCTGGAGCCCGATCGAGGCGCCCGAGGTGTTGTAGTAGCCCACGGACTTGCCACCGACGCGCAGGACTCCGTCGCCGGTCTCGCCCCCGACGCCAAGCCCGGCTTTCACGATGTTCGGGAAGATGGCGATGCCCTTGGCCCGGGCGGCGAGGTCCTTCGCGGCGGGATCTTCCGCAAGGAGCCGGTTCAGGGCGGCGTCGGCGCCGCTGTCGATCTCCGCTCTCCTCGCGGATTGGTCGGCGGGTGTGCTGGACGTGCAGCCGACCAGGGCCAACACGGCACCTCCGAGCACCAGTCTCCGGGTCATAAGCATTGGCGGGTTCCTCCTTGTCGCCTCTTCGTGATGCCGCGCCGAGCCGGCGGGCGGGATCTGGTTCAGAGCCTGTCTGCGCGGCGATGGCGGCTGGCACCAGCGGTCGCATCTTTTTGGAGGGCCTCCAGAATCTCCGCCTCCAGATCGGCCAGCGAGTCCCTGAGCTCGGCCAGCTCGACCTGAGGTCGGGCGGCCTGCTGCCACCGCTCGAGAGCTTCGATGCCATCGTTGTATTCCTCGCACATCTCCCGGAAGCTCTCGCTGGTCCTGACCAGGCGTTCGATCGCCAGCTCGTGGTCTGGGAAGCGGGCGACGACGTGATGCGTAATTCTGGCCATGGTCGACGACGTGTCCCTGCGTACCCTGAGAAGAGGGCGCCCATCTCCCGACACCGGCAAGTAAGTTACTGTAAGCTTACGTTCGGCGGCGCCGGATCGGGCCGACGGGAGAACGTGCAGCTCGCGATCGATGGGCTTGCGACCCCGGCTCGACGCCCGAGTACCCTCCGGCTACCCGGTGCATTTCGAGCCCCGATCAAGGCCACGGGCGGCACCTACGCCCTCACGCCGCACCCTGATCGGCCAGCACCCGCGCCAACCGGCAGATCGCATCCCGGTGGCGTTGATCGCTGATCTCGACGAAGGCGCGCGCCAGCTCCAGGGTCAGGTCGTGCTCGTCCGACCCCGGCTCGTCCAGCCCGACGAAGAAGCAGTCCACGCTGACGCCGAGCGCCCGGGCGATCGCGGCCAGCCGACCGGCCGAGATCCGGTTGATGCCGCGCTCGTACTTGTGCTGCTGCTGGTAGGTGACCCTGGTCAGCTTCGCCAGCTGGTGCTGGGTCATTCCGAGCAGGATGCGGCGCATCCGGACGCGCGCCCCGACGTGACGGTCGACATCCGAAGGTCGAGCCAGCCGTCGCCGCCTGCCCATGGCCGGGGCGATGGCGGGGACATCTCCCGGCCCGGCTTCGAACCGGGTTCGATCCCTGGCCGGGCTTGCCGCTCGCGCGCGGTCGAGCGATTTCATCGGTGACCCCTTGGTCATCGGGATCCGGGCGGCGGAGGATGCCAAGCCACCCCGGCACCCTCGCGCCGACGGTCCGGTGGGCGCGGCCCTACTTCCGCAGGCTCTGCTGATACATCCGCTCGGCCTTCTCCTGGGTCGCCTGGCAGACCTCGGTGCAATGAGCCGCGGCAGCCTGCGCGTCGGCGGCCTTGGCGTCGGCAGCGTTGACCTGGGTGCGCAGGCTCGCGACCTCGCTCTCGACCCGGGCCAGATCGTCTTTGGTCACGGTCTGGCACGCGCCGAGCATGACGAGCGCTGCAGCGAGCGTCAGGCCGATGCGCAGAGTTCCCGTCGTTGACATGGTTTCCTCCCTTGCTCGACGTGGACCCTGCTCTCGATCGGCGGCGGCCGCGGATTCGGCAAGTATCTTACTGTAAGCTTACCTCCAGGAACGTGCGATCTGCAGCGGTTTTCGCGGGAGCTCACTTCAGGGTTTCGCCCGGCGAATTTTGGGCGTAATTGTGCTAAGCGCGAGCTATGCCCCTGTAGGGGAACCCCAGATGTCCGGTCCTGACCCCGGCACTATGGGTGAGGGCGATCGCCAGCCGTCACCGGAGGCGGTTCGAGAGGAACTGCAAGGGGTCCTCGCGAGCGCCGAGTTCAACGCCAGCGACCGGCTCAAGAGCTTTCTGCGATTTGTCGTCGAGGAGGCGCTGGCCGGGCGGGCCGAGCGCCTGAAGGCCTATACGATCGCGGTCGAGGTCTTCGGCCGCGACCCTTCCAGCTTCGATCCGCAGATCGATCCGGTCGTGCGCATGGAGGCGGGCAAGCTGCGCCGGCGCCTGGAGCGCTACTACCTCGGCGCCGGTCGGGGCGACCCGGTCCGGATCGGGATTCCCAAAGGCGCCTATGCGCCGACCTTCAGCCCGCAGCCCGATGACGAGACCGCCCCAATGGCGCTCGTCGGCCGCGCGCCGCGGTTTCGTGTCCGGGCTTCGAGGCGCGGCCTGTGGGCTCTGGGCGCCCTCACGCTCGCCGGGCTGGCCGTGCTCGCCACGATCTGGCTCCGACCGGAAGCGGCCATCCGGCAGGCGGCGGAGGAGCGCCCGGCGCCGCAGCAGCGAGGTCCCGCGATCATCGTCCTGCCGTTCGATGATCTGTCCGAAGATGACGGCGACAAAGTGTTCGCGCGCGGGCTGACCCAGGAGCTGATCGCCAACCTGATGCGCTTCGGCGAGCTCCGGCTGTACTCGGCCTACGCGAGCTTTCTCGAGCAGCCGGGCGCCGACCCGGCCGAGCTCGGCAAGCGGCTGGACGTCGGCTACGTCGTGAAGGGCAGCGTCCGTCGCGACCCGGATCGGGTTCGCCTGATCGTGCATCTGATCGAGGCGCAGACCGGCCAGTATCTCTGGACCCAGACCTACGATCGCCAGCTCACGGTCGAAAACGTGTTGGCCGTGCAGGAGCAGCTCGCCGCCGACCTTGCCGGCCAGCTCGCGCAACCCTACGGGATCGTCAACCAGGTGACCGCCGATGCCTTCCGGCAACAGCGCCCCGAGACCGTGTTCGCGTACGACTGCGTGCTGCGCGCTTTGGACTACCGGCGCACCCAGAGTCGGGACGAGCATGCGGCCGCCCAGGCCTGCCTCGAGGAGGCCGTGCGGCGCGACCCAGGCTACGTCGATGCCTGGGCCTTCCTCGCTTACATGTATCTCGACGAATACCGGTTCGGCGGCTATGGTCCGCGTTCTTACGATCCGGCGGACCTCGCCCGGGCCACGAGCACCGCGCGTCACGCCGTCGAGCTCGATCCCGACAGCGTGCCCGCTCTGCTTGCCCTCTCGACGATGCATTTCTATCGGCGTGAGTTTGCCGAAGCCGACGAGATCAACCGCCGTCTCCTGGCGCTCAATCCCACCAATCCCGAGGTGCTGGGCCAGGTCGGCTGGCGCACCGCGTTCGCCGGGCAGTGGGATGAGGGCATAGCCCTTATCCGACGCGCAATCGATCGCAGCATCAGGGCGCCTTGGGCGTACCAGATGTTCATCGCGTTCGATGACTACCGGCGTGGGGACTACCAGGCGGCGCTCGCGGAAGTCGAGCCGATCGCAGGAGTAGGAACCGTCCAGGTTGCCGTCCTCCTGGCAGCGGTCCACGGCCAAATAGGCAACAAGGACGAAGCGCGGCGCGCCCTTGACCGGGCCAAGGCACTCAACCCGCTCTTCCTGGCGGACCCGAGGGCCGCCATGCGGCGTCACAACACGCCCGAGGATCTGATCGATCAGCTGATCGACGGCCTGATCAAAGCCGGGTGGGCAGCGCCACCGTCGCCGGCAGATGGCGCCTCGCCGGCGGCCGGCGTCGGGGTAAGCTTACCGTAACTTACTTGCCGCCTCGGCCTGCCTCTGACACTGCTCGGCCGTGACCAGGAGCGCTCGAAGCTCGAGATCCGCGCTGGTTCCCTTTGCGGCCGTCGTGTCTTCTGTGCCGGCGGCGGCGGAGCAGCCGGCCGCGACCCCGTTCGATCCGATCGAGGAAGGGAGAGCAAGGATGAAGGCCTGTTCGAACCGACTGCTGGCGGCCGCGCTGCCGCTCGCGCTCGCGGCCATCGTGGCCGGCGCGTTGCCCGCCACGGCGCAGGAGAAGAAGCCCAACATCATTCTTTTGGTGTCCGACGATACCGGCTACGGCGACCTCGGCGTCTACGGCGGCGGCGAGGGGCGCGGCATGCCGACGCCCAATCTCGACCGGCTGGCGAACGAAGGCCTGCAGTTCTGGTCGTTCTACGCCCAGCCGAGCTGCACGCCCGGCCGCGCCGCGATGCAGACCGGCCGCATCCCGAACCGCAGCGGCATGACGACCGTGGCCTTCCAGGGCCAGGGCGGCGGCCTGCCGGCCGCGGAGTGGACGCTCGCCTCGGTCCTGAAGACGGGCGGCTACAAGACCTTCTTCACCGGCAAGTGGCACCTCGGCGAGGCCGACTACGCGCTGCCCAACGCCCAGGGCTACGACGAGATGAAGTACGTCGGCCTCTATCACCTCAACGCCTACACCTACGCCGACCCGACCTGGTTCCCGGACATGGACCCGGAGCTGCGCGCGATGTTCCTCGCGGTGACCAAGGGTGCCCTCTCGGGCAAGGCGGGCGAGCCCGCCAAGGAGGACTTCAAGATCAACGGCCAGTACGTCGACACGCCGGACAAGGGCGTGGTCGGCATCCCGTTCTTCGATGCCTATGTCGAGAAGGCGGCGCTCGAGTACCTCGACCAGGCGGCCAAGTCCCCCGAGCCGTTCTTCATGAACGTCAACTTCATGAAGGTGCACCAGCCGAACCTGCCGGCGCCGGAGTACATCCACAAGTCGCTCTCCAAGAGCAAGTACGCGGATTCGGTGGTCGAGCTCGACGCGCGCATCGGGCACATCATGGACAAGGTCCGCGCCCTCGGCCTCGACAAGAACACGCTGGTCTTCTACACGACCGACAACGGCGCCTGGCAGGACGTCTATCCCGACGCCGGCTACACGCCGTTCCGCGGCACCAAGGGGACCGTCCGCGAGGGCGGCAACCGGGTCCCCGCGATCGCCTGGATGCCGGGCAAGATCGCCGCCGGGACCAAGAACCACGACATCCTCGGCGGCCTGGATCTGATGGCGACCTTCGCCGCCGTCGCCGGCGTCAAGCTGCCGGACAAGGATCGCGAGGGCCAGCCGATCATCTTCGACAGCTACGACATGTCGCCGGTCCTGTTCGGCACCGGCAAGTCGGCGCGCAAGGCCTGGTTCTACTTCACCGAGGACGAGCTGACGCCGGGCGCGGCGCGCGTCGGCAACTACAAGGCGGTGTTCAATCTGCGCGGCGATGACGGCCAGCCGACCGGCGGCCTCGCGGTCGACAGCAATCTGGGCTGGAAGGGCGCGGAGAAGTACGTCGCGACGGTGCCCCAGGTGTTCGACCTCTGGCAGGACCCGCAGGAGCGCTACGACATCTTCATGAACAACTTCACCGAGCACACCTGGACGCTGGTGACGATCAACCAGGCGATCGGGGAGCTGATGAAGACCTACGTCCAATACCCGCCGCGCAAGCTGCAGAGCGAGGTCTACACCGGCCCGATCACGCTCTCGCAGTACCAGCGCTTCCAGTTCGTCCGGCAGGCGCTCGCGAAGGAGGGCTTCGAGATTCCCTTGCCGACCGGCAACTGAGCTTCGTGTGGCCGAGGCCGGCTTGCGAGAAGCCCTTCACCGGGACGATCGGATGGTCACGTTCGACCCGACGCAGAGGTGACGCCGACGGGCGGCCGCGGGCCGGTGCATTGCTGGCCCGCGGCCACAAGCTCTGCCCGGAGCAGTGCAGCTCAGGGAGTCGTTCGAGGGACGGCCGAAAAGGGTGTGGACGGACTGATCGACGATGACCGCCGCGTGCTTGCCGTCCAAGCGGCCAGTGGCAAGCTGACAACGCTGCCGGTTTGGCGGTCGCGTTGCAAACCATGGAGGACGCCACGATGACGTGTCAGCATCTTCGCGTCGAGCCTGATGGCGATGCTGCCGGCGACCGCGGCGCGGCTTCAAGGCGTTCGTGCGTGCAAGACTGGCGACCGATGGGAGGTTACGGTCGCCTCGACGGGGAGGGCACAAAAGTGCGCGAGCACGACCGCAGGCGGCAACTCGCGGCCGGCATCGGGGGCGGCTGGGCGACCTGTGGTGGGGCGTCCACGCTGCGGGGCGTGCTCGCCGCGGCGCTCGGTCTCTGGGCTCTGATCTGGCCGGGCGTCAGCCTGGGGATGCTGCTCCGTCTGGTCGATCAAAGGCGCGGGTGATCGCCGATGCCCGATCTCATCTACGCGGTCCCGACCGTCCAGTTCGCGATCTACTGCTCGATGTTCTTCGTCGGGCTGACCTGGCTCGGGCTGATCTTCGTCAAGCCGTTCCTGCGCCTGATGATGGGCCGCGATCCGCGCAACAACGACCTGGTTGCCCAGGCCACGGCCGGCTTCAGCCTGTTCTACGGCCTGCTGCTCGGCCTGCTGGCGGTCGCCGCCTACCAGAACTTCGACGAGGTGCGCAAGAACGTCTTCGCCGAAGCGTCGCACCTCGCGTCCCTCTACCGCGACGCGGCCCGCTATCCCGACCCGGTGCGGTCCGAGGTGCAGGCCCTGCTCCGCGACTACACGCTCTACGTCATCTACAAGGACTGGCCGGCGCACCGGCGCGGCGTGATCTACAAGGGCGGGTCGAACCGCTTGAGCATGATCCAGTTCAGCATCCTCAAGTTCGAGCCCAAGACCGCCGGCCAGCAACTGCTGCACGGCCAGACCCTGCAGGACTTCGATGAATTCGTGGCGGCGCGCCAGAGCCGGCTGGCCGGGGTCCAGACCGCGATTCCCGGGGTTCTCTGGTACGCGGTGATCATCGGGGCGCTGATCAACATCGTGCTGATCTGGATGCTGGACATGCGCTTCTTCACGCACATGCTGCTGGGCGGCATCGTCTCGTTCTTCCTGGGCGTGATGATCTTCCTGATCGCGTCGCTCGACCATCCGATGAAGGGCGAAGTCAGCGTGTCGCCGGCCAACTATCAGCTGGTCTACGACACCCTGATGCAATGGGACGAGGAAACATGACGCGGGGCTCTGCCGGCCGCCCGCGGCGGCAGCCTGCGATCGGAGTGAGGGCCGGTGGCCGAGTTTAAGGTCTGCGAGCTCGAGGGCATGCGCTGGGTCCAGATCGAGGTCCGGAACGAGACCGTGCGCGCCGAGGCGGGTGCCTTGTCGTACCTGCAGGGCGACATCAGGATCACCGCCCGGCCGCCGTCCCCGCTCAGCGCGCTCAAATCGGCGATCTCGAATGAGGCCCTGGTCCGGCCGAGCTTCACCGGGACCGGGACGATCAACCTCGAATCCTCGCTGGGCGGCTATCATCCGTTCGAGGTCGCCGGCGAGTCCTGGATCCTCCAGAAGGGCGCCTATTGGGCCTCCGAAGGCAGCGTGCAGCTCGGCCTGCATCGCGAGCGGGTGTGGACCTCATTTTGGGCCGGCGAGGGCTTCATCGAATACCAGACCAGGGTCAGCGGATCGGGCCGCGTCGTGCTCAACGCCCCGGGGCCGGTCGAGGAGGTGACGCTCAACAACGAGCGGCTGATGGTCGAGGGCAAGCTCGTGCTCGCGCGCACCGAGGGGCTCGACTACCGCTTCCGCCGCGCGACCACGCTGATCCAGTCCTTCTTCGCCGGCGAGGCCCGGATGCGGGTCTACGAAGGCACCGGCAAGGCGCTGGTCTGCTGGACGCCGTACTGGAACCGCTACGTCGCGGAGATGATGACGCGCTGAGCCCGGCTCGGCAGCGGGATCGGGGCAGGAGGCAGCAAGCCATGGCAGACATGACGGTCCGAGCTCCTCTGGGTTGGCAAGGAGCCCACTCATCATGATCAAGCTCCTCAGGACCACGATCGTCGGGGGCATCATCTTTCTGATCCCGATCGCGATCTTTGCCGCCGTGATTGGCAAGGGCCTGGAGCTCGCGGGCGTGATCGCCAAGCCAATCGCCCAGGCCCTGCCGCCCGACGTGATTGCCGGGTTTGCGGTCGCGCGCGTGCTGGCGGTCATACTGCTCCTGGTGCTCTGCTTCGTCGCAGGGCTGGTTGCCCGAGCCGCGATCGCGCGGAAGCTGGTCCGCGACCTCGAAGCGAACGTGCTCTCCAAACTGCCGGCCTATGCGGTGCTCAAGGCCAAGACCCAGAGCATGCTCAGCCCCGAAGACGTCGAGGGAATGTCCCCGGTCGTCGTGCGCTTTGACAACTCGTGGCAGTTCGCCTTCGAGATCGAGCGCATCGAGGGCGGCAAGGTCGCCCTCTTCCTGCCGGGCGCGCCTGATCCCTGGTCCGGCTCCATCTGCGTCGCCGACGCGGACCGCGTCACGCCCCTCGATCTGCCGATCGCGTTCATGGCGAACATGGTGAAACGACTTGGCAAGGGCGCGAACGAGGCTCTGCGCGACCGGCTCACGGCGACGGAACATGCGCTCTAGCGTGGCCTCTCGCACAAGCTGCCCGGGCGCGGGCGACCGGCGACCGGCGGCTCCGGAGCGTGGGCGGACCGACCCGGGTCTGCCCCGCAGGCAGGGCGCTTGCGGCCTGCGGACCGACGGTAGTACGGTCGCGCTCAAGATCCCCGTAAGGGAGACATAAAATGAACAATCAGGATCAATCTGCCCACCGCCGCGCGATTGTCACCGCCTGTATCCTACCAGCCGGGATCGCGTTGCTGCTTCTCGGACAACCCGAAGCCAGGGCGCAGCAGGCGCCCGAAGCGCCGGCGAGCCCGGCGGTCGAGCAGCCTCCGGCGGCCGTCGAGCCGGCTCCGGCGGCCGTCGAGCAGGCTCCGGTGGCCGTCGAGGAGGCGCCCGCGGTCGATCCCGAGGAACCCAGCGCTCCGTCCGCGGGGGCGCTGGCGCCCGAGGAGCTGCAGGCGCTGGTCGCGCCGATCGCGCTTTACCCCGACCTCGTGCTGGTGCTCACGCTGCAGGCGTCGCTGGCGCCGCTCGACATCGTCCAGGCGGAGCGCTTTCTGGAGCGCTACGCCCAGGATGCATCGCTCACGCCCGACCCGGACTGGGACCAGAGCGTGGTCGGCCTGCTCAACTATCCGACCGTGATCCACCAGATGAACGCCGACCTCGACTGGACCCAGACCCTCGGTGAGGCGGTCCTGAACCAGCTCGAGGGCGTGCAGGACGCGGTCCAGGACGTCCGCTCGTTCATGCGCGCGGTCGGCGGGCTCGAGAGCAACGACAAGATGACGGTCGTCGTCGAGGAGGACAACATCAGCATCAGGCCGACCGATCCGGACGCGGTCTTCATCCCGCAGTACGACCCCGAGGCCTTGCTGACGGCGCTCTACAGCACCGCCGAGGCCCCGGCGGCTGAGCCAGCGGCCGTGGGCGCCGAGGCGGCCGCTCCCGAGGCGGCGGCACCGGGCGAGCCGGCGGTGCCGGCCGAGGCGGCGGCCGCGCCCGAGACGGCGCCCGCCGAAGCCCAGGCGCCCGCATCGCCGGCGCAAGCCGTGGTGCCGGCGGCCGCGCCTGCCTATCCCGCGCCGGCGTATTACCCGCCGCCGCCGATGACCTACTCGGACCCGTCGCCGTCCTGGCTCGGCACCGCGGCGACCTTCGCCGGCGGCGCCGTGGTCGGCGGCCTGGTCGGCTGGGCGATCGCCGACGACGATGACGACAACCATGACCACGGCGATAGCAACAGCAGCAGCAACAGCGTCAGTCGCGGCAACGTCAACATCGAGGACTCGACCATCACCGTCAATCGTGGCGGCGGCGCGGCGGGCAATGCCGACGAGCTCAAGCTCAAGGCCGAGAACGAGCGCCTGAAGCGGGATGCGCAGGTCACGGAGCAGCGTGAGCAGACCAAGAAGGAGCTCAACCAGAAGTATGCTCAGACGCAGACCCGCGCCCCCGCCACCCGCGCCGCGGCGCCCGCGACCAGGAGCAAAGCCTCGGGCCTCGCCACCAGCGGCGCCAGGAAATCGCCCGCGACGGCCACCCGCGCGTCGCCCGGCGGCAAGGAGCTGACCGGGAGGGTCGATCAGGCCAAGGCGAAGGCCAGGCCAGCCAGCAGCGCCCAGGCGCGCCCGGCGGCCGCGAGCAGCAAGACGGCTCTGCGGGCCGGCGACCGGAAGCAACCGCAGGCGGCGAGCGCCTTTGGCGGCACCAAGAGCGCGAGCGCGGCCAAGCGGGACTCCAACCGGGGCCTCCAGAGCCGGACCGGTGCCAAGACCGAGATCAAGCCGAACCGCGGCGGTGGAGGTGGCAGCGCATTCGCCCAGCGGGACGGCGGGGGCGGCAAATCGGCCGGGAGCGGCAAGCAGCGCGGCAGCCAGAGCCGCAGGGGGAAGAGATGATGCTGCAAGGGCACAGGACGCGTCTGCGGCTGGTGGTGGCAGCCGCGCTGGTCGGCCTGCTCTGGACGGTCGCACCGCACGCCGGTCGCGCCCAGGCGCAGCGGACATTCGATTCGCCGGAAGCGGCGATGGCGGCGCTGCTCGAGGCCCTCAAGCGCCAGGACGACGACGCGGTCATCGCGATCTTCGGCGCGCAGTACGCGGACGAGATCCTCGGTCAGGACCGCGATGCCGCGCACGAGGAGCAGGCGCGGTTCGTCGCCGCCGCCGAGCAGAGCCTCGAGCTGCGCCCGGACGGCCCGGGTCGCCGGGTCGCCTATGTCGGCCCGCGCGCCTCGCCTCTGCCGATCCCGATCGTGCAGAGCGGCGGCGCCTGGCGCTTCGATACCGAAGCCGGCATCGACGAGCTCCTGAACCGGCGGATCGGCCGCAACGAGCTCAGCACCATCGACAGCGTGCGCGCCTATGTCGAAGCGCAGAACGAGTACGCGAGCGAAGATCGCGACGGCGATCAGGTGCTGGAGTACGCGCAGCACATCCGCAGCTCGCCGGGCCAGCACGACGGGCTCTACTGGCCGTCCGAGGGCGACCAGGCGCAAAGCCCGATCGGGCCACTGCTCGCGGCCGCGGTCGAGACCCACGACGTCGGCGACGCCTTCAACGGCTACCACTACCGGATCCTGACCCGGCAGGGCGCCCATCCGCCGGGCGGCGCCTACGACTACGTGATCAACGGCAACATGATCGCGGGCTTCGCGCTGATCGCCTGGCCGGCCGACTACGGGAATTCGGGGATCAAGACCTTCCTGGTCAGCCACCAGGGCAAGGTGTTCGAGAAGGACCTCGGTCCCGACACGGCCCAGGCGGCGGCGGCGATCGAGGCCTACGATCCCGACGCGACCTGGACCGAGGTGACCGAGTGACCCGGCCGGCGCTACGCGGCTAGGCCCTCGGCTCGGCGGACGAGGATCCGGGCGCTCGCGTGACCAAGCTTCGGGCGTAGGCCAGGCAGGCGGCGTGGTCGGGCGCGAAGTCCTGCTCGATCCACCAGGCCTCGATCTGAGCCAGAATGTCTCCGAGGCGCGGCCCGGGGGCGAGGCCCAGCGCCAGCAGGTCGTCGCCGCCGAGCGGCAGCTTGCGCGGCCGCCAGGCGACCGCCTCGGCGAGGGCGTCGGCAAGCGGAAGGCTGGCATCGCCGCGCGCGTCGGCGGCCGCGAGCCGGACCAGATCGGCATAGAGCTCGGGGCCGAGACGATGGAGCGCACGCCGGCGCTCCGCGCTCGACGCCTCGAGCGCCGGCAACGGCGCGCCGGTCATCGCTTCGAGCCGGGCCGCGTCCCGGTTGGCGAGCCGCCAGCGCCCGGCCACCGTGCCGACCGCGTCCGGACCGGCGGGCGGCGGCCGGAGCAGGGCGCCAAGGCGGAGCAGCGGGTCGGCCTCGGGCGCCAGGGCCAGGAGGCGCGCCAGACGGCCCTGCGCCACCGGCCCCCGGATGACCTCGCTCAGCACGGCGCTGTCCGCCATCAGGCGCAGCGCCGGCAGCGGGTCCGGCGCTTCGAGCAGCTTCAGCATCTCGGTCCGGATGCGCTCGCCCGAGAGGCGGGCGATCTCGGGCGCCGCCCTGGCCGCGGCCGCGAGCGCCTCGGGATCGGCGGGGGGCCGGCCGTAGTGGGCGAAGAAACGGAAGAACCGCAAAATCCGGAGATAGTCCTCGGCGATCCGTTGTTCCGCCGCGCCGACGAAGCGGACGCGGCCCGCTTCGAGATCGGCCTGGCCGCCGAAATAGTCGTAGAGCCGGCCCTCGGCATCGCAGCTCATGGCGTTGATCGTGAAGTCGCGTCGCGCCGCGTCGGCCTCGAAATCGTCGGTGAAGGCGACCAGGGCGTGGCGGCCATCGGTCAGGACGTCCCGGCGCAGGGTCGTGATCTCGAAGCGCCGGCTGCCGACCACGGTCGTGACCGTGCCGTGGGCGAGGCCGGTCGGGAGCGCCTTCAGGCCGGCCGCCTCGAGCAGGCGCATGACCGCTTCCGGCGGCTCGGGCGTGGCGAGGTCGAGATCGGCGCGCAATCCCGCCCGGCCGAGCAGGCCGTCGCGCACGCAGCCGCCGACGAACCGGGCCGGCCGGCCGCCCGCCTGGAGCGCCCGGAGCACCTTCCGGCTCGCGGGCGCGCGCAGCCACGGCTGGCCGGCGAGCGGCCGGGCGTCGGTCATGCGCGGCATCGTTCAGGGTCCGAGCAGTCGCGAGAGGTTGACCAGGATGCCGGCGGTCGCCCCCCAGATGAAGCGGCCCTGATAGGGCAGCACGTAGTAGCCGCGGGTGAGCGCGCCGCGGCGGTAGCTGTGGCGGCGCTGGTTGGCCGGGTCGACGATGAACTGGAGCGGCACCTCGAAGGCGTCCGCGACCTCGAAGCGATCGAGCCGCAGGGCGAGCGGCGGCTCGATCCAGCCGACCACGGGATGGATCCGAAAGCCGGTCACCGTGTCGTAGGGGGCGAGCTCGCCCAGCACCTCGACCTTGGCCGCATCGAGGCCGATCTCCTCCCCGGCCTCGCGCAGCGCGGCCGCCGCGGGCGACGCGTCGCCGGGCTCGATCCGGCCGCCCGGGAAGCTGATCTGGCCGGCATGGTCGCGCAGCTGCTCGGAGCGCTGGGTGAGCAGGATGGCGGGCCCGCCCGGGCGCTCGACCACGCCGATCAGGACCGCAGCCGGGGTCCGCCGGGTGATCGCGGCGGTCAGCGCGTCGCGCGCCGGGTCGTCGCCGTGCAGCCAGCCCTCGTCCAGGCCGAGCCCGACCTCGCGGCCCGAAGGTGCCCGGGCCAGGCGCAGGCGCAGCTGCTCGCGGGTCACCATCGGCCGCCCGTCGCCGTCTCAGCCCGCTTCGTCGAGGGGGAAGAAGACGCCGCCGCTCCAGACCCCGAAGCGGGTCCGGCCGTCCAGGCTCCGCTCCTCGCCCAGCTCCACCAGCTCATAGTAGACCGGGCGCGCGAGCCGCGCCTCGAGGCCGGCGCGGATCTCGACGTAGGGCACCAGCGCCGCCTCGCCGGCCGGCGCTACCGATCGCCGCACGCGCAGCGGGCGGTCCGCCCCGACCGTGACCCATTCGTCCAGATTGCTGCGCAGGCGGAGCCGCTGCCGGGCGCCCGCGCCAGCACCTTCGACCGCGAGCTCGACCGCGACGAAGGCCACGTCCTCGACCTCGATCCGGCCGCGCTCGACCGGCGTCACCAGCCAATGGCTGCCGTCGGGCGCGCGCCGCAGCACGGTCGCGAACAGCTTGACCAGCGCCAGCCGCCCGATCGGCCGGCCCTCGTGCCACCAGGAACCGTCGCGCGCGATCCTGAGCCCGAAGGCACGCTCCATTGCGATGCCGCCCCGGCTCGGCGATAATGTCTCGCCCGCGACCCGGTCGAGGGCTTGATCCCGTGGGGAGTCCGTACCCATACTCAAGGCCATGTACCCAGCCCATGTCGGCCGTCGACGCGATCCGGCGATCTGAGCATCGCCGCAAAGACCCCCCGCCGCCCGAACCGCCGCCGCCCGAACCGCCCATGACCCGCCAACGGATCATCCTGCCCGAGGATCGGCCATGAACGACAGCCTTGATACGGCCATCCTCGATCAGGTCGAGGCGACGATCGAGCGGTTCGCCCGGGTCCGCGCCGAGATCGGCCGCGCGATCTTCGGTCAGGAGCGGGTGATCGAGGAAGCTCTTATCACGCTGCTCGCTGGCGGTCATGTGCTGCTGGTCGGCGTGCCGGGCCTCGCCAAGACCCGCCTGGTCGAGACGCTGGGCGTGGTCCTCGGCCTGACCCAGAAGCGGGTGCAGTTCACGCCCGACCTGATGCCCGCCGACATCCTGGGGTCGGAGGTGCTGGAGGAAGCCGAGAGCGGGCGCCGGAGCTTCCGGTTCATCCCGGGGCCGGTGTTCTGTCAGCTGCTGATGGCGGACGAGATCAACCGGGCGAGCCCGCGCACCCAGGCGGCTCTGCTCCAGGCGATGCAGGAGCGCCGGGTCACCGTGGCCGGTCAGGACCATGAGCTGCCGCTGCCGTTCCACGTGCTCGCGACCCAGAACCCGATCGAGCAGGAGGGCACCTATCCCCTGCCCGAGGCGCAGCTCGACCGGTTCCTTTTGCAGGTCAACGTCGACTACCCCGATCGGGCAGCCGAGCGGCGGATGATGATCGAGACCACCGGCGGCGGCATCCAGGCGGCCCGGCCGGTGATGACCGCGACCGAGCTGATCGACGCCCAGGACCTGGTGCGGCGGATCCCGGTCGGCGACCGGGTGGTCGATGCGATCCTGCAGCTGGTGCGGGCCGGCCGGCCGGCGCCCGACGCGCCCGGCGAGCTGACCGGTCTGATCGGCTGGGGGCCCGGCCCGCGGGCGAGCCAGGCGCTGATGCTGGCGGTGCGCGTCCGCGCGCTGCTCGAGGGCCGTCTGGCACCCTCGGTCGAGGACGTGGTGGCACTCGCCCCGCCGGTGCTCCGTCATCGCATGGCGCTGACCTTCACCGCCCGCGCCGAAGGCGTGACCCTGGACCAGATCATCGAGCGTCTCTGTGGGGTGATCGCCGGCTGATGGCCGCCGCGACGCCAACCACCGCCAGCCTGACCGGGCTGCGCCAGCATGCCGAACGCCTGGCCGATCGCCTGCCGCCGCTCCTGGTCGCGGCCGAGCGCGTGGCGGCGACCGTCGCGCAGGGCGTGCACGGCCGGCGGCGGGTCGGGGTCGGCGAGACCTTCTGGCAGTTCCGGCCTTACAGCCCGGGCGATTCCACCAGCCGCATCGACTGGCGCCAGTCGGCGCGCACCGACCAGTTGTTCCTGCGCGACCAGGAATGGGAGGCGGCGGAGAGCGTCTGGCTGTGGGCCGACAGCTCGGCGTCGATGGTCTACCGGTCGGCCTCGAGCTGGTCGACCAAGGCGGACCGGGCCCTGCTCCTGCTGCTGGCGCTGGGCTCGCTGCTGACCCGGGCCGGCGAGCGGATCGCGCTGCTCGGCCGGCGGCGCCGGCCGACCGGGGGCCGGGTCGGCATGGCGACCTTGTGCGAGGATCTCCTGGCGCGCGCCTCGTCCGACCCCAGCCTGGCCCCGATCCAGTCCTTGCCGCGCTTCGCCCGCGTGGTTCTGATCAGCGACTTCTTCACCCCCCTGGAGCAGCTCCGCGAGCGGCTGCGCGGCTTCGTCGCCATGGGCGTGCGCGGCCACCTGCTCCAGGTCCTCGACCCGGCGGAGCCGGCGCTGCCGTTCGCCGGCCGGGTGCGCTTCGAAGGCCTGGAGCAGGACGGCATCGCCCTGATCGGCAACGTCGACGGCGTCCGCCAGCGCTATCGCGGGCGCCTCGAGGCGCATCGCGCCGGCCTGCGCGATCTCGCGCGCTCGCTCGGCTGGACCTTCGGCAGCCACCTCTGCGACCAGCCGCCCGAGCCGCCCCTGCTGGCGCTGTACACCGCGCTCTCGACCAAGGGGCAGGACTAGCGATGCTCGACCTCGGCCTGCTCGGGCTCGCCAATCCCTGGCTGCTGAGCGCCCTGGTCTGCCTGCCGGCGCTGTGGTGGCTGCTCCGGATCATCCCGCCGGCGCCGAAGCAGATCCGCTTCCCGGCGATCCGCTTCCTGCTCGGCCTCGAGCCCGAGGAGAAGACCTCGGCCCGGACGCCGCTCTGGCTGCTGATCATGCGCCTGGTCCTGGCGAGCCTGGTGATCCTGGCGCTGGCCGGGCCGGTGCTCAATCCCGAGCCGGAGCTGTCCGGCGACGGGCCGCTGGTGCTGGTGGTCGATGACGGCTGGGCGGCGGCGCCCGGCTGGGCCAGGCGCACCGAGATGCTGGAACGCTTCGCCGACCGCGCCCAGCGGCAGAACCGCGAGGTCATCCTGCTCGGCACGGCCGCCGATCCGGTGCGGCCGAAGCTGCAGCGCCGGAGCGCCGCCGACGCGGTGCGCACGGTCGCGAGCTGGCAGCCCAAGCCCTGGCCGGTCGACCGCGCCGCGGCGCTCGAGCAGCTCAAGCGGGAGCCGCTCCAGGGCGCCGAGCTGATCTGGCTCAGCGACGGCATCGCCGAGGACCGGGCGGCGCGCGAGGCCGCCAGCCGGTTCGCCGACCAGCTGCGCCAGATCGGTCCCCTGCGGATCTTCGCCGATCCGCCCGAGCAGCGGGCGACCCTGCTGCTGCCGCCGGATACGACCAAGGGCGCGCTCGTGGTCGCCGCTCGCCGGCCGAGCGCCGGCGACGCGCAAAGCGTGATGGTGCGCGCGGTCGGACCCACGGGCGAGATCCTTGCCCGCCAGCCGCTGGCGTTCGAGGCCGGCGCCAGCCGGGCGGAGGCGCGGATCGACCTGCCGCTCGAGCTGCGCAATCAGATCGCCCGGCTCGAGCTGGAGCCGGCCGCGGGGGTCGGCGGCGTCGTCCTGCTCGACGAGCGCTGGCGGCAGCGGCTGGTCGGCCTGGTCGGCGAGCCCGCCGCGCAGGCGGCGCAGCCCCTGCTCTCGGAGCTGTACTACATCGAGAAGGCCCTGGCGCCGCACGCCGAGCTGCGCCGCGGCTCGATCGCCGAGCTGCTGGCCGCGGGCGTGCCGACGATCGTGCTCACCGACAGCGCTCAGATCGGGCCGGACGCGCGCGCCCGGCTGGCCAGCTGGATCGAGGCGGGCGGCGTGCTCCTGCGCTTCGCCGGCCCCAGGCTCGCCAACACCGAGGACGATCTGGTGCCGGTCAAGCTCCGGCACGGCGACCGCTATCTCGGCGGGGCTTTGTCCTGGGCGCGGCCGCTGCCGCTCACGAGCTTCGATGACAGCGGGCCGCTCGCCGGGCTGAGCGTGCCCAAGGGCGACGTCGTCGTGCAGCGCCAGGTGCTGGCGCAGCCGGGGCCGCAGCTCGCCGCCCACACCTGGGCGCGGCTTGGCGACGGCACGCCCCTGATCACCGGGGCGCAGCGCGGCAAGGGCTGGCTGGTGCTGGTCCACACCACCGCCAACACCGCCTGGTCGTCGCTGCCGCTCTCGGGCGCCTTCATCGACGTGCTGCGCCGGATCGCGGCGCTGGCGCCGGGTACCGGCGGCACCCTGCGCGGACTGCTGGCGCCGCTCGAGGTGCTGGACGCCCAGGGCCACCTCGGCGAGCCCGGCCCGGCGGCGCAGCCGGTCGCGGCCGCCGACCTCGCCACGACCGCGGCCAGCGCGAGCCATCCGGCCGGGCTCTATGGCCGGGTCGGCGCCGCCGCCGATGCCGCCCGTCTCGCGCTCAACCTCGCCTCGGCGGTCCCGGACCTGCAGGCCCTGCAACCCGCCGATCTGCCGGTCCAGGCCCGCGCCTACGCCGGCGGCTCGGCCGAGATCGACCTGATGCCCTGGCTGCTGCTCGCGGCCCTCCTGCTGGCGCTCGCCGACACGGCGATCGGGCTGCAGCTGCGCGGCCTCCTGGTCCGGCGGACGGCGCGCGTCGCCGCCGGCCTGATCCTGATGCTGGCGGTCCTGCCGCTGCTTGCGGGCAGCCGCCCGGCGCTGGCCGCCAACCGCGCTGGCCCGCTCGCCCAGGCCGACAGCGGCGGGCGGCTGGCGCAGGCCCAGGGTGGCGATGCCCGGCCGGCGCCAGCCCCGGACAGCGAGGGTCGCCCGGGGCCGGCGCCTGGCAGCGATGGCCGCACGGCGCCGGCGGGCGGCAGCGACGAGGCGATCATCGCGGCGACCTCGGAGACCCGGCTCGCCTACGTCCTGACCGGGGTCGCCGAGGTCGACGCGATCAGCCAGGCCGGCCTCGAGGGCCTGACCCTGATCCTGAACCGCCGCACCGCGGTCGAGGCCGGCGAGCCGCGCGCGGTCGATCTCGCGGTCGACGACCTCAATCTCTTCCCGCTGCTCTACTGGCCGATCCCGCCCGACCATCCCGATCTGCACGCGGGCGTGCGCGAGCGGCTCGACGCCTATCTCCGCCAGGGCGGCATGATCCTGTTCGACACCGGCGACGCCGCCACGATGATCCCCGATCAGCCCGGCCCCGGCCCCGGCGAGCGGCGCCTGCAGCAGCTCCTCGCCGGCCTCAACCTGCCGATGCTGGTGCCGATGCCCGAGGACCACACGCTGACCCGCTCGTTCTACCTGCTGCAGGACTTCCCCGGCCGCTGGACCGGCAGCACGGTGTGGGTCGACCGCGCCGAGCCCAGCGTCAACGACGGCGTGTCCTCGATCATCGTCGGCGGCAACGGCTGGGCCGGCGCCTGGGCGATCGACGAGTACGGCATGGCGATGTTCCCGGTGGTGCCCGGCGGCGAGCGCCAGCGCGAGCTCGCCCGCCGGTTCGGGGTCAACCTCGTGATGTACGCGCTGACCGGCAACTACAAGACCGACCAGGTGCACATTCCGGCTCTTCTGGAGCGGCTCGGCCAATGACGACGAGCATCCGGTTCGGCGACCTCGCGCCTTCGGCCGGGCCGGCGCTCCCGGAGCGGCGCGGCCCATGATCCACGGCACCTCGCTGAGCTTTGCCCCGCTCCTGCCCTGGCCGGTGCTGGCGGCGCTCGCGCTCGCGATCCTGGCGGTCACGGGCTTCGGGCTCTGGCGCCGGGCGCGCGGCATCCTCTGGCGGGGCGCGATGCTGGCGCTCGGCGTGCTGGCGCTCGCCAACCCCGTCGTGGTCCGGGAGCAGCGTCAGCCGCTCGACGACGTCGCCGTGCTGCTGATCGACCGCTCGCCCTCGCAGACCGTCGGCGACCGGCCGGCGCAGCTCGATCAGGCGCTGACCAAGCTGCGCGCCGAGCTCAAGCAGATCGACCACCTCCAGGTGGTCGAGGCGACCAGCGCCGGCGATGGCAAGGGCGGGACGCGGCTGTTCTCGACCCTCGGCACGACGCTGCCCGAGATCGACCGCTCGCGCCTCGCGGGCGTCCTCATGCTGTCCGACGGTCAGGTCCACGACGTCCCCAAGAGCCTCGATTCGCTCGCGATCGACGCGCCGCTGCACCTGCTGCTGACCGGCCAGCACGACGAGCGCGACCGTCGCCTGGTGGTCGAGCAGGTGCCCAACTACGGCATGGTCGGCGACCAGGAGGAGATCACGCTCCGGGTCGACGAGCTGCCGGCGGGCAGCGCCAGCGAGCCGATCACCGTCACCTTGCGCCAGGACGGCGAGGTCAAGCAGCGGGTCGCGGTCATGCCGGGGGTGTCCCGCAGCCTGCCGTTCCAGCTGACCCGCGCCGGCCAGACCGTGCTCGAGCTCGAAGCCGACCCGGCGCCGGGCGAGGTCACGACCCTCAACAATCGCCAGGTGTTCTTCGTCAACGGCGTGCGCGACCGGCTGCGCGTGCTGCTGGTGTCCGGCCAGCCCTATCCGGGCCTGCGGGTCTGGCGCAACCTGCTCAAGGCCGACCCGGCGGTCGACCTGGTCCACTTCACGATCCTGCGGCCGCCCGAGAAGCAGGACGGCACGCCGATCCGCGAGCTCGCGCTGATCGCCTTCCCCTCGCGCGAGCTGTTCGAGGTCAAGCTCAAAGAGTTCGATCTCGTGATCTTCGATCGCTACTCGCGCCGCGGTCTCTTGCCGCTCGCCTATCTCGACAATGTCGCGCGCTACGTCGAGGACGGCGGCGCCCTGCTCGAGATCGCCGGACCGGAGTTCGCCCATCCGCTCAGCCTCTACCGCACGCCGCTCGCGCGGGTGCTGCCCGCGCGGCCCACGGGCGTCGTCTACGACCGCGGCTTCACGCCGCTGCTGACCGAGCTCGGCCAGCGCCACCCGGTGACCGCGGGCCTCGCCGAAGGGCTCGAGGGCGCCGCCGCGAACGGCGCCGCGGACGGCGCGACGCCGGGCGCCACGGACGGTGCGACGGGGCACGCGACGGACGGCGCCGCGGACGGCCGGGCCCAGGCTGCCGACCGGCCGCCCTGGGGGCGCTGGTTCCGCCAGGTCGACGTCGAGGCCGCCGGCGCCCAGGTGCTGATGAGCGGCGCCGCCGAGCGGCCGCTGCTGGTGCTCAACCGGGTCGGCAAGGGGCGGGTGGCGCAGCTCTTGTCCGACCAGGTGTGGCTCTGGGCGCGCGGCTTCGAGGGCGGCGGCCCGCAGGGCCTGCTGCTGCGCCGGCTGGTGCACTGGCTGATGCAGGAGCCGGAGCTCGAGGAGGAGGCGCTGCGCGCCGAGCCGGGCACCGATTCGATCGCGATCGAGCGCCGCTCGCTGCACCCCGAGGCCGACGTCGCGACCGTGACCGCGCCCTCCGGGACGACCAGCCAGGTGACCCTCGAGCCCTCCGCCCAGGGGGTCGCGCGGGCGACCGTGCCGGCCAAGGAGGCGGGCCTCTACCGGATCGCCGACAGCAAGCTCACGACCTACGTCGCGGTCCGCCCGATCGGCGCCGAGGAGCTGTCGGACATGCGGGCGACGCCGGATCGCCTGGCGCCGCTGGTCGAGGCGAGCGGCGGTGCGGTCCACTGGCTGGCCGACGGCGGCGCGCCCGAGGTCCGCAAGGTCGCGGCCGGCCGGGCGCTGTCCGGACGCGACTGGGTCGGCCTCAGGCGCAACGACCGCTACCTGGTGACCGGCGCCTCGCAGCTGCCGCTGCTGCCGGCGGTGCTGGCGCTGATGCTGCTGCTCGGCACCCTCGGCTTCGCCTGGTACCGCGAAGGCCGCTGAGGCCGCCGGCGGCGCCGCGCGCCGGCTACAGCCGCTCGCCGCCCTGGAGCGGCGAGAAGCGGACCGGCATGATGCCCTGCTGGCGCACCTTGCCGTCCTCGTCCTTGGTCACCAGGGTCAGCGTCTGCAGGCCCTGCTCCGGGCCGAGCGGGATCACCATCCGGCCGCCCCGCCTGAGCTGCTGCAAGAGCGGCGGCGGCACGTGGTCGATCGCCTCCTTGATCACCATGACGTCGAACGGCCCCTTCTCCGGCCAGCCGTAGTAGCCGTCGGACGCCTGCACGTAGACGTTGTCGTAGCCCTGATCCTTGAGGGTGCGCGCGGCCTGGTCGGCGAGCGGCTCGACCACCTCGACGCTGTAGACCTTGGCCGCGAGCAGCGAGAGCACCGCGGCGTGATAGCCGGCGCCGGTGCCGGTCTCGAACGCGACGTCGCCGGGCCTGGGCGCCACCAGATGCGTCATCAGCGCGACCAGGAGCGGCGCCGCCAGGTTCTGCTCGTGGCCGAGCGGCAAGGGATGCGGCTCGTAGGCATAAGGGCGCAGGGGCTCGGGGACGAAGGCCTCGCGCGGGACCTCGCGGAGCGCTGCCAGGACCCGCGGATCGAGCTCGGCGATCCCGGTCTGGCTGCTGAGCATCAGGGTCTCGAGCTGGACCACGCTGACCATCTGCTCGCGCTGATCGGCGAGGTCCTGCGCCATTGCGGGCGCCAGCCACAGGCCAAATCCGAGGCCGAGCCCGACCGACGGGATCGCCCGATGTCGGAAACCCATGATCACCTCTGCTCCTTCGACGCTGACGCCAACCCGGCGGTGACCGGTCGAGCTTACGGGCGTTGCCGCCGGTCGTGCCAGAAGCAAGTTCGAGGCCTGGCGGCGGGTCGTGGCCGGGGGCCTACCCGGATACCGCCCTGCCGGGCCGCGGCCGGCTTGAACTACTCCGG
>CAVWPO010000036.1:0-107759 GCA_963756905.1 uncultured Alphaproteobacteria bacterium
AGTGATCGCACCATTGGCGAGCGGCCCGTAGACGATGTAGCTGTGGCCGGTGACCCAGCCGACGTCGGCGGTGCACCAGTAGACGTCGCCGCCCTGGTAGTCGAACACGTACTCATGGGTCAGGGCGACGTAGACCAGATAGCCGCCGGTCGTGTGCAGCACGCCCTTGGGCTTGCCGGTCGAGCCGGAGGTGTAGAGGATGAACAGCGGGTCCTCGGCGCCCATCGGCTCGGGCGGGCACTCGGCCGACGCCAGGTCCATGAGCGGGCCGGCATCGTGGTCGCGGCCGCCGGTCATCGGCACGTTCATGCCGTCGTGCCGGAACATCAGCACCTTGACGTCGGGGCTACAGTTGCGGAGTGCTTTGTCGGTGTTGGCCTTGAGCGGGACGGTGCGGCCGGCGCGCAGTCCGCCGTCGGTGGTGATCACGAGCTTGCTGCCGCAGTCGTTGACCCGGTCGGCCAGGCTGTCCGGCGAGAAGCCGCCGAACACCACCGAATGGACCGCGCCGATTCGGGCGCAGGCGAGCATGGCGTACGCAGTCTCGGGGACCATCGGCATGTAGATGGTCACCCGGTCGCCCTTCTTGACGCCGATCTCCTTCAGCACATTGGCGAGCTTGCCGACCTGCCGGTGCAATTCCCGATAGGTGATCTTGCGGTCGACCTTGGGATCATCGCCCTCCCAGAGGATTGCGGTCTGGTCGCCGCGGGTCGCGAGATGCCGGTCGATGCAGTTGGCGCTGACGTTGAGCGTGCCGTCCTCGAACCAGCGGATGCGGGCGTCGGCCTTGAAATCGACGTCCTTGATCCGGGTCGGGAAGCGCAGCCAGTCGAGCCGCTTGGCCTGCTCGGCCCAGAAGCCGTCGGGGTCCTCGATCGAGCGCCGGTACATCGCCTGGTACTTGGCGTCGTCGCAGTGGGCGGCCCTCGCGATCGCCTCGGGCACGGGAAAGACGTCGTCCGACATGGCCTCCTCCGATCCGCAAGCCTGGCCGCCTCGCGGCGCGCGGCGACGCCGGGCCGGCGGCCTGATGCAACTCTGATCCGGCTTTTCTCACATATCGGGGCCGGCAACTCAACCGGGTGCGCATCCGACCTGCGACCATATAGACCGGCGCTCGAACGCAGCGAAGAGGCCGCGCCGACGGTTCCCTGGTCGCAACGCCCGCCGCCACGATCAGGCGCGGCTTCGGGTCCGCCTGCTCGTCAGCGCTGGGATGTGGTTCCGGGCCTGCAGCCGGAGGCTCATGCTCTCGATCGTATGCCGCCGGCGGTTCAGTCCCGCCTCGTGACCTTGAGGGCGCGCCGGTCGAGGGCCGCCTCGACCTCGCCGAGGTCGATGCCGTGGCGGGCGAGGGTCGCTGCGGTGAAATAGAGGACGTCCGCCGCCTCGTCGATCACGTGGGCGCGGGCTGCCGCCTCGGCGAGCTCGGCCGCTTCCTCCCGGAGCTTGGCCCCGAGCAGGTCGGGATCGGCCAGCAGCTTTGCCGTGTACGAGCCGGGCGGCGCCGCGATCCGCCGTTCGGCAAGTCTGCGGGCGAGGGCGCCGAGGCCCTGATCCGGCCCCCAGCAGGTCCGGGTGTTTTGGTGGCAGAAACCGGGCGGTTGCTGGCGGACGGTGAAGCGGAGCGCGTCGCGGTCGCAGTCGGCATCGATCCGGAGCAGCTCCTGGACCGCACCCGAGGTCTCGCCCTTCACCCAGAGGCCGCGGGTGCGCGAGTGGTAGACGCCCCGGCCCTGATCGACCGCGGCGCTGAGCGAAGCGAGGTCCGAGTAGCAGAGCCCCAGTGCTGTGCCGCGCTCGTCGGCGACCACGGCCGGCCACAGGCCGTCCGGCCGGTCGCTCCGCAGGGGCGCCGCGAACGCCTCGGCCAGGCCGAGCTTGCCGGTATAGAGCGCCATGCCGACCTGGGCGTCGCAGCCGAGCCGGTCGAGGTCCCGGACCTCGTCCGCGCCGGTGATGCCGCCCGCGATGGTCACCCTCGCAGTGCCGGCGGCCTCCCGGATCTGCCTTGCGAACGCGAGGTCGGTGCCTTCGAGGCGCCCCTCGCGCTCGACGAAGGTGACCAGAAAGCCGCCGACCAGCTCGCGCAGCTCGGCGATCCGCTCCAGGACGCCGCGGCCGGTCCGGGTCTGCCAGCCCTCGACGACCACCTCGCCGTGGCGGGCATCGAGCGCCGCGATCACCCGCTCGCGCGGCAGCTTTGCCAGGACGTCGGGCCGGGCGGCGGTGCCGAGCACGACCTTGACCGCACCCCGGTCGAGCCAGCGGATCGCGAGCGCGACGTCGCGGATGCCGCCGCCCACCCGGCAGGGCGCGAGATCGACCAGCTCCTCGATCACCGCGGCGTTGCTGCCGCGGCCGAGCGCGGCGTCGAGATCGACCACCGCGACCTCGCCGACCCGCCCGAAGCGGGCGGCCAGCGGGCGCGGATCGCCGGCATCGAGCGCCTTCGCCTCGCCGCCGATCAGCTGGACCGCGTTGCCCGCCTCGAGGTCGATCGAGGGCACGATCATCGTCAGGCGACCACGGGCCGGACCGGCACGCCCTCGGCGGCGAGCGCCCGCTTGACGTCGCCGACCGTCAGCTCGTCGTCGTGGAAGATCGAGGCCGCGAGCACCGCATCGGCGCCGGCAGCGAATGCGTCCTTGAGATGCTCCGGGCCGGCGGCGCCGCCGGAGGCGATCACCGGCACGCGCACGGCGTCCGCGACCTTCGAGGTGAGCTCAAGGTCGTAGCCCGCCCGGGTGCCGTCCTGGTCCCAGCTGGTGAGCAGGATCTCGCCCGCCCCGCGCGCCTCGCCCTCGCACGCCCATTGGATCGCATCGATGCCGGTGCCTTCGCGCCCGCCCTTGACCAGCACCTCGAAACCGGCGCCCTGCCGGCTGGCGTCGATCGCGAGCACGGTGCACTGGCGGCCGAAGTGCGCTGCGATCTCGCGCAAAAGCTCCGGGCGCTGGACGGCTGCGGTATTGACCGAGACCTTGTCGGCGCCGGCCTCGAGCAGGACCTTCGCGTCGTCGAGGGTGCGGATGCCGCCGCCGACGGTCAGCGGGATGCCGAGCCGCGCGCGCACGCGGCGGACCGTCTCCGCCTGGTTGGCGCGCCCCTCGGGGGTCGCCGACACATCCAGAATGACGATCTCGTCCGCCCCCTGGCGCTCGTACAACGCGGCCCGCTCAGCGGGATCGCCGGCATCGCGCAGGCCCTGGAACTTGATGCCCTTGACGACGCGGCCGTGGCTCACGTCGAGGCAGGGGATGATGCGGCGGGTCAGCATCAGGCAGCCTCCAGCCACCGGGCGATCAACGCATGGCCATAGGCGCCGGAGAGTTCCGGGTGGAACTGACAGGCGACCACATGCTCCCGCTCGAGGCCGGCCACGAAGCGCCCGCCATGCCCGGCGGTGGCGATCTTGCAGCCCGGCGCCGCCAGCACCCGATAGCTGTTGGCAAAGTAAGCATAGCCTTCGGCGAAGAAGCGACAGCCCGGCTGCGGTTCGATCCGGTTCCAGCCGAACTGCGGCACGCGCACCGTCTCCGGGAACCGGCCGACCCGGCCTGGGATCACGGCAAGCCCTTCTGCAGCCGGGGTTTCGTCGCTGGCCTCGAACAGGATCTGGAGGCCGACGCACATCGCGAGCGTCGCCGCCCCGGACCGGACCCGGGTCGCGACCGCATCGGCAAGCCCGGCCTCGCGCAGGCCCGCGAGCGCGGCCCCGAAGGTCCCGACCCCGGGCAGCACGACCCGCTCGGCGGCTTCGACCATGGCGGCATCGGTCGCGATCCGGGTCGTGGCGCCGAGTCGCGCCAACGCCGCGAGCACCGAGGCGAGATTGGCCGTCCCGGTCGGCAGGACCACGACCTCGCGCGCCATCAGAGCATGCCCTTGGTGCTCGGCACCTCGTCCGGCCCCTCGATCCGCACGGCCTGACGAAGCGCCAGCGCCAGAGCCTTGAAGGCGGCCTCGGCGCGGTGATGGTCGTTGGCCCCGCGCAGGACGTCGAGGTGCAGCGCCATGCGCCCGGTGGTCGCAAGCGAGGTGAAGAAATGGGAAAGGTTCTCGCAGGCCAGTTGCCCGAGCGCCTCGCGCTCGAGGCCGAGCTCGACCACCGCGCAGGGCCGGCCGGAAAGGTCGACGACCGCGCGCGCGAGCGCCTCGTCGAGGGGCGCGAACGCCGAGCCGAAGCGGGCGATGCCGCGCCGTTGCCCGAGCGCCTGGTCGAGCGCCTGGCCGAGCGCCAGCGCGCAGTCCTCGACCGTGTGGTGATCGTCGACCTGGAGGTCGCCGCTACAGGTCAGGGTCAGATCGAAGCGCACGTGCTTGGCGAGCGCTGTGAGCATATGGTCGAGAAAGCCGATGCCGGTTGCGACCTCGGCGCGACCGCTGCCGTCGAGGACAAGCTCGAGCGCGATCTTCGTCTCGAGGGTCTCGCGGCTGACCTTGGCCTGGCGCGGGCTCATCGGATGCTCGCTCAGGGCACGATCTGGGCGAGCGCCGAGACCACGATGTCGGTGCCGCCCTTCGCCTTGATCAGGGGGATCACCTGCGGCAGGTCCTTCCTCGGCACCGCGGCCTTGAGGGCAAAGCCCTGGTCGCCATGGAGCGGCGCCATGGTCGGCTCGCGCATGCAGGGCAGGACGGCGATCACCGCCTCCAGGCAGTCGGCCGACACGTTGACCTCGACCATGACCCGCTCGCGCGCATCGAGCACCGAGCGCAGCAGCAGCACGAGGGTCTCGATTCTTCCCCGTTTTTCCCCATTCTCGAGCGCCCGCGGATGGGCATAGAGCCGGGTCGAGGAGCCCATCAGCTCGTCGACGATGACGAGGCCGTTGGCAGCCAGCGTCTCGCCGGTCGCCGAGTTGTCGACGATGCAGTCGGCATCCTCCGGGGGAAAGACCTCGGTTGCGCCATAGGAATGGACGAAGGTCGCCTCGAGCCCGCGCTTCGCCAGCCAGGCCAGCGTCAGCCGCTCATACTCCGATGCCACGACGAACGACCCCCGCCGCCGCCCGCCATCAGCGAACTCCGGCGTCGCCGCCGCCACCAGGCGCACCGGATCGAGCCCGGTATCGAGCAGCTCGACCACTTCCGCCGCGAGCTCGGCGACCCAGTCGGCCCCGGCGAAGCCGACATCGCGCGAGCCGAGGTGCAGCATCTCGACGATGTTCTGGGGCTTCAGGATCTTGGTCTCGAAGCCGCCCAGCGACAGGTTCGGCCGATAGCCCCGCCGCCCGAACGCCACCCGGATCCCGGCATCGCCAAGCAGCGCCAGCACGCCCTGCTCCATCCGCCCCTTGGGCAGGGCCAGATGCACCAGGTTTTCCCCACTCTCAGCCGCGGCGCTCACCGCCTTCGGGCCCCTTTCGGCAGCGCAACAAACGCGCGGACCCTAGCCCGAGGCCAACATCCGGGCAACTCGAAATCCGAGATTGCCCTCCCGGTTGTCCCCGACGAACCACAGCCGGCAGGCCGCGCGGAGGCTTCTCGGGCCGTCAAACCATGAGCCGCCGCGAACGACCCGGCCTAAATCTCTTCCTGCAAGCCATGCCGAGGCATCCGTTGGAGCTCCGATGTAACTAGAATGCCAGTAATCCTCGACCCACTCCCAGACGTTGCCGTGCGTATCATGGAGCCCAAAGTGATTGGCTGGATAGCTACCGACCTCGCTTGTACGGTTGCCGCTGTAGTTGGCCTTTTCTTTTGAAATATCGTCGCCCCACCAATAGCGTGTAGTAGTACCGCCGCGGCACGCGTATTCCCACTCCGCCTCGGAGAGCAGCCGATACGGCCGACCGGTCTGGCCGGCGAGCCATGCCCCGTAGGTTCTGGCATCGTCCCACAAAACGTTGATCACGGGGCGCCTCAGGCGACCCCAGCCTGCGTCGTCTAGTAGTCTTCGACCAGTGGCCTCAGCGAAGTGGTCGTATTCTTCGAAGGTCACTGGGTAGCGCCCCACGGCCAAGGAATATGCGATGCCAACTCGATGCTGCGGGTTTTCGTCAGCATCCGCTTCTGGATCATTTTCGGAGGAACCCATCAGGAACTCGCCCGGTGGGATGACCACCATCTCCGGGCACCAGGGCACATCGATGTCGCGGAACACAGTTCCGAATTCAAAGATCGTCAACGTATTGTGGTAATGTTCCGGTGCAACATGTTTAATAAGATGAGCCGATATAAGCCTTCTGTTCTCCTCCGCCCGCGCCCTCAGCGATTTCACGAATTCTTCCTTGGCGGCTTGCTCAAGCGCTTGCACTCGCTCAACCAGCGGCGCGGGCGTCGCTGAGCGTCGGCGTGCCACTACGATGTTTCGAGCCAATTGGTCAAGGGCTGTCTTGACGGCCTTGGTGCTGAATGAATTGTGCCGCAGCCTCCGCCAATCGTAGTGCTGACGGGCGCGAATTTCCTTCGCCAGCGGATCGCTGGCGCGCAATTCTGGATTTTCGAGTACATCGCATTCGATGTAATAAATGGGCAGAATCAAATCGTCCCGCTGCTTAGCCTTCTCTGCCGCCAGGAACGCTGCCAGCTCGTCTCGGCAGGCTTCGCTGCGGAAATAGTTCGGACTGAGGATCGGCACAAAGAAAGGGACCTGGCCGATCGTCCCGTCCAGCTTGCCAGACCATCGCTCGCCAACTGCGATGTCGTCGACGTCCTGAAAGATCTCAAAAGGCTCGCCGCTCACCTCACGCACGACGTCGCTGAGCCAGCGGCGAAATTTACTGATCGCACCGTGTCGGTCGTCGAAGCGCGTGTAGCTCAGAAAGGCGTCCGGCGGCTTGGCCATTTGCTCGGCTCGGGAAGTTCGGGATCAGCTCAACCACGATAGCACTGCACCAGATAGCACTGCACCAGAATGCGGGGAAAACCGCCACCACGCAAGCGCCAGCGTAACGATCTCCGGCTCAAGCGTCGCGGCTTGTGCTTGGCCGGCGAGCGCCGCAAGGTGGGCGCATGTGGAGAAAGTGGAGAAAAAAAATGGCGACGGCGTTGTTCGTGGTGCGGGCGTCGGTCCCGAAGGGGCGGGAGGCGGAGTTCAATCGGTGGTACAATGAGGAGCACTGTCCGCAGGTGCTGCAGTATCGGGGGGCGGTCAGTGCCCGGCGCTATCGGGCGCTGCTCGGCGAGGACAAGTATCAGTACATGGCGGTCTACGAGTTCCAGGATCAGCCGACCCTCGAGCGCTTCCTGGAGTCGGAGCATTTCGCCGAGCTCCGGCGCGAGTATGAGGCCCATTTTGCCGACTCGGAGCGCGCGCGCTCGACCTACGTCCAGGTCTGGCCGTAGCGCTGGGCTGAGTAGATCGGGCGGCGCCACCCGGAATGCTCGCTCGCCTCGGACTGACCCTTGTTGGGGATGGGGGCCTTGCCTGCCGATGATCAGACCTTCCGGGCGGTCTGGCTGATCAGCCTGTTGCTGATGGTGCTGGCGGGCAGCCTGCCGCTGTTGCGCAGCCAGCGTCAGTGGCTGCGGCAGGCCGCCGTCTGGGTGCTGGCTCTCGGCTTCCTGTTCGCGGGCTATCGGATCGTCGAGTGGCTGATGGGCCGCTGACCGCGGCGGGCTCGACGGCGGGTGGTCGGGCCTGATAGCCTCCGGCCCGGTTCCAGCAGGAGGCTGTATCATGCTCTCGCGTCGCACGTTGGCGAGTGCCGCCGGGCTCGGCGTTGTGGCCGCTCTGGCGCTGACCGTCGGCGCCCCGGTCACGCCGGCCAAGGAGCTCAAGACCGTGGCGATCACGCAGATCGTCGAGCACCCGGCGCTCGATGCCGCGCGCAAGGGGATCAAGGACGAGCTCGCCGCCGAGGGCTACGAGGAGGGGCACAATCTCGACCTCCTGTTCGAGAGCGCCCAGGGCAATCCGGCGACCGCGGCCCAGATCGCGCAGAAGCTCGTGGGCGACAAGCCGGACGTGATCGTGCCGATCTCGACCCCCTCGGCGCAGGCCGTGGTCAATGCGACCAAGGACATTCCGGTCGTGTTCACCGCCGTCACCGACCCGGTCGGCGCCAAGCTCGTGCCCAATCTCGAGCACCCGGGCGGCAACGTCACCGGCATGTCGGACCTGTCGCCGATCGGCCTGCACCTCGACCTGATCAAGGAGATCATGCCCGACGCCAAGGGCCTGGGCGTGATCTTCAATCCGGGCGAGGCCAACTCGGTCACGCTGGTCAAGCTGTTGGAGAAGGAGGCGCCGGGACATGGGCTGGCGCTGGTCGAGGCGGTGGCGCCACGCTCCTCCGACGTGCTGGCGGCGGCGCAGAGCCTGATCGGCCAGGTCGATGCGATCTATGTGCCGACCGACAACACCGTGGTCACGGCACTCGAGGCGATCGTCAAGGTCGGCACCGACAACCAGCTGCCAGTGTTCGCGGGCGACACCAATTCGGTTCCCCGGGGCGCGGTCGCGGCGCTCGGTTTCAATTACTATGACGTCGGCCGGCAGACGGGCAAGATCGTGGCGCGCGTGCTGAAGGGCGAGAAGCCGGGCGACATCCCGGTCGAGAGCGTCAAAACCACCCAGCTGTTCGTCAATCCCGGGGCGGCCGAAGCGATGGGCATCAAGATCCCGGACGCGGTCATCAAGCGCGCCAAGGTCGTGGTCGAGTAGCGCCGCGGGGCCGGGTTGAGGCCGGCCGCGCCCGCGGCGGATGGTCTGCCCGCGCGGCCGCGCCTGATCGGCGGGCGGCAGGGACAGGGGCGGCCCTTGAACCAGGTGGCGCTGTTCGGCGCGCTTGAGCTCGGCCTGGTCTACGGTCTGGTGTCGCTCGGGGTCTTTTTGTCCTTTCGGGTGCTGAGCTTTCCCGATCTGACCGTCGACGGCAGCTTCCCGCTCGGCGCGGCGGTCGCCGCGAGCGCCATCGTCGCCGGCATCGATCCTTATCTCGCGAGCCTGCTCGCGATCCTCGCGGGGGCGCTCGCAGGGCTGGTCACGGCGCTGCTCAACGTCCGCTTCCGGATTCTGCATCTGCTCGCGAGCATCCTGACCATGATCGCGCTGTTCTCGATCAACCTTCGGATCATGGGCCGGCCGAACATCGCCCTGCTCGGCGAGCCGACGGTGCTGACGCCGTTCCAGCGCCTGGGCGTCCGGGACATGCTGCTGACGCCCGCCCTGGTCGGCGTCGCGCTGGCGGTGGTCATGGTCCTGCTGACCCGCTTTCTCGCCAGCGACTACGGCCTTGCGATGCGGGCGACCGGCGCCAATCCGCGCATGGCGCGCGCCCAGGGCATCGCGACCGGCCGCGCGATCTGCGTCGGCATGGCGCTCAGCAACGCGCTGGTGGCGCTTGCCGGCGCCCTGTTCGCGCAGACCAACGGCTTTGCCGACATCACCATCGGCACCGGCACGATCGTGGTCGGCCTCGCCGCGGTGATCATCGGCGAGACCCTCCTGCCGGCGCGCCGGATCGGCCTGGTCGTCGTGGCCGCCGTGCTCGGCTCGATCCTCTACCGGCTCGCGGTCGCACTGGCGCTGAACGCCCACGTGCTGGGCCTCCAGGCCTCGGATCTCAACCTCGTGACCGCGATCCTCGTGGGCCTCGCCCTGATCCTGCCGGGCGTCGCGCAACCCGCTCCGGGCGCTGGTCTGCGCCAGCCGCGGGCATGATCCGGGTCACCGGGCTCGAGGTCACCTTCGGCCGCGGCACGGTGCTCGAGACCCGGGCGCTCGCGGGCATCGATCTCGCGCTTGCCGAAGCCGAGTTCGTGACCGTGATCGGCTCCAACGGCGCCGGCAAGTCGACCCTTCTGAACGCGCTGACCGGGGATGCGGCCCCGGAGCGCGGCCGGATCGAGATCGACGGTCAGGACGTGACCGGCTGGTCGCCCAGCGCCCGCGCGCGGCTGATCGCGCGGGTGTTCCAGGACCCGCTTGCCGGGAGCTGCGCGGCGCTTACGATCGAGGAGAACCTGGCGCTGGCCGCCGCCCGCGGCCGCCGCCGCGGCCTCGGGCTCGCTTTGCACCGGAGCCTGCGCGAACATCTCCGCGCCCAGCCTCGCCCGCCTGGGCCTCGGTCTGGAAAAGCGCCTGGGCGATCCCATGGAGCTGCTCTCGGGCGGCCAGCGCCAGGCGGTGAGCCTGCTGATGGCGACGCTTGCGCCGATGAAGATCCTGCTGCTCGACGAGCACACGGCGGCGCTCGATCCGAAGACCGCCGAGTTCGTGCTCGAGTTGACCCGCGAGATCGTCGCCGAGCAGCGCCTGACCACGCTCATGGTCACCCACAGCATGCGCCAGGCGCTGGATTGCGGCAGCCGCACGATCATGCTGCACGAGGGCCGGATCTGCCTTGACGTCGCGGGCCCCGCGCGCGCCGGCCTCGGGGTCGCCGGCCTGGTCGCCCGATTCGGCGAAGCCCGCGGCCAGATCGAGGACGACAGCCTGCTGCTCGGCTGAGGCGGCCGATTGTTGCTGCCGCTGCCTGGCGTCGGTGGTAGTCATTGTGGCGATCGGAGTTGGTCGCGAGAGTTGGGCGTGGACATTGCGGCGTGGCTGCAGGAATTGGGGCTGGAGGTCGACGTGGCGGCGTCCGTGTCAACGACGTCGACGCCGCGTCTGCGCGTCCGACCACGAACGAACTAAAGCTGGGCTCGCCTGCTCGGCCATCGCAAGAAGGGACTGGACGTGCTCCAGGCCAGGCCCGACGGAACCCTCGCGCCGCGTCGTATGACGCGCGTTTTCCGAGGGCTTCGAGACCGCCGATCTCAAGGCCGCCGGAGGCGTTGCTCGGCGCAGCTGGCGTGATCCGCGGTTGCCGCGGCGGGCGAAGGCGACCAGATTGCGGCGAACGTCACGATCAAAGGGGGGCACGCGATGAGCTGGAACCTGAAGGGCACCTACTTCGAGACCTGCAACTGCGAGGTCGCCTGCCCCTGCGTGTTCCTGAGCCCGCCGACCGAGGGCGAATGCCGGGTGCTGGTCGCCTGGCACGTCGATCAGGGCAAGGATGGCGAGGTCGGGCTCGACGGGCTGAACGTCGCGATGGCGATCACCGCCCCGGGCACCATGGTCGCGACCAAGTGGAAGGCGGCGCTCTATCTGGATGAGCGCGCGAGCGATGCCCAGAAGCAGGCGCTGACGAGGATCTTCGCCGGCCAGGCGGGCGGCCATCCGGCGGCGCTCGCCTCGTTCGTCGAGGACGTGCTGGGGGTCGCGAGCGTCCAGATCGACTATCAGGCGCAGGGTAAGCAGCGCAGCCTCGCGATCCCGAACATCGCGCAGGCCGAGATCGAGGCGATCGAGGGCCAGGGCGGCGGCGCGGTGACGATCAGCGGCCATCCCTTGTGCATCGCGCCTGGCGAGCCGGCGGTCGTGGCCAAATCCAAGCGGCTCGACTACACCGACCACCACATGACCTGGGCGATCTCGGACCGCAACGGCTTCTTTTCTCCATTCTCCTATCAGGGCAGCTGAGGCCGGGCGCCGGGCTATGGCCGGAAAGACCTTCTTCTGCATCGACGGCCACACCTGCGGCAATCCGGTGCGACTGGTCGCGGGCGGCGGGCCGCTGCTGGACGGCGCCTCGATGAGCGCGCGGCGCCAGGATTTCCTCGCGCGCTACGACTGGATCCGGACCGCGCTGATGTTCGAGCCGCGCGGCCACGACATCATGTCGGGGGCGATCCTCTATCCGCCCTGCCGGGCCGATTGCGACATCGGCGTCCTCTACATCGAGGTCAGCGGCTGCCTGCCGATGTGCGGCCACGGCACCATCGGCACGGTCACCTTCGCGCTCGAGCAGGGGCTCGTGAGCCCGCGCACCGAGGGCGAGGTGCGCCTCGACACGCCGGCCGGCCTCGTGGTCGCGGCCTATGAGCGGGCCGGCCGGTTCGTCGAGCGGGTGCGCCTGACCAACGTCGCGAGCTATCTGGCCCTGCCGGAGGTCCGGGTCGACTGCCCGGAGCTCGGGGAGCTGGTGGTCGACATCGCCTATGGCGGCAATTTCTACGCGATCGTCGAGCCGCAGCCGGGTTACCGCGGGCTGGACGACCTGTCCCCGGGCGACATCCTGCGGCTCAGCCCGGAGCTCCGCCGGCGCCTGCGCGAGCAGGTCGAGGTCGTGCATCCGGACGATCCGACCATCGCCGGCGTCTCGCACATCATGTGGACCGGGCCGGCGCGCGACCCGAAGGCGCACGGCCGCAACGCCGTCTTCTACGGCGCCAGCGCGATCGACCGCAGCCCCTGCGGCACCGGCACCTCGGCCCGGATCGCCCAGCTCGCCGCGCGCGGCCGCCTCCAGGTCGGCGACGAGTTCGTCCACGAGAGCATCATCGGCAGCCTGTTCGAAGGCCGGGTCGAGGCCAAAGCTCAGGTCGGCAGGCACGAGGCGATCATCCCGAGCGTCGCCGGCTGGGCGCGCCTGACCGGGCTGAACACGATCTTCGTCGACGAGCGCGACCCCTACGCCCACGGCTTCCAGCTGCGCCGCAACCCGGCCACCTCTGTCCCCGTAGCCGGAACCCTGCCCCGGATCGGGGGCCGGCAACCAAGGTTGAGACGAGGTCAGCGTCGGCGGCAGGAGGCCTGACCCCGGCTCGGGCAGGCCTCCCGTCCGGGCTGACCAAGTAATATGACGGCGCCTGGGAGGGCACTCCTACAGCCGGTCGCGAAGGCTGTAGTAGAGCATCCCGAGCACCAGCATGGGCCAGCGCAGCAGGGTGCCGCCCGGGAAGGCCGGCACGTTCAGGCCCGCCATCAGGTCGAACCGTTCGGCGGTGCCGGCGACCGCCTCGGCGATCAGCTGGCCGGCCTGGGTCGCGATCGCGATGCCCTGGCCGGAATAGCCGTGGGCGATGAAGACCCCGGGCGCGAGGCGGGCGAAATGCGGCAGCCGGGTGCGGGTGATCGCGAGCGTGCCGCCCCAGGCATGGTCGATCGGCACGTCCGTGAGCTGCGGATAGACCTTGAGCATGTGCCCTCGGACCAGCCGGCTCAGGTTGGCCGGGAAAGCGCGCCGGTAGCTCTCGCCGCCGCCGAACAGCAGACGATGGTCGGGCGTGCGGCGGAAATAGCTGATCACGAACTTGGTGTCGTCGACCGCGACGTCGTCCCGGATCAGGGCGCGGGCGCCGGCCTCGCCCAGCGGCGCGGTCGCGAGCATGAAGTTGTTGATCGGCATGATCCGGCCCGCGAGCTTCGGCACCAGCCGGCCCAGATAGCCGTTCATGGCGAGCACCAGATGGCGTGCCCGGACCTCGCCCTCGCCGGTCCGGATCAGGGGCGGCGGGCCGTCCTCGATCCGGATCACCCGGCTGTGCTCGAAGATCCGGCCGCCCGCCGCCAGCGCCGCCCGCGCCAGCCCGAGCGCGTAGTTGAGCGGGTGCAGATGGGCGGCCCCGAGGTCGAGCACGCCGCCGAAATAGCGCCTCGTGCCCAGGATCTCCCCGACCTCCGCCTTGGCCAGATAACGGAGCTCGCGGTAACCGTAGCGGCGCTCGAGATGCTCGGCCTCCCTTTGCAGCCCCTCCGCGTGCGCAGGCCTGTGGGCGACGTGCAGCACGCCGGGCTTGAGGTCGCAGGCGATCCCGTGGCGGGCGATCCGGTCCTTGACCGTCGCTTTGGCGTCCTCGGCGAGCCGCCAGAGGGCTTGCGCCCGCTCCAGGCCATACATCTGCTCGAGCCGGCGCTGGCCCAGCCGCTGGCCGGAGCCGAGCTGGCCGCCGTTCCGTCCCGATGCGCCGGCGCCGACCCGGAGCGCCTCCAGCAGCACCGCGTCGTAGCCGCGCTCGGCCAGGTGCAGGAGCGCCGAGAGGCCCGTATAGCCGCCGCCGACGATCGCGACATCGGCGCTCTGATGCCCGCGCAACGGCGCATGCGCCGGCATCGCGTTGGCGGTCGCGACATAGTAGGAAGCGGGATGACCCGACGGCGGCAACGGTTGGCATCTCCCGGTCCGGCGCCTGCCTTGTGCCGCCCGGCGGGCTGCCTGTCGAGCATCAATGCCGGCCGGCGCTGAGCCCGCCGCGACCGGCGCGGACGCCCTCGCGGCGCGGCTCCTCCATCGCGACGGCCTGATGCTGATCCTCGACAAGCCCGCGGGCCTGCCGGTCCACCCTGGCCCGAAGGGCGGCCCGAGCCTCGAGCCGCTCCTGGAGCAGCTTCGCTTCGGCCTGCCCAACCGGCCCGAGCTTGCCCACCGCCTGGATAAGGACACCAGCGGCTGCCTCGTGCTCGGCCGCCATCGCCAGGCCTTGCAAAGGCTCGGCCGCCTGTTCGCGCAAGGGCTCGTTCTCAAGACCTATTGGGCGGTCGTCAACGGCGCCCCGCCCGAGCACCAGGGCCGGATCGATCTGCCGCTCGCGCGCCGCTCCGATGACCCGCGCAGCTGGTGGATGAAGGTCGACCCCGACGGCCAGCCGGCGGTCACCGCCTACCGCGTCCTCGGTTTTTCCCCCATTTTGGTCGAAGGCGCCGGGGACCGGCACCGCGGGCGCGATGAGGGCCTGGCCGGCCCGATGTCGACCTGGCTCGAGCTCCGGCCCGAGACCGGGCGCACCCACCAGCTGCGCGTCCACCTCGCGGCGCTGGGCTGCCCGATCCTGGGCGATCGGATCTACGGCTCGCGCGACGACCCGGCCGCGCCGCCGCTCCAGCTGCACGCCCGCGGCATCTCCGTGCCCCTCTATCGCAACCGCGCCCCGATCAGCGCGATCGCGCCCGCGCCCGCCCATATGCTGGCCGCGCTCCAGGCCTGCGGCTTCACCCCGCCCGGCTGAAGCTCTGGCACAGAGCGTCCCATCCGTGTCAGGCTGGACGCAACGGACGAAGTGGGTGGCATGCGATGACCAGACATCTGAACCAGGACGAGCTCGAGGCGGGCCTCGCCCACATCCTGGGCTCGCCGCGCGAGCAGGGCGTGCTCGAGGCGATCGTGATCCGACCCGCGACCGATGCCCGGCAGAGCCTGCCGCAGGGCGAGCTCAGCCCCGAGCAAGGCCTGCACGGCGACCGCTGGGCGAAGGGTGGTGCGGCCCGCCCCGACGGCCGCCCCGACCCGGACATGCAGCTGACCCTCATGAACGCCCGGACGATCGCCCTGATCGCGCAGGACATGACCCGCTGGCCGCTCGCCGGCGACAATCTCTACGTCGACCTCGACCTCAGCGAGGACCACCTGCCGCCCGGCACCCGCCTCGCGGTCGGCTCGGCGGTCCTCGAGGTGAGCGCGGCGCCGCACACCGGCTGCAACAAGTTCGCCGCCCGCTTCGGCCTTGAGGCGACCCGCTTCGTCAACTCGCGCGAAGGCAAGCGCCTGCACCTGCGCGGCATCAATGCGCGGGTCGTCGAGGCCGGCACGGTCACCGTCGGCGACCTGGTCCGGAAGCTCGCCTGATCGCCACCCGGCGGCGACCGCCGGCGCGGCCTCTGCGGCCGACCGGACGCCGGCATCCGGCTCGCCGAGGTCGAGCGTCACCGGCTAGGCGTAGTCGAGCGGCAGGGCGGTCGTGTATTTGATCTGCTCCATGGCGAAGCTGGAGCTGACGTCCGACAGCTCGATCCGGGCGATCAGCTTCTTGTAGAAGCGGTCGTAAGCCTCGATGTCGGGGACCACGACCCGCAGCAGATAGTCGACCTGGCCGCTCATACGGTAGAACTCGACCACCTCCGGCAGATCGCTGACCGCGGCCGCGAACCGCTCCAGCCAGTCGACGCTGTGCTGGTTGGTGCGGACGAACACGAACGCGGTCGTGCCGACGTTCAGCTTCCTGCCATCGAGGAGCGCCACCCGCGCGCGAATGATCTTCGCCTCCTCGAGCTTCTGGATGCGCCGCCAGCAAGGCGTCGAGGACAGCCCGACCCGGCGCGCGATCTCGGCGACCGGCATGGTCGCGTCCTCCTGCAGGCAGGCCAGAATCCGGCGGTCGGTCTGATCGAGGGACTCATCGGACATTGGAACTTCATGCTCCGAAAGTGGGATTTTACGAGCTGTACGTTCTAGAGATGTCGCCGGAAAAAGCAATTGGAGAAATATTTTTCCCTTTCGGCCGGTTCAACGCGATTGCTCGCGGGCCGGCGCTCGCCTAGCTCTTGGGGAGTTCGAGAGCCCCTTGGAGGCGCGTCGCGCCATGATCCCGATCGTCCTCGACCCCAAGGTAGTGCCGATCGCGCTGATCGGCCGCGGCGAACTCGCCTGCCGGCGGCTGGAGTGGCTGCTCGCGGGCGGCGCGGACAGCGTCGCCGTGTTCTCGGACCAGGCTTCGAGCAAGCTTAAGGAGCTGGCCGGCGAGCACCTCCGGCTCCGCCTTCCGAGCATCGACGAGCTCGCCAAGCTCCCCGTCCTCTGGATCGCCGACCTGCCGCCCAGCCACGCGATTCCGCTCGCGAAGCTGGCGCGCAGCCTGGGCGTACTGGTCAACGTCGAGGACGTCACGGCCGCGTGCGACTTCCACAATCCATCGGTCGTGCGCCGGGGCGATCTGCTGCTGACGGTGTCGACCGGCGGCAGGAGCCCGGGGCTGGCGGCGCGCATCCGGCGCCAGCTGGCAGCGAGCTTCGGCCCGGAATGGGCGCCGCGCGTCGACCAGATCGGGGCCCGGCGGGCGGCCTGGCGGCGGCAGCGGCGGCCGCTCGCCGAGCTTGCGCGCCTGACCAATGCGTTGATCGACCGGCACGGCTGGCTGCCCGGGCCGGCGTCTCGAGGGGCAATCCGATGAGCCTGGTCGAGCATCTGGGCGACCTGCGACGCGCCTACGGCCAGCTCGACGGCCTCGCCCTGCTGCGCGCGGTCCTGCGCGAGGGGCCGCTCAAGGGCCGGACGGCGCTGGTGTCGTCGTTCGGGGCGGAAAGCGCGGTGCTGCTCGACATGGTCGCGACCGTCGACCCGCGGACGCCGGTGATCTTCCTCGACACCGGCAAGCTGTTCGAGGAGACCCAGGAGTATCGTCAGGAGCTGACCGCGCTGCTCGGCCTCGAGGATGTCCGCGTGGTCCGGCCGGAGCCCGCGGCGCTCGCCCGGGACGACCCGAAGGGCGCGCTCTGGCGCCGCGACCCGGACCTCTGCTGCCACATCCGCAAGACTGAGGTCCTGGACCGGGCGCTCGAGCGCTTCGCCGCCTGGATCACCGGCCGCAAGCGCTTTCAGGGCGGCCTGCGGAGCACGCTGCCGACGATCGAGGGCGAGCCGTCGACCGGTCGGATCAAGCTCAACCCGCTCACCCCTTGGTCGGCCGAGGACGTCGAGCGCTACCGTCTCCTGCGCAACCTGCCCGCGCACCCGCTGGTCGCCGACGGTTTCGCCTCGATCGGCTGCGTCCCCTGCACCCGGCGGGTGGCGCCGGGGGAGCCGGCGCGCGCCGGCCGCTGGTGGGGGCTGGACAAGGCCGAATGCGGCATCCACCAGCCGGGGCTCTGACATGCCGGCGCAGCTCATCGTCCCCGATTTCACGCCCGGCTCGGTCTGGCTGGTGGGCGCCGGGCCCGGCGATCCGGGGCTCCTGACGCTGCATGCGGTCCACGCGATCGAGCAGGCGGACGTGATCCTCTACGACGCCCTGATCGCGCCCGAGATACTGGCGCTTTGCGGTGCTGCGGCGCGCCTCGAGGCGGTCGGCAAGCGGGCGGGCCGGCCGGGTGCGAAGCAGCTCCGGATCAATCAGCGGCTGATCGAGCTCGCCCGCGGCGGGCTGCGGGTCGTCCGCCTCAAGGGCGGCGATCCGTTCGTCTTCGGGCGCGGCGGCGAGGAGGCGCTGGCGCTCGCGGCCGCCGGCGTGCCGTTCCGGGTGGTGCCGGGGGTAACCGCCGGCATCGCGGCCCCGGCTTATGCCGGCATCCCGACCACGCACCGCCTGCGCGCCCGCTCCGTCGCCTTTGTCACCGGCCACAACGCCGGCGGCGGAGCGCCGCCCGCGGTCGACTGGGCGGCGCTCGCCAAAGGCGCAGAGACGCTGGTTCTATACATGGCGCTCCAGCGCCTGCCCGAGATCGCGGCCGAACTCCTGGCCGCGGGGCGGCCATCCCAGGAGCCGGTCGCGATCCTGAGCGATGCGACCACGCCGCGCGCCGAGCGCCAGGTGACGACGCTTGCGAGAGCGGCGGCAACCGCGGCCTGGGAGAGTGCGGGCGCGAGCCTGATCGTGATGGGACCGGTGGTGAGCCTCGGGGAGATGCTGTCCCCCTGGCAGCAGACCGAGCCGGCGCGCGTCGCCGCCGCGGCCGACGACCGCTCCGCAGCCCAGATCTGAACCCGATTTTCCTGAAGAGAGCGATCAATGTCCGGCTCCGCCCTGCCCGTCCTGCCCGAGAGCGCGCCTTTTCCGATCGAGCACATCCGGGCTCTGAACGCCGTGATGGCCGAGACCAACCTCGAGCAGCGCCAATGGCTCGCGGGCTTTCTCGCCGGATACCATGCCGCGACCGCACTGCCGCTGGCCGCGCCACTGCCGGGGCCGCGGACGAAAATCCCGCTCACGATCCTGTTCGGGACCGAGTTGGGCAATTCGGAAGGAGTCGCCGCCGAGGCCAAAAAAGCGGCGGCCAAGCAGGGGTTTTCGGCAAAGCTGGTCGACATGGCGGAGACCACGCCCGCCGAGATCGCCAAGGTGCCGCACCTGCTGGTAATCGCCAGCACCTGGGGCGAGGGCGACCCGCCGGAGCGGGCGGTCGAGTTCTATAAGGGGCTGATGGCCGAGGACGCGCCGCGCCTCGATGGCGTCCGCTTCAGCGTGCTGGCGCTCGGCGATTCCAGCTACGTCAACTTCTGCGAGGTCGGCCGGCGGCTCGATGCCCGGCTTGCCGAGCTTGGCGGCCTGCGCGTCGCGCCGCGGATCGACTGCGATCTCGACTACGAGGGTCCGGCGTCCGACTGGACACAGGCCGCGCTCGAGAAGCTGGCCGAGACTGCCGAACCGGGATGGGCGAGCGCAGACTCCCGGCGCGGCGCCGTGATCCTCGACTTTGCCAGCCCGGCGGCGACGCCGGCGTATAGCAAGGCGCATCCGTTCGCGGCCGAGATCACCGAGCTGGTCAATCTGAACGGCAGCCGCTCGGGCAAGCAGACGATCCATCTCGAGCTGTCGCTTGCGGGCTCCGGCCTGACCTTCGAGCCCGGCAATTCGCTGGGCATCGTGGCGCAGAACGACCCCGCGATGGTCGAGGCGGTGCTGCGTGCGGCCGGGCTCGAGGGCGAGCCCGAGCTCGCCCAGCGGCTCGCCCACGAGCTCGACATCACGGCGCTCTCGCGAGCCGTCATGGAGGCGCTGGCCAAGGTCAACCCGGCGCCGGCCCTCCAGGAGCTGCTCGCGGGCGACGGCTGGCGCGCCTACCTCGAAGGCCGGCAGATCGTCGATCTGCTCGAGGATTTCCCCGGCCCGCTGGCGCCCGGGCAGCTCCAGGGCCTGCTGCGCAAGCTGCCGCCGCGGCTCTACTCGGTCGCCTCCTCGCTCAAGGCGACGCCCGAGGAGGCCCACCTCCTGCTCGGCCTCGTGCGTTATCAGAGCCATGGCCGGGAGCGGATCGGGGTCGCGTCCGGCTTGGTCGCCGAGCGGCTGCGCACCGGCGACACGCCTCGGGGTCTACGTCAAGCCGAACAAGAACTTCCGGCTGCCCGAGGACCCGGACCGGCCCGTGATCATGATCGGGCCCGGCACCGGCGTCGCTCCCTATCGCGCCTTCCTCCAGGAGCGGCAGGCGCAGGGCGCCAGGGGGCGCAACTGGCTGGTGTTCGGCGATCGCAACTACACCCACGACTTCCTCTACCAGCTCGACTGGCAGGACTTCCTGAAGGCGGGCGTGCTGAGCCGGATCGACGTCGCGTTCTCGCGCGACCAGCCGGAGAAGGTCTACGTCCAGCACCGCCTGTGGGAGCGCCGCGCGGAGCTCTACGGCTGGCTCGAGGAGGGCGCGCATCTCTACGTCTGCGGCGACGAGAAGGCGATGGCGAAGGACGTGCACGCGATGCTCGCCCGGATCGTCGCCGAGCAGAGCGGCCGCACCCCCGAGGCCGCCGAGGCCTATCTCGGCGACCTGAGCAAGCAGCGGCGCTACCAGCGCGACGTCTATTGAGCCGCTGTCAAGGAGCGATATCTATGACCAGCCGCAGCAAGAACGAGGACATCAAGGAGGCGAGCCGCTTTCTGCGCGGCACGATCGAGGATGGCCTCGGCCAGGCGGCGACCGGCGCGATCCATGAGGACGACGCCCAGCTCACCAAGTTCCACGGCACCTATCTGCAGGACGACCGCGATCTGCGGCCAGAGCGCCGGCGGAAAAAGCTCGAGCAGGCTTATGCGTTCATGGTCCGGGTGCGCGTGCCGGGCGGCGTCTGCACGCCGGCGCAGTGGCTGGCGATGGACCGGATCGCGGACGACTTCGGCAACGGCACGCTCCGGCTCACGACCCGCCAGGCGTTCCAGCTGCACGGCGTGATCAAGAGCAACCTCAAGCGCACCATGCAGGCGATCAACGGGGCGCTGATGGACACGGTCGCGGCCTGCGGCGACGTCAACCGCAACGTCATGTGCAACCCCAATCCCCACCAGTCGAGGGCGCATGCCGCGGCGCTCGAGCTCGCGCGCGCGATCAGCGATCACCTGACGCCGCGGACCGGCGCCTATCACGAGATCTGGCTCGATGGCGAGAAGGTGATCGATACCGAGGCCCCGGAGGAGCCGATCTACGGCCGCCACTACCTGCCGCGCAAGTTCAAGACCGTGGTCGCGGTGCCGCCCGAGAACGACGTCGACGTGTTCGCCCACGATCTGGGCTTCATCGCGATCACCGACGAGGCGGGCGTCGTGATCGGCTACAACGTCACGGTCGGCGGCGGCATGGGCATGACCCACGGCGAGCCGGAGACCTATCCGCGCACGGCCGACGTCATGGGCTTCTGCCGGCCCGGGCAGGCGGTCGCGGTCGCCGAGCAGGTGGTGGCCGTGCAGCGCGACTTCGGCGATCGCGCCAACCGCAAGCACGCGAGGCTCAAGTACACGATCGAGGATCGCGGGCTCGACTGGTTCCGCACCGAGGTCGAGCGCCGGCTGGGCTTTGCGCTCGAGGCGCCGCGTGCATTCCGTTTCGACCATACCGGCGACCGGTATGGCTGGACCGAGGACCACGAGGGCAACTGGCACTATACCCTGTTCATCGAGAACGGCCGGGTGAAGGATACCGCCTCGCAGCTCATGAAGACCGGCCTGCGCACGATCGCCGGCGTGCATCAGGGCGACTTCCGCCTGACCGCCAATCAGAACCTGATCGTCGCGCGCGTGCCGAAGCGCCAGAAGGCGCGGATCGACCGGCTGATCCGGCAGTTCGGCCTGACCAATGAGCTTTCCGGCCTGCGGCTGAACTCGATGGCCTGCGTCGCGCTGCCGACCTGCGGCCTGGCGCTGGCCGAGAGCGAGCGCTACCTGCCGGACCTGGTGCGCGCGCTCGAGGGCGTGATCGAGCAGGCCGGCCTGCGCGACGACGAGATCGTGATCCGCATGACCGGCTGCCCGAACGGCTGTGCCCGGCCCTATCTGGCCGAGATCGGCCTGGTCGGGCGGGCGCCCGGGACCTACAACCTCTATCTCGGCGCCGCCTTCGATGGCTCGCGGCTGAACAAGCTCTACCGGAAGGACATCGGCCACGACGAGATCGTCGCCGCGTTGACGCCGCTGATCCTGAGCTATGCCAAGGAGCGGTTCGCCGGCGAGCGGTTCGGCGACTTCGTGATCCGGCAGGGCCACGTCGCCGCGACCAAGGAGGGCACCGACTTCCATGCCAATCTGGCGCCGGAGCTCAGGGCGGCCTGAGCGCCCGGCGCCGGCGGCGCCGGACTACACGCCGGCCTTCGCTCTGCCCGCGCGGGCGGCGGGCCGGGGCGGTGCCGGGCGAAGCTGTGCCGGGCGGGGCCGGCGGCTGATGCCGAGGATCGCCTCGACCGCGTCGGCGAGCGCGAAGATGTCCAGCGCCGCCTTGGAGCTCGGGGCGTAGCTCCCGGTCCAGCTGCCGACCGCGAAGGCGTTGACGTGGTCGGTGTGCTGGTGGATCGGCGGCGCCCAGCGCTCGCGCAGGGCATCCACCGCCGCCTCGGTCGCCTCGTGATAGTAGGCGCGCACATCGACCTTGTTGGGCACCAGCAGCGCCATCGGCTTGTGGTCGGGCCGGCTCTCGCGGCTGTTGCGGATCATCCCCAGGACCCGCTCGGTCGGCGCCACGTCGACCGCCGAAGGCGTGATCGGCACCAGGACCAGGTCCGCGATCATGATCGCGGAAGCGATCGCCGGCACCATCACCGGCGGCAGGTCCATCACCAGGATGTCGGCGGCGCTCGCCAGCTCGGCGGCCCGCGCCAGCCAGCGGCCGCCGGCGGTGCCGTCGGCGAGCGGGCGCCGCCTCGACCCGGATCGGCAACCGGCCGGAGCGCGACCAGTCGCTGGCGCTGGCCTGCGGATCGACGTCCAGCAGGCTGACCGTCAGCCCGTCATCGGCAAGCGCGCAGGCCAGGTTGACCGCGATCGTGGTCTTGCCGGTGCCCCCCTTGAGATTGCCGACGACGATGATCTGGCCCATCCTGCGAGCCTAGCGTTGGGGGATCAGGATTCGGTTAAGCGAGGGTCGCGCATGACGAGAGAGATAGCGTCACCCTGGGTTGTGCACAAGCCCGCCCTGCGCGCGAGGGGCGGAATGGTGGCCGCCCAGCATCGCGCTGCGGCCGAAGTCGGCGCCGAAATCCTCGAGGCGGGCGGCAATGCCGTCGATGCGGCGCTCGCGACCTCGCTGGCGCTGGCCGTGCTCGAGCCCTGGATGAGCGGCCTCGGCGGCGGCGGCCTGATGGTCGTGGCGCCCGCGGGCGGCCGCCCGGCCGAGGTGATCGAGTTCGGCATGATCGCGCCCGCGGGCCTCGACCCCGCCGACTATCCGCTCGCGACCGGCGTCCGCGATCAGGACCTGTTCGGCTGGCCCGCGGTGGAGGACGATCGCAACGTCTCGGGGCCGCTCGCGATCGCGGTTCCGGGCCAGGCGGCCGGCCTCGCGCTCGCGTTCGAGCGGCATGCGAGCCTCTCCTGGGCGGAGCTCGCGGCCCCCGCGATCGCGCTCGCCAGGGCGGGTCTGCCGGTCGACTGGCACACGGGCCTCCGGATCGCCTTCGCGGCGCGCGATCTCGCGAAGGTTCGATGCGGCGCGCGCGGTCTACCTGCCGGACGGCCTGCCGCCCGCGCCGAACCAGGACGGCAGCCTCGGCCACCTGCCGCTCGGCCGGCTCGAGGCGACCCTGGAGCGGATCGCCGAGGTCGGGCCCGGAGGACCTTTTGAGCGGCGAGCTGGCGGCGCTGCTGGTCGATGACGTGCGGCAGGCGGGCGGCGTGCTGACGGCGGACGACCTGCGCCGCTACCGGGCGCGCGTGGTCGACCCGCTGGCGATCGCCCACGGCGCGCCGTCCTGCAGGCGCCGCCCGGCCTCAGCGCCGGGCCGACCCTTGCCCATGCGCTGGCGCTGGTCGCGGGCAAGGTGCCGGCGGGCCGGCCGGGCGCCGGGGCCTATTCGGCCTTCGCCTCGGCCCTGCTCGCCGCCTACGAGCGCCGGCTGGCGACCATGGGGGATCTGCAGGATGCCCGCGATCCCGCCTGCACCACCCATCTCGCGGTGGTCGACCGCGCCGGCACCATGGTCAGCCTGACCCAGACCCTGCTGTCGGTGTTCGGCAGCAAGATCGTCTCGCCGCCGACCGGCATCCTGCTCAACAACGGCATCATGTGGTTCGACCCGCGCCCGGGCCGGCCGAACTCGCTGGCGCCGGGCAAGCGGCCGCTCGCCAACATGTGCCCGGTGATCGCGACCCGGGACGGCGTCCCCTGGTTCGCGCTCGGCGCCTCGGGCGGGCGCAAGATCATGCCGGCCGTGCTCCAGCTCGCCTCGATGCTGATCGATGGCGGCCTCGACCTCGAGACCGCGTTCCATCTGCCCCGGATCGACGTCTCGGGCGAGCCGCAGGTCACCGCCGATGCCCGCCTCGAGCCCGAGGTCCTGGCGGCGCTCGGCGCGCGCTTCAGCGTCCGCAAGCTCATGCCCACGGTCCACCCGAACCTGTTCGCCTGCCCGTCGGCGGTGCTGCGCGATCCGGCGACCGGCGAGGCCTGCGGCATGACCGACCCCTGGCAACCGGTCGCCGGCTGCGCGGCTGCCGGGTTGAGGCGCTCAGCGGCTCGGAGCGGCCGCGAGCGGCGTAGCGCCGTCTGGACCACCGGGTTGGACGGCGCCAGCTGCGCGGCGCGGGCGAAGTCGGCGCGGGCGGCATCCGGCATGCCGGCGGCGCGATAGGCGAGGCCGCGGTAGAAGTAAGCCTCGACCCGGCTGGGCGCCCGCTCGAGCACCCTGGACAGATCCTCGAGCGCGGCGTCGGCGGCACCGAGGGCCAGGAGGGTGATGCCGCTGCCGAGCAGGGCGTCGTCGTAGCCCGGGCGCAGCGCGATCGCGCGGCGGTAGTCCCGGAGCGCCCGGCAGTACCGGCGCCGATAGCGCCAGGCCTCGGCGCGGTTGTAGTAGGCCTTGGCGTTGTCGGGCTCGCGCAGGCGCGCGGTCCGGTGGTCGGAGCGGATCTCCTCGTACAGGAACCGGTGCCGGTAGGCGATGCCGTAGAGCCAGTACAGGTCCGGATCGAGCGCGATCGCGCGGGTCCAGTCGGCCTGCTCGGCGTCGAACCGGCCGAGCCGGTGCTGGGCGACCGCGCGCTCGAACCAGATCTCACCGTCGGCCGGGAGCCAGTCGGAGCGCCGCGTCATAGTCGGCGAGCGCCTGCTCGGCGTGGCCGCTGTCGCGGAGCGCGTTGGCGCGGCCCAGCCAGGCGGCGGGCGACCGCGGAATCGAGCTCGATCGCCCTCGTGAAGTCCTCGATCGCGTCTCGGTATCGGCGCCGAGCTCGTAGCTGACGCCGCCGCGACGGAGGTAAGCCTCGGCAAGGTCCGGCCGCAGGCCGATCGCGCGATCGAGGTCAGCGAGCGCCGGCTCGAAGCGGGCCTGATCGGCCAACAAGGTGGCGCGATCCAGGTAGGCCTCGGCAAGGTCGGGGGCCAGCGCGAGCGCGGCGTCGTAGTCGTCCTCGGCGGCCGGGTCGTCGCCCTGCGCATGGAGCATCTGGCCCCGCCGGTGCAGCAGCGCCGCGCGCTCGGCCGCCGGCCGGCCGCCGGTAGCCAGCGCGGCGCCGATGTCGGTGATCGCCGGCGCATCCGACCGGCATGGCTCGAGCGGCGCGGCCGCGTGCACGGGTGCCGCCGCGAGCAGCCATCGCCACCAGCAGCGATCTAGCCAGGCGCGCCCTGGCGGCTATGATGGCGCCGGTCGCCGCCTTCGAAGGGAGCCGTCATGGCCAGCGAATTCCTGCCCTCCGTCTGCCCGCACGACTGTCCGAGCGTGTGCGCGCTCGAGGTCGAGCGACTGGACGGCGGCCGGCTCGGCAAGGTGCGGGGCTCGAACCGCAATTCCTACACGGCCGGCGTGATCTGCGCCAAGGTCGCGCGCTATCACGAGCGCTTCCATCACCCGGACCGCCTGAGCCGAGCCGCTGCGTCGGGTCGGGCCGAAGGGTTCGGGACAATTCGCGCCGATCGGCTGGGACGATGCCCTCGACGAGGTCGCCGAGGCCTTCGCGCGCGCCGTCCAGCGGCACGGGCCCGAGACCGTCTGGCCCTACTTCTACGCCGGCACCATGGGCCTCGTGCAGCGCGACGGCATCAACCGGCTGCGCCACGCCATGCGCTATTCCGGCTGGCACACCACGATCTGCGTCACGCTCTCGGATGCCGGCTGGCGCGCGGGCTACGGCCGGCGCTGGGGCGTGCGGTGCGAGGAGATGGTGCACTCCGACCTGATCGTGATCTGGGGCACCAATCCCGTGAACACCCAGGTCAACGTCATGACCCACGTCGCCCGGGCGCGCAAGGCGCGGGGCGCGAAGCTCGTGGTGGTCGACCCCTACCGGACCGGCACCGCCGAGCAGGCGGACGTGCACATCGCCTTGCGGCCGGGCACCGACGGCGCGCTCGCCTGCGCGGTGATGCACGTCCTGTTCCGCGACGGCTACGCGGATCGCGACTACCTCGACGAACTACGCCGACGACTGGCGGGAGGCGGAGGCGCATTTCGCGACCCGGACGCCCGAATGGGCCGCCCGGATCACCGGCCTGCCGGTCGCCGCGATCGAGGACTTCGCCAGGCTCTACGGCTCGACCAGGCGCTCCTATCTGCGGCTCGGCTTCGGCTTCACGCGCTCGCGCAATGGTGCTGCCAACATGCACGCGGCGTCCTGCCTGCCGATCGTGACCGGCGCGTTCCAGTACGAGGGCGGCGGCGCCCTCTACAATCAGGGCGACCTCTACCACTGGGACAAGACCCTGATCGAGGGCTGGGACCTGATCGACCCGAAGGTCCGGCTGCTCGATCAGTCGCGGATCGGCCCGATCCTGGTCGGCGACCGGCAGGACCTTGGCGACGGCCCGCCGGTCACGGCACTCCTGATCCAGAACACCAACCCGATGTGCGTGGCGCCCGAGCTCGAGAAGGTGCACCGGGGCTTTGCGCGCGAGGACCTGTTCGTCTGCGTGCACGAGCAGTTCCTGACCGAGACCGCGCAGATGGCCGACATCGTGCTGCCGGCGACCATGTTCCTCGAGCACGACGACATCTATCAGGCGTCCGGCCACACCCGGCTCCAGATCGCGCGCAAGATCTTCGAGCCCTACGCCGACTGCCGGACCAACCACTACGTGATCTGCGAGCTGGCAAGGCGGCTCGGCGCGCCCGCGCACCCGGGCTTCGAGATGACCGAGTGGCAGCTGATCGACGATCTGCTCAAGCGCTCGGGCTGGCCGGATGCCGCGACCGTCGATGCCGCGGGCGGCTACGATGCCATGCCCGACTACCGGACCGCGCATCACCTGGACGGCTTTCCCACTCCGTCCGGAAAATTCCAGTTCAAGCCGGACTGGTCGCGCCAGGGCCGGGACCACGCGCGCATGCCGAAGCTGCCCGATCACTTCGCGATCATCGACGAGATCGATGCGGCGCGGCCGTTCCGGCTGGTGGCGGCGCCGGCGCGCAATTACCTGAACACGAGCTTCACCGAGATGCCGACCTCGAAGCGGCGGGAGGGCCGGCCGACCGTGCTGGTCCATCCCGAGGATGCGCTGCGAAGCTCGGGATCGGCGCGGGCGAGCGGGTCCGGCTCGGCAACGAGCGCGGCTCGGTGGTCGTGCACGCGGAGCTCAAGGACGGCCAGCAGCCGGGCGTGCTGGTGGTCGAGAGCATCTGGCCGAACGCCGCCTTCGAGGAGGGCATCGGCATCAACGCCCTGATCAGCGCCGAGGCGGCGCCGCCCGGCGGCGGTGCGGTGTTCCACGACACCGCGGTCTGGCTGCGGCCCGAGCCGGTCGCGGCCGCCGCGTCGGCGCGCGAGGAGGAGCTGGTGCCGGCATGATCGACCTCTACAGCGACACCCGCACCAGGCCGACGCCCGGCATGCGCCGGGCGATGGCCGAGGCCGAGGTCGGCGACGAGCAGGCGATGCTCGACCCGACGGTCAACGCCTTGTGCGAGCGGGTCGCCGAACTGCTCGGCAAGGAGGCCGCGGTCTATCTGCCGTCCGGCACGATGTGCAACCAGATCGCCGCGCGCGTCCATTGCCGCCAGGGCGACGAGGTCATCCTGTCGGCGACCGCGCATCCGATCTTCGCCGAGTCCGGCGGCCCGGCGGCGCTCGCGGGCGTCATGATGCGCGGCCTCGAGGGCGCGCGCGGCATGTTCACGGCCAGCAGGTGCGCGCGCGCGATCAATTCGCCCTCCTGGCGGCACGCGCCGCGCTCGCGCCTGCTCGAGGTCGAGAACACGACCAACGTCGGCGGCGGCGCGGTCTGGCCGCTCGCCGAGATCGAGGCGGTGACCGGCGTCGCGAAGGAGCACGGCCTCGCCTGCCACATGGATGGCGCGCGCCTGATGAACGCGGTGGTCGCGAGCGGCACCTCGGCCGCCGCCTATGCGGCGCCGTTCAATTCCTTGTGGATCGACTTCTCCAAGGGCCTCGGCGCCCCGGTCGGCGCCGTGCTCGCGGGCTCGAAGGACTTCATCCACGAGGCCTGGCGGGTCAAGCAGCAGATCGGCGGCGCCATGCGCCAGGCCGGGATCATCGCCGCCGCCTGCCTCTACGCCCTCGACCACCACGTCGACCGCCTGGCCGAGGACCACGACAACGCCCGCCACCTCGCCGAGGGCCTGGCCCAGATCCCGGGCGTCGGGATCGATCCCGCGAGCGTCGAGACCAACATCGTCTGGTTCGAGATCGAAGGCCCGATGAGCGCCGCCGACGTCTCGACCGCGCTGCGCGAGCAGGGCGTGCTGATCGGCGGCTACGGCCAGCACCGCATGCGCGCGGTCACCCACCTCGACGTCACCCGCGCCGACATCGACAGCGCCGTGCGGGCGCTCGCGCAAATCCTACGTTGAGATCGCCATCCGGCTGCTTCATGGCGTCGAAGGTGATCGCTCATGCTGGTCCAGGCCGCCGAACGGGTCTACCGCACCTGGATCATCGACAGCCGGCGCTGGCAGCATTACCGGCCCCGCCCGACCGACATCGTGATCGCGACCTACCCGAAGTGCGGCACCACCTGGATGCAGCGGATCGTGGGTCTGCTCGTGTTCAAGACGCCGGCGCCGAGGCCGATCATGGAAATCTCGCCCTGGATCGACCGGCGTTTTCCTGAACCGGTCGAGGCGCTCGCGGCCCGGATCGAGGCCCAGGACCACCGGCGCTTCGTCAAGTCGCATCTGCCCTTCGACGGCCTGCCGATCTACGAGGAGGTCAAATACATCCACGTCGCGCGGGACGGACGCGACGCCTGCATGTCCTTCCACAATCATACCTCGGGCTTTACGCCCCAGATGCTCGACGCGCTCGACCGGGCCGGCCTCGACGACGACACGATCGGCGCGACCCTATCCGCGCTGCGCCGCCGATCCAGCCCGGCATTTCCGGCGCTGGCTCGAGGAGGGGGCCGTGCCAGGCCACCAGGACGGCTCGCCGTCGATGTCGTTCTTCCACTTCGAGCGAAGCTGGTGGGACGAGCGAGAGCGCGCGAACGTCCTGCTCGTCCACTACAACGACCTGAAGGCCGATCTCGCGGGCGAGATGCGGCGCGTCGCGGATTTTCTCGGTATCTCGATCCCCGCCGACGTCTGGCCCGAGCTGGTCGAGGCCGCCGGGTTCGAGGCCATGCGCCGGGATGGCGCGGCGCTGATGGGCAAGGTCGCGGCCCTCTTCCAGGAAGGCAGCAACCGGTTCTTCCACAAGGGTACGAACGAGCGGTGGCGTGGCGTGTTCCGCGAAGCAGGACCTCGAGCTCTACGATGCCAAGGTCAAGGCGACGTTCTCCCCGCCTGCGCGCGGTGGGTGGCGAACGGCCGGCTGACCGCAGCGTAATGCGACTGGGATTCGCCGCCGACCGGCCGGGGCGGCTATCCACTGGGCCGGACGGCAATGAGGATCTGAGCCTCGAAGGCATGCTACCCGGCACCAAAGCGGCGGGCGCGAAGCCGCCGGCGCCCGCCTGACGCCGGACGGGCCAAGCCTCCTGCACTCGCGACCTACGCGTAGCGTTGCAGGAAGAAATCGTACCTGTCGAGGTCGATCGGTTCGGTGACCAGCGGCGCGAGAGACGCCCGCTTTGACGGCGTCCACGGGGTAGGCGTCGCACATCTCGGGGTCGTCGCCGACGGCGAACAACGAGCGGAGCCTGTCGATCGGCACCGGCTCCAGATGCAATTCGACCTTCAGCTCCTCGGTCGTCCGATCGAAGCCCTGCAGAACAAAGCCTCTTGCAAGCCGCTCCTCAGGCGCGCTGTTCACGGTTCGACGCGCTTTCTGGGGATCGGCCAGCACCTGCTTAAGGCTGTGACCAGTAAGCATCGAAATCTCACGTCGGAGGTCGCGGAACTGATCGCCGCAGATTGATGATTTTGGCTTCGATTGCCTTTAGTTCGTCCTCCGTCGACGGGTTCATATGCATAGTCTAATTTTGCCTTGGCTGTATCTGCAATCGATAATGTTTTTTGCCACCATAGGCGTAAGACCACGGGTCATGCACAATTCTGTTGCGCTCTTGGGAGAGCGTCCTCGGCTCGCCCTCGAAAGATATTCAGCTTCTTGATCGGTGCGATACCGACCTCTCGCAAGCGCGCAATGGCAACGAGAGGCATTCGATGTCTCGTTGCAACGTGTCGGAAACTGAGCGGTCAAGCACGCACACGGGCTCGGGTTCTAAGCCGGCGAGCTGCCAAATGACCTCGTCGGATCTCGTACTCTAAGCCTGCCCAAGCTGAGATGGTCTGGCCGATAGCTGCCGCATGGTGGGGATCCATGTCAGTTGAGTAAGAGGTCATCTGGACTCGACTGGCACGCGAGGTGTTCCTATCAATAGCTCGAGAGGCCGCCTAGGCTTCGCGCAGCCTGTACAGCATTTAGCCCCCTAAGACGTCAATCTGGGAACAATCACCAGCCCGCGCGTCAGGCAGACCCTTCCTGCTCGTGCCGGTAGGGCAGCAGCTCGCGCAGCTGGTCGAGCTCGCAGGTCATCTCGAGGCGTTCCTGGGCGAGGAAGTGCTCGACCGCGTCGCGGAAGCCCGGGTCGCGGATCCAGTGCGCGCTGTAGGTCGGGACCGGCTCGTAGCCGCGCTGGAGCTTGTGGGGGCCTTGGGCGCCGGCTTCGACCCGGGCGAGGCCGTGCGCGATCGCGAAGTCGATCGCCTGGTAGTAGCAGGCCTCGAAATGGAGAAACTCGAACTGCTGCCGGCAGCCCCAGATCCGGCCGTAGAGGGTGTCGGCGCCGAGCAGGTTGAGGGCGCCGCCGACGTAGCGGCCGCCGTGGCGCGCCATGACCAGGACCACGCGGTCGGCGAGCGTCGCGCCGAGCCGGCGGAAGAACGCCTTGCGCAGGTAGGCGCCGCCCCAGCGCTTGTCCACGGTCGAGCGGTAGAAGGGGTAGAACGTGTCCCAGATCGCGGGCGTCAGCGCCTCGCCGGTCAGGATCTCGAGCGAGAGCCCCTGCTCGGCGATCCGGGCGCGCTCCTTGCGGATGGTCTTGCGCTTGCTGCTCTTGAGCGTGCCGAGGAAGTCGTCGAAGGTCCGGTAGCCGCGGTTGTGCCAGTGGTACTGCACGCCCTGGCGCTCGAGCAGGCCTTCGGCGGCGAGCGCGTCCCGCTCCGCGCCGCTCGCAGAAGGTGACGTGCAGCGAGGACACGCCGAGCTGCTCGGCGGCGCCGACCAGGCCCTTGGCCAGCGCCGCCCGGATCTCGGGGCCGGCGCCCGGCGCCAGCAGCAGGCGCGGGCCCGGCACCGGCGTGAACGGCACCGCGACCTGCAGCTTCGGGTAGTAGCGGCCGCCCGCGCGCTCGTAGGCGTTGGCCCAGCCCCAGTCGAACACGTACTCGCCGTAGGAATGGCTCTTCAGGTACATCGGCGCGCAGCCGAGCAGCCGGCCGCCGGCCTCGACCACGACGTGCAGCGGCAGCCAGCCGGTCTCGCGGCAGGCCGAGCCGCTCGCCTCCAGGGTCGCGAGGAAGGCGTGGCTCAGGAACGGCTGGTCGGCGCCGGCGCAGGCGTCCCAGTCGGCGGCGTCGAGCTGCTCGATGCCCTGGACGAGCTTGACCTCGAGCGTGCCGGCGGCGGCCGTGCCGAGCGCCTCAGGCGAGCTCAAAGATCGCCTCGACCTCGACCGCAGCATGGCGCGGCAGGCTCGCGCAACCGACTGCAAAGCGTGCATGGCGCCCGGCCTCGCCCATGGCCTGAACGATCAGATCGGAAGCGCCGTTGACGACCTCGGGATGATCGCCGAAGTCGGGCGTGCAGGCGACGAAGCCGCCGAGCTTCAGGCAGCGGCCGAGCCGGTCGAGGTCGCCGCCGCAGGCGGCCTTGGCCTGGGCCAGAAGGTTGAGCGCGCAGAGCCTCGCCGCCTCCTGGCCCTGCGCCACGCTGACCTCGGCGCCGAGCCTGGCCCTTGATCGCGACCTGGCCGTCGGCGAAACGGCAGCTGGCCGGCCACGAACACCAGCTTGCCGCTGATCGTGTAGGGCACGTAGTTGGCTGCGGGCGCCGGCGCGTCGGGCAGCTCGAGCCCTTGCTGCGCCAGCCGTTGCTCGACTTTGCTGGTCACCTCGCTCTCCTCGATTGCCGACCTGATCGTGGCGCCGACGATAGCCCCTGCGACCGACATCGAGAAGGGGCCGGGCGGGATTTTCCGCAAGGTTCGGCTGCCTCGGCCGGGCGACCAGCTGCCGCAGCCGGCCGCGCGGCCGGACGCCCGCACGCGAGGTTGCGCCGGACCGGCGGGCACCGGTACTGTGCGTGCCGGGGTCAACGGAGATCGAGGGTCCGCGTGAGCACACCCCGCGAACAGGGCTTCGCCATGCCGCCCGAGGGCGCGCGGCATGAGCGCTGCTGGATGGCCTGGCCGTGTCGGGAGGAGCTCTGGGGCGAGCGCATGGCCGCGGCGCGTCAGGCCTATGCCGAGGTCGCCCAGGCGATCGCGCAGTTCGAGCCGGTGACCATGATCGCCCGGCCCGATCTCACCGCCGAGGCCTCGCTGCATGCCGGCCAGGGCATCTCGGTGCTGCCGCTCGACTACGACAATTCCTGGACCCGGGACACGCGCGCCTACTTTGGTCGCCGATCCGCAGGGCCAGCTCGCCGGCATCGACTGGCGGTACAACGGCTACGGCCGGTCGGCGCCCGAACTACGCCAAGGACGCGCGCCTGGCGGAGGCGATCTGCGAGCGTCTGAAGGTGCCGCGCTTTGTGGCCCCGATCGTGCTCGAGGGCGGCTGCGGTGCACGTCGACGGCGAGGGCACCTGCCTGGTCTGCGCGGGCTCGGTGCTCGACCCGAAGCGCAACCCCGGCCTCGGCCGCGCCGAGATCGAGGCCGCGCTCGAGGGCCATCTGGGGATCGCCAAGGTGATCTGGCTCGAGCAGGGCCTGGTCGGCGACCGCAACGGCGGCCATGTCGACAACCTCGCCTGCTTCGCCCGGCCGGGCGTGGTCCTGGCGCTCGGCCTGCCGCGATCCGCAGGACGCCAACCACGCGGTTCTGCAGGACAATCTGGCGCGTCTGCGGGCCGAGACCGACGCCAAGGGCCGCGCGCTCGAGATCATCGAAATCGAGCAGCCGGCGGCGCAGCTCCGGCCCGACGGCAGCCGGATTCCCGCCTCCTACATCAGCCTCTATCTGGCCAACGACGCCGTCATCATGCCGATGTTCGACACGGCGATGGACAATCCCGCCTACAAGGCGATCGCCGCCGCCTTTCCGGACCGCCGCGTGGTCCAGATCGACGCCAGCGACCTGGTCCATGGCGGCGGCGGCATCCACGCCATCACCCAGCAGCAGCCGGCAGTACCACTTCCGGCCTAGTACTGAAGGAGTAGCGACGACAAGGAGCCGGCAGCGAGTATGGTCGTGACCGACCAGACTGTCGCAAGGCTGGCAAGAGCGAACGGAAGGAGACGCACCGTGAACAAGCTCGGACTGACGCGGCTTGGCCGCCGCAGCGTATTGGCGTTGGCGTTCGCGACCGCGGCGCTGGCGGCCGGCGGGGTGCAGGCCGCCGAGATGATCGGCAATTGCGAGCTCTACGGCAAGAAGGGCGCGATCCCGTTCACGCCCGGCCAGGCCGGACAGCTCACCGTCGAGGTCAATCTGCCGGCGCCGGGCTGGTGGAACGGCGATACGCCCGACACCATCAAGGACGGCTACGAGTACTGCATGGCCGCCAACATCGCCCATCGCGCCGGCCTCGACAAGGTCAAGGTCGTCAACGTCGCCTGGGATGCGCTGGTCGCCGGCCAGACCAAGGATTTCGACCTGGCGCTGTCGCAGATCTCGATCACCGACGAGCGCAAGAAGGTGGTCGACTTCTCGGTGCCCTACTTCTCCTCCGACATCGGCGTGATGGTGAAGACCGGAACCACGGTCGATTCCGCCGCGATGAAGGACGCTGCGGATCGGCGTGCAGCAGGCCACGACCGGCGCCGATTTCGTCGCCAACGTGCTCAAGCCCAAGACGCCGGCCAAGGTGTTCCCGGACACGCCCTCGATGTTCACCGCGCTGCAGGCCGGCCAGATCGACGCGGCGATGACCGACACCGCCATCGTGCTCGGCCAGGCCGCGGTCTCGAACGGCGGGTTCGAGGTGGTCGGCCAGTATTCGACCGGCGAGACCTACGGCGCGATCTATCCCAAGGGCTCGCCCAACGAGCAAGGTCATCGACAAGATCATCGAGGCGCTGAAGGACGACGGCACGCTCGACAAGCTGGCGGCGAAGTACCTGGCCGCCGCCTGGGGGGCCGATCCCACGAAGGTGCCCTACTTCACGCCGTGATGCGGCGGCGCCGGTCGCCCTAGGCCGCGAAGGGCGGAACGCGCCAGCCAGGCCGAGGGGGCGCGCGGCGACCGCTGGCGCGCCCCGTCGCCGCCCACGGACGCGACCGGCTTTTCGACCAGCGCGGTGGTCGTCACGGTGCTCGCCATCGCTCTCGACCTGGTGGGTGGTTCATGGCCGTCCGGTCGGTGATGGCCGAGAACCAGTTCGAGAGCACCGACCGTCGATCTCGTGCTCTATGGGTTCGGCGCGCTCAGCATAGCGCTCGCGGTGCCGGCGCTGCTGAGCGTCAACGCCTCGATGCCGCGCGCGCGAGGCGATCGCCGCCGGCGACATCGTCGCGGCGCGGGTCAAGGGTGCCTCGGCGCGCACCTGGTGCTGGTACACCTGCGGCTATGGCGCGGCGATCGGCGATCGTGCTCGCTGGCGCGCTCTTCATCATCGCCAACAACGTCGCGGTCGGCCGGACCTTCTTCTGCTGCCGCTGATCGTCAAGTCGTTCGGCCTGGTGCTCAAGGCCTTCGGCACCAACGTGTACATCTTCTGCATCGCCGAGGTCCTGGTGCTGGTCTGGGGACTGGTGGTCGCCATCGCGCGGCTGGTGCCGGGCGCTGCCGGGCCAGCCGGTGCGCCTGATCGCGACCGTCTACACCGATGTCTTCCGGGGCCTGCCGGCGATCATGACCATCTATCTCGTCGGCTTCGGCCTGCCGCTGGCCGGCCTGCCGGTGGTCAAGGACTTTCCGCCCGAATGGTTCGCGATCCTGGCGCTGACGCTGACCTACGGCGCCTATGTCGCCGAGGTCTACCGCGCCGGCATCGAGAGCATCCACTGGAGCCAGACCGCGGCGGCGCGCTCGCTCGGCCTGTCCTTCTTCCAGACCCTGCGCTTCGTGGTCGTGCCGCAGGCGGTGCGGCGCATCATCCCGCCGCTGCTCAACGACTTCATCGGCCTGCAGAAGGACACCGCGCTGGTCGCGTGATCGGCGTGATCGACGCCTTCAACCAGGCCAAGATCGTCGCCAGCAACTATTTCAACCTGTCGCCGGTGACGACGGTCGCGTTCCTGTTCGTGGTGATCACGATCCCGCAGGCGCGCTTCGTCGACTGCCTGCTCGAGCGCGACCGGCGGCGCATGCGCGCGGGCGGCTGAGGCACCGGAGAGGCGGGCATGGCGCTGGTCGAGATCCGCGCAGGTGGTCAAGCGCTTCGGCCAGCATCGAGGTGCTGAAGGGGCTCGACCTCAGGTCGAGGAGCATCAGGTGGTGTGCCTGATCGGCCCCTCGGGCTGCGGCAAATCGACCTTGCTGCGCTGCATCAACGGGCTCGAGGAGATCCAGGGCGGCGAGATCCGCCTGCACGGCGACCGGGTGACCGGGCCGGGGGTCGACCTCAACGCGCTCCGGCGCGACGTCGGCATCGTGTTCCAGAGCTTCAACCTGTTCCCGCACATGACGGTGCTGGCGAACGTGACGCTGGCGCCGGTCCGGGTGCTGCGGCTGCGCCGCGCCGAGGCCGAGGCGCGGGCGATGGCTCTGCTCACGCGCATCGGGCTCGAGCACAAGGCCGAACGACTATCCGGACCGGCTGTCGGGCGGCCAGCAGCAGCGGGTCGCGATCGTGCGCGCGCTCGCCATGGAGCCGATGCTGCTGCTGCTCGACGAGATCACCTCGGCGCTCGACCCCGAGCTCGTGGCCGAGGTCTGAGCATCGTGCGCGAGCTCGCCCGCGAGGGCATGACCATGCTGCTCGCCACCCACGAGATGGGCTTCGCGCGCGAGGTCGCGAGCAAGGTCTGCTTCCTCTTCGGCGGCGTCGTGCACGAGGAGGGCCCGCCCGAGCAGATCTTCGGCGACCCCAGGGAGGAACGCACGCGCGCGTTCCTGAAGAGCATCATCGAGGCGGGCAGGCTGTAGGGAGACGAGCTCGCCAGGGCGCCGCGCTCGCAGCGGCGCGGGCCCGACTGCACGGTCCCTTGAGAGACTGCCTCCTGAGAGTATGTCTCCTTCTTTGGGGACATCAGCGGTGGTCGAGTTAGCGTAGTTGAGCGCGTCGGGGGCCGGGCGGCCGGCGACCAGGGCGTCGAGATTGTCGAGGCAGCGAAAGCCCATGGCGTTGCGGGTCTCGACCGTGGCGCTGCCGAGATGGGGCAAAAGGAAGCAGTTGCGCCGGGTCCGGTAGCCCTCGTGCAGATCGGGCTCGCCGGCGTAGACGTCGAAGCCGGCGGCGAACAGTTGGCCGCTGGCGAGCGCTTCGAGCACCGCGTCGTCGTCGAGCAGGCTGCCGCGCGCGGCGTTGACCAGCACCGCGCCCCAGCGGCAAAAGGCCCAGCGTCTCGCGATTGATCAGATGATGGGTCTCGGGCCCCGCCGGGCAGTGCAGGCTGAGGCAGCGGGCCTGCGGCAGCAGCGATGCCAGCGTGTGATGGAACCAGGCGCCCTGCTCGAGTTCGGGCGGCAGCCGGTGCCGGTTGTGGTAGTGGACATGCATCCCGAAGCCGCGCGCCCGCCGCGCGACCGCCTGGCCGATCCGGCCCATGCCGACGATCCCGAGCACGGTGCCGGACAGCTCCAGGCCGAGCAGCTGGGTGGGCGTCCACCCGGCCCAGCGGCCGGTCCGGATCAGGGCCTCGGCCTCGAACGCCCGGCGCGCCGCGCCCAACAGGCACAGCAGGGTGATGTCGGCGGTCGCCTCGGTAACCACGTCCGGGGTATTGGTCACGGTGATGCCGCGCGCGCTCGCGGCGGCGAGATCGATGTGCTCGACGCCGACCGAGAAGGTGGCGATCGCGCGCACGCTCTCCGGCAGGCGCTCGATCTGTGGTCGCGGCCAGGGATCGGTCGCGCAGGTCAGGATCAGGCTCGCGCCGTCGGCGCCTTCGATCAGCTCGTCCGGGCCATAGACCGCATCATCCGGGTTGAGGCGTGGCGCGTAGTCGCGCCGCAGGCGCTCCTCGACCGCCTCCGGCAGCTTGCGGGTGACGAACACGACCGGCTTGCTGGCGGTCATCCGGAGTCCTCCGACCAGCTCTGGGCTCGGTTTTTCCTATCCGATCCGGGCGCGTCGTGCCACCATGCACGGGAGCAAGGAGGCTTCGCTTTGACGGCAATGGCCAAAACCTGGGTTTGGGCGGCGATCGCGGTGCTGGTCGGGGCGGTGCCGGCGTGGGCCGCGGCCGGACTCGAGCCGCATCTCGCCGCCTATCGGCTGGCCCTGCATGGCACCCCGGGCACGCGGCGCGCTGTCGGACGTGCAGGGCGGCCTGGTGATCGAATGGCGCCTCGCCTGCGACGGCTGGCTGTCGCGCCAGCGGCTGAGCTTCGTCGCGACCACCGACGAAGGGCAGGATTTCAGCCACGACGTGCGCTTCAGCAGCTGGGAGGCGATCGACGGCTCGCGCCTGCAGTACACGATCCGGAGCTACGGCGCCGGCGGGGTCGACCAGGAGTATCGCGGCGACGCCAAGCTCGGGCCGGGCGGCGCGGGCGGCCTCGCCAGCTTCTCGGCGCCCGAGGCGAAGGAGGTCAAGCTGCCGCCCGGCACGGTGTTCCCGACCGCGCATCTGCAACGGGTGCTGGCGGGCGCGGGCGCGGGCGTCCAGCTCCTCAGCCACGACGTGTTCGACGGCTGGGGGTTCGACGCGCTGACCCAGATCACGTCGGTGATCGGGGCGCCGCGCAAGATCGAGGCGCGCGCGGGCGATGCGGCCGACGGCGTCGGCAAGCGCGCCTGGCCGATCAGCATGGCCTACTACAATGTCGAGCGCGGCGCCGACACGCCGGAGTTCGAGGCGAACTTCCTCCTGAGCGAGAACGGCGTGCTGCGCGATCTGGTGCTCGACTACGGCGACTTCAGCCTCGACGCCAAGCTCGAGAAGCTCGAGCTGCTCGACCGGCCGCACTGCTAGTCCGGCAGCGCCGAGCCGCGGCCAGGCACTCCCCGCGGCCCGGCGCGCCGCTCATTTGCCCGGGCTGATCGCGATCCGCTTGGCCTTGGCCGCGATCTCGGGCGGCTTCGGCAGGGTGATCGACAGCACGCCGTTCTTGAAGGTCGCCTTGGCCTTCCGGAAATAGCTCTTTTCCGCCCTGGTCGAGGGCGCCGCGCCGCCGGGTCAATGGGCCATCAGGACTGGCAGGCTCGGGTGATTCAGCACATGCCGCGTGACCCCGCCGAGGATCAGCTCGCTGAGCCGGGTCCGCCCGTAGCCGCCCATGACCAACAGATCGGCGCCGGCCTCGCCGGCCGCCTCGAGCAGGGCCTCGCCGACCGGCTCATCGGCGGCCGCGACCGGCTCGACCTTCGCGGCGATACCCCGCCAGCGCAGATAGCCGACCAGGTCCTGGGCAATCCTGGGATCGGTGCGGCGGGTCGTGGCGCTCAGCACGTGCACCGCTTCTGCCGCATCCAGGAAAGGCAGCGCGCCCGCGACCGCGCGGGCGGCCTCGGGGCTGTCGTTCCAGGCGATCGCGATCCGCGCGCCGATCGTCGCGGGCGCGGTCGGCGGCACCAGGAGGAGCGGCCGCCCGGCCCCGAACAGGGTCGCCTCGAGCGCAGCGACGGCATCGGGCGTCTCCTCGCTGTCGCTCCAGCCGAAGACCACGAGGTCGCTCGCCCGTGCCCGGCGCGGCAGGAGCTCGTCGCGGCGCCCGGTCTCCTCGAGCCAGCCCGCGGAGGCGGCCCGCGCCCGGCCGGCGCGTCGGCGAGCGCGACGCCCGCCGCGCCTGCAGGCCGCGTCGAAGGTGTCTCTGGCGGCCGCCCGCCGGCGCTCCATCTCGGTGGCGGCCGCCTCGGTCAGCTGCTCGATGATCGCCGGCGACACGCCCTCGCCGACGACCGGGACCGCGTCGAATGGATCGATGCGCACTAACAACGCCCCAACGTGGGCCTGGAAGCGTTGCGCGATGCCGAGGCTGGCTTGCATTGCGCCGGTGTCGGCGGCCTCGCCGAACAGAGGCGCCAGAACAATCCGAATGCTCATGACACTCCCTTCGCGACACTCCGTTCGCGCTGTGGGCTGCCGGGCCCCCGGTGATGAAGGGCATCGGCCCCCGGCCGACGCGACAGACCTGCTGACCACGATCCGCTGCCGGTCGAATTGGAAGATCGGCTCCTGGCCCAGCAGACGTCTGGGCGACGCACCCACAGAATGCCCGGACGCGGGTCGGCCTCATTGACCTGGATCAAGCGCGCCCGGCGGCAACGCGGCGCTGCCGCGCCGGGTCGTCCGTAAAGCGCTTGACGGTCCCCGATCTCGACCCTGCGCCCGACGGGCCGGCCTGGGTTTGATCCGGATCAATCGCCGCCCGAAGCAGGTCGTGCAATCTCGCGGTAGCTCGGGCATTATGCCTGCGACGTCTCGCGGTACGCCCGGCCGCGAGCCGCCCGGTGGTCGGCGGGTGTCGTGCGCGGGTATCGCAATCAATCTCGGGAGCGTGTCGGAGCGATGCGCGTGATCCTGGTGCCGCTCGGTGGCAACGACGACTACGGGGCCGCGCTGGCAGCCGCTTACACCCTCGCGCGGCGGTTTCGGGCGCACATCGACGCGCTGTTTGTCCGCCCCGACCTGATCGATGCGATCGCCGACCTCGAGGGCGGCTCGCCCGAGGTCCTGGCGACCGTGACCCGGGCGACGACCGCCAGATGGGACGAATATGCGAAGCGCGCCAAGCAGGCGTTCGATGCCGCCCGGGCCGCCGCCGATGCGGCGTTGGCCGACCAGGCGACCGGCACCGATGCTCTCACCAGCCGCTGGCGCGAGGTAGTCGGCCCCGACGACGTGGTCATCCCCGAGCACGGCCGTCTGGCCGATCTGCTGGTGTTTGCCGGCGCGGGCGGCAGCGAATCTCAACGGCGAGCGTTCGAGGCCGCGTTGATGCGCTCGGCGCGGCCGGTCCTCCTGGTTCCGGAGGCCGGCGCCGACCCGATCGGCGAGACCATCGCGCTCGCCTGGAACGGCAGCGCCGAAGCCGCGCGTGCGGTCGCGGGCGCCCTGCCGCTGCTGCAGAATGCCGAGCAGGTGCACATCCTGACCGCGGCCGGGACCCACACCGAGGTCGAGCTCGGCCAGGCGTTGGCCGACTACCTCGGCTGGCACGGCGTGGTCTGCGAGCGCCATGCGCTCTATCCCGACGCCAGCATCGGTGCAGCTCTGCTCGCCCGGAGCAAGGAGCTGGGCGCCGACCTCCTGGTGATGGGCGGCTATGGCCATAGCCGGATGCGCGAGCTGATCTTCGGCGGGGTCACCTTGCACGTGCTGGGCCACTACGACCTGCCGGTGCTGATCGCCCACTGAGCCATCCGGTCGGGGATCGAGCGCTGCCTGCCCCCACGACGCCGGACGCTCAGGCCGCCCTGGTCGACGCCCTCAGCGACGGGGCCATCTACGGTCTGCCGGATGCCGACGTCGAGTGCATCACGACCCACGCGGCCCTGATCTTCCTGGTCGGCGAGCGCGCCTACAAGATGAAGCGCCCGGTCCGCTACAGCTTTCTCGATTTCTCTGGCCTGGACAAGCGCAAGCGCGCCCTCGAGGCCGAGCTCGAGCTCAATCGCCGGACCGCGCCGACGCTCTATCGCCGGCTGGTCGCCGTGCGCCGGGCACATGGCGGCGGCCTGACGCTCGAAGGCCGCGGCCGGCCGGTCGAATGGCTGCTCGAGATGCGCCGGTTCGACCAGGCGGCGCTTTTGGACCGGATCGCGGCGCGGGGCGAACTGACGGTCGCGACGATCGATGCGCTGGCCGGGGAGATCGCGCTGTTCCACGAGCAGGCCGAGCGGCGCCCCGACCTGGGCGGCCATGCCGGCATGCGCCAGGTGATCGAGGGCAATGCCCTGGACCTCGGCTCGCTGGCCGGGCGGATCCTCGCGCGCGACCGGGTCGACGAGCTGAACCGGCGCACGGGTGCCGAACTCGAGCGGCAGAGCGACCGGCTCGAGTTACGGCGCCGCGCCGGCTTCGTGCGCCACTGCCATGGCGATCTGCACCTCGGCAACATCGTGCTGCTGGACCGTCGGCCGGTGCTGTTCGACTGCCTGGAGTTCGACCCGGCGCTGGCCACGATCGACACCTTCTATGACCTTGCCTTTCTGTTGATGGACCTCTGCCATCGGGATCTTGCGGCGCTGGCCCAGCGTCTGCTGAGCGGTTATCTCGACGCCAGGTCGGACGACGGCGGAGTCGCTCTCCTGCCATTTTTCCTCTCGGTTCGCGCCGCGATCCGGGCCAAGGTGCAGGGCTTTGCCGCCGATCTGGCGGACGGTGCGGCGGACCGGGAGCGCGAGACCGCGACGGCGCGCGCCTACCTCGAGCTGGCGCTTGCGTGCCTCGCGCCCGAGCCGGCGCGCCTGGTCGCGATCGGCGGCGTCTCCGGAACCGGCAAGACGACGCTTGCCCGGGCGCTGGCCCCGGCGCTCGGCCGGGCGCCCGGCGCTGTGCTGCTGCGCAGCGACGTCGTCCGCAAGAAGCTCTGCGGCGTCGCCCCGACCGAGCGGCTCGGACCGGAAGCGTACCACGAGAGCGTCTCGAGGCGCGTCTATGAGACTTTGATGGCGCGGGCAGCGACGCTCCTGGCCGCGGGCCAGGCGGTGATCGTCGACGCGGTGTTCCTCGATATCAAAGACCGCGCCCGGGTCGAGCAGGTTGCGCGCGCCCAGCGCGTGGCGTTCGAGGGGCTGTGGCTGAGCGCCCCGGCCGCGGATCTGACCGCGCGGGTGGCGGCGCGCCGGGGCGATGCCTCGGATGCGACGGCGACGGTGGTCTCGAGCCAGCTCGAGGTTGATCCGGGGCCGGTCACCTGGCGTCGGCTCGACAGCTCCAAGCCGCCGGACCAGGTGACGGCGGACGCCCGGACCGCCCTCGGGTTGACCGGGTAGCCGGTCCAGCCCAACTGATCAGGCAAAGACGAGGGTGGAGGAACATGTTTAAGGCGCTGGTGCTGAACAAGCAGGACGACCGGGTCACTGCCGCGGTCGAGCAGGTGGACGAGGCGCTGCTGCCCGAGGGCGACGTCACGGTCGCGGTCGAGCACTCGACCCTCAACTACAAGGACGGCCTGATCATCCTGAACAAGGCGCCGCTGGTGAAGAGCTTCCCGCATGTGCCGGGGGTCGATCTCGCCGGCCGGGTGGTCGAGAGCCGGCACCCCGACTGGCGGCCGGGCGACGCCGTGGTCCTGACCGGCTGGGGGGTCGGCGAGCGCCGCTGGGGCGGCTATGCCGGGCGCGCAAGGCTCGAGGGCGACTGGCTGGTGCCGCTGCCCGCCGGCTGGACGACCCGGCACGCCATGGCGGTCGGCACCGCCGGCTTCACCGCCATGCTCGCGGTCATGGCGCTCGAGAGCCACGGGCTCCAGCCGGGGGCGGGCGAAGTCCTGGTGACCGGCGGCTCGGGCGGGGTCGGCTCGGTCGCGATCGCGCTGCTGGCGAGACTCGGCCACCAGGTCGCCGCCTCGACCGGGCGCGCGGCGAGCCACGACTACCTGCGCTCGCTCGGCGCGAGCCGGATCATCGATCGCGCGGAACTCGCAGAGCCCTCGCCGCGACCGCTGGAGTCCGAGCGCTTCGCCGGCTGCATCGATGCGGTCGGCGGTACCACGCTTGCGCGGGTGCTCGGCCAGATGAGGTACCGCTGCTCGGTCGCGGCCGTGGGCCTCGCCGGCGGCAGCGAGCTCAGGACCACGGTGATCCCGTTCCTGCTGCGGGGCGTCAACCTGCTCGGGATCAATTCGGTCTATCAGCCGGCGGCGCCGCGTCGGAGCGCCTGGCAGCGCCTGGCGCGCGACCTCGATCTCGGCCTCCTCGCAGGCATGATCCAGCCGGCCCAGCTCGAGGATCTGCCGCGGCTCGCCGACGAGATCGTCCGCGGCCAGGTCCGGGGCCGGGTGGTGGTCGACCTGTAGTCCGCTCGGAGGCCGGTCCTCAGCTTGCTCGAAATGCGCCGACCCGGGCGGCGAGCTCGGCGCTGAGCATGCGCACGTCATTGCCCAAGGTGACGAAATCGAAGCCCTTTTTGGCCATCGCGCGGGCGTAGTCCGGCATCATGCAGTGCATGCCGGCCTTGGTTCCGGCCGCCTTGGCGGCCGCCAGGATGCGCTCGATCGCGGCCATGACGTCGGGTCCGGTCGGGTCCATCTGGATCGGATAGCCGAGCGACTGGGCGAGGTCGGAGGGACCGATGTAGAGACCGCCCAGGCCCGGCGTGCGCGCGATCGCCTCGACGTTGTCGAGGGCCTCGCTGGTCTCGATCATCGCGAGCGTGACCACGACGTCGTTGGCGCCCTGGATGTAGGAGGGCCCGTAGATCATCATCGCCCGGGTCGGGCCGACGCTGCGGTAGCCCTTGGGGGCGTAGTGGCAGGTCCGGACCAGGGCCTCGGCGTCGGAGGGCGTGTTGATCATCGGGCAGAGGATGCCCCAGGCGCCGGCGTCCAGAAGCTTCATGATGATGCCGGGCTCGAGCCAGGGCGGGCGCGCGATCACGGTCGCGTCGCCGGCAGCGTTGACCGCCTGCATCATGGTCAGCGCGCACTGATAGTCGATCAGCCCATGCTGCAGATCGACGGTGATCGAGTCGTAGTCCTGGCGGGCGACCAGCTCCGCGGTCACCGTGCTCGGGATCGACAGCCAGCCATTGACCGCGGCCTCACCCCGCCGCCAGACCGCGCGCAGTCGAGTGTCCACTGCCGTCCTCCTTGGTCCGGTTACGGTCGACGCCGCTGGCGCTGGTCTATCCCAGCGCCGGGCGAACCTCAAGCTGCGGCTGGCGCCGGCACCAGAATGCGCCCGGCAGATCAGGGCATCCGGGTCTTGACGGCGCGGGCGAGACATGACACGAGGGGTTACGTTGATCAGACTTTCTCGAACCCTAATCGAATGCAGCGCCGTGGTTTGGGGTTTGTCGTGGGAAGCGACAAACCGGCGGAGCTGAACGTGTGGGTTGAAGAGCCGTTTCGCGACCATTGTCCGGACTGCTTGGGGACGTTGCATCCGGCCGACGTGAGAGTGAATTGTCGTTTTGTCAGCAAGCGTTTGGCTGGGTCCCGGCGGACGCCCGCACGGGCCGCGCGATGCCGGGAAGCACGGCTTTGAGCCGAGGGGTCGTGAGCGATTGCCCCTTGGACGACTGGTTGAGGACAATGACGACTGCGCTATACTGACCAACTATGCTTTGGGGCTTGACGGCGGCCCGCAAGCGTGGCTAATTTTAGGTAATCTTTAATAAGTTCGTCTTGGTGCGGTCGGCGAATGCTCGAGAAGCAATGCTCGAACGTCGACGGCTGGGGTCGCCGGCCGTGGACCAACAAGGCCGCAGAGGCGGACGCTGGGGCCGTGCCCGACATCGGGTGCGGGCTCAGGCTTGGGAGTGGGATAAGGCGCCATCGACCTGGCTCGGCCTTCTCATGAGACTCATGGAGCTGACTGTCAGAGATGATGTTCTCAGCAGTATGGTTCGGCCTCTCGGTCGTGGTGTGTTGCAGTTTTGCGGGGCCCGTGGGGCGCCTGTTAGGGGTGATCGATTACCCTGACGGTGGCCGCAAGAGCCACGCCCGACCGACGCCAATGGTCGGCGGTATCGCCCTGATGGTGCCGCTGTTGCTGGTTGCGCTCGCGAGAACCGCGCTCGGCGGCGCACCCGTGGGGGTTTTTGCGACCCTGGTCGTGGTCGGCCTCGGTTTCCTGGTGCTCGGCTGGTATGACGACCGCCAGCATGCGCCACCGGGCGCACGCCTGGTCGTGGCGGCCGGACTGTTCGGCGCCGTGATCCTGCTGCAGCCGGGTCTGCTGCTGACCGAGATCGCGCTCGGCCCGCGGCTCGCGACGATCCCGCTCTGGGTCATCGCGTTCCCATTCACCGTCGTCTGCCTGGTCGGCCTGCAGAACTCGATCAACATGGTCGACGGCATGAACGGCCTGCTGATCGGTCTCGCCCTGTTCTGGACCGGCTGCCTGATGCTGTACGCGCCGGCGCATCTCTTGATCTACCTGCAGCTGCTGATGCTCGGCCTGGTGATCCTGCTGCCCTACAACCTCGCGGGCGCCCTGTTCCTGGGTGATGCCGGCAGCTATTCGATCGGCGGGACGATCGGCGTCCTGATGATCTATGTGTACAATCGGGCCGATGGCGCGCTGCCGATGCTGACCGTCGTGCTCTGGCTGGTGGTCCCGGTGGTCGACTGCCTGCGGGTCATGGTGGCACGGCTTTCGGACGAGCGCTCGCCGTTGAGCCCCGACGAGAATCACCTGCACCACCGCCTCGCCCGACACTGGCGTTGGCCGATCTGCCTGGCGATGTATCTGATGCTGGTCGCGACCCCGGGTCTGATCGGGGCGATCTGGCCGGAGCTGACCCTGCCGATGCTGGTGCTGGTCGGCACCGCCTATCTGGCGCTGCTCTGGGCGACGCGGCTGCCGCGTGCGGCGCGCAACCGCGAGCCCGCCCGCCAGGTCTGAGGTCGCGGATCCGGCTGCGGCCGCCCGGGCTGACCCCGCCCGGCGGGCGGGGATGGGGCTGACGGGTTGCGCCGGCAGATCCGGCGCACACCGGCCTCGATAGGATCTCCGTTGGCGGATCGCAACGTGACCCGCGGGGGCGACGGCTCAACGCAGATGCAATGCCGGCCCGGTCCCCGGAAGAAGGCTGATCTGAAGTGAATTTCGTCCGCCGCAGCGGGCGCGGAATTGAGCCGATGGCCGGCGGCGCTCGGTGGTACGCATCGACGGGCCTTGCGGCGATTCCCATAGGTCGTGCATAGTTGATCTACCGCTGATTACGAGCGCCAAAGCATCTGCAGCATGTCGGTCCGGGTCGACGTCGCCGAAGAGACAGGGCAACCACGCGGGCCGGGCTGGTTGGCCTGGCTGGTCTGGGCGCTCGTTGCGCTGCTTCTCGGCGTCGCGTTCTGGCTGTTGCTCGGCGCCTGCGGCATCCGCATGCTGCACGGCGTGCCGATTCTCGTCTTCTGTCCGGGACCGCCGGCGACCCCCGGGCTCGACCCTGCGCTCGGCGCCGAGATCGCCCGCCAGCACGCCCTCGAGGCCGAGATCGGGCGTCTCCAGCTGGCGCTGCTCGGGGCCCCGGCCTGCCGGCCGCCGGCCCGGGCCGAGGTGACGCCGGCGCCACCGCCGCCGACACCCGCGCCCGCACCTGCGCCGGCCCCGCCGCCCAAGCCCGAAGCGATCCCCGAGGATGCCTGGAAAAAGCACGACATCAGCTTCCTCAAAGGCTGCTGGAACCTCGACAGCCAATACCAGACGCGGGATGCCCGGACCGGCCAGATCCGTCAGGTCAAGACCTGGGAGGTCTGCTTCGATGGCGCGGGCCAGGGTCGGCAGACGCTGACCTTCGACGACGGCAAGTCGTGCACCGGACCGATGCTGGGCAGTTTCGACGACCAGGACCAGCTGCTGCTGCAGGACACGGGCAATCTGCCCTGCGAAGGCAGCTTCTACATCTACGAGCGCCACATCACCTGCGAGCGGGTCGACCCTGCGCACGCCAAGTGCAACTCGTTCCAGCCCGAGACCGGCGGTCGCGCGGACGTCACCTTCCGGCATCGGGGGGAGGCCGGTAAGTGATGCCTCAGGGCGCGTTCTACGTCACCAAGACCACGCTCGAGGGCTTCGAGGAGGTGCGCATCGACGGCCGCTCGGTGCTCGAGGCCTGGCCAACGTTGCAGGCGACGCTGAACAGCCGCGGCGGGCGCGAGCTCGCGGAGCTGTTCGCCGAGCCGGTGCCGACCCGGGGCAACGATGCCGCCCCGACCAGCATCTCCTGGTACGCGGCGTTCGATGCCGAGCCGATCCGGCTCACGAGCCTCGACCCGAGTGCCCGTGCCGCGCCCGAGGCGCGCCTGCGCGAGCAGCTGGCCGAGCTGACCCGCCTGCTGGACGATGCGGAGATCGGCCCGCTGCTCGGCGGCGCCCTCTACCTCGGCGCCCTCGACGACATCTGGGTGCTGGACGGCCGGCCGCTGCTGACCAACTGGGGCGTGTTGCCGGCCGCGGCCGCCCGCAGCAGCCGGACGCGCGACGAGCATTTCCGCCAGACCCTCGGGCGCTACCTGGCGCTCGCCCAGGCGCCGCCGCTCACCAGTGACGACTGGCGCGCCCGCCACGGCCAGGCAGCGCCGCCACGCTCAGCCGCCACGCCGACCGCTCCTGCAGCCGCTGCGACCGCAGCCGCCGGGGCCGCGGCCGCCGGCGCCGCGATGGCCGCGAGCCGTAGCGCCAGCGCCGCGACGCCCGGAGCCGCAGAGTCCGCAGCCGCGGCCGGCAGCGCGGGGAACGCAGCGCCGTCGACACTCCCCGGCGGCGGTGGCACGATCCACGTCGTGACCTCGCGCCGCGGCGGGCGGACCTGGGTCGGACCGCTGATCGCGGTCATGGTGCTCGCCCTGATCCTCGGCTATCTCCTGATCCCGGGCGTGCTGCTCTACCCGCCCGAGCCGCCGGCCGCGGCCGCGCCCGGCCCCGGCGACGACCTGGCGCTGCGCCGGGACATCAACCGGGCGCTCGAGGACCGCGCCAAGGCGCTGCGCGAAGCGGTCGGCCAGAACGTCTGCCGCGCGGACGGCCAGCTGGTCCTGCCGGACGGCACCCCGATCGATGGTGGCGGGGCCGGGCCCAATGGCGCGCCTGGCGCCCAGTCGGGCCCCTCATCCAAGGCCCTGGTGCCGCCGGACCCGGGGGCGCTCACGGTGCCGCCCGGCGCCGAGGCGGCGACCACGCCCTCGTTCCAGGGCTCGCTGGTCGATCTGCTCGATCAGGCGACCGTGCTGGTGGTGGTCGCCGGCGAGCATGGCGCCATCGGCAGCGGCTTTTTCGTCGCGCCCGAGACCGTGGTCACCAACCGCCACGTGGTCGAGGGCGCTGCCCCGGACCAGATCTTCGTCACCAACCAGAAGCTGGGCGGCCTGCAGCCCGCGCGCATCAAGGACATCACGGCTGCGAGCACGATCGGCGGCCCCGACTTCGCCGTGCTCGAGGTCCCGAGCGCCGCGCATCTGCCCCAGCTGGCCCTCGCCAGCCGGGTCGAGCGGCTCGAGAACGTGGTCGCGGCCGGCTTTCCCGGCGTGATCATGGAGACCGATGTCAACTTTCAATCGCTGCGCAACGGTGATCCCGCGGCGATCCCGCAGATGGCCGTGACCCAGGGCGTGGTGACCGTGATCCAGAAAGCCGGGCCGGACCTGCCGATCATCGTCCATACCGCCAATATCTCGCCCGGCAACAGCGGCGGCCCGCTGGTCGACAGCTGCGGCCGGGTGGTCGGGATCAACACCTTCATCCGGGTCGATCAGGAGAGCTCGAGCCGGCTCAACTATGCCCTCCAGGCGAGCGCGCTGGCTGCCTTCCTGAGCGAGCACGGCGTCCCGCACACGCTGCTCGACGACCCCTGCCAGCCCCAGGTCGCGGCCGCGACGTCGCCCGCCGAGGCGCAGCCGTCCCCCCCGGCGCCCGCACCCGATACCGGCGCGCCGTCCGCGCCGGCTGCAAACGCGAAACCACCCGCGCCGGCCGCAAACGCCAAACCGCCAACACCGCCGGCAGGCGCCAAACCTCCTCAGTCGCCGGCGCCCGAGCCGGGCGCGCCGACCCAGCCGCCGCCCCCGCCGCCCGGCGCGGCGCCCAAGCGGTGAGCGGCGCCCGCATGCCGGCCGGGGCGAGCGGTTGACGACGACGGTCTGAGGCGCCAGCGCATGGACAGCCGTTGGATCGCCAGCACGCCCAATCAGGGCCTGCGCCCGGTCGGTGCGCCCGGGCAGCGCGACTACGGCCTTTTGGTCCAGGTCCTGACCCAGCACCTCGGCGACGATCACGCCGCCCTGTTCGCCGAGCCGGTGCCCAACCCGGACGGCCGCACGACCGACTGGTACGCACCGCGGGACGGCGTGGCGGCGCCGCTGGACACGCTGGCACCGGCCGCGCGGGCCGAGGTCGAGCAGCGCCTGCGGCAGCGCTACGACGACATCCGGACGCTGGCCGATCGCCTCGCCCAGTCGCAGGGTCCGGATGCCGCCCAGAAGGCGGCGCTGCTCCGGGCGGCGCTCGAGATCCCCGACCCCGGGTTCGTGCGGGTGGTCGGCGGCCAGCCGGTGCTGCTCGCCTGGGCCCACCTCAAGGACTATCCGGACGCGCCCAAGGGCGTGCTCGGCAGCTGGATCCGGACCCGCCGACCCGCGCCGGCGGCGCTGCCGTCCGAGGCCGCAGCCGCCACGCCGCCGCCGCTCGCCGCCGCGCCGGCCGCCACCACGATCCTGCCGGTGGTCGTCGAGCGGCGCGCTCTGGTCCCCGTGGGTTGGCTCTGGTTGCTGTTTGCCCTGCTCGCCGCGGCGATCGCCTACCTGATGCTGATCGCCTGCGGCGTCGGCTGGCCCGGTGGTCGCATCGGGCCGGGCTGGCTCGCGCGCTGTCCGCTGCCCGCCGCGGTCGCCGCCAACGACGACCTCGCCCGCGAGCTAGAGCGCCAACGCCAGCTCGAGCAGGAGATCGCCCAGCTGCAGCGCCAGCTCGCGGGCGCCGCGGCGAGCTGCCGCACCCCGCCCCCCGTCACTCAGGCCGAGGCCCCGCCCGCGCCGCCGCCCGAGCCTCCGCCGCCGCCACCGCCGCCACCCGAGCCTCCGCCGCCGCCGCCGCCACCGCCGCCGCCGCCGCCGCCAAAGACCGAGGTGCCGCCGCCACCGCCCAATTGCGAGGTCTCCGAGCTCGACCGCCGTCGCCAGGAGGCGGGCGGCCAGACCGGCCAGGTGACCGTGTCGCTCGGCTGGGACGGCATGGCGGATCTCGATCTGGCCGTGGTCTGTCCGGACGGCGGGACGATCTGGTTCAACCACAGGAGCTCCTGCGGCGGACGCCTCGACGTCGACATGAACGCCAGCGGCAAGCACTCGCGCACGCCGATCGAGAACGTTTTCTGGCCGAGCAAGCCGGGTAATGGCACCTATCAGGTGTACGTCAGCCTGTTCGATCGCCGGGGTGACCGCCGGCGGTCGATCCCCTTCCAGGTCGAGCTCGACGTGTTGGGCGATCGGCAACAGGTCAGTGGTATGGCGGAGCAACCGAGGCAGCCCATGCTCGTAAAGGAGTTCGAGATCACCGACACGCCGCCGCCACCCGAGCAACCCGCCTGTCCGCCCGCGGGCCCATCGTCGGATCACAAGTGATGCTGAAGCCGCTGACCGAATGGAAGAAGACGGTTACCCTGGTGCCCTACAGCGGCGTCCAGTTCCTGGACTTCGGCTTCAATCTCGAGGAGACCAAGCGCCTCGGCCGGAGCTTCATCGAGCGCCCGGACCGGTCGGTGACCCTCGACGACGGCTCGGTCCGGCTGCGCTTCATTCCGCTCACGGGCGATGACGAGCAGGATGCGCCGGTCCTTGAGCGCGAGCGATCCCGAGGAGCAGCACTACGACGTCAACAAGGTCAAGGCGCTCGAGCCATTCCTCAACAAGTGGGTGCCGGTGCCCTATCTGCGCGTCCGGCCCGGGCGCGGCGCCTATGGCGAGGAGCTGCTGGATGCCGGGCCGACCAACTGGGCGCGCGCGCTGGTGACCCCGCTCGATGCGCCTGAAGGGCCGCGGGCGCTGAGCCACCGCGTGGTTCTGGCGTTCGATACCGACGTCGCGCAGCGAGTTGCGAACCGCGCCTATCTGGTGCCCTCGTTCGAGGACGCCAAGGACGAGCAGGAGTTCCGCTTCGCCTGGCGGCCCGAGGAGATGAGCTGGTTCCTCGCCTGGCCGGAGCCCGAGGCGTTCGGCGGCCAGGACCCGCAGAAGTGGGTCGACGACTGGCTCTTGGAGCTGTTCCGCGAGTTCAAGCAGGCGCAGCGTCCCGGGCGGCCGCTGCGCGAGGAGGATTTCCCCTACCGCCACGAGCACTGGGCGCGCTATCTGACGCTCCTCGAGCTGCTCGACGACGCGCTCTCGCCGCCGCGGCTCAAGCTCCTCGACACGATCTCGCCCGAGCGCCGCTACGCGCCGGTCGACGTCGACCTGGTGCTGGACGTCGGCAACAGCCGGACCTGCGGCATCCTGATCGAGACCTATCCGGATCAGGCCCAGTTCGACCTCAACAACAGCTACGTGCTCGAGCTGCGCGACCTCGGCCGGCCGCAGCTGGTCTACGCCGATCCGTTCGAGAGCCGGGTCGAGTTCGCCCAGGCGGGCTTCGGCAAGGAGTACATCGCCCGGCGGGCGGGGCGCTCGCGAGCTTCTTCTGGCCGAGCCTGGTCAGGGTCGGGCCGGAGGCGGTCCGGGTCGCGGGTGCGGCCGCCGGCACCGAGGTCACGACCGGCATGTCGAGCCCCAAGCGCTACCTCTGGTCGGTCGACCCGGTCAATCAGGAATGGCGCTTCCAGGCGGGCGACTATACCAGCGCCGGCGAGGACCCGAGCATCGCGCGCGCCGCCCGCCGGTTCATCAACGAGACCGGCGACGTGATCCGCCAGCTCGAGGCCGAGGAGAAGGCCGGGCTCCGGCGCCGGCGCAGCGACAGCAAGCAGGGCGCGATCCGCTCCAGGTTCTCGCGCTCCGCCCTTTACGGCTTCATGATCAGCGAGATCGTGGTCCAGGCGCTCTGCCTGATCAATCAGCCCGGGCTGCGCGAGGGCCGCAAGCAGTCGGACGTGCCCCGGCGCCTCAAGCGGATCATCATCACCCTGCCGCCGGCGACGCCGCTCCAGGAGCAGCGCCTGATGCGCTCGCGCGCCGAGGGCGCGGTCCGCCTGGTCTGGGACCTGCTCGGCTGGAGCAGCCAGCCGCCGCCGGGCCTCACGGAGCCCCGCGTGGTGATCCGCTGGGACGAGGCCAGCTGCACCCATCTGGTCTATCTCTACACCGAGATCACCCAGAAGTTTTCGGGCCAGCTGACCGAGTTCTTCCGGCTGTTGGGCAAGGAGCGGCCGTTCGTCGACGATCCGGCCCAGCCGGCGCCGGCGGCTGCGGCGCCGCAGCCGAGCCTGCGGATCGCGAGCGTCGACATCGGCGGCGGCACCACCGACCTGATCATCACCACCTACTGTTCCGAGGACAACCGCTCGATCCTGCCGACCCAGAACTTCCGCGAGGGCTTCAAGATCGCGGGCGACGACATCCTGCAGGCGGTGATCGAGCGGGTGGTCCTGCCGGCGCTGGCCGCGCAGCTGCGCGAGGCCGGCCTGCACAACGCGCGCGAGCTGCTGCAGGAGCTGTTCGGCGGCGACCGGATCGGCATGGAGGAGCAGCAAAAGCAGCTGCGGCGCCTGTTCGTGACCCGGGTCCTGATCCCGATCGGGCTCGCCATGCTGCACGCGGTCGAGGAGGGCGAGGCGCAGATCGATGCGCCGGCACGGGTCCTGGGCTTCGGCGAGTTCTTCGGCATCGCGCCCGATGCGGCGGGCGAGCGCCAGGCGGGCGATCTGGTCGGCGAGCGGGTCGCGGCCTATCTCGAGGACGCCGTGCACCGGGGCGGCGCCCGCGATTTCCGGCTGATCGGCACGAGCTTCGCGCTCGACGCCCGCCAGATCGAGCAGGTCGTGCGCAGCGTCATGCGCCAGGTGATCGGCCTGCTCGCCGAGGCGATCAACGCGCTGGATTGCGACATCGTGCTGGTCACCGGCAGACCCTCGCGCCTGCCGACGATCGGCGACATGCTGGTGGAGCTGTTGCCGGTGACCCCCGATCGCCTGATCCCCATGCACCGCTACCGGGTCGGCACCTGGTATCCGTTCCGGGGCAAGGATAATCTCGGCATCGACGACCCCAAGAGCACGGTCGTGGTCGGCGCCATGCTCTGCATCCTGGCCGAGGGCCAGATCGAGAACTTCAGCCTCGACACCAAGCGGCTGCTGCTGAAGTCGACCGCGCGTTATGTCGGCCAGATGGAGCTCTCCGGCCAGATCCTGGACGAGAAGCTGATCTTCAGGGAACTCGATCTGGACAAGAAGGCGGCGCAGGCGCCGGCCAGCGCCCAGGTCCGCCTCGCAGCGCCGATGCGGATCGGCTTTCGCCAGCTGCCGCTCGAGCGCTGGATGGCGAGCCCGCTCTACAGCCTGAAGTTCGCCAACCCGCAGCGCGCGGCGAGCCAGCACAAGCCGTTCACGGTGACCCTGGAGCGGGCCGAGCTCGACGCCGACCTCGACAACGACATGCCGGAGGAGCGCCGCCAGAACGCCGAGGCGATCAAGGAGGAGTTCCGGATCACAGACGTGGTCGACGCCCAGAAGGACAGCCTTCGGACCAGCGACGTCGTGCTCCGCCTGCAGACGCTCGGCTCCGACGACGCCTACTGGCTCGATACCGGCATTCTCGCGGTGCGCTGAGCGGGCGGGAGGACACCATGGTGGACAATGCCAAGCTCGCCGAGATCTGCCGGGAGACGGCCGGGCACGCGCGCGGCGCCATCGAGTGGTTCGAGACGCAAGCCAACCAGGCCACGATCGGCCCCGAGCGGCCGGTCTTGACCCGCGAGTTCCGCCGCTTCACGACCACGGCGAGGAAGCTCGAAGCCGCGGTCGAGCGGCCGATGTGCGTCGGCGTGTTCGGCCCGAGCCAGGCCGGCAAATCCTATCTCGTGTCGGTGCTGGCCGCCCCCAGCGACCGGCCGCTGCGGAGCGTCTTCGAGGGCGAGGCCAAGGACTTCATCCGCGACATCAACCCGGTCGGCGAGAAGGAATTGACCGGCCTCGTGACCCGCTTCTCGATCCGGGCGCAGCCGCACCCGCCCGGCCACCCGGTCTGCCTGCGCCTCCTGTCGGCGGCCGACATCATCAAGATCATCGGCAACACCTTCTTTCTGGACGGCGACCTCAAGGTCGAGCCGTTGCCGACCGCGGAGCGGATCGATGCCGTGCTGGCGGCTGCCCGCGCGGCCGCCGGCGAGGACCGGCCGGGCCTGTCCGACGAGGACGTCTGGGACATCCAGGAGTATTTCGAGCAGCAGTTCGCGGGCGTGCCCTATCTCGGCGCGCTGGCCAGCTTCTGGGATGAGGCCTCGGCACTCGCGCCCAGGCTCGACGGCGAGGCGCGGACCGAGCTGTTCAGCCTGCTCTGGGGCGGCCACGAGCGGTTTTCCTACCTCGCCCGAACCCTGCTCGCGGCGCTCGAGCGCCTCAGCCACGCGGCCGAGGCGTTTTGCCCGATCGACGCCCTGGTCCCGCGCGATAAGAGCATCATCGACGTCGCGACCCTGGCCGGGCTCGGGCATGGGAATCAGGAGCAGCTCGCGATCCGGAGCTTCTCGGGCGCAGCCGGTCCAGCTGCCGCGGCCGGTGATCGCAGCCCTCACGGCCGAGCTCCGGATCGTCATGGCCGAGCAGCCCTGGCCGTTCTTCCGGACACCGATCTGCTCGACTTCCCGGGCGCGCGCTCGCGCCAGCCGCTGCCGCTCGCCGAGTTCCTGGACGAAGGAGGACGCGCTCAAGGAGACCTTCCTGCGCGGCAAGGTCGCCTATCTGTTCGACCGCTACGTCGCCGAGCAGGAGCTGACCTCGATGCTGCTCTGCATCCCGCCCTCCAACCTCGAAGTGACGACCCTGCCCGCGATGATCGACCACTGGATCGCGCTCTCGCACGGGGCGACGCCTTCGGATCGGGCGGGCAAGCCCTGCGTCCTGTTCTTCGTGCTGACCAAGTTCGATACTCACTTCGTGGAGAAGGCGGGCGGCGACGCCAAGGACCCCGGCGTGCGGTTCAAGAACCGCATGGAAGCCTCGCTCACGGGCTCGTTCGGCAAGGCCCACGACTGGCCGGCCGAGTGGACCCCGGGCAAGCCGTTCGCCAACTGCTACTGGCTGCGCAATCCCAACTACCCGGCCGAGACGATCATCGTCTACGAGGACGATCCCGCCGACCCCAAGCGCAAGCGCGAAGTCGAGGTGCGCGCGGATCGGCTGGATTACCTGAGCGGTCTCAGGGCGTCCTGCCTCGGGGTCGGGGCGGTGCGGACGCACTTCCAGGACGCCGGGCGCGCGTGGGACGAGGCGCTGAAGCTGAACGACGGCGGGGTCGGCTACCTCGCGGAGTCGCTGGCCCCGGTCTGCAACCCGGCGCTCAAGCAGAGCCAGGTGCAGAGCCGGCTCATGACCCTGCGGGCGCAGATGGCCGAGCGCCTCAGGCGGTTCTACGTCTCGGACGATCTGGAGGAGCGGCTGGAGCAGCGTCTCGCGGTCGCCGGCAAGGTCGTCGAGGAGCTGTACGGGACCGCGGACCTCGGGCGCTTCGGCCATCTGATCCGGGCGCTCCAGGTGCCGGCGGACGAGCTCGCCGACGTGCTCTACCGGGTCGAGGCGCAGCCGCCCGAGGACACGGTGATCGTCAGCCGGTCGCAGGCCGGTGCGGCGCGCCGGCCGCGGCCCCTGCCCACCGGCCTGCCCCGCTCCGGGCCGGGCGAGGCGGGCAGCGACAATGGCGCGGCGGGGGGCGCCATGGGCAGCGCGATGGGCGGCGCCATGATCGCCCGCACCCGCGAGGAGCTGCTCGCCGAGGCGGCGCTCAAGCATTGGATGGAGCGCCTGCACCGGGTGCCGCACAACGCCCGCCTCAGCCACAGCCTGCATCTCGAGAGCACGAGCCTGGCCGAGCTCACCAGCGAGCTGATCGGCGGCTCCAAGCGCCGGCAGGTCGCCCACCAGGTGAGTGCGGCGGTGCGCCGCTTCACCTACATCGAGCGCAGCAATCCGGCCAAGCCCGCGCTGCTCGCGGCGACCCTGATCAACCGCTTCGTGGCGCAGCTCGGGTTCGATCGGGACCCGCTGGAGCAGCGTCCCCAGGTCGCCGACGGCGAGCTGTCGCGGCCGGTGTTCGCGCCGCGGCCGGTCTGCCACGACGGCTCCGGACTCGGCGCGGAACCCCTGCCCTACACCGACACCTACATCACCGACTGGGTGTTCGCCTTGGTCCAGCTGGTCCGCGACAACGCGACCCAGAGCCAGGGCCAGACGGTCGACCTCGAGCAGAACCTGCGGATCGGCCAGCTGGTCAAAGGCCTCCAGGGCGGCGCCGGCCATGGCTGACCCCACATGACTGACCCCCATGAGACCCCATGACTGAGCGGCGTCCGGCTGACGATCGAGGAGGACACCGGGGCACCCCCGGGCCATGCCTGTCTCCGCTTCGAGGGGGTCGAGGAGCTGGCCGATCCGAGGTTCCGGCTGCGCCGGCTCGGCGCCGAGGCCGAGCATCTGGGCCCGCAGGGGTGGCAGAACAGCCCGGCGCTGCTCGAGCCCGATGCGGTCGAGCCCGAGGCTGGCGGGGTCGTCCTCAAGGTCGGGCCGGCGGTGGTCGACCGGATGGCGGCCGACGCGCCGATCGAGCTTGAGCTGCCCGCGCTCGGCCTGACCCTGCGGAGCTACTGGCCGGACATCGCGCCCTCGCCGGGGGCGGCCGACCGGACCCTCGCCCGGCCGACCCGGGAGCCGCGCCAAGGCCCGCCACCGGCCCGACCCGCGGCGCCGCCGCCGGTCCCGAGCCGGCCGTCCCGCCGGTCATGCGCCATCGCGGAGCCGCCGCGGCTCGAGCCCCAGCCGCCTGAGCCGAGCCGCCGAAGCCGGAGCCGCCCGCGCCCGAGCCCGAGCCGCCGGAGCCCGAACCAAAGCCACCCGAGCCGGAGCCAGAGCCTGTGCCCAGGCCCAAGCGCTGGCTGGGGCCGGCGATCGGCCTGCTGGCGTTGCTCCTGATCATCGGCGGCGGCTGGCGGGCGGGGCTGTTCGATCACTGGCTCGAGCCGTCGCCGTCGGCACCGGCGACCGACCCCGACGCCAGCGCCCACACCTCCAGCACCGACGCCGCCGCCCGCCCCCGCGCCCGTGCCGGCTCCGGCACCGCAGCCGGCGCCGGCCCCCGCGCCGGCGCACAACTGGCGCTCCGAGCTGCTCGACTACGTCGGCAAGACCCCCGAACCGACCGGCGACCGACTGTTCGAGCTCGGCCAGAGCGCGGCCAAAGGGGGCGATCTGGAGACCGCGCTGCTGGCCTTCGAGGAGGCGATGAAGCGGGGCAGCGGGCCGGCGCTGCGGGCGATCGGGCGCTGGTACGATCCGGCGTACTACAGTGCTCAGAGCTCGCCCTTTTCCAATCCCAACCCCGAGCAGGCGGCGCTTTACTATAAGCGGGCGATCGATGCCGGGGTGGCCGACGCCCAGGCGGATCTCCGGACCTTGTGTGCGAGCCAGGACGCCGCCCAGCCCTGGGTCAGCCAGGACTGCCCGCGGCCGCCGGGCCAGTGAGTCCGCCGCCATGAGCGGGCGCAGGGAGGAGGGTTGGATGGCAGGACGGTCGTTGACGGCAACGATGACGGCGTTGCTGCTGCTGGTCGCGGCCGCGCTGCTGGCGCCGCCGGCGCAGGCCGATCGCCAGCCGCTGCTGATGGAGGGCAAGCATACCCTGTTCCAGAAGGTCCTGACCCGGCCGGGGATCGATCTGCGCGCCCAGCCGGCAGCGGACGCCCCGGTCCTCGAAGCGACCCTGCCGGCATTCTCCCTGTTCTACGTGTACGACCGCAAGGACGTCGGCGGTAAGCCCTGGGTCGAGGTCGGCCGGACCCGGGACGGCAGCAAGACGGGGTGGCTGCCGGCCGATGCCACGATCGACTGGAAGCAGACGATCGTCGCCGCGTTCAGCAACCCCGCGGGGCGCGAGCGCACGCTCCTGTTCAATACCCGCGACGGCCTGATCGACCTCCTGGAGTCGGAGAACGTCGTGCCGCGCGCGGCCGAACTGCGCAAGGAGGCGATCGCCAACCAGCTGCCGCCCAACTCCGGGGTCGTCTCGATCGAGCCCGAGACCTACATCGACATCGCCGATCACTTTTACCTGCTGCCGATCCTGCAGTTCGAGGACGTGTTCCTGGCGAGCGGCTTTCGCACCAAGGTCCTGAAGGTCGCCTCGGTGCCGCTTGGCATCAACCCGCTGCAGGCGCAGCGGCCGAGCCGCGAGGAGCTGCTCAAGCGCTTCAAGGCCGGGATCGTGTTCGTGATCGACACCACGACCTCGATGGGCCCCTACATCGAATTCGACCCGCAGCGCGATCAAGCACATCTACGACACGGTCGCCGCCTCCGACGTCGGCAAGCGCGTCGATTTCGGCCTGATCGCCTTTCGTGACAGCCTGAAGCTGGTGCCCGGTCTCGACTACTCTGACCCACACCTTCGTCAACCTCGCCCCGGATCAGGACCCGGGCCAGGTGATCAAGGATCTGGCGGAGGTCAAGGAGGCGACGATATCGAGCAAGGGATTCGATGAGGATTCGATGGCAGGCGTCGACGCCGCGATCAAGCAGGTCGACTGGCAGAAGTTCGACGGCCGCTACATCGTCCTGATCACCGACGCCGGCCCGCGCGCCCGCGACGATCCCAATGCCTCGGTCCGGCTGGGGCCGGCCGAGGTCAACGCCGCCGCCACCGACAAGGGCGTCGCGATCTACACCCTGCATCTGAAGACGCCCGCGGGCGCGTTCGACCACGACAGCGCCGAGCAGGCCTATCGCGCGCTCTCGAAGTTCGACGGCAAGACGCTCTACCATGGGGTCGAGAACGGCGACCGGGCGGCGTTCGAGCGCGAGGTCAATACGCTGGCGCAGGAGCTGACCAAGCAGCTCGAGGATACCGCCGCCGGCCGCCTCAGCGCGCTGGCGGCGGACACCGGCGATCCGGTCGCCGACCAGGCACGCCTGGTCGGCCTCGCCATGCAGCTGGCCTACCTCGGGCGGGTCGAGGGGACGCAGGCGCCGAGCGTGTTCGAGGCCTGGATGTCCGAGATCGCCTTCGAGGACCCAAGGCGCAAGGTGCCGGAGATCCGCCTGATGCTGTCCAAGAACCAGCTCGCGACCATGCGCGACGTGCTCAAGGCCCTGGTCGACAAGTTCGAGGGCAACCTCGCCGTGCGCATGGACGCGGGCAAGCTGTTCCAGCAGCTGCGCGAGGCGATGGCAGTGATGGCGCGCGAGCCCGACCGGGTGGTCGACGTCGATTTCCAGAGCCTGGGCAGCGCGGTCGGCGAATATCTCGAGGACCTGCCCTATCAGAGCGAGATCATGGGCCTCGATCAGAACGCCTGGGCCCAGCTCGGCGGCGGCCGCCAGCGCGAGATCATCGACGGCATCAAGTCCAAGCTCGTCTACTACGAGCAGGTGCACAACGATCCGGCGCTGTGGACGGCGCTCTACCAGGGCGCCGCGCCCGGCGAGCAGGTGTTCGCGATCCCGCTCTCGCGGCTGCCCTGAAGCGGAGCCCCTTGGGTGGCGGCCAGGCTCACGCTCGAGGGCCTCACCAAGCATCGGACCGGCCGCGACCGCAGCTTCGCGCTGACCGTCGATCGGCTGACGCTCGAGCCGGGCGACCGGCTGCTGCTGGCCGGGCCCAACGGCTGCGGCAAGAGCACGCTGCTCGAGCTGATCGGGCTCGCGCTGATGCCGGATGCGGCCCTGCGCTTCGAGCTCGCCGACGGCGCGGCGGCCGCGGTCGACCTGTTCGGCCTCTGGCGGCGCGGCCGCCGCGACCAGCTCGCCAGGCTGCGCGCCCGGCACATGGGCTATCTGCCGCAGACCGGCGCCTTGCTGCCCTTCCTCTCCGTGCGCCAGAACATCGAGCTGGTCCAGCAGCTGAGCGGGCGCCCCGACCCGGACCTTCTGCGCGACGTCTGCCGGCGCCTCGACCTCGAGGGCCTGGTCGCGGAGGCGCCGGCGCAGCTCTCGGTCGGCCAGCGCCAGCGGGTCGCGATCGCGCGCGCGATCGTCCACCAGCCGAGCTTCGTGCTCGCCGACGAGCCGACCGCCGCCCTCGACCCCGCCAACGCCCAGATCGTCGTGCAGCTGCTCCTGAACCTGGTCCGGGAGATCGGCTGCGGCCTGCTGCTGGTCAGCCACGAGCCCGAGATCGCGGCGCGCCTGGGCCTCGAGCAGCTCCGCCTGGAGTGGGCGAGCGAGGCCAGCCTCTGGCAGAGCCGGGTCACGCGCACCGGCCTTGCTGCCGGGGTGCGACCGTGCTGATCGCCGCCCGCCTCGGGCTCGCGGACCTCCGCCACGAGCGGCTGATGGCGATCTGCCAGGGCCTGGCGCTCGCCGCGGTGCTGGCGCCGCTCCTGATCCTCTACGGCCTGAAGCACGGCATCGTCAGCGGCACCCTGCAGGCGCTGCGCGAGCAGCCGGCCAACCGCGAGATCCTGGTGGTCGGCAACTATCGCCTGACGCCCGCCGATCTCGACGCGCTCCGGGCCCTGCCCGAGGTCGGGTTCCTGGTCCCCAAGCCCCGCTCCTTCGCCCAGACCCTCTACCTCGAGCGGACCAGCGGCGAGCCCAAAGGCCTGTTCGAGGCCGACCTCATCCCGAGCGCTGCGGGCGACCCGCTGCTGCCGCCAGGCCTGCCGGCGCTGGCCGCGGACCAGATCGTGCTCGCCCCGCAGCTCGCGACCCGGCTCCAGCTCAAGGTCGGCGATGCGGTGCGCGGCCGGGCGGTCCGGGGCGAGGTCAAGGGCACGCCCGAGACCCTCACCTTCAGCTTCAAGGTGGCGCAGATCCTGACCGAGGGCCGGATCGGGCGCCGCTCGGCCATGGTCGCCTATCCGACCCTCGAGCGGATCGAGGCGTTCCTCGACGGCTTCGCGCTGCCCGAGCAGGGCGTCGCCAGCGGCAAGCCGCTCGCGCAGCGGCCGGACGAGGTCGAGAGCCTGCGTCTCTACGCCCGCAGCATCGAGGACGTGCCGGCGCTGAGCCAACGCCTGCAGGCGCCGCCGTTCCGGCTCGACGTGCGCGCCGAGGTCGACCGGATCGAGGCCGTGCAGGCGCTCGATCGCAACCTGCGGGCGGTCTTCTCCTGGCTGGTGCTGATCGGCGGCAGCGGCTATCTGGCCGCGCTCGGCACCAACGTCTGGGCCAATGTCGCAAGGAAGCGCGAGGCCTTGAGCATCGTCCGCCTGCTCGGCGGCTCGAGCGCCACCCTGGTCGCGGTCCCTGTGGTCCAGGCGCTCTGCATCGCACTTCTCGGATTTGCTTTGGCCGTCCTTGGCTATAGCCTGGTCGCGCTGACGATCAACGCCCGCTTCGCCGCGGTCGCTGCGGGCGGGCCGGTCTGCACGCTCGAGCCGCTGCACCTCGCACTCGCGGCGCTGGCGACCCACGCGGGCGCCGCGCTGGCAGCCCTCGCAGGGGGCCTGCGCGCGGCCCGGCTCGAGCCGGGAGAGGGCATCCGCCGTGTCTAGATCGGCGCCAACGGTCTGATCCTGATCGCCGCCCTGCTGCTCGGCGCGCTGGCGTGGTCGTCGGCGCAGGCCGAGGAGCCCGCGGCCTGGCCCGACAAATACTTCAATCCCAAGCCTGCCGAGGGCGATCTGATCCTGCCGCTGCCCTGCGGCGGGCGCATGGCGTTCCGGCCGGTCGCGACCCCGGCCGAGGACCAGCCGCTCGCCGACCGGGCGATCCGGCTCGGCGGCACCGACGACGACACCGGCTTTGCCGACTACATCCGGCGCGAGCACATCCTGGGCTCGCTGGTCGGGCCCGACGGCCACCGCCTGTTCTACATCGGCAAATACGAGGTCACCCGCGATCAGTACGCCGCGGTCATCAACGAGACCTGCCCGAAACCCGCCATGGGCGGCCGGCTGCCGCAGGCGGCGATCTCCTGGTTCGACGCGGTCTCCTACTCGCGGCGCCTGAGCGAATGGCTGCTCACCAACCACGCCGACGCGCTGCCGCACATCGAGGGGGTGGCCGCCTATCTGCGCCTGCCGACCGAGGTCGAATGGGAGTACGCGGCGCGCGGCGGGGCGGCGGTCAGCGAGGCCCAGTTCCGCGAGCGGCTCTTCCCGATGGAGGGCCCGCTCAGCGACTACGCCTGGTACCAGGGCCCGGAGTTCGCGGGCGGCAAGCTCAACCTCGCCGGCCTGCTCAAGCCCAACCCGCTCGGGCTCTACGACATGCTGGGCAACGTCGAGGAGTTCGTGCTCGAGCCCTTCTATATGAACCGGATCGGCCGCCGGCACGGCCAGCCCGGCGGCTTCGTCGCCAAGGGCGGCTCGTTCCAGGACCCGGGCGACCGGCTGCGCACCGCCATGCGCCGGGAATACGACTACTTCAACCAGGAGACCGGCAAGGCGCTGGCGCTCGACAGCTTCGGTTTCCGACTCGTGCTGGCGGCGCCGGTCGAGCTGAACCTGGAGGAGACGACGCGTCTGCGCGAGCAGTGGCTCGCGGCCCGCGACCGCCGGGTCGAGACCGGCGACGATCCGGTCGCCGCGATCAAGACGCTGGCCGACGAGACCACCGATCTCGATCTCAAGGAACGCCTGCAGTCGATCGAGGAGCTGTTCGCCGCCGAGCTGTCCAAGCGCAACGACATCGAGGACCGGGCGGTGCGCGCGGCGCTTCTGAACGGAGCGCTGCTGACGCGCACGCTCAAGGAGGACAAGAAGCTGATCGGCGCGGTCGAGGCCGCCCGCAAGATCGCCGAGAGCCGCGGCCAGGCCGACATGGTGACGCGCTACGACGCCCAGCTCGCCAACTGGCACCAGCGGATCGACCTCTCGACCCGGGCCTACACCTCGACCCTGTTCCAGGTCGCCGAGGACTATCCGCCGGCCCGCCGGCGCGCGCAGCACGACGTCCTGGTCGCCGACCTGGAGGCGAGCGGCCAGGCGGGTCTCGCCAAATACGTCACCCGGTTCACGGACGAGCTGAGCCACTATACGCTCGACCCGTCGCTCAACACCGAGCAGCTGATCGAGCGGGCGATTGCCGATTGACCGGCCCGAAAGCAGGCCGGAAGGCATTGGGAGGGCATGAGATCATGACGACATCGCTGCGATACCCGGCCACCGCCATGGCGCTCCTGGCGATGCTCGGAACCGCGCGGCTGCGCCGGCGGGATGTTCCAGAGCTCCAGCGACGCCAGTCTGACCCCGGCGCAGCAGGACCTGCGCAAGGACTCCGAGCAGTTCAAATGGACTCGCATCGAGGGGGCGGCGGCCGGGGCGGTGGTCGGCGCGCTCAGCGGCCTGCTGATCACCAAGGACTGGAAGGGTGCGGCCGGCGGCGCGGCGGTCGGCGGCGCGCTCGGCTATGCCGCCGGCTACTACGTCGACAGCGTCAATCAGAAATATGCCAACGAGCAGCAGGCGCTGAACACGCGCATCGCCGCCGCCGACAAGGACATCGACCGCTATCAGAAGGCGGTCGACGACGCCCGCCAGGTGGTCGCCGCGACACAAGGCGACGATCGCACAGCTCAATGCCGAGTATGCCAAGAAGCAGATCACGGCCCAGCAATACAGCGCCAAGGTGGCCTCGATCCAGGGCGACATCCAGGCGCTGCAAGGCCTGATCAAGGAAAGCTCGGACAACGTCGAGGTGATGGACAAGGACATCGCCGGGCTGCGCGAGAAGGGCGCCGACGTCGCGGGTCTCGCGGCCAAGCGCGATGCGCTGGCGAGCGAGCGCGACGCGCTGCAAAAACAGCTGGACACGCTCGCGTCTGCGATCGGCTCGATCCCGGACGCGGTGACGCCGCCTCTGGTCTCCTAGGAGCAGCCAGCCATGATCCGCGCCTTCGCCATCCGACCGCTCGCGGCCGCGGGCCTGCTTCTGCTCGCCGCCTGCGCCCCGACCCGGGACCCGAACCAGGCCGGCTTCTTCTCCGGCATCGCCAACATGATGACCGGCGCCTACGAGACCGACACCAGCGCGCTCAAATCGAAAGCCGAGGCGAGCGAGCAGCGGGTCGCGGCCCTGCCAGGCCGAGAACGACCGCCTCGCCCACGAGTCGACCACGCTCGACAGCCAGGAACGCGCCCTGCGCGTGCGCCAGCAGAAGCTCAACCAGAGCCTGATCGCCAGTGAGAAGCAGCTGCAGGATCTGCGAACGCGCAAGGGCGCCGACCAGGCCGAGCTCGACCGGCTGACCACGAAGCTCAAGGACCTCGAGGCCGAGCACCAGCGCCTCAGCGCAGAGCAGGTGAGCCCGGCCGAGCTGCAGAGCCTGGAGCAGCAGAACCACCAGCTCGAGCAGGCCCTCGATCAGATGCTGAAGAGCCTCCCCAGCTGACGGGCGGGCCGCCCGGGGCCGATCAGGCCGAGCCTTCCGCCAACAGGCGCAGGCGGAGGAGATTGAGCAGGCTGATCACGCCATACTGGCGGATGCGGTTGCGGTCCCCCGGCAGACGCACGACCGTTGCTTCGGCCTGATCGCCGAGCGCGAGTCCGAGATAAACGGTGCCGACCGGCTGGTCCTCCTGCTCGGTCGGGCCGGCGACCCCGGTGGTCGCAATACCGACGTCGGCCTCGAGCAGCCGGCGTACGCCGGCCGCCATCGCCGCCGCCGCCTCCGGGGTCACGACCGGGCCCTCCGGCACGCCCAGAAGCTTGAACTTGACGTCGCTGGCATAGGCGACGACGCCGCCCCGCAGCACCTCGCTCGCGCCGGGGATCGCGGTCAGGCGCGCGCCGACCAGCCCGCCGGTCACCAATTCGGCGACCGCCAGGCTGAGCCCGCGTGCCCGCAGCAGGTCGAGCACGACCAATTCCATGGTCTGCTCGTCGGCCCCGAACACGTAGTCGCCCAGCAGGGTGCGGAGCGAGGCCTCCTCGGCCGCGAGGATCGCCTCGGCCGCGACGTCGTCGGCCGCCTTGGCGGTGATCCGGACCTTGATGCCCTCGATCCCGCTCGCAAGGAACGCCAGCGTCGGGTTGCCGAGCAGGTCCAGCTCCTCGATGCGCGGCCCGAGCAGCTCGGCAAGGCCGGATTCGCTGTGGCCCCAGGTCCGCAGCACCCGGCTCCGGATCACCGCCCGCAGACCCGCGCGCCGCTGCAGATCGGGTAGCACCGCGGACTCCGACCATGGTCCGCATCTCGTGCGGCACGCCCGGCACGGCGTAGATCACCTGCTTGCCGAGCGGGCAGATCAGGCCGGGTGCGGTGCCCGGCATCTCCGGGATCGGCATAGCGCCGACCGGGAGGTCGGCCTGGCGGAGGTTGTTGGCGGCCATCACCCGCCCGCGGGCGGCGAACAGCGCCGTGATCTTCTGGACCAGCTCGTCGCTGCGCACCAGCGGCACCCCCATCACCTCCGCGATCGCCTCGCGGGTGATGTCGTCCTGGGTCGGCCCGAGGCCGCCGCACATGATGACCGCATCGCTGCGCTCGAGCGCCAGGCGGATGCAGGCGACGATGCGCGCGAGATTGTCCCCGACCTTGGTCTGGAAGTGCGAATCGATGCCGGCCAGCGCCAGCTGCTCGCCGATCCAGGCGGAGTTGCTGTCGATGATCTGGCCGAGCAGCAGCTCGGTGCCGACGGCGACCACTTCGCAGCGCATTTTTCCCCACTCTCCCCATGGCTTCGAGCATCGTGCGGGCGTCACGCGCCAGCGAGCTTGTGCGTGGCACGGCTTGTGCCGGTCGCGCAAGCGCCTATATGCAGGGCAGTGCGGCCCGGGCGATCGGGCCGCTTTTTCTTGGGCGCCCCCTATGGATCTCCGCAACATCGCGATCATCGCCCACGTCGACCACGGCAAGACCACCCTGGTCGACCGCCTGATGCAGCAGAGCGGCACCTTCCGCGCCGGCCAGAAGCTGGTCGAGCGCGCGCTCGATTCCAACGACCTCGAGCGCGAGCGCGGGATCACGATCCTCGCCAAATGCACGTCCGTGGTCTGGCGCGGCACCCGGATCAACATCGTCGACACGCCGGGCCATGCCGACTTCGGCGGCGAGGTCGAGCGCATCCTCTCGATGGTCGATGGCGTGCTGCTGCTGGTCGACGCCGCCGAGGGGCCGATGCCGCAGACCAAGTTCGTGCTCGGCAAGGCCCTGCGCCTGGGCCTGCGCCCGATCGTCGTGATCAACAAGGTCGACCGGGCCGACCAGCGCGCGCACGCGGTCCACGACGAGGTGTTCGATCTGTTCGCGGCGCTGGGTGCGAGCGACGCCCAGCTCGATTTTCCGACCCTGTTCGCCTCGGCCCGGGAGGGTTGGGCGACGGTCGACCCGAAGGATGACCGCGCCGCCGGCATGGCGCCGCTGTTCGAGCTGATCCGCCGCCACGTCGCACCGCCCAAGGTCGATCCGGACGGGCCGTTCGTCATGCTCGCGACCACGCTCGAGCGCGATCCGCATCTCGGCCGCCTGCTGACCGGCCGGATCGAATCCGGGAGCATCCGGCCGAACGAGACGGTCCAGGCGCTGGCCCGCGACGGCACCCCGATCGAGCAGACCCGGGTGACCAAGATCCTGGCGTTCCGCGGCCTCGAGCGGGTCGGGCTCGAGGACGCGAGTGCCGGCGACATCGTGGCGCTGGCCGGGTTCGACAAGGCGACGGTCGCCGACACGCTCTGCGACCTCGGGGTCGAGACCGCCCTGCCGGCGCAGCCGATCGATCCGCCGACGCTCGCCATGACCTTCGGCATCAACAACTCCCCGCTCGCCGGCCAGGAGGGCAGCAAGGTCAGCTCGCGCCTGATCGCCGAGCGGCTGCGGCGCGAGGCCGAGGGCAACGTCGCGATCCGGGTCAGCCCGGCCGAGGGCCGCGATGCCTTCGAGGTCGCCGGCCGCGGCGAATTGCAGCTGGGCGTCCTGATCGAGACCATGCGCCGCGAGGGCTTCGAGCTCGCGGTCGGCCGGCCGCGGGTGCTGCTCCAGACCGATCCCAAGACCGGCCAGACGCTCGAGCCGGTCGAGGAGGTCGTGATCGACCTCGACGAGGAGTTCGCGGGGCCGGTGCTCGAGAAGCTCGGCCGGCGCAAGGCCGAGCTGGTCGAGATGCGCCCGGGCGGCAGCGGCAAGCAGCGGCTCGTGTTCCTGGCGCCCTCGCGCGCGCTGATCGGCTACCACGGCGAGTTCCTGACCGACACCCGCGGCACCGGCGTGATGAACCGGCTGTTCCATGGCTATGCGCCCTACAAGGGCGAGATCGAGGGCCGGCGCGCGGGCGTGCTGGTCTCGCTCGAGCAGGGCCCGGCGGTCGCCTACGCGCTCTGGAACCTCGAGGACCGCGGCGTGCTGTTCATCAGCCCGGGCGAGGCGGTCTATGGCGGCATGATCATCGGCGAGCACAGCCGGACCACCGACCTCGACGTCAACCCGCTCAAGTCCAAGCAGCTGACCAACATCCGCGCCGCCGGCAAGGATGACGCCGTGCTTCTGACCCCGCCCCGGGTGCTGAGCCTCGAGGAGGCGCTCGCCTACATCGCCGACGACGAGCTGGTCGAGGTCACGCCGCTCTCGATCCGCCTGCGCAAGCGCCATCTCGATGCCACCGCGCGGCGCCGGCAGGCGAAACGCGCGCAGGTTGCATAGCGCGCGGCCCGCCACCGCCCTGACCGTGCCGGCCGGCCGACGCCGCGGCCATTTTACTCTGTCTCTCTGGTTGATTGCTCACGCGGCGGGCCTGCGCGTATGATTGAGGCGACGCGACCGTCGAGTCGGACAACAACAACACGACCTCGGGGCACCAGCGCGCAGCTCGATCCTCGACCCGGCACCGGCGCGCGCTTGGGGGAGACATACCATGACCAGATACATCGCGTGTCTGACCTTCGATTTCGATGCGATGTCGGGCTGGGCGGCGCGCGGCATGACCACGCCGACGCCGATCTCACGCGGCGAATTCGGGATCGTCGGCGCCCGGCGCATCCTGGCGCTGCTCGAGAAATATAAGTTGCGGACCACCTGGTTCGTGCCGGGCGTGGTGATCGAGACCTACCCCGAGGTCTGCCGCCAGGTGGTCGAGCAGGGCCACGAGATCGGCCATCACGGCTGGAGCCACCTGCCGCCCGCAAGCCTCTCGCGCGAGCAGGAGCGGGAGGGGCTGACGCTCGGCAACCGTGCGATCGAGCGCTTGTGCGGCCGGCCGGCGCGCGGCTATCGCTCGCCCGCCTGGGACCTCAGCCCGCACACCATCGACCTGCTGCTCGAGCAGGGGTTCGAGTACGAATCCAGCATGATGGGCGACGACTACACGCCCTATCTGGCGCGCCGCGGCGACGTCGCGGTCGCGGACCAGCCGTTCCAGTTCGGCCAGACCACCCGGCTGGTCGAGATGCCGATCAGCTGGACCCTCGACGACTATCCCCATTTCGAGTTCGTGCGCACCAAGGAGGCGGTGCTGCAGGGGCTGATGGCGACCGCCGACGTCCTGCAGAACTGGCTGGACGACTTCCGCTACATGACGCGCACGCTGGACTGGGGCGTGCTGACCTATACCTGCCATCCGTTCGTGATCGGTCGCGGCCACCGGATGCTGATGCTGGAGCGGCTGATCCAGGGGCTGCTGCAGCAGGGCGCGGTGTTCCGGACCCTGGCCGAGGCGGTCGACGAGTTCCAGGCGCGCCCGGCCTGAGCCGGGCCGCGACGCAGTCGGGCGGCGGGTCGGACGGAACTTTCCCGTTAACCTGGTGTTCACCTAAGCCCGCTAGGAGACGCCGGCCACGACACTTTTCGTGACTTGAGGCGTTTCCTCCCTACTTGGATGCGGCGCTCCCCTCGCGACGTGAGCCGGAGCGCCGCTTTTTTTTCGGCCGGCGTTGCAACCATGCCACGCCGCTGGATCCCCGGCGCGCCCTCCAAGCGTCTCCTCCAGCACCGTCCACCAGGTCGGCCAGGGCGGCTCGATCCGGGCCAGCGCCTCGCCGCGGTCGAACTCCAGGCGGCCTTCGAATCGGCGCGCCATGCGCACCACCCGGTGATTGTCGATCAGGCAGACCATGTAGAGCCTGCCGATCAGGCGATTGCGCGCGGCGACGATCAGCCGGCGTAGCAGCGCGGTGCCGATGCCCCGGTTCTGCCAGCGCGGCTCGACCGAGACCGCGAGTTCGGCGGCAGGGCACGCCGCCATCCGTGGTCGGCAGGAGCTCGCCGAGCCCGCGCACCGCCCCGGCCTCGAGATAGCCGACGATCGCTGCGCGCCGCCAGTCGAGCCCGGCGCAGTGCGCCTCGATCTGCGCCGGACCCGACCAGCCCGCCGAACCGGAGCCGCCGGCTCTCGGGGTCGAGCCGCAGCAGGTGATCGCGGACCCGCTCACCCTCGATCGGCCAAAGTCTGCGGATGACGCCCGAACCAGCCATGGCTCGCACCTTGCCGGATCATGGCCAGCACCTCGACGTGGGCCAGCATCGCCGGCCACCGGCGCCCGACGGCGCTCGCCTGCGCCGGCTCCGGGCTCGGTTCGAGGCCGCGCGCGACCAGCGGGATCGTCTTCGCGCGCGATGCCGATGTCGGCCAGCACGCGATCGTTGCAGCGCAGCAGCGCGGCCTCGGTCGCGCGCCGCTGCCACCAGCGGGCCGCCCCGCCGATCAGGGCCCGCGCCGGGCGGGCCACCGCACGGAACGCGCCGCCGAGCGCGGCGGCCCTCGCCTCGGCGCGCAGCTCCCGCGCCCGCTCGATCTGAGGATGCAGCTCGGCCGAGGCTCGCCCAGGGGCCGCTCCGCCGCTTGGGTTTCGAGGTTAGAGTTCCACTCCATGATACGATCTCCGTGGCAGATGGCGTCACGACCGCTCGGCCAGCGCCATCAATGCTCCCGAACTCCATATGTCACGCCGAAGCCCGATTTGACCGGCCATTTTTGCAATGCAGCATAGACATCGGAGCATGACATTTTGGCCGTCACGGCATGCGCCTCGCTGAAATCCGCCGAGCATTGGCCAGTATCCAAGACAATCGGCGACAGTGGATCAGGGGCGCTGAGATGCGATCTGACGGGAGGCAGCCCTGCCGGAATGACATTGCTGCATTGCAGCATAGATGTTACATGACCGCATGCCTTCAAACACGGCGGCGAGTCGCACGGGCGTCCGGACCCGCTGACGGGCTGGCTCCGGCCGGCTATAGTGGGTCCGACGCCGCGCCCCGGCTCGCCGCCGTCACGAGGAGAGACGTCGATGTTCCGGCATGTCACCAAGTTCGCCCGCGAACCCGCACCGGCCGCGCTCGCGCAGGCGGCCGGGCCGGCGCCGGGCCCACGACCGGTGACCGAATCCAGCGCCCTGCCGGCGGCGCTCGCGCACCACATCGTGATCGTGGGCGGCGGCGCCGGCGGCCTGGTGCTCGCGACCCGGCTCGGGGACCGCCTCGGCCGTCGCGGGCAGGCCCGGATCACGCTGGTCGACTGCGCGCTGACCCACGTCTGGAAGCCGCTGCTGCACGAGGTCGCCGCCGGCACGCTGTCGGCCGAGGGCGACGGGCTCGACTACTTCGCGCACGCCCGCCGGCATCATTTCGCCTTCGAGCCCGGCCGCATGAGCGGCCTCGACCGGCGCGCGCGCGAGATCATCCTCGATCCGGTCGCCGACCCGGGCGGCGCCGAGAGCGGGCCGCGCCGGCGGCTCGGCTACGACACGCTGGTGCTCGCGGTCGGCAGCAGCATCAACGACTTCGGCGTGCCGGGGGTGCGCGAGCACTGCCTGTTCCTGGACAGCCCGGCCGAGGCCGAGCGCATCCACCGGCTGATCCTCGGCCGCTTCCTGCGCGGCCACGCCGAGGCGTCCTCGGGCACCGAGCGCCGGCTGCGCTTCGCGATCGTCGGCGCCGGCGCCACCGGGGTCGAGCTCGCGGCCGAGCTCCGGCAGGCCGCGCGCGAGCTGGTCGGCTATGGCCTGCGCGGCTTCGATCCCGGACCGCGACGTCGAGGTGCGGCTGATCGAGGCGGCGCCGTCGGTGCTGCCGGCGCTGCCGGAGCGGCTCCAGGTCGCGACCGAGCGGCAGCTGCAGGCGCTCGGCGTCGAGGTGCGCACGGCCGAGCAGGTCGAGCGGGTCACCGCCGAGGGCGTCCACACCCGCAGCGGCCAGCTGATCCCGGCCGACCTGATCGTCTGGACCGCGGGCGTCAAGGGGGCGGCCTGGCTCGCCGAGCTCGACGGCCTCGAGGTCGACCGCAGCAACCAGCTGGTGGTCGACCCGACCCTGCGGACCAGCCGCGACGAGCACATCTTCGCGCTCGGCGACTGCGCCGCCTGCCGCCTGCCGGGCGCCGAGCGGCCGGTGCCGCCCCGCGCCCAGGCCGCCTTTCAGCAGGCGCAGCTGCTGGCCCGCTCGCTCACCCGCCGGCTCGACGGCCGCGAGCCGCTGCCGTTCGTCTACCGCGACTACGGCTCGCTGATCTCGCTGAGCTCCTCGCACGCTCGGCAACCTGATGGGCAAGCTGCTCAAGAGCGTCATGATCGAGGGCCGGATCGCGCGCCTGGCCTATCTGTCGCTGTACAAGAAGCATCAGCTGGCGCTTGCATGGGGTCGCGCTGGGTGACGCTGGCCGCGCTCGCCAACCTCGCTGCACCGGCGCGCCCGGCCGCATCTCAAGCTGCACTGAGCGGGCCGGCAGCCGGGAAGGATCGTCGCATGGCCAAGGAGCATCACTTCGCCGCCCATCTGGTCTGGACCGGCGCGGCCGCGGGCCCGACCCGGACCTACGAGGGCTACGACCGCGCCTGGCGGGCCGAGGTCGCGGGCAAGCCGCCGCTCGAAGGCTCGGCCGACCCGGTCTTTCGCGGCGACCCGGCCAGATACAACCCGGAGGACCTGCTGGTGGTGGCGCTGTCCGCCTGCCACATGCTGACCTACCTGGCGCTCTGCGCCCGCGCCGGCATCGAGGTCAGCGCCTACGAGGACCAGGCGAGCGGCACCATGGCGATCAAGGACGGCAAGCTGCGCTTCGTCGAGGTGACGCTCGCGCCGCGGGTCGTGATCGCGCGCCGGCGACCTCGAGCGGGCACGGGCGCTGCACGCGCAGGCGCACGCCGACTGCTTCATCGCCAACTCGGTCAATTTTCCGGTGCGCAACCGGCCGACGGTGTCGGGGCTGGATCCTGAGCGGAGCGTGGCCTCAGCCGCAGCAGGCCACCGGCGATCAGATCTCGTCGCGTTCGCGGCGCTTGCGCTGCAGCTTGCGGAACCGGCGGATCGCCTCGGCCTTCTCGCGGGCCCTGTTCTCGGACGGCTTCTCGTAGTGACGGCGCATCCTCATCTCGCGATACAGGCCCTCGCGCTGCATCTTCTTCTTGAGCGCGCGCAAGGCCTGATCGACGTTGTTGTCGCGAACCTGAACTTCCACCGGCCGTCATCTCCCCTGCTTGTGGTCAGCACAAAGCGGCCGCATCCCCTCGGGACCGACCCGCGCGCTTCCTAGCATGACCGGCCGCGGTTAGGGAAGCCTTTGCCACCCACCGGCCCGCGGCGCGATCGCATCTTCCCCGGGGCCGCCGATCCGGCCTACATCGTAGCGATGGCGCTGCTCAAGATTGCCCGCATGGGCCACCCGGTGCTGGTCCGGCCGGCGACCCCGATCGACGATCCGACGGCGGCGCCGGTCCGCCGCCTGATCGGCCACATGCTCGAGACCATGCGCGATGCCGACGGCATCGGGCTCGCCGCGCCCCAGGTCTACCAGTCGCTGCGGCTGATCCTGTTCCTCGACGCCGAGGCGCGGGGCGAGGCCCCGGGCCGGCCGCCGGTCGCCCTGATCAACCCCGAGATCGAGCCGCTCGACGAAACCCTGGAGCTCGGCCTCGAGGGCTGCCTCTCGATCCCGGGCATCCGCGGGGTCGTGCCGCGCCACGCCCGGATCGGCTATCGGGGGCTGGCCCCGGACGGCCGCCTGATCGAGCGCGAGGCGAGCGGGCTGCACGCCCGCGTGGTCCAGCACGAGGTCGACCACCTGGACGGCATCCTGTTCCCGATGCGCATGCCCGATCTGCGCCAGCTCACGTTCGAGAGCGAGCTCCGCCACTTCGCCGAGCTCGACGGCGACCGAGGCGGCCGGGCCCCGACACGGCGGACGCCGAGGCCGGCGCTGCCAAGGCGGGTGCTCGCGAGGCAGCTCGATGAGCGGCCGGCCGAGCCGCGAGGCGCAGCGTGACCGCCTGCTGCAGGCGGCGCTGGTGCACGTGCCGTTCGATGGCTGGAGCCGGCGCTACGCTTGCGCGCCGCCGCGGCCGACCTCGGCTCGCGGCGGCCTCGCGCGGCGCCTGTTCCCGCGCGGCGGCGATGACCTCCTGGTCCATCTCGAGGGCTGGGCGGACCGCCAGATGCTCGCGCGGATCGATCCGGCCGAGCTCGCCGGCCTGCGCCTGCGCGAGCGGATCGCGAGGCTGGTCCGCGCCCGGCTCGAGGTCCTGACCCCGCACCGCGAGGCGCTCCGCCGGGCGACCGCGGCGCGCCTGCTGCCGGGCAACGCGGTCGCCGCGACCACCAGCCTCTGGCGCACCGTCGACCTGATCTGGGAGCTCGCGGGCGATCGCGCCAACGATGCCAGCTACTACACCAAGCGCGCGCTGCTGGCCGCGGTCTGGACCAGCACCTTCCTGGTCTGGCTCGACGACCGCTCGGACGGGCTCGAAGCGACCTGGGCCTTCCTCGAGCGGCGGCTCGACAACGTCCTGCAGATCGGCAAGGTCCGCGCCCGGGTCGAGGACGCCTTCAAGGGCCTGGGCGGGCTCAACCCCTTCGCCGCGCGGCCGCAGAGCCTAGGTCGCCCAGCCGTCGCTGGCGGGACTGCGCGGCCGCGCCGCGGCGCGTGGTCCGGGCCGGCATGGCAGCGGCCCGATCGGGCGGCCGGCCGGACCTCTCGAAGCTGACCCCGACCATGCCGACCGCCTGATTGGCTTCGCCGGCATTCCGGGCTGGCGGCAGCGCGATCGGCAGCGCCTGCTGGAATGGTCCGGCCGGGAGCCGCGCCTGCGACTCGCCCGGGCGTGAGCCGCCGCGGCGCCGCCGGTGTGGCGGGCGCTGACGGCGCCAGCGCCGGGCTCAGTACCGCAGGAGCGGGCTCAGTACGGCAGCAGGATGTCGAGCACCTGGGCGCCGATCCGCGGCTGCTGGACGTCGGTGAGCTGGCCGCGGCCGCCGTAGGCGACCCGGAGCTCGGCGATCTTGTCGTGCTGGATCGTGTTGTCCGGGTTGATGTCCTCGGGCCGGACCACGCCCGCGACGTAGAGCTCGCGGACCTCGAAGTTGACCCGCACCTCCTGGCGTCCCTGGATCACCAGATTGCCGTTCGGCAGCACCTGGACCACCACGGCCGCGATGTTGAGCTTGATGTCCTCGTTGCGGGTCGTGTCGCCCTTGCCGCCGTTCTCGAGCGCGCTGTTCAGATCGACCAGGTTGTTCGGGTCGACCGCGTTCGGGAAGATGTCGGGCAGCTTGCTCTCGTAGCCGAGGAAGTGGCTGGCCGCGAGGTTGTCCGAGTTCGAGCGCGTGCGTTTGGTCTCGTTCTGGAGCTTGGCCTGGTCGGCGATCGTCACCTGCACGGTCAGCACGTCGCCGGTGGTGCGCGCGCGCTGATCCTTGAAGAACGAGCGGGCGCCCTGGCGCCAGAGCGAGTTGGGCGGGTAGACCTCGGGCTCCTGGGCCGGCATCGGCAGGGACACCGGGTGGTAGGCGGGCTGCTCGACCGGGTTCTCGATCGGGGTCAGCGGGGGCGCTTCGCCGACCTCCGACGAGACGATCGAAGGTACTGGTGCAGCCGCCGAGCGCGAGCAGGGCGAGCAGGGCGACCAGGGGATGGCGGCCAGGGGTCATGCCACGGCACTCCGTCATCGGGCGTCGGCCGACGTCTGGCCGTTGCCGCCGAGGGCGACCTGGTCCGGGCCGACGACCACGCCCTGGAGCTGGCGCCGGCTGTCCAGGTTGACCACCCGCACCAGATCGCCGAGCGCGCCGTCGGTCTGGGCGATGCCGAGCGCGCTCAGCCGCAGGCCGGGCTTGGCGTAGACCAGCTCGGACCGTCCGGCCGCGCAGCACCAGCCGCGGCGCCTGCAGGTCGCGCTCGCTCAGCACCCGACCCGGCTGCAGCGGCCGGCGCGCCTCGGCGCCGACCAGCTGCGCGGCCGCGGTCACGCTGCTGGCGCGAACCCGGTTCGGGGCCGCCGTGATCCAGTCGACGTCGGCGTCGGTGATGACCTCGCCGGCGGCGATCGGCCGGGCCAGGACCGGCAGCTCGATCAGCTCCTGAGCGCGGCCCTCGGCCGGCAGGCGAAAGCGGATCTGATCGCCGACCGTGCCGACCAGGAGCGCGCTGAAGCGCCCGCTGGCCTCCTCGTAGTGGAGCGCCTCGACGGCGATCTCGGTCGCCTCGGCGCTCTGGTTGGCAAGCGGCAGGCGCGGCTGCTCGAGGCGCAGATCGAGCGCCTCGCCCGCACCCTCCGCGGTCAGGGCCGCGCTCAGCAGCTGCTCGGTGAAGCTCCGGGTGAGCGGCATCCCGGCCGGCAGGGTGGCGGCCACCGCGGCGGCGGGCGGCGTCAGGCCGAGCAGCAGGCGAGGCGCTGAGCAGCAGCAGGGCGAAGCGCCGGGCGCGAGCCATGGCGGCCTCAGCGCATCTGGGTCACGGTCGACCATCATCTCGTCGCTCGCCGTGATCACCTTGGAGTTCAGGTCGTAGGCCCGCTGGGCCTCGATCAATGCGGTCATCTCCTGCACCGGATTGACGTTCGAGCTCTCCAGGAAGCCCTGCTGCAGCTCGCCGTAGCCGGCCGTGCCGGGGACGTTGACGGTCGCCGGGCCGGACGCCGGCGTCTCGGTCAGGAGGTTGTTGCCGATCGCCTCCAGCCCGGCCTTGTTGGCGAAGATCGCGAGCTCGAGCTGGCCGAGATCGACCGGCGCGACCTGCGACTGCAGCTTGGCCTGGACCTGGCCGCTGGCGTTGACGGTCACCTGGACCGCGTCCTGGGGCACGGTGATGCCGGGGCTCACGGTATAGCCGTCGGCGGTCACCAGCTGGCCGTCGGGGCTGAGCTGGAAGCTGCCGTCGCGGGTATAGGCAAGCTCGCCGCTCGGGCGCTCGACGATGAAGTAGCCCTCGCCCTGGATCGCGAGATCGAGCGGGTTCTCGGTCGCCGTCATGTTGCCCTGCGAGTTGATCGGATAGACCGCGCCCGGTTTGACCCCGAGGCCGATCTGCACGCCCGCCGGCACGATCGTGCCGGCATCCGAGCTGGCGGCGCCGATCCGGCGCTGGCTCTGATACAGAAGATCCTGGAACTCCGCCCGCCGGCGCTTGTAGCCGGAGGTCGTCATGTTGGCGAGGTTGTTGGAGATCACCTCGACGTTGAGCTGCTGGGCCATCATGCCCGTGGCAGCGATGCTCAGCGATCGCATGGCGTATCCTTCCCGCGACCCTGACGCTAGGCCGGTGGCCTCGAGCATGTGCTGGATCGCCTGGCGGTGCAGATCGTGATCGGTCTCGCAGCAGGCGCTGGGTGCCCTGGTACGCGCGCACCGTCGCCATCATCTGGATCATCTCGATGATCGGGCTGCACGTTCGAGCCCTCGAGCGCGCCCTGCACCAGACGCGCCCCGGTCGCCGGCAGCGGCGCCTGGTCGGTCCGATAGAGGCCGCCGCCCAGCGGCACCAGACGCTGCTCGTCGGCGAAGGTCACGAGCTGGAGCTTGCCGATGACCGCGGCTCGGGGTCGAGACCGTGCCGTCGGCGGCGATCGTGATCGGACCGGCATCGAGCGGCAGGGCGAGCGGAGCGCCGCCGTCGTCGAGCACCGGATCGCCGTCGGCGGTCGCAAGCTCGCCCACGTCGTTCAGGTGGAGCTGGCCGCTGCGCCCGTAGCGGACGCCGCCGGCGGTCTGGATGGCGAAGTAGCCGGCGCCCTCGATCGCCAGATCGAACGGGTTGCCGGTGGTCGTGATCGGGCCGGGGCTGAGGTCGCGGACCATGCCCAGGTCCTGGACGAACGCCAGCCGCTGGCGCTCGCCGGCATCGACCGGGACCGGCTCGAGCAGCATCGACTCGGCTTTGAACCCGCTGGTCGTCGCGTTGGCGATGTTGTGGGCGATCACGTCCATCTGGCGGTCGAGCACCATCTGGCGGGAGAGCGCGATGTAGGCGGTCGATTCCATGGCGTCACGGTCCTGGTTGGCCGGTCCCGACGAAGCAGCTTCCGTGCCAGTCCGCGATGCCGGCCGGATTCGGCGCCGCTGAGCGCGGCCGGCGGGGCGCTCGCGGCAGGCCTTGCCGGGCAAGATCTGCCGCCGCAGGCCTGGCCGCGCCGGATCAACCCGTTCTTAACCGCGCGATCCCTAGCTTGGCGTCCGGACGAGCGCGCGGTGCCGAGGCGACGAACCGAACCGGCTGCTCGAGACCCCGCCTGCTGCGATCCCGAACCGCTGCCACCGCAGCTGCCAGGCCCCGAGGGATCGCCCAACCACACCAGCCGGCCAACGGGCATGAGCGAAGACACCGAGACCGAAGCCGAAGCCAAGAAGTCGGGCGGCAAGCTGAAGCTGATCCTGATCATCGGCCTGCCGCTCCTTTTGCTCCTCGGCGGCGGCGGCGCCGCCTACGTCATGGGCATGGTGCCGGGCCTGAACGGCCCCGCCGACGGCGCCGATGCCGCCCCGGCGGCCGAGAACCCCGCGGATGTCGTGTTCGTCGACCTGCCGGACATGCTGGTCAATCTCAACGCCGGCGGCCACCGGCTGCGCTACCTCAAGATCGCCGCCGCGCTCGAGGTGCATGGCGACGATCAGGCCGAGCTGGTGCGCCAGTTCGTGCCTCGCATCCTGGACAGCTTCCAATTGTATCTGCGCGCGATCCGGCCGGAGGAGCTGGACGGCGCCGAAGGGGTCTACCGGCTCAAGGAGGCGCTGCTGGCCCGGGTCAACGACGCGGTCCACCCCGCCCAGGTGCGCGACGTGCTGGTCCGGGAACTGCTCGTCCAATAACCGGGGCGAGCTGCCGAGCCCAGATCCGAGCCGAGCGTCATGGCCGATCCCAGCGACCTCCCGGACGCCGGGCCCAAAGCCGGGGGCGTCGAGTGGGAGGAGGGCGCCGCCAACGCCGACGGGCCGCCGGCATCCGAGACCGGCCTGCTCGAGCAGGACGAGATCGACAGCCTGCTCGGCGTCTCCCAGGGCGGCGGCAGCCGGCGCTCCGGCCTCGCAGGCGCTGGTCGACAACAACATCGTCAGCTACGAGCGGCTGCCGATGCTCGAGGTGGTGTTCGACCGCCTGGTTCGGATCCTGACCACGAGCCTGCGCAACTTCACCTCCGAGAACGTCGAGCTGACCCTCGAGAGCATCACCTCGCTGCGCTTCGGCGACTATCTGCACGGCGTGCCCCTGCCGGTGATGATCGCGGTCTTCCGCGCGGTCCAATGGGACAACTACGGCCTGCTGACGGTCAGCAACCCGCTGATCTACTCGGTCGTCGAGGTGCTGCTCGGCGGCCGGCGCGGCGGTGCCCCGGTCTGGCCCGAGGGCCGCGCCGTTCACCAGCATCGAGCGCGCCCTGATCGAGCGTCTGATCCGCCTGGTGCTGGCCGACATGGCGATCGCCTTCGCGCCGCTCAGCGCGATCGAGTTTCGCTACGAGCGGCTCGAGACCAATCCCCGCTTCGCCGCCATCGCCCGCCCGACCAACGGCGCCGTGCTGTTCAAGCTGCGGATCGAGATGGACGACCGCGGCGGCCCGCTCGAGATCCTGATCCCCTACGCCACCCTCGAGCCGGTTCGTGATCTCCTGCTGCAGATGTTCATGGGCGAGAAGTTCGGCCGCGATTCGATCTGGGAGACCCATCTCGCCCGGCAGATGCTGGTGACCACGGTCGAGCTCGAGGCCCTGCTCGAGGAGCAGACGATCCCCCTCGGCGAGGTGATGGCGCTGCAGGTCGGCACGACCCTGCCGCTGACCGCCGAGCCGGACACGCCGGTGATCCTGCGCTGCGGCACACGTCCCGCTGCTGCGCGGCCGGGTCGGCCGGATCGCCGACCACGTCGCGATCCGGATCGAGGCGCGGATCGACCGCGAGCCGGAGCCCGACTGATGCTGCCGCTGCTGGTCGACGGTCTGATCGTGGTCCTGCTGCTGGTCGTGCTCGGGCGCGGCGTCCGGCTGCAGCGCAACCTGCGTGATCTCCGCTCCGGCGACGGCGAGATCGAGCGGCTGATCGCGGCGCTCGACCGTGCGAGCGCGCGCGCCCAGGCCGCCCTCGACGGTCTCCGGCAGACCACCGAGGCCACCAGCGAGCGCCTGGCCGGCCAGCTCGCGAGCGCGCAGCGGCTGCTCGACGACCTGCAGTTCCTGACCGGCCGCGGCGAGCAGGCGGCCGACCGGCTCGACGGCGCAGATCCGCAAGGAGCGGCCGGCCGCCGCGCGCTCTCAGACCGTGCCGCCCGCCCCGAGCCGGCCGCCGCGGCCGACGCCGCCAACGCGGGCCGGGCCGGCGACCGACCTCGAGCGCACGCTCAGGACGCTGCGATGAGTGCCGGCGCTGGCGCGGCTGCGGCGAGTCGCGCGCCCGCCGCTGCTCGCGGTCGCGCTGGCGGCCGGTCGCTGCCGATGCTCCTGATGGCCGCGCTCGGCGCGCTGGCGCTGGCCAAGCTCGGGCTGCTGGCGGAGCGTGCTGCTCGGCCGGTCCCGGACCGGGCCCGCGCCGGTCGTCGAAGCCAGCCCGGTCGCGCGCGCTCGGCGCCGGCTCCGCGGTCGGCGCCGGAGCCAGCCGCCGGCGCCGATGCCGGCGGCTGGTCCCGAGACGCCGGCGCGCATCGGCCCCGGAGCCCCGCCCCGGAGTTCCGCTCGGAGGCGGCCCCGGCGCCGCCCGAGCGCCGCGCCGAGGCCCGCCGAGGCGCCCGCCGCGGGTCCGCCCGGCGAAGCCGCCCGCCGATCCTGCGGCGACGCCGGATCAGGGCTTCGACCCGAGCCGGCTGACCGCCAGCGAGATCGCGGTCCTGCAGCAGCTCGCCGCGCGCCGGAGCGCCTTGGATCAACGCGCCCGCGAGCTCGATCGCCGGGCGGCGCTGCTCGAGACCGCCGCCGCCGGGCTCGACGAGCCAGATCGCGCAGCTGAGCGAGCTGCGGGACCCAGATCGCCGCCGCGATCGAGCAGCACGACGCCGCCGAGGAGGCCAAGCTCAAGAGCCTGGTCAAGATCTACGAGACCATGAAGGCCAAGGCGGCGGCCGAGATCTTCAACCGGCTCGAGATGCCGGTGCTGCTCCGGGTCGTGGAGGGCATGCGCGAGGCGAAGTCCGCCGACGTGCTGGCGCGCATGGATCCGGTCAGGGCCAAACAGGTCACGACCGAGCTGGCCAAGCGGACCAAGCTGCTCGAGACGGCGGCGTGCCGCCGCCGGTAGTTAACCAAAGCTTAACCATCGGCTCCTAGCGCCGGGGCCAGGCGACGGCGGCCTTCGACCGATCGGTCGCAGCAGACCATCGGCTCCTAGCGTCGGGCTCAGGCGGCCCGCAGGCGGCGGCCGCCCACCGGCACTTGCCGCGAGGAGCACGTCCGGCCATGGCCGTGGACCCGACCACCCCGATCCTGATCGTCGACGACTACCAGGCGATGGTCCGGATCATCCGCAATCTTCTCCACCAGCTGGGCTTCGAGCAGATCGACGAGGCGCACGACGGCGAAGCCGCGCTCGCCAAGCTCAAGGAGCGAGCCTTCGGCCTGGTGATCTCGGACTGGAACATGGAGCCGATGAGCGGCCTCGAGCTCCTGGAGCGGGTGCGCGCCACGCCCGCGCTCAAGGACCTGCCGTTCATCATGGTGACCGCCGAGAACCGCGACGACCGCGTCGCCAGGGCGCGCCAGGCCGGGGTCAGCGGCTACGTCGTCAAGCCGTTCAACGCGGATACGCTGAGCCAGCAGATCGCGAGCGTGATCGGCGGCTGACCTCAGTCGCATGCGAGCGGCATGGCTTGCGGCGCTCGCCGGGCTGCTCCCGGCGCTCGCCGGCGGCCCCGGCAACGCGCTCGCAGCCGCGCCCGAGGCGGTCGAGGTGCGCGCCGCCACGCATCCGGGCTTCGGGCGGCTGGTGTTCGAATGGCCGGCGCCGGTCGCGCTCGACGGCCACCAGGACGGCCAGCGACTGACCCTCCGGTTTCCCCGACCCTTCAAGGCCGACCTCGGCGCGGTCCCGGACGTCCTCGGCGACTACGTGGTCGGGCTGGTGCCGGCGGCCGACGGGCGGGCGGTCGTGCTTCAGCTGGCGCCCGGGGTCACGGCCAAGCCTCGACGTCGACGACGATCGGATCGTGGTCGTCGATCTGGCGCCGCGCCGCCGCACGCCGCCGAGCGACGGCCCGGTCGGCGCGTGCGCACCGGCGTGCACGACGGCTATCTTCGGATCGTCCTCGACTGGGCGCAGCCGATCGACTTCGCGGCCGAGACGGACGGCCGCCGGCTGCGCATCCGGTTCGACCGCGCGGCGCGGATCGACGCGGCCACGATCCGCGCCCGTGGCCAGGCGCTGCTCGATGGCGCCAGCGCCGCCGACGCCGACGGCCGGAGCGAGCTCCGGCTCGCCCTCAAGGCGGGGGTGCACGCCGACGTCTTCAAGGTCGAGGACCGGCAGGTGGTGGTCGACCTCTACGAGCCGGGGCGCGCGCCGCCGGCGCGGGCCGCGCCCGAGCCGGTTCCGGCGATCGCGCCGAGAGCGCTGCCGGGCGCCGCGCTCCCCGAGCCGGCGGCGGCGCCGCCCGAGCCGCCGGCAGCCCCGCCCGCGCCCGAGGGGTCCCCGACCGCAGCGGAAGCCTCCCCGCTCGCGCCCGAGCGGTCCCCGACCGCGGCGGAGCCGCCCCGCTCACGCTCGGGATCAGGGCGGCGACGGTTGCGCGCGGCGCCGCGCTCGAGTTCGTCTGGAACCGGCCGATCGCGGCCGCATTTCTGCTCCGCGCCGGCTATTTGTGGAGCGTGTTTGCGCCACTTCCGTCGCAGGCCGGCACGCTTGTGCTACCGTCGCTCGCGTCGCCCGTACCGGACTGGCTCGGGCCGGGCGAGCGGGTCGATGCCGCCGGCGGTCTCGCGTTGCGCTTCCCGCTGCGGCGCCCGCTCGCCGCGAAGGTCGAGCGCGCGGGCGGCCGCTGGCGCGTCGTTCTCGGCACCACGGCCCCGCCGCCGGCGGCCGCGCAGCTTCAGCGGCTGCCGGAGCCGCCGCGGCTGCGGATCGTCACCGGCGAGGCGCCCCGCCTGGTCCGCCTGACCGATCCCGAGGTCGGCGACCAGCTCGAGTTCTGGCCCTTGCTGGCGTCCCGGCTCGGCCAGCCCCGGCCGCAACGGCTGGTCGAGCTCGAACTCCTGGCGACCGCCCAGGGGCTCGCCTGGCGGGCGGCGACCGACCAGCTGCGCGCCGAGGCCGTCGACGGCGCGGTCGAGCTGCGGGCGCCCGGAGGGCTCCGCCTCTCCCCAAGCTCGCCGGCGGCTCGCGAGAGCGGGCCGGCCGCCGGGGTCGGTCCGCCCTCCCGGGCGCCGAGCCCATCGGCCCCCGTCGACGCGTCGGCCGGGCCGTCCGCGAGCGGGCCGCCGGAGGCCGCCAGTCGGAGGTAGCCCAGGCCCAGGCGGCCCCGGCCGAGGCGACCCGAGGTCAAGGCTGCCCCCGCCAAGGTCCCGACGCCAAGGCTGCCCCGAGGCCAAGGATGCCGACGCCAGGCTGCCGAGGCCAAGACCGCGGCGGTCCGGCCGAGGTCGCGCGCCGAGTCTCGCCGCCGCGCCGGGTCGGGCAGCGCCGCCGGGCGGGCGCCAGCCGGGGCCGGCGGCCACCGTCTGCGGCGCCATCCACCGCGGGGCCCCGGGCGCTGGACCTGGCCCGGTTCGCGCCGGCCACCCGGGCATCGCTCGCCGACCAACGCGTGCTCCTGGAGCAGAGGGCGCTGGACGCTGCGGCCGCCGATCGGCCGGCGGCCCGGCTCGAGCTCGCGCGCCTGTTCCTGGCCCACGGGCTGGCGGCCGAGGCACTGGGCATCCTCGGGCTCATGGACCGACCGGACGATCCCGCCGCCAACGGCTCGCTGCGCCTCGCCCGCCAGGGCCTGACCGGCGCCGCGCAGCTGCTGATGGGCCGGCTCGACGAGGCGGCGACCGGCCTTCTTGCGCCCGCCCTGGACGCTGATCCGGAGGTCGCGCTCTGGCGGGCCGCCCTGGCCGCCGCCCACGGCGACTGGTCGCACGCCGGGGCGGAGCTTGCCCGCTCGGGCGGCATCCTGGACAGCTACCCCGCAGCCGCTCCAGCTCCGTCTGGGACTGCCGGCGGTCCGGACCGCGATCGAGGCCGGCAATCAGGACGAGGCCGCCCGGCTGCTCGGCCTGCTCAAGACGCTCGAGCTGGCGCCGGGCGAACGCGCCCGGGTCGCGTTCCTCGATGGCCTCGCGCAGGCACGGCGGGGCGCGATCGATGATGCCGATCGCATCTGGGCGGCGCTCGAGCAGGGCGATGACGACCAGACCCGGGTCGCGGCCGGCTACGCGCGCGTCCAGATGCTGCTGGCCGCCGGCCGGCTGACGCCCGCCGAAGCTCTGGCCCGCCTGGCCGCCGCACGACCGCGCTGGCGGCCGCATCCCCAAGAGATCGCGATGCTGGACGGGCTGGCGCGGCTCTATCTGCGGGCCGGCGACCCGGGGTCCGCGCTTCGCACCTGGCAGGAGGTGCTGAGCCATTTCGCCGGCGCGCCGGAGACCGAGCGCATCGCCAAGGCGATGCGCGATGCCTTCGTGGCCACGCTCCTGCCGGAGGCCGGGGCGGGCATCGGCGCGCTCAGGGCCTACGCGCTCTATCAGGATTTTCCGGAGCTGGCCCCCGCCGGCGATCTCGGTGACCGGGTGAGCCGCCGGCTGGCCGCCGGGCTCGCAGGCCTCGACCTGGTCAAGCCGGCCGCTGCCCTGCTCGACCCGCTGATCGACCGTCTCGACGGGCCACCCAAAGCCGAGGCCGGCGCCTATCTCGCGGAACTCTGGCTGCGCCAGCCGGATCCGGCCAAAGCGCTCGCGGCGCTCGACCACAGCCAGGTCCAGGGCGAGCTGCCGCCGGCGCTGGACGTACGGCGGCGGGTCTTACGGGCGCGCGCCCTGGCCGCGTCGGGTCAGGCGGCTGCGGCACTGGCCCTGCTGGCGGATGGCACCGACCACGCCCAGCAGCGGCTGCGGGCCGAGATCCTCTGGCAGCAGCGCGACTGGTCGCATCTGGTCGGCGCGCTCGAGGATCTGTTGCCCGCCCGCGCCGATCCGGAGGAGCCCCTGGTCGAGGCCGAGCAGGACCTGGTGATCAAGCTCGCCGTCGCCCAAGCCCGACAGGGCGACGCGGGCGCGCTCGAACGGCTGCGGGCGCGCTTCGGCTCAGCCATGCATGGCCAGGCCGGCGAGCCGGCCTTTCTGATGGCGACCCTGCCGCCCGGCCCGGCGGGCGAACCGCCGGCCGCGCTCGCCCTGGCGGACCAGCACCTCGATCGGGTGCGGGCCTACCTCGACGCGATCCGATCCGCGCCCTGAGCGGGCAGCAGCGCCCGGGCGCCTCGCCGGGCCGCGGGCTCAGCTGGCAAAACTCTCGACCAGGCTGCCGACCACCAGATACCAGCCGTCGACCAGCACGAAGAAGATCAGCTTGAAGGGCAAGGAGATCAGGACCGGCGGCAGCATCATCATGCCCATCGACATGAGCACCGAGGCGACCACCATGTCGATGACCAGGAACGGCACGAAGATCAGGAAGCCGATCTCGAAGGCGCGCCTGAGCTCGCTGATCATGAAGGCCGGGATCAGGGCCCGGAGCGGCGTGTCCTCCGGGTCGCTCGAGCGCGGGCGTATGGCTGATGTCGAGGAACAGCTGGAGGTCTTTCGGCCGCACCTGACCGAGCATGAAGGTGCGCAGCGGCGCGGTCGCCCGCTCGAACGCCTCCACCTCGCCGATCTGCTCCTTGAGCAGCGGCGCCAGCCCGTCCTGGTAGGCCTGCTCCAGGGTCGGCGCCATGACGAAGGCGGTGATGAACAGGGCGAGCGAGATCAGCACGGCGTTCGGCGGGGTCTGCTGCAGGCCGAGCGCCGAGCGCAGAAAGGCGAGCACGACCACGATCCGGGTGAACGAGGTCACCATGACCAGGATCGAGGGCGCGAGGCTCAGGACCGTGATCAGGAGCACCAGCCGGACCAGCTGGCTGGTGACCGTGCCGCCCTGGCCGAGATCGACGCTCAGGCTCTGCGCCGCGGCCGGGCCAGCCGCCAGCCAGAGCGCCGCGCCGACGAGCCACGCGCGCCGCTGGCCCACCCCCGGCCGCGTCATGGGTCCTGCGGCCGGGCGGCCGCGGACCCGGTCGACGCGCCGCCGCCGGGCGCGAGCATCCGGTTGCCGTCCTGGCCGAGCAGGAGGAGGAATTCCCGGTCGTCGCAGCGGATCAGGACCAGCTTCCGGCGCGGATCGACCGGCAGGACCTCGACCACCGCGAGGCGCCGGGCGGCGTTGGCGGCGACACCCCCCAGGCGGTAGCGCCGGGCGAGCCAGGCCAGCAGAGCGATCAGGCCGAGGACGAAGGCCAGCGCGGCGAGGAAGCGCAGGTAGTCGAGCGAGTCCACGCCCGGTCTCAGAGCTTGCTCGCGCGGCGGTAGGCGGCCCCGGCCCGCCGATGGACGCCCGCGGCCCGCAGCTGCAGCGCGACCTGCGCCTGCCCTGCTCGCAAAGCCTCGCTCAGAGCGCCGGCCTCGTCGAGCAGGGCGAGGACGCGTCGCCGGCGGCGCTGGTCGGTGCCGGACCAGGCCGCGAGCCGGCCGGCCAGGCCTTCGAGCAGCGGCGCCAGGCGCTCGAGCTCCGGCAGCTCGTCTCGGGCCACCGCCCGTCGGGCCCGCTCCAGGAGCTCGATCGCTGCCTCGAGGGCAGCCTCCGGGTCGTCGGGAGCGCTGGTTCCGGCGATCATCGCCGGGCATCCTCGCAGCCGATGGTTGGCGCGATAGAGGTGGGCCAGGATCTCGGCGACCGCGGCGAAGGCGGCGATCGGGATCGGGCAGTCGAGCTCGAGCGTGCCCAGCAGCGCCGCGAGATCCCGATCGCGCCGGATCGCGACCCCGTGCTCGCGGGCGACCGCCACGATCTGCGCGGCGATCGCGCCGCGGCCCTTGGCGACCACGCGCGGAGCGTCGGCGCGCCCGGCATCGTAGCGCAGCGCGACCGCGAGATCCGGGTCCTCCATGGTCGATCCCTGTCCTGCCGCGAGCCCGGCGCCTTGCGGCGCTCGGGGCATCGTCAGAGCGCGATATCGTGCTAACCTTAAGGCGCCGTTAACGCCGGGCGCCCGAGCCAGCGTCGGCAGCGGGGTCTGGTGGAGGTGAGCGGGATGGCGATGGTGTTCACAGAGCAGCAGATGCTGCGCTACGCCCGGCACATCGTGCTGCCGGAGGTCGGCGGTATCGGCCAGGCGCGGCTGCTGGCGGCGAGGGTGCTGCTGATCGGCGCCGGCGGCCTCGGCTCGCCGCTCCTGCTGTATCTGGCGGCGGCCGGCGTCGGCACGCTGGGCGTGGTCGATTCCGACCGGGTCGAGCTCGCCAACCTGCAGCGCCAGATCGCCCATCCGACCGCCCGGATCGGGACCGCCAAGACCGAGAGCGCGGCGCAGGCGGCCCAGGCGCTCAACCCCGAGATCAGGTTCGTCGGCCACGCGCTCCGGCTCGGACCCGACAACGCCGACGGCCTGATCGAGGCCTACGACCTGGTCGCCGACGGCAGCGACAACTTCGCGACCCGCGCGACCGTGCACGCCGCCTGCCTGCGGCTCGGCAAGACCCTGGTCAGCGCCGCGGTCCAGGGCCTCGAGGGCCAGCTCACGACCTACAAGGCCCACCTCGGGCCGCCGCACCCCTGCTACCGCTGCCTGTTCCCGAAGGAGCCGCCGCCGGGCCTGATCCCGACCTGCGCCGAGGGCGGCGTGCTCGGGCCGGCCGCGGGCGTGCTCGGCTGCCTGCAGGCGGTCGAGGTGGTCAAGGAGATCCTGGGCGTCGGCGCCAGCCTGTCCGGGACGTTGGTGCTCTACGACGCGCTCAGCACGGAATTGCGCAAGGTCCGGTTCGCGCGCCGCCAGGGTTGCCCGGTCTGCGGCGCCGGCGGGGCCAACGGAGCCGGCCTTGGCTGAGGCCGAGCGCCTGAGCCTGATCCTCTTGAGCGGCAGCTTCGAGCGCGTCCACTATGGCCTCGCGATGGCGAGCGCGGCGGCGGCGCTGGCGCGGCCGGTGACCCTGTTCGTGACCCACGGGGCGACCCGGGCCTTGCTCGCGGCGGGCCCGGGCGAGCGGCCCGGCTGGGCGGGGTTGCCGCTCGGGCCGGACCTCGCGCCGCCCGAGCTTGCCGACGCCTTGGCGCTCGATGCCCGCAACCGGCAGCGCGGCGTCGCCGGCTTCGAGGAGCTGCTGGAGGCCTGCGCCGGTCTCGGGGTCGAGATCATCGTCTGCGAGATGGGCCTGCGCGCGCAGGGCCTCGCGGCCGCGGCGCTGCGCCCGGACCTGCCGATCCAGCGCGCCGGCCTCGCGACCCTGCTCGCGCGCCCGGGCCAGATCGTCGTTCTCTGAGCCGGATCCGGCCACCAGATCTTCACACATTCGACTTATGCACGATCACCTTGCGCGGACGGCGCGGCTGAGCTAGGGGAGGTCCGCTTTCGGAGCGGGCCGCAACCCGAGGAGGAGGTCGCCGCAGGACCGTGTCGAGCCGAACCTTGTCCGCTGTGAGTATTGGTGGTCGGAGGACGCATGTCAGACGTCATCTCCCGTAGCTATCGGCCGTCGGAGGACGAGCCCTACATGAACGAGACCCAGCGGGAGTATTTCCGCCGCAAGCTGTTGAACTGGCGCGAGGAGATCTTGCGCGGCTCGAACGAGACCCTGCGCCAGCTGAAGGAGGAGGACAACCGGGTCGCCGACATGAGCGATTGGGCGTCGCACGAGACCGAGCGCAATTTCCAGCTGCGGGCGCGTGATCGCGAGCGCAAGCTGTTGTCCAAGATCGACGAGGCGCTGCGCCGGCTCGAGGACGGCAGCTACGGCTATTGCGAGGAGACCCAGGAGCCGATCGGGCTGCGCCGCCTCGAGGCCCGGCCGATCGCGACCCTCAGCATCGAGGCGCAGGAGCGTCACGAGCGCCGCGAGAAGGCCTATCGCGACGACTGAGCGACCCGGCAGCGGCTGCGCGGCCACGGCAGATTTTGCCGGCGCCAGGGCCGGCACCGGGCCGGTTCGACGGCTCGAAACGCCCGCCGGGAGCGGCTTTCGCGCCTGGCACGCGGCTTGCTCCATGGCCGCCTGCCATGACCCCTTCACCCGTTCAGCCGCCATCGACCCCCGCCCCGGCGCGGCCCGGTCCGCCGACCGCGAGCGACCGCGGCGCGGACGACGCGGGCCAGGCGGCGGACGGCTTTGCGATCCTGCTCGCGGGCCTGGTGCCGGCACCGGTACCGGCGGCGAGCGCGCCGGCGCCGCGCCGCGATGGCGATGCGGATGCCGGCGGGCCGCCTGACGCCGGCGCCACGGCGCCGGTCGCGGGACTGGCGCCGGTTTCGGATCAGGGGACGCCACCGCCGGCACTGACGGCAGCCGACCCGGCGGGCCAACCGGCGGCGGGCGCAGGACCCGCTGCCCGCGACGCCGGCGCCGGCCCCGACCGACCCGGCGGCCGGGCCCGGGCCGACCGCAGGCCAACTGCCCGCAATGCCGACCCTGACCGGCCCGCTGACCCCGACGCCGACCCTGGCCGGCCCACTGGCCCCGACGCCGGCACCGGCCGGCCCGCAGCTTCCGGCGCCGGCAGTGGCCGGCCCTCCAGGCGGGAGCGCACCGCAAGCGCAGGCGGCCGGGACTGGCCCGGCCGGGACGCTCGTGCGCCGCCCGCGGTCCGGCCCGAGGCGCGTTGCGCCGGCGGCGGCACCTTCCCCGAGCTCGAGCCCGAGCCCGCCCCGGCTCAGGATCTCGCGAGCGCGGCCCCGCCCGTCGCCGGGCTGATCGATCCGCGCCGGCTCCAGACGGCGACCGCAACCTTGGAGCAGGCGGGCGGCGCCGCGGTCACCCCGCCGCCGGCCGCGAAGCCGGCTGCGGCCGCGCCGGCGCCGCCGCCGCCCGCGGGCACGCCCGAAGCGATCGGCTCGAGCTTGGCAGCCGACCCTCAGGCGTCGCCGGACTCCGGCCAAGCCGGATGCCTCGACCGGGGCCGCGTCGGGGGTGCGAGCTCGCGGCATCGTCAGCGCCCGCGCCGCGACCACCGGCGCCGCCCTCGCCGGACGGCCCGGCCGCGACCGATGCCCGGATCGAGCTGCCGGCCGACCTCGACCCGGCGATGTCCGTGCGACCGGGAGCGGCCCCGGGCCAGCCGTCCGCCACCTCGCAACCCGCGGCCTCGCCGGCGCCGCCCGGCCGGTCGCGGTCCAGCTCGGCGTCCAGATCGCGGCCGCGGTGCCGCACCGGATCGAGCGCCTGTTCGTCCAGCTCGAGCCGCCGGCGCTCGGCCGGGTCGAGGTCCGGCTCGAGTTCAGTCGTGACAACCGGGTCAGCGCCGTGATCGCCGCCGACCGCCACGACGCCCTCGACGTCCTGCGCCGCGACAGCGGGGCGCTGCAACGCGCCCTCGAGGACGCCGGCCTGCGCCTCAACGACAACGGCCTGACCTTCTCGCTCCGGCAGGACCAGCGCCAGCAGGAGCGCGGCGCCGGGACGCCCTATCCGCTCCGCCTCGAGCCGGGCGCCGGCCCCGCCGGGGCGACGCCCGCCTCGGGCGAGGTGCCGCCGGTCTACTGGTTCGGCGCCCAGCGCGTCCTCGATATCCGCATCTGAGCGCCGCGAACGGAGAACCGAAGCCATGGACATCACCCCTTCGAGCCCTGCCGCCGCCGCCGGCGCCGCGGGCACCGGCGGCTCGGCCGCGGCCGGCACCGCTGCTGCCTCGGGCACCAGCAAGAGCCAGCTTGGCCTCGCCGACGATTTCAACAGCTTCCTGCAGCTGCTGACCACCCAGCTCCAGCACCAGGATCCGCTGGCGCCGATGGATGCGAACCAGTTCACCCAGCAGCTGGTCCAGTTCAGCGCCGTCGAGCAGGCGATCAAGACCAACGACACGCTCGGGCAGCTGCTGACGGCGGTCCGCGGCGACCAGATCGGGCGCAGCGTCGACTATCTCGGCGCCGAGGTCGAGGCGCCGGGGGAAACCGTCCGGCTCGGCGGCGCCAGCACGGCGCAGATCAACTATCAGCTGGCCCAGGCCGCGAGCAGCGTCGCGATCAGCATTTACGACCAGGCCGGCAAGCTGGTCGCGACCCGCCAGGGCGCGGGCGATGCCGGCAGCCACAGCGTCGCCTGGGACGGCCGGGACCAGAGCGGCTCGCCGCTGCCTGCGGGCCTCTACCGGGTCGACATCGCGGCGACCGACGCGGCCGGCGCGCCGGCCTCGGTCAGCACCAGCGTGCACGGCGTCGTCGACGGCGTCGAGATCTCGGGCGATCAGGTCCTGCTGTCGGTCGATGGCGTGCTGCTGCCGCTCGAACTCGGTGACCTCGATACACCGCCCGCAAGCCAGCGCCTGATCGACCCCAGCCGAACCGTCGACGAGACGACCGCTCCCAAGAGCTCGACCACGCCTAGCGACGACCACCCAACAGCAACGCGGCGCCAACGCCGCGAGCAGAGGAAACGTCCATGAGTCTGTTCGGATCCCTGTTCTCTGCGGTCACCGGCCTGAGCGCGCAGAGCCAAGCGATGGCGATGATCTCGGACAACGTCGCCAACGTCAACACGGTGTCCTACAAGGCCGCCGAGGCCCAGTTCTCGACCCTGGTGACGCGCTCGGCCTCGGCCGGGGCCTACAGCTCCGGCGGCGCCAAGGCGACCACCTTGTACCGGATCGATCGCCAGGGCCTGATCCAGGCGACCACCTCGCCGACCGATGTCGCGATCGACGGCAACGGCTTCTTCGTCGTCAATCCCCGACCCGACGGCAGCGGCGAGCAGCTCTATACCCGCGCCGGCAGCTTCCAGCAGGACTTCGCTCGGCAACCTGCGCAACAGCGCCGGTTTCTATCTGCAGGGCTGGGTGCTCGACGCCAATCAGCAGATCGTCAACGTCAACCAGCTGAGCACGGTCAACGTGCGCGTGATCAACGGCATCGCCGCCGCGACCACCAACGTCGAGATCGGCGCCAATCTCGACGCCACCCAGGCGGCCTTCACCGGCACCTATGCGCCGGGCGACATGGCCGCCTACGACGCCAGCGGAGGGACCAGCGGCGTGGCCCCGCACCTGGTCCGGGCGGTCCAGGTGTTCGACCCGCTGGGCGGCGCGCACAACGTCCAGATGGCCTTCCTGAAAGACCCGGCCGCGAACACCTGGAACGTCGAGATCTACGCCGATCCGGCCGAGGTCGAGACCGCCGACCATCCCAACGGCCTGCTCGCGACCGGCACGGTCACCTTCAATGGCGACGGCACGCTTGCGAGCAGCAGCCTGACGCCCAACTACCCCACGGCCACGGCCGGCGCGCCGGTCGGCATCAACTGGCTCGACAGCAGCGGCCCCGACGACAGCTCGATCACCTTCGATCTCGGCACGGTCGGCAGCGCCGCCGGCCTCAGCCAGTTCTCGAGCGACTTCAACGTCGCCTTCGTCAATCAGAACGGGTCCGCGGTCGGCGAGCTCAACGGCGTGACCGTCGACGACGAAGGCTACGTGGTCGCCACCTTCTCCAACGGCGCCACCCAGAGGATCTACCGCCTGCCGGTCGCGACCTTCGCCAACCCGCTGGCGCTCGATCCCCGGACCGGCAACGTCTACGCCCAGACTTCGGGCTCGGGCGAGTTCAACCTGCGTGAGGCAGGCGCCGGCGGCGCCGGCACCATCGTGCCGTCATCGCTCGAGGCCGCCAACGTCGACCTGGCCGACGAGTTCACCAAAATGATTGTAACTCAGCGCGCTTATTCAGCCAATGCGCGCGTCATCACAACGGCTGATCAAATGCTCGACGAGCTCGTCCATATCAGTAGGTAATCGCTGACCACCAAGTATTGCCAAATCGTTCGTGGATTGATCTTTCGTTCCATGAACTATTTACTATCCGGCTTAGTGGTTTATTAAAAGCCGGTTCCGATACTGCGGACACTGCCCCGCGAGGCAGGTGGAGAAACGCTGATGTCGGATGTCAACATTCAAAGGACCGGCCAGAAGCCGAAGAGCGTCGTCGGTCCGCACGGCAAGACCTTGACCTTGAGCGACCTGCCGCCGCCCAATACGCAGCGTTGGGTCGCCCGGCGCAAGGCCGAGGTGGTGACCGCGGTCCGGGCCGGGCTCCTGTCCTTGGAGGATGCGTGTCGCCGTTACAGCCTGTCGACCGAGGAGTTCCTGGGGTGGGAGGCGGCGATCGACAAGCACGGGCTGGGCGGGTTGCGGGTCACCCGCATTCAGGACTTTCGGTGACGCGACGCCGCGGGTCCGGCCGCGCCGGCGGACCCGCCGCGGCGCCCGCGATCGGCAAAAGAGGCGCGATCGGCAGCGATCGATAGGCAGGACTTGCCTGGCTTAACCTGTTCTTCAATGCCGGCTGCCTAGGAATCCGGCTCGACCTGTGGGGCACGACGCCCTCTCACCGGCGAGCCGATGGACCAACCACTGAGCCCGCTTCCGGCGCGCGACGCCAACGCCGCCGCCGACCGTGACCCGCCCTCGCTCGGCGCGCGGGTGGCGGGCGTGCTGCGCACCTTCGGCGTCGCGCGGCTCCTGGTCCTGAGCGCGACCGGCCTCGCGCTGCTCGGCTGCTTCGGCTATCTGCTCCTCGGCGCGATCGAGCCCCCCTACACGCTGCTCTACGGCGGCCTCGAGCTGGACGACAGCGCCCAGATCGTGAGCCGGCTCGAGGCGTTGGGCGTGCCCTACCGGCTGCGCGGCGACGGCGACGCCATCCTGGTGCCGGCCGATCAGGCGCTCCGCCTGCGCATGACGCTCGCCGAGGAGAACCTGCCCCGCGGCGGCACGGTCGGCGACGAGATCTTCGATACCGGCAGCGCGCTCGGGACCACCGACTTCCTGGCCAACGTCAACCTGCGCCGGGCGCTCGAGGGCGAGCTCGCGCGCACCATCGGCGCGCTTGCCGACGTGCGCTCGGCGCGGGTCCACCTGGTCCTGCCCCGGCACGAGCTGTTCCAGCGCGATCAGATCCAGCCGAGCGCCTCGATCACGCTCCGCATGCAAGGTGGCCGCCGCCTCAACCGCCGGCAGGTGCAGGCGATCCAGCATCTGGTCGCGGCGGCGGTGCCGGGCCTGGTGCCCGAGCGGACCACCGTGGTCGACGACCAGGGGACGCTGCTCGCGCGCGGCGGCGACGGTGCCGGGGAGAACGCCCTGCCCTCGCAGGCGGAGGACTTCCGCGAGGCCTACGAGGCGCGTCTCAAGCAGACCATCGAGCAGCTGCTCGAGCGCTCGCTCGGGCCGGGCCGGGTGCAGGCCGAGGTCAGCGCCGACCTCGACTTCGACCAGGTGACGATGACCGAGGAGACCTACGATCCCAACGGTCAGGTGGTCCGCAGCACCCAGACCGTCGAGGAAACCAAGAAGAGCTCCGCCCGGGACGACAACACCTCGGTCTCGGTCGGCAACAATCTGCCCAACGCGGCCGCCAACACGCCGCCCGCGGGCCGCACCAGCAACGACGACACCAGCCGGACCGACGAGACGGTCAACTACGAGATCTCGCACAAGGTCAGCAATCACACGCAGGCGGGCGGCCGGGTCCGGCGCCTGTCGGTGGCGGTTCTGGTCGACGGCAAGACGACCCCGAACGCGGCCGGCGACCTGGTCTATACGCCCCGCGACGCCGCCGAGCTGGCCCAGATCGAAAGTCTGGTGCGCTCGGCAATCGGCTTCGATGCCACGCGCGGTGACGTGGTCGAGGTCAAGAACATGCCGTTCAGCCTGCCGCCGCCCGCCGAGGCGGAGCCGAGCTGGCCGCTGCTGACCGAGGCCGACCTGATGCGCCTGGCCGAGCTCGCGGCCCTCGCGCTGGTCGCGCTGATGCTGATCCTGCTCGTGGTGCGCCCGGCCCTGCGGCGCCTGGCGCCGCCGCCGGCGCGCGCTGCCCTGGCGGCCGCCGGTGCGGCCGGCGCGCTGCCGGCCGCCGACCAGACCCGCGCCCTGGCAGCACCCGGGCCCCGCGCTGACCGGCGCGGCCGAGGGCGTGGCCGAGGGCGAGGGCGGCGTCAGCGTGGATCCCCAGGCCGAGCGGCGCGCCGAGCTGATCAGGCAGGCCCGCCGGGTGATCGAGGATGCGCCCGACCGGGCGGTCGCGATCATCCGCTCCTGGCTGCACGAGACGTAGGAGCGCCGCCATGGCCGATGCCGTCAGCAAGCCCCTCAGAGGCACCGAGAAAGCCGCGATGTTCCTGCTCGCCAGCGGCGAGGAGCATGCGAGCAAGCTGTTCGCCAAGCTCGAGATCGAGGAGATCAAGGAGATCACCCAGGCGATGTCGCGGCTTGGCGTCGTGCCGGGCAACGTGGTCGACGGCCTGTTCCAGGATTTCGTCGAGCGCCTCGGCAGCGCCAGCGGCCTGATCGGCAGCTTCGACACCGCCGAGCGCCTGCTGGGTCAGGTCCTCGACCCGACCAAGGTGACCGCGATCATGGAGGACGTCCGCGGTCCCGCCGGCCGGACCGTGTGGGACAAGCTCGGCAACGTCGATGAGAGCGTGCTCGCCGCCTACCTCAAGAACGAGTATCCGCAGACCATCGCGGTCGTGCTGTCCAAGATCCGCTCCGAGCACGCCGCCCGGGTGCTCGCGAGCCTGCCCCAGGAGGCCGCGATCGAGACCGTGCTGCGCATGCTGCGCATGGAGCTCATCCAGAAAGACATCCTTAACGACGTCGAGGAGACGTTGCGCGCGGAGTTCATGTCCAATCTCGGACGCACGCACCGCCGGGACAATCACGAGATCATGGCCGAGATCTTCAACTCGCTCGACCGCTCGACCGAGGCCCGGTTCCTGGAGCTGCTGGAGGAGCGCAACAAGGAGTCGGCCGACCGGATCCGCGCGCTGATGTTCACCTTCGAGGATCTGGCCAAGCTCGACGGCGCGGGCATCCAGACCCTGCTGCGCGGCGTCGACAGCGGCAAGGTCAGCCTCGCCCTGAAGGGCGCCAGCGAGAAGCTGCGCGAGCTGTTCTTCGCCAACATGTCGGAGCGCGCCGCCAAGATCATGCGCGACGACATGGAGAGCCTGGGGCCGGTGCGCCTGCGCGACGTCGAGGAGGCGCAGCTCCTGCTCGTCCACAAAGCCAAGGATCTGGCGGCCGCCGGCGAGATCTTCCTCGCCGACGGCAAGGACGACGAGATGGTGGTGTGACCATGCCGGACCGTTTCCCGTTCGATATGCAGTTCGGCGACGGCGTCAACCCGGTGGTCGCGAGCGCGCGGCGGCGGCCTGGCCCGAGCCAGGCCAAGGCGGCGGCCGTCCGGTTCCGCTATCCGCGGTTGGAGGAGCTGTCCGACCCCGAGTCGCCACCGCCGCCGGCGATCCCGCCCGAGCCGGCGGCGCCGCCCGAGCCGACCTTCAGTGCCGGGGAGCTCGCGGGCGCCGTCGCGTTGGCGCGGCAGGAGGCCGAGGCGGAGACCGAGGCCCGGGTCCGCGCCGAGATGCTCGCCAATCTCGAGCACCGGCAGGCCGAGGCGCTCGCGGCGATCGCCGAGGGGCTGGCGGCCAGCCAGGCCGCTCTGGACCGGACCCTCACGGCCCGCGCCGGCGCCAGTCGCGATCTGGCGCTGGCGGTCGCCCGGGCGCTGGTCGCCAAGGCGCTGGCGCGCCAGCCGCTGGCGGACATCGAGGCGATGTTCCGCGAGGTCGTGGTCCGGCTCGAGGGGGTGCCCTGGCTCGAGCTGCGCCTGGCACCTGACCTCGTTCCGGCCGGTCAGGCCGCGCTCACCCAGGCGGCCGAGGCGGCCGACTATCGAGGCGAGATCCGCGTGATCCCGGATGCCAGGCTCGGCCGGGGCGACGCCCGCTTGATCTGGCAGGATGGCTCGGCCGAGCGCGATCTCGCCCGGCTCGAGGACGAGGTCACCGCCCTGGTCGAGACCTGGCTCCCGGCGGCTTGCCCGGCTCCTGGCGACGGCCTCGGCGCTCGTGGCGAAGCGGCGGGCGAGACGCGGGCGCCCGCGGAGGCGCCACCGTCCCCGATCGACCGCGACGACGCGCGCACGGATGGAATCGCATGATGGCCGACGAGACCAAGACGCTCGATCTCGACCAGCTGGACGAGGGCGGCACGCCGCAGGCCGGGCCTGAGGGCGCGGCGCCCGAGAAGCGGCCGAGGCCCCCGGGCCCCGGTAAGGGCGAGGATCTGGGCGCCGTCTACGACATCCCGGTGCAGCTGTCGGCGGTGCTCGGCAAGACCACCCTGCCGGTCAGCCAGCTGCTGAGGCTCGGGCGCGGCGCCGTGGTCGAGCTCGACCGCAAGGTCGGCGAGCCGATCGACATCCTGGTCAACAACCGCCTGGTCGCGCGCGGCGAGGTCGTGATCCTGGACGACCGGCTGGGCGTGACCATGACCGAGATCATCAAGACCGAGACCTGATGCTCGAGCAACTCACCAGTCCGGCATCGAACCGCCGCTGGCCAGCCTGGGAACAGCCGTCATGCGGGTGCTGATCGTCGGCGGCCACAACGACGAGATCGCGACCGCGATCGGCATGGCGGTGGAGCGGGGTGCCACGCTGCGCCACGTGACCTCGCCCGCGGCCGGGCTCGACGAGCTGCGCGCCGGGCGGGGCGCCGATCTGATCCTGATCGACGTCGTCGCCGACATCGGCGCGCTGATCCAGGCCCTGGGCGCGGAGCGGATCTTCGTGCCGGTGGTCGCCTACGGGGTGCGCACCGACGCGCGCGCCGCGGTCGCCGCGGTCCGGGCCGGCGCCCGGGAATTCCTGCCGCTGCCGCCCGACCCCGAGCTGATCGCCGCGATCCTGGCGGCGGTCGGCGACGATCGCCGCGAGCTGGTGTTCGAAGACCAGGCGATGCATGAGCTGCTCGGCCTCGCGCGCCAGATCGCGCCGTCCGAGGCGAGCGTCCTGATCACCGGCGACAGCGGCACCGGCAAGGAGATGCTGGCCCGCTACGTCCACAGCCACAGCCGCCGCGCGGCGCGCGCCTTCGTCTCGGTGAACTGCGCCGCGATCCCCGAGAACCTGCTCGAATCCGAGCTGTTCGGCCATGAGAAGGGTGCCTTCACCGGCGCCACCGCGCGCCGGATCGGCAAGTTCGAGGAGGCGAGCGGCGGCACGCTGCTGCTCGACGAGATCAGCGAGATGGACCCGCGCCTGCAGGCCAAGCTGTTGCGCGCGGTCCAGGAGCGCGAGATCGACCGGGTCGGCGGCGGCCGGCCGATCAAGGTCGACCTGCGCCTGATCGCGACCAGCAACCGCGATCTCGAGGCCGAGGTCGCCGCCGGCCGGTTCCGCGAGGATCTGCTGTTCCGGCTGAACGTCGTCAACCTGCACCTGCCGCCCTTGCGCGAGCGGCTGGACGACCTGCGGCCGCTCGGCGAGCACTTCGCGCTCAAATATGCCCGGGCCAACGGCGTGCCCGCGCGGCCGCTCAGCGAGCTGGCGCTCGCGCGCCTGCGCCAGCATCCCTGGAAGGGCAACGTGCGCGAGCTCGAGAACTGCATCCACCGCGCGGTGCTGCTCGCGACCGGCGGTGCGATCGGCCCCGAGGCGATCCGGCTCCAGTCCGGACCGCCCGGTCGGGGCCGGGAGCCGGCCGGCGCGCTGGCGCTGGTCGGGCGGACGGTGGCCGACGTCGAGCGCGATCTGATCCTCGAGACCCTGCAGCACACGCTCGGCAACCGGACCCACGCCGCGACCATCCTCGGCATCTCGATCCGGACGCTGCGCAACAAGCTCCGCCAGTACGGCGGCGAAGGCCTCGCGATCCCGCCGCCCGCCGGCGGCTTCGGCGATCCGGCCGCCGACCGGGTCTGAGGCACGAAGGCCGCAGCCGGCGGATGGCATCCAATCTGAGCCTCGCTCCGGCCGATCTGCTCGGCCGCCTCGGCAGCACGCTGCGCCAGGGCGACCTCGCGCTGGCGCTCGGCATGATCGGCATCCTGGTCGTGCTGATCCTGCCCGTGCCGCGGCTGCTGCTCGACCTGCTGCTCGCGCTCTCGATCACCTTCTCGGTCCTGGTCCTTCTGACCTCGCTGTTCATCACCAGGCCTCTGGAGTTCAGCTCGTTTCCGGCGGTGCTCCTGATCGCGACCATGCTGCGGCTCGCCCTCAACCTCGCCTCGACCCGGCTGATCCTCGCCAACGGCCACGAGGGCACGGCCGCCGCCGGGCGCGTGATCGAGGCGTTCGGCGGCTTCATCATGCAGGGCAACTTCGTGATCGGCCTGATCGTGTTCGCGATCCTGGTGATCGTGAACTTCGTGGTGATCACCAAGGGCTCGGGCCGGATCGCCGAGGTCTCGGCGCGCTTCTCCCTGGATGCCATGCCGGGCAAGCAGATGGCGATCGATGCCGACCTTTCGGCCGGCCTGATCGACGAGCAGGAAGCCCGTCGCCGGCGCCGCCAGCTGGAGGAGGAGAGCAGCTTCTACGGCGCCATGGACGGCGCCGCCAAGTTCGTCCGCGGCGATGCCATCGCCGGCCTGCTGATCACCTTCATCAACCTGGTCGGCGGCCTGATCATCGGCGTCGGCCAGATGGGCGTGAGCTTCACCGAGGCCGCCCACAGCTACACCCTGCTCACGGTCGGCGACGGCCTGGTGTCGCAGATCCCGGCCCTGGTGGTGTCGACCGCGGCCGGCCTGCTGGTCGCCAAGGCGGGCGTCAGCGACCGCACCGACCGCGCCCTGTTCGGCCAGCTCAGCGCCCATCCCCGCGCGCTCGCCACGACCAGCGGCCTGCTCGCTCTGCTCGCGGTCCTGCCGGGCCTGCCGCTGCTGCCGTTCCTCATGCTGTCGGGGGCGAGCGGCGGGCTCGCCTGGCACCTCGGCCGGCGCGCCCAGGATCAGGCGGCCGCGGCCGAGGAGCAGGCCGCCGCCGTGGCCGCGCCGGCCGACGAGCCGATCGGCGTCGCACTCGCCATGGATCCGCTCCGGCTCGAGCTCGGCTACGGCCTCCTGCCGCTGATCGGCGAGGCCGGCGGGCCCAGGCTCACCGACCAGATCAAGGCGCTCCGCCGCCAGCTCGCGGGCGAGCTCGGCTTCGTGATGCCGCCCGTGCGCATCCAGGACAACATCCAGCTGCCGGCCAACACCTACGTGGTCAAGCTCAAGGAGATCGAGACCGGCCGCGGCGAGCTGCGCCCCAGCCAGCTGCTGGTGATGAACCCCAAGGGCGACAAGATCACGCTTGCCGGGCGAGGAGACCACCGAGCCGACCTTCGGCCTGCCGGCCATGTGGATCGCCGACAGCCTGCGCGAGGAGGCGAGCTTCCGCGGCTTGACCGTGGTCGATCCGGCGACCGTGCTCACCACCCACCTGACCGAGGTCATCAAGGACAACCTGGCCGAGCTGCTGACCTACACCGGGCACCCAGAAGCTGCTCGACGACCTCGCCAAGGACTACCAGAAGCTGATCGAGGACCTGGTGCCGGGCCGGATCAGCGTCGGCACCATCCAGCGGGTGCTGCAGGCGCTGCTGGCCGAGCGGATCTCGATCCGCGATCTGGCGTTGATCCTCGAGGCGATCGGCGAGGCCGCGAGCGCCAGCCAGAACGTGATCGTGATCACCGAGCACGTGCGCGCGCGCCTCGCCCGGCAGATCAGCAACGCCAATACCGCCGAGGCCGGCTACATCCCGATCCTCACGCTCTCGCCGGATTGGGAGCAGGCGTTCGCCGAGGCCCTGATCGGCCAGGGCGACAACCGCCAGCTGGCGATGGCGCCGTCCAGGCTGCAGGCCTTCATCGCGCGCCTGCGCGAGGCCTTCGAGCAGCACGCGATGCGCGGCGAGCTGCCGGTCCTGGTCACGAGCCCGGTGGTCCGCCCCTATGTCCGCTCGATCGTCGAGCGCTTCCGGCCGGCGACCGTGGTCCTGTCGCAGAACGAGATTCACGCCAAGGCGCGGATCCGGACCCTCGGCCAGATATGATCCCGCCCCGCTGCCATCCGCCCCGCTGCCATCCGCTGCCCCGCCATGCGCCTTAGGACCTTCGTCGCGCCCGACGCCCGCCAGGCCATGGCGCGGCTGCGCGCCGAGCTCGGCGAGGACGCGATCATCGTCGCGACCCAGGAGCTCGCGGACGGCGAGGTCCGGATCACCGGCGCGATCGAGAGGGAGGATTTCGACCTCGCCGAGCTGCTGGCGCCGGCTCCGGCCTCGCCCTGCACCGAGCAGCTGCAGGCGGTCGCGGCGTACCACGAGCTGCCCGAGGAGCTGGGGCGCCGGTTGGCGGACGCGGCGCGTCGGGCGAGCGCCGCTCAGCCGGTGGTGGTGCTCGCCCAGGCCCTGAACGACACGTTCCGCTTCGAGCCGCTGGCGGCTTCCCGCTCCGGGCCGACCTCCGAGGCCGGCCCCGGCAGCCAGGGAAGGCCCGCCGGTGCGTTGCTCCTCGCCGGCCCGCCGGGCGCCGGCAAGACCGCATCGATTGCCAAGCTCGCCGCCGCGGCGGTGCTCGACGGCCGGCCGGTCACGGTGCTGACCGCCGATGCGAGCCGGGCGGGCGGGCTCGAGCAGCTGACAGCGCTGCTGGCGCCGCTCGAGCTGCGCCCCGAACCGGCGCCGGAGCCGGCGATCCTCCGCCGCCTGGTCGCCGACGCCGGGGCCACCGCCCTGCTGATCGACAGCCCGGGGCTCAACCCCTTCCGTCCCGCCGATCTCGGCACCCTGTCGAGCCTTCTCGAGGCGAGCCGCGCCGAGCCCGTGCTGGTCCTGCCGGCCGGCCTCGGGGTCGCCGACTGCGCCGAGATTGGCCAGATCTACCGGACGCTTGGCGCCCGCAGACTGCTCGCGACCAAGCTCGACGCCGCGCGCCGCCTGGGCGGCCTGCTCGCGGCCGCGGACGCTGGCCTCGCGTTCGCCGAGGCCGGCATCGGCCCGACCATCGGCCAAGGGCTCAGCCCGCTCAGCCCCGGCGGCCTCGCGCGCCTGCTGTTCCACCACCAGGAGCTGGCCGCTTCCCTGGCTGCCGGCGGCTCGTTTCCGGGGGCGGCCTCCGGTGGTCGCTCCGGAGCGCCGGCCGACCGCCGGTGGTCGTCGCCGACCGGCAGGCAGCATGCGGACGCCCGGTCCCCCGCCCACGCGACCGCGGCGGGCGCGCCTGGCTCCGAAGCGCGACCACCAAGGTCGGCCCCTCGCCTGGCTCCCAGCGAGGACCTTCGTGGTCCTCGCGGAGCGGCGAGCGGCGGGCGGCGATGAGCCGGAGCCTTGCGATCGCATCCGGCAAGGGCGGGGTCGGCAAGACCTGGCTCGCGATCAGCCTCAGCCAGGCGCTGGCCCGGCGCGGCCGGCGCGTCCTGCTGTTCGACGGCGACCTCGGGCTCGCCAACGTCGACGTGCAGCTGGGCCTCGGCCCCGGCCTGGACCTCGCGAGCGTGCTCGCCGGCCGCTGCGCGCTCGGCCAGGCGGTGCGCCGGGTCGAGCCCGCGGGCTTCGACGTCCTGCCCGGCCGCTCCGGCACCGGCCAGCTCGGCCAGATCGAGCCGGCCCAATTCGGGCGCCTGCTCGCCGATCTCGCCGGCCTCGCGCGCGGCTATGACATGACCGTGCTCGATCTGCCGGCCGGCATCGATTCCGCGGTCCGACGGCTGTTGCGCGCGGCCGACCTTCGCCTGGTCGTCACCACCGACGAGCCGACCGCGCTGACCGATGCCTATGCGCTGATCAAGGTCACGCACCGCGAGGACGCGTCCGGGGCGCTCCAGCTGGCGATCAATCTGGCCGCCAGCGCGGAGGCGGGGCGCGCGACCTATCAGGGTCTGCTCGGGGTCTGCGAGCGTTTCCTCGGGCTGCGGCCGCCGCTCGCGGGCGTGGTGCGGCGGGACCCGGGGGTCCCGGATGCGATCCGCCATCAGACGTCATTCCTGGCCCGCCACCCGACCGGCCCGGCGGCGCGCGACGTCGAGGCGCTCGCCGACCGCCTGCTCCAGCCTCCCGATGGCCTGCTCGAGGCCGAGGCCCCCCCGCCCGCGCTGCCCGATCGCCGGCTCGAGGGCCCCGACCTCTTGCTCGCCCGCCCCGATCGCCGGCTCGAGGATCGATGACCGGTCCGCTCGTGGCCCCGCTCGGCGCGGCGCCGGTCGGCAATCGGCCCCTGGCGGCCGGCGAGCTCGGGCCTGGCCAGAACCGCGCCGGCGGCCAACCGGTCAGCGCGACGGTGATCGCGATCACCCGCCAGGGCCCGCTGATCGAGGCTGGCGGGCAGCGCTACCTGCTCCAGGGCGCCCCGCCCTTGCCGGCGGGCGCGACCCTCAGCCTCGACCTTGCCGGCGCCGGGCGCCAGGCGATGCCCGGTCGCCTGCTGGCAGCAGCCGGGAGCACGCTCGAGCCGCCGGTCGCGATCCGGCTGCAGCCGGCGCCGCCGTCCCTTGGCGCTCGCATGCCGGCCGGGAGCGCACGGCAGCCGGGCGTCGGCGCCGCCCCCGCAGTCCGCGCCGCAGTCCGCGCCGGAGTCCCCGCCGGAGTCCCCGCCGGAGTCCAAGTCGAGGCCCGACGGCTCGGGCCGGACGGCCACCCTGCCGGTCCGCCCATCGCGATCCGGCTGACCGCTGGCCCGGCTCCCGGCAACGACCCCGATGGTCGGCGTGGCGCGGCGGCCGGCCAACCCGCGCGAGGCTCACCGGCCCAGACCGTCCCCGCAGGCAGCCCGCTCACGGCCGAGGTCGACGGTCCCGACCCCTCGGGCCGGCTGCTGCTGCGCGCGGCCGGGCTGACGCTCCGCCTCGAGACCGCGGTCGACGTCCCGGCTGGGGCGCGCCTGCAGCTGTTTCTGCCGGCCGCTTTCACCGCACAGCCCGAGGCTGCGGCCCCGGCGACCGGCGGCGACGCGTTCGGCCGGCTGATCCACGCTCTGCTGCAGCGGCCGCCGGCAGCCGAGGGCGCAGGCGGCGTCGATCACCTCCGGCTGCCGGCGGCCGATCATGCGCTCGCGGCCCGGCTGCTCCGCTGGGTCGAGGCGCTCAGCACCGCGGATGGCGGCGGCGCCGTCGACGGCGGCGACCCCGACCCGGACCCCGCGACCGGCGCGCTCCGCAGCGCCTTGAGCGACCTCGGCCAGCACGCGCGCGAGCCGCAGGCGGGCGGCTGGCGGGTGCTGGTCATGCCGCTGGGGGTCGAGGACCCGAACCCGCTCCGGCTCTATCTGCGTGACGTGCCGCCGGAGCGCGAGCGCGCCGCCAAACCGACGCGGCGGCCGCGCTCGCCTGGCCAGCGCGCGATTTTCGAGGTCGAGTTCAGCGAGCTTGGCCGCTGCCAGTTGGACGTCCTCTGCCAGGCCCGGCGGTTCGACCTGGCGGTGCGCACCCTGCAACCGCTCGAGACCGGCCTGCAGAACGACATCCGCGGCTTGTTCAGGGTGGCCTGCACGCTCGGCGGCTGGGCGGGCGAGGTCGAGTTTCGCACCGAGGGGCTGCTCGACCTGCCCGACCCGCTCGCGCCGGTCGGCCACGCCCTCACGGCGTAGCCGCAGCGCCGGCGGAGCTGCCTATTTGCGGGCGGGCGCTGCGCGCATCGCCTCGCGGGCCGCGGCGACCGCCGGCGGCCGCGCGGCGCGCAGGCGCGAGTCCACGTAGTGCCCCTGAAACAGCCGGATGCCGAACGACTGGCCCCAGCGGATCGCCTCCGCGCTGTCGCAGCGACAGAGGATCACCCGGTCGAGCCCGGCGCGCTTGATCGCAGCCTTGAGCTCCGCGCGGCGCTCCTCGTTGAGGCCGTCGAGCAGATCGGGGGTCCAGATCACCTTGACCAGATCAGCACCCAGACGCTTGCGGTCGATCAGCGGCAGATGCAGGTAGTGGAGACCATCGATGCAGACCAGGTAGCCGCGGTCGCGCACGAACTCGCGGATGAAGAGATAGGCGCCGAGCTCGGCGAAGATGTCGATCAGCTGCAGCTCGACGATCACCGGCGAGGTGACCTGGCGGCGGAAGTCGTGGTCGAACTTGAGGAAATCGGGCGAGAGCAGCGTGGCGAGGCGCAGATTGACGCTGATGGCACCGTCGGGCACGCCCAGCGCCTGCTGGCCGAGGCAGGTCAGGAGGCGGCGGTCGAGCGATTCGGCAAGGTGCTGGAACAGCCAGGGGTCGGCGGTCAGGTCGACGCCCGGCACGAGCATTTTTGAAAGCTCGCCGATCGCCACGTAAATCTCGTTGAACAGCGGCTGCGGGCTGGCCTGGGGGAGGACCGCACAGACCGACTGCCGGCGCGTGAGCGCGGTCAGGTCCATGGTCGCGAGGCTCGCTTCGAGGCCCGCAAGCTTGCCCGGATCGATCGGCACATCGGTACGTACGGTAACCTGGCCGGTGTCGTTCTGGAGCGAGTCCAGCAGCTCCTCGATGTGGAAGCAGAAGGCGTCATACTCCCGCTCGAGCTCGAACGAGGTGCAGAACTTGCCCTTCTCAGGGGAGCCCGCGGCCGGCACCAACGGTTGGTCCGGATCGTCGGCAACCTCGGTCGCGGTCGGGTTGGCGAACGGATCGTCGCTGAACAGGTAGCGCAGGCGCAGGACGACCGGATCGACCTCGGCGAACGAGCCGCCGTGCCACAGATAGACGAGGTCGCCGTTGCTGAGCTGGAACAGCTCGCCGTTGAACTGACGCAACAGGCGATCGAACTCGCTGGCCGCGACCCGCAGCTGATAGTCGCGCCGGTTGTGCGGCTTCAGCCCCGACAGGTGGAGATGGACCGCCCGCCAGTCGTAGTAGTTGCGCTCCAGGCGCTTGACGTAAGCGAGCAGTTCAGCTCCGGTTTGGCTGCGCTCTGACGATGCCTGCATGGTCGCCTCGACCGTCCTTTGCTCCGGGGTCAGCTCAGGCTAGACGGAGCGAGGATAGGCGGGGAATCATAAGGATCCCTTAACCAAGCCCCCGCACCCCCGATGCGGCGAGTTCGCGCGCGGGGCGCCCCCACGAAGCCGGCCCATGGCTCACGACTGGGGCATCGGGCCGACCAGGAGCGCCGGATCGAGCGCCTCGTCGAACCAGTACACGCCCCAATGCAGATGCGGTCCGGTGACCCGGCCGGTCGCGCCGACCCGGCCGATCGGCTGGCCCTGGCGAACGGCCTGGCCGACCTTGACCGCAAGCTCGCTCAGATGGGCATAGATGCTGTGCAGGCCGTAGCCGTGGTCGATCATCACCGTATTGCCGGTGAAGTACATGTCGGGCGCGGCGACCGTGACCACGCCCGCCGCCATGGCCCCGACCGGGGAGCCCGGGGGCGCCGCGATGTCGACGCCGCGATGGGGAGCGCGCGGCTTGCCGTTGAGGATCCGCTGGCTGCCGAAGACCCCGCTGATCGGCCCGATGACCGGCCAGACGAACGCCGGCGCGATGCCGGGCGCGGCCGAATCCCGCTGCCTCGCCGCCTCGATCAGCCTGGCGTCGGCCGCGATCTTGACCAGATCCTCGGCGCTCGGCGTCACTTCGCGCGGCGGCAGGCCGTTGATCCGCTGGATCTGGTAGTCGCGCCTGGCGACCTCGAGCCGGCGCACCGTCCGGCTGCCGTCCGGATAGCGCACGATCAGCAATTCGCCGCTCGCCGCATCGCGGCCGAAGCCGAGCAGGAAGCGACCCGCCGGGTCGAGCAGGAGCTTGTGGCCGGCAAAGCGCACGTCGCTGCCGGGCGGCACCTGGCCGCGCACCAGCCCGCCCTGGACGAAGCTGCCCCCCAGGTCCAGCGGCTTCGCCTGCGCGAGGCCGGCGCTCCACAGCAGCGCGATCAGGACCCCCGGCCACCATCGCATGCGGTCTCTCCCGCCTGGCATGAACGACCCTTAGCGGGGCTTCCTTGCCAAATGCCGGTCGCCGCCGGCAAGGTTTTTCAGGCCAGCGCAGCCGCTTTGCGTGCGCTGGCTGCTGCGGCCCGGTTGGCGTAGGCTCGATTGCGGCAGCCGGCTTGGAGATTTGGCCATGGACCTGAACCGACGCGACAACCAGCGCCAGATCCGGGCGCCGCGCGGCGCCAAGCTCAACGCCAGGAGCTGGCAGACCGAGGCGCCGCTCCGGATGCTGATGAACAACCTCGATCCCGAGGTCGCCGAGCGCCCGGAAGAGCTGGTGGTCTACGGCGGCATCGGCCGGGCGGCGCGCGACTGGCGCTGCTACGACGTGCTGGTCGAGACGCTCAAGACGCTGGGCGACGACGAGACCCTCTGCGTCCAGTCGGGCAAGCCGGTCGGGGTCTTTCGGACCCATGCCGACGCGCCTCGCGTCCTGATCGCCAACTCCAACCTGGTCGCGCATTGGGCGACCTGGGACCAGTTCCACGCCCTCGATCGTCAGGGCCTGATGATGTACGGCCAGATGACCGCGGGCTCCTGGATCTACATCGGCAGCCAGGGGATCATCCAGGGCACCTACGAGACCTTCGTCGAGGCCGGCCGGCAGCACTATGGCGGCGATCTCGCGGGCAAATGGATCCTGACCGGCGGTCTCGGCGGCATGGGCGGCGCCCAGCCGCTGGCGGCGACCATGGCCGGGGCCTCGCTGCTCGCGGTCGAATGCCGGGCGAGCCGGATCGAGCGCCGGCTCCAGACCCGGTATCTCGACCGGATGGCGACCGACCTCGACGAGGCGCTGGCGATGATCGAGCGCAGCTGCGTGCAGCGCCGCCCCCTCTCGATCGGCCTGCTCGGCAACGCGGCCGAGGTCTTTCCGGAGCTCGTGCGCCGCGGCGTGCTGCCCGACCTGGTCACCGACCAGACCGCCGCCCACGATCCTCTGAACGGCTATCTGCCGGCCGGCTGGACGCTCGACCAGTGGGAGGCGCGTCAGGCCACCGACCCCGCGGGCGTCGAGCGGGCGGCCAAGGAGTCGATGGCGCTCCAGGTCCGGGCGATGCTCGACTTCCACCGCCAGGGCGTGCCGACCCTCGACTACGGCAACAACATCCGCCAGTTCGCCAAGGAGATGGGGGTTGCCAACGCGTTCGAGTTTCCGGGCTTCGTTCCGGCTTATCTCCGGCCGCTGTTCTGCCGCGGCAAGGGGCCGTTCCGCTGGGCGGCGCTGTCCGGCGATCCGGCCGACATCGCGAGGACCGACGCCAAGGTCAAGGAGCTGATCCCGGACGACAAGCATCTGCACAACTGGCTCGACCTCGCGGCCGAGCGGATCGCCTTCCAGGGTCTGCCGGCGCGCATCTGCTGGCTGGGCCTGGGCGAGCGGGCGAGGGTCGGCCTCGCCTTCAACGAGATGGTCGCGAGCGGCGAGCTCAGCGCGCCGGTCGTGATCGGCCGCGACCATCTCGACAGCGGCTCGGTCGCGAGCCCGAACCGCGAGACCGAGGCGATGCGCGATGGCTCGGATGCGATCGCCGACTGGCCGCTGCTGAACGCCATGCTGAACGTCGCCTCGGGTGCGACCTGGGTCAGCATCCACCACGGCGGCGGGGTCGGGATCGGCTTTTCCCAGCACGCCGGCATGGTGGTCGTCTGCGACGGCACGCCCGAGGCCGCGCGCCGCCTCGAGCGCGTGCTGACCAACGATCCGGCCTCCGGCGTCATGCGCCACGCCGATGCCGGCTACGACGACGCGATCGCCTGCGCCCGCGCGCACGGCCTCAACTTGCCGATGGCTGGATGAG
>CAVWPO010000037.1:0-100867 GCA_963756905.1 uncultured Alphaproteobacteria bacterium
CGAGCACGCCGTCCACGGCCTTGCCGTCCTGATCGAGCAGCAGGCGCAAAGCGGCCGAGCGCAGCGCCATGTAGACCGCGGTATCGTTCTGGAATTGCGCCGGCGAGCGGCTCAGCTCGTCGAGCGCGGCCACGACCTCGTCGCTCTGCTCGGGCTCGGCCGCGAGGCGTCGCCGCTGCTCGATGATCGCGCGGGCGACCGGATGCTTGAACGCGCGCGCCGGCAGCACGAGCTCCTGGGCCTCGCTCTGGCCGTGCTGGCCGATGCCGTCGACGGCCTCGAGCCGGACCTGGACCGGCAGCCCGGCCCAGGGATGGGGAGTGAGGTCGACATAGCCCGCGTCGTCGATCTTGGTCGTGCCGCCGGCCGGCCGCATGAGCTCGATCCGCTCGACCCGGTCCTCGTGACCGATACGGCTCATCAGGAGCGCGATGCTCGTCACGCCGTAGTCGTCGCCGGCCTGGAAGCGCGAGCGCAGCACGCCCCGCTGGGTCGCCCCCGGCGCCTCGGCGAACTCGATCGTCGGCGGCTGGTCGGGCGACCGCCTCGATCTGCCAGGCGCCCAGCTGCCTGTCGGCGCTGCCGACCCGGAGCGGCCCCGAGCGGTCGACCAGAAGGCTGGCCTCGGCGCTCTCCTCGGCGATCGCGGCGAACGGCTTCGTCACTTTGTCGAGGTCGAGGGAATAGTCCGGCGCGGGCGCGCTCAGATGGTGCAGCTGGGCCAGCACCTCGCTGCCGACCGGCAGAGCGACCGGGGCCGGCGCGCGCACGACGTCCGGCGCGTCCGGCGCCGGGCGCACGGCCTCCAGCCGGAGCGGCGGCTTGCCCGTATAGAGCGGCGGCGTGACCCACAGCGTGAGCTCGACCGGCGCCACGGCCGCAGCCGCACCCCGGCGCAGATCGAAGGCCTGGAGCAGGCGCCTGGGCGCCATGTCGCCGGCTTCGACCAGCGCCACGATCAGCATCAGCAGCAGGCCCGCGCGCAACGCCCAGGGATCGAGCCGCGGCAGCTCCGAGCGCGGCGGCCCGACCCGCAGCCGGCTCAGCGCGCGCGCGAGGCGCTCCTGGTGACGCTGCCAGAGCGAGCGGGTCGCAGGATCGTCGTCGCCGCCGGACAGCTGGTCGCCGAGCGAGCGCAAGGGCTGGTGCGCGAGCGCGTTGACCTGCTCGAGCCGGCGCAGGCCGGCGGCCTGGTCGGGCCAGCGCGACGCCGGCGCGCGAGCGCCACAGGCTCCGCGCCAGGCGCGGCCGCGAGCGCGACCAGGGCCAGTCCGTGCAGCCAGCCCGGCAGCAGCGCCCAGAGCCCGAGCAGGCTGACGATCAGGAACAGCCCGACCAGCGCCAGGCTTGGCCAGAGTGCCGTCCATGCCGCTTCGAAGGCAGCCGCGGCCCGCGCCAAAACCACACGTCGGCGAAAGCCGAAGCTGCGTCTCGGATCGGCATCGCGCATGCCCGCTCTCCTCGCTAACCTGCCGCTCCGCGCTCCCCGGCGGACGACGCCAACCAGGGCGGCAGACGCTCATCGGCGAACCGCATCGCCGGCTCGATGCGCGGCTTGATCACGGCATGATGCGCCCCGTCGACCAACACCTCGGCGGCCGTCGGCCGCGAATTGTAGTCGGACGCCATGACCGCACCATAAGCACCCGCGCCGCTCAACACTATCAGATCTTCGGGCGCAAGGGGCGGCAAATCGCGCCCGCGCGCGAAAACGTCGGCGCTCTCGCAGATCGGCCCGACCAGGTCGACCGCCTGCAGCGCCGCGCCGGCGGCGGGCTCGGCGACCGGCAGGACCGCGTGCCAGGCATCGTAGAGGGCCGGCCTCAACAGGTTGTTCATGCCGGCATCGAGGACCACGCAGGGCCGCTCGGCACCCGGCTTGACGTAGAGCACGCGGGTCAGCAGCACGCCCGCCTCGGCGACCAGCCAGCGCCCGGGCTCGAACACGAGCTCGACGTCGAGCCCGGCGGTCAGGCGGCGGATCAGGGCCGCGTAGGCTTCCAGGTCCAGCTCCGCCTCGCCCCGGTAGCGGACGCCGAGGCCGCCGCCGAGGTCGAGCCGGCGGATGCCGATCCCGGCCCGGCGCAGCTCCCGGACCAGGTCGAGCGCCGCGCCGGTAGGCGGCCTCGAACGGGCCGAGGCTCAGGATCTGCGAGCCGATGTGCAGATGCAGGCCGACGATCTCGATCCCGGCCAGCTTTTCCGCGCGCGCGTAGACCTCGAGCGCCTGGTCGTAGGCGATCCCGAACTTGTCCTGGCGACGACCGGTGCTGATCTTGTCGTGGGTGTCGGCGGCGACGTCGGGGTTGATCCGGAGCGCGACCGGCGCGCTGCGGCGGCGCGCGGCCGCGACCTCGCCGAGCGCGATCAGCTCCGGCACCGATTCGACGTTGAACTGCGCGATCCCGGCATCGAGCGCCAGGATCATCTCGTCGCGGCTCTTGCCGACGCCCGAGAACACGATCTGCCCGGCCGGCACGCCGGCTGCCAGCGCGCGCTGCAGCTCGCCGCCCGAGACCACCTCGGCGCCGGCGCCCGCCGCGGCCAGCGTCCGGATCACGGCGAGATTGCTGTTCGCCTTGAGCGCATAGCAGAGCATCACCTTCTGCCCGGCGAACGCCTCGAAGAAGCGCCGGACCCGGGTCCGCATGCCGGCCGAGGCATAGACGTAGGCGGGCGTGCCGACCGCAGCCGCGATCGTCGCCAGCGGCACCGCCTCCGCGCACAGCTGGCCGTCCCGATAGCCGAAGTCGCTCATGGTTCCGCCTTCGGCTGGGTCTCGGGCTGGGTCTCGGGCTGGGCTGGCGGCTGGACCGGGGGTTGCGCTGGGGGCTCGGCTGGGGGTTGGGCTGGCGGTTGAGCCTTGGGTTTGGGGGCCGGAGCCTCGTAGCCCGGCTCGCCCGGCTTCGGCAGGCGCAACGAGCCCTTCTTGCCGCAGGCGGCGAGCATGCCGAACGCCAGCAGCGAGAGGACCAGCCGCCGCGCTGCGATCGGCCGCTCGCGGGCCTCAGTGGATGACGATTGCGACATGACTGCCCATGGTCGCGAAGCCGTTCTGGAGGCCGAGCGTGAGGTCGCCGAGCTGCAGGCTGCCCATGGCCGAGCAGCCGCCGAGCAGGAGGCTCAGGGTCATCATCCTCCAGAGAGGCCCCGGAGTTCCGCGTCGGATCAGAAAGAGGTCCGCGCGAGCTCACAGAAAACGATCCCGCGCGGCCGCGATCGCTTCCCGGACCCGGACCGGTGCGGTGCCGCCGAAGCTGGTCCGGGACGCGACCGCGCGCTCGACGCCAAGGACGTCTCGAGCGCCTCGGCGGTGATCCGCGGCTCGATCGCCTGCAGCTCGGCGCAGACCGAGGTCCGCGAGCTCGACGCCCAGCGCCTCGGCCCGGCGCACCACCTGGGCCGCGATCCCGTGGGCGGTGCGGAACGGCAGGCCCTGCGCCCGCACCAGCCAGTCCGCAAGGTCGGTCGCGGTCGTGATGACCGATCGCGGCCGCGGCCGCGAGCCGCCCAGTGTCGATCGTCATGCCGCGCGATCATAGCGGCCATGGCGGCCAGGCAAAGGGCCAAGCTGTCGGCGGCGTCGAACACCGGCTCCTTGTCCTCCTGCAGGTCCTTGGCGTAGGCGAGCGGCAGGCCCTTGAGGACGATCAGCAGCGCGTTCAGGCTGCCGATCACGCGGCCGGTCTTGGCGCGCACCAGCTCGGCGGCGTCGGGATTGCGCTTCTGGGGCATGATCGAGCTGCCGCTCGAGAACTCCTCGGCCATGCGCACGAAGGCGAACTGCGGCGTCGACCACAGCACGAGCTCCTCGGCGAGGCGCGACAGATGGACCGCGCTGATTGCCGCCGCCGCCAGGAACTCGAGCGCGAAGTCGCGGTCCGCGACGGCATCGATCGAGTTGGCGCAAGGCCGCGCGAAGCCGAGCTCCGCCGCCGTCATGGTCGCGGTCGATCGGGAAGCTCGTGCCGGCGAGCGCGGCCGCGCCGAGCGGGCATTCGTCGAGCCGGGTCCGGCATCGGCGAACCGGCCGCGGTCGCGCCCGAGCATCTCGACATAGGCCAGCAGATGATGGCCGAGGGTGACCGGCTGGGCCGCCTGCAGATGGGTGAAGCCCGGCATCACCGAGCCGCTGTGCTCCTCGGCGCGCGCGAGCAGCGCCGCCTGGAGGTCCCGGAGCAGGTCGTCGGTCCGCAGGATCGCGGCGCGCACCCAGAGGCGGAAGTCGGTCGCGACCTGGTCGTTGCGCGAGCGTGCCGTGTGCAGCTTGCGGCCGGGCTCGCCGATCAGCTCGGTGAGCCGCGCCTCGATGTTCAGGTGGATGTCCTCCAGCGCGGCGCTGAACGGAAACTGGTCCGCCTCGATCTCGCGCAGGATCTGGTCGAGACCGGTCACGATCGCCTCGCCTTCGGCCTGATCTCAGAAGGCCGACCATCGCGAGCATACGGGCATGCGCCTTGGAGCCGGCGACATCTTGCGCATAGAGCCGCTTGTCGAAGCCGATCGAGGCGTTTATCTGCTGCATGAGGGGCGCCGGCCCGCGCTCGAAATGCCCGCCCCACAGATCGACCCCCCGCGACCGCGGGCCCCGCCGCCCGGCGTCGCTCACGGCGCGGCCCGCAAGCGCTTGCCGAGGATCGCTCGCGACCCGGCCTGGAAGGGACTGGAAGAGCCCATGACTGATCCTCTGCGTGCTGCGCTGGCACTGGTGGCGCTGCTCATGCCATTGCCAGCGGCCGCGTTCAACCTCACACCGAGCAAGCCCAAGCCGGCGCCGGCGCTGGCGTTTCAGGACGCCCAGGGCAATCGCGCTGTCGCTCGAGGACTTTCGCGGGCAGGTGGTGGTCCTTAACCTCTGGGCGACCTGGTGCGGGCCCTGCCGGCGCGAGATGCCGTCGCTCGATCACCTCCAGGCGGAGGAGGGCGGCGCCGGGCTGCACGTCCTGCCGCTCTCGGTCGACCGGGCCGATCTGGCGCAGATCCAGGCCTTCTACCAGGACACGGGTATCCAGCACCTGAACATCTACCGCGACCCCAGCGCCGCGGCAAGCCGGGCGCTCGGTGCTTTCGGCCTGCCGACGACGCTGGTGATCGATGCCGAGGGGCGCGAGGTCGGACGGGTGATCGGGCCCGCCGAGTGGGACAGCGCCGAAGCCCTGGCGGCGCTCCGGGGGGTCATGGCGAAAACCGCGCACGGCCACTGGGGCGGGGTGCAGGCGGCGGCGGACGCGCGCGCGCCGTGACTGGCGCGGCCGGCGCCCACGATTCGAGCGACTTAGCAACCGCCGGGGCGCAATCCGAAGCCGCCGCCACCCCGTAAGCCGAAGCATTTGGAGACGCTGGTCAATGGCGCAACCCGTCTGGAAGTCAGGCACCGCCGCCGGCAGCTGGACCATCAAGGGCGTGCAGGAGGCGACCCGCGAGGCGGTGCGCGACGCTGCCGCCCAGGCCGAGCTGCTGATCGGCGACTGGGTCGACCAGGCGCTGAGCGGGGCCGCGCGCGCCGCGCTCGACCCGGCGCCGCCGCCCGCGACCCAGGCCGATGTCGCCGCCATCCTCGCGGAGCTGGCCGAGTTGCGGGCAAGCGTGAAGGCCCCGGCCGAGTCGCGGGCGATGGTCAGGGAGCTGGCCGAGCTGCGGGCAAGCCTGAAGGAGCTGGCTGAGCCGAGGGCGGCGCTCGCGGAGCTGGCCGAGCTGCGGGCGACGGTTCAGGCGCTCGTCCAGCAGCTCGAGCGGCAGGAGCGCCACGAGCGCCAGGAGCGGCCGGTCGTGCGGCACGTCCTGGTCGAGCAGCGCAAGTCGGTCCGTCTGCCGCCCCGGCGCGGCGGCGATCGGGACGACCGCGGCCCCTGAACCGGACCCGCGATCATCGCGCCGCGTCCCTTGCCGGAGCTGACTGGCGAAGGCTCTCTTCCTTCGAATTCCCTGTGGCCAAGGTGTTGGACGCGGCCCGAGCAGTCGCGCTTCAGCAGCGGCCGGCGTCGGCCGCCCCGCTGTTCTACCGCTGATCCAGTCGAGCGAGGATCTGATGGACTCCGACGGGCGCGACGGCGGCCCGGTCGGCGCAGGCAAGGGTTCCTTTACGTCGGATGACTAGCCTGATGCCTCGGAACGGAGGGTCGGCGCCGGACGCGCGCCGGCACCCCGCCGAGCCCATTGCCACGGCCAGTCGGTCCGCGGATGACTCTTGCTCGCGCAAGTGCCGTACTGCTGATTGTATGCTGCTGGCTCTGTCGCGCCGGTGCGGCGGCCACCCCCGAGACCCGCGAGCAGGCGGTCGGCTGCCTGGCGCTCACCATGTACTGGGAAGCCAAGGCGGAGGGTCGCGAAGGGATGCTCGCGGTCGCCGCGGTGGTGCTCAACCGGGTGGCCCATCCAAAGTTCCCAAGCACCGTCTGTGGCGTGGTCAAGCAGGGTGGCGATCAGCCGCCCTGCCAGTTCTCGTGGTGGTGCGACGGCAAGAGCGACCAGCCGACCGACGCGCCCGCCTGGGCCCAGGCCGAGAGTCTGGCCCGCGCGATCCTCGCCGATCCGCCCAAGGCGCGACGCGACCCGACTCGGGGAGCCCTGTTCTTCCACAGCGCCCGGATCTCGACCCCCTGGGTCCTGCCGCGCCAGCGCACGGTGCGGATCGGGCACCACATCTTCTATCGCTGACGCGGCGGCCGCGCCGGCTGTCCGGACGACCGGTCACGGAATAAGCTGCGGCCGGGCGCGTCGAGTCTCGTAGCCGAGACGACCCACTGGAGGGCTTGGACATGGTCCAGCTTGCGCTCGAACCAGCGGCCGTGCCGCCGTGGCCCGGCCGTGCCGCCCGCCCGCCGACCGAACATGCCGATCGGGCCGCCGATCAGGGTCGGGCCGAGGTCTGAGCCGCGCGTCGGGCGGCGGCGGCGAACGGTCGGGCAATGCCGGGACCGATCCCAGACCCGCGCTTTGCCGCCCGCGTCGTCGCCCACGTCCCGCGCCTGCGCCGCTATGCCACGGCCTGGCTGCACAGCGCCGCCGACGCCGACGACCTGGTCCAGGATTGCGTCGAGCGGGCGCTGCGCCAGCAGGCCACGCTGCAGCATCCCGAGCGGCTGGGCGGCTGGCTGTACGCGATCCTGCACAACCTGCACCTCAGCAACCTGCGCCGGGCCCGGCGCCGGGGCCCGACGGTGGCGCTCGACAGCCTGGTCGACGATCTGGCGCTCAGCACGCCGCCGGAGGACCGCAACCAGATCCGGGACTTCGTCCGCGCCATGGCGTCTCTGTCCGAGGACCACCGGCAGATCCTGCTGCTGGTCAGCCTGGAGGGCCTGACCTACCGCGAGATTGCTGAGCTCATCGAGGTGCCGATCGGCACCGTGATGTCGCGCTTGGCGCGCGCAAGGGAGCGGCTGCGCGTGGCGCTCGAGGGGGGCGACGAGCAGATGCTGCGGAGAGTCCGGTGAGCGGCCCCGACGACTGGCTGAGCGAAGCCGAGTTGCATGCCCACCTCGACGGTGAGCTCGACGCCGAGCGTTGCGCCGCGGTCCAGGCCTTCCTGGCCGCCGATCCCGAAGCGGCGGCGCGTGCCCGGAGCTACCGGCGCCAGGCGGCCCTGATCGCGCGCGTCTATGGCCCGCTGCTCGACCGTCCGGTGCCGGCTGCCATGGTCGCCGCGAGCGCACCTGCGGCCTCGCGCCCGCGGCCGGGCTGGCGCTGGCTCGCGGCCACCGCCGCCGCGGCCCTCCTCCTGCTCGCCGGCGGCGCCGGCTCGGGCTGGTGGCTGCACGGCCAGCTGCGACCGATCAGCGCCCAGGCCCAGAGCTTCGTCGCCGACGCCATGAGCGCACACCTGGTCTACGCGGTCGAGGTCCGCCATCCCGTCGAGGTCGGCGCCAGCGACGAGGCGCATCTCTTGACCTGGCTGTCCCGCCGCCTCGGCCGACAGCTGACCGCGCCCGACCTCGCCGCCCAGGGCTTCGAGCTGATCGGCGGCCGGCTGCTGCCGGCGAGCACGGGGCCGGCGGCGCAGTTCATGTATCAGGATCCGAGCGGGCGGCGTCTGACCCTCTACTGCCGGGCCAGCACGGAGCCCGGCGAGACCGCCTTCCGGATCGTCCATCAGGGCAAGCTCACCGCCCTCTACTGGCGCGAGGAGAGCATCGCCTGGGCGCTGCTCGGGGAGCTGCCGCAGGACGAGCTGCTCCGCGTCGGCCATGTCGCCTACCAGGCGCTCAACTCCTGAGTTCCGCGGCATAGGCGCTGACCGGCTGGAAATGACCCGGCCGCCATCCCATGAATCGATACTGGCGCTTTGGAGGGCGTCCCCATGTCGCTCATGCGCGCGGTCCTGGTCGCCGGCTGGGCCCTGCTGCTGGCGCCGGCCACCCTGGCCGGGGACTTCGAGCAGCCGGCCGCACCTCCTTTTGGTGACATCGAGCACCTCGGCGATCTCTCTTTGGGGGGCATCGTGCCCGAGGAGCGGATCATCCAGCACCAGCTCGACACCACCGAGAGCCGCGTGCTCCGGCGCTCCCAGCGGCCGCTCGAAAAGCAGGAGGTGCAGCGCGAGCTCGGCGCCACCGAGCAACGTCTGGACGCCTTCAAGACCCTGCACCCGAACGCGGCCGCGACGCCGCTGTTCGAGCGCCATCTCGACCGGTTGCAGCGACCGAGCCGGATTCTCCAGCCGGGGCCGCCGACCCTGCTCGACCAGGCGCCGACCCTTCTCGAGCAGCGCTGACCGCAAATCAGGCGCCCGGCGTGATGTCGAGCACGAGATTGCCGATCACGCCCCGCTCCATCGCCTCATGGGCGGCGGCGGTCTCGGCGAGCGGCAGGCGCTTGGCGATGTAGTGGCGGAGCTCGCCCGCCTCGAGCCAGCGCGTGAGGTCGCCGATCGCCTGCTGCTTGGCGGCCTCGGGCATCATGAACACGAGGACGAAGCGCACCTCCGCGCTCTTGTAGGCGAGCGCGTAGAACGGCAGCTTCGGCTCCATAACCGCATCTGAGGCGTAGCTCGCGATCACGCCGTTCGGCTTGAGGATCTCGATGCTCTGGGGCAGATTGCCGCCGAACTCGACCTCGACGATCCGGTCGACGCCGCCGCCGTCGGGCAGATCGGCAATCCGCTGCACGACGTTCTCCGCCTTGTAGTTGAAGACGTAGTCGGCGCCGGCGTCGGCCGCGATTTCGGCCTTCTGGTCGCTGCTGACGGTGGTCAGGACGCGCGCGCCGGCGAGCTTGGCGAACTGGATCGCGTAGGAGCCCACCGCGCCCGCACCGCCGGTCACCAGCACGGTCTGGCCCATCACCGGGCCGTCCGCGAACACCGCCCGGTGCGCAGTCAGGGCCGGGATGCCGAGGCAGGCGCCCTCGACGAAGCCGGTCCGATCGGGGAGGCGCACGGCGCGGTTGGCCGGCACGGTCACGAACTCCGCGGCGGTGCCGCGCGGCCGCTGCCATTGCGCCTCGAAGACCCAGACCCGCTCCCGGACCCGGCCGGGGTCGACCCCCTCGCCCACCGCCTCGATCACGCCCGCACCGTCGAAGCCCGGGATCACCAGCGGGTCCTTGATCACTTGGCCGCGGGCGCCGCGCCGGCGCTTGACGTCGATCGGGTTGATGCCCGCGGTCACGAGGCGGACGAGGACCTCGCCCGGCCTGGGCGAGGGCGCCTCGAGCTCGCCGTACTGCAGGACGTCCGCCGCCTCACCATTGCGCTCGTACCACACCGCGTGCATCGCTGCCCTCCGGCTCAAACCGGCGGATGTGACCACCACCGCCAGCTACACCGTATAAGTGATGATCGCCGCCCGCCAACCTAGCAAACCTCGGGCCGGACCCGCTGCCTGGCAGAACCGGCTCGGCGCGTACTGCTAAAGGATCACCGGACTGTCACGTTGCCTCGCTAGCTTCGCGCCGGCTCTGGCGACGACGAGGCAGGCGTATGCAGGACCGGCTGTTGTTCAGCTACGCGTCACCGGACGATCCGAGGCTCCGCCGGGTCACCATCCGAACCATCGAGCGCCTGACCGGGCAGAGGCAGCTGAAGCGCATCTATCTCGACAACCAGCGCCGGCCGCGCCCGGGCGAGAGCTTCTGGGAAGCCGCGGTCCGCCATCTCCGGCTCGAGGTCGACTACGACCCGGCGCGCCTTGCGGCAATCCCGGCGGCGGGACCGGTCGTGGTCGTGGCGAACCATCCGTTCGGGGTCCTCGACGGCCTCGTGATCGGCTATCTGATCGCCAAGGTCCGGCCCGACTTCAAGGTCCTGACCCACAACGCGCTCTATCGCGCGCCCGAGCTCCAGCCCCACCTGCTGCCGATCGATTTCGGCGCGACCCGGAGCGCCACCGCGACCAACCTTCGGTCCCGGGCGAGCGCGCTTGCCTGGCTCCGCGACGGCGGCGTCCTGGTGGCCTTCCCGGCGGGCGGCGTCTCGACCGCCGGCGGGCCGTTCGCCAAGGCGGCGCGGGACGCGCCCTGGAAGCCCTTCACCGCGCGCGCGATCATCGAGACGCGGGCGAGCGTGCTGCCGGTCTTCTTCGGCGGCCAGAACAGCCGGCTGTTCCAGATCGCGAGCCACGTCAGCCAGACCCTGCGCGAGGCGCTCCTGTTCCACGAGGTGCGCAACAAGTTCGGGGCCGCGGTCCGGGTCCGGATCGGCGAGCCTCTGAGCTACCTCTCGCTCGCGCAGCTGAGCGATCGGCATGCGTTGATCGCCCACCTGCGCCACCTGACCTACGCGCTCGGCAAGCCGGGCGACGAGGCCCGGTCGCGCCCGCGGCGGCTCGGGCTGCGGCGCCGTCGGCCTGCCGAGCGCAGCCCGCAGGCCGCCGGGCCCGGCTGATCAGGCAGGGATCACAACGCGCGGGGGTTAGAAGCGGGTCAGGGACTGGTGCAGGGCGTCGACCCCGGCGCTTGCCACGACGGTTGGCTGGCGGACGAGCTGGCGCGGATCGACCGGATGGCCATAGTAGGCTTCGTTCCAGGCGTCGTTGGCCCGGACGTAGGTGCCGTCCAGCCAGAAGCCGCCGAACAGGCCCTGGCTCTTGCCGAACGCGTAGATGTCCTCGCCAAAATGGGTGGTGGTCGCGGCGCCGACCGCGGCCCCGAGGCGGCCGGCCGCGACGCCGGCGTCGGCGCCGAACTTGATCCCGTGACTAAGCAGCTTGTCGACCGCGCCTTGATTCATGATCGTGAACACGACGTCGGAGGTCTGGCCGCCGAACTGCAGGCCGACGCTGCCGCCGTAGAGGGAATAGAACGCCGGCGGACCCCAGGCGCCGGTCTGCGGATCGCGCACCAGGAGGATGCCGATACCGTATTCGGCGCCGAAGAAGAAGCTGCCCTTGAGCAGCTCGGGCACGATCAGCACGGCGTAGGCGTTCTGGACGTAGACCCGCATCTCCCCGAAATTGGGGTCGTCCAGGAAGGAGTCGAGCGCGAGCCGCGCCCGTTCGACGACCCGCTGCTGACCGTCGGTCTGGGCCTCGGCCGCCGATCCCATGACAGCGACGGGGCCCATCACAGCCATCAGCGCCAACGCCAGCACCGCCATGATGCGCTTGGCCGATCCGATCATGCTCCTGTTCCTTCTGCTCGCCGCCCGTCCGGACGGGCTCTGGCCGAGTTGGCCGAGGCCTCGGTGTGGACAAGCTAGCCAAACTTACGGTCGTCTGTCAAGATACTCTCGTAACCGATTGACATAAGGGAAATGTCTCCAGAACCCACCCTCATCCGGTCAGCTCCGGCCGGGAGCCGCCGGTGATCCGCGCCTTCGGTGCGGTCCTGCTGGTCGTCGTCCTGCTGGTCGCCGGCATGGTCGGAGCGTTGCTCTGGGTGCCCGGCCCCCTGCTGCGCGCCGGGCTGAGGGTGGCGGGGATCGAGAGCGTGGAGTTCGACGACCTGCAGGTCGGACCCGGCGCCCTCGAGCTCACCGGCCTGCGGATCGGCCCGGCGCCCGGTGATCGGCTCGCAAGCTTGCGAATCCGTTACCAGCTGAGCGATCTGGTGCGCGGGCGGATCACCAGCATCGAGGCCGAAGGGCTGCAGCTGCAAGGCCGGATCGTCGAGGGCCGGCTCGACCTCGCCGGGCTCGGACCGGGCGCCGGCCGGGACGGCGGCGGCTTCGCCCTGCCCGCCTGGCCGGAGGAGCTGGTGCTGCGGCGCGCCGAGGTCCAGCTCGGAACGCCCTGGGGCGAGCTCAGGCTGCCGGTCTCGGGCGCGCTCCGGCCGGGCCGGCCCGAGGCCGAGTTCAACATCAGCGTGGCCGGCGGGCAGCTGATCAACGACGCCGGCCGCCTCGGCGCCGATCTCGACCTGCATGGCCATCTGCCGCTCGACCCGGGCGTCACGCTGGCCGCGGTCAGCGCCCAGGGCCACGCCAATGTCGTCGCCGAACACTTCGCGGTGCCCGGGCTGGCGGGGGCGATCGAGGGCCGGGGCGAGCTCGCCTTCACGGTCGAGCGCGGTCGGATCGACGGCCGGATCGGCCCGGCCGAGGCGAGCGTCGGCTCGCTGGCGCCGCAGCTCGCCGGCCTCGCGGAAGCGCTGCCGCCGCCCTGGCAGATCCGGCTCGGCGACCGGTCCGGGCCGATCCGGATCGCGGGGCCGCTCGAGATCGCCACGGCGGCGTTCACGATCGCGGGCGGGCTGGACCTCGCGGCCGGCCGGGCCCAGGTCGGAGCGGACCTGGAAGCAACTCTGCGGACCGACGGCGCGGGCGACCTCGAGGCGGGCAACGCCAGGGCGACCCTGAACCTCGCCCAGATCCAGTGGCGGCAAGTCAGCCTCGCCACTGGGCGGGTCGGGCTGCGGGCTGAGGGCGGGCCGCGGCGCTGGCAGGGCACCGTCGATCTGGAGCTCGCCGGCGGCGGCGCGCCGACGCCCCAGATCGCGCTCACGGGGGCGAGCCTCAAGCAGACGCTTGCCGCCATCTTCGCCGACCATCGGCTGACGCTCTCGGCCAGCGAGCCCGGCCGGCTGGCGGTCGATCGGCTGACCTGGCCGAACCGCGGCCGCGCCGGTCCGCTCGCCTGGCAGCTCGAGCCGGGAGAGCCGCCGCTGCTGGTCGTCCGGTTCGGCGCCAGCGGCACGCTCGACTGGCAGCAGGCGCTGCGCGCCAAGGGCGAGGCGTTCGAGCTCGCGACCGGCGAGCCGGCCGCCGGCGGGATCAAGGGGCGCGCTGAGCTGGCCGATCTGAGCCTGACCGCAAACGGCGACCGGACGGGCCTCGAGGCCGCAGAGATCAAGGTCGCGGGCGGCCGGCTGCAGCTGCCGGACCAGCAAATCGCCCTCGATGGCATCGCGACCGGCCTCGCGCTGACGGCGGACGGTCTGGCGCCCGGCCAGACGATCCCGGTGACGGTCGCAAGCGTCAGCCAGGGCGGCAAGCCCGCCTGGTTCGCACCGCTGGCACTCAGCGGCACGCTCCGGCCGGCGGCCGGGCGGGTCGACTTCGAGGCCCGGGTCAGCGGATCCGCGGCCGCGCTCGGCCTGACCCTGCGCGGCCGCCAGGACCTCGCCCGCGGCCAGGGCCAGGCGGATCTCGATCTTGCGCCGCTGACCTTCGTGCCCGGCGGGCTGCAGCCTGCGGCCCTGGTGCCGGTGCTGGGCGACCGGCTCGCGGACGTCGCCGGCAAGATCGCGCTCGACGGCACGCTCGCCTGGGGCAAGGGCGACCAGATCCAGGCGGATCTCGCGCTCCTGCTCGACAGCGTCGGCTTCACGGCCGGCCCCGCCCGCGTGCAGCAGGTCAATGGCGTCCTGCACCTCGACCGGCTCTGGCCGCCGACCACGCCGCCCGGGCAGCAGCTCGCGATCGGCCTGCTCGACCTCGGCCTGCCGCTGACCCAGGGGCTGATCGGCTTCGGGCTCGACCCGGATCGAACGCTGGCGGTCGAGCAGCTGCGCTGGAGCTTCGCCGGCGGCACGGTCCGCGCCCAGCCGTTCAGGGTCAGTTCAGAGGCTTCCGATATAAGGGTGACGCTGACCGCCGACGGGCTCGATCTCGGCCAGCTGTTCGCGCTGACGCGCCTGGACGGCCTGAGCGGCGAAGGCCGGGTGCACGGCACGCTGCCGGTTCAGATCAGGGGCGGCGTCGCGACGATCGCGGGCGGCGTACTCGAGACCGACCGGCCGGGCCAGCTGCGCTATCGACCCGCCAAGCCGCCCAGCGCCTTGCAGGCCGGCGGCGCGAACGTGAACCTGTTGCTGCAGGCATTGGAGAACTTCCACTATGAGGCGCTCAGGATCACACTCGATGGCCGGACCGATGCCGCGATGGCGATCGGTCTGCACGTCCGGGGCGCCAATCCGGAGCTCTATGGCGGCTACCCGATCGAGTTCAATCTCAACCTCGAGGGCGAGCTCGCCAACATCCTGCGCAGCGGCCTTGCCACCTACCAGGTCCCCGAGCGCATCCGCGAGCAGATGCGGGGCTTTCACCACTAGCGCGGGGCTTTTGCTGCTGGCGCTGATGCCTCTGGCCGGCGCCTGCACGCCGACGGTGAAGGTCGAGGCGCCCAAGGACCCGATCGTGATCAACCTCAACGTCAAGATCGAGCAGGAGGTCAGGGTCAAGGTCGACAAGGACGTCGAGGATCTCCTCAAGGACAATCCGAACCTCTTCTAGGAGCTGCGGCCATGCTTCCGAGTCTTCGTTTCGCCGCGATCGCGTTTCTGACGCTTGGCCTCCTGGTCGTGCCTGCGCTGGCAGCCTCGCTCGATCAGGCCAAGGCGGCCGGCCAGGTCGGCGAGCGGATCGACGGCTACGTCGGCGTGGTCGACGCCAACGCGCCGGCTGAGGTGCGCGCGCTGGTCGACCAGATCAACGCCGAGCGCCAGGCGAAGTACAAGGAGATCGCCGACAAGCAGGGCGCGCCGGTCGCCGCGGTCGCCCAGATCGCCGGCAAGAAGCTGCTCGAGCGCACGCCCAAGGGCGAATACATCCTCGGCGCCGACGGCCAGTGGCGGAAGAAGTAGGGCGCCCTAGCGCCGGTTACCTCTCGCTGGAAAATCCAGCCCAACTGAACTAGGGTCAGTCTGCGTCGGCAAAAGGACCGTTGGATGTGTCCGAGGCGACGCTGGAGGTGCAGCTGCCCAAGGAACTGGCAGACGAGCTTGAGGCGCTGGCCCGGGAAACCGGCCGGAGTAAGAGCGACTACGCAAGGCAGGCGATCATCGAGTTCCTCGAGGATCGCGCCGACTATCGGCATGCGATCGCCGTCGTCGAGCGCGAGCGCGGGCAGCCAAACCTGACCCTTGAGCAGGCCAAGAAAGAGCTAGGCCTGGACGATTGAGCTCCGGCCCATGATCGAGGATCGCCGTTTGGTGGTGGTCGTGTTCTCGGTCGGACATCGCCGTGAGGCCTACCGCTGACGCCACGCCGCCGAAGGCTCTGGGCCAGGATCGACTCGCCGGGAGCGCCTTGGGACCTATCGTCATAGCGACAGGCTCAAGTCGGGAACCGGAGATGGCGCAGGCCGCGATCACCCCCGTCGTCGATGACCGCCGCGTACGCGCGCGCGTGCCGACGGCGGCAGCTCTGCTCGTGACCGTCGTGTTGGTGGGCTGCGCGTCCGGGCCGAAGCCGATCCTCTACCCCAACGAACGTCTGAACGCCGTGGGCCAGGCGCAGGCCGATCAGGACATCGCCGAATGTCGCGATATGGCCGCCAATGCCGGCGCCTCGGCAGGCACGGGCAAGGCCCGGCAGGCGGCCGGCAACACCGCGGCCGGCGGCGCGCTCGGGGGGGCAACCGGGGCGGTCGGCGGCGCGATCCTGGGGGCGCCCGGCACCGGTGCTGCGGTCGGCGCCGCGACCGGCGCCACCGCCGGCCTGCTGCGCTCGATGTTCAGCGGCGGTGGCGGCCCCAGCCAGGCCTACCGCAACTTCGTCGACCACTGCCTGCGCGCGCGCGGCTACGAGCCGGTCGGCTGGCAATAGAGGATCGCCCGCGGCGCCAGCTCAGCCCTTGACCGCGCCGACCAGCATGCCGCGGCGGATGTAGCGCTCGAGGGCCACCGCCATGAGCACGACCGGCGCCACCATGATCAGGATCAGGACCGACATGTACCACCACTGCGGCCCGCGCGTGGCGTTCTGAGCCGCGATCAGCAGCGGCAGGGTCTGGGTGTTGGCGGTCGAGAGCATCAGCGCGAGCAGATACTCGTTCCAGGTCAGGATCAGCATCAGGAGAAAGGCCGAGGCGAGGGCGGCGCGTGCGATCGGCAGCACGATCGACCAGAAGATCCTAAAGCGCGAGGCGCCGTCGATCATCGCCAACTCCTCGAGCTCGAGCGGCACGGTCTGGAAAAAGTCGCGCATCAGCCAGACCACGATCGGCAGGTTGACCGCGACGTAGGTGATGATCAGCGCGGCCAGCAAATCGCGCAGGCCCATCTGCTGGAACAGCACGTAGACCGGGATGACCACCGCGACCGGCGGCAGGATGCGCTGGGAGATCATCCAGAACGCGATGTCGTCGTTGCCGAGCGCGCGCTTGAAGCGCCGGCCCAGGGTCTGGACGAGCAGCAGGAAGATGGCCAGCGCCAGGGCGAGCGCGATCTCCCAGGCCACGTCGAAGCCAACCACGAGGATGATCGCGAGGACCACCGCGACCACGAACAGGCCGATGTTGCCGAGCCGCGGCCGGTAGGTCATGCGCGCGAGGCCATAGCCCGCCATGCTGCCCAGCACCAGCGCGATCACCGAGCTCGCCAGCGCCACGATCACCGAATGCAGATAGGGCCGGAAGGTGTCGGGGCCGAGATCGACGAAGATGTACTTCCAGGCGTGCAGTGACGGCTGGAAGTCGACCCATGGCAGGTAGAACGGGCCGTCGTTGACCGCCAGCGGGATCTTGAACGAGGTGATGAACACCCAATAGAGCGGGAACAGCACGACGAAGGCCCAAAAGCCCAGCGCCAGATAGGCGAGCGCCATGCTGAGCGGCGAGGGGTCGAGGGCGCGGCGCGGCCGGATCAGCCAGGCGAGCCCGCGGGCCGGCGGCCGGCGTGCTCATGGCGGGGCCGCCGCCTCGGGCGGCCGCAGGAACGCGAGCAGCGACAGGCAGACGAAGGCGACCACGAACAGGAGCATATACGCGATCGCCGCGGAGCCGCCGAGGTCGAGCGCGCGCCAGGCGACGTAGGCGTGCAGCGTCATCGATTCCGAGGCGATGCCCGGGCCGCCGTTGGTGAGCACGTTCGGCAGGTCGACGATCTTGAACGCCTCGATCACGCGGATGATCACGACCGTGATCGAGACCGGCAGGATCGCGGGCCAGGTGACGTAGCGGAAGGTCTGCAGGCGCGAGGCGCCGTCGACCAGCGCCGCCTCGCGCTGGTCCTGCGGCTGGCTCTCGATCGCGACCAGCAGGACGATGAACATGAACGGGATCCACTGCCAGGCGTCGCCGATCATGACCGCCATCCGGGCGCCCCAGGGGACGACCACCCAGGAGGTCTCGCCCCAGCCGAAATATTGCCAGATCGGGCTGAACGGGCCCTTGGTCGTGTCGGTCAGCATGCGGAAGGTGTAGGCGATGCCGACCGGCGTGATCATCATCGGCAGAAAGAACACCACCCGGAAGAACGTGCGGCCGGGCAGGTTCTGGGTGCAGAGCAGGGCGAGGCCAAGGCCCGATGACGTACTGCACCGCGACCCCGATGCCGACGTAGAAGAGGGTCACGACCAAGCTGCCGGGGTGGCCGCCGCCGGTGTTGGTGACCAGGATCAGCAGCAGCCCGCCCCAGGCCAGCGCCGCCACCAGGGTGCGCCGGAGCACCGCGAACAGCCCGACGTCGTCGCGTCGCGCATAGCGCACGAGCAGCGCGATGAGGGCGAGGGCGGCAAGGACGAGTAAAGTCCAGGCACCACCTCCCAGGTGGCCTAAGTCGCCGAGGAAATGGAACTGCTCGCTGCCGAACAGCAGCTTCTTGTAGTTGTACAGGCCGATGAACTTGAGCTCGAAGCCGCCTTTGACGAAGCGGAACCGGGCGAGCGACAGGTAGAGCGAGACGATCAGCGGGAAGATCGACATGGCGAGCACGACCAGCACCGCCGGCATCACGAACACGGCCGGCGCGTGCTGGTCGAGCCGCCGGGTCAAGCCCTCCAATCGAGAGGCCTCCGGCGCGGAGCCCGGCCGCCCAAGCCCTGGCCCCGCGCCGGCATCGGTGACCGCCGGACCGCTCACTCGGTCTTGATGCCGAGCGTAGCCTTGTAGGCCGCGAGCTGCCCGTCCTTGCCCAGCTCGTCGGTGATCTCGTTCCAGCCCTTCTCGATGTCGGCCATCGCCTGGTCGCGGTTGATCTCGCCCGCGAGCATGCGGCTGATCGCGGTGTCGAGCACGATCTGCTCATAGCGCTGGTTCTGCGGCACGCGCAGATCGAGCACCATGTTGGGGCTGTTCAGGCTGTCGGCGATCGCGCCGAGATAGTTCTTGGCGGCCGCCTCGCTCATCCCGGCCTTGAGCCAGAGATCGAGGTTCTTGAACTGCGAGATGCGGTACGGATTGAAGCCGGTGATCCCGATCGTGACGTCCGCGTTCGACTGCGCCGGCTGGCTCATGTAGGAGAAGAAGTCGTAGACCGCGGCCTTGACCTTGTCGGAGCTCGAGGCATTGACCGCTCCCGACCAGCCGCCGAAGGCCGCGAACGGGGCGTGGTTGATGCCGTCCGTGGCGTACGGGCAGCGCTCGGCGTTGCAGGCCACGAGCTTGCCGCTCGCGCGATCGAGCACCTGGCTGGAGCCTGGCAGGATGACCGCGCCGACCTTGTCCTGGACCTTGGAGGTCGCGGGATCGATCGCGAGCGTGCCGATGTCGCCCCAGTCGACCGAGAGCGCGCAGCGCCCGGTCGTGAACAGGCCGCGGGTATCGCCGACGTCCAGGTTGATCTCGTCGGGCGGCCCGTATTTGGTGGTCTCGGCATAGATGTCGAGCGCCTTGCCGAACGCCTCGTTGTTGAACAGCGGGCTCATGTCCTCGGTCTTGAAGAACGCGCCCTGGGCGGTCCCCTGGGACTGCAGGAAACCAGCGGCGACCGAGATGATCATCCAGTAGGACTGGGCGTTGCGCTTCTTGGCGATGCAGGAACCATAGTCGGGCTTGCCGTCGCCGTTCAGGTCCTGGCCGTGGAAGGTCTTGGCGATCTGGAGATAGTCGTCCCAGGTCTTGGGCGGGTTGAGGCCTGCCTGCTTCAGCAGATCGCTCCGATAGTAGACCATCTGGAAGTCGCCATCGAGCGGGATCGTGTAGATCTTGCCGTTGAAGGTGGCGCTGAAGTTGCGGAAGAAGGGCGCCACGTCGTCCCATTGCAGAGCTTTGTCGGCCTTGACCCGGTCGGTCAGGTCCTCGAGATAGCCGGGGTCGATGTAGTCGACCATCCACTGCGGCGCGAAGACCATGCCGTCGATGCTGTTGGTGCCGGTGGCGAAGTCGGTCAGCAGCTTGCTGTAGAGGTCGGAGAACGGCACGGTCACGACGTTGATGGTGGCGCCGGTCAGCTTCTTGAAGTCGGGCGCGCGCCGCTGCAGCGGCTCGGCGATCTGCGGCCCGGTGAAGGTCATGACGGTCGCGGTCACGCCCTCGTGCTTCATCTGCGCCTGCGCCGCGGCCGAGCAGAGGGCGACGCCGCCAGCCAGCGCCAGGGCCAGAGCGCTCGCCCCGGCCAGGCTGCGAGTCCCTGCTGTCATCTTGCTTGCCTCCCATGGTTGGCTCCGCGCTCGACCGCATCTGGCGAGCGGGCCTGATGGTGTGGTAGCGCGCGGCCAGCGGGAGATCAACTGGCGCCGCCGGCCCTGGATCGTGCCGAGCCTACCGGGGTGCAGCAATCGGGCGCCCGGCTTGCGCACCGCCGACCGCCGCGCGACCTTGGCAGCATGCGATGCGCGCATCTGCTGATCACTGCTCCTGCTGCTCGCCGGCTGTGCGCCGGCCGCGCCGCACTCCCGCCTGGCTGGCGGAGCCGCGGCGTGGTCTACTGCTACCGCACGATCGCCGACCCCGACTGCCATCGCCAGCCGCAGGCCGGCGCCGAGCGCCGCCTGATCGCCGCCGCCCCGCAGGTGTTTTTCACACCGGCCCCTGCCGCTTCGGCCGCCGAGTGAGCCGTCAAAGCCAGCGCTCGCCCAAGAGGATACGCCCACCCGTTCAGAGAGGCTCGCTTGGGCGAGGCGGGGTTCGCAGCCGACGGACGCGTAGCCGATCACGCTCGACGACCGCGAACTGGCCGATCCAGTCGTCGCGCATGGCGATCGCCGTCGCGACCACCGCGACCGCATCTTCGGGACCTCGGGGTACGAACCGCAGCAAGATGATCCCGCAGTTCGGCGATCGCGCCGAGCGAAACGCGATCTCCCCGAAATCCTTGTCGAAAGTGAGAAGCACTCGCCCCTCGCGCTCGGCCCGGGCAACGATCCGATGGTCGCCGGCGCCCCGTTCGACGTCGCTGATCGTCGTTACGTCATGGCCCTGCTTGATCAAGGCCCGCGCCACCGCGCGCGGAATGTTCTCGTCGGCCAGGAACCGCACGGCTTACGCGGGCATGGGATAGGTCGTCTCGTCGCGCAAAACCTCGGCGGCGTAGGCCAGGCAGGCTCGGACGTCTTTTGTGCCGAGCGTCGGGTAGTTGGCGAGGACCTGCCGAACTGTCCAACCCTCAGCTAGCAGCCCGACGACGAACTCGACCGACAGGCGCGTGCCACTGACCACCGGCTTGCCAGCCAAGACCTCGGGGTCAACCGTAATTCTCTCACGCCAGTCCATAGCCCCACCTCCAACGTTATCTTATCGTGGCCCTGGATGCTCTGACCAGCGGTTCGCTTGGTGACGCTGGTCCCCGGAGTGGCGTAAGATCGGCGGAAACGCAGGGAGGCAGGCGATGCAGGCGAGCGAGAGGCGGCGGCTCGGCAAGTCCGGGGTCGAGGTCACGATCATGGGGTTCGGCGGGGCCCCGCTCGGCAACCTGTTCGAGGCGCTGTCGGACGCCACCACCTGGGCCACGGTGCGCGCCTGCTACGACGCCGGCATCCGCTACTTCGACACCGCCCCGCTCTATGGCTACGGCCTCGGCGAGCATCGGATCGGCGAGGCGCTGCGCGGCCGGGACCGCGACAGCTTCGTGCTCTCGACCAAGGTCGGTCGCCTGCTCCGGCCGGGCGACCCCAAGACGCTGGAGCACGGGCCCTTCAAGGACGCGCTGCCGTTCGCCGAGGTCTACGACTACGGCTACGATGGCGTCATGCGCTCGGTCGAGGACAGCCTGCAGCGCCTCGGCATGCACCGGATCGACATCCTCTTGGTGCACGACCTCGACGTCTGGACCCACGGCTCGGAGGCGGCGCGCCAAGCGCGGGTCGGCGAGTTCATGGCCGGCGGCTACAAGGCGATGGTGGAGCTGCGCGAGCAGGGTGCGGTCCGGGCGATCGGCGCCGGCGTCAACGAGACCGCCGCCTGCCAGGACCTCGCCGCGCGCGGCGACTTCGACTGCTTCCTGCTCGCCGGGCGCTACACCCTGCTCGAGCAGGCGCCGCTCGATGCCTTCCTGCCGCTCTGCGAGCAGCGCGGCATCGCTCTGATCATCGGCGGCGTCTACAATACCGGCATTCTCGCGACCGGCGCGGTCGAGGGCGCCTACTTCCAGTACTCGCCAGCGCCGCCCGAAATCCTGGAGCGGGTGCGCCGGATCGAGGCGGTCTGCGCCCGCCATCGCGTCCGCCTGCCGACCGCGGCGCTGCAGTTCCCGCTCGGCCATCCCGCGGTCGCGACCGTGATCCCCGGCACCCGCGCGCCGGCAGAGGTCGAGCAGAACCTCGCGATCTTCGCGCCCCGGATTCCGGCCGACTTCTGGGCCGAGCTCAAGCAGGAGGGCCTGCTGCGCGCCGACGCGCCGACGCCCTGACCCCGCGCGGCGGGTCGCGCTCGATCGCATCGACCGCCGCCCGCCAGCGCGCGGCGTAGGTCTCGAGCCCACGGACCGCGAGCGGCTCGACCGGGCGCAGGCGGGCCTCAGTCGGCATCCGGCGGTCCGGCCAGCCGACCAGCGAAGCGGCGCCGAGGGCCCTTCCATAGGGCTCGCTCGAGGCCGCGACCGGCTGGCCGGCCCGGAGGGCTGCGAGCAGGCCTGGGAACAGCGGGTCCTCGGCGAAGCTGCCGTCGACGATGATCTGGCCGCGCGCCTCCAGGAGGTCGAGCCCGACGCTCGCCATCAGAGCGACGTAGAGGGTGGCGAGCGCCGCCCGGGCCTCAGGCGAGCGCGGCCGCGGGCCACTGATCCGGCCCTTGCCGCCGATGCCGGGATAGGGCCCGCCGCTGCGAGCAAAGGACGGCAGCGCCATGACCCGGTCCGCGATCAGCGCCTGGACCTCGGCCGCGCCCGGGCGCGCGGCCAGCCCGTCCGGCCCGGCGATCGCGGCATATTCCTTTGCGCCCACGAATCTCGCGCAGGCGACCGGCCGGCCCAGGAGATCGGTGCCCGAGGCGGTATCGCGCAGCGGATCGAGCCGGTCGAGCGGCAGGCCCGGGTTGCAGATCATCGGCCGGGTGCCGGTCGCGATCAGGGCGAAGTCCTCGATGCCGGCCGAGAGATAGCGGGCGAGGTTGGCGCCCTCATCCTGGATGCCGCACAGCACGGGGGTCTCGAGCGGCAGGCCGGTCTTGGCCGCGACCTCGAACTGCAGGGGCCCGAGCACGTCCCAGGCGTTGCGCAAGGGCGGCAGCCGGTCACGCCAGCCCTGGCGCTCGACCAGGCTCGAGAAGTCGCGCTCGCGCGGGTTCCAGAGCTGGGTCTGGGCGCCCAGCGAGGTCGCCTCGCAGGCGGGCACGCCGCACAGGCCCCAGGCCCAATACTGCGGCCAGGGCAGGATCCAGCGCACGCGCGCGAAGGCCTCGGCGAACCGCCGGCTCTGCCAGAACAGCTGGCGGCCGAGCGTGCGCCCGGCCGGGCCGATCGGGCAGCAGCACTCCTCGAACCAGGGCGCGATCTCGGCGTAGGCCGCGGCGATCGCGGCCGGCGGCTCCACTTCATAGTCGAGGACCGGCAGCACCAGCTCGGCATCGCCGACCAGAGCGGCGCTCGCGCCATAGCTGGTCGGGACGATCGCCTCGATCGCGAAGCGCTCGCCCAGATCCGCGAGCGCCGCCATCAGCCAGCGCCACAGATGCTCGGTGTCGCAGTGCGGATAGGGCTCGCCCGTGCGCAGGGCGTTGGGGGCCTGGCGCGACGACCGGATCGCGCCATCCGGCCCGATCGCCAGCAGCTTGACGTTGGTCCTGCCGACGTCGAGCACGGCCACCGCCGCGGGCCTGGACGATGGGGACGACATGGCCGCGCGTGTTATTGAGTTGCGCCGGCCGGCGCAAGGCCGAACCCGCGTGACCTCACCCGGCGCACGTCGTCGCCTCGAGCTCTCAAGGATGCCCTCATGCGATCTCGCCGCCATCCTCGTGCCAAACCGTCGCCTCCCTCCGGAGCCGCCTCGCACTGGTGAGGGGCAGCGCGGCTCGGGTCAATTGGTCGAGCAGGCGCAAGGAGCCGCCCGGGTTCGCGCCGGGCGTGCGTTCGCACCGCGCCGGAATTATCCGCGTGTCGTCGCGAGTTCTCGGGCGCGAGCGGCTTTGCGCGGCGAACCCGGCGCGCCGGCCGAGGTCCGGCAGGGCGCCCGGAGGCGGCAACCTCGACATGACCTGCTGCGCACTTTGATACGCATCTCAAGCGGCGGTGCTTCGGTTGTGTTCGTCCCGCGCCTGCGCTATAGACGGCGCGCCGACTGGTCGCCCGCCGCCCGAGGCCCGCTGCATGGACCGCCGCATGAGCCGCCGCCGCAAAGTCTACGAAGGCAAGGCCAAGGTCCTGTTCGAGGGGCCCGAGCCGGGCACGCTCATCCAGTATTTCAAGGACGACGCGACCGCCTTCAACAATCAGAAGCAGGGCGTGATCACCGGCAAGGGCGTGCTCAACAACCGGATCTCCGAGCACCTCATGCTGCGCCTGGCGGCGATCGGCATCCCGACCCATTTCGTCCGCCGGCTCAACATGCGCGAGCAGCTGATCAAGGAGGTCGAGATCATCCCGCTCGAGGTCGTGGTCCGCAACGTGGTCGCGGGCTCGCTCGCCCAGCGCTTCCACATGGAGGAAGGCTCGCCGCTGCCGCGCTCGATCGTCGAGTACTACTACAAGTCCGATGAGCTCGGCGATCCGATGGTCAGCGAGGAGCACATCACGGCGTTCGGCTGGGCGAGCTACCAGGACCTCGACGAGATCCTGAACCTGTCCTTGCGCATCAACGACTTCCTGACCGGCCTGTTCGCGGGCGTGAGCCTGCGCCTGATCGACTTCAAGCTCGAGTTCGGCCGGCTCTGGGAGGAGGACGAGATGCGGATCGTGCTGGCCGACGAGATCAGCCCGGACGGCTGTCGCCTCTGGGATGCCACCACCAACGAGAAGTTCGACAAGGACCGGTTCCGGCGCGATCTCGGCCGGGTCGAGGAGGGCTACCAGGAGGTGGCAAGGCGCCTCGGCATCCTGCCCGAGGCCGGACCGCGCGACCTCAAGGGCCCCGAAACCGTCCAATGACGCGCGCCCGGCGACGCGTTTCCAACGGATCATGAAGGCGCGGGTCCACGTCCGGCTCAAAGACGGCGTGCTCGATCCGCAGGGAGCGGCGATCGGGCGGGCGCTGGCGCAGCTGGGCTTTGAAGGCGTGGGCGCGGTCCGTCAGGGCAAGCTGATCGAGCTCGAGCTCGACCGGAGCGACCGGGCGCAGGCGGCGGCCGAGGTCAAGGCGATGTGCGAGCAGCTGCTCGCCAATCCGGTGATCGAGACCTATTCCCTGACCTTCGAGGACGGCGAGCACTGACCGTCCGACGCTTCGAGGGGAACGCGTGCAGGCGGGCGTGATCACCTTTCCGGGCTCGAACTGCGATCGCGACATCGCGGTCGCACTCGCCGCCGCCGGCGCCAAGGTCGCACGGGTCTGGCACGCCGAGACCGAATTGCCGAGGCTCGATCTGATCGTGCTGCCGGGCGGCTTCAGCTATGGCGACTATCTGCGCTGCGGCGCGATCGCCGCGCGCGCGCCGGTCATGCCCGAGGTGATCCGGCGCGCGGCCGCGGGCGTCGCCGTGCTCGGCATCTGCAACGGCTTCCAGATCCTGACCGAGGCCGGGCTGCTGCCGGGGGCGGTGCTCAGCAACGCCGGCCTCAAGTTCATCTGCAAGCCGGTCGGGCTCGAGGTCGCCAGCACCGCATCCGTGTTCACCGCCGGCTACGCCGAGGGCCAGACCCTCTCGATCCCGATCGCCCATCACGACGGCTGCTACGTCTGCGCCCCGGACGACCTGAGGCGCCTCCAGGACGGGGACCGGATCGCGTTCCGCTACCTTCACAACCCGAACGGCTCGCTCGCGGCGATCGCGGGCGTGCTGGGTGCCGGGCGCAACGTGCTCGGCATGATGCCCCACCCCGAGCGCGCCGCCGATCCGATGACCGGCGGCACCGACGGTCGAACCATGCTCCGCACGCTGGTCGAGGCTCTCGGATGAGATTCGAAGTGACGCCCGAGCTGGTCGCCGAACACGGGCTCTCCGAGGCCGAGTACGCGCGAATCCTCGAGATCCTCGGGCGGCCGCCGAATTTGGTCGAGCTCGGCGTCTTCTCGGTCATGTGGAGCGAGCACTGCTCCTACAAGTCGTCGAAACACTGGCTGAAGCAGCTGCCGACCGAGGCGCCGTGGGTGATCTGCGGGCCCGGCGAGAACGCGGGCGTGGTCGATCTCGGCGAGGGGATGGCCGCGGTCTTCAAGATCGAGAGCCACAACCACCCGAGCTACATCGAGCCCTGCCAGGGGGCGGCGACCGGGGTCGGCGGGATTCTCCGGGATGTCTTCACCATGGGCGCCAGACCGGTGGCGATCCTCGATTCGCTGCGCTTCGGCGCACCGGACCACCCGAAGACCCGGCACCTGGTCGACGGCGTGGTCGCCGGCATCGCGGGCTACGGCAACTGCATCGGCGTGCCCACGGTCGGCGGCGAGACCACGTTCCACCCCGCCTACAACGGCAACATCCTGGTCAACGCGATGTGCGTGGGCATCGCCCGCTGCGACCAGATTTTCTACGCCCGCGCCGCCGGAAGCGGCAATCCGGTGGTCTACGTCGGCGCCAAGACCGGCCGCGACGGCATCCATGGCGCGACCATGGCGTCCGCCGAGTTCAGCGATGCGACCGAGGCGAGACGCCCGACGGTGCAGGTCGGCGACCCGTTCACCGAAAAGCTGCTGCTGGAAGCCTGCCTGGAGCTGATGCAGACCGACGCGATCGTCGCGATCCAGGACATGGGCGCGGCCGGCCTCACCTCGTCGTCGTTCGAGATGGCGGCGCGCGGCCACACCGGCATCGAGATGGACCTCGACCGGGTGCCGACCCGCGAGACCGGCATGACCCCCTACGAGATCCTGCTCTCGGAGAGCCAGGAGCGGATGTTGCTCGTGCTCCGTCAGGGGGCCGAGGCGATGGCGCGGGCCGTATTCGCCAAGTGGGATCTGGATTGCGTCACGGTCGGCCGGGTGACGGATACCGGCGCCATGGTGCTGCGCTTTGGCGGCGAGGAGGTGGCAACCATCCCGATCGCCCCGGTCAGCGGCGGCTCGCCGGTCTATCGACGGCCCCATGTCCGCAGCCCCGTGCCGCCGCCGGTGATCGCCCGCGACGTCAATGCGCCGCTCGGTCACCGGGAGGCGCTGCTCCGCCTGCTGGGCTGCCCCGACCTCGCCTCCAAGCGCTGGATCTACGAGCAATACGACCACATGGTCATGGGCGATACGGTGCAGCGGCCGGGCGGCGATGCCGCCGTGATCCGGATCCACGGCAGCAACCGCGGCCTGGCGCTGACCACCGACTGCACGCCCCGCTATTGCTTCGCCGATCCGGTGACCGGCGGCCGGCAGGCGGTGGCCGAGGCCTGGCGCAACCTCTGCGCGGTCGGCGCGCGGCCGCTCGCGGCCACCGACTGCCTGAACTTCGGCAGCCCCGAGAACCCGGTGGTCATGGGTCAGTTCACGGGCTGCCTCGAGGGCATGGCGGACGCCTGCCGGGCGCTCGACTTCCCGATCGTGTCCGGCAACGTCTCGTTCTACAACGAGACCGACGGCCGGGCGATCCTGCCGACGCCTGTGATCGGCGGTCTTGGCCTGATCGAGGACCTCGGCCGGCTCGCGACGATCGGCTATCGGCGCGAGGGCCTGGCGCTGGTCCTGGTCGGCGAGACCTTCGGCTGGCTCGGGTCGTCCCTCTACCTGCGCGCGGTCTGTGGCCGCGAGGAGGGCGCGCCGCCGCCGGTCGATCTGGCGACCGAGCGCCGCCACGGCGAGCTGGTGCGCGCCTGGATCGTGGCCGGTGAGATCGCGGCCTGCCACGATCTCGCCGACGGCGGCCTCGCGGTGGCGCTCGCCGAGATGGTGCTGGCGTCCGAGATCGGCGCCGACCTGGAAGTGCCGCCGGAGGGGGACCACGGCTGGCTGTTCGGAGAGGACCAGGGCCGTTACCTGCTCGCGGTGGCACCAGAGCGTCTCGGGGCGCTGCTCGCAGCGGCCGGGCGCCAGGGCGTGCTGACGCGCCGGGTCGGGACCACCGGCGGCGGCGCGTTGACGCTGGCGGGCGGCGATGCCATATCCTTGCACGAGCTCGCCCGGGTCCACGAGGGCTGGCTGCCGGCGCTGATGGGCGCAACACCTCCAAAGACCGGGCTGGCGTGAGCAATGGACGGCACGCGATGGCGATGACCGCCGACGAGATCAGCGCCTTGATCCGCGAGGGTCTGCCGCAGGCGGAGGTGACCATCGAGGATCTCGCGGGCGACGGCAATCACTACCGGGCGCACGTGATCGCACCCGCCTTTCGCGGCAAGAGCCGGGTCCAGCAGCACCAGATGGTCTACCGGGCGCTCGGCGCGCGCATGGGCGGCGAGCTGCATGCCCTGGCCCTGACCACCGCTGCGCCGGATTGAACCGAACGCGTTCCCAAGGAGCCGACGATGAGCGACGTGCTTGCCCGCATCCAGAACGACATCGAGACCAATCCGGTCGTGCTCTACATGAAGGGCAGCCCGGTTTTCCCGCAGTGCGGCTTCTCGGCCCAGGTGGTCCAGGTGCTGTCCCTCGCAGGCGTCAAGTTCAAGGCGTTCGATGTGCTCTCGGACGATGAGCTGCGCCAGGGCATCAAGGAATTCAGCAACTGGCCGACGATCCCCCAGCTCTACGTCAAGGGCGAGTTCGTGGGCGGCTGCGACATCATCCGCGAGATGTACCAGAGCGGCGAGCTGGCGACCTTCCTGCAGGACAAGGGCGTCGAGACCGAAGTCGCCGCCTGAGGTTCAGGGCCGGGCGACGGCCCGGGATCAGCGCGCCGCCAGCTGACAACCCGCCTCGCCGGAGCAGTCCTGCAGCAGCTCGATGGTGCCGGTGATCGGCGAGCCGCGGGTATGGATCTGCAGCGGCAGCAGGCGGTCATCATCGCTGAGCAGGAGCTCGAGCTCGAACCGGTCGTCGCCGGCCGCGGCCGCCTCGGCGTCGTCGAGGTCTGAGCCGGCGACCAGGGTCAGCGTGAGCGCGACCCGGACCACGCGCCGATCGTGCCCGGCGACGTGGGTGCGATCGCGCCCGGTCACCTGCGCCTTGAGGTCGAGGCGCCGGCGGCCGTCGAACACCGCCGCGGTGAAGGGCTCGCCGGCGCCCGCCGTGGCGACGTAGTCGCGCAGCTGGAAGAACGCGGTCAGCGGGTCGATGACGCCGCTCTCGAGTGCCTCCGGAACTTGGTTGCCCTCGGACTTGCCCCGTTTGGTGTTCTCGAGGTCGACGACATCGCCGCTCTGCGGATCGAACTGCACGATCGAGCGCCGATCTTTCTTGTTGGTCTGATATTGGGACCGGTAGGTGACCGGCGTCAGGCCCTCGCCCGGATCGAGGCGCCCGATCGCCTGCGCCATCGAGCGGTAGTGAACCAGACGCTCGATCAAGCCCACGGTCTGAACGTCCAGCTGCGAGCGGTAGCCGTCCGACCCGACCTGGTGGCGGAGCGTCAGGGTGGCGATCTGGAAGCCCGCCCAGTAGAGGCCATAGCGGAGGCTCAGCGGCTCGTCCTGCGTGGCGCGGAGCGGCCCGGTCGTGAGCGTGAGCGCGACCAGCCCCAGGATCAGGAGAGACGTCGCTCGGACGAGACGGCTGGCCACGTTCGGATCGCTCCTCGAAAGCCCGACGGTCCGCGACGCCTGGTGGGCCACGGTCGACGGGCGCCGGCATCCTAGTCTCCAGGGTGCGGGCAAGGCGACCAGGTTCGGCACGTGGAAGGTCGTTTTCACCTGGCTGTTGCAGCTCGGTCCCACAACCGGCAACCGCCCCAGAGCAGCACAGGCCAGTTGAACGACGGCTGAACCGCCCGCGACGGCCGCGCGACGACGCCGATATGGCGTCGGGCGCGCCGCGGCGCAACCCGCGCGCAGGGTAGGCTGCGACGATCTGCGCCCGAAGAGGCGTCGGATCAGGGAATCGGATCGCCCGCGGCAGGCGCCGGCGCAGCGGGGCTCAGCGCGAGTAGTATTCGATCACCAGATGCGGTTCCATCTGCACCGGATAGGGCACGTCGGCGAGCTTGGGGACCCGCACGAAGGTGCCCTTGAGCGCCCGGAGGTCGAGCGCGAGGTAGTCCGGAACGTCGCGCTCGGGCTGCTGGATGGTGCCGAGCACGAGCGCCAGGTTCTTGGATTTCTCGCGCACCTCGACGACGTCGCCTTCGCGCACCGCGTAACTCGGGATGGTGACCCGCCGGCCGTTGACCGTGACATGGCCATGGTTGACGAACTGGCGCGCCGCGAACACGGTCGGCACGAAGTTCAACCGGTAGACCACGGTGTCGAGGCGGCGCTCGAGCAGGCCGACCATGTGCTCGGCGGTGTCGCCGCGCCGGCGCGCGGCCTCCTGATAGAGCCGCCGGAACTGCCGCTCGGTGATGTTGCCGTAGTAGCCCTTGAGCTTCTGCTTGGCCATCAGCTGCTGGCCGTAGCCTGAGATCTTGCGCCGCTTGGAGCCGTGCTCGCCCGGCGGATAGTCGCGCTTGACGATCGGGTTGCGCGCCCGGCCCCAGAGGTTGACCCCGAGGCGGCGGCAGATCTTGTTCTTGGCTTCGACGCGTTTGGTCATGACGGCGGTGCTGACATTCCGACAGGGGGTGGATCGCGCAGGGCTGGGCCTGGCATTCCGGCGAAGCCCAGCGGAGCGCGGGCGATGCGCGCTCTTCGGACCGCGCCGGTTATAGCGATCGGCCGAGCGATGTCAAAGGCTTTGCGCCGGCCTCGCGTTCTCAGCTCGTCCGGGCAGGGTTGTCGTCCGCCCGCCCGGCAGTCTAGGGGACCTGCGAGCGCACCTGGTGGCGCCAGCGGTCGATGGTCTCCGCGATCAGGCTCTCGTCGCCCTGATCGCCCTGCCAGGCGGTGGCGAAGGGCGGCGTCGTGCTGGCCGGGCGCTCCGCAGGAGCCAGGTCCAAGAAGCGGATGTGCAGCGGCACCGGCACGCCGTCGCCGAGCACCAGCGCCTCCTGGGTGTTGAGCGCGGGCAGGGCGTCGGCCAGCCAGCGCGAGCTGTCGGGCACGGCGTGGCGGACGAACTCGAGGTCGTGCTCGTTGCCGAGCCGGAGCGCGAAGATCGTGTTGCACTGGGACAGGCTGCTGACCGAGAGGTCGGCCGGGCGCTGGGTCACCAGGCAGAGCGAGAGCCCGTATTTACGGCCCTCCTTGGCGATCCGCGAGATCGCCCGCCGGGTCGGTGCGAAGCCCGCCTGGTCGTCGCGCGGCACGTAGCGATGCGCCTCCTCGCAGACCAGCAGCAAGGGCGGCGTCCGCTCGCGATCGCTCCAGAGCGCGAACTCGAAGATCAGCCGGCACAGCACCGAGACCACGACGTCGACGATTTCCGAGGGCACCCCCGAGATATCGATGATCGTCAGCGGCTTGCCCTCGACCGGGATACGCAGGATCCGCGACAGGATCTGGCGCATGTTGTCGCGGACGCTGAAGCTCGAGAACATGAAGTCGTAGCGCTTGTCGCTGCTCACGCTCTCGACGCGATTGATCAGATGCTGATAGAAGACCGCGCTGTCAGCCTTGTTGAAGGCGCCCATGTCGTCCTTGAGCACCTGGATCAGCTCGGACAGGCGGTAGGGTACCGGCGTGTCGACCGTGACGTGGTCCTGGCTGCCGGCCTCGCCCGAGAAGTTGCGCCTGGCCTTGAGGATCGCGCGCCGGAGGATGGCGCCTTCGGCGTAGGCGCCCTCGGGCAATTCCTGATTGACCAGGATCGCGGCGATCTCCTCGAAGTTCAGCAGCCAGTACGGCAGCTTGAGGTTGCTCGGGTTGAGCAGCTCGGCCCGGTTCTGGAAGGCGGTCGCATACTCGTTGTGCGGGTCGAGCATGATGATGTGGCCGAAGGGGCAGGCATCCAGGATCGCGCGCAGGATCACGGTCACGGCGCAGGACTTGCCGGCGCCGGTGGTGCCCAGCACGGCGAAATGCTTGCCCAGCAGATTGTCGGTCATCGCGAAGGCCGGCAGATCGGCGGCGTTGCGCAGGGTGCCGAGCCGGACGGTCGAGACCTCGGGCCGCGCGTAGATCGCGCACAGCTCCTCGCGCGTGCCGGCGTGGATCGGGCTGTCGAGCGGCGGATAGCTGGAGACCCCGCGCTGGAAGCGCCAGCGGTTCGAGCTGCTGGTCAGGATCTCACCGATCAGCCGGATCTCGACCAGCCGCCGGTCGTCCTCGCCGGCGCGGCGGCCGTCGTTCTTGAGCGTGGTGATGACGCCGAAGCTGCGGCCGGTGGCACCCTGCAGCCGGACCACGTGGCCGATCTCGACGGAGCCGGCGCCCTCAGCCTCCAGCAGGCCCCAGATGATCGCGCCGGCGACCGACATGACTCGGCCCAGCAGCGCGCCGTCCGGGCGGATTGCGGCCTGCCGATTCGGATCCGCTTGGCTCGGCGCTCCCGGCGCACGCCCCTCTGCGGGCCGCTGCGGATCGCCCTTGCTCAGGCCCCCTGGTCGCGTCCCGGGGCGGCCCGATGCGGATCGGCTTTGCTCGCAACCCCCTGGTCGCGCCCGGGCGGGCCGTGGGTCGGCTTTGCCGACCCCTGGTCGCGCCCCTGGGCGGGCCGCTGCGGATCGGCCTTGCCCGGGGCCGCCTGGTCGCGCCCCTGGGCGAACCGGCTCGACCTCAGTCCACGGAGGATCCCCCCTGCTTGATCCAAGCTCAGGTTCCCGAAACCGGCCTGCGCGACCCGATGCCGCCGCCAGAGCACGAACTCTGGGCCAGATCCCGTTTCGGATGCGTTAATCCACGCGCGGCGCCCCGGAACGACGCTCACCCGGTGGTCGCGCTTCCGGATCTGGGCGTCGGCCATCCTACGCGACCTCCATGCTTCCGAGAGGACGGGATCATGTGATCATCGCCTGCCATCCCGAACGCTCAGGGGGCCTGACGCCCCCGGCGGCCGCGGGCCAGCTGCTTGATCACGCCGCGCAGCAGATGGACGTCGGGCGTGCCGAGCCCGGCGCGCGCGAAGATCGCCTGCAGCGCGCGCACCATGCTGAGCCGCCGATCAGGGGTGCGGAAGAAGTCCACGGCATCGAGCTCGGCCACCAGATGGTCGAGCAGCCCCGCGAGCTCGCTCGCTTGGTCGCTGGCTGGGTCGCAAGCTCGGTTGGCGGCCGGGTCGCCGGCGGGCCGGTGCCCGCGATCGCCGCGCGTGCCGGCGGCGGATCGGCCGACTGCCACCACTCGTAGGCGACCAGCAGCACCGCCTGCGCGAGGTTGAGCGAGACGAACTCGGGATTGACCGGAATCCGCAGCACCGCATCGGCGTAGATCAGCTCGTCGTTGGTAAGCCCGGTCCGTTCCGGGCCGAACAGGATGCCGACGCCCTGGCCGGCGGCGTGCGCGGCCCGCGCTTCGCTCGCGGCTCCCGCCGCGGTGACCTCGCGCTTGGCCAGATCGCGCCCGCGCGCGGTCGTGGCGTAAACGCGCTGCAGATCGGCCGCCGCCGCCTCGACCGTCTCGAACAGCTGCAGCCGGTTCAGCACCTCGTTGGCGCCCGAGGCGGCATTCAGCGCCTTGACGTTCGGCCAGCCGCACTGCGGGCGGACCAGGCGCAGGTCGGTCAGGCCGAAGTTCAGCATCGCGCGCGCCGCGGTGCCGACGTTCTCGCCGAGCTGCGGCCGGACCAGGATGACGGCAGGGCCGGTGGCGATGGTCGCCGCGGCCATTCAGTGGGCCGCCGCGGCGCCGTCCACGAGCAACTTGTACGTGATGCCGTCGTGCAGCGCGTTGTAGGAGGCATCGATCACGTTGGTCGAGACGCCGACCGTCGACCAGCGCCGGCCCCGGTCGTCGGCGCTCTCGATGATCACCCGGGTGACCGCCGCGGTGCCGGCCTCAGGCGTCAGGATGCGCACCTTGTAGTCGGCCAGATGCATGCGCTCGAGGGCGGGATAGGTCGCGGACAGCGCCTGTCGGAGCGCCGTGTCGAGCGCGTGCACGGGGCCGTTGCCCTCGGCCACGATCATGCGCGTCGCACCGCCGACCTCGACCTTGATGGTCGCCTCGGACAGCGTGATCAGCTCGTTGCGGGCATTGAACCGACGCTCGTCGATGATCCGGAAGCTCTGCAGACGGAAGTAGTCGGGCACCTGACCGAGCGTCCGGCGCGCCAGGAGCTCGAAGCTCGCGTCCGCGCCCTCGTAGGCGTAGCCGTTGGCCTCGCGCTCCTTGACCTCGCGCAGCAATGCCCGGATCTCGGCCTCCGACGGCGGCGCCTCGAGATCGATCTCCTCGAGCCGCTTGACCAGGCTCGCGCGGCCTGCCTGGTCCGAGACCACGATGTGGCGCTGGTTGCCGACCACCTCGGGCGGGACGTGCTCGTAGCTGCTCGGGTCCTTGATGACCGCCGAGGCGTGCAGGCCGGCCTTGTGGGTGAAGGCGCTGGCACCGACGTAGGCGGCGTGGCGATCGGGCATCCGGTTGAGGCGCTCATCGAGGCCGCGTGAGAGCTCGGTCAGCTGGCGCAAGCCCGCCTCGCCGACCCCGGTCGCGTAGCCGAGCTTCAGCATCAAGGTCGGGATCAGGGCGACCAGATTGGCATTGCCGCAGCGCTCGCCGAGGCCATTCAGCGTGCCCTGGACCTGACGGCAGCCGGCCTGGACGGCGGCGAGGCTGCTCGCGACCGCGGTCTCGGCGTCGTTGTGGGTGTGGATGCCGAGCCGCTCGGGCGGGATCAGCTTCGCGACCTGCTCGACCGTGCGCGCGATCTCGTGCGGCAGGCGGCCGCCGTTGGTATCGCAGAGCACGAGCCAGCGCGCCCCGCCCGCAGCCGCCGCCTCGAGGCAGGCCTGCGCATAGGCGGGATCGGCGGCATGGCCGTCGAAGAAATGCTCGGCATCGAACATGACTTCGGACACGCGCTGCCTGGCGAGGGCGATGCTGTCCTCGATCATGCGGAGGTTTTCATCGCGTGTCGCGCCGAGGAGCTCCACCTGCCGGGACGCGCTCTTGCCGACCAGGGTGATCACCCCGGTTCCGGCCTGGAACAGGGCGGCGAGGCCCGGATCGTTGGCGGCGCTGCGACCCGGGCGCCGGGTCATGCCGAAGGCCGTGAGCCGGGCGTGCCCGAGCTTCGGCGCACTCTGGAAAAAACCGTCGTCGGTCGGGTTGGCGCCCGGCCAGCCGCCCTCGACGTAGTCGACCCCGAGCCGGTCGAGCATCAGGGCGATCGCGACCTTGTCGGCGACCGCGAAGTCGACGCCCTGGGTCTGGCCGCCGTCGCGCAGCGTCGTGTCGTAGAGATAGATCCGTTCAGCCATGCCGCCTGATCGGGTCCCTCGCGCCCCGCCGCTCACTGGCCGCGCGAGCGTCTCCGCGAGTCCCGCGCCCGCGCGCCGATCGGTACCAGATGGTCGGGCTCCGGTCCATGCCCGCCGGCGCTGCCGCGCGCCCCTCACGCGGCCGGCGGCGCGGCCGGCTGGAGCAGCTCCAGCCCCTGGCGCGCCACCGCGGCGGCCGCTCTCTTCGTCGCGCCCGGCGACCTGCACGGTCGGGAAGGCGATCTTGATGCCGTTGGCGTCGAAGGCCTTCTTGATCATCGCGTAGGCCCGCCGCCGGATCACGAACTGCTCGCCGGGGCGGGTCATCATCTTCATGCTGATCTGGATCGCAAAGTCGCCGAACTGCCTCCACGCCCTGCATCTTCAAGGGCTCGATGATGTGCGGCGCGAACTCCGGGTCCTGCGCCAGCTCCTTGCCGATCTGCTTGATCAGCGTTCTCACCTTGTCGAGATCGGTGTCGTAGGTGACGCCGACCTTCAGCTTCTCGATCACCCAGTCGCGGCTCATGTTCTGGATCGCGCCCAACGTGCCGAACGGCACCGTGTACAGCGGTCCGCGCTGGTGCCGGAGCTTGACCGAGCGCAGGCTGAAGGACTCGACGGTGCCCTTGTAGTTGCCGCTCTGGATGTACTCGCCGACCCGGAACGCGTCGTCGAGCAGATAGAACATGCCGCTGATGACATCCTTGACCAGGGTCTGCGCGCCGAAGCCGATCGCGACCCCGACCACCCCCGCGCCGGCGATCAGCGGTCCGATCTCCACGCCGAGCGCCGAGAGGGCCATCATCGCCGCCATGGCCATCAGGATGACGAACAGCACGTTGCGCAGGATCGGCAGGAGCGTCCGCGCCCGGGCCCGGCGCCTGGCTTCGTCGCTGTTCGGCTGGCCCTGGATCTGCGCGTCCGCGAGCTTGTGGTCGATCACGGTTCTGAGCACGTGCCACGCGAGGTCGGCGAGCAGCAGGATCACGATCGCGCTCAGGATGCCGCGCGCGAGACGGGTGAGCGTGGTGTCGCTGGCGGTCAGCGCCACGAGATCGATCTGCCAGGCGTGGGCCAGCAGAAGGGCGGCGCCGATGATCAGCGCGGCGCGCAGGCCACGCTCGAGACAGACCGCGCGCACGCTCGGCGGCCCGGCGCCGGCATCGACGCCCGGCGGGCGCAGGATGTGATTGACCGAGCGCTGGGTCACGCCGATCGCTGCCGGCAGGGCGACGGCAAGCACGGCGAGCCAGAAGACGGGCGTGCCGCCCGCCACCCAAAGCGCCACAGCGCCAGGAAATACCCCGACAGCAGCACGTTACGGATGCCGCGGCCGAGCCGCGCCGGCCGGCGGCCGGCTGGCCGTCGCCGGGCACGGCGCGCGGTCGGCGCCAGACCATCTCGAGCCCGATGCCGAGCAGGCCCAGTCCGAGCAGATAGGCGACCAGGTGGCGGGCCTCGGGCGAGAAGCCCAGGGCACCGAGCAGGATCAGCGTGACCCAGCCAAAGGCGAACCAGGCGACCAGCAGGCCCAGCCGCGGGTACCAGAACCGGGCGGCGGTCGTGCTCATCGGGATGATGCGGAAGCGCTCGAGGTCGTGGCCGTGCCGGCCGCCGGGGGCCAGGAGGACGCGGCCGATCACCAGCGCGAGCCGCAGGGCAAGGAAGGCCACCAGATAGCCGAGCACGATCTCCCTGAGCATCGGCGGCCAGTGGAAGGGCAGGAACGGGACGATGCTGCCGAGCGCGAACGCGGTCACCCGGCCGATGCCGAACGCGAGCCGGGTTGCGACCGCGCGCAACCGGTCGCCGACGGTCGCCAGATCCAGCTCCCGGAGGCGCTCACGGGCCCCCGCGGTCACCCGCCAGAACAGCCATTCGGCGCCGAATCCCAGGGCCACGAACCCGCAGAGGAGAAGCAGGATCTCGACCAGGCCGCGATCCTGGAGATCGGCGACGAGGCGCGCCCGCGCCTGCTCGAAATCGGCCGGCAGCATCGGGAAGGCGGCCGCGAGCGAAGCGAAGTGCTGCCGGATCGCGGCCACCGGAGTGGCGAAGTAGCCCTCGATCCGCGCCTCCTCGGAGGGAGCGGCCGGCGCGGGAGCGTGGCGGGCGGTGCGTTGCGCCTCGAGCCAGTCGCGCACCCCCGGATCTCCCAGCAGATCGAGCAGCTCGCGGACGCGTGGCGGCGGCTCCGCGCCGGCACTCGGCGCCGGGCTCTGGGCCAGGGCCGGCGCGGCGGAGACTGCCGCGAGCAGGGCCAGCGCAAGCATGCTCGCTCGAACGCGACCGCCGATTCCGCCAAGCGTGCCCATCTCCAGCTTCCCTAGCCCGACGCGCGGCGTCTGCCGGTCGCCGCGCCGACCCGGCGAGATTACCGGGCGCTCGGCTGCCCGTGATCGGGACCGGTAGCAGATGGCCGCCCTCAGGTCCACGCCCCCGGGCCAGGCGCGGGCTTCGCAGAGGCCCGAGAGGTGAGGCTCAGCGCAGCCTGCGGAAGGCGTTGGTGATCGGGTAGCGGCGATCGCGGCCGAAGGCTTTGCGCGTGATCTTGACCCCGGGCGGCGCCTGGCGGCGCTTGTACTCGGCGAGGTCGAGCAGGTCCGAGACCTTGCGCACGACCGCGGGGTCGTAGCCTTTGGCGATCAGGTCGCGGGCGGCGAGGTCCTGCTCGACCAGGCCCTGGAGGATCTGATCGAGCAGATCGTACGGCGGCAGGCTGTCCTGGTCGGTCTGGTTGGCGCGCAGCTCGGCCGAGGGCGGCTTGGTGATGATGCGCTCGGGGATCACGCGGCCGGGCGGCCCTTTGGCGCCGGCCGGCAGGTGCTGGTTGCGCCAGCCTGCGAGCGCGAACACGGTCGTCTTGTAGACGTCCTTCAACACGGAATAACCGCCGCACATGTCGCCGTAGAGGGTGGCGTAGCCGACCGACATTTCCGACTTGTTGCCGGTGGTCAGGACCATCGAGCCCAGCTTGTTCGAGATCGCCATCAGGATGACGCCGCGCACGCGCGCCTGCAGGTTCTCTTCCGTGATGTCCGGGGGCCGGCCCGCGAACAGGGGCTCGAGCATGGTCGAAAAGCCCGCGACCGCGGGCTCGATCGGGACGCTGTCGAGGCGGATGCCGAGCGAGGTTGCCACCGCTTCGGCATCCTCCAGGCTCGCGCTCGAGGTGTAGCGGGATGGCATCATCACCGCGTGCACCCGCGCGGGCCCCAGCGCATCGACCGCGACCGCGGCCGAGAGCGCCGAATCGATGCCGCCCGAGAGGCCGAGGACGACACCCGGAAAGCGGTTCTTGTCGACGTAGTCGGCAAGGCCCAGGCACATGGCGCGGTAGATCGCCTCGAGCTCGGAGAGCGGCGGTGCCATCTCGCCCTCGATGCAGCGCCAGGCCTCGTCCTCGTCGCGCTGCCAGCGCGTGACCAGCAGCTGCTCCTCGAATGCCCTCGCCTGGGCCGCGAGGCGCCGGTCGGCGCCCAGCACGAAGGAGGCGCCATCGAACACCAGCTCGTCCTGGCCGCCGACCTGGTTGCAGTAGATCAGCGGCAGGCCGGTCTCGGTGACCCTTGCGACCGCGAGGTTGAGGCGCACGTCGGGCTTGTCGTGCTCGAACGGCGAGCCGTTGGGCACGATCAGGATCTCCGCGCCCGACTCCTGGAGCGCCTCGGCGACCTCCTCGGTCCACATGTCCTCGCAGACCATGCCGCCGATCCGGAGCTGGCTGCCACCCGCCAGCGGGAAGGCCATCGGCCCCGGCACCGGCCCCTGGGCGAACACCCGCTTCTCGTCGAACACGCCGTAGTTGGGCAGATCGTATTTGTAGCGTGCGGTCAGGAGGCTTCCGCCCTTGAGCAGCAGCATGGCGTTGTAGAGCTTGCCCTGGTCGACCCAGGGGGTGCCTAGGATCACAGCCGGCCCGCCGTCGCCGGTGTCCGTGGCCAGGGCCAGGGCAGCAGCGCGCGCGGCGTCCTGGAGCGCCGGCTTGAGCACCAGGTCCTCGGGCGGGTAGCCGACCAGCACCAGCTCCGAGAACACCACCAGGTCAGCGCCGGCCGCCGCCGCCTGACGGCGGAAGTCCCGGACCCGCTCGAGATTGCCCGCGACGTCGCCGACGGTCGGGTTGGTCTGGGCGATCGCGATCGTCAGTTCGGCGCGCACGGCGGGTCGGCTCCTCGGGTTCGGGTGCTGGGCCAAGCCCACGGGCCCAGATATAGCCCCTCGCCGCCCGACCACCTAGCGCGAGAGCGTCGCCCGCGCGTATCGATCGCGGCGCCGCTGGCCGCCCCCAATTCTCGCATTCCGCGAGATCTATGCCTGGTTCTCGCGCGCTGCGAGAGCTCGGCAAATTTACTGACAAATCGTCAGGATTATATGATGTATTGGATAATCCACAATATTCGTCATAAGTCTGCTTGATTTTGCTTTCGCTTGCTCGCAAGACTTCTATAATTTCCAATGGTCGTCAAGGGCAACGTAGTTGCGATCAGGTGGGACAGGCCATGTCTGTTGTGCCGGTCGGTGATCGGTCTGCAAAGGACGGGATCAGATCCCTGAACTGCGCCGGGATCGCCTTGGCATTGCTGGTGGTCAGCCTGCCGGCAGGGGCTCGCGCCGGATCGGCTGCGGCAGCGGGCGCGCCGGCCGGGGCCGGCGGCCAGGCCACGCCGCTCGATCAGCTGTCGACCACGATCGGCAATCTCAAGGCGAGGTTGAGCACGATCCGACAGGACCTCGAGGTCGTGCATGGGGCGCCCGGCGCACCGCCGACTGCCGATCAGCTGTGCGCATCGCTGGCCGGGCCGGACGCTGAGCGCGACACCGCCGCGCAGGAGCTGGAGCGGCTGCACGCCCAAGTCGAGGCCGAGCGTGCCGGGTGGCGGCAGAGCGAGGCGGCGGCGGACACCGAGCTTACCAGCCTGCGCCAGCGCCTGGCGGACGCCGGCGCCGACGCGGCCCGGCTGCACGACGAGCGCACGACCCTCGCAAGCCGGGTCGCCGAGCTCGAGCAGGCGCTCCGGCAGGCGCGCACCAGCGATGTGGTCGCCGCGCTCGCCCGGCGACCGCCGACATCGCCGATCGAGACCGCCGCTGCGGCCGAGCCCGAGGCCACGCCGCCGCACCCGGCCGGGCCGAAACCGACCGAGCCCGCCCCTCCGACCGGAGCCGCCGCTACGGGCGCTACGGCCGGCGCCGCCGACGGCACGGACCTGCAGCTTCGTGCCGAGCTCGCGCTCGCCCAGCTCAAGATCGCCAGCCTGACGGCTGACCTGCGCTCGGCGCACGCCAGCCGCGAGGCGATCGAGGCCGAGCTGACGTCCCTGCGCTCCCTGACCGACGCCAGGATCAAGCACTTCATGGGCTGGCGCTGAACCGGTCGACGATTGCGGTCGCCGGCGACCGCTCCTCGAGGGCGAGAGCGCCGAAAACCCTCACGCGGCGTCCGGATGCTGCTACGTCCTCTTGTCATTCTGTCGGTGCTGGCGACGGCTTTCCAGGGCTCGGCCGCCGGCCGGGCCGCCGCCATCCCCGAGCAGCGGGACCTGATCAACGGCCGTGCGGGCGGCGGCATGCGCCAGCTCCCGGTCGGCCGGCGGACGCCGCTTCGGATCACGATCGCCGATGGCCAGAGGTTTAAGGGGCAGTTCGCCGGCGGGTGGGACGGGATCCCGATCGGCTCGGAGGTGGTCTGGCTCGAGCCCGAGCTGGTGGCGGCGCGCGCGCCGCTGGCGAGACCCGCCCTCGCCCAAGGCGGCCCGTCCGCCGCGGCCTCGTCCCACGCGGCGGCCACGGCTCCCGTTGCGCCGGCTGTCGCCACGCGGGCGACCGCCCTGGCCACACCGGTCAACGGCCCCAACCACGACGGCCGCGGCCGCGGTCCCCGCCAGCCTCCTTGAGTGCGCGCCGGCCGCAGCGGTCACGGCCCGGCTGGTGGCCAATCCGAACGTGACCACGATGGCGCAGCCGTGGAACCCGGGCGACAATCCACGACGACTGATGTCCCCGGCTCGTCCTCCAGGCGCACCCTTGGTGCCCGGACCCGCTCACCCGGCCGGCATGGTGCCTTCGCGCAGCTGACGGGCGACCTCCATCACCTCGGCGAGGTCGCTCACATAGTGGGCATCCTTGACCAGCTCGCACGCCAGCAGCAGGGCCGGCCGCTCGCAGGCCGCCCGCCGGCCGCGGTCGTCGATCTGCTCGAAATCGGGGAGGTGCCGGCGGCCGAGGACGGCGCGGATGATCGTCACCCCGGCGAAGCGGAGCGTGTCCTCGAAGATCGCCCGCATGTACTCGCTCTGGGCGGTGCGCAGCAACTCCACCCCCTTCGCCCCTTCGAACAGCGCTTTGGGATAGGCATCGCCGTCGGGCGCGATCCGCCACAGCTCGAGGAAGCGGTCGTGGAAGCCCTGCCAGACCTGCTGCACGGTGCCGACCAGCCAGCGCTCGTAGGCGTTGCGCGGGGTGTGGCTGGGGGCATGGCCCGACTGGCTGAAGTAGCCGATCAGCAGGTGCCCGATCAGGGTTCCGACATCGAAGCCGACCGGCCCGAAGTGCGCGAAGACCGGGTCGATGACCTTGGTGTCGGTCTCGGTGACCAGCACGGCGCCGGTGTGCAGGTTGCCGTGGATCAGCGCGCGCGGCTCGGCCATGAAGCGCTGCTTGAGGATCGATACGGTACGCTTGAGCGCGTCGTCCTCGCGCACCGCGCGCGCCAGATCGTCGAGCTCCGGCCGGGTCCAGCGGTTCTCGGCCGCGTCCGTGTAGGGCTCGGTGAAGGTCAGATGCTCGGTCAGCCGGGCGATCTCGGCGTTGGCGCAGAAGAACGCGATCCGCTCCTTCTTCTCCGCCGCAGGCATGGCCAGATCCGAGGTCCGGAACAGAGTCTCGCCGAGAAACTTGGCGATCTGCTCGGCGAAGCGGGGATAGACGGCGGCCTTGATGATGCCGCGGCGGAGCGTCAGGTGTGGATGCAGGCGCTCCAGGACCATGAGCGACAGCTCGGAATCGTAGTGCAGGACGCGCGGCACGAGGCCTGAGGCATAGCGCGCGTAGAGGTTGAGCGCCGCCTCCTCGAAGCCCGTGCGCTCGAGCGGCAGCGGCCACTGGCCGCCGAGGTCCTCGGTGCAGGGCAACGCCTGCTTGATGCAGACGTCGCCGGCCGGGCCCTCGGCGATGAAGACCGCGCTGAGGTCGCTCGCGGCGATCTTGCGGATCTGCCAAAGCGTGGGCCGGCTGCCGAGCCGGGCGGCGATCTCGGGCAGGGTCGCGAGGTAGCTGCCGAGCCGGTTCTCGGTCATCTCGCGATAGGCCATGGCGCTGTAAACCAACACCCGAACGATCCCCTGCGCTGGCGCGGGCAGACGGCCAGTCGACACCAAGCCCCGCCCGGAGGCAAGGCCACGGCACGATATTTCACAGCTCAGATCTACATTTCCGCGCCCGCTCCTGATCCTCGCGCGGGCGCCGCCGGCCGGCGCTCCACCATCAGTTCCGAAGCGCCGGCGCCGCCCCTTGGGCGGTCTCCGGCCCGCACTCCCGACGAGCGACCCCCGCCCCCGGTACCCGTGTCGCAGCGCCGCCAGACGGTTTCGCCCGGAGCGCCGCGCTTCGCGACGCAAAACCGCCATATGGCGCAGCGAGTGTTAACATCGCCGTACCAGCAGGCGACCACCGCCGCCGCGCGCAGCCGTGATGGCTCAAAACAGGCTCGCAGATGTCAGGTTAGCCTGTCCTCAAGCCTTGGCCCCGAGGCTGCACAAACCGGCTGGATGATCCATGCGATCCTGGGAGTCGAGGCCCCGATGCGGATCGGGCCGGACGGATTCCCACGGTCTCATGGACCATCCGAAGCAAGAGTTAACGGGCGACTGGTTAACGTTCGGTTAAGTCCACGAAGGTCGACGGCGCGTCCCCTCCAGGCCCTCCCCTCCTGCCGCTTCGGTCCACCAAGAACGGCGGCGCGCCCCTCGCGTGGCGCTCCCCTTTCCCTCCTGTCGCTCAAGTCCGCCAGAATCGGCGGCGCCGCCTCGGGTGTCTCCCCGCACCCTTCTGATCGCTCACCGGCGGCCGACCTGGGCTCGCGGATCGCCCGGTCCGGTGTCGGTGCGACCGGCGCCCGGGCGTGCTGGCCGTGGGCGCGGCCGGCTGGTGACATCGGACGGCATCCGTCAGGCAATCCCGTCAGCCGCTATCGAGCCAGGCCTCGACGGTCGGCAGGATGCGCCGGGCGATCAGGGCGATGCCTGCGGCGGTCGGATGGATGCCGTCCGGCTGGGTCAGCTCCGGATGGCCGGCGACGCCGTCGAGGAAGAAGCGATAGAGCGGCACGCCGTGCTTTGCCGCCACCCGCGGAAACACCGCGGCGAACGCCCGGCCGTAGTCCTCGCCGAGATTGGGCGGCGCCAGCATGCCGGCGAGCAGCACCTTGATGTGCTCCGCCTGGAGGCGCGTGATGATGGCGTCGAGATTGCGCTCCAGCTCCTCGGGCGGCAGTCCGCGCAGGCCGTCGTTGCCGCCGAGCTCGACGATCACGTGGCTCGGCTGGTCGCCGAGCAGCCAGTCGAGGCGCGCCCGCCCGCCCGCCGAGGTGTCGCCGGAGACCCCGGCATCGAGCACCTCGCAGTGATGGCCCGCGGCCTCGAGCCGCCGCTGCAGCTGCGCCGGAAAGCCGTCCGCGAGATCCAGCCCGAAGGCCGAGGTCAGCGAATCGCCGAGCACGGCGATCCGGCAGGCGGCCTCGGCCGCGCCACCCTGCGCTGCCATGCCGAGCATGATCATCAGCCCGAGCTTGAGAACGCCCGCGCGCCGGACCATCTCTCTCCCCATGCCCTCGTCCTCGGCCGCCCGACCCGCAGCGCCCGTCCCGCCCTCCCGATCCGCGATCATCGAGCTCGCCGACGTGCACGTGACCCTGGATAGCGCGGCGGGTCCGGTCAAGATCCTGCGCGGCATCGATCTCGAGGTCGCGGCCGCCAGCTCGGTCAGCGTGGTCGGCCCATCGGGGTCCGGCAAATCGACCCTGCTCGCCGTGGTCGGCGGCATCGAGCGCCCGAGCGCCGGCTCGGTGCGGGTCGACGGCCGGGATCTCGGCGCGCTCGACGAGGATCGGCTCGCCGTCTTCCGCGGCCGCACGATCGGCATCCTGTTCCAGGCCTTCCACCTGATCCCGACCATGACCGCGCTCGAGAACGTGGCCGTGCCGCTCGAGCTCGCGGGCGCCCGGGACGCCTTCGCGCAGGCGGCGGAACGCCTCGCGGAGCTAGGTCTCAGCGCCCGCGCCGAGCACTATCCGGGCCAGCTGTCGGGCGGCGAGCAGCAGCGCGTGGCGCTCGCCCGCGCGCTCAGCAACCACCCGAAGCTCCTGCTCGCCGACGAGCCGACCGGCAACCTCGATCAGGACACCGGCCAGGAGATCGTCGAGCTGCTGTTCCGGGTCCAGCGCGAGCATGGCATGACCCTGCTCCTGATCACCCACGAGCCGGCGCTCGCCGCCCGCTGCGAGCGGCGCCTCGAGATGGCCGACGGCCGGTTGTCCGAGCCGGCACAGGCCGGCCAGCGCCGGCCATCGCTCGCGGCCGCCGGCGGGGGCGCGTGAGGGGGCTCGTGCTCGCCTGGCGGCTCGCGCGCCGCGAGCTGCGCGGCGGGCTTGGCGGCTTCGGGGTGTTCTTCGCCTGCCTGACCCTCGGGGTCGCCGCGATCGCCACGGTCGGCGTGCTCAATGCCGGCCTGACCGTCGGCCTGAAGCGGGACGCCTCGGCGCTGCTGGGCGGCGACCTCAAGATCGACGCCAGCAACCTGCCGCTCACCGAGGCCGAGCTCGCCCTGCTGACCCCGCCCGGCGCCAGGCGCTCGGCCAGCGTCCGCACCAACGCCATGGCCGAAGCCGGGGACGGCCGGCGGGTCGTGGTGGCGCTCAAGGCGGTCGATGCCGCCTACCCCTTGTACGGCGCGGTCCGGCTCGATCCGCCGAGCTTGAGCCTCGATCAGGCGCTCGCGGGTCAGGGCGTCGTGGTCGAACCCAGCCTGCTCGCCCGGCTCGGGCTCAAGGTCGGCGACCCGCTCCGGATCGGGCAGGCTCAGTTCGTGATCCGCGCCGTGCTCGAGCGCGAGCCCGACCGGATCGGCGGCTACATCAGCATCGGGCCGCGCGCGATGATCGGCCTCGATCAGCTCGCGCGCACACGGGTCATCCTGCCGGGCTCGCTCGCGACCTACGGCTATGGCCTGGCGCTGCCGGCGACCGTCGATGCCAACGCTTGGCTGGCGCAGATCCGGAACGCGCATCCGGATGCCCGTTGGCGGGCGCGCGGCACGCGCGACGTCCAGCCCCAGGTCACCCGCTTCACCGACCGGCTGGCGACCTACCTGACGCTCGCCGGCCTGACGGCGCTGCTGATCGGCGGGGTCGGCGTGGCGCTTGCGATTCAGAACTATCTGGCCGGCAAGACCGCGACCATCGCCACGCTCAAGTGCCTGGGCGCCCCGAGCGGCCTCGTGTTCCGGATCTACCTGCTGCAGATCCTGGTGCTGGCCGGAATCGGCAGCCTCTTGGGTCTCGCGCTCGGGCAGGCGGCGCCCTGGCTGCTGCGGGCGCTCCTGGCGCCGGCGCTGCCGGTCCAGATCGTGACCGGCTGGTATCCGCGGCCGCTCCTGATCGCGCTCGGCGCGGGCCTCCTGACCGCGCTCGCGTTCGCGATCTGGCCCTTGGCGCGCGCCCGGGCGATCTCGCCGGCCGGCATGTTCCGGGCCCTGATCGCCCCGCCGGCGCGCTGGCCGCCGGCCCCGGTCCTGGCCCTGCTCGCGCTCAGCCTCCTCGGCCTTGCAGGCCTCGCTCTCGCGGGCGTCGGCGACCGAAGGGTCGGGCTGATCTTCATCGGGGTGGCGCTTGGCGGCGGCGGTTCTCCTGGCCGGCCTCGCGGCCCTGATCCTGAACGGCGTCCGGCGGCTCGGCCGGCGGGGCGGGGCGCGCACGCGGATGGCACTCGCCAATCTGCACCGGCCGGGCGCCGGGGCCGCGAGCGTGATCATAGCGCTCGGCGCCGGCCTCGCCGTGCTCACGATGGTCGCGCTGATCGACCGCAATCTCGCCGCCGAGATCGACCTGCGCCTGCCCGAGCGCGCGCCGAGCCTGTTCTTCATCGACCTGCAGCCGGATCAGCGCCCGGCCTTCGAGGCCCTGATCGACGGTACCGGCGGCGCGCGCCTGCTGCAGATCGCCCCGGTGATCCGCGGCCGGGTCGTGCGGATCAACGGCGTCCCGGTCGCCCGGACCGGGATCCAGCACTGGACCCTGCGCGAGGATCGCAACCTCAGCTACACAGCGGCCCTGCCCGCAGGCACCGAGCTGGTCGCCGGCACGCCCTGGCCTGCGGACTATGCCGGCCCGCCCTTGATCTCGGTCGAGGACGAGGTCGCGGCCGCCTATGGGGTCGGGGTCGGCGACCGCCTCAGCTTCAACGTGCTCGGCCGGGTGATCGAGGCCAGGATCGCGAACCTCCGGGCCGAGATCGACTGGGGTCGGGCGCGCCTCGACTTCGTCTTCCTGTTCAGCCCGGGCGTGCTCGAGGCGGCCCCGCAGACGTTCGCGGCCGCGGTCGACGTCCCGCCCGCCGGCGAGGCGGGGCTGCTCGACCGGCTCGCCCTGCAGCTGCCGAACGTCACCCCGATCTCGGTCCGGGCGCTGGTCGCCCAGGTCGACGAGGTCATGGGCAAGATCAAGCTCGCGGTCGCCGCGGTCGCGGGCGTGACCCTGCTCAGCGGCGTCCTGGTGCTGGCGGGCGCGGTCGCCGCCGCGCGCCGGCGCCATCTCTACGAGGCGGTCATGCTCAAGGTGCTGGGCGCCCGCCGGCTCGACCTCCTGGGGATCTTCCTGCTCGAATACCTCGGCCTGGGCGCCACCGCGGCGCTCGCCGGCGGCCTGCTCGGCAGCCTCGGCGCCGCCGCCGTGGTGATCTTCGCGATGGGCCTGCCCTGGAGCTTCTCGCTGACCGCCGTGCTCGCCGTCCTCCTGGTCGCGCTCGGCCTGACCCTTGGCGCGGGCTTCCTCGGCACCTGGCGCCTGCTCGGCCGGCCGGCCGCAGCGGTGCTGCGGGCGCCGTGAGCGCGCTCACATCCTCGCGCGGGGCAGCGCCAGGCGGCCGTTCATTTTCGCAAAGGGCTGCCGCGGGCGGCAGCCGGGGCGTATAGTCGGGCCATGCAGGACCTGTCGCTCACCTTCCTCGCGACCGCCTTCGTCGCGGGCGTGATCTCCTTCCTCTCGCCCTGCGTGCTGCCGCTGGTGCCGGGCTACGTCTCGTTCGTCGCCGGCACGTCGCTCGAGGAGCTGCGCGACCAGAAGGCGCCGCGCCTTCAGGTGCTGACCTTGGCCGCGACCTTCGTGCTGGGCTTCACGCTGGTGTTCGTGGCACTCGGCGCCAGCGCCACAGCGCTCGGCAACGTCCTGCTCAGCTACCGCTACCAGCTCGGCCTGATCGCCGGCATCGTCGTGATCCTGTTCGGCCTGCATCTGCTGGGCGTCACCCCGGTCCGCTGGATGAACCAGGAAGCCCGGCTGCACCTCGAGGTCGGCCGCGGCCGGGTGCTGAGCGCGCTGCTGCTCGGGATCGCCTTCGCCTTCGGCTGGACGCCCTGCATCGGCCCGGTGCTGGGCGCGATCCTGACCCTTGGCGCCAGCACCGCCGACGTCGCCAAGGGCGCGCTCCTGCTCGCGGTCTATTCGCTGGGGCTCGGCCTCCCCTTCCTGCTCGCGGCACTGTTCACGGGCGCCCTGCTCGCCCGGCTCAAGGCGCTCGGACGGGCCGGTCGCAACCTGCAGCGGGCCGCGGGCGGCCTCCTGCTCGCCATGGGCCTGCTCATGGTCACCGGCCAGCTCGAGCGGCTCGCCTACTGGATGCTCGAGACCTTCCCGGCGCTCGGCCGGATCGGCTGAGACGGCAGCTCGAGCTCGTCGATCAGGCCACCTTCACACACAGTTCGGTGCCGCCCTTGAGCGGCAGGGTCACGCAGAGGAATCCGCTTGCGGGGTCGCGGACCAACTCGAGAAAGTCCGGCTCGGCGTTGTCGTTCATGACGTAGCCGCCGATCCGGAGTTGAGGGGCGACGATCTCGAAAACCTGACGCGCGAGCGAGGGACCCTCATCGAGCGGCCAGCCATCGAGCAGAACGAAGTCCACGGGACCGCCGAGATCGCGCAGCGTCCGCCGGCCGTCGCCCTCGCGAATCTCGGCGTAGCCCGCGAGGCCGGCCGCCGCGAGGTTGCGCCTGGCCGCCGCGACCTTCGCCGGAACGAGTTCCGATCCGATCACGGTGCCGCCGCCATTGTCCCGCATCGCGGCCGCGAAATAGAGGGTCGACATGCCGATCGAGGTCGCGAACTCGACGACCCGCGTCGCGCGCAGGCCGCGGCAAAGCAGATAGATGAGATCGCCCTGCTCCGGGACAATGGAAAAGCCGTACTCCGCATAGTCGTACGGGTCGCAGCTGACGGCCGGGCTGCCGAGCGGACCACCGCCTTGCGGCCTGCGCCGCTCGGCTTGAAGCCGTTCGATGACGGCGAGGATGCGAGCATCCCGGATGGGACCGCGCGCACTGTCGTTGGTCATGGGTTTTTGGCCTTCCGGGTCGAGGGCGAGGTCAGCCGGCCAGGATCTCAGCCGTGGCCCGATCGAGGATTCGGGCGATGCGCTGGGCCTCGGCGGGGTCGCACCCGTGCTTGCGGGCGAGCGCGTGCTTGAGGGCGTGGCGGGCGCGGTGAAGCTCATCCGAAGCGCCGCCGTCGGGGTCGGCGACCCCGGCGAAGGCCTCGCGCACCTGTTCCATGCGGCCGCCGATGCGCGCCAAGGCGTCGAGGATCGCATCGGCGGTGGCGCGATTGGCGGCCAGATGGGCTTCTCCCTCGGCGGTGATGCGGTAGAGTTTGCGCGTTCCCTGCTGCTCGGCCTGCGCGTAGCCGATCTCCTCGAGATAGGTGAGCGCCGGATAGATCATCCCGGGACTCGGCCCATAGAAGCCGCCCGAGCGCTCATCGATGATCTTGATCAGCTCATAGCCATGGACCGGTTGCTCTGCGAGCAGCGCCAGGATCAGGAGCTGAAGGTCAGCCGAACCAAGCCGCCGCGCTCTGGGGAAGTCGCCGGAGCCCCGGCCGCCCATGAAGCCATGCCCGCCCCGGCCGAACCGATGCCGGCCGTGATGGCGGGCCGCGGCCCGAATCCGCTCAAGGAACATCTCGTCCCTCCGTAGTTGTTCTGAAGACATATCGTACGATACATCGAGAGATAGTTCCTGGCAATGAGAATTTCGCTCCGGGGCGCGATTCGCCCGGTTCCAGCGGCTGCGGCCGGCCGAAGCCGGTGTCCGTCCGGTCGCTTCGGCACGCCAGAGCCCGGCGCCGCGGTTCGCCCGCCGCGCCAACGCATAGGTTGTCAAACGGAAGTTTGGCGCGCCCGAGAGGATTCGAACCCCTAACCCCCAGATCCGTAGTCTGGTGCTCTATCCAGTTGAGCTACGGGCGCGCACGGGCAGAAGCTTGTAGCTGACCGGCCGGTCCCCGGCAAGGCCAAGAGCCGCGTCGCCTGTCCGGGCGCTCAGCCCTTGGCCAGCTCGGCGCGGATCGCCTCGGCCATCTTCGCGGGCGCGGCGTCGTGGCCGAAGTGGCTGCGGTACCGGCCCTTCGGCCCCATCAGGTAGATGAAGGCCGAGTGGTCCATCAGATAGTCCTTCGAGCCGCCGTTCTCAACCTTGCTGTAGTAGACCCGGTAGGCCTTGGCCGCCTGCTTGATCTGGTCGGGCGTGCCGGTCAGGGCCACCAGGCGGGGATCGAACAGGGGCGCGTACTTCGCCATCTGCGCGACCGTGTCGCGCTCCGGATCGACGGTGATGAAGATCGGCACGACCTGCTTCGCCTGCTCGGGCGGCAGCAGGCCGATCGCCTGGACCATGTTCGAAAGGCTGAGCGGGCAGACGTCGGGGCAGAAGGTGTAGCCGAAGTAGACCAGCATGAAGCGGCCGGCGAAATCCTGGTCGGTGACCGTCTGGCCGTGCTGGTCGACCAAGGTGAACGGCCCGCCGATCAGGGCTTCGCCGCCGGCCGACGATCGGCCGGAATGGCTGAGATACCAGCCCAGGCCAAGGGCCAGCGCGAGCGCGAGGACCAGGGCCGAGCCATAGAGCGCCAGCCGGCGGCGCAGGAGCTGCGGGGCGGGCGTGCGGTCCGTGGTCATGCCCAGGATGTAGGCAGCGCGCGCGCGCTGACCAGACCTGCCGGTCAGCCCGATGCCTCCGGCCGCAGCGCCCGCCGGTCCATCACGCTGAGCATGTCCTGGAGGAAAGCCTGAACCGGCCGGGCACCCTCGAGCCCCCGCCGCCTCGTGACCACCTCGCGGTTGCTGCCGGCCGCGACGAGAACCTGACCGGCGCCCCTCGGGCCCGCCCCCTCGTGATCAGCTCGTGGTTGCTGCCGCCGAAACGTGGCGACAGCTGTGGCCGAAGGGGGCACGTCGCGACCTTTCGAAGAGCAATGCCGGTGGCTTCTGAGGCAGCCGCCGGCGCCGGGGAATGTTTCGTCGATCGGCGCGCTCGGTATAGCCAAGGTCGTCCCGGAAAGGGGTGAGCGATCGTCAGAAAACTTGGCAGCATGGGGCGCATTAGATGAGTTACGGACGCCGGAAGGACAAATCCGGCGGCAGATTTCCAGCCTCCTGGCCGGCGAGGCATTGGCCTATCGGGGCCGCCTTGCGCAACGGCTCGAGCTGTTGCTCGTGGCCATGGAAGAGGAAGGCGAGGCGTGGAGCGACGATTCGCCGGAATCCTTGCGGAGGATGATGCTCTTCCTACAGAGCCAGCCGTCCCTTGGGTACCCGATTCTGACGGTGACACCTTCGGCGGCGTTCCGAGTCCAGTGGACGGCCGATCCAAAACGGCATTTCGCCGCGGAATTCCTCACAAACGGCGAAGTCCGGTTTGTCGTGTTCAGCCCCGACCCGCGCCATCCTGAGCGCGTCCAGCGCATAAGCGGGATGGCGAGTTGGGACAATCTGATGCGTGTCATCGAGCCCTACAATGTGCGTCGCTGGGCTGCAAATGCCGGGGCCTGAGATTTCGGACAGCGACCACGTCAGCCGCTTCTGCGGTGGATCGAGGTGCGACGACGGCGGCCGTCCGCTAGGTGCTGCCTTCATGCCACGTCCGACGGAACCTTATCTGTCAGTGAACTGGCTGGAAAGTACGGGAGCCTCGTTGCGAGCACGGCAGCTTGCGATCGTCAGGCAGCACTTGAGAAACAAGGGCAGGACGCTTTCCCCAAAGGGGCGTTTGGCCGTCCTGCATCTCCAGACAGCGTTCGACCACGTCCGATCAGGAACGCCAGACTCGCGGAGGCTTGCCGCCCATCACGAACCGGAGTTACCTGCCGACCCGTCACATTCGGGAATCTACGGTTACACCAACGATGACGCCTTGATAGCAGATTTGCTTGCGGAAGCGGTGCGGGAAGTCTACCCGGCGCGGGAATGATACGCAGGAGGTGCCAGGCGCCGGCTTGCGCGGCCCTGCCGAGCTGCTATCAAGGATGCATGGTGGCGTTGGGTGACATGGCGGCCGATGCCGAGCGGGCGTGCGACTTCCTCAAGGCGCTGACCAACCCGAGCCGGCTGATGATCCTCTGCCAGCTGGCCGAAGGCGAGAAGTCGGTCGGGCAGCTGGAGGAGCTGCTGCGCCTGCGCCAGCCGACCTTGTCCCAGCAGCTTGCCCGGCTGCGCGAGGACCGGCTGGTCGAGACCCGGCGCGACGGCAAGACGGTCCACTACCGGCTGGCGAGCCCGGAGGCGCGGCGGCTGATCGAGCTGCTCTACGAGCTGTTCTGCGCCCCCGGCGTCCCGATCTCGGCGCGAGCCGACACCCTCCGGGTCGGGGACGACCGCCAAGGCGCCGCGCGGCCGCGCAGCCCTTAGCGGCGGGACAGCCGCCGCGGCCCCGTCATTGCTTCATGGCCGTGCTTTATGGCCGTCGCGATGCGCGGCGAGCCCGAGGCGCCCGCGCGGTCGGGACCGTCCCCGACGATCCTATTGCGACGCCCCGCCCGAACCGGAGCGTTTGCCGGCGGACCCCGCGCCCGGGCTGGTCTGCGGCTGGCCTGGTAAGGTGACGCCCTGCTCCTTGGCGCGCTGGCGGATCAGAGCCTCGTAACGGCGGCGGATCTGATCCTGCTCCCCGACCGACGCCATGCCGCGCATGCGCTGGCGATATTCGACCTGCTCCTGAGGGGTCAAAAGCTCGATCCCGGGCAGAGCGTCGTCGGCGAGCACGCGGCCCGGCGGCGCTGCCGTCAGGGTGGCGACGACCAGACTGAGGGCAAGGATGCACCTCCGGCTCAATGGCATTTCCGGTCTCCATCGGGGCGGGCGTCACAACAAGCGCGGTTTGCAGCAGTCACCGGTATCACAGCCCGCCAGCACCAGAATGGCCAGACCCACGTGCCGCCGTTTCCAGAGCTCGGCGGGCCCTTTCATTCCGCTGATTTCGCCGACCACAAAAACCGTCGGCGACGAACTCGTACACCTTGGGATCCCGCCGCCACTAATTGGAACGACTCTAAACTGCTTGGAATATCGTTGCTACACAGCGCGACATACCGCCGCAGTGGGCGTCCGGCCGCGCCGTCAAGCGCGGCCTACGCGGGCCAGGACGGGACATAGCCTGGGCCGCGGACCGACACATCGCGCCGGATGAAGCGCGCGGCGGCGGCTTGCGGAAGGCCACCGTTCGAGTAGAATCAGATCGCTTGTTGCATGCGTTTGGGCGGGAGATCGAACCATGCACCGAAGCCTGACAGCCGCGCTTTCCCTATTCCTGGTCGCCGCCGGCTCAGCCTACGCTCAGGACACCCTCCTCGAGAACGCCCGGGCGACCTTCCAGCCGATCCCCGATACGCCGCCCGCGGTGCCGGGAGTCGAAGCCACAGCCGACCGGGTCGAGCTCGGCAAGATGCTGTACTTCGAGCCCAGGCTCTCGGAATCGCACACCATCAGCTGCAACTCCTGCCACATTGTCGGCCTCGGCGGGGTCGACATGATGGAGACTTCGCTCGGCCATCGCTGGCAGAAGGGCGGGCGCAACGCGCCGACCGTTCTCAACGCGGTGTTCAACACCGCGCAGTTCTGGGACGGGCGGGCCAAGGACCTCGAGCAGCAGGCGGGCGGCCCGATGGTCAACCCGGTCGAGATGGCCACGACCCATCAGCACGTGGTCGAGCAGTTGAGCGGCATCCCGGGCTATGTCGCGATGTTCAAAAAGGCCTTTCCCGAGGATTCCGAGCCGCTCAACATCAAGAACGTCGAGGACGCGATCGCCCTGTTCGAGGCGACTCTGATCACGCCGAACGCGCCGTTCGACCGCTACCTCAAGGGCGACGAGACCGCGCTGACGTCGGAGCAGAAGGAAGGTCTGCGGCTGTTCATGGACAACGGCTGCTCCGGCTGCCACAACGGCATCAACGTCGGCGGCGGCATGTACGCCCCCTTCGGCGTGGTCGAGCGGCCCGGGGCCGAGATCCTGCCGCCGAACGACAAGGGGCGGTTCCAGGTCACCAAGACGGTCGAGGACGAGTACGTCTTCAAGGTGCCGACTTTGCGCAACATCGCGCTCACGCCGCCCTATTTCCACTCCGGTAAGTCCTGGGACCTGCGCCAGGCGGTCGGGGTCATGGCGGCGAGCCAGCTCGGCATCCAGCTTACCGACGACCAAGTCGACAAGATCACCGCCTTCCTGCAAAGCCTGACCGGCGAGCAGCCGCGTGTGGTCTATCCGATCCTGCCGCCCTCGGTCGCCACCACGTCGCGACCCCAACCCTGAGCATCGATCGCTGGCCGGCGCCGCTGAGCGCCCGGCTGCCGCTCAGCTCCGGCGCGGCCCGGTCATTTCCAGGACCTTGGCGCCGCCCGCCGGGTCCTTGCCGAAGGTGAAGCTGCGGCCGCTGTAGCCGGTGCACTCGTTGCCGTCAGTGCTCGCGCCGTTGCCATTCTTCTGCCAGTCGCGGTAGAGGTAGCGGACGTTGACCACCAGCCGCTCGGGCTGGTTGTCGACCACCTGGACCTGGGTGAGCCCGTCGATGTAGGGCGTCGGGCAATAGCCATGTTGCTCGGTGGCGTGGGCCTCGTAGTAGCGGCTCATCGCCCGCTCGAGGGCCGCGGGCGCGGCGAAGCTCGTGTCCGGCAGCCGGCCGGTGCTGCAACCGGCGGCGAGCAGAGCGATCAGCGGCAGGCAGACACGGCGCATCGACATTGCTGCTCCAGGCTTTGGTCGACCCCGCGCCCGGCGAGCCTCCGGCTGGCGAAGCGCACGCTTCGGATCAGCTGCGCCGCGGCCCGGTCATGTCCGCGACCGTGACGCCGCCGGTCGCGCTCTTGGCGAGGGTGAAGCTGCGACCGCCGTAGTTGACGCACTCCTGGGCGAAGCTGTTTTGCCGGTTGTCCTTTTGCCGGTCGCGGTAGAGATAGCGGACGTCCACGACCAATTTGTCGGGCTGGTTGTCGACCACCTGAACCTGGGTCAGGCCGTCGATATAGGGCGTCGAGCAATAGCCCCACTGCTCGGTGGCGTGGGCCTCGTAGTAGCGCTTCATCGCCTGCTCGAGCGCCGCGGGCTGCGCGAAGCTCGTGCTCGGCAGCTGGTTGGTGGTGGTGCAGCCGGCGACCAGACCGGCGGTCAGCAACAGGCAGAGACGGCGTATCGACATCGTTCTTCCTCACCCCGTGTGCGCCGGCAATCGAAGGCCGACCCCAGCCGGCGGGAAATCCTCGCGGGCCTGGCTCCGTTCCGGCGCCCGCTCCCGGTCGGCGCGCGGGCCGTCAGCCTGCCCGGCGGCCAGGTCCGTCCGACCGGATCGCGGCGGCGCTGTGACCTGAGATCGCATGCCTCCGAGGCGAGCTGACGCAAGTCGGTGGACCCACGCATTCAAGAAGTCGAATGTGATGATCAAGACATGGTTCGACAGCCCGACCCTTGCGACTGCGGCGTCCGGTCGCGCCCGCCGCGAAGCCGCCGGCGGTCCGAGCCGGCCCCCCGTGGATCGAGGCAGCCGACAGGGTGCCGCATTTTGGCGATTGATGCGACCGTGGTCATCCTGCTAGGCATGGATGCGGACAGGCGCCATGCTCTTGGTCATGCCCACAACAGATTTGATCCGGGCGTCCACCAGCTGCCTGCGGGCCGGAAGGTGGATTGCGTGTCCGTTCCCCGGAGCCAGGGGCTGACCCAGCCCCATCGGCACGCCAGTGAGCGTCCCGTCTGCCTGAGATTTTCGTGCCAACATGCTGATCGACGCCAACGAGCTACCCGAGAACTCGCGGATCGACTGCGACATCTGCGTCGCCGGCTCGGGACCGGCGGGCATCACCATCGCCGCCGAACTGGCAGGCGGCCCCCTGCAGGTCTGCCTGCTCGAAAGCGGCAGCCTGTCCAACCCGGGCGAGGTCACCGCGTCGAGCGTCGCGGAACAACTCGGCGTCTGGGTGGATCTGGCCAAATTCGAGCACCATTCCTTCGGCGGTGCCAGCAATCGGTGGGGTGGCCTGCGCGGCCAGTGGTTCCGCTCGAAGCCGATGGATCCGATCGACTTCAAGCCCCGGCCCTGGGTGGCCAACAGCGGTTGGCCGATTGCGCACGCGGAGCTGCTGCCTTACTTCGAGCGCGCCGGTCAGATCCTCGGGGCGTCGTCGGTCCGCGATTTCCGTCCCGACGTTCATCGGACTCATCTTGCCGCTGAGTTTCATAATGACGCGCTGCAGACCGCCATCTTTCAAATGACCCGGCCGATACGTTTTGGCAAGCAGTACCATTCATTGCTGACCAGCGCGTCCAACGTTCGCGTTTTGCTGCACGCGCGCGTGATCGAAATCGAGGAAGATCCGGACTCATCGGTGATCAGTTGTTTCCGGACCGCGACACCCGGCGGACAAATCCACCGCATCTTCGCGAAACATTTCGTTCTGAGTTGCGGCGGTCTTGAGAACCCGCGACTTCTTCTGGCTTCGAAACGAAAGATGACTTCGGGCATTGGCAACCAGCGTGATCTTGTCGGCCGATACTATATGCAGCATCCGAAAGGATTGCATGGCATTGCCGTGCTCAACCGGGCATCGGTCCGCGCGCCGCTGTACACGCACGGGTATCTGGCGAACGACGTCAGGATCTGCGGTGGTATCTGCTTCAGCGACGAGTTCCAGGAGCGCGAACAGGTCCTCAATCACTGCGTCATGTTCAGGCCGGTCCTGTCGCTTTCGGAGAGCCATGCCTCCGAGGTCTACCGGGCGATCCGGCGGACGTGGCACCGGACTCATGGTCACCTCGGCGGCGGTCGCGAGCTCATGGATCTTGCCAGGTCCCTGGCTTCCGTCTTTAAGGGGGCCTCGCAAAGCTCGGGTGTGCGTGCGATCTTCAGTGTCCTCAATCACATGGAGCAGATCCCCAAGCCTGAGAGTCGGCTGGATCTGTCCGAGCGGAAGGACAGGTTCGGCGTTCACCAGCTGCGAGTCGACTGGCGCATCGATCCCTTGGAGAAGGCGTCCCTCCGCCGCCTGCATGAGCTGCTGCGGGATCGGCTCGCCCGTGACGGCGCAGGGAAACTCGTGAGCCAGCTCGACCCTCTGGCCGAAGATTGGCCCGTCTCACAGGACTCCGCGCACCATATCGGGACCACCCGCATGCACCAGTCCCCCGAGCGCGGCGTTACCGATCCGCACTGTCGGGTGCATGGCGTGAAGAACCTCTACGTCGGCGGCAGCTCGGTGCTTCCCACCAGCGGCTACGCCAATCCAACGCTCACGGTCATCGCGCTCGCCATCCGCCTCGCCGAGCATCTCAAGAGCCTCTACCGCCTCAATGGCGCCTGATCTGGACGAACGCTCATCCTCGCCGGCCAGGGGTGGCAGTCCGGCCGGCGGCAACGCTGACCCCAGCCACGAGATTGTCAGCTGTGTCCTATAGAGTCGAGATTGACACCCTCGATGCCGAACAATGGCATCAGCTGTTGTTGGAATTCGATGATGCCAGCATCTTTCAAACCTGGGTATACGGCGCGGCCCACTGGGGCGAGAACAATCTCAGCCACGCGGTGATCAAAAAAGATGGCGAAATCGTCGGGATCGCCCAAGCTGTCCTGATTGGCATGCCCCTGGTCGGCAAAATATTAGCCTATGTCATCTTCGGTCCGGCCTGCCAACGCCGCGGCGCCGGTAGCACTACCCTGCATCTGAAGGACACGATCGCCGCCCTTCGCGAGGAATACACAGTGCGACGGCGGTTGTGCTTGCGCGTGCGGTTGTGGGGTTACGACCTACCTGACGATTTTCGCGCGACCATTCTGGCCGATGGCGGTTGGAAAGAGACCACGCCGCTCTACACGACCTATGTTCTCGACTTGTCCCGGGCGGAAAGCGAGCTGCGCGCTGCCATGGCCAAGAAATGGCGGGCCAATCTGCGCAAGGCCGAGCAATGCGGTCTGGTGGTATCGCAGCACAACGATGCCGAAGGCATCCGCATCTTTCTCGATCTGCACCGGCAGATGCGGGAGCGGAAGTGCTTTTCGACCGTATTCACGGATATGCTGCCCGACCTCTTTCTGAAGCTGCCAGAGGAGCTCAGGCCCAATATTTTCGTCTGCTGGCGAGACGGCATGCCGGTCGCGGCCGCGATCGCGTCCGCATTCGGCGATCGCGCGTTCTCCGTGAATTCCGCGACCGGCGATGCCGCCCTCGAGGTTCGCGCCGGCCATTTTCTGCAATGGACGATCGTCCGCTGGCTCAAGGAAAGCGGGCGGTACCGCTGGTATGATCTCTTTGTCGGCGCGGCGCCGCCCGGCGTACGGCAATTCAAGCGAGGTCTGGCCGGGGCCGGGGCAGCCGAGGTCGCCATGACCGAGATCGAAGCCAGCGCCCACCCCCTGTCAGCCCTGATCGTCAGGGTGGGCAGCGCTCTCCATCAGCTGCGCCGCAAACTCAGAGGACCATGGGCGCGCCTCAGAAGGCAGACGTCGCTCAGAGGCCGCCGTCCCGTCCCCCGGAAGAGCTCGACCCGGGACGCCGGGGTGAGAGCGCGAGCCAGCCGGTGACCAGGAGGACGAGCAGCTTCAGGACCTCCGCGACGACGTAGAGCAGGTGCCAGGGCGCTGCCGGCGGCGATCCGCCCTCGATGATGACGAGGGCGCGGGCGTCGAGCAGCGGCAGCAGCCAGAGCGCCTGGGTCGCCACGATCAGCGCGGCGATGCAAAGGCCGATCCAGATCGCGCGCGCCGGCCGGGCGAGCGCGGCGAGCGCGAGGCCGAGGACCGCGAGGCCGATCTCGACCAGGTTGAGCGTGCCGAATTCATGCAGGCCGACCTCCATCGCGACCGGCAGAGTGAGGCTCGCGGCGGCGAACTTGGCCGGCGCGGCGAGGAATGAGACGCCGATCAGCACGCCCGCCCAGAGCAGGATCAGCGCGCCGAGCGCTTGGCTCATGCTCTCGGAGCGTGGCTTCGATCCGGCCATCAGCGCACGCCCACCGCCGCAAGCGGCTCGAGGCGGAGCCGGTGCGCCGTGAGGCCTCGAAAGACCCGCTCCCGGCAGGTCAGGACGATGATCTGGAGCTTCTCGGCGGCGCGCGCCAGGATCTCGAACATCTGCTCGATCCGTCGGTCATCCGCATGGGCCGGAGCATGGCGAGGCCGCCCCCTAGTCAGCCGCGGCAGCGCTCCGCTCCGCGTCCACCAGCTGGAGACGTGCGGCGCCAAGGTTCTCGAACAGACGCTCGCGGCAAGTGAAGACAATGATCTGCAGGCGTTGCGCAGCGTGATGCAGGATGTTGAACATCTGCTCGAGGCGTCGGTCGTCCGAGAACGCCAGCGCATCGTCCAGGACCACGACCACGGGCAGGCCCCGATCCGCGAGCATCTCGGCGAACGCGAGGCGGGCGAGCACGGCGATCTGCTCGCGGGTACCGTCCGATAGCTGCTCGAAGGGCTCCTCCCCCGTGGTGCCGCGGCGCACCGCCGTGATCCGGAACGACTCGTCGACCCTGAGATCGGCATCCGGGAACAGACCGTTCAAATAGGGCCGGAACCGGTCGACGACCGGTTGCAGATAACGCTCCTTCGCGGCCCGCTCGGCCTCGTCCAGAGTCGCTTGAAGGAGGCCCAGGGCCTTAATCTCGCGCTCGCAGGCGAGGCGCTCGCGCGCGCGCAGCCCAAGTCGTCGAATGACATCCTCGATCCGTTCCTCAAGGCCTGCGCCCTCGTCCCGGTCGATGCCGCTCTGCAAGGCGGCGACCTTTTCCCGTAGGTCGCCGACATCCTCGCGTCGCCGCTCGATCGCCCGTTCGACGCGCGCGCGCTCGATCTCGACCAACTCCAGATTGCCTCCAGCCGCGCGTGCCCGCAACTCGGCTAGCACCAGGCGCCGGCCGTCGAGCTCGGCTGCCGCCTCGGCCAAGCCCTGTTCGACCACCACGGTCGGCCATTCGCGCTCGGCCAGAGCGAGCTCGGCCGCCAAGCCATCCAGGTCGATCTGCGCCTGGCGCGCGGCCTCGCCGGCGCGACCATGCGCCGACAGATGCTGCTCGCGGCCCTGGCGGGCGCCTTCCAGCCGACCCGCCACCTCGCGCAGACCCTGCTCCAGAGCGACCACCTCCGTCTCGACCGAGGTCAGCCTTCGATCAACCTCGGCCCGATCCGGCGGGTCGTCGATCTCGAGCAGAGCACGCTCGCTCTCCACTGACCGCAGTCGGCGCTCGATCTCGATCCTCAGCGCCTCTGGCCCGTCGACACCGGGCAGCGCCGCGCACGCCGTGGCGCGCGCCCGATGCTCGGTCGCCTCGGCATCGCGCTCCAGGCCCTGCTTCTCGCGCAAGCGCGCCTCGGCCAGCTCGACCCGCTCGACCCCCGCTGCGAGGAGCAGGCCCCGAAGCCGCCGTGCTGCGTCGTCAAGGTTCGCCAGGAGCGCCTCGCGGCCCTCGATCTGCGGCGCGACAGTAATGGTCCCAATCTCGGCGATCGCAATCGTAGCCGGCGCGATGACTTGGCGCTCACCCGTGGGCTCGGCAAGGGGGACCCCGTCCAGCTGGACCCGATCCAGCGCAGGCCCGTCGATCGCGAAGCGAATCTGCGTGGCAACCGCCTGCAGCGATGCCGCGGCGCGATCGTGCTCGCGCGCGGCCGAGCGCAAGTGCTCGACCTGGCCCTCCTCGAGCCGGATCGCCTCCGCCTGAAGGCGAAGCGCTCGTGCCCGTTCGACCGTCGCCTGCACCGTTGCCTGCTGTTCGCCCAGGTGGCGAAGGGTCTCGAGGACGCGGGCAAAGGCCTGCAGCCGGCGCAGCCGTGCCTGTGTCTCGGCGGCGGCGGCGCGCCGTTCCTCAAGCTCGCTGCGGCTGATCAGCAGGCGTCCGATCTCGGCCTCGCTCCGCCCGAGCGCCGCGCCCGCGGTCGCCGACTCGGCGCCCGCTTCGGCGACCCGCGCCTGCAGCTCCTTGATCCTGGCAGCGTTCCGGGCGCGCTGCTCGAGCTCCTCGCGCCGGCGCTCGTACTCCCGGGCAGCGAGCTCGCATTGCGCTTCGATGGTCCGGATCTGATCCTGCAACGCTTTCAGCTCGTCAAACCGACGCTGGGCCTCGTCGCGCTGGTCGAGAAGACGCCTGTCCTCGCGCTCGTCGCGCAGCTCCGCGAGCCGCCGGCGCGCTGATTCGAGCTGCTCGACCTCGCCCGCCAGGCGGACCTTCGCCTGGTGCAACCGGTCGCGCTCCTCGGTCAGCGATGCGATCTCCTCGATGACCTTCTTGTAACGGCCCCTCGGGCGCTCGTAGGCGCCGACCAGCTCGCCGAGCGCCTGTTGAACGGCCTTTTTGACCTCTGATGCGTCGTCGGTGCCGAGCAGCGCGCCCATCTCGGACGCCAATGACCCCTCGAGGCCGCGGCGCGTCCGATCGAGGATCTCGGGCTGGCGAACGAATCGCCCTGGCTGACCCAGAGCACGCTCCAGGCGCCGAGCTGCTCCGGCGTGATGCCGCGATTGCCGGGCGCATCGAAGCCGAGCAACCGCTGCAGCTCCTCCTCCGACTCGGGGGCTTCGAACCGACGCCCGTCGGGCAGGCTCAGGCGGGCGTACTCGTTGCGCAGGAAGCGCTTCTCGATGCGATAGAGCTGGCCATCGAGCTCGAAATCGAGCGCGACCCACGGCGCGGTCTTGTGGCCCGAAGGCTGCAGTGCCTTGATGTGCTCGCCCGCCGCCCGATGGCGCTCGAACAGCACCGCGTGGAGCGCGGCCATGACCGTCGATTTGCCCATCTCGTTGGGGCCGCAGAGCAGGTTGAGGCCATCGTCGAAGCCCACGACCCGCACGGGGTGGTCGAACTTCTTGAACTGATCGAGCTCGAGCGCTCGCAGCTTCATGACCCGATCCGCGCATGCTCGACGCACAGACGCAGGAGCGCGATCTGCGCGATTTCGCGCTCTTCGCCGGTCGAGCCTGCGACGAGGTCGCTCAGACGTTCGACCGCCGTGCGCAGGATGCCGCCGCTCGCGATCGCATCGAGATCCTCGGGCCGGGGCGCGACCAGCAGGCGATCGCACAGCTCAAGCGAGCGGAGCGCGGCGCGCAGCCTCTGTCCGATCTGCTCGTCGAAGCGCAGACGGTCGGCCAGCGAGAGCGTGCCGTCGACCTCGAGCCGGACCAGCAGGCGGGCGGGGTCGGGCTGCCGCGCGCGCAGGCGTTCTTCGAGCAGGTCGATGTCGTCGGCGCTGTGGATCACGACCTGCTCGCGATGCCATTGGAAGCGTCCGGTCGCGAGCGAGATCACCGATGGGGGGGCGCCCGGGCCCGCCAGGTCGATCAGGAGCACAGCACCGCTGTCCGGCTGGTCGAAATCGTCGGGCTCGGGCGTGCCCGAGTACCAGCAGCGGGGGCCGATCTCGCGCGTGCTATGCCAATCGCCGAGCGCGAGGTAGTCGAGCCGGGCCGTCTCCGGCCGGTCCGGCGCGATCCGGTTGGCGGTCTGGCCCGGGGTCGAGCCGAAGTCTCTGATCGACCCGTGCGCGAGACCGATGCGGATCGCACCCTCGGGTGTACCGGCATCGTCCATGAAGGTCGTGAGGTCGCTCAGGCTGTGCCGCCGCCGCAGGGGCGCCGGCAAGAGCCAGGCGGCGCCATCGCCGACCGGCGCCGGCTCCGGGCGCCGGTGCACGTGGATGTTGGTCGGCAGCTCCCGTCGGGCCAGTCGGTCCCAGACGCCGCTCGGCCGGTCGGCATCATGGTTGCCGGGAATCAGATGCCAGGCGATGCCCGCAAAGCTGCGCATGCGCTCGAGGGGCTTGTCGAGCAGGAGATCACCGACCCCGTCACGCTCATAGACGTCGCCCGCCACCAGGACCGCGCTCGCATGGTGCTCGCGCGCCAGACGACCGATGGTCGTAATGGCTTCAAGCCGCGCGTCTTGTAGGGCGTGCGTCGCGGAATCGTCCAGAAGGCTGAAGACCTTACCAATCTGCCAATCGGCGGTGTGGACGAACCGCACGGGCTGCACTCCGGAGTGCAATAGATCGGGAGCGAAGGCTGCGACGGCCAAGCACACCCGCTACAGGCAAGCAGGCACAACCCAGCTCAACCTCTGCTCGAGGAGCGTGTACTTGCCCGAGACCAGCCGGCAACGCAAGCCCAAATGTCGAGCCGCCCGCGGCCAGCGGGTGGGCTCAGCTGCGCATGCGGGCGCCGGACGGGTCGTAGAGGACGGCCGGCGCAACCCGGGCCGGGCGGTCGTCGCCGAGGATCGTGATTGTGAGGTCGGCATCCGGGGTGGCGAGGGCGGGCTCGAGGTAGGCGAGCGCGATGCTCTTGCCGACCGTGTGGCCGTAGCCGCCCGAGGTCGTGAAGCCGACCACCCGGCCGTCGGCCAGCACCGGTTCGTCGCCATAGGCATCGGCATCGGCGGCCTCGACCACGAGCGTCGCGAGGCGCTGGCTCGGTGCCTCCTGCTGCTGGCGGAGCACGGCCTCGCGGCCGACGAAGTCGCCCCTGCCGAGGTCGATGAAGCGGTCGAGGCCGGCCTGGAAGGGCGTGTAGTCCGGGGTGTATTCGCGCAGCCAGGCGCCGAAGCTCTTCTCCAGGCGCAGGGAGTTCAAGGCGCGGCCGCCGAAATGGACGAGGCCGAGATCGGCGCCGGCGGCGACCAGCGCGTCGTAGAGCGCGAGCTCATAGGCGGCATCGACGTAGATCTCGAAGCCGAGCTCGCCCGTGAACGAAACCCGCGCCACCAGCGCCGGCACCGTCGCGACGTCGATCGGCCGGATGTGGAAGAAGGGGAAGGCGGCCGGCGGAAAGATCGTGATCGGTGAGCCGCGCGAGCAGCTCGCGCGAGCGCGGCCCGGCGAGCATGAAGCCCAGGCGCTCGGTCGTGATCGGCCGCACGGCTACGCCGCGATCGGGCAGGTGGGCCTCGAACCAGCGCACGTGGAAGCGCTCGGCGGCGCCGGAGCCCACGATCATGAAGCGCTCGTCGCCGAGCCTCGAGACCGTGAAGTCGCCCATGAGCTTGCCGTTCGGGCTCAGCATCGGGGCGAGCGTGATCCGTCCCGGCTGCGGCAGGCGGCCCGCGAGCATGCGGTTCAGCCAGGCTTCCGCACCGGGTCCCTTGATCTCGTGCTTGCCGTAGTTCGCGATCTCGAGCAGGCCGACGCCCGCCCGCACGGCGCGACATTCGGCGCCCACGGGATCATGGGCGTTGGAGCGGCGGAAGGTTGGCAGCTCCTGGGGCTCCGTGCCGGGCGGCGCGAACCAGAGCGCGTGCTCGAGGCCGAAGCTCGCGCCGAAGACCGCACCCTTGGCCTTGAGGCGGTCGTAGACCGGCGTCGTCCGCTGGGGCCTTGCCGCCGGCAGCTCCTCGTTGGGGAACGTGATCGAAAAGCGCCGGCTGTAGTTCTCCCGGACCTTGGCGTTGGTGTAGGCGCGGGTGGCGAAGTCGCCAAACCGGGAAATGTCCATCGCGAACACGTCCATGCCCGGATCGCCCTCGACGATCCAGTTGGCGAGCGTCAGCCCGACCCCGCCGCCCTGGGAGAAGCCGGCCATGACGCCGCAGGCGCAGTAAAAGTTGCGCAGGCCCGGCACCGGCCCGACCAAGGGATTGCCATCGGGCGCGAAGGTGAACGGGCCATTGATCACGCGCTTGATGCCGGCCCGCTCGAGCGGGGGGAAGTGGGCGAAGGCGAGCTCGAGGCTGGGCGCGATCCGGTCCAGATCGGGCGTCAGCAGCTCGTGGCCGAAGTCCGCGGGGGTGGTCTGCGGCGACCACGGCCGGCAGGCCTTCTCGTAGGTCCCGAGCAGCAGGCCCTTGCCCTCCTGGCGGGTGTAGATCTCGGCCTCGAAGTCGATCGCGTGCGGCAATTCCTCGCTGCGCGCGAGGATTTCCGGCAGGTCCTCGGTCACCAGGTAATGGTGCTCCATGGCCAGAACCGGCAATTCCAGGCCGACCAGGCGGCCGACCTCGCGCGCCCAGAGCCCGCCGGCGTTGACGACGATCTCGGCTTTGATGCTGCCCTTGGGGGTCACGACCAGCCAGCCGCCGTCCGGGCGGGCGTGCAGCCCGGTCACGGGCGTAAATCGGACAACCTCGGCGCCGCCCTTCTGGGCCGACTTGGCGTAGGCCTGGGTCACGCCCGAGGGGTCGACGTGGCCCTCGTTGGCATCGAACAGCGCACCCCGGAAGTGGCTGGTCTCGATCAGCGGATGGCGGCGCCTGACCTCGGCCATCGAGATGAACTCGCTCTCGAGGCCGAGCAGGCGGCCGCGGGCGTGCGCGGTCTTGAGGAAGTCGAGCCGCTCCTTGGTGCCCGCGAGCATGATCCCGCCGGTCAGATGGATGCCGCAGCTCTGGCCCGAGATCGCCTCGAGCTCGCGGTAGAGGCGGATGGTGTACGCCTGCAGCTTGGCGACGTTCGGGTCGCTGTTGATCGTGTGCATGCCGCCGGCCGCATGCCAGGTCGAGCCCGAGGTCAGCTCGTCCCGCTCCAGCAGCACCACGTCCCGCCAGCCGAGCTTGGTCAGGTGGTAGAGCACGCTGCAGCCGACCACGCCGCCGCCGATCACCACCACCCGCGCCTCTGATCGCATGCCGCTGCCTCCCTGCCGCTCGCCGTCTGCCCGCCCTTATAGCGCGTGGGTGCGGCGCCAACAGCCTTGTCAACCGACGCCAACTTGCCTCTACTCACCTGATCTTCATGTGCCGCCAGGCCCTGGGCTTCGAGGAGGAAGGATGGGGCTCACCCCGCTCGTCGATTCGCGCGCTGCCGGCGGGTGTCGATGAGGTTCGCCGCGCCCGAGGCCTTGTGGCTCCTGCTGCTGGTCCCGATCGTGATCGGGCTCCTGCGGCGGCGCACGCCGTCGCTGGCGATCGGCTTCCCGTCGAGCGGCGACCTCGTTCGCCTGCGGCCGACGCTGGCGCTGCGCCTGCACCAGGCTCTGCCCTGGCTGCGGGGTCTGGTCCTCGGTCTTGCGATCTTCGCGGTCGCCGGACCGCAGTGGGGCGTCGAGAGCACCAGCGTTCATCGCGAGGGCATCGCGATCGCGATGGTGGTCGACATCTCCAGCAGCATGAGCGCCATCGACCTCAAGCTCGGCGACCGGCCGAGCGACCGGCTCGAGGTCGTCAAGGCGACGCTGCGCGACTTCATCACCGGCGGCGAGGCGGCCCCGGGCGGCCGGAGCGGCGATGCGATCGCGATGGTCACCTTCGCCCGCTACGCCGACACCATCAGCCCGCCGACCCTCGATCACCAGGCGCTGCTCGGGCTGCTCGACCAGGTCCGGATGGTCGAGCTGCCGACCGAGGACGGGACCGCGATCGGCGATGCGATCGTGCGCGCGGTCGATCTGCTCGACCATGCCCCCGGAGCGGCCAAGGTGATCATCCTTTTGACCGACGGCAGCTTCAACGCGGGCGAGGTCGAGCCCCTGGTCGCGGCCCAGATCGCGGCCGGCTATGGCATCAAGATCCACACCATCGGGGCCGGCTCGCGCGGCACCGCCCTGGTCCCGGTCGCCGCCGCCGGGGGCAAGGTCGACTACGTCTCCTCGCCGGTCACCATCGACGAGCAGACCCTGCAGCAGATCGCGCAGTTGACCGGCGGCAAGTACTTCCGGGCGACCGACGGGGCGACCCTGCGCTCGATCTACGCCGAGATCGACCGCTTGGAGAAGGCGCCGAACGTCGCCCTGCACCAGCAGCGCTACGTCGAGCTGTTTCCAATTTTCGTGGGGTTGGGCCTCGCGTTGCTTCTGCTCGAGATGATCCTGGTCAACACCCGCCTGCGCACGGTTCCCTAAGAGCTGCGGCGGGGCTGAGAGGCGGCATGCGATTCGAAGCCTGGTCCGCGGTCTGGCTCCTGGCGCTGCTGCCGGCGCTGGCGCTGCTCTACGGGTACGCGTTCCGGCGCCGGCGGGAGGCGCTGGCGGCCTTCGGCGCGCAGGATCCGGCGGCCGGTCTGCCGCCGGCGCGCGGCGCGTGGGCGCGCTGGCGGCGCCCGGCCTGCCTGCTCGGGGCGGTCGCCTGCTGCATCGTCGCGCTGATGCAGCCGCACTGGGGCCAGGGGGCGCGCGCGCTGCCGCTGCTCGGCCGGGACGTGGTCGTGCTGCTCGACGTGTCCTACAGCATGCTCGCCGAGGACGCCCGGCCGAACCGGCTGGAGCGCGCCAAGGCCGCCGTGCGCAAGCTGGTCGAGGCGGTGCAGCGGGAGGGCGGCACGCGGCTCGGGCTGCTGGCTTTCGCCGGCGGCGCCGACGTGCTCTGCCCGCTGACCCGCGACTACGAGCTGTTCCTCAAGCGCCTGGGGGACGCCTCGCCGGATGCGGTCACGCTGCACGGGACCTCGATCGAGGCGGCGCTGCGCGCGGCCGGGGGGGCCTTCGGCGAGCTGGCACCCGGCTACACCGACCTGATCCTCATCAGCGACGGCGGCGACCATGGCGGCCAGCCGGCGGAGGCGGCGGCCGAGCTCGGCAGACGGCATCTCAGCCTGTACGCGGTCGGGGTCGGCGATCCGGATCGGACCACGCCGATCCCGGTCGCGGGCGGCGGCGGCGCGCAGGACTATCTGACCCACGACGGGCAGCAGGTGCGCACCCGCCTGCAAAGCGATGTGCTGGTCGGCGTGGCGGAGGCGGCCGGCGGCACCTACCGGCAGCTGCCGGACGGGGCAGACGGCCTCGATCGCCTGTACGTCGAGCAGATCGCAGGCAAACCGCGGCGCGAGCTGGCGGCGGCCGACCCCGAGCTCGCCGCCCGCTACCAGGTCTTCCTGCTGCTGGCGGTCCTGTTGCTGGTGCTCGATCTCGCCCTGCAGCGCACGGGCCGCGATCCGGCAGCCGACGGCTTGGCCGCGAGCCTGGCGCCGCTGCCGAGCCCGCGCGCCCTGGCCGGCCTCCTGGTCCTGCTGCCGATCCTCGGCGCCGACCAGGCGGAGCGCGCGGTGCGCCAGGGCAACGCGCTCTATCAGGCGGGGCAGTACCAGGCGGCCTTGGAGCGCTATCGGGAGGCGGCCGGGATCCTGCCCGAGTCGCCCGCGATCCGGTTCGACCAGGGTGGTGCTTTGTTCAAGAACCGCGATCAGGACCAGGCGCTCGACCACTATCTCGCGGCGCTCACCGCCGCCGACCCGAAGCTCGCCAGCCGCGCCAGCTACAACATCGGGCTGATCAAGTATCGCCAGGCGCTCGCGGCCGCTCACGATGCCGGCGATGCCCTGCCCCTGACCCACGCCGCGGTCCGCTACCTCCGCGACAGCCTGGCGCTCGATCCCGCCCAGGAGGACGCGCGCTACAACCTGGAGCTCGCCTATCGCCTGCAGGCGCAGATGGACCTGGAGCTGCGCGGCGAGCAGGACAACGCCAGGCAGCCGCCCAAGACCGCCTTTCTCAAGTATGGGGCGGCGCTCGCCGATCAGATCCGCAACGAGGGCGGCAGCCAGCGGCAGGGGACGCCCGATCCGAGCCACCGGCAGCGCAACCAGCAGGACGACCAGGTACCGGCCTATTTCTCGACCAGCCGGGACAGCAGCGGCGAGCCGCACAAGGCGGCGGCGCTGCCCGCGGCCCTGGACGCCGATGCCGCCCGCCAGCTGATGGCGCAGCTGCAGGAGCGCCTGCAGGCGGCCGAGGCCCGGCGCCAGCAGCAGCGGCGCAGGCAATTGCAGGAGGCCGAGGAGCCGATGCCCTGGTAGAAGGCCCGCGCCGATCGCTCCGGCGGTCGGCAATTCGAGTTTACAGTCAGCGTCGGCGGCAGCATTCTGGTCGGGTCAGGGCAAACACCGGCACCAACGCCAGGTGCGAGACACCCAGGGGGCTCGACCATGGTCATCAGGCGAGACGGCGATCCGACCGAAGGCGACCGTGAGGACGGCCTGCAGCTCAGCCGGCGCGATGTGGTCAAGGGGGCCGGCGCGCTGGCGCTGAGCGCCGCGGTCGGATCGGCGACGGCACTGACCGGCGGCGACGCACGCGCCGACGTCCCGGGCAAGGTCGGGCACGTGACCACGAGCGACGGCGTCAGCCTCTATTACCTCGAGGCGGGCCAGGGCAAGCCGATCCTGATGATCCCCGGCTGGTCGCAGACCGCCGAGCAGTTCAAGTACCAGATCACCGGCCTTTCCGATCGCTATCGGGTGATCGCGATCGACATGCGCGGCCACGGCGAAAGCGACAAGCCGGACTTCGGCTACAAGATCAGCCGCCTCGCCAAGGACGTGCACGACACGATCGCGGCGCTCGACCTGCAGGAGGTCAACATCCTCGGCCACTCCATGGGCTGCTCGGTGATCTGGAACTACTGGGACATGTACGGGCCGGAGCGGCTGTCCAAGCTCCTGCTGATCGACCAGATGCCGATGATCACCAGCAACCCCGCCTGGTCGGAGGCGGAGAAGACCAACGCCGGCTCGATCTTCACGCCGCAGTCCTTGTACGAGACGGTCAACGCCCTGGCCGGCCCGGACGGGGTCGAGACCACCAAAGGCTTCGTCGGCAACATGGTGACCAAGAACATCTCGGCGGACGAGAAGGCCTGGATCATCGAGCGCAACCTGCGCATGCCGCGCCAGCATGCGGCGACCCTGCTCTACAACCACAGCACCAACGACTGGCGCGACCTGATCCCGCGCCTCGATGCGCCGACGCTGGTGGTCGGCGGCCGGGTCAGCGTCGTGCCCTGGAAGTCGCAGGTCTGGGTCAGCGAGCAGGTCAAGGGCGCCCGCCTCGAGATCTTCGAGGAGGCGGAAGGCGGCAACCACTTCATGTTCATCGAGGGCCACGACAAGTTCAACGACATCATCGCCGACTTCGTCGCCTGAACGGTCGGCAACGCGTCAAGGGGGCCGCGGAGGATGCTGCCTCGTGTGGCTGCTCGCCATGCAACGCTAGTCGGCTTCCTCGTCCGCGATCCGTGCCGGTTCGCGGGATACCATTCCGGCCGGGCGAGGTCGTCGAGCGCATAGGGGCAGACGGCGGGCAGCGTCCGCCCCGCCTCATGCTCGCCGAAGCGGCGCGACGCCCGGCGCGCCTTGGGCAAAACCTGGACATAGAGGTTGGCCAGCATCGCCTCCAGGTCGAGGCGAAGACTGGGGGTCAGCTTGTCGGCGACGATGCTGCGCGCATCGGCGATTGTGTCCTTCCACCCGTCCCGCGGGTCGACGGCCGGTGAATACTCCAGCTTCAGCAGATGTTCGATGATGCGGCGCACCTGGCTGCGTACGGCGTCGCGTTCGTTGTGGCCCAAATCCGCCACCTCCTCGGCCAGATGCTCCAGGTCCAGCGCGCCGTGGGTCCGCCGCTCCGCGAGCCGCTGCAGCTCGGCCGCCTGCGCCAGCGTCCAGGCGTAGTAATCCTGCTCGTAGAGGTCCTTCGCCGACGGCTTCAGCTGCGTGGCCACCCGGATCTCCCGCTCGTCCGCCGCTCCATCCTGCGCAGCAGAGCGCCGCACCGGTCCCATGATAGTGCCGGCGAAGGCGTCGCCAAGTGGCTGGCGCAATGTTAGGATCATGTGTTGGTCGTCTGGAGTGGCTTTGGAACGCGTTGGCTGAGCCGACGAGGGGCCGATCGCTCGACGAGCCGGATTTGCTTCGGGGCGCGGCGCCGGACGAGATCGATGCGCTGGCGCTGCAGAGGGGCTGGCGAGGCGTGCCGACGCGGAGACTGGATGGCATGCGATGGCAAGATCCAACAACCAGGGGCGCCGATCAGGTCCGCCACCACAGCGGCAACCCGAACGATCCCGATCCGGTCAAGTGCGGGCCGTACGCGCGGCTGACGCGAGCCGCCGTGCGGCACCCTCGGCCGATCCCGCTGGCTGGAAATCCGTTTCTGGAATGAACTTGCAAGCCATCGAGCATGAGATCCTGTCTCTGGCGACGGAGGACTATCAAGGGCTTTGGGAGATCCGCTCTCAGGTCGAGCAGCTCTGGCCCGCGCTTGGCCAGGACGTCAAAAAGACGGTAACGCAGGCAGCTCTGAACCTGCTGGAGCGTGGCTGGGTCGAAATCTTCGAAGGCGTGCTTGACGGGCGCGCGACGGCGCTGCCGCAGGATGTGGCCAAGAAGATCCTGCGCGGCGCGACCGCGTGGGACCTGCCGCAAGAGGGCGAGCGCGACCTGTGGATCGCTTCGACCGACGCCGGCGAACAGGCGTACCTCAAGGGCGCGCTCGCCATCACCCCATCGAGCTGAGCCAAGCCTGGGCGCCGCGTAAGAGGCTGGCGTCGCCCGGTGTTCGTGCTCATATGCTGGCATCATGGCGTACGTGCGACGGTTCCCTCGCTGGCCGGCCCGGATGGCTCTGCTTCTGGCGCAGGTCCTGTTGCTCGGGGGGCTTTCGCCGACCGGTGCCGCGGCCGCCGAGAAGGGGCCGGTCGCGGTGCTCGACATCAGGGGCGCGATCGGGCCCGCGACCGCCGACTACGTCGAGCGGGGCTTCGACAAGGCGCTGGCCCAGGGCGCCGACCTGATCGTGCTGCGCATGGACACGCCGGGCGGGCTGGTCAATTCGATGCGCGCCATCATCCAGCGCATCCTCGCCTCGCCGGTACCGGTGGTCGGCTTCGTCGCCCCGGGCGGGGCCCACGCGGCGAGCGCCGGGACCTACATCCTCTACGCCTGCCACATCGCGGCGATGGCGCCGGCCACCAACATCGGCGCCGCGACCCCGATCGAGATCGGCGGCGGTTTTCCGGGGCAGCCGAAGCCGAGCGAGCCCGAGCCCAAGGGCGGCGATGACGGGTCCGATCAGAGCGGCAAGGCGCCCGCCAAGCCCAAGGCCGGGCTGGAGGACAAGATCCTCAACGACTCGATCGCCTACATCCGCTCGCTGGCCCAGCTGCGCGGGCGCAACGTCGAGTGGGCGGAGCAGGCGGTGCGCGAGGCGGCGACCCTGTCGGCGGCCGACGCCCTCGACAAGCACGTGATCGACCTGATCGCCGCCAACCTCGACGACCTGCTCGCCAAGCTGAACGGCCGGCAGGTCGAGATCGGCGGCGCAGAGCGCACGCTCGAGACCCAGGGACGGACGATCGTCGAGCTCGAGCCCGACTGGCGGACCGAGCTGCTCGGCATCATCACCAATCCGAACGTCGCCTACCTTTTGATGCTGGTCGGGATCTACGGCATCATCTTCGAGCTCTGGAGCCCGGGCTTCTATCTGCCGGGGGTGGCGGGCGCGATCTGTCTGCTGCTGGCGCTCTACGCCTTTCAGGTGCTGCCCGTGAACTACGCCGGCCTCGGCCTGATCGTGCTCGGCCTCGCGATGATGGTGGCCGAGACGCTGGTCCCGAGCGGCGCGCTCGGCATCGGCGGCATCATCGCCTTCGTTGCCGGCTCGGTGATGCTGATCGACACCGACGCGCCGGGCTTCGGGGTCGCCTGGCAGCTGATCGGCGGCATCGCGCTGGCGGCGGCGGCGCTGCTTCTCTTGATGATGACCCTGATGGCGCGCAGCCAGTCGCGGCCCGTGGCCACCGGTCAGGAAGAGATGATCGGCAGCCGCGGCCGGGTGCTCGACTGGGGAACCGAGGGCGGCCGGATCCGGATCCGCGGCGAGACCTGGTCGGCGCGCGGGCCGGTCGAGCTCGCCCCCGGCCGCTGGGTCCGGGTCACCGGCATCGAAGGCCTGACCGTCGAGGTGGAGCCTGAGGCATGAGCGGAGATCACGTCATGACATTCGCGCTCAACAACGCCTTCATCGCGGTCCCGGTGATCCTGCTGGTGTTGTTCCTGTTCTCGGCGATCCGGATCATGCGCGAATACGAGCGCGCCGTGATCTTCCAGCTCGGCCGCTTCTGGAAGGTCAAGGGGCCGGGCCTGATCCTGGTGGTCCCGATGATCCAGCAGGCGGTCAAGGTCGACCTCCGCATCCGGGTCCACGACATTCCGAGCCAGGACATCATCTCGCGCGACAACGTGCTCGTGAAGGTCAATGCGGTGGTCTACTACCGGGTCATGGACGCGCGCAACGCGATCATCCAGATCGAGGACTTCAACAACGCGACCAGCCAGCTCGCTCAGACCACGCTGCGCTCGGTGCTCGGCCAGCATGAGCTGGACGAGATGCTGGCCGAGCGCGAGAAGCTGAACGTCGACCTCCAGCGGATCCTGGACGAGCAGACCGAGAGCTGGGGGATCAAGGTCTCCAACGTCGAGCTCAAGCACGTCGACATCGACGAGAGCATGATCCGGGTGATCGCCCGCCAGGCGGAGGCCGAGCGCATCCGGCGCGCCAAGATCATCGAATCCGAGGGCGAGTTCCAGGCGGCGCAGAAGTTCCTGGACGCCGCGACCATCCTCGCGACCCGCCCGGAGGCGATGCAGCTCCGCTATCTCTCGACCCTCATGACGATCGCCAACGAGCGCTCCTCGACCATCGTCTTCCCGTTCCCGACCGACCTCGTCCAGATGTTCGGCCGCAAGTCCCAGGGCCGTGACGGCACCTCGGGCAGCTGATCGGAGGCGACCCGGATGGCCAAGCCCAGATCGGATCTGCTGCAGGCCGCGAGCCGCTACGATCGCGACTTCGTCAACTGGACGCGGGAGCAGGCCAGGCTGCTGCGGCGCGCCGCTGCCCGCCGGTCGATGAACGATCTCGACTTCGAGAACCTGGCCGAGGAGATCGAGAGCTTGGGCAAGCGCGACCGTCGGGCGCTCGCAAGCAACGTCGCCCGGATCATCGAGCACCTGTTGAAGCTGCAGCATGCGCGCGCCGAGGCGCCGCGCGCCGGCTGGGAGACCTCGGTCGACGTGCACCGTTCGAAGGCCCGCAAGATCCTGGCTGACAGCCCCGGTCTCAAGTCCGAGCTGCAGGCTGCGCTGGCCGAGAGCTACGATGACGGCCGCCGCTTTGCGGCGCGCGCGCTCCGAGCTGAGATCGATCCGGGCATTCTTCCCGAGCGCTGCCCCTACGGCTTCGACCAGATCCTCGACCGCGACTGGTGGCCGTGAAAGGTCGCGGCGGCCGGCGCGAACGTTCCCGGCCGCCATGACCATGGCCGCGACCCGGTCCGAGGTGCTGCAGCTACGACCGACTTCGTGCAGAGCGCAGCCGCAGGCAACGGGATGGCGGTGAGGCGTCGAGCTCGTCGATCACCCGCGGCAAATCCAGCAGCGGACCCGCGCGAGTGCGGCGCAAACCGACGGGGGGCCCGGGCGGGAGGGCGCTCTCGTCCGCTCTATCGATTGATCTCTGACCCGCGCCTTTTCCGCCCGCCGGCCGCGCTCTGACGCGGTTTCGTTCCTCCTCGGGTGCCGCCAGCCGCAGGTTGCGCGCCGCAGCTCGGAACCTTTCCGCGCAGCCATCGTCTGTTTGCGATGCAGCAGGACCCGCGCAGCCTTCATCTCGCGCCAGGCCCGATCAACACTCAAACGGAGATTCGACATGGCGGAAACCATTCGCGCCGCAGCCTATCCCGCCGGAGCTGAGGCGGGGGCCGTGCCTGCCACCGGGCTTCGACGGATCTCGTGGGGTGCCGTGCTCGCCGGCACCGCGATCGTGATCGCGGTCCAGGTCTCGCTCAGCCTGCTCGGTTTCGGCATCGGCCTGTCGACGGTCGACATCGCGGCCGGCGACACGCCCCAGGCCACCAGCCTGGGCCTGGGCGCCGGGATCTGGTGGATGGCGAGCAACCTGATCGCGCTGGTCATCGGCGGCTACGTGGCCGCGCGCCTGTCCGGCATGCCGCTGCGCGGCGACGGCATCATCCACGGCGTGCTGACCTGGGCCGTGACTCTGCTGGTCACGATCTATCTCTTGACCACAGGCGTCGGCAGCATCGTCGGCGGCGCGTTCAACGTGGTCGGCGATACGCTCTCGAGCGTCGGTCAGGGGGTCGCCAAGGCGGTGCCGCAGGCGGCGGACGCCGCGGGCGTCTCGGTCGATCAGATCAAGCAGCAGGCCCAGCAGCTGCTGCGTCCCGAGCAGCCGGGTGCCCTGAACCCCGATCAGGCTCAGAGCGAGCTCGTGGCCGATCTCGGCAAGATGGCGACCGGCAGCAAGGACGAGGCGGCCCAGGCCCGCGAGCACGCGCTCGCGATCGTCGCGCAGCAGGCCGGCATCAGCCCCGATCAGGCCAAGCAGCGGCTCGACCAGCTCGAGGCCGAGGCCAAGCAGAAGGCCGATCAGGCGAAGCAGGCGGCGACCCGGGCCGCGGACTCCACGGCGAGCGCCGCGTCGTCGGCCTCGATCTGGGCATTCGTCGCCTTCGTGCTTGGGGCCGCCGCGGCGGCGTGGGGAGGCTCGATGGGCACGCGCAATCGTCCCGAGCTCGCCTACTGAGCCTTTGGGAGCGGCGCGGTCGGGTCCGCGCCGCGCCTGATGTGTGGTGAGCGCGCCGCCCTCCGGCGAGGGTGGCGCGGTTGCTACAGCGTCTCGACCAGCTTGCGCATGCCCTCGCCGATCCGCTGCAGGCCGGCCTTGTAGATGAACCGGTCCCAGCCGATGCAGAAGTGGCGCACGCCCAGCTGGACGTAGCGGTCCGCCTGCTCGACCTCGGCGATCTCGACCCGCGGGTGGATGCCGTATTCGAGCGACTTGCGGATCACGAGCTCCTCGAACGGCCGGATCTCCGGGCTATACATGAGCCGCGGCTGGCCGCGGGACAGCCCGAAGTCCGCGGGCCCCCACTGGGCCATGTCGACGCCTTGCTCGCGCGCCGCGGCGAGCACCGCGTCGAGGTCCAGGACCGCCCGGTCCTTCTCGATCATGATCGCGAACACCACGGACGCCAGGTCCTCCAGGTAGCCCTCCGGCTCGTAGCTGGTCATGGCCGGACGGCGGAGCTTGACGCCCATGTAGCCGCGCGTCTCGGGCGTATCGGCCCGGATGCAGCGGTGGCAGGCGGCGACGTCCTCGGCCGAGCGGACGTCGGTGAACAGCATGGCCTTGAAGCCCGCGCCGAGCGCCGCCTGCGCCCAGAACCCCTGGGCCTCCTGGTCGAGCTTGATCATCAGCGGCAGCCCGGCGACCTGGCCGGCGCGCGCCATGTGGAACAGGAGCGGCATGTCGAACGCCGAATACTCGGCGCAATACTCGGCGTAGTCGAACAGGCCGCTGTCGCCGATGATCTCCGGCAGATCCGGATCCGCCGAGAGATAGTGGGTCCCGATCGTGGGGCTGCCGGCGACGAGCTTCGCGCGCAAGGTGTTGGGCATGATCACGGGTGTGAGTCCTTCGGCCGCACGGGGTTGCTGATGGCGCCGGTGCACCCGGGCTCGAGGCGGGGGCCACAACCGCGCTCGCCCCTCTCCGGGGCGCTGGCGCTGGCCGCTCGCCCGGACCGGCATGGCAGTCGTGGCTTGGAGAGCCGGGGTCCGACGTGTCCGCGATCAGCTTGGCGCGCGCCGCGCCGGCTGACAAGCGCCGCGCCAGGGTCGTATGCCGCTCTTGTACGGCCGCTGCTCGCTCGCAGGTCCTGCGCGCCGGATCGTTTTCTTGAATCGGGGCCGCGGCGCCCTACATGACCGCGCCGATCTGCCAGGGCGTGAACTCGTGGTTGCCGAGGCCGAGCTGTTCGGATTTGGTGCGCCGGCCGGAGGCGACCTCGAGGAACAGATCGAAGATCTGCTGGCCCATCTGCTCGACGGTCGCGCCGCCGTCCAGGATGATGCCGCAGTTGACGTCCATGTCCTCTTCCATGCGGCGGTACATCTCGGTGTTGGTCGCGAGCTTGATCGATGGCGCGGGCTTGAAGCCGAAGCAGCTGCCGCGGCCGGTCGTGAAGCAGACGAGGTTGGCGCCGGACGCCACCTGGCCGGTCACCGAGCAGGGGTCGTAGCCGGGGCTGTCCATGAAGGTGAAGCCGCGCGCGCTCACGGGCTCGGCGTATTTGTAGACCCCGGTCAGGTTGGTGGTGCCGCCCTTGGCGGCGGCGCCGAGCGATTTCTCCAGGATCGTGGTCAGGCCGCCCGCCTTGTTGCCGGGCGAGGGGTTGTTGTTCATCTCGCCGCCGTTGCGGGCGCAGTAGTCCTCCCACCACTTGATCCGCTCGACCAGCTTTTCGCCGACCTCGCGCGAGACCGCCCGGCGCGTGAGCAGGTGCTCGGCGCCGTAGATCTCAGGGGTCTCGGCGAGGATGCCGGTGCCGCCGTGCCGGACCAGGATGTCGCAGGCGGCCCCCAGCGCCGGGTTGGCGGTGATCCCGGAATAGGCGTCCGAGCCGCCGCACTGGAGCGCGACCGAGAGCTCCGAGGCCGGGATCGGCTCGCGCCTTGCCTCGTTGGCGTGCGGCAGCATCTCGCGGATCATCGCCTGCGCCCGCTCGACGGTCTTGCGGGTGCCGCCGGTCCCTTGCATGGTCATCGTTCGGAAATGCGGGCCGCGCTGGATCTGGTAGGCGTCGAGCAGAAAATCGATCTGGTTGACCTCGCAGCCCAGCCCGATCATCAGCACGCCCGCGAAGTTCGGATGGCGGGCGTAGCCCCAGAGCGTCCGCTGCAGGGCGGAAAAGCCGTCGCCGCTGTCGGCCATGCCGCAGCCGGTGCCGTGGGTCAGCGCGACGATGCCGTCGACGTTGCCGAACGCCGCCAGCTCGTCCTCGGGGAAGGTGTCGGCGACGTAGTGGCAGACGGTCGCCGAGCAGTTGACCGTCGAGAGCACGCCGATGAAGTTCCGCGTCCCCACCTTGCCGCTGGCGCGCAGAAAGCCATCGAAGCTCGCCCGCTGGTCTTCGGGGACGAAGGCGGTGGGCTTCGCCTCGCTGCCGAAGGCGTAGTCGCGGGCGAAGTCGTGCATCTCGACGTTGTGCACGTGGACATGGTCGCCCGGCTGGATGTCCTGGCTCGCGAAGCCGATGATCTGGTCGTATTTGCGCACCGGCTCGCCCTTGGCGATCGGCCGGGTCGCGATCTTGTGACCGGCCGGGATGCGCGCCGCCGCGGCCAGGCCCTCCCCGGTGACCGCGGTGTTCGGCATGAGCGCGATCCGCGCGGTGACGACGTTGTCGTTCGGATGCAGGCGGACGGTCAGGGTCTGGTGCTCGGTCATGGGTTTCTCTTTCGGGTGGATCGCGCTGCGGGCAGCTCCTCGGCCGGCAGCCTGCGGTCGAAGATCTGGTCGACGGAGTAGGGCAGCGCGGGCGGGAACGCTGCATCGTCGAGCCGCGTCTCGATGGCGGCCGCGCGCACCGCATCGGGATAGACTTCGCAACAGATCGGCTCGACCTCGCGGTTCAGGCTTGGGCTGTCCTGAAGGAGGCGGCGAATCCGCGTCCGCTGCTCCTGGACCGTGGCGCGCCAGCGGTTGGCTCGCTGGTGCGGCTGGTGGTCCCACTTCAGCAGATGGTGGATCAGGACCTCGAGCCGGTTCTCGAGCTGGCGCCGCTCGCTCTTCATCAGGCTCTCGAGCTCCTCCGCGACGTTGTGCACGTCGAGCGCGGTGAGCCGCCCGGCGCGCAGATGCGCCACCTGTTCCTCAAGCCAGGCGACGTAGTCGTGATCGTAGAGCGACGGCTTCTCGAGGGCTTTTGCCATGGGGAGCGGCCTCCTACCGCCCAAAATGGAACTTGCCGCGGGCCCGCGCAAGCGCAGCGGCAGGCTGCCTCAGGCGTAGAGGCGATCGAGGTCCAGGATGATCCCCGGCGGGTCAAGCTCGAAGGCACCCTCGGTGACGATGCGGGTCGCAACCGAGTTGTCGTCGCCGCGCCGGTGGTGGATGATCGCGCGGCGATCGGACTTGACGATCAGGTAGTGACGGACGCTGGCCAGCCGGAAATATCCCTCGAGCTTGCCGCCGGCATCGACGTCGCTGGTCGAGGGCGACAGGACTTCGACGACGATCATCGGCGCAGGCACCATGAGTTGATCGCCGGCCAACCGGTCGCCGCAGTAGACGAGCACATCGGGGACGTAGAACGAGCTGTCGTCGAGCCGGACACCGGCGCCGTCGACCAGGGCTTCGCAAGGCCGGCCGCGTGCGGTGATCGCATCCTCGAGTGCGCGCCAGACACGGGCTTTCAGGCGGACGTGCACGATGCGCTCCGGCGCCATCGCGACGACCTGGCCGTCCACGAGCTCGTAGCGCCCGTCGCCGGGCTGGGCGATGGCCCAGTCGAGGAACTCCTCGACCGTCATCGGGCCCGGTGCGCGGATCGCCTTCGCCATGGCCAGAATCATAGATGCCGGGCGCGGCGGCGTCGAGATCCGTCGCCGGGCCGGCATCCGCGTCCCCCGTCGTCGGCGATCGTTAACCGTTTCTCAAGCATCGGATGATGCAATCCCGGGACGCTGGTCTACCCGGCGTGCCGCCCTGCGGGCGGCGACGCCTCGTGAGGACGGATCATGAGCCTCGATGCCGGCCTCGCCCCGGCCCCGGCGGTCGCCGCGGCCGAGGCCCGGAGCGGGTCCAGGGCGGAGCCCAAGCCCGCGGCCCGGATCGGCGATCGCCTGCTCGAGCAGGGGCTGATCACCCTCGATCAGCTCGAGGTCGCCCTGTTCGAGCAGAAGCGCTCGGGCCGCATGCTCGGCACCGTGCTGGTCGACCTCGGCTTCATCAGCCACGAGATGCTGGCGTCCCTGCTCGCCGAGGCCTCGGGCTACGAGCAGTTCGATCCCAAGACCGCGCTGATCGACCCCGACGTGGTCACCAGGATCCCCAAGGAGGTGGCGCTCCGGCACCGGGTCGTGCCGCTGTCCGGCGAGGGCGGCCACGTGTTCGTGGCGATGTGCGATCCCTACGACGTGCTCGCCCTCGACCAGCTGCGTCGCCAGCTCGGCAGCCGGGTGACCGTGGTGCCCAAGGTCTGCCCGCCGGCCGAGATCGGCGACCTGATCGACCGCGCCTACGGCTACGCGATGTCGATCGACGGCATCGTCAGGGAGCTGGAGACCGGCGAGCACGACCTCACCAAGCTCGACGCCCTCGATGCCGGCTACGCCCATCCCCTGGTCCGCCTGGTCGACGCGATCCTGCTCGATGCGGTCAAGGTCGGCGCCTCCGACATCCACTTCGAGCCCGAGGAGCTGTTCCTGCGCCTGCGCTACCGGATCGACGGCGCGCTCAGCCAGATCCGCTCGTTCCACCGCGAGCACTGGTCCGCGATCGCGCAACGGCTGAAGATCGTGGCCGGCATGAACATCGCCGACCGGCTCCGGCCCCAGGACGGCCGGATCGACCTCAACCTCGGCAATCGCCAGATCGACCTGCGCGTGTCCTCGCTGCCGACCGTGCACGGCGAGAACATCGTGCTCCGCGTGCTCGACAAGACGCACTCCCTGGTGCCCCTCGACCAGCTCGGCATCAGCGCCCCCATCCTCGCCCTGACCGAGCGCGTGCTGAAGCGGCCGTCCGGGATCTTGATCGTCACCGGCCCGACCGGCAGCGGCAAGACCACCACCCTCTACGCCATCCTGGGCCACGTGAGCTCGCCCGAGGTCAACGTCGTCACCCTCGAGGACCCGGTCGAGTATCAGCTGCCCCTGCTGCGCCAGACCCAGGTCCGGGAAAGCACCGGGCTCGGCTTTGCCGAGGGCGTGCGCGCGCTGCTCCGCCAGGACCCGGACATCGTGTTCATCGGCGAGGTGCGCGATGCCGATACCGCCGCCATGGCGGTGCGCGCGGCGATGACCGGCCACCAGGTGTTCACGACCCTGCATACCAACGATGCGCTGAGCGCGATCAACCGCCTGACCGAGCTCGGCCTGCATCCGGGCATGATCGCCGGCAACGTGGTCGGCGTGCTCGCCCAGCGTCTTGCCCGCAAGCTCTGCCCGGCCTGCAAGGCTGGCCGGCCGGCGAGTGCCGAGGACTGTCGGATCCTGGGCGTCGATCCGGACCGGCCGCCGCCGATCTTCGATCCGGTCGGCTGCGATGCCTGCCGGCAGACCGGCTACCGGGGTCGGGTGCCGGTCGCCGAGGTCCTGCCGATGGATGAGGAGCTCGACGAGATCATCGCCGCGGGCGGCACCCGCGCGACGCTCAAGGCGGCGGCCCTCAGCAAGGGCTACCGGACCATGGCCGAGGACGGCATCGGCAAGGTCCTGGCCGGCGATCTGTCGCTCGCCTCGCTCGGGCGTGCGGTCGACCTCACCACCCGGCTCTGAGGCTGGCCCGCGCCGTGCCGCAGTATGCTTACCGTGCGATCAACACCAACGGCCGGCAGTTGCGCGGCGCCCTCGCCGCAGCCAGTGAGCTCGACCTGCAGCAGGCGCTCGGGGCCGTCGGTCTCGAGCTGATCGACTGCCGGCTGGCTGCCAAGCGGCGCGCCGGATCCGCGCGCGGCGGGCGGCTCGGCGCCCGCGACCTCGTCCAGTTCTGCGTCCATCTCGAGCAGCTGCAACGCGCCGGCGTGCCGCTGCTCGAGGGCTTGGCCGACGTCCGCGATTCCGCCGACAGCGTCCGCCTGCGCGACCTCGCCGCCGAGATCCGTCGCGACGTCAGCGAGGGCCAGCCGCTCTCGGTCGCCCTCGGACGCCACCCCAACGTGTTCGGCAACGTGTTCACGGCCCTGATCGCGGCCGGCGAGGAGACCGGCAAGCTCGCCGACAGCTTTCATGAGCTCGCCCGGCACCTGAGGTGGAACGCCGCGATGATGGCCAAGGTCCGCAAGGCGACCCGCTATCCCGCGGTGGTCGGCTGCGTGGTGACCGGGGTCACGGTGTTCATGCTCGCGGGCGTGGTGCCCCAGGTGGTCGACTTCCTGGCCGCCAACAACGCGCAGCTGCCGATCTGGACCGTGGCACTGATCGCGACCTCGGCCTTCGTCCAGGAGTTCTGGCCGCTGCTGCTCGCTCTGCCGCCGGCCGCGTTCGTCGCCATCCGGATCCTGGTGCAGCGCTCGCCCGGGTTCGCCTTTCGCTTCGATGGCCTGCTCCTGGGCCTGCCGGTTGCCGGCCAGGTGGTGCGCAAGCTGGCGCTCGCCCGCTTCGCCCAGATCTTCGCGGTCATGTTCCAGAGCGGGATCGACATCCTGACTTGTCTCGCCGCCGGCCAGCGGGTGATCGGCAACCGGGTGCTCGGCGAAGCGCTCGCCCTCGCCGGGCGACAGGTTCAGGCGGGCAGCTCACTCTCGGCGGCGCTCACCGCCACGGGCGAGTTCCCGACCCGGATCACCCGGATGGTCAAGATCGGCGAGGACACCGGCAACCTGGCCGAGACCCTGGGCCAGGTGGCCGAGATTTACGACCAGGACGTCGACGCCGCGATCGAGGTCATGATCGGCCTGCTCGAGCCGGGGCTGACCGCGGTGCTGGGGTTGGTCATGGCCTGGATCGCGCTCGCCGTGTTCGGACCGATCTACGACAATCTCGGGCAGATCGGGGGCTAGACGTGATGCTCCGCCGCCTGCTGCCGCGGCCGGCCCGGTTCGTGCTCGCGATCGGCAACGAGGGCGGCCTGCTCCTCCAGCTCGCGGGCGGCGCGCTCCGGGGGCGCTGGCAGGTCGGAAGCCATGACGATGCGGCTTTGGCGACGCTTGCGGCAGCGCTCGCCAAGGCCCGGCGGTGCCCTTTGCTGGTGATCGGCGATCTGCTCGAGCAGTCCTATCGCAAGGAGGCGGTGCCGCGGCTGAACCGGGCCGATCGCGCCAAGGTGTTGAACCGGCGCCTCGAGCGCGCCTTCCCGGACACGCCCCTGAAAGCCGCCCTCAAGCTCGCCGACGATCCGGAGGAGCCGCGCAGCCAGAACTGTCTCCTGGTCGGGCTGCCGCCCGCGACCGACTGGGACCGCTGGCTGGGCTTCCTGCGCCAGGTCGAGAACCCCGTCCAGGCGCTGACCCTGCTGCCGGTCGAGGCGGCCGGCATGGTGGACCGTCTGGCGCGGGCGCTGGCGCCGGCCGATCGACCGGCGCAGGGCTGGGCGATCCTGATCGGCCGCCAGGCGACCGGCGGCTTTCGCCAGATCGTCGTTCACGGGGGCGAGCTCGTGCTCACCCGGCTGACGCCGAGCCTGGCCGTCGACGCCGGGCCCGCCGAGGTCGCCGCCGAGATCTCCCGCGAGCTCAAGGCGACCCTCGGCTACATGACCCGCCTCGGCTATCGGGCGGGCGGCGGCCTGGACATCCTGGCGCTCGGCGATCAGGCGCTCGCCGCCGCCCTCGGCGACCCGGCCTCGATTCCCGGCCGCCTGACCGTGGTCGCTGCGGCCGAGGCCGCCCGAGCCCTGGGCCTGGCCGTCCCGGCCGAGGTCGAGGCCGCGGATGCCGCCCTGCTCGGGGCGCTCTGGGCCGGCCAGCGGCGCCGGCCGGTCCTGCAGCTGCTGCCGCCCGACCTCCGGATGCGCATCATGCAGGGCCGGGCTCTGCGCTGGGTGAGCGCCGGTCTCGCCGCCTCGGCGCTCGGCCTTGCCAGTTATGCGGCGCTCGCCGGGGTGTCCGCGCTGCAGGTCAAGCAGGAGGTCAGCTGGCTCAGCGCCTGGCAGCGCACGACCCGGCAGCAGCTGAAGCGATCCGAGGACGATGTCGATGCGATCCGCGCCCGCGCCGAGGCGATGCGCGCGGTCATCGAGGCCGACCGGCAGCTCGAGGCGACCGGCGCGAGCCCGTTCGAAGCGCTGCGGGTGCTGCGTCAGGCGATGACCCGCGACGAGCAGCTGACCGCGCTCACCTGGCAATTGACCGCGCCGGCGGCGGCGCGGCGCCCGACGCCCGGTGTGGCGCCGACAGAGGCCGCCGACTTTGCGCTCGATCTGGTCCTTGATCTCGGCCCCGGCGCCGATCCCGCGGCCGCGGTCGCGGCGACCGCCGACCTCGCCGATCGCCTCACCGGCGCTTTCCCCGACCGGTCGGTCGCGATCGTGCGCCAGGCGATCGACATCCTGCCGCAGCAGGCGTTCGTCGGCAGCGCCGGGTTGGGTGCGCCGGGCGACCCCGACGCGCGCCTCAGCGCCGAGCTGCACGTGGGGGCGCGCGTGCCGTGAGCCCCGACCGGACGAGCCGCGGGACGAGCCGCTGGCGACACGCGCTGCGGATGCCCCTGATCCTGCTCGGGGTCAACCTCATGGCGGGGATGCTCGCGGCCGGGGTCGTCTATGGCTACGCCGGCAATCAGGTCTCGCTGCGCGATCAGCTGACCTCGGCGATGCGCAATCTGAATGCCGAGCGCACCACGGTCGCCGAGGACCTGGCCTACCTTCAGGCCAACCAGGCCAGCTACGACCTGCTGCGCGAACGGGGCCTTCTGGCCGAGCCGGACCGGTTGGCTGCGGCGCGGCTGCTCGAGCAGCTGCGCGTCCGATATGGCCTCAACGGGATCCGCTACAGTTTCAGCCCGCAGGCCGAGGCGCCGCTCGGCCCGGGCCGGCTCGCCCGCATGACGCTGCTTGCCACCGACGTTGCCATCGACATGACCGGGATCACCGATATCGACCTTTTGGCCTTCGCCCGCGCGGTCGCGAGGGACTTTCCGGGCAACGTCCGCGTGGTCGGCTTCAGCCTGCAGCGGCGCTCGGAGGCCGACCCGGGCGTGCTTGCGCGCCTGCGCGCCGGCGAGCGCGTCGACCTGGTCGACGGCCGCCTGCAGTTCGAGTGGCGGGCCCTCCGCTGGGAGGGCCCGGGCCCCCTGCCGCCGGGCACGTCATGAGCCTGCGCCGGCTCCTCGCGGCGGCGCTGCCGCTCCTGACGACGGCGGGCTGCCGCGCCGCTGGCGGCGGAACCGGCCGGCACGACGCCCCCGGTGCCGGCCGTCGTCGAGGCCCGGCCGCGCAAGGCGCCCGACGACTCGTTCCTGTTCTCGAGCCAGGCACTCGGCCTGATCGAGGCGGCCCGGGCCGGCGAGCAGCTCGCGGCCTTGCCCCGCGCCCGGTCGGCCCCGACCGCAGCGGCCGACAGTCTCCACCTCGCGGCGATCGTCTATCACGGGCCGGACGATTGGCGGATCTGGCTGAACGGCCAGAGCTTCACGCCCCAGGCCCGCCCGCGCGCGATCGAGATCCTGCAGGTGACCGCCGAGGCGGTGGTGCTGGCGTGGCGCACCGGCCCCGGCGCCGGCCCGACCCGGATCAGGCTGCAGCCCAATCAGAGCTATCTCGTGGCGAGCGGTCGGATCGTCGAAGGCGAGGCGGGGTCGCGCCGTTGACCGAGCCGGCGCCGCCCGCGATCGACATCCAGGGGCTCGCCGCCAGCTACGGCCGGACGCCGGTCCTGCGCGACATCACGCTGACCCTGCGCCCGGGCGAGACCGTGGGCCTGATCGGCCTCAACGGCGCCGGCAAGACCACCCTTCTGAAGGCGATCCTGATGCTGGTGGCGCCCGCGGCCGGCAGCGTGCGCCTGTTCGGCCAGTCGCACGAGGCACCGGGCAGCCGGGCATGCCTGGCCTATCTCCCGGAGCGCTTCCAACCGCCCGGCCATCTCAGCGGCCACGACTTCGTTCGCCTCAGCCTCGCCTTCTACCGGCTGCGGGGCGATGCCGCCGTCGCCGCGGCGCGCGCCGCGGCGCTCGATCTCGACCCGGCCGCCCTCAGCCGGCCGATCCGGAGCTACTCCAAGGGCATGGCGCAAAAGCTCGGCCTGCTCGCGACCCTCTTGACCGAGCGCCCGCTCCTGATCCTGGACGAGCCGATGAGCGGGCTGGACCCCAAGGCGCGGCTCGGGCTCAAGCAGGAGCTGGCCGCCGGGCGGGCGCGCGGGCAGACGATCCTCATGAGCTCGCACGAGCTCGCAGACCAGGACCAGCTCTGCGACCGGGTCGCCGTGCTGCACCGGGGCCGGCTCGGCTATGTCGGCGCGCCGGGCGAGCTCAAGCGACGCACCCAGGCGCGCACCCTGGAGACCGCTTTCCTCGCGGCGATCGGAGGCGCAGAGCCGACCCGCGCCGTCGGCGCCTGAAAGCCCGGTCCTGCGCGCGGTCAGCCGCCCTGGCCGCGGCTCACCAGCCGGTCCAGCTCGCGCTTGGCCTGCTGCAGGCCGCAGGTCGCGGGCTCGGTGCCGTGATCCGAGCCGGCATGGAGTTGAAGCGCCAGATCGTGGATCTGCTGCAGCAGCGCCGGCTCACCGCCGCCGGCGTCGAGCGCCTGGTGGCTGAGGGTGGCGATCTGATCGGCACGATGGAGCGTATTGTCGGCGCAGGCCGCCGCTACCGGACCCGCCTCGCGCAGCGCCGCCGAGCCGTCGCCGGCGTTGCGGATCGCCCCGGCCATCTCGCCCGCCGCGCGGCGGACGCCATAGCCGCCGCCGGCCCAGCCCGAGACGATGCCCGCCGACTTCGCGTCCCAGGCCGGGGCGTCGGCCGGATCGATGGCGTACAACACCTCGCCGAGCGCGTTGCGCACGTCGTTCGGGTCCTCCTTCGCCGCCGCCCGGCCGGAGTATTGGGCCGCGACCTCGGACTCGGACATCGCCGTGTAGAGGAGACCCTGCTTGGCCGGCGTCTCCGGGGCGCTGAACAGCACCAGCGGCAGCTCACCCCGATAGGCCGGATTGGGGGCCAGACCCCAGTAGACATCATGGACCGCCAGCGGGTCGTCGACCAACCGCGTGCAGGCGCCGAGCAACCCCAGGCCGACCACGACCGCGAGACGCCCGCCTCTGACCATGCTTCCCTCCCGATCCCTTCGCTCCGGGCGGCGCAGGCGCGACGCCCGTCCGGCTTGATTGACCTAAGGCGCGACTCTAGCGCCGGCGAGCCGCCGCGCCAAGAGCGACCGGCCCGCCCGAGTCGGACCGCTCGCCGTGAGTACGGCCGGCTGACCCCTCACCCGACCGCCCGGACCGGCTGCTCCGGCTCCATGCGGTAGCGGTCGAGGAACTGGGTGAGGCGGGGGAAGATGTCCTCGTGCACCCGGTTGCCCATGAACACGTCCTGATGGCCGTAGCGCTGGAAGATCGCGAGCTCGTGCCGGCCCGGGACGCGCGCTTCGAGCTCGCGGTGGCAGTGGAGGTTGCTGTCGGCGAACACCCGGTTGGTATCGCCGGTCATCAGCAGCACCGGCGTGTCGATCCGGGCGGCGCCCGCGAGATAGTCCTCGGGCAGCGCCGCATAGCGCGGGTCCGCGGGCTTGGCCTTGACCGTGCGATGGCCATGGCGAAGCATCTGCAGCACGTGGCGGTGGTAGTTGAGCCCGACCGCGCCATAGAGATCGCCGCCGCGGCGATGGGTCACCTCGGCCAGGTTCTCGTGGAAATAGAGCGCCGGCCAGCCGGTGCCCCACATCAGGCTGAGCATGTGGCAGGCCGGCACGTCGCACTCGCGGTGGAACAGCGACACGCCCCAGGACAAAACCTTGCCGATGGTCAGCCGCGGGTCCTCGCTCCAGCGCGGGCTGACGTAGGGCTGCTGCAGCAGGCGCTCGACCACGAACGGGAAGACGTAGCCCTTGATCGCCGACCAGGTCGGCACGTAGGGGGTCAGCGCCACGCTGTTGGCGATGCAGCTGCGGATGCCGGTCACGGTGCCGGCGAACAGCGCCATCGTGAAGCTCATCGAGCCCAGGCAGTGGCAGATCACGTGGATCGCGACGTCGCCGCCCGCGACCTCGCGGACCTTGGCGATCGCCGCCGGGTGATCGAAGACCGCGCAGTCGTCCATGCTCCAGTCGGTCGGCTGCAGGTTGTAGGCATGCCGGTTGCTCATCCGGAAGTCGAGGGTCCAGACCTCGCCGAAGCCGTGATCGAGCAGATAGCTCACGAGGTTGTGGTGCTCGGGCTGGATGAACATGTCGGTCGAGGTCGTGAGCCCGTGGATGATCACGACCGCATCGCGCCCCGGGCGCCGGCGAAACCGGAGCAGGCTGATGCCGATGCCATCGGCGGTCTGCACCCAATGGGTGGTGATGTCGGCGTCGCGGACGCCCTCCAGCGTGTAGAGCGGGATTTCGCGGGTCATCGCTGTCCTCCTCGCGGCCGTCCCGGTCACTGCAGCATGAGCGCGACGTTGCGCTCGGCGAGCGCGGCGATGGTCCGGGACGGGTTGAGCCCGAGCGCCCGCGGCACGATCGAGCCATCGAGCACGAACAGGCCCGGGTAGCCGAACACCGCGCCCTCGTGGTCGACCACGCCGTCGGCGGCGCTCCGGCCCATGCCGCAACCGCCCAGGGGATGCGGCGTGATCAGATAGCTGAGCCAGCTCCAGGACGGCGGCTCGACCGCGAGCCCGCCGGTCGCCCTGGAGAGCGCCTTGTGGCGGTCGATCAGCGCCTGGACCACCGGCCGCGAGCGGGTCACGTCATAGTCGAGCTCGAGCTCCAGCTCGCCCGGATGGAACAGCCGGATGCCGAGCCGCATGACCCCGTCGGCGGCGTCCGCGCCCTGGCCGAACCAGGGCATGACATGCCGGGTCGGGTCGAGCCCGCCCAGCACCGCGAGCAGGGCCTTGCCCTGCTCCCGGAGCATCATGGCGGCGACCCCGCCGCGGGCGACCATGGCATGGACGGCGTTGGCGATCACGTCGGGAAAGCCGCCGTCCTCGACGAAGTAGCGGCCGCCCGGGTCGGAGCCGTCGAGGAAGTCGATCGCGGTCGTGATGGTCGGGCCCCGGGTCGGCGACACGTCGCGGTTCCGATAGACCGCCGGCGTGAGGAAATCGCCGTTGGCGCACCAGCCATGGCCGAGGCGCGGCGAGAGCGCCGGCAACGTGCGATGCTGGTCGCGACAGCGCAGCAGGAGCTCGCTCGAGCCGAGCGAGCCGCAGGCGACGATCACCCGCCGGCTGTCCTCCTGCACCGCGCGGCGGGCGCCGCCGTCGATCCGATCGGCGTGGACGCGGTAGCCGCCAGCGCTGGGCTCGATCGCGCCGGCCAGGTGCAGCGGGCGGATCTGTGCGCCCTTGGCCTCGGCCCGGGCGAGGTAGTTGAGGTCGAGGGTGTTGCGGGCGCCGACCGGGCAGCCGAGATCGCAGTCGCCGCAATGCACGCAGGTGCCCTGCGGCTTGCCGTGGGCGTTCACGAACCGCTTGCTGTGCGCGGGGTTGGTGCAATCGGGCAGGTCGTAGCTCCAGGCCGGGTCGAAGGTCACCGCCATCGGCAGCTTGCGCAGGCGGCCCTCCACCCCGGTCGCGCGGGCAGCATCGCGCATCAGGAGATGGCGCGGCGTGAGCTGGCCGTCCGGCAGCTCGCTCACCGCCAGCATGGCGCCGGCCGTGGCGTAATGCGGCGCCAGCTCGTCGAAGGTGATCTCGGGCGGCCAGCCGGTCTCGAACGCGAACCGCTCCGCCTCGACCGAGATGTTGGCGTAGATCAGCGAGCCGCCGCCGACGCCCGCCCCCTGGACCACCGCGATCCGCGGAAAGACCCGCAGGTCGATCCAGCCATGGTCGCGCTCGGGATGGTGGGGATCGAAGATCCAGGCGTCGTCCGGCGCCCGCGGGAACTCGGCCGTGGCCCAGCGCCGCCCCCGCTCCAGGACCAGCACCTTCTGCCCGGCCTCGGCGAGCCGGCAGGCGGCGACCGCCCCGCCGAAGCCGGAGCCGATCACGATGACGTCGAACACCTCGGGTCTCCTCACGCCCGCACGTGCGGGCCGTAGAGGCCCCAGAGCTCGCCGAAGAACATGCGGCCGAAGCGGGCGACGGTCCCGACGTCGCCGCCGCCGGTCGGGCGGAGCGTCGAGAGCAGGTCCATGAGCTCGCGCACGCCGAGCCGCAGGATGCCGGCGCCGATCACCGGGCCGGCGGCGTCCGACCCGTCGTGCAGGGTCGTGTACAGGGTCGTCGTGTCGGGCCACAGATCGAAGCCCGCATCGTCGTGCACGATCTTGCGGCCGGCGAGATAGCGCGGGCGCCCGCCGACCGCGAACCCCAGCTCGTAGACCATGAGCCGGGTGTCCGGCTGCTCCGCCGGCGAGAACAGCTTGAACACGCCGCGCGTGCCCGCCAACGCGGAGCCCAGCGGCTGGAAGTCGATCGTGCCGGCGAGCCGGCCGCCGTGCTGCGGGTCGGCGAGAAACGCGTCCAGATCGTCGATCGTCACGACGCCGTGCAGGGCGAGCTGGGTCCCGGCGCGCTGCCCGCGCGCAGCGCCATCGGCGGGCTCGGTGGCACCGAGCGCGAACCCGCCCGTCATCGTCTCCTTGAAGGTGATCCCGGCCGGCATGATGCTCTCCTTTGCCAGGGGGCCAGCTGCAGCTTTACCAGGGGGCCAGCTGGAGCACGCTCGCCTCGGCCTTCGTGCCGCTGGGGGCGGCGACCGACACCGCCGCCCCGTCCCGATCGTAGACCCGGACCGTGAGCGTCGCCTTCGCCCGGTCAAGCTCGAGGCGGCAGAAGTTGTCCTTCTGGGTGAAGGCGAAGGCGCGATAGTGCATCACCGCCCCGGTGCCCGCGATCGGGAACGGGTCCTCCTGGCCCTTCGCCTCGGAATCGTGGACATAGGCGTTGGGGTCGCCGTCCGCGAACGGGAACGGCCAGTAGAAGGCCGAGGAGGTGACCGAGAACGCCTTCAGCGCAGCGGCCGGGCCGTCCTCGAAGCGCATCTCGGCGACGTTCGAGCAGTGGATGTCGCCGGCCAGGAACACGACGTTCTGGATGCGGTTCTCGACGATCCGGCGCAGGACCTCGAGCCGGGTGGTCGGGAAGGCAGGCCAGGAGTTGCTGGCTTCGCGGGCCGCCCGGTTGGCATCGTAGAGCAGCGATTCGGGGGGGGCGTTGGGCGGCAGCGGCGGACCCGGATCGATCCGCTCCTTGATCGCGTTGGGCACGAACACGCTCGAGGTGACCACGAACTTCGGCGCGTCGCCGCACTGCTGCTGCTGGTCGGCAAGCCACGCCACCAGCTTGGCGAGCTGGCCCTGGTGCTCGGGATCGGGATCGATCGTCGGCCGGCCGAGCAGGTGGTTGTTGTGCAGCCCGGCCTGGTCGTCGGCATCGCCCGGGTCGCGCTTGTAGCGCTGGGTCCGGGTGTCGAGCACGAAGAACGGATAGCCGCCGCACGCGAACCTGTAGTAGAGCAGCCGCCCCCAGGTCCTGGGGCCGTGGCTCCACTGGTAGCTCATGTAGGCGCTGATCGCGATGTTGAACAGCAGGTGCTTGCCCTGGTCCTCGAGCCGGTCCTGGGTCCAGTTGTCCTCGATCTCGTGGTCGTCGAGGATCATGTAGGTGGTGGCGGTGCGCAGCAGTCGGGCGAGGTTGGGCGCGCCGAACGCCTCGAGGTAGCGCGACTGGAATTCCTCGTAGGTGTCCGCGCGCAGGATCGGCACCATCCGGTTCAGCATGTCGGCGTAGATCTGGTCGCCGACCATCAGCGTGAACCGGGCGGCGTCGCCGAACCGGTTGCCGGCGGCGAAATGCTCGAACATCGGGCCGAAGATCCGGTCGGCCTCCTTGATCTTCCAGAGCAGCCCCGGATAGCGGCAGGAGCCGACCAGGAAGGTCAGGCGATCGGCGGTCGCGGCGGCCGCCGGAAAGGTCTTGAACACCGCCTCGCCGTCATCGAAGTCCTTGGCCATCAGGTCCTGCTTGATGGCATCGATGTCGGGCAGGCGGTCGCGCAGCCGCCAGTCGGGCAGGCTTTCGGCGTCAGGCATCGGATCGTCGATGGTGAGCGTGCCGACCCGGACCCGATAGAGCGTGTCGGGCACGAGCGGGGTCGGCGTCGCCGGGGGTGCGAGCCGCGCCTTCGGGCGCTCCAGCGCCTCGGCCGCACGGTCGGTCTGGTACTGGCCGAGCGAGACGTCCTCGCCGAGCAGGAAGGTGCCGGTGCGATCGAACTCGCGCTGGAGACGGAAGTAGGCGGCGTAGGTGATCCGGTTGCGGACGACGATGCCGATCACGCCTACGGTCCGCCGATCCTCGTCGAGCCGCGCACCGCTGTCGGCGGGATCGCCGGCCCGGATCCAGATGCGGCAGCTGGTGTCGGTGGTATGGCCGACAATCGGTCCCAGACCGGGAGGTCGCAGGCTGGTCATCACCCGGGTCGCCCTTCGATTGGTCAATCGTTCGTAAAATTTTCAACTCCTCATACTCAACCCAAAATGGCCGAAATGGCAATCCTTTTCACCAGGTGGCAACTCCGCCCGCGGGACCGGGACCCGGCGCCCGGTCGGCCGCGGGCAGACGCTACAGGACGCGGTGCTGGGCGCAGGGCATCCGGGCGCGCACCCGCTCGACCTCCTCGAGGTCGAGGCGGGCCGCGATGTAGCCGACTTTGTCCTGGGCCTTGGCGATCACGTGGCCCCAGGGATCGGCGATCAGGCTGTGGCCGTAGTTCGCCCGCGCGCCGTTGGCGTAGCGGCCCCACTGGGCGGGGGCGAGCACGTAGGTCTGGGTCTCGATCGCGCGCGCCCGCAGCAGCACCTCCCAGTGATCCTTGCCGGTCTGCAGGGTGAACGCGGCCGGCACCAGAATCACCTTGGCGCCGCCCTTGGCGAGCTCGAGGTAGAGCTCGGCAAAGCGCAGGTCGTAGCAGATCGAGAGCCCGAAGCGGGTGCCAAGCGCATCGAAGGTCACCACGCGGGCACCGCGGGCGAAGGTCGCCGACTCGCGGTATTCCTTGCCGTCGGGCGTCACGATGTCGAACAGGTGCAGCTTGCGGTAGCGGGCGAGCTCGCGGCCGTCCCGGTCGAACACCACGCTCGTGTTGTAGAGCGCCTCGCCGTTCTGCTCGATGATCGAGCCGCCGTGCAGGACGATCCGGTGCCTCGCCGCGAGCTCCTGGAGCATCCCGTAAGCCTCGCCGCCCGGAATCGGCTCGGCCGCAGCGTGCTTGGCCGCGGCGTCCTCGCTGAGCAGCGTCCAGACCTCGGGCAGGGCCACGAGATCCGGCCGCTCCTCGGCGACCGCCTGCTCGATCAGGCGCTGTGCCTGCTCGAGGTTGGCGGCCTTGTCGCCCTGCGAATTCATCTGGACCAGCGCAACCTTCATCGATCTGCCCCTCGCTTGCCCAATTCGCGCGACGTTACGCCCGCGCCCGGCGCCGTGCCAGCTTCAGTTTTGCGATCCGTCTCCGGATCGAGCAGCCGGTGCAGGTGGACCACGAAATAGCGCGTCTGGGCCTCGTCCACGGTCTGCTGCGCCTTCGCCCGCCAGGCCTCGTACGCCTTCTGATAGTTCGGATAGATGCCGACGATGTCGAGCCGCCCGGTGTCGACGAACTCGGTGCCGCCCGGCTCCCTGAGCTCGCCGCCGAACACGAGGTGCAAGAGTTGCTTGGGCACGATCGGTCTCCTGATCCGCGCGGCGGCAATCCTGTTGCATTTCGGCCCACCTCGCCTACGCTGATCTCAACCGAGGCTCAGCTTGGGGGCAGGGATGATGCGCAGCCTTCTTGTGGCGCTCGCGGCCAGTCTGTTCGCCGCCGGCACCGCCGTGGCCGCCGACTTCACGCCGGCGGTCATCTTCGACATGGGCGGCAAGTTCGACAAGTCCTTCAACGAGGCTGCCTATCACGGCGCCGAGAAGTTCAAGGACGAGACCGGCATCCCCTACCTCGAGTTCGAGGTCACCAACGAATCCCAGCGCGATCAGGCGCTCCGGCGGATGGCCCGGCGCGGCGCCAACGTCGTGATCGCGGTCGGCTTCTCGTTCGCCACCCCGCTCGAGGAGATCGCCAAGGAGTTCCCGGACACCAAGTTCGTGATCATCGATTCGGTGGTCGACGCGCCCAACGTCCAGTCGGTCGTGTTCAAGGAGCACGAGGGCTCGTTCCTGGTCGGCATGGCCGCGGCCATGGCGTCGAAGACCGGCAAGGTCGGCTTCGTCGGCGGCATGGACATCCCGCTGATCCGCAACTTCGCCTACGGCTACGAGCAGGGCGTGAAGTACGTGGCGCCCAAGGACGAGGTGTTCGTCAACATGACCGGCACCACGCCCGCGGCCTGGAACGACCCGGCCAAGGGCGCCGAGCTCGCCCAGAGCCAGTTCGACCGCGGCGCCGACGTGGTCTATGCCGCCGCCGGCGGCACCGGCATCGGCGTGCTCCAGGCCGCGGCGGATTCCGGCAAGCTCTCGATCGGCGTCGACAGCAACCAGAACTACCTGCATCCGGGCAGCGTGCTGACGTCGATGCTCAAGCGGGTCGACGTCGCCGTCTACAACGCCTTCAAGACCGCGAAGGACGGCACCTGGAAGGCCGGCGAGAACAACCTGGGCCTGGCCGAGAACGGGGTCGGCTACGCGCTCGACGACAACAACCGGAAGCTGATCACTCCGGACATGGAGGCCAAGCTCGAGGACGCCAAGGCGAAGATCATCTCCGGCGAGCTCAAGGTGAGCCCGTACACGACCCAGTGAGCTCGTCGCCACCGACCATGAGCGAAGCCGCCGGCCCCACTGATCCGTCGCCCGCGGACGGGCCGGGGCCGGAAGCGCCGCCGGCGGTCGAGCTGATCGGCATCGACAAGCGCTTCGGGCCGGTCCACGCCAACCAGAGCGTCGACCTCACGATTCCGGCCGGCACCATCCACGGCATCGTCGGCGAGAACGGCGCCGGCAAGTCGACGCTGATGAACATCCTCTACGGCTACTACCAGGCCGATCGGGGGATCATCCGGGTCGCCGGCCAGGACCGACAGATCCATGGCCCCGAGGATGCGATCGCGGCCGGGATCGGCATGGTCCATCAGCATTTCATGCTGGTCGAGCCGTTCACGGTCCTGGAGAACCTGCTGCTCGGCGCCGAGGGCGGGGCGACCCTTGCCGCCGGCGCGGCGCGCGCGCGGGCCGCGATCGCAGCTCTCGAGCGCGCGTACGGCCTCGACGTCGATCTCGACGCCACGGTCGGCGATCTGCCGGTCGGCATCCAGCAGCGGGTCGAGATCCTGAAGGCGCTGTTCCGCGGCGCCCGCATCCTGATCCTGGACGAGCCGACGGGCGTCTTGACGCCGCAGGAGGCCGACCACCTGTTCCGGATCCTGCGCAGTCTCAGGGACCAGGGCCGGACGGTCGTGCTGATCACCCACAAGCTCCGCGAGATCATGGCCGCGACCGACAACGTCTCGGTCATGCGCCGCGGCGCCCTGGTCGCCAACCGGCGGACCGCCGCCACCTCGACCGAGGAGCTGGCCGAGCTGATGGTCGGGCGCAAGGTCCTGCTCCGGGTCGAGAAAGGCCCCGCGCGCCCCGGTGCGCCCGTGCTCCAGGTCGAGCGCCTGACCGTGCGCGATGTGGCCGGCGTCACCCGGGTCAAGGGCGTCAGCTTCGAGGTCCGGGCGGGCGAGATCGTCGGCATCGCGGGCGTCGCCGGCAACGGCCAGTCGGAGCTTTTGGATGCGCTGGCGGGCATCCGGCCGGTCGCCGGCGGCACCATCCGGATCAAGGGCCATCCGGTCGACGCCGCCCATCTCGGCCGGGCCGCGGGGCTAGGGCACGTCCCGGAAGACCGGCTGCGCATGGGTCTGGTGCGCGACTTCTCGGCGTCCGAGAACGCGATCCTCGGCTACCACCTTGACCCCGCGTACAGCCGCCACGGCCTGCTCGACCGGCGCGGCATCGTCGGCACCTGCCTGCGCTGGATGCGCGGCTACGACGTCCGGCCGACCGACGCGCTGCTCAAGGCGATCTCGTTCTCCGGCGGCAACCAGCAAAAATTGGTGCTCGCGCGCGAGCTCGAGCACGACCCGGACCTGCTCCTGGTCGGCCAGCCGACCCGGGGCGTCGACATCGGCGCGATCGAGTTCATCCACCAGCGCCTGATCGAGATGCGCGACGCCGGCAAGGCCGTGCTGCTGGTCTCGGTCGAGCTCGACGAGATCCGCTCGCTGGCCGACCGCATCCTGGTCATGTTCGACGGCAGGGTGATGGGCGAGCTCGCGGGCGACGAGGCCGACGAGCGTCAGATCGGCCTGCTGATGGCCGGCATCACCGACAAGGCTCAGGCGGCGTGATGCTCCGGGTCCGCGGCGAGCAGATGGCGGACCGCCTCGGTCAGCAGAGCCTGGCGCGTCGTGTCACGCTTGGCGGCAAGAGCATCGAGCTTCTCCAGATCCGCAGCCGCAAGCGTGAGATCGATCTGGCCGACGCCGGTCAGCCCGTCGGGCACGGTTACCGGAAAGGGAATCGCCTCCGCGTTCTCCGGGTCGGCCATCACGGCTTCGAGCGACGAGGGAGCAGGAATCGCGAGATGCTCTTCGAGCATGCCCTCGATGTGGAACGGCAGCGCCTCGGCGGCCATCTCGCGGGTTTCCTCGAGCGTGCTACCAGCTGTGATGCAGCCCGGAAAGTCCGGGAAATCAACGCCGAAGTCGCTGTCGGGGTCCTTGCGCAGCAAGGCGATGTAGGTCGTCACGGCCAACTCCTACCTCAGCTTCTCTCCGGACTGCCGCTCGATGCTCTTGAGGGTGCCGATCGGCACGTCGTTCCGTGGATGCTGTACGGTCACCCGGTTGGGACGGTCCGGGTGCCGGAACTGATGGTGACTGCCTTTGACGGCGACCCGTCGCCAGCCCGCCGCTTCGAGCTTTCGAATGATCGTCCGGCTGTCCATCGTGCGGATGATGTGGGCGGCCGGGACGGGCGTCAAGCAACGCGTGCCGCGAAGGCGCCCCCCTGATGGCGGCGCGGTCGGGCGAGCTGCCGGCCTGGGTCAACCTCGGGCTGCTGCCGCTCCTGAACCTGGCCTCGGCGTTCTTCGTCTCGGGCCTGCTCGTGCTGCTGCTCGGCGAGAACCCGCTCAAGGCGGTCGAGCTCCTGATCTATGGCGCCTTCGGCTACGGCGAGGCGATCGGCTACACGCTCTACTACGCGACCAGCTTCATCTTCACCGGGCTCGCGGTCGCGATCGCCTTCCACTGCGGCCTGTTCAACATCGGCGGCGAGGGCCAGGCCTACCTCGGCGGCCTCGGCGTCGCCCTGGTCGGTCTCCACTTCGGCTGGCTGCCGTTCGCGCTCGTGCTGCCGCTCGCGATCGCCGCGGCCGCGCTGTTCGGCGGCGCCTGGGCGTTCATCCCGGGCTGGCTGCAGGCGCGGCGCGGCAGCCACGTCGTGATCACGACGATCATGTTCAATTTCCTGGCGGCGGCGCTGATGACCTATCTGCTGGTCAACGTCATCATCAGGCCGGGTCAGCAGATCCCCGAGACCGCGGTGTTCCCGGAGAGCGCCTGGATCCCGCAGCTGCACGACATCATGGCCGCGTTCGGCATCAAGGTCGCGCCCTCACCGCTCAATCTCTCGTTCGTCATAGCACTCGTCTGCTGCGTTCTGGTCTGGCTGTTCGTCTGGCAGACCCGGTACGGCTACGAGCTCCGCGTGGTCGGCCAGAACGAGGCGGCAGCGGTCTACGGCGGGATCTCGCCGGCCCGCCAGATCATGCTCGCGATGACCCTCTCGGGCGCGCTCGCGGGCCTGGTCGCGCTCAACATGGTCCTCGGCGCGGACCACCGCCTGACCCTCGACTTCACCGGCGGCTTCGGCTTCGTCGGCATCGCGGTCTCGCTGATGGGGCGCAACCACCCGGTCGGCATCCTGCTCGCGGCGCTCCTGTTCGGCGCCCTCTATCAGGGCGGCTCGGAGCTGTCGTTCGACATGCCGGCGCTGTCCCGCGATCTGGTGGTGGTGATCCAGGGCCTGGTGATCCTGTTCGCTGGCGCGCTCGAACACATGTTCCGACCGGCTCTCGAGGCGTTGTTCGCCAGGCCCGCGCCGGCGGAAGCGGTCGCCTGAGCCGTCCGACCCGCGGACAGCTGCAGATGAGCGACCTCTTCCTCCAGGCACTTTTGCTCCTGGATTCGACCATCCGCTTGGCGACGCCGCTCGTGCTGGCGGCGCTGGCCGGCCTGTTCTGCGAGCGCTCGGGCGTGGTCGACATCGCCCTCGAGGGCAAGATGCTGGGTGCGGCCTTCGCCGCCGCGGCGACCGCCGCGGTCACCGGTTCGGCCTGGCTGGGTCTTGGAGCCGGCATGCTGTTCGCGGTCGGCCTCGCGATGGTCCACGGCTTTGCCTGCATCACCCACCGTGGCAACCAGGTGGTCTCGGGCATGGCGCTCAACATCATGGTCGCGGGCCTCGGCCCGACGCTGGCCGAAGCCTGGTTCCACGAGGGCGGCCGGACGCCGCTGCTCGGCGAGGCCGCGCGCTTCACGCCGATCACCCTGCCGCTCGCCGAGGCGCTGCGCGGCGTCCCGGTGATCGGCCCGATCTATTACGAGGTGATCAGCGGCCACAACCTCCTGGTCTACGCGACCGCCCTGATCGTGCCCCTGGTGGCGTGGGTGGTGTACCGGACCCGGTTCGGTCTGCGGCTGCGCGCCGTGGGCGAAAACCCGAGCGCGGTCGACACCGCCGGCATCAGCGTCGCCGGCATGCGCTACCGGGCGCTGGTGGTGACCGGCCTGCTGTGCGGGATCGCCGGGACCTACCTCTCGATCGGCCACAATGCGTCCTTCATCCGCGACATGACCGCGGGCAAGGGCTATCTGGCGCTCGCCGCGCTGATCTTCGGCAAGTGGCGGCCGGTACCGGCGCTGCTCGCCTGTTTCCTGTTCGCGTTCACGGATGCCGCCCAGATCCGCCTCCAGGGTACCCCCTTGCCCCTGATCGGCACGGTCCCGACCCAGGCGATCCAGGCCCTCCCCTACCTCGCCACGGTCCTCCTGCTGGCCGGCTTCGTCGGTCGCGCGGTCGCCCCCAAGGCAATCGGCGTGCCTTACGTCAAGGAACGCTGACAGGCTGCGGAAAAGCCGGTCCCGCGGCTCATTTCCTTTTTCATGATGTTAAACGTTGAATCTACGCGAGTGCACCAAAGAATTACACCCTCCTCGAGGACCGTTTGTGATTACCAGCGTGGCCTCAGGGCGTACGCGCACGATAGGCGCTCGTAATGGCGGCGACTGGCACGATCGGCTACTTCACCTGGACCAAAGGCACGGCGGTGACCGGGCGCGCCGCCGCGGCCTTCGAGGTCAACGGGCACGCTCGCGAACGTCATGTGGGGCGATCTGATGGCATATATCTCGGTCACCTCGTAACGGCGCCTTCGCACCGTTCGTGCGACCTACTCCTCAAAGCGACCCGTGGCGTCACGATCGCGGTCGTACCGTCTCGTGAGCGGAAACGGCGGCAACCAGGACTCGCGACGGACGATCCAGCTTTCGTAGGTTGGCATCAGTTGGTCAGGGGCATCCAGGGATCCTAGGTTCACTTCGATTTCGTCTGCGCTGCGTCCGAAAATGGACGAGCCGCAGCGGGGACAGAAAAACCGCCCGGCGTAGTCGCGTGTTTCGCCATCGATCGTCACCGCATCCTGAGGAAACACCGCGGAAGCGTGAAAAAGGGCCCCATGATGCTTGCGGCAGTCGAGACAGTGACAAAGGCCGACCCGGTATGGGCGTCCCGACGCCACAATTCGGACGTTGCCGCACAGGCAACCGCCGTTGAATCGGTCCATGCTGCGTCTCCTCTAAACGGGGATTCCCCAGATGCCGGCTCCTGAAGGGCGAGCATCTACCGGTTCGCCGGATGATACAAGCCTGCGGCAGCCCGGCCTGCCCAGTCGCGGAGCTTCGTGATCGCGATCTTGGCTTCACCCGTCGCGCGCCGCACGATCACTCCCCATCGGTCGTGCCAACCCGATGAAAGCGTTAGCAGAATCGGGCGACAACGTCACCAGACATTCGACCGATCCGGGGAATCCGGGCTTCATCGATTTCGGAAACTGATGCCAATTCCAGAGTGCGTGGACAAACGCGACTAGCATCAGCGACAACATGCGCGATGAAGTCATAGTAAGCGCGTACCGCGAGCGATTGAGCTTCCATGCGCGTGGGTTCGATCTCTCGTTATTTAAGTACGCGGTCAAATAGCAAACCACCTACGACAAGGAGCCCAGGCACGGCGACAAGAGACAATCCAGTCCCAGAGCATCTTTGCTGGACGGAAGTCGACATCGGGAGATTTTGCGAACTGCGGTCGTGAAGCCGGTCCAGATCCAGTCATAGTGATAAGCAGAGAAAACAAAAATTGCGGCTAGCGTGCGGAAAACTGCGATTCGGAACGAAGCTTTGCGACATGGTGGTCTACCCGATCGTAAAGGAGCAGAAGCGAACTGAAGCCGTGTTGAGGGGCCATGAGAGGAGGCACAGTCAGCTTTTTCTGATCTGCGTTTTGACGCTGTCGAGCAGCACCGCGAGCAGCATGAGCCCACCCCGGATCACCTGCATGTAGTAGGGGGCAAGGCCGATGACGTTGATCGCGGTGTCGATCGCGCTGAGCAGCAGCACGCCCGCGAACACGCCGGACAGCCGCCCGACCCCGCCGCGCAGGGAGACGCCGCCGATCACGACCGCGGCGAACGCCTCGAACAGCATGCCAAAGCCCAGGTTCGGGGTGGCGCCGTTGCTGCGCGCAGCCAGCAGCCAGCCGGCGATCGCCGCCAGCACGCCGGACATGATGAAGACCGTGTAGAGCACGCGCTCGACCGGGATGCCGGCGCGGAAGACGGCGGTCACGTTGCCGCCGACCAGGTAGACGTAGCGGCCGAAGCGGGTCCGGGTCAGGATCACGTGGAAGGCGACGTAGGCGACGATCAGGATCACCACCAGGAGCGGCAGGCCGAACACATCGGCGGTCGCGACGTCGCGAAAATCGTCGGGCAGGCCGTACATCGAGCGGCCGCCGGTCAGGACCAGGCCGAAGCCGCGGATCGAGATGTAGGTCGCGAGCGTGACGATGAAGGCATTGATGTGGAAGCGGATGACGAGCAGGCCGTTGAACAGGCCGGCGGCCACGCCGAAGCCGATCGCGAGCACGAGCGTCAGCCAGGTGTTGATCTCGAGCCCGGAGGCCGAGCCGCGGCCGGCCGCGAGCCAGGCCGCGAGCATCGCGGTGAACGCCATGACCAACTCGATCGAGAGGTCCATGTGGCCGGCGATGATGCAGAACGACAGGCCGATCGAGAGCAGGCCGACGAAGGTCGCGTGCTGCAGGATGTTGAGGAAGATGCCGATCTGGAAGAAGCGCTCGATGGTCAGCGAGAAGATCGCCAGGATGATCAGAAGGATCAGCCAGACCAGGTGGTCGAGCACGAGGTTGAGCAGGGTCGCCCGCTCGAGGCCGGGCGCCACCTGCCTGCCGCCGGTCTGAACCGCCATCCCGTATGCCGCCTCCCGATGCCCGCGCCGGCTCCAGGCTTAGCGACCCCGGCGCGGTTCGCCAAGCCACTCCTGGCGCCGCCTCCGGGATCGATCCGGTCGCAAGGATCGGCAGGGTCGGGTCAGCTCGGGCAGGCCGGGGCGCCCGGCGCGATCATCTCACTGCGGGCGCCCTCGGCCTGATCGGCGAACGGCGCCCCCAGGCCGCGCGCCGCCGCTCCGGCCTACTGCTTCTCGCGGAAGGTCTGGTGGCAGCCGCCGCAGCCCTGCTTGCCGAGCGCGCCCAGCTGCTGGGCGATCGCCGCCATGTCGCCGGCTTGCGCCACCTCGGCGAACTTGGCGCTCTCCTCGCCGAACTTCTGCGCCGCCTGCTCGAAATCGCTCCACTTCTCCCAGATCGCCGGCAGGGCCGCGGACTTCTCGGCGGTCTCGCCTTTGCCGGTCCCTTGAGGGAAGAGGCGCTTCAGATTGGCGTTCAACAGCTTACCCTGCTCCGCCAGCGCCCGGGCGTTGGCCGCGATATCGTCGGTGAAGCTCACGTTGCCCTTTACCACCTCGGCGATCATGCC
>CAVWPO010000038.1:0-353588 GCA_963756905.1 uncultured Alphaproteobacteria bacterium
GTCCGGCGCCAGGCAGGTGAGCGGCAAAAGCCGGCAGACGTAGGCGCCGTCACGTCCTCCTGCTCGGCGAGGTCGGTGATCGACTTGGCCTGCCCGCTCTCGATCCTCCGCCGCCAGCGGTGCGCTCGAACCAGCGCCTTGATCAATGTGTCGTAGCGGCGCGGCTTCCGCGTGGGCGCCGCCGCCCCTTCTGGCGTCACGATCAGCTTCCAGCCGCCGCGGCGCTGCAGCCGGATCGGGATGCGGATGGTCAGGGTCTCGAGCTCCAGGTCGGTGCACTCGCAATCACCCAGCAGCCCCAGCATCGCTCCCTTCGCGACGCGGCTACTCGCCAGTGAACATCGGCCGGCGCTTTTCCTTAAGGGCGCGGATGCCCTCCTGGTAGTCGGGCTGTCGTAGACCACGCGACGAAGGCCCTGGACGCGCTCGAAGCCCTGCGGCGACATCGGTGGCGCCGCGAGGATGCGAAGCTGCTCCTTCATGACGGCGACGCTGAGCGGCGCGAACCCAGCAGGGCGCGGCGGACAGCGTCCTCAGGTCACCGATGCCATGCGCACCCTGCGATCGCGGTGAGCCGATCGAGGTTGATCTCGCGTTCCCTCTCGACTGGGCGCTACGCTCGCGATCGTTCTTGGCGTCATGGACGAACGCCTCTGAGCGCTCCACCCATTGGGCGGTCCCTTGCTCCAAGGGGTGACCATTTTTGGCGTAGAGCTCCCACGCGGCGCTCTTGTCCTCGTCCTTCGGCTCCCATTGCAGTCAAGGAAAGGCGTCGTGATCCTGAGTAGGTCAGGTCCCTCTTTTCGAGGAGCTTCTCAGCTGCACCGGCCCCCCTCCCGAGTATGGCATCCTCGGCGTTCAGAGCCCGAAGCGGCAGTCGGCTCCTGCGCGTCAGAGGCGAACACCAGCCCAAGCGACCCAGAAGCGACCCCGGCTGCTCTGGACCTGGCGGCGAGCTTTGCGTACGTGGACAGTCGAGCCAGAGAGCTACCAGGCCGAAGGGTTGGATCCAGGTTCACTTCGCCCGAGCGGGGAAGTTCGAAACCGTGCGCGTGAGCTCTCCTAACATATTGAATTTCCTCAATTCAGGCAACTTAACCAAAATGGCCGTGGTCCAGTTGCGAGATAGAAATTCGCCGGAGAGAGACCCAAACTTGCCCAAAGTGGCCGCTCACACGAGCGCCGTCTTCGGACAACTCACCGGGAATGGCTGTATTCCGCGGGCTTCAGGGCCGATCCACGCGCTGAAAAGAAGGTCCCGCATGGGCGTCTTGGCGGAGGGAGCAGTCAGGAGCGAACCGTTCTCCCTGATCGGCAAGGAAGATACAGGGAGATGATGGCGATGGCGCACGCCGTGAGGGGGCTGAGGCGAGGTCCGCGGTCAGATTCCGGACCCGCCGGCAAATGGGGGAGGTGGGGGATCTGTGGCTCCTGGCCGAGCACCGGCTGCTGTGCGCCGATGCGTTGCGGCGAGAGCTACGAGCGATCGCTCGTGGGCGAGACGGCGCAGATGGTGTTCACCGATCCGCCCTACAACGTGCGGATCGACGGCCATGTCGGCGGCGCTCGGTAAGATCAAGCATGCCGAGTTCGCCATGGCCTCGGGCGAGATGTGCGAGGCCGAGTTCACCGCGTTCCTCGACGACCGTCTGTGCAATCTGGCCGACCGGTCCGCCGATGGCGCCATCGCTTTACGTCTGCATGGACTGGCGCCACATGGCGATGAGCTGGAGACTGCCGGTCGCAAGGCGGGCCTTCACCGAGCTTCAGAACCTCTGCGTCTGGAACAAGACCAACGGCGGCATGGGGAGCTTCTATCGCTCCAAGCACGAACTGGTGTTCGTGTTCAAGTCGGCACAGCGCCGCACATCAACAATTTCGAGTTGGGCAGCATCGGTCGCTATCGCACCAACGTCTGGGACTACGCCGGCGTCAACAGCCTTCGGCGCCGGGCGCAACGAGGAGCTGGCCATGCATCCGACGGTCAAGCCGGTGGCGATGGTCGCCGATGCGATCAAGGACTGCGCGGGGCGGGGCCAATCGTGCTCGATGCTTTCGCCGGCAGCGGGACGACGATCATGGCGGCCAAGAAGACCGGCCGGGTGGGCTGTGCGCTCGAGCTGGACCCGCGGTACGTCGACGTCGCGATCCAGCGCTGGAATCGGATCAGCCCTAAGAAGGCGGTCCATGCGGAGACTGGCCTGAGCTTCGACGAGCTGGCTGCCACCCGGCGAGCCGCGATTGAGGCGCGGTGTAAGACGCGCGTCCGTGCGCGCGCCGCTCATGGGGGATCGGACCGTGGCCGCTGAGGTCAGGCGACGGCACCGGCCCGAGCCGCCGCCGATAGCAACCGCCGCCGGCGCAAACTCTGACGCGGCAGACGGCGTGGCCCTTACGAGGTGGGCCACAAAAGGCCGCCCAAACAGACCCAGTTCAAGCCCGGGCAGTCGGGCAACCCGAACGGGCGGCCGAAGGGTGCCAGAAACCTCAAGACCGACCTGGCCGACGAGCTGCAGGAGCGGATCGTGCTGCGGGAGGGGGGCGAGCGGCGCACGGTCAGCAAGCAGCGCGCCATGCTCAAGCGCCTGATGGAACGGGCGCTCCAAGGTGACACGCGGGCGGCCTCGCTGATCATCACCACGGCGTCTCCTTCGTCTCGGTCACCCAGCAGTTCAACACCACCACCTCGATGGGCCGGCTGACGCTCAACGTGCTGCTGTCGTTCGCGCAATTCGAGCGCGAGGTCACCGGCGAGCGCATCCGCGACAAGATCGCGGCCTCGCGCGACCGGGGTATGTGGATGGGCGGCCACCTGCCCCTCGGCTATGACCTCGAGACCGGCGCCTCGTAGCCAACCCGAACGAGACGGCCACCGTGCGGCTGATCTTCGAGCGCTACATCGAGCTCGGCAACGTCGCCGGCCTCAAGGCCGAGCTCGACGCCAGGGCATCATCAGCAAGGCACGCGTCAGCACCACAGGCAACCGCTTCGGCGGCAAGCCCTTCTCGCGCGGCGCGCTGCTTCGGCTGCTCGCCAACCGCGTCTTCATCGGCCAGGCGGTGCACAAGGGCAGGGCTATGCAGGCGCCCACGAACCGATCATTGACCTCGCCCTGTTCGAGGCCGCGCAGACCGCTCTGGCCGCCAACCGCATCACCCGAAGCCATGGTGCCCGAGCTGATCATCCGAGCCTGCTGGGCGGGCTCCTGCGCGATGCCCAGGGTGCCCCATGACGCCCTCGCATGCGGTCAAGAACGGCAAGCGCTACCGATACTACGTCAGCCAACCGCTGCTCCGGAACCGCGGCTCGCGCGCCGGATCGGGGACTCGGATCCCGGCCCACGAGATCGAAGCCGTCGTGATCAGGGAGATCCGGGCCTTGCTGCATCATCCGACCACGCTCCTCGATGCGCTTGCCAACAAAGCGCCGGACCTCGCGGAGCTGCAGGCGCTGCTGGCCGCGGCGTCGGATCTGGCACTGCGCTGGCCGAGCCTCGCGCCGGCTGAGATCAAAGCGGTCGTGCGCGCCATCGTTGGCCGGGTCGTCGTGCGCGCCGAGCAGGTCGACATCGTGCTCTCGTCGGCGTGCCTGCGCGCCGCCTTGCGGCCCGGCGTGCCGCCCCACCTCGGCGAACCGGACCATCGCGAGGTGACGCGGACGGTCGACGCCTGCCTCCAACGCTGTGGCGGCGAGACCAAGCTGATCGTCCGTGCTGGTCGGCAATCCCCGCGCGCCCGAACCCAACTTTGATCAAAGCGCTCGCGCGGGCGCATACCTGGTCGGCAAGGCTCCAATCCGGACAGGCCGCCTCGATCCAGGCCATCGCCCAGGCCGAGCGCCTGAGCGGCCGCTACGTTGCCAGGCTCCTCCCGCTCGCCTTCCTCGCCCCGGACATCACCGAGGCCATCCTCGAGGGGGTCCACCCCAAGACCTCACCGTTGCCAAGCTTTCCCGGCGCCTCCCGCTCGCCTGGACCCGCAACGCCGCGCCTTGGGCTTCGGCGTTGCCCTCGAGCACCATCGGATCGAGCCCGCCGCGCGCCCTCGAACTCGTGCGCCCCGCCAACCGTGCCTACCCGATCCCAGAGACCACCCATGAACGCGAATCAGCGCTACTGGACGAGCGTCCTGCGCGCGGCTGAAGCCGAGCTCGAGGCCGCCGCCACCAACAGCGAGCTCAAGTTCGCCGCCCGCCGCTTGCTGCGCGCACGCCAGTATCTCAAGACGCTGCCCAACCAGCGTCCGCCGCAGCCCCAAACCATCCCGCCGGCAACGCCAGAATGATCTTTGACCGTCCCGGCCGCGAGCGCCCATGAGACGCGAGCCGCCGCCTGAACCGGTCCGAACACGTCGTCCGTCCGAGCGCTGCCGTGCACCCATCTATGGCAAAGGTTCGTACAATGTCGTTCCCGAGCAGATCGCGATTGTGGGCTATCTCCTTCAGCTGGCGAGGCGGTCGACCATCGTGAGCATCGACGGGTATCGAGGAATCGGGCTGTGCTGCCCTTGGGCACGCGGCCAAGCAGCTCAAAGGACGGCTCCAGTATCGGAAGTGGCACGGGACCTGCACCCTCCAGGTACTCGCCCTCGAGATCGAGAAGGAGCTTCTGGACAGGCCTGAGGCCGGAACGCGAAGGCGGCAGCGGTTGACCGTTGACGACGCCAGGCAGCGGTCGACGAGGAGAGCCCGAGACGGATCCTCGACCGCTTCATCGAATGCCTGCGGGGGTCTCCCGACGCCGTGAGGACGCCGCCAGGGTGCCGTTGATCGCGGGGCGCCGCCAGTCAGCGACGACGGCCTCAAGCCGGCGTACATGCTGCCCACGCCAACTCCACCTGTGTCGCATTGTTCGACGAGGGATCACGGACATAGGCTCGCACCGCGAGCTTGGCCGCCACCATGGCCTACCGCCTCTGATCTGATTGCATCGAGTGCCGCCCCTTGGGTTCCGTAGCGGTCACGCCTATCAACCAAAGATGAGAGGTTCGTGACTCTGCTAAGAATCCATGACGGCAGGGCCAAGAAGAGATCGCCGCCGGGCGCGAGGCCGCGGCGGCGTAGATCGCTGGCGGAATGCTCGGTCGGGCTACTCGACGATTCGGTAGGTGGGGGCGCTGCCCTTGGCTCCAGTCTGGTTGGGGCCGACCGCGCGCATGTCGCGCGCCTGGCTCCCAGCGCCGACCACCGAGGTCGGCGCGGAGCGGCGCGCCTCGACCGTGAGCCCGAGCTTCTTCTTCAGCGCGCCGGAGATAGCGCCGCGGATAGTGTGGTGCTGCCAGCCGGTGGCAGCGGCAATCTGGTCGACCGTGGCCCCCTCCGGGCGCTTGAGCATCTCGATCATCATGGCCTGCTTGGTGCCGGCGCGCGGCGTGGGCCTGGCGGGCGTCTGACCGTCAGGCGCAGCCTCGGGTTTCCCGCCGGCCGGCGCGGCCGCGATGTCGGCCTCTGCGGCTCCGGCCCGGCCCTCGCCCGCGCCACCGGCCTCGACCGTCGTCGCACCCGTGTCGGCTTCAGGGCCGTCCCTCGGCTCCCCGTCGCCCTCCGGCTCGATGCCGATCGCGGCCATGCCCTCGCTGGTGATGACCACCCGCTGGGGCCCGCCGTGGGCGCCGATGACCCGGACCAGACCGCGGTTGCGCAGGCTGTCCATCACCTTGGCAAGCGCGCCGCCCTTGAGCCTGAGGCGGTCCGGCAGGGGCAGGACCGAGAGGTCGGACCGCTGTGCGGCGGCGCCGAGGATCACGAGCTGAGTGTCGCTGAGCTTGGTCATCGGGTGATCTCCGTTACAGGAGAGCACCATCGCTCTCCTACGACCCCGAGCCCCGGCGATGGCAGCCGCGCGGGGCGCGTGCGGGAGATCGCCGTGGCTACTCGGCTTGCTCGCCTTCCTTGAAGGCGCTGTCGGTGACCCGCTTCAGCATCTCGGCGTAGTACCCGAGGGTGCCCACGTGGTCCCAGCTGATCTCGTCGGGCGCGTACCCGAAGTGGTTGTCACTGAGCAACTTGATCCGCTCGAGCATGCTGTCGATCTCTGTCTTCTTGGCGACGAAGGCGGCGAGCGCCTGCTCTTTCGACTGGGCAATCTGGTTCTGCAGCTTGGGGCTCATCTTGAAGCTCCGCATCGGCGACTTCGATGAGCCCAGGAACGCTCCGGTTCGCGAGAATAGCAAGCGAGAAACTCGATCGGTTCAGAGTCTTAAAACTTGACTTCCCGGCCCGAGCATGGATGCGCGTATGATCAGGGCACCGGGCCCGTGAAGGCGGGCTGGGCCCGGCCCGAGGCAGACGACCCGTCGGACCTCACCGGGTCAAGGCCATTTTGGTCAGACCAACCGATCCGAGCCAGCAGCGCCGGCCAAATGATGGTACTACGGGTTCGAATCCCGTTCCCTCCGCCAAGACACTCGGGCGCCACTCTCTCTGGACGACGATCAGGCCGCTGAAGCCCAGGAAATGCGCCATCTTCGGGGGCCGGCTGTTGACCTCGCCTAGACGATGGCGACGGGCAAACCGCCTCTGAAGGCCGGCTTTCTGTGTGGCTGTTCACTTCGCTAGAGCATATTCCTATTGCACGGAATCGGGGCCTGTAATTCGACAATATTGGTTGAGACAGGCAGGAAATTTGCCATGCCGGCACCGACGTCCATGGACCTGCGACTGCGGATCGTGCAGGCGGTCGAGGGCGGCAGCTCGATCCGCGGCGCCGCGCGGCGCTTTGCCGTCAGCGCCTCGGCCGCGATCAAGCTGATGCAGCGGGTGCGCGCGACCGGCAGCGCCCTCGGCGGCACCGGGCGCCATGATCAGCGGTGGAAACACTCGCGCCGGTGCTCGGCCGAACATCTGGGTCGCTGCTGCAGGCGGCCTGATCATGCCCGGAAATCCGCTCCGAGCGCCTGGAAACGGCTCAGGCCCAAGCGCCTCGGAGCGCTCGCCGAAGCTGTTATTTCACATTACGATAATGTGAGAACGCGCGAACCATCGCCCTGTTTCCGCAGCCTGCCAGGCCGATCGACAGAGGGGTTGCGCGCTGTGACGGGCTGTCACGGATGTAGGGAGCGCGTGAGTTGTCCGGTTTAGGAAGCGCGTGATCTGTCCGGTTCTGGGACCGTTCCAAGAGGCTTGGAACGGGGGGCTGGGTGGAGAAGCTCGCAAGGATCGGGATCATGCGTTTCGAGGAGCTGCTGGAACGTTGGCAGAGGGGCAGGTTGAGCCATGACGAGGCGGCCGCGGCGCTGGGGGTCAGCGAGCGGACGTTGCGTCGCTGGCGCCATCGCTACGAGGAGGACGGAGCCGACGGCCTGATCGATCGGCGGGTCGGCCAGCCGTCGCCCAGGCGCGCGCCCGAGGATGAGCTCGAGCGCATGCGCGCGCTGTATCAGCGGGAGTACCAGGGCTTCACCATCAAGCACTTCCACGAGAAGCTCGAGCAGCGCCACGGCTACAAGCTCGGCTACACCACGACCCGGATCTACCTGCAAAAGACCGGCACGGTGCCACCGGCGCCCAGGCGCGGCGCCCATCGTCGCAAGCGGCCGCGGCGGTCGATGCGCGGCCTGATGCTGCACCAGGACGGCTCGAAGCACGTCTGGCTCGCGGGCCAGCCGGCGCTCGACCTGATCATCACGATGGATGACGCCACCAGCGAGCTCTACGCCGCCGCGCCGCTCCGCGCCGACCACCGAGGTCGGCGCTGGGAGCCAGGCGCGCTGATCGAGGAGGAAGGCACCATGAGCAGCTTGCGCGGGCTGGTCGAGGTGATCGAGCGCCACGGCCTGTTCATGGAGCTCTACACCGCTCGCCGCTCCGCGCCGACCACCGAGGTCGGCGCTGGGAGCCAGGCGAGCAGCTGGCGGCCGCGCCAGGCGACGCAGTTGTCGTTGCCGACGACGCGCTCCTCCTGGATCGCGAGGACGTCGCGCCAGAGGGCCTCGGGGACCACCACGAAGGCCACGGCCGGCTCCTCGGGCGCGATCGCGAAGGTCCTGTTGTGCTCGGGCAGGTAGACCTCGCGCAGGAACCGGTTGGCGGCCTCGATGGTGGTGATCCCGGCCAGCGCCAGCTCCTTGGGCAGGCGGTCCTGCAGCGTTCGGAAGGCGCGCTCGCAGCGGCCCTGGCCTCCGGCGAATAGGCCGGGATGTGGCCGATGCCGAGCTGCTTCAGCGCCCGGCCGACCTGGGTCAGTTGCGTCTTGGAAACCTTGCCGCCGGCCTCGGGGGTGAAGAAATAGTGGCTGCCGCTGCAGATCCCGGCCACGCCGCTGCGCCCGCACCTGGTGCGCGCCCGGGTCCGGGTCCACGACTACCCCGACGGCACGGTCGCCATCTTCAAAGGCCCCAAGCGGTTGGCGAGCTTCCCGCCGGCCCCGCCTGCGACGGCCGAGGGCCTGGCCGCGTGACCACCGCGACGCGGCCAGCCCTGTGGATTTGGTGGACAACGCTGCGCGTTGCCCACAACCCCACAGGGCCCACAACAGCGGTCAACTCATGCGCTACCTATTGCGGACAAAACTACGCGCTCGCTACATGACGGGCTGTCACGGCTTGTCTGCCGGATCCCGGGGCGGCAGACTGAGGTACCGGAGCGACGTTCTCAAGCGGATCTGGGGGGCTCGTCCGGGACATTGGCCTGAGGGGCTTTCGCCGTCGGGTGCGAGGCCAAGGGTAGCCATCACGCAGACCGGGCATGGGCGTACCAGGCACAGTTGGCAGGGCGGCGCGGATCGCGGAGGCGCTTTGCGCGCACGGGCGGGCGAGGCGGGCAAGGATCGAAGCGTTCCAGGACGAGCGGCTGCGGGCGGTCATCACCCACGCCTATGAGAACGTCCCCTTCTACCGCGAGCTGTTCGAGCGCCACGGCGTCCGGCCGGGACAGATCCGGGGCGTCGCCGACCTTGGCCGGGTCCCGGTCATCACCAAGCGGGACCTGCGTGCCGCACCGGCCGGTTCGACCCTGGCGCGCAGCTATGACCCGGCGCGGCTGCTCACAGCCAGCACCAGCGGCTCCTCCGGCGAACCGTTCGAGATGCGGCGGACCTGGCTCGAGCAGAGGCTTTCGCACCTGTTCCAGCTGCGGGCCCTGCGCCAGCTCGGCAAGCTGATCGGTGATCGGCATGCCCTGCTCGTCCGCAAGCGGGAGCCGCGCCCCGGCGACAGCAAGGTGCTCGGTCGCGCGCTGCGGTGGCTCGGGCTCGAGCATCGCCTGACGCTGGACGTGAGGGAACCGACCGAAGCGCATCTGGATCAGCTGATGGCGTTCCAACCGGACATCGTGGGCGGCTTCGCCAACGCGCTCCTGCACCTGGGCGAGCGGCTCGATGCCGAGCACCGAAGCCGGATCCGGCCCCGCTTCCTGATCAGCGGCGCCGAGGTTCTGACGCCCTCGATGCGCGCGCGCCTGCGCAAGCTTTGGTCGGCGCCGGTCTTCGAGATCTATGCCAGCCACGAGTTCAATCTGATTGCCTGGGAATGCCGCCAGGGCGGAGGTCTGCATACCTGCGACAATTCCGTGATCGTCGAGATCTTGCAGGGCGACCGGCCGGCCAAACCGGGCGAGCGCGGCGAGCCGGTGATCACCGCCCTCCACCTCTACGCCATGCCCTTCATCCGCTACCGGTTGGGCGACCTCGTCACGCGCGGCCCCGAGACCTGCGGCTGCGGCCAGCCGTTTGCCAAGATCGACGGGATCCAGGGCCGGATGCTCGACTATTTCCGCCTGGCGAACGGCCGCTGGCTGCACCCGTACGAGCTGGTCGTTCCGATGACCGCCGACGGCCTCGAGTGGATCAGTCGATATCAGCTGGTGCACGAGCGCGAGGACCGGATCGTGCTGCGGCTGGTGCCAGCACCGGGCGCCACGGCCGGGCGGATCGCCGAGTTCGAGCGCTCCGCTGCCAAGCTGGTCGGTCCCGGGGTGACCGTCGAGGTCGTGATCGTGCCGGAGATCGCGCCCGACGCGGGCGGCAAGTTCCGCGTGTCGCGCTCGCTCGTCCGGTCCAACTATGACGACCTCGACTGGGAGCGCCTCGACCCGGTCGATCGGGGAGCGAGGGAACCTGGCCATTGACGACGATCGCGCCGCGCGGGGGCGCAGCTGACGGCTTCCTCACCCGCTTCCCCTGCCTTCGCGAAGAGCCTGCGACCCGCATCCTCGTGCATGACAAGCGCTCCGTGGCGCCGACCGCTGCGGATGAGAGGGAGTTGCGGGCGGTTCTGCCCGGCCTCGACCTCGACGACCAGCGGGCACTCCTGACGGCTCGGCGGCAGGATATCGTCTGCACCCTAAACCCGGTCGAGGAAGCCTATCTCGGCCATCTCGAAAGCCTCGGTGTCGGACCGGCACGCGAGCGCATCATCATGGCTCCGGGTGGTCCCGGCGCCGCCGGGATCCGCCTGCTGGACCGGCTGCTGGCGGACCCCGCTACGCTTCGGCGAATCGCCGCGCTCGTGCCGGCGGCGGCCAAGGCGGTGCTGGAGCCCTATCTGGCGATGCCGTCCGAGTTCGCTTTCGCCCGAGCCCTCGGTGCGGTCCTGGGACGGGAGGTCGCCGGGCTCGGCGAGACGGCTGAGATCGTCGCGCGCGCCAACGATAAACGGGCGATGCGGGCCGTGGCGCAAGAGCTCGGCGTCCCCGTCGCGGCTGGCGAGGTGGTGGTGCTCGAGGCCGGTGAGGACGGCCGACCGGTGGATGCCAGGGCGCTGCGGCCGGTGCTGGAGCATCACCTCGGTGCGACCGGGCGCGTGATTGTGCGCGGCTCGCGGGGGTCGGCAGGCTCGGCCGTCCGGGTCGTCGAACGGACGCCCGCGAGCGTCCTCGCGGCGCTGGACTGGGCCGCGAGGCGTCCGCACGACCCGGCCTATCTGGTGGAGATCATGCTGCCGATCATCGTCTCGCCGAACCTTCAGATGCAGATCGATGCGGACGGCGTTCATTGCGTCGGTGTCACGGATCAGCGGCTGACCAGCATGCTCAGGCACCAGGGAAGCGTCTATCCTACCCAGGCTCAGACGATCGACCAGATGCTGGGCTATTCAGAGATCCTGGCAGGCTGGCTTCGGCGGGAGGGCTACGCTGGCCTGATCGGCATCGACTTTTGCGAGTATGCGGATGAACGGACGGAGCGGCCCAAGGCCTTCCTTGCCGAGATCAACCCGCGGATCAACGGCTCGACCTACCCGCTCGCACTCGCCGGTCTGCTCGATCCCGACTGTACGCAGATCGGCGGCTTCGTCTGCGGCCCGATCCAGCCCGTCGGCCGTTCGTTCGCCGAGATCGGCGATCGCCATGGCAGCCTGCTGCTCAGCCGCCGGACCTGCCAGGGAGCGCTGCCGTACAATGTGGGCTACCTGCCGCGCGGCTCGTGCCATCTGGTGGTCTTCGACCATACCCGCGAGCGGGCGCTCGCCCGCTGGGAGCGCACCGTGACTGCGTTCGCGGCATGAGCTCGGGGCCGCGAGATCGACTTCGAACGCTCCGGTCGAGGTTGCCGCGTGCCGAAGGCAGCCGCTACGCGCGCCCGCTCATGCGCTGCTCACCGCCTCGTCCTCAACCGGCCGTCGGCGAGGCCATGTCAGGGCGCCGCCAGCGCGCGCGCAGGAGCCGCATGGCCTCGGCCCGGACCAGCGCGATCTCCGCGAGCGGGGGGTTGGCGCTCGCGATGCGCGGATCGAGCGCTCGAAGCACGGGCCGCCATTGTCGCGCTCCGAGCAGCGTCAGCCAGTCCTGCCGGCCGCGGCGAGCCGCGCGCATGTCGAGGTGCCGAGGCGGCGGTTGGCCGAGCGCCACCAGGCAGGCGCCCCAGGCGAAATCGACGCCCTGGCAGAGCGCCAGGCCGATCGTGCCGGGAAAGCGCGCGTTGACCTCCATCAGGCGTGGCCGGCCGTCGCCCCGCGCCCGCACGCATTCGACCTCGGCGAACCCGCGCCAGCCGATCGCCTCCAGCAGCACCTGGCCGCGAGCCCAGCAGGTCGTCGTCGAACGCGCTCTGCCAGATCAGCGAGACGCCGCCCCGCCGGCGACGGCCGTCGAGCTCCAGGACCGTGCGGCGCTCCTCGATCATGCGGTGCATGTAGCGCATGCAGAGGCGGCCCTCGGCGTCGAACAGGTAGAGGAGCGCGAACTTGTCCTGCGGCGCATAGTCGATGAATTCCTGGACCAAGGGACGCGGGAAGCTGCGATCGACCGCCGTCCACGCGGCCCGCAGCCCGGCCGCGTCGCGGACCAGCCGGATCCCGTCGGCGCCGGTGGCGGTGCGCGGCTTGACGATTACCGGATAGCCAAAGGTCCATGTCCGAACGGCATCGTCCGGGTCCGCAGGCGTGATCGTCATCGGCGGGGGCAACGGGTGCACGGCGCCCGGCCAGCCCGTCACCGTCCGTCCCTTGTCGAGCGCCCAACCCACCGCGGCCGGCGGCGGCATCGCCAGCGCCGCCCGCTGCTGCAGGGCCTCGGCCTGAAGGGCGAGCGGCTGCAGCCACCGGTCGCCCAGGGGCAGGACGACCTCGACCGGCTCGCGCTCGAGCCAGCCGAGCAGGAAAGGAACCAGCCCCTGGCCCTCCGGGGCGGGGACGCGCAACACGCGCTGACAATGGCGGACCATGGCTGCCGGACAGCTCGCGATCTCGGGCACGCCGAGGACGACCCTGGCACCGTGCCGGGCCAGCGAGCGCGTCACCGCGAGGACGCTGTGCGGCGCCGCTCCCAGCGCCAGCACGCGCACCAGCTCAGCCCGCCTGGAGAGCCGCCCGCAGCTCGCTCGAGCTGCCGGCGGCGCGGAGCTCAAGCCGATCAGGCGCCGGCAGGTCGGTTCCCCGCCGTCGCTCTGCCCAGCCGGCCGCCGCAAGAACGATGAGCCGGTCCACGCCTTCGGGGAGGAGGCTACGATAGAGCCTTGCGGCTTCGCGGGGGTCGGCCGGCCCGGAGACGGTCGTGGCCGCGATCGCCGACAGGCCGGCAGCGCACTGCACGACCAGCGGGCAATCGGCGAGCCATCGGAGAACCGCCGGACCTGCATTTCGCCAGCCTATGAGCAGTGCGCGGTGGGTCTCGTCGCGGGCTTGCGCCCTTGCCCCCCAGGCGCGCTTGTGACGAAGCACGCCGTTGGTCAAAACCGGGAGCGATCCGCCGAGATTGACCCAGCGGCAGCCCAGCTTGCGGGCATGATCGAAGCCGAACAGATAGTTGGCGTGGCCGACTGCGCTGGCCGAAGCCGGATCCAGCCCCGGACGGTGGCCGTGGACCAGCATGTTGAACCCGCTGCCGCGGGTCTCGAAGAGATCGGCGCCCAGCCGCTCGCCATCGCGCTCGACCCAGATGATGCCTCCGAACCGGAACCGCCGGCGCAGGACCCGGCGCGGCTGGCCGACCGCGAGAGCGCCAAAGCGGTCCTCCACCATCGGCCGATAGAAGTCGTCGTAAAAGAGCTCGAACTCCGATGGCTCAGCCGAGAGGCGGGGCCGGAGCGGGCCGGCCCGGATTGCCCGCACGCTGGTGCGGATCGACTGGCTCGCCGTGGCAAAGTCCGCGTCATCCATGGAGCGGACGAAGTCCACCAGGGCCGGCGCCTGCAGGAAGTCCCGTCCCGCGAGGACCGGCGCCAGCGCGCGGGGGACCAAGGCGAGCACGAGGCCCGCGTCGTCCAGCGCCTGCTGGAGATAGCGGTGCAGCCGATGCAGGCCGACCGGAGCCAGCTTTTTCGGCGCCGCCCTGTCGACGCACAGCCGACCCGACAGATAGTCGAGCTGCATGCCCTGCCCGACCACGATCAGGCTTGCCGCCTCGCCCGCCGCGGTGTGTCCCTCATGGCGCGCGACCGGAAAGGCAAGACGCGCCCATGGCAGCAGCCACCGCCGGCCGGCGTGCAGGAGGGGTTCGGCCGCGCGCGGTGCGTGTTCCAGGGCGACCCATGCCAGGCTGGCGAGGGGCCCCAGATTTTCGGCCGGCATCGGCATCGCCGTTCAACCCCGGTCCGCCGCCGCCGTGTCCGCGGGCGCCCCGGCCAGCTCGGCGGAACTGAGCGGGCGGGCCAGCCGGAGCGCTTCGGGCCCGGGGATGGTCCAGCCGGGAGCCGCGGGCGCCCAGCCCGCCTGCGCGCACACCGTGAGCCGGTCGATCCCGTCGGCCAGCAAGGCATGATAGAGCCTCGCCGCCCTACGCGGGTCGAGCGGCCCGGCGCCCTCCAGGGCGGTCAGCGCCTCGAGCCCGTCGCCACGCCGGATCGCCAGCGGCGCCCGGGCGAGGAACGTTTGCACCGCCGGCCCGCACCGCTGCCAGCCGATCAGCAGCTCGTGGGTCGCGCTCGCCCGTGGTCGGACCGTCGCGCCATACGCGCGCTTGCGCGCAAACAAGCCGCTCCCCAGGATCGGCATGGCGGCGCCGAGATCGATCGTGTGGCAGCCCCGGCGCCACCCGATCTCGATCGCGGCGCGGTCGGCGGCAAGATGCACCAGCCGGTCGAGCTTCGGATCACCGGTTGGGCACCGGCCGTGCACGAGCAGGCGCAACGCGTCGCCGCGGATCTCGAACAGCTCGCCGGCGATCGTCCGGCCGCCGTGGTCGAGCCAGACCAGCCCGCCCGCGCGGAGCCGCCGCCGCAGCCTGAGCATGGGCGCCGGCCGGCCGTCCCGCCCGGCCCGCCGGGCGAGCAGCGGCAAGTAGAACTCGCGGTAGAACCGCTCCAGATCGGCCGGGTCGTGGGACAAACGGGTCGTGAACCCGGCGGCCAGGGCTTTGCGTGCATCGGACCGCAGGATCGTGCGTGCCCGCCTCAGGTCGATGGCCGAGATGGCGTCGGTCGTGAATTCGACCACCGCCGGCACGCGCAGGAAGCGACGATCGGCGAGCACGCCAGCCAGCGGCCGCGGCACGACGGCGAGCACCAGGTCGACGTCATCAAGAGCGGCCGCAAGTCGCGCGCGCAACCGGTGCAGGCCGCATGGCGGCGCCGGCTCCGGCGTCGGCGCTTCGTCGAAGAACCGCGAGATCAGCCTGCCGGCGAGAACGCCCCGGCCGGCGAGCAGGACCGCTCGCGGGGTCCCGTCGGCGCCTCGCCCGCGCAGCACCGCGACCGGCAGGCGCGGCGTCGAGAACGCCGCAAGCCACGGGCGGCTGGCCCGCAGGAGCGGATCGACCGCCCGCGGCAGTCGGATCAGCAGCTCGTCGAGAAGCGGCCATCGGCGCCCGCCGAGCGCCGCCGCCGCCGCTCCGCCGGCCGCCATCAATGCCATCGTGGCCCTTCAACGGGCCGGTTGGCCGGCCGTCCCACCGCGCCCGGCACCCTCGCCCGGGTCGGCGCGCCGTCACAACCCGGCGTCGGACGCATCCTGGCGAGCGTGTTTGTCGCTTTCGGAGGCTTAAACCCGAGCAGCATTCTTGATATTCCATCCCCACGTGCCAGTCTGCCGCGGTTTGCCAGGAGTGTCCATGCCAGCAGATTCGCACTGCCGCCGTGGGTGAGACCAGGTTGTCCTCGAAGCCGACCGGCACCCTGCCCGAGCGCCCCTCGGAGCGGTGGGTTCGGGCCGGCGACCTCGGCCTGATGCTGAAGCTGCCGGTGGCCGCCCTGATCGCGACCCTGCTGCCGCCGGCGAGCTGGGAGCGGGCCGCCGGCACCCTCGACGGCGTCGCAGCCTGGCTGGGCAACTGGGATGGCCGGAACCATCGTGCTACCATCGCAGCCCTGCTCCAAGGCCAGGGCCTGGCCGCCACCCCCGAGGTGGTCGACAAGGGACTGCAGCAAAACCTCCGGCTCAACCAGCTCTGCTTCGTCGCGAGCTGGCGCCCGGGCGGCTGGTCGCCCCAGATCACCGTCACGGGCGCCGAGCATCTCCACGTCGCGCTCGCCGCGGGACGGGGCGCCGTGCTCTGGGTCGCACCGTTCGTGTTCGCGCCGCTCGTGGCCAAGCGCGGCCTGCATCAAGCGGGCTTCTCGGTCCATCATCTCAGTCGCCCGAGCCACGGGTTCTCGAGCACCCGCCTCGGAATGGCGGTGCTCAACCCGATCCGGACGCGCATCGAGGACCGCTATCTGGCCGAGCGGATCACCATCCCGCGGTCGGGCGAGACCACGGCAGCGATCCGGACGCTTGCCCGCCGACTGGCCGCGAACCGGCTCGTCTCCATCACCTTCGCCGTCATGGGTAAGCGCCACGTCGACGTGCCGTTTCTCGCCGGCCGGCTGCTGTCGGCCTTGGGCGCACCGCATCTCGCCCTGCGATCGGGCGCGCCGCTCCATCCCGTCATCGCCCTTCGGACCGGACCGCAGAACTTCTCGGTCGAAATCGCGCCGGCGCTGGCTGCAGAGGTGGACGGCAGCCGCGAAAAGCAGCTGCGGGCGCTGGTCGAGGCTTACGCCGCGTACCTCGACGAGCCGGTGCGTCGTCATCCCGATCAGTTCCTCTGGCAGGACGGCATCGTGAGCGCCGCCGCCGGCGGGGGAATGCTTTGAAGGTTCTGATGATCAACTACGAGTTCCCGCCGTTCGGAGGCGGAACGGGGCTCGCCTGCGCCCGGCTGCTCGATGCCTTCGCCACCCACGCCGACATCGCCATCGATCTGGTGACCAGCGGCCCTCGGCCGGACATGCGCAGCGATCGGGTCGGCGAGCGGATCGTCGTGCACCGTCTGCCAATCCCGAAGCGCGACCTGCACTACTGGCGCGCGGGTGAGCTGGCGCGCTGGACGGTTCGCGGTCTTCTCCATGCGCGGCGGCTCGTCTCGGTCCAGGGTTACGATGTCTGCCATTGCTGGGCTGGCTGGCCCTCCGGGGTCATCGGCTATCAATTGCGTGCGTGCGTTCCCTACATCGTGTCGCTGCGCGGCTCGGACGTGCCGGGTTACAATCCAAGGCTGCGCCTGCTCGACCCGCTGCTCATGCGGTACGTCGCGCGCCGGGTCTGGCACCGGTCGGCGCGCATCGTCGCGGTCAGCCGCGATCTGCGCCGGCGCGCGCTCCTGAGCGCGCCCGCCGCCGTGATCGACGTCATTCCCAACGGCGTCGACGTCGGCAGTTTCCGCCCCGCGCTCTCGCGCGGTCGCGAGCTGTTGTTCGTCGGCCGCCTGATCGAGCGCAAGGGGCTCCATCTCCTCATCCGCGCGTTCGCGCAGCTCGCGGGAGCGCACCCATCGACGACTCTGACCGTGGTCGGCGATGGACCGGCGCGGCGCGCGCTCGAACGGCTGGCAGGCGAGCTCGCGCCGCGCGATCGGGTGCGCTTCACCGGCCATCTGGACCAGGATGCGCTGGCGGACGCGTACGGGCAGGCCGCAATCTTCGTCCTGCCCGCCCTGAGCGATGCCATGCCCAACGTCGTTCTCGAGGCCATGGCGTCGGGCTTGGCCATCGTGACGACCAGCACCGGTGCGACCGAGCTCATCGATGGCAACGGACTGGTCGTCGAGACGCCGGAGGTCGCAGCGCTTCGCACCGCCATCGCGCGCTACCTCGACGACCCGGCGCTCCTCGCCCGGCATCAGCAGCGCTCCCGCCAGCTGGCCGAAGCGATGTCCTGGTCTACCGTCGCCGACTATTTCTCGATGCTGTACCGCGAGGTGGTCGCCGCCCCGCAGGGGACGGTCCTGGTGCCGCCGCGGGATTTCAGGCTGCGTCTCGGTTGACGCCCGTCACGACGGCGGGGGCTCGACCCGGCTCTGCACGATCCGGTGTTTGCCGCCTGCCTCCGGCGGGATGGCCGCGACCGGCCGGATCCGGACCGTGACGCCCGGGACGATGGGCGCCAGCGCAGCGCGCAGGGCCGCTTCCGACGGTGGACCGAACGCCTCGTCCGGCACGACCCGCAGCTCCAGCAGATCGCGCTCGTTCTGGATGAACTGGTACTGACGCATGCCCTCGATTCCCTCGACAGCGCAGGTCAGGCTGTAGGGTGCCAGGCGCTGGCCGCTCGGGAGATGCAGATAGTCGACGCTGCGCCCGAGGGTGGGACGGATCAGGGGCAGCCCGCGGCCGCATGGACAGACCTCGTCCAGGGCCACCCCGGTGTCGCCCACGTCGTAGCGCAGCAGCGGCATGGCCCGGTTGTAGAGCGGCGTCACCAGCAGCCGGCCCGGGCCCGCGGGCGGGTCGACCTCGAGATAGATCCAGTCGGCGTTGACATGATAGCCGCCTCTCTGCGGGCACTGCCAGGCGATCTCCTTGACCTCGGTGCAGCCGTAGACGTCGAGAACCGGGGCGAGACTGCTTTCGATCCGGCGCCGGGTCGCGAGGTCCAGGAGCTCGCCCGACGTGAACACGAGCCGGACCTGCAGCGCCCCGCGCGGTGCGGCCTGCGCCAGCAGTGCCAGATGGCCGGGGAAGCCATAGAGCACGGTCGGCGCGAAGGCGCTGAGGGCGGGCAGAATTTCCGCGACCGGCCGATGGACCGTAAACGCTGTGACCCGCGCCGCCCGGCCGAAGCGCGGCGGGTCGGGAGCATCCTCTTGCAGGAGAGCGATCCGGTCGAAGGGCCGGACGCCGCCGGCGATCCGGGCGCGCAGTTTCAGCAGATGCCTGGCGAGCACCCAGGCCCGCTCGTCGAAGTAGCTGGTGGTCCTGCGACCGGTCGAACCGGAGGTCGTCGAAACCCGCAGGCGGCCTCGCTCGAACGGCTCGGCCAGCAGCGCGTCGGGCTCGCGCAGGTCCTCGCGTGTGGTCGGTGGCACCTTGCGGAAATCCTCCGGCGAGCGGATGTCGTCGGGCGTTGCCCCCGCCGCGCGCAATCGCTCACGATAGAGCGGCGCATGGGCGTAGGCATGGCGAATGGCGGTTTCGAGGCGGCGCCATTGCAGGGCACGCAGGGCAGCTGCGGGCCGCCACTGCGCCGCGTTGAGGGCCGGGAATCCCAGGATGCCGCGCGCAAGAGCGGCAGCCTGAGCGAAAGATCCCGGGCCGGCTGCGGAGGACAAGCGCCATCACCTCGCGATCGGCGCGGCAGCGGACGCACCATAGGAGCGCCCCGCCGCCCTCACATGATGCGGCCTGAGCGAGCCGTGTCGAGTGCCTTGTACAAATCGGCTCAGCGACGGTCTTGGGGAGTGAAGCAGTGGATTGGCGACACCCGTCTGCGATAGGAGAGATCGTTCAGAGCGCGCCCGGTCGCCCGACCGAGGTTGCCACGCCACCGCGGCAAAGGCCGCCAGGCTCGAACCCGAATGACCGCCAGCGGTCCGAAACCACGGTCCGGAGCGTTCCGTCATGCGAGGCTGGATCGTCCATGTGATCGAGATTCTGCGCTGGGACGGCTTCTATGGACTGCTTGGGCGGCTGCGGGAACGACTGGGTTGGCGGACCTACCTCTGGCTCGTCCACGCGGTCGATGTCGTGCCCGCCTTCGTCGCTCCGGATCGGGGCCTCGTCGTCCGCGAGATCGGCCGGGAAGCGACGGCGGCCTACCTCGCCCTGCGTCACGGCGCCAGCAGGTCGATGTATGAGGATCGCCTGCGCCGGGGCCAGCGCTGCTTTGCGATCGAGGCGGACGGGCAGCTGGTCGCAATGAGCTGGCTGGCCCTCGAAAAGGCGAGAGTCCACGCCCTCAGGCGGACGCTCAGCCTGGCCCCGGGCGACGCGTACATTTTCAATTCCTTCATCGACCCAGCGTGGCGCGGGCGGCGTCTGCATCATCTCCTCAGCGATCACCTGTCGGCGGTCGCGCGAAAGGCCGGTGCGCGACGGCTTTGCTGCTCGGTCGCACCTTACAACCAGCGCATTCGGCGCGCGCTGGCGCGTTCAGGGTTCGAAGCGCGCGCCGTGCTGACCAGCGTGGATTTCGGGCCGATCCACCGCCACTGGTCGCAGGGCGAGTTTCAGGGCGAGCTTATCTGGCTGCCCTCCGTTCGAGCGTGAGGCCAAGGCCGTGCACGCCTGGGGGCGGTCGACCAACACGCAAAGGTCCAGGCAGGTCAGCATACTCGGTGACCCAGAAGCACGTGGCGCGGGCTCGGATCGTCCTGTTCGTCAAATCGGAATTTGTCCGAAACCCGCGAGGGCATGGCACCTTTGACGCTGTTCAGTAAATGAGCGATGGAGCGCCCCATGTCGCCCCCCCGCCGCCAGCCGTCCTTCGGCCTACTGGGAAAAGCGGCGCAGGGCGCGTTTCAGCGAATCCAGCGTCACGGCGACCAACATCAGGGCGCCGCGGATGACCTCGAGATACTGCGCTCCAGGCCGATGATGTTGATGGCGGTCACCTATCGGCTTGCCAAGTGGCTGTCGATCCGGTTCGCAGCGATGCTGACGGTGTTAAGCTAAGCGCCTGCGAGCCCGCGATCATCCCGCCCCGATAGAGCGCGCTTGCCGGATCTCTATTATCGGTTATTCATCGGCCGGCGCGTTACAGCGCGGAAGAAGTGATGGTGTTTTTCGGAGGGCGCAACTTGACCCGTCGCATCCGCCCGCTCTACCCCGCAGCAATGACGACCACCGGTCGCGCTGCGGCCGCCGGTCCCCCACCACCCGACGCCACGAGCTCCGCTTCCCTTTCCCGGCCAGAGCATGGCCAGCGGATTAGCACTCCAGCGGGCGACCATGGCGTCATCCCAGGCGGTGCCGAACCCACCGAAGAACGGCACGTAGGCCTCGTCCAGCGCCTCGCTGCCGGTGAACTGATAGCCGAAGCGGTAGAGGGGCCAGCTGCCGGTGGCGGTCACGACCGTGGTGTTGGTGCGCAGGCCGTCGACCGACTGGGAATGGCTTCAGGAAGACCGAGCTACCGAGCCCGACTATTGGCAGGACCGGCGGTTCAACGCACCGAACCAGCCGGTGGTCGGCGTCAGCTTCTTCGAGGCCGAGGCCTGCGCGCCTGGGCCGGCGGGCGTCTGCCGTCGGAGCGGGAGTGGGAGGCGGCCGCGCGCGGTTCGGAAGGCCACGAGTATCCCTGGGGCAACGACTGGGAGGATGGCATCTGCAACAGCCGCCGCGTTCGCCGGCTTGACGGGCCGCAACGGCCTTGCCGCCTTCAAGGCCGAGCGCACCGCCCGCATCCCGCTCGGCCTCTGGCGCTTGAGCGGTGGAGATTTGGTGCGCGCGGCAGGACTCCCTCGCAGGCCGGGCACCAGCCTCGCCTGGGTACTTTGGAGAATCAGCTGTTGTCCACTAATCGATTAGATGAAGTGTTGTATTAAGCACTCATCCGGCAATTCCTGACCTCGTGCACGCCCTCGGGCGTCGGGACGAGCGGATCGTTCTCGCCTTCGCCAATGACCGAAGCGGGAACGCCCAGCCAGACCAGCTCGCCCTGCTCAGCTTCGGCACGCGACCCGTGACCTCAATCCTCGCGGCACCCGTCCTCTTGTACTTCTCAGCCGCCTCGCCGACCACGCGGGCGCCGTCGGATGTCAGTGTCGCTTGGTTGAAGTTGAAGAAGACCCGGTATTTCCCGGGCCGGACACGGCCGTCGTCGCTGGTTCGGAGGCTCGCTAGCGCGTAGGCCGCGGGCGCCAGTAGCGCCAACAGCGATACTCCTAGCAGGAGCTTGTTCATGGGAGGTGCCTCCGTCTTGGGCTACCGAGGCACACCTCGCCGGCGCCGTTGCCGAGATTTAGTATTTCACAGCATTCAAAATGGTAATCCCAGACTTCAGTGCAGCGTGCGCTTGAGACTCTCGGAGAGCCGCGCAATGAAGCTTACGATTGTGTCAGCCGAGCTGTTGTCGCTTGTAACCCCGGCGCGAGACGCGCTCTGCCTACCGAGCTGCTCGACAAGCTCGCTCATGCGTGCACTGAGATACTTGAAACGCATCGCGAACTCCTGGACGGTCGGGAAGTCAGCGCCGAAAGCCGGCGGGTCCAGCTCGGTCAATAACCTCGCGCAAGCCCGAAGAGCAAAGAACGATTCCTCCAGCTCGTCGGGCACCTGGTGCCGCACAGTCGCGGACTCGGTGGTACGTGTGCTGGTAGCCATTGTTTACGCCTCCATGAACAGCCCTGCCTGGCACGCGGCGGAGCGAGCGAGTGCAGCGCCAATGCTGCCGCTGATCGCTCGATCGCCGGTGGAGGTCCCGCAAGCCGCGAGCAGCAGGCCCATGATCGTGAACGCCGATGCCGCGTCCGGTCGCATAGCTCCCTCGTTCCGCGGCATGACTGTGATCTGATCCGTAAACGCGGCGCGGGGGTGCTGAGTTCCCATGCGCTTGAGAATCAGGCAATCCAGAGGCGCAAGCATCGAGCCGGACAGGGATGGCGTAGATCGACCCGGCGGCTGCTCTCCCAACGCTGACAGAGTTAGCCGGGACTTGTTCTGGACAATGCAGCTACCCCCGATGCCACTATCCGCTGGATCGCCGCTACCATCTGGGGGGCAAGGCCCGGCGACTAGGGGGGGAGCCACTTCCTTACCTCTCCATTGTGGCGCCAGGACCAGTCGAGCGATCCGCATCGCCTCGTCCAGATCGCGCTGCGCCGCCGCCAAATCGCCGGTCTGCCGGAACAACGCCGCGCGCAAGCACGCCCTGCTCCAGGTCCCAGACCTCACTGTTCCGGGCCACCCGGGGCGAATCATCTGTTGCCTCTGTGGACCGGCTTCGCGCCAAACCTGACCGTTAGAGCGGCAACGCAAAAAAAATTCGTTGACTGTGAACTGGTTCACAGTTTGAGCGGCGTCATCCGGCAAGGATGAGCGCGATGCTGCCAAGCTGGTGCCGTCACCGACGAGGGGAGCGTGTCATGATCCGCCGAAATCCCTCCCGTAGACCCGCCGGAGCCGGCCCGTTGAAACCCGTGCTCGGCGTCATCGCCTCCATCGTCCTTTTGTTTGCTTGCCACGCTAGCGCCCAGCAGGCCGAACGATATGTCCTGTCTGCAGGTGCAAGAGGAGAGACCGTATTCTGGGTCTTGCCCAATCAATTTGGCATTGTTCCCGTCGACGCACAGGCCTTCGATGCCGTCGCCGAAGGAGTGGCTGGCATTGGAAACGATATCATCAAAAAGAATAAAGACCAACAGATCATCATTGCCCGAACTATATCGCCCAAGCATGCTTATGCGGCGATTCTCGATGAAGCATCAGTCTTAAAAGCAAGAGTTGGTGCGAAGGTGCGATGGGCTGGGCCCATTATCGTTACCGGTGAGACGCCACCCGGGGACACTGCTGATATTCACGACAACTAGCTATCCGTAACATTCAGGCGCTGCCGTGGGTGATGGCGCGGTAGGTGGTCGGTTGGGTGAGGACGGCCTGCTCGATCAGGCGGGCGAAGCGGTGGGCGATGCTCTTGGCGGTCCGGCGGTTGAAGCGGAAGACGTACTCGTCGAGATAGGCTTGCAGGTGCTTGGCGCTGACCGCACCATGGTGGGTGCCCAGCAGCCAGCGCTTGGCGAGCCCGAAGACCAGGTGGATGGCCGGCAGGCGGAGCGCGGCGTCGCCCCAGGACCGGGCGAGCGGGATCGGCTGGTGGGCGTAGCCCGCGGCCTCGAGCCCGCGATAGCCCGACCAGCCGTCGGTGGCGACTTGGGCGGGGCTTGCGACGTTCCGCCCGAGAAAGCCAACCAGGCTGCTGGCCGAAGCATCGGCCACCGCCTGCAGGCGCAGGCGGCCGAGCCGGCGGCCGCGCAGCTGGCCGCGCCGGCTCTCGACCGCACCCGCGACCACGGTCTTGCCCGAGGCGCCGCGGCCGGGCTTGCCAGGCCGGGCGCCGCCGACCAGGGTCTCATCGGCCTCGACCCGCTCGCTGAGCGGCTTGCGGTCCGGCACAACCATGGCGCGCCGAATTTCGTGCAGCCACGCCCAAGCCGTGCCGTAGCTGCCAAAGCCCATCTGCCGCTGCAGCTCCATGGCCGAGATCCCGCCCTTGCTCGCCGTGACCAGATAGATCGCGAGAAACCAGCGCGCCAGGCCGGTCTTGGTCTGCTCGAAGATGGTGCCGGCGAGGATCGAGTGCTGCTTGCCGCAAGCCCTGCACTCCTCAATCAGCCGCTTCTTGTGACTGTAGGCCTGGTCGTGGCCGCAGGCCGTGCAGCCAAAGCCCGCGGGCCAACGCGCCTGTACCAGATAGGCCCGACAGTCCTCATCGGTGCCGAAACGCTCGAGAAAGGTTGGCAGATCCCGCGGCAGGTCGTGGAGCAATCCGTCAGCCATGGCGCTCTCCGGGCAATGTTCTTGCTTCGTTCTCTATCGCCGTTCACGCGCTCCGAGTCAAGCCCCCTGAGCCTTCCGGAGAGCTAGTTCACGACATTCTTCTCCCGACGAATGTCGTGATCGTCAAGGTGCGGGAAAATGTGCAACCGGATACAGTGCTCGCGATAGCCGAACGCATTGGCCTGCGGCTGCTTCGCCGCAACCCGGCGGATGGACGCGAATACTATTTCGAGTTGCCCACGCAGCAAGAAACCGTCAATGTAACATTGCTGGAGGAGAAGAATATTATCGACTATGCGGTACCAGACACATTAGTGTTCCTCGATTTACGCTCGTCATCTTTAAATGACGAGTTGTTCGACCAACAGTGGTCGCTGGTTAATACAGGACAGAACGGTGGCGCAGAGGATGCTGATATCGATGCAGACTTGGCATGGGATAGATTCGGATTGGGCAGCGCTTGCACTATTATTGCCGTGCTCGACGATGGTTTCGACATGGCGCATCTCGACCTCGCGCCGAACATCTTTGTCAACGCGGACGAGGAATTCGGAGTCCCCGGCGTCGACGATGATGGCAATGGCTATAAAGACGATCGCCATGGATGGGACTTCACCAGCGGTTGCTGGGGGACTTCATCACCAGATTGCGGCGATCCGGATCCGGCCGGCACGGGTAGTCCGGACGGCCGCCACGGCACCATGACTTCGGGAGCCGCCGCCGCCCGGGGCAATAACACTCGTGGAGTCAGTGGATCTTGCCCCCACTGCACGCTTCTCCCTTTGAAAATCGGGCTTTGGCCCGCCAGGATAGAGCAAGTTCTCGCGTTTGACTACGCCCGGGCGGCTGGGGCCGATATCATCTCGAATAGCTGGGGTTACAAGTTGCAGGGCATCTTTGCGCAACCCGTCGTCGACGCCATCAACAGAGCGCATGATGCGGGCTCGGTCATTTTCTTCGCAATGTCGACGACAGGCCTGGGCGGCTACGAGAACGACTGCGCCAACGATGACATTTCCGCCCTCGAAAATGTCATCGCCGTCAGTGCCTCGAACAACGTCGACACACGGACGCCGGCGGGCTACGGCGATTGCATGGCGATTCTTGCCCCGACGGACAATGACGGGGCCGGCGCGGGCACGCTTTGGCCGGTATCGACGGACTTCACGGGGGCCCCGGGCTATAACGACGACGATCACATTCCGCAATGCACCTCAGCCGACCTGGCGCCGCCGCCGCCGGAACACCTGTCCTACACCCTCTGCGCCAACGGCACCTCCTATGCCGCACCGCTGACGGCGGGCGTTGCCGGGCTCATGGAGTCCCTGGACGGTACTCTGACACCGGAGCGGCACCGGCAGGTTCTGCAGGACACCGCGGACAAGATCGATCCGGCTGCGGCAGCCTATGATCCAGACACCGGCTTCAGCTCGCCCAGCGTGGCGCCCTGGCCGCAGCAGGTCGGGTCGCCTGGAGGTGTCGGCTCGACCCATGGCTTTGGGCGAGTGAACGCGTTCGAAGCGGTTCGAACTCGTCGCGCCGACCGCAGACGGTGGACGTGGCGAGGTCGACCTGTTTCTTCGTGACAACCAACTCGATTGGGGAAATACCGAGCGGCCGAGCAACGTGCTCATCCCTGAGCACCAGAGCGCATCGATCAAGATCGACGCGCCTCCCTATAAGTCCGCACCGCCCACGACGCCGCAGGAGTTCGCCGAGTTTGCGGACGAGGAGCCGCGAGCGGAAGCGATCAACAAGATCTATGTCCTCGTGCGCAACCGCGGCCGGAACGACGCCACGAACGTCACCGTCAAGCTGGCCTTTGGCAAGCCGCTCGACCCGCTGCCGCCGGACTTCTGGGAAGCGCAGGTTTCTGCGGGTTCCACGATCACCACGTCCTGGACGCTGGTCGACACCAAGTCGATCCCGAGCGTCGGATATTCGGGCGCCAGCATCGCTCTGAAGCCGGGCGATGGCGCTCAGATCGCCGCTTTTGATTTTGACGCTCCGGCGCTCGACCCGAGCCTGCCGGGGTCTCGTGACTATTCCTTGCTTGTGGTCGTCAATTCTCTCGACGATCCCGTCGCCGACGATTCCCGGGCGAGTTTCGCGCCCGATGTGATCGCGCCGAACGACAACAACGTCACGCTGCGAGATGTCTCGTTGCAGGACCCGCCGATTTAGAACGTTTGCTTGCCGCCGATGATGCGATCGGGAGGTTGCCGCTCGAACCCGAAGACGGGCGAAAAAGCGGTCGTTACGTTGTCTCGGGCTGCGCACGCACGCTGAAACTTGGACGGATGAGGCGCAAGAATCGGGAGGTTACAATGGCGAAAAGAGACGAGCTGCTATTGAACACTGACGCGCTGATGAAAGCTCTGCTGCTACCGCTGACGGTTGCAGTTTTTTTGACGCTTCAGGGAACTGCCGAGGCGGCGCAGTGTGAGGATCCGATGGACCCGGAGTGGCTGACTCCGCCTGTCATTGCACCCGCGCCGGCGGACACGCTGGCGATCATGAACGTGATATCACACTACAATTGGGCCCGAGACGAGAAGGTTTCTAAGGGCTTCAAAGACCTGTTCACGACCACTGTGGTCTTTGAGGCGTGCACCGACGGCGGCAAAGTTCAAGCTGCCAAAAGAATCGGTCCAGACGATGTCGCCGGCTATCTTGGTGACCTTACAGCCTTTCTCAATCTGCACATCCTCAAGAACTCGGCACTTTACCAGCAACACGATCCTCAATCTCGTCAGTCCGGATACAGTGCAAGGGAAGGCGGCCGTATTGGTAACGCTTCAGAATGGCTATTCGGAAACCCCGGAACTCGACTACACGGCAACGCTCAAGGCCGAATTCAAGCGAGGCACTGACGGCAATTGGAGGTTCAACAAATTGTCGATCCTCGTGGACTCCCCTGTTCCGCCACCAAGCGGCGCGCGAGGGCGTTGAGTCGCAGGCCGCCTGCGCGGGCATTGCCGTCGTGATTTGTCAACGGCGACCGAGCCGGCTCGGAAAGCCTGAACGCTCCTATGCATCGAGGCAGGCGACGGAGCCGATCGAATGCGCCAGGGAAGGAGATCGGGCGAACGGCTGCGTCGAGGAATGCGTTATGAGCGGTTTCTGGGTCCGAGGGCCTCCCTTCGTAAAAGCTCCGGCATCTGCTTTTCCGAGGTCGCCGGGCGTTTTCTGGCGCGGCTGACCCGGTGGTGTGCCAACCGGCGGAATCGGCACCCGACTATCAAAATCCCCAGCGAGCTCCGCTTGTGGCGGCGGTGAACTTCCAAAGACAGAGTCCGGGGGAGACGGCTGGATATGGCGGTGAGGAAAATCGGCGTTGCATCGATCCTGGCAGTTGTCGCTCTCGGTCTCACGGATGATTTGAGCTGGACGATACCGAGCCGGCCGGATTCCATCGAGCCGCCGCGCTCCGGTCTGCGACCGGCACCTCCAGCGCTCTACCCAAATCGAACAGCCCGCGAACGATCGAGCGGGTGCGATCGGTGGCTCGGCTGTACCTCATCCCCGCCCGGGCCCGTCGTCGAGGTTCCTCCTGAAGACGGAAAGGATGATCGTCACGGTGGCGATCGGCAGGCGTTCCGGGCATCCGGGGCGCAGGCTCTCTTGCCGACCGAGCCTCGGCCAGGCGATGGCCGCTCCGCCGGTCCGCGGCAGGCGGATCGCGCGTTCGCCGACGGCGTGCAGCGCTGGAACGGCAACATTTTCTGGGAACCGGCTTCAGCGAGCAGCAACGTCGTCACGAGATTTGGTGACGAAGCGCGTGCTGTCTTTGGCCCCATACCCGATGGCAACTGCGCCGATGGCGTCGCAACCGCCGTGGAGGTCGAAGGCAATATTATCGACTTCAGACCAAACCCCAATAGGGCTGGTCATCCGTTGGAATTTGCGCATCGCGACATCGACGGCAACATCGTCAAGTGGACGAACAGCATCCCGAGGTGCGACAAACCTTCGCTTGCCAGTGGTAATGCTACCTATTGTAGTTTGAACTCGCGCCTCAACCGCATTGTAAGCGGTAATGTCGAATGGCTTTTCTTATGTCGAAAATCCAGCGAAAGTCTGGAAGTGCACAGCGATCCATATTGGCAGATGTCAAACACGAAATTTCGGCTTTACGGGGTGATTGGATTCAATGCTCTGACGGGGGAGATCGTGTTCTTTGACGGACGGAAGGATCGGGATGAATTTGACTGGTCGATGCCATTAGTGCCACCAGGCGGTCATTCCTATGCTGGCAGGACCGGTCGCGACGCGGCGGCGGCGCTGTACGACCCGACATTCCGGATCGAGTGCTCCGCATGCCACGACAATAAGAATGCGTACGTGGTTGACCCCCATATCCGGCAGGCCCGCGTCGGGTATCTCGCTGGCAGGGACGATCCCAGAGCCGTCGCCTTCAGCCTCGACGACTATCTGCCCGAGACTCCACGAGTTCGAGGGCGCACCGTTTCGGGTCATCGGCTCCGGCTACACCAGCACTTACCGTGTCGAGCTCGGCCGCGCCAGGACGGTCCGGGACCCGACCGGTAACTGTACCACCTGCCATACGCTGACGACGCAGATCACGGGGCAACGGTTCGCCGCGGATGCGGTCGCACAGGAGCCGTGGATTTCGCATCCTTCCTGGGGACAGCAGCTCGAGCTTCTGGATGAAAGAATGAAAGACGCACAAATGGCTGCTCACAGAACGGATTGGGCACTGCGTTCGGGCCCCGGCAAGATTCATCCCTGGATGGTGCCGGGGGACGGTAACGAGTTGAGAGCGCTACCGCCGGGAATCGGCTCCGCAGAGTGGCATAAGTTGAGTGACTGTCTGTGGGGCGCTGGGGGGTCCGAGTGTGGTTACCAACCTCTCTACACTCCCTGCCCTGCTCCCCAGTTGGGGCCAGGGGCGATGGTTCCGAACCCACAGATGCCGCTGTTGCGGTCCTTCCCCGACCGACGGGGGAGGCGGGCGCAGACCGCATGCTTAGGGTCAGCTGGAAATATCTCAATCGCTACGGCAACGTTCCCAAAAGGGACGACGTGAGATTCAATCTGGCAGTTAAGGAGACCGCAATTCCACCAGACGGCAAAGCTCCCGCGGCGAACGAGTACCCGAGAATGGATGAAACCAAGGGCAAGAGATTTACGCCCATCCACCGCGATATCGGTATTTCCGAGTCCGCCATGCTCATCCAAAATGCTTCGTACCTCGGACACACGAGGTGGACCGAGCCGACCGCCTCAACCTGGCTTCGTGACTTCAGGATCGACTTGCCTGGCACATGCAATCGGCGCTACCTCTTTCGGGTTCTACCCAAGAGGTTCTGTTTTGATCAAAGCAACGTTGCCTACAGCTCCGCGGACCAAGTGCTTTACGCCGACGTAGTGTGCGATTAAGTCTTGCTGCGCCAAATGCCGGGATCAGTCGCTCGCCTTGAAAATTGCATGAAGATATCGACGGCGGCATACTGAACGTCAATTCTCGGGACTGCCGGGCTGCGCGAGGCCCCTTCCTTTCGATCACCTAACCTGGACGATTGAGGTATGACCGTATGTTCGCTCTGAACACGGATTGCCCCGATGGGTGATGGGTGAAGCGAGACTGGAGCATCTTCGAGTCCGTTTCGACCGGCGGATCAAGCTGGAATTCCACGGTGCCAGGATCACGTCGGACGGCGTTTTGGCCGGCTCGCGGACTACGAGGACGTGAACGACGCCGAGCGCCTCGCTCTCGATCCCGCAATGCGGGACATCGTCGGCCGTGAGGGTCTCGACCATGCGGCAGCGTCGAGCAGTCAGATGGGGCGCTTCGAGACCGCGCGGCTGGCGACCGAGGCCAACCTGGCGGCCCTGACGGATCTGTCGGTGGCTGGATCCATCGGGTGCATGACCAGAGGCCGCCCTGCACGATCGTGCTCGACATGGACAGCTCGGAGAGCCCGACCCATGGCGAGCAGGGGGCTCGGTTTGCAAGTTTGCAAGGGCCATTTCAGCTGCACTTGTAGCTTGTAACCATCGGCTGTTCCTGTTCAACCGTAAGCGCTGTTGTGGCCCCACCTGCCCAAGGTCGGCGTGATCGGCGAGAGTGACGATTCTCTGTGGGGGATCGTTTGATGTCAGCTTTTGACCGTAGGCTTGACCCGGAGGTCCGTGAGGTCCGGCGGCTCGAGGTGATCACTGGCGCGCTCGGGCGCCGCCGCTGGAATGCCGAGGCGAAGGCGCGGATCGTGGCCGAGAGCCTGGCGCCGGGGGTGGTGGTCTCGGCGGTGGCACGGCGGCACGATCTGCGGCCGCAGCAGCTGTTCGCCTGGCGCCACCAGGCGCGGCAGGGGCGTCTCGTGCTGCCGGCCGAGGCGCTGGCGTTCGTGCCGGTGGTCGCGGCTGCGGCCGAGGCGCCGCCCGGCGCGGGCCCGGCCGGGCTGATCGAGGTCGTGCTCGGTGATGCGGTCGTGCGGGTGCCGCCTGATGCCGATGGCAAGCTGCTGGCCAAGGTGCTGCGCGCCGTGCAGGCGCTGACGTGATCCTGTCGGGCGGACGGTTCGCCGTGTTCGTGGCGACCAGGCCGGTCGACTTCAGGAAGGGCATGGATGGTCTGGCCGCGGTGGTGCAGCCGCAGCTGCGGCTCGATCCGTTTTGTGGCGCGGTGTTCGTGTTCCGCGCCAAGCGCGCCGACCGGGTCAAGCTTTTGGTCTGGGACGGCAGCGGGCTGACCCTGATCTACAAGCGGCTCGACCAGGCCCGGTTCGTCTGGCCGCGGATCGAGGACGGGGTGATGCGGCTGTCGCCGGGCCAGCTCGGGGCGCTGTTCGAGGGCCTCGACTGGAAGCGCGTGCACAGCCGGCGGGTGGCCCGGCCGCGGCTCGCGCAATGACCCCTGCGACAGAGTGAATCACCTGTTCTGTCAGTAGGTTACAAGATGCTTCCGGTGTGATCCACTGCCCCCCATGAGCCCTTTGCCGGAGGCCGCCGCAGCCGCCCCGTTGCCCGCGAGGCGACGCTGCAAGCTCTGCTGCTGGCCGAGCGCGCGAGCGCGGCCAGGCTCGCCGGGCACAACGAGCAGCTGCGCGCGATCATCAGGGAGCTGCAGCGGGCCCTGTTCGGGCGGCGCTCCGAGAAGACCGTCGATCCCGATCAGCTGCAGCTGGCCCTTGAGGACCTCGAGCAGGCGCTGGCCCAAAGCGAGGCGCAAGACGAGAAGACCGACGCGCCGCTGCAAGCGGCGCGCAGGCAGCAGCGGCGTGTCAATCGCGGCGCGCTGCCCCGGCACCTGCCGCGCGAAGAGATCGTGATCGAGCCCGACCGACCAGACCTGTCCCTGCTGTGGCGGTGCCATGCACCGGATCGGCGAGGACGTCGCCGAGCGGCTCGACATCATCCCGGCCCAGTTCAAGGTGATCGTCACCCGCCGCCCCAAATATGGCTGTCGTGCCTGCGAGAGCGCGGTGGTCCAGGCAGCAGCACCAGCGCGGTTGATCGAGGGCGGCCCGCGCGCCATGGGCGCGCAGAACATTGGACCTGTCCGGCTTTGCCAGACGGGCGACCGAGGCGCTCGTTGCTCATGTCCTGGTCGGCAAATACGCCGACCACCTGCCGCTCTACCGCCAGAGCCAGATCTACGCCCGCCAAGGCATCGAGCTCGACCGCTCGACGCTCGCCGATTGGGTCGGCCGCGCCGCCGCCGAGCTCCAACCGGTCCACGAGCGACTGTTCGAACATTTGAAGCGCTCGCTCAAGCTGTTCATGGACGAGACTCGCGCGCCGGTGCTCGATCCGGGGCGCCGGCGGACCAAGACCGGCTATCTCTGGGCGATCGCGCGCGACGACCGACCCTGGGGCGGTACCGACCCGCCGGCGGTCGCCTACCTCTACGCGCCCGGCCGTGGCGCCGAGCATGCCCTCCGGCCGCTCGCGGGGTTCAGTGGCGTTCTCCAGGTCGACGCCTACGCCGCCTACAACGCGCTCGCCGATCCCGCCCGCGCCGGCGGTCCGGTGACGCTCGCCTACTGCTGGAGCCACGTCCGGCGCCGCTTCTACGAGATCGCCCAGGGCGGCAACGCCCCGATCGCCGACGAGGCTGTGGCGCGCATCGCCGGGCTCTTCGGCATCGAGCGCACGATCCGCGGCCAGGCGCCCGAGCAACGCCGCAGCGTGCGCCTGGACCAGACCAGGCCGCTGATCGATGAGCTGCACGCCTGGCTCGAGGCGAAGCTCGCCCAGGTCTCAGGCGGCGCCCGCATCGCCCAGGCGATCCGCTAAGCGCTCAAGCACTGGGCCGGCCTCACCGTCTTCCTCGACGACGGCCGGGTCGAGATCGATTCCAACGTGGTCGAGCGTTCGATCCGCCCGATCGCCCTCTCCCGCAAGAACGCCTTGTTCGCCGGCTCCGATCAGGGCGGCGTCCACTGGGGGGTGATCGCCTCGCTGGTCGAGACCTGCAAGCTCAATGCGGTCGATCCCCAGGCCTACCTGGCCAGCACCCTCACCCGGCTGATCAACCGCCATCCCGCAAGCCAAATCGATCAGCTCATGCCCTGGGCCTACGCCCCGACCAACCAAATGGCCTGACAACAGCGCTTACGTTCAACCAGTTTGGCGACCTGGAGCGTTACCTCCTGCGGCCCGGCAATGCCCACAGCGCAGAAGACTGGCGCCTGGTGCTGGAGCCAATAATCGGCCGCTACCGGGGCCGGGGCACCGCCCTCTACTTCCGGGCCTATGCCCCGTTCGCCAAGCCCGAAATCTACGAGCTGCGGGAGGCCGAAGGCATTCGCTACACCATCCGCTCGCCGGCCAGCCAGGTGTTGCAGCGTAACCCTCCGGTGAACGCCGCGGGTCGGGCGGCGGCCGCGACGGATCTGGGGTGCCAGTTCCAAGGGAGAAGGTCGGCGAGGTGGCGAGCCAGGTGATCGGCGACAGGCAGGACTTCGCTGGTCAACCGGCCGCCACCGCCGCGGAGGCCTCGGGCACGACCCGGCGGCGCGCGCACCTCCTGACTGGCACAGCTCGGGATCCTCGCACGGTGATCGCATTAGGCTGAGGCTAGGAGGTTGAGGAGGAAGGCGTCGTCCCAGCCGGCGCGTTTGATCTTGCCGCGGGTCGAGCCCTGGGTGCGGTTGGCGCGCAGGACGTTGAGGGCGAAGCGGCGCAGGCGGGCGAGATTTTCGGGCGCATGATCCTTGCGGGCGCGGGCCTGGTCCTCGTCCAGGATCACGTCCAGCACCCAGTGCAGGCAGTTCTCGATCTGCCAGTGGGTGCGCACGACCTCGAGGAAGCGGGCGGCGGTGAGCCGCCGGGAGAGCAGGTAGTAGCGGCTCGCGGTGGTCGCCTGGCCGCCCTGCGCGCGCGTCGCGGTGACCTTGCCGATCGCCTTCAGGCCGGGAAAGCCGTGGGTTTCGGCGAGCCAGGCGACGTCGTGGATGATGGCGGCGCGGCGGGTCTCGATCCGGCCGTGGTCGCCGTCGGTGGTGCTGGCCACCGCGTCCGCCGTGGCCGCGGGGTCGTCGAGGAGCAGGCGCACGTGCTCGAACAGCGCCGGCCGGTTGGCCTTGAGCGCCAGCACATAGTCGCCGCCGCGATCGAGGATCGCCTGCGCCGTGGCCTTCTGGGCGTGCATCGCGTCGGCGGTGACGATGCAGCCGTCCACCGCCAGCAGGGCAAGCAGCTCCGGCACGGCCGGGATCTCGTTCGACTTGCCGTCGACCCGCAGCTGGCCCAGCACCAGGCGCGTCTCGCACGCCCAGGCGCTGATCAGAGGCAAGGGCGCGCGACCCTGCTGGCGGTCGAACGAGCGGCGCACCGTCTTGCCGTCGAGCGCGACCACGCCTTGGACCCGTTCCGACAGGGCCGCAAGGTAGCGCGCAAAGCAGGCCTCGAAGCCCAGCGGATCGAGCAGCCGGAAGATCCGCGAGAAGGTGTCGTGGCTCGGAACCCCGCCCGGCAACCTCAGAGCCTGCCGCAGCAGCGGCTCCTTGCTGCGCCCGAACAGCGCCATGTCGACACAGCCCTCGGCGCCGCACAAGGTCGCGAGCAACGCGATCATCACGATCTCATCGAGCTCGTGCCGCTGGGCGTTGCCGGTCCGCGGGTCCTCGAGCTCGGCAAAACAGGCCCGAAACCACTCCATGCCATCCTCCTCTGCAACCGGGACGGCAAGATCAGAAGCATCTTTCTACATAAAAGATTCAACAAATTTCTTGTGCGATTCCCCTGGGATTCCACCGAGATCGGCAACGACCCACGAGCCGATCGGCGATCGGAGCGCGCGCAGCCGGTGGCGCCGAGGCGCCGGGCGCCCATATGGTGCGGGGGTGGGGAGGGATAACGATGTCGCCGCTGAGCCTGCTGCTCAACATTCTCTGGGTCGTGACCGGCGGGATCTGGATGGCGATCGCATGGCTGGTGGCGGCGGTGATCATGGCGATCACGATCGTGGGCCTGCCCTGGGCGCGGGCCGCGGTCAGCATCGCGAGCTACACGTTCCTGCCGTTTGGCCGGGTGGCGCTGGCGCGGGACGAGGTCGCGGGGGCAGACGATCTCGGCACCGGGCCGCTCGGGGTGGTGGGCAACCTGATCTGGCTGGTGCTGGCGGGCTGGTGGCTGGCGCTCGGTCATGTGATCACCGCGGTCGCACTCGCGGTCACGATCATCGGCATCCCGTTCGCCTGGGCGCACCTGAAGCTCGCCCTCCTGTCGCTCTGGCCGATCGGGCGGACGATCGTCAGCGTCGAGGAGGCGGAGGTGCTGCGCGGTCGCAGGGTCTGAGCCTGATCCTGGCTGCGGGGGGCTCGCGTTGGTGCGTGGTGCGGGGTATGGTTCGTGCCTCGGTCAGGAAAAACGCGGGCGGCAAGTGGAGGAAGAGGCATGTTGGAAGAGCTGGATGAGGTCGTGGCCGCGGGGGCGCCGAACGATCTGGAATCGCTCTGGCTGCCGTTCACCCCGAACCGTCAGTTCAAGTCCCGGCCGCGGATCGTGGTCGCGGCCAAGGGCATGCACTACCGCTCGCACGACGGCCGCACGATCCTGGACGGGTCGGCGGGGCTCTGGTGCGCCAATCTCGGCCACAGCCATCCCAAGGTGGTCGAGGCGGTGCAGCGGGCGGTCGCGACGCTGGACTTCGCGCCGACCTTCCAGTTCGCGCATGCGCCGGTGCTCGAGCTCGCGTCCCGGGTCGCGCATGCGATGCCGGCCGACCTCAACCGGGTGTTCTTCGTCAACTCGGGCTCGGAGGCGTGCGATACCGCGCTCAAGATCGCGCTCGCCTACCACCGGGCGCGCGGCGAGGGCCAGCGCACCCGCCTGATCGGGCGCGAGCGCGCCTACCACGGGGTCGGCTTCGGCGGCATGTCGGTCGGCGGCATGGTCGCCAACCGGCGGACCTTCGGGCCGATGCTGCCGGGCGTCGACCACATCCGGCACACGCTGGATCTCGAGCGCAACGCCTTCACCCGCGGCCAGCCCAAGTATGGCAAGGAGCTGGCCGACGACCTGGAGCGCCTGTGCGCGCTGCACGATCCCTCGACCATCGCGGCCGTGATCGTCGAGCCGGTCGCGGGCTCGGTCGGGGTCTACCCGCCGCCCGTGGGCTACCTCGAGCGGCTGCGCGAGATCTGCGACAAGCACGGCATCCTGATGATCCTGGACGAGGTGATCACCGCCTGGGGCCGGCTCGGCTACGCGTCGGCCGCCGAGCGGCTGGGCATCGTCCCGGACATGATCACCATGGCCAAGGGCCTGACCGCGGCGCATGTGCCGATGGGGGCGGTGGTCGCGCGCGACTTCATCTACGAGGCCTTCATGAAGGGCCCCGAGCACGTGATCGAGCTGTTCCACGGCTACACCTATTCCGGCCATCCGGTGGCGGCGGCGGCCGGCCTTGCGAGCCTCGAGGCCTACAAGGAAGAGGGCATCTTCGAGCGCGTGCGCGGGATCGAGGGCTATTTCGAGGACGCGCTGCACAGCAGCCGCGACCTGCCGCACGTGATCGACGTCCGCAACATGGGCCTCATGGGCGCGATCGAGCTCGAGCCCCTGCCCGGCCAGCCCGGCAAGCGCGGCTTCGAGGCCATGATCGCCTGCTACGAGGCGGGCCTGATGGTGCGGATCGCGGGCGACACCTTCGAGTTCTCGCCGCCCTTAATCTGCGAGCGCAGCCACATCGACCAGATCTTCGAGACGGTCAGCACGGTTCTGCGCGACCGGGCCTAGAGGGCGAGCCTCCGAACCGGACCGGCGCCGGTCCGGTTCGCGGCGCGCGGCTCAGCGCACGCGGGTGCCGGCCGTCTCGTCCCAGTGCAAGGGCTTGTCCGACTTGGGCAGGGGCGCGTCGGCGGCGCCGATGGTCACGCCGTATTTCCAGTCGGCCGGGCAGATGCCGACGTAGCGGGCGTAGCCGCCGGTGCCGCCCTGGAACTTGGGGTAGCCGATCGCGACCAGGCAGCCGGTCTCGGGCACCTGGTCGAGGTTGGCGACGCCCTCGGCCTGGGTGTAGCCGTTGTGCATCAGCCAGGCCTCGCCCTCGAGGGTGGGCGTCGTGTCGGTGTCGAGCGGCTCGTGGCCGTGGAACAGGATGTGGCGCTCGAGGTGCAGGAACTTGAGCGCATCCAGGCTGACGCCGGGGAAGGGCGTCCTGGTCGCGAGCGCCGGGTCGGGCCAGTCCTTGGACCAGTCCGAGCGCACGAACACGACCGAGCCCGCCGGGATCGCCCCATGCGCCTGCTCGAACGCCTTGATGTCGTCGACCTTGAGGGCGTAGCCGGGGTCGGCCTTGACCTGGTCGACGATCGAGATCACGACGAGCGGCCTGATCGTGTAGGTCGCCGGCAGCTCGTCGATCGCGGGGTATTCGGGCGCCCAGTGGGCCGGCGGGTCGAGCTGGGTCCCGAGCTGGTCGGTCGCGAGCAGGTATCGGGTCGCCTCGAACCCGTGCTTGTCGTAGGTGAAGGCCTCGCCCTTCTTGGCAAAGTCCTCGAGATCGGCGCCGGCCACGGCCGGCTTGAACTCGGACGGCCCGAAGCCGTACCAGACCGGGATCCCGGGCGCGATCGTGTGGGTCAGGTCGACGTATTTGGCGCCCTTCAGATACTGGTCGTAGACGCCCCACAGGCCCTGGTCGTCGGCGGCAACGGCCGCGCCCGCGACGCCCAGGCCGCTCGTGAGACCAAGGCTCGCCGCGACCACTGCGGCCCGTAATTGCCCGGCGTGCTGTCTTGGCATCGTGCTCCTCCCTCCAAGCATTCATGGCGATCGGCAGGTCTGTCGCGTCCGCGCGGACGATCCTGGAATGCCCCATCGGACCGTGCGCCAAGCCGCTTCGTGACCCGCAGCCGGACCAGGATCGGGTGATTGCAGCCGGCTGTCCAGACGCGCCTTGCGTTCTGCCTGCAATCTGCCTACATTGCATCCAAACTGCCTGCATGAGGTCCGCGATGGGTCAACTTACCGTCAGAAAGGTCGACGACGAGATCATCCGCCGGCTCAAGATCCGCGCCGCCCTGCACGGCCGCTCCGCCGAGGCCGAGCACCGCGAGATCCTGAAGCAGACGCTTTTGCTGCAGCCCAGGCCGGACGTTGCAGACTGGCTGCGCCAGGCAAAGGCAGTGAGCGAGAAGATTGGCCCCGTTTCTGACGAGAGCTGGGAAATCATCCGCAAGTTCAGAGACGAGCGGTGACCTCGCCCCTCCTGGTGGTCGATGCGAGCGTTGCGATCAAATGGGTGATCTACGAGCCGGATCGGGATCTTGCCTACGCCCTTCTCGACGGCCGCCTGATCGCACCGGATCTGATGCTCATCGAATGCGCCAATGCGCTGCGTTCACGGGTCGCCCGAGGCAGCATGGCGGCACAGGACGTCCAGCTGGCATGGGCCACGATCCGCGAAGCGCCGGTGCGGATTTCGACCGCGGCCGAATTGCTCGGCGCGGCCTTGGCCCTCGGCCTGGCGCTCGAACATCCCGTCTACGATTGCATCTACCTTGCGCTGGCGATCGCGAGCGGCTGTCGGGTGGTGACGGCCGACCGTCGGTTTCGCGCGGTCGTGGGGCGAGAGCCGCGCCTCAATGACCGGGTCGTTCTGCTGAGCGAGCTGGCGCATTGAGCGGCCCGGCGGGGTGGACGGCGTGGCGAACGGGGGAGTATCTCATACCACCGGGGCGGGGCGGGCGCGGCGACCGCGGGTCGACAGGAGGCTGGCATGAGCAAGGACATCGGGCACTGGATCGGCGGCCGGAGGGTCGCGGGTGCGAGCGGCCGCTACGGCGACATCTTCAACCCCTCGGTCGGCGAGCCCGCGGGGCGGGTCGCGTTCGCGAGCGCGGCCGAGGTCGACGCCGCGGTCAAGGCCGCGCAGGCGGCGCTGCCAGGCTGGGCCGACACCACGCCGCTCCGGCGCGCCCGCATCCTGTTCAAGCTCAAGGATCTGCTCGAGCAGCGGATCGACGAGCTCGCCTCGCTGATCAGCGCCGAGCACGGCAAGACGCTCGCCGACGCCAAGGGCGAGGTCACCCGCGGGATCGAGGTGGTCGAGTTCGCCTGCGGCATCCCGCAGCTGCTCAAGGGCGAGTTCAGCGAGAACGTCGGCACCGGGGTCGACCTCACCTCGTTCCGCCAGCCGCTCGGGGTCTGCGCCGGGATCACGCCCTTCAACTTCCCGGCCATGATCCCGCTCTGGATGTTCCCGATGGCGATCGCCTGCGGCAACACCTTCGTGCTCAAGCCCTCGGAGAAGGACCCGTCCTGCCCGCTCCAGATCGCCGAGATCGCCAAGGAGGCGGGCGTGCCCGACGGCGTGCTCAACGTCGTCAACGGCGACAAGGCGGCGGTCGATGCGATCCTCACTCATCCGCAGATCGCGGCCGTGAGCTTCGTCGGCTCGACCAGGATCGCCGAGTACGTGTTCAGGGCCGGCACGTCGCAGGGCAAGCGCGTGCAGGCGCTGGGCGGCGCCAAGAACCACATGGTCGTGCTGCCCGACGCCGATCCCGAGCAGGTGACCGACGCCCTGATCGGCTCGGCCTACGGCTCGGCCGGCGAGCGCTGCATGGCGATCTCGGTCGCGGTCGCGGTCGGCAACGCCGGCGACAGGCTGATCGAGGACCTGGCGCCGCGGGTGCGCGCGCTCAAGATCGGCCCGAGCCACGAGGCGGGCGTCGAGATGGGCCCGCTGGTGACCGCCGAGCACAAGGCGAAGGTCAGGGGCTACATCGACCTCGGCATCGAGGAGGGGGCGGAGCTCGTGGTCGACGGTCGCGACTTCAAGCTCGAGGGCTTTCAGGGCTACGGGGACGGCTACTATCTCGGCGGCTGCCTGTTCGACCGGGTCCGGCCGGAGATGAAGATCTACCGGGACGAGATCTTCGGCCCGGTGCTCTCGGTCGTGCGCGCACCCGATTTCGAGGCCGCGGTCGATCTGGTCAACCAGCACGAGTACGGCAACGGCACGGCGATCTTCACCCGCGACGGCGATGCCGCGCGCACCTTCGCGCATCGGGTGAACATCGGCATGGTCGGGGTCAACGTGCCGATCCCGGTGCCGATGGCGTTCCACAGCTTCGGCGGCTGGAAGCGCTCGCTGTTCGGCGACCATCACATGCACGGGCCCGAGGGCGTCCGCTTCTACACGAGGCAGAAGGCGGTCACCTCGCGCTGGCCGACCGGCATCCGCGCCGGCGCCGAGTTCAAGATGCCGACCATGGGCTGATCCGAAGGGGGATCGCCGGCCGGATCGATGTCCGTGCCATCGGCTGCCTCACCGACGCCGACGACAGGGAGCGCAAGGGGGTGCGTCGAGCGCGCGGGGCGGGCGGAGCTAGGGGGCCGAGCGCACCGGGTCGAGCGCGGGGCGCGTGGAGAGACGGTTCCAGGATGGCGCTGAATCCATTCGAGGCAGAGTCAGTGGCCGTAGGCGCCGGGCGGGCGGAGCGCACGGGCGCGTGGCGAGACGGCCGGGCGCCATGACGGGCTGGCCGATGAAATACCTGGCTGGTTTCGCCGCCAGCGCCCGAAAGGCCCGGTTCGACGCCGTCCTTCGGCGCGGCGACCCGCCCGTCGCCCTTGGCGGTCCGGCCGGGCCCGTTGAGGGTCGCGGCGCGCCGCCGGCTCGCGGGGGCCGCGAGACCTTGAGAAGAGCGGGCGGCGCGTCGGTTCAGAGGTTCGGGCCCAGGATATCGTCATAGTCGTACAGGATGTCGTCGTGGTCATACCTGGGCTGGGGCTGCGCCGCTCCGGCCGACCGCCGCGAGCCGGCTCGGGCGACCCGGTCCGCGAGGCTGAGGACGGTGGCCGGGCCGTTGATCAGGCGATCGATCTCGGCCCGGAGACGGGCCGCGGTCCGGTCATCGCCGCATTCGATCGCGCGCGCGTAGCGGCGCTTCAGGAACTCGGCGACGCCTGCTGCATCTGGCAAGGGACGCGTCCTGCTCGGTCATCCGGCGCCGATCTGCGCCGGTTGCGAACCCTAGGCGGCCGATCTTAAGAAAGGGTTAATCGCGACAACCTGATTCACCTCGAGTTGTTGCCACGGGGCGCTTCTGGCGGCCGGTGATCGAAAGCTCGGATCGGCCGGCTCAATCTATGGTAGCCATCTTAACCCTTCGTTAAGGTTAACGGGTTAGCAACCGGGCGGGCTTGCCGGGGCCGGAGGTCGAGCCAGATCAACGGGCGTCGGGCAGCGGAGGCCGTGGATCGCGGGATGACGAAGGCTGGTGGCGGATGGGCGCGCTGACCCGGGCCGAATGCGCGGCGGCGGATGCCGTTGATCCCCTGGCGGCGTGGCGGCAGCGGTTCGCGCTGCCGGAGGGCATCATCTATCTGGATGGCAACTCGCTCGGACCGCTGCCGAGCGCGACCCCGGGGGTCGTCGAGGACGTGGTGCGCCGGCAATGGGGGGCCGACCTGATCACCAGCTGGAACCGGCACGGCTGGATCGACCTGCCGGAGCGGCTCGGCGCCAAGATCGCCCGCCTGATCGGGGCCAAGGCGCATGAGGTGGTGGTCGCCGAACTCGGTCTCGGTCAATCTCTTCAAGCTGATCGCGGCCGCGCTGGGTCTGCGCCCCGGACGGCGGGTCGTGGTCTCGGAGCGCGGCAATTTCCCGACCGATCTGTACGTCGCTCAAGGCCTTTGCGAACTGCTCGACGGGCGGGTCGAGCTGCGTCTGGTCGCGCCCGCGGAGCTCGAGGCGGCGCTCGACGCGGAGGTGGCGCTCCTGATGCTGACCCACGTCGACTATCGCAGCGGCCGGATGCACGACCTGGCACGGCTGACCCGGGCGGCGCACGACGCGGGCGCGCTGGCGCTCTGGGATCTGGCGCACAGCGCCGGCGCCGTCCCGGTCGACCTGAACGGCGCGGCGGCGGACCTCGCGGTCGGCTGCGGCTACAAGTATCTGAACGGCGGGCCCGGCGCGCCCGCCTTCCTGTTCGTCGCGGAGCGCTGGCAGGACGCCGCCCGCCAGCCGATCACGGGCTGGCTCGGGCATGCCGAGCCGTTCGCGTTCCGAGAGCGCGTATCGGGCCGCCGCCGGCATCCGGAAATTCCTCGCCGGCACGCCCTCGATCCTCGGGATGGCGGCGCTGGACGCGGGCGTCGATCTGCTGCTCGAGGTCGATCCGGCGGCGCTGCGGGCCAAATCGGTGGCGCTCACCGAGCTGTTCATCGACCTGGTCGAGGAGCGCTGCGCGGGCTTCGGGCTCGAGCTCGCGAGCCCGCGCGCAGCGGGCGAGCGCGGCTCCCAGGTGGCACTCCGGCACCCGGACGGCTATCCGATCGCCCAGGCGCTGATCGCGCGTGGCGTGATCGGGGATTTCCGCGCGCCGGACCTGCTGCGGTTCGGCTTCGGCCCCCTCTACCTCCGCTTCGTCGACGTGTTCGATGCGGCCCTGGCGCTCGGGGCCGTGCTGGCCGGGCGCGCCTGGGACGTGCCGGAATACCGGCAGCGGGCCGCCGTGACATGACCGAGCCCGCCGAGCCCGCGCTGGAGCCGGGGGTCGCGACCGAGCTCGCCGATGCCCTGACCTACGGGCGTTATCTGGCGCTCGACGAGCTGCTCGCGTGCCAGCGGCCGGTCTCGGACAGCCACGACGAGATGCTGTTCATCGTGATCCATCAGGCGAGCGAGCTGTGGCTGAAGCTGATGGTCCACGAGCTTTTGGCCGCGCGCGGGCGGATCGCCGCGGACGATCTGCGGCCGGCGTTCAAGATGCTGGCGCGGGTCGCGCGCATCCAGGCGCAGATGATCCAGTCCTGGGACGTGCTCTCGACGCTGACGCCGGCCGACTACCTGGTCTTCCGGGACCGGCTCGGGCCGGCGTCCGGCTTGCAGTCGCACCAGTACCGGCTGGTCGAGTTCCTGCTCGGCAACCGGCAGCGGGCGTTGCTCGCGGTCCACCGGCACACGCCCGAGGTGCACGCGGAGCTGGCGGCCGAGCTGGCGCGGCCGAGCCTGTACGACGAGGCGATCCGGCTGCTGGCGCGGCGCGGCTTCGCGATCGCGCGGGCCTGCGTCGAGCGCGACTGGAGCCGCCCCCACCGGTCGGATCCGAGCGTGCTCGCGGCCTGGGCGAGGGTCTATCGCGACGCCAGCCACCGGTGGGATCTGTACGAGCTCGCCGAGGACCTGGTCGATCTCGAGGACGGGTTCCGGCAATGGCGCTTTCGGCACGTCACGACGGTCGAGCGGATCATCGGCCACAAGACCGGCACCGGCGGCAGCTCGGGCGTCAGCTATCTGAAGCGGGCGTTGGAGGTGGTCTGCTTCCCCGAGCTCTGGCAGGTGCGCACCGAGCTCTAGGCCAGTACCGCGCTCGTTGTTCGAGGTGAGCGGGGTCCTGGGGGCGCTGCCCCTTTGCTGGCGAGCGTGCGATGACATCCGACCGGTGCGGAAAAGGATCGCCTTGGCGGCCGGATCGGGTAGGATCGCCGGCCGGATCACCGGATCTGACGCTGGCGATGCGGGGTGGGCAGGTTCGGACCGAGGCTCGGTTCGCCTGCGGTCAGCGCGGGGCGGATGCCGGAGGATCAGCCGCCGGGGCGAATTCTGGCGGCGGCCGAGCGCGCGGCCGGGCTCGTCGGGCTCTGCGCCAACGATCGGTCGCACGTCGATGGCGCCGGAGAAGCTGCCGCGGGCGCTGCTCCTCCTGGCGTTGTCGCCGCTCGGGGCTGGAGGTGACGGCGCGCGGCGGTCGGGGGCGACGCCCGCCGGGTCGCCTCCGGGAGCCAGCGGCGGGACGACGGCCTGCGGTTCCGCCGTCGCCTGGGCATCGGGTGTCCTGGAGGAGGAGACGCCTGCGAAATCTCGGTTCTCCGTCCTCGAGCAAGGTTCGCGCGATGCCGTCCCGTCATGGCCGTCGCCGGCCGGCGGCCGCCCGCAATGGAGGCAGCGTTCCTTGAAGTGCCTGCTGGTCGCGGACCTGCACTACGATCTGCGCAAGTTCGACTGGGTGGTCGATGCGGCCGGCCACGTCGACGTGGTCGTGCTCGCCGGCGACCATCTCGACGCGTTCTCCGTGGTCGATCGTCCCGCCCAGACGATCGTCGTGCAAAAATATCTCCGCCGGATCCGCGCGCGCGCGCCGTTGCTGATCTGCTCGGGCAACCACGATCTCGACGGCTACGACAGCCGCGGCGAGCTGATCACGCGCTGGATCATCAAGGCGCGCCACTACGACGTGCTGACGGATGGCGACTCCCATCTGATCGGCGATACGCTGTTCACGATCTGCCCCTGGGGCGGCGGCAGCGGCACGCGCGCCGAGATCGCCCGCCATCTGGCCCGCGACGCGACGACCCGGCCGGGGCGGTGGGTGTGGGTGCATCACGCGCCCCCGCAGGGCTCGCCGACGAGCTGGGACGGCAGGCGATCGTTCGGCGACCCGACCCTGCGCGGCTGGATCAGGAAGCATCAGCCGGATCTGGTCCTGTCCGGCCACGTGCATCAGTCGCCGTTCACGCCCAAGGGCTCATGGGCGGATCGGATCGGCAGGACCTGGGTGTTCAACGCCGGTCATCAGATCGGGCCGCTGCCATCGCATGTGGTGGTCGACCTGGCGGCGCCCGACGCCTACTGGATCTCGCTGGCGGCCGCCGAGGTCGCGCTCCTGAACCAGTCGCCGACCCGCCCGTTCGCCCCGATGTCCGAGCCGCCGCCGTGGCTGCTGGCTATGGCTCGTCCGGCAGATCGGCCGCCGGGGGAAAGCTCTCCTCCTGCTGGTGAGAGAGCGATTCCAGCACCTCGTCGACCATGCCGAGATGGTCCTTCCGGTCCTCGAACTGCTGCTTGAGATTGACGAGATAGGTGGTGGCGCTCTGCAGGCGCCGGGCCAGGAGCGTGGCGATCGGCAGCAGGACCTGGGGATTGGCGCTCAGGAACTGCGAGGCGTCCTCGATGACGTGGACCCTGGCCTCGGTCACGGCCCGCACGCTCGCGGTGTGGGGCTGGTCGAGCAGCGCCGCCATCTCGCCGAAGATCGCGCCCGGCTCGCTCACGAGCGCGATCTCGACCTCGCCCCGATAGACCTCGAGGGTGCCGTCGGCGAGGACGAACAACCGGCCCGAGCGCTCGCCCTCCCGCAGCAGAACGCCGCCGGGCGCGATCTGGCGCTCGACCAGTCCGCGGCAGTGATCGAGGAGCGATGGCATCTTGGACATCCCTGACCGCCGGCGACCCTCGTTCTAGGGGGAAGCGGCCGGGCCGGCAAGCCCGGTTCATGCCGCAAGCTGCCTTGCTCAGGAGCCGCCCCCGGATGATCGGCGGGCTCGCCGGTCGCCGCATCGCGCAGGCGCGCGAGGATGCCGCAGGAGCATGGGGCATGGCTTCCGCTTATGTCGCCGCATCGCGAGGGGTGCCTGCATGAGGCTGCGCAGCAACTCCAAATCCGCCTGGTCATCTCGAATGATCCGATCGAAAACCGACCGGGTCGCCATCCGGGAGGATGTCTGTTCGTGCCCCGTCTGCCGGGGCCGCGGGACCCGCTTCGCCTCAGAGGCGAGGCCCGGTCGAGCGCAGGCGCCATCGGCCGCCGTGGCAGGTCAACAGGGTCGTCGACAGCGGCGCCACGTCGAGATGCGCGAACGATCGGGTCGAGGCGCGGATGGCGTGGACGATCGCGGCGCGGATCACGGCCGCATGGGTGACCGCGGTGACGCGACCCGCCGCGCGGGCGCGATCGTCGAGCCAGGCCGCCACGCGCTCGAGCAGCGCCGACCCGTCTTCGCCGCCGTGGGGCGCGGCCGCGGGATCGGCCAGCCAGGCCGCCAGAGCATCTGGCTCCTCGGCCTCAATTTCGGCCAGGCGGCGGCCGGCCCATCGGCCATAGTCGCAATCGCGCAGCGCCGGCTCGACCGCCGCATCGAGGCCGAGGGCCCGCGCGGTCTGCCTCGCCCTCAGCGCCGGGCTGGTCCAGGCGCGCCCGCCGAGATGCAGCTTGCCCGAGAGGGCGCCCGCGCGGGCAGCCCCCGCCGCATCGATCGGCTCGTCGGCCGGGAAGGCGAGCTCGCGCATCGCGCTGGTGCTCGCGTGGCAGACGAGGACGATCCGGGCGGTCATCGGGCGTCTGGTCACGGGCCGCGGCTGGCGTGTCAATGGCACGTAAAGATGTCCGGTTTTCGTAGCTCATTAAATGTCCGCTGCTGCTGTTGGCCCGGTGGGGTTGTGGGCAACGCGGAGCGTTGTCCAGCAAATCCACCGGGCCCGCCGCCGAGCGGGCTTAGGCGGCGGGTTTGATCGTCTCGCTGACATCCGCAAGGCGCCCGTCGGGCTGGTAACGGGCCAGGCAGCGCGGGCCGTGGAAGATTGCGAGCCGGCCGTCCTCGTAGGCGTGCACCCGTACCTTGACCTTGACGAAGTGGTGCCGGTGCCGGTGTGGCGGGATCTGCAGACAGTGGCCCTCGTAGCGCACGCAGTTGTCGTTGCCGACCACGCGCTCGACCTGCAGGCACAAAACCTCGGCCAGATCGCCCGCGTAGGCCACGAAGGCGCTGCCGGGCTCGGTCGCGGCGACCGCGAAGCGGGCGTTGTGCTCGGCCACGAAGCGCTTGGCGAGGAAGCGGTTGGCCGCCGCTGGCGTCGTGATCCCGGCCAGGCGCAGCTCCTGCGGCAGCCGGTTCTGCAACGTACCGAAGACCCGCTCCATCCGGCCGCGCGCCTCCGGCGAATAGGATGGGATGTGCTCGATGCCGAGCTGCTCGAGGGCACGCCCGACCTGGGTCGGCTGCGCCCGCGCAATCTTCCCGCCGGCCTTGGGGGTCACGAAATAATGGCTGCCCGCGATCGGTATAGAGCGAGCAGAACAGCCCGTGCCGGCCGATCACCTCGGCCAGCCCGCGCAAGCTCGAGAACGTCCCCTCCTCCTCGACCAGAAAGGCAGAGTAGAGCTCGCTGGTCGCATCATCGAGCGTGACGATCAGATCGAGCGCCGGCCGGCCGCCGAGCCACGCATGGGTCGAGCCGTCCTGGAACAACATCATGCCCGGCAGCGGCCGCCGCGGCCGCCTTTTGCGGTGCGCCGAGCGCTTCGCCGCCCGCTTGACCAGGCCCGCGTCCTGCAAGATGCGCTTGGTCCAGCTGTAACCCAGCTCGAACCTGTGCTCGGCCCGCAGCCGCTCGTGGAAATGCTTGACGGTGAAGTCGAAATAGCGCGTCCGGTACTGCTCCAGCAGCCATTCGATCCGATCGACCGCCACCCGCCGGCCCGAGACCCGGCCGCGCCGCCGATCGATCAGGCCTTCCGCCCCCTGCGCCTCGTAGCGATCCCTGAGCCGCCGGAAGTGCCGCTCGCTCATCCCCAGCACCTCGGCTGCCTCGCTACAGCTCAACGCCCCACTCCGCCACCGACCGAGCGCCTCGACGATCCGAGCCACCCGAACCTCCGCCTGCACACGACCTCCCCGATTCTCCCGAACCGGACAGATCGTGAGCTACGAAACCCGGACATACCACGTGCTACCAACAGGCCGCGGCTGGCGTTGACAGGTTCGAAGAATTGTGATCTCTGCCGATTGTCGCGGTGCGAGGAAGCCGGTGCAAGTCCGGTACGGTCGCGCCACTGTAACCGGTTCTTGCGCTCTTGACGCTGCCGGGAGTCAGACCTTCGGCCGCGACCTGAGCAGCACCGAACGGGACGCGGTATCCCGCAGGAGATGCATCCATGGCGCAAGCCGCCCTCGCCCCCGCCTACGTTCCGACCCCGATCCCGCTGCGCGAGCTGATGCCGTGGCTGATCTTCGCGGCGGTCCTGCTGCTCGCGATCTATTTCGTCGGCGTCGAAGAAGGAGCGACCTCGATCGTGCCCGGCATGTACGTGCACGAGTTCGTGCACGACGGGCGCCATCTGCTCGGCTTCCCCTGCCATTAGCCGTTTCGGGGGCCCGATGGTCAGGACCCTCCTGGTGCGCGGCATGCTGGTGGGCTTCGTCGCCGGCCTGCTCGCGTTCGGCGTCGGCAAGCTGTTCGGCGAGCCGCAGGTCGATCGCTCGATCGCCTTCGAGGAACAGCATGCCGGCGGCCAGGGCCACGACATGGCCCACGACATGGCCCACGACATGGCCATGAGCGGCGGGGCCATGAGCGGCGGGGCCACGAGCGGCGGACAGGACGCGGCCATGCCCGCAGCCGCCGACCATGACGCCGGCGCGCAGGACCACGAGGAGGAGCTCGTCAGCCGCGGTGTGCAAAGCACCATCGGGCTGTTCACCGGCGTCGTGGTCTTCGGCACCGCCCTGGGCGGGTTGTTCGCCCTTGTGTTCGCCTTCGCCTACGGCCGCGTCGGCCGGCTCGGGCCGCAGGCCGTCGCGGCGTTGCTGGCGGCCGGGGGCTTCCTTGGGATGGTGCTCGTGCCGGCGCTCAAATACCCGCCGAACCCGCCGGCGGTCGGTGCGCCCGAGACCATCGCTTACCGGACCGAGGTCTACTTCCTCATGGTCGTCCTCTCGGTCGCCGCCCTCGTCCTGGCGGTCTCGATCGGGCGACAGCTCGCCGGTCGCTACGGCACCTGGAATGCCGCGCTCGCCGGCGCTGCGGTCTTTCTCGTGGTCATCGTCATCGCCCAGCTTCTGTTGCCGACCATCAACGAGGTGCCGGCGCAGTTTCCGGCCGATGTCCTATGGTCCTTCCGGATCACGTCGCTGGGCATGCAGGCGGTGCTGTGGACGACGATCGGGCTGGGCTTCGGCATGCTGACCGAACGCAGTCTTATGCCGCGACGCGGCCTCGGGGCGCTGCCTTCGGCCTGAAGGGCGGCCGCAGGCGGCGAGATCTTCGCCCGCTGCTCCCGATGGTGGCATCGACCAAAAAGCACCGGCAGCATGAGCCCCGGACAGCCAACGGACTGAGGGCATGGGCGGTCCCTGCTGCCGAGTCCGAACCTCCGGACCGGCATCCGCGCTGCATGGCTCGAGATTTGCGCGCCGGAGGCCCGGTCGCGTTGCGCCGGTAGCGCGAGCGCGCGTTACCGGCGTTTCGGCGGCTTGAGCGTGGGCTGCTCAGAGCCGCCGATCAGGGCCAGACGAGAGCACGCGCGGTCCCGGGCGGCGCGCGCGGGCGTCAGGTCGCGTCTTTTTCGGTGGTCGCGGTCTGATCCGGGGTCGGCGCCGGCACCGTCGGCGCGCTCATCTGCTGCTGGATGCTCTTGGCCGCGCTGAACAGCTGCTCCCGATCGAGCGCGCCGATCAGCGCATAGGCGAACGGCCCCTCGATCCAGTAGACCATGTTGACCCCGTCTTCGCCGGCGAAGCTGACGCTGCCGTCGTGGGCGCCGTTCACGGGCGTGGCCCAGCGGGCGCGGACGTAGAGCGTGATCCGCCGCGCGTCCGAGTTCTCGTACATCAGCTGCGCCGCCGCCTGCCCGGATGCCGGCAACAGGCGGCCGCCGACCAGGTTGAAGCCGATCGACTTCAGATTGGGGGCGTGCACGGCCTGGCCGAGCCGCTCCGACAGCCACAGCATCATGCTGTCCTGCTGGTCGGCGCCGAACTCGACCGGATGGCGGAGGTCGGGCGCGAACAGCAGATGCGCGTTGGCCGCCTGCCGGGCGAAGCTCATCGCCGGCGTCTCGGCCTCCTTGGCGGTGATCTCGCTGTGCATCAGCCAGCCGCCGCCGCTGCTGCCCAGGAGCAAAAGAGCAATCCCGGCGAACCTCACGATCAGGCCGCGCCGGCCGACGCCGAACCAGTCCTGCAGCCGTCGGGCCCAGGATGACCGGCCGCGGTAGTGCTCGACGCGCAGGCGCTTGGGCAGCGGCTCGTAGAGCACCTCGTCATAGGCGAGATGCAGCGCCTCGGTGAGCGTCCGATACTCATCCATGCGGGCCGCCTCGTCGGGGTGGGCGGCCAGGAAGGCCATCACGGCCCGGCATCGCTCGGGCGGCAGCTGGCCATCGACGAAAGCCTGGAAGTCGTCCTCGTCGATCGAGGTCTGGCGAGTGGTCATGGCATGTTGCGCAACTTGGGGTCTTGTCCGGCCGCCTTCGGCGCGGGGCCATACGCCATGAAACGGCGCAGGGCCTCGCGGCCGCGATGGAGGCGGGACATGACGGTACCTATGGGAATGTCGAGCACGGCGGCGACGTTCTTGTAGTTCATGCCCTCGAGGCCAACCAGCAGCACCACCTGGCGCTGGGGCTCCGGCAGCAGCTGCAGCGCTCTGGCCAGGTCGCGGATCTCGAGCGAGCGTTCCTGGTTCGGCGCCGTCGCCATCTCGGGTTGGTCGTCATCGAGCTCCTGGTAGTCGGCACGGGTGCGGCGCTGGCGCTGGTTGTTGATGTGAATGTTGTGCAGAATCGTAAACATCCAGGCCCGGATGTCGGTCCCGGGTTGCCAAAGATGGCTGCGCGACAGCCCTCTGAGCAAAGCCTCCTGCACCAAGTCGTCCGCCCGAATCGGATCGCCGAGCAAAGACCGCGCGTAGCGTCGCAGCTTCGGGATCTGCTCCGCGATCAGTTGTTCGGTGTCCGCCACGCCGCCCCCATCAGACAACTCCCCGCACCGGGGTCCTGCGCGGGTCTGCCCACGCCGTCGTTTGCACGTACGCCAACAGACCGCCAGTTACATTATTCCGGTCCCGCGCCCCCCGGCCAGCCGGCGTGTCATTTCCGTTGTCAACTGTTGCGATATCGGCCACAGATCGCGCGCGGCAGAGCCGCCGATGAAACGGTATCTCCGCGACTTGACGCGGTCCCGCCGCGCCCGGACCTTGTGGCCATGGCGCCACCCTGCGGGCGCGGGCGGGCCTGCGCGCGGCTCAGGCGGAGCGCAGGCGGGCCACCAGCGCGCGGTGCAGGGCCGTGGTTCCGGCCGCGGCGAGCCCGGTGTGGCCAACCGACGGCTTGTTGAGGATCAACGGCGCGCCGTCGGCCTCGCTGATCCGGCCGCCGGCCTCGCCGATCACCAGGGCTGCGGCGGCCAGGTCCCAGTCGTGGCTGGCGCGCAACGACACCAGGCCGTCGAAGCGGCCGCCGGCGACCAGGGCGAGCTTGTAGGCGAGCGAGCCCATGGTCGTGAACTGGGCTTCGGGGATCAGCTTGGGCCAGTCGCGCTTGGTGATCTCGGTGCGGCTCGACAGGAGCCGGGCGCCGGCCAGGTCGCGGTGGTCGCTGATCCGCATCCGGACGCCGTTCAGGCGCGCGCCGCCGTCCCGCTGAGCCTCGAAATGCTCGTCGGTCGCGGGGTTGAGCACCGCCCCCAGCACCGGCGCGCCCTCGACCACCAGCGCGACGCTGACCGCGAATTCCGGCACGCCTTCGGCGAACGCCCGGGTGCCGTCGATCGGATCGACCATCCAGACCCGGCGGCGCCGCTGCCGCGAACCGTCGTCGGCGCGCTCCTCGGACAGCCAGCCGTCCTCCGGGCGGGCGCCGATCAAAATGTCGTGAAGCAGGCGGTCGACCGCGAGATCGGCCTCGGTGACCACCTGGCCCGGGCCTTTGAACCAATGGCTGGGGCCGGCGCGGAAATGCTCGAGCGCGAGCGCGCCCGCGGCGGTGACCGCACGCCGCAGCAGCCGTCGGTCGGCTTCGAGGTCGGGGCTTTCGCTCACTGGCCGGCGACCGTCATGCCGTCGATGCGCAGGGTCGGCGCGTCGATGCCGTAGCGGAACTCGAGATCGTCGGCCGGGGTCAGCTGCTGGAACATCTCGATCAGGTTGCCGGCGATGGTGATCTCGCTCACCGGCCAGGCGAGCGCACCGTCCTCGATCCAGAACCCGGCAGCACCCCGGCTGTAGTCGCCGGTCACGTAGTTGATCCCCATGCCGAGCATCTCGATGATGTAGACGCCCTGCTCGATGTCGGCGATCAGCTCCTCCGGGCTCACCTCCCCGGCCTCGACATAGGCGTTCGAGGGCGAGGGCGAGGGCGGCGAGGTCACGCCCCGGGCGGCATGGCCGGTGGTCTCGAGGCCGAGCTGGCGCGCCGAGGCGCAGTCCAGGAGCCAGGTCGTCAGCACGCCGGCATCGACCAGCTTGCGGCGCGTGGCGGCGATGCCCTCGGCATCGAAGCTCGTGGAGCGGAGGCCGTCGGCCCGCTGCGGATCGTCGACGATGGTGACGCCGGGCGGGAAGATCCGCAGGCCGAGCTTGTCCTTGAGGAAGGTCGTGCCGCGGGCGACCGCAGGCCCGGCGATGGCGCTCGCCAGGTGGCGGACGATGCCGGGCGCGACCCGCGGATCGAGCACCACCGGCAGGCTCTGGCTCCTGACCTTGCGCGGGTTGAGCCGGCCCAGCGCGCGTTTCGCCGCCCGGCGGCCAAGCTCGGCGGGCTCGGGCAGATCCTTGGCGCGCACCACGGTCGCGAACTCGTAGTCGCGCTCCATCTTGCCGTCGGCGCCGGCGATCACCGCGGCGCTGAGGCTGTGGCGCGAGCGCGCCGTGCTGCCGGCAAAGCCGTTGGTCGCGACCAGCGTCGTCCGGGTGCGCGACCAGCCGGCCTCGGCGCCCTCGGAATTGCTGATGCCGGGCTCGGCCAGCGCGGCGTCCTCGGCGGCGGCGGCGAGCTCGGCCAGCGTCCCGGCGGCCGGCTCCTGGCCGTCATCCAGGTCGAGCTCGGGCAGCTCGCGGGCGATCTGCTCCGGCGCCGCGAGCCCGGCATAGCGGTCCTCGGGCACCGCCCGCGCGATCGCGAGCGCGTTCTCGATCAGGCGATCCAGGCTCGCCGCGCCGAGGTCGCCGGTCGAGACGAGGGCCTGGCGCTGGCCGACGAACACGCGCAGCCCCAGGTCGGAGCCCTCCGCGCGCTCGATCTTCTCCAGTTTCCCGAGCCGGCGGGTGGCGCTCAGACCGGCGCTCTCGACCAGCATCGCATCGGCGGCATCGGCGCCGGCGCGGCGCGCTTTGGCGAGGAGGTCGTGCAGGAGGTCGGCGGCGGCGACGGATCGGGACATCACAGGGGCTCGCTGCGGGGGCGGCACGGTCTGCTCCCTAAATAGGCGCCAGACGCCGAAAATGCATCCCCGGCGAGGCGGGCTCGAAGGCTGACGAGAAGGCTGACGAGAAGGCTGCGACGACCGTCGCCCGGGTGCCCGCCCGGCGGGGCTTTCAGGTGCGCTCGGCCGGGCGTCGATCGCGCAGCGGCAGGCAGGGTTCGGCGGCCGCCGCAAAGCAGGGTTGCAAGGCCAGATGGTCGGAGCACGCCGCGAGGGCGCGCTCGGCGGCCTCGCTCCAGGCGTGTCGGCGGAGCCGGTCGAAACCCCGACGGACGAGGCGGCGGCGCAAGGGATCATCGATCCTGAGCACCTGCAAGGCCGCCGCGATCTGCCCGGACTGCCGCGGGTCGAAGACCAGGCCGGCATCGCCCACGACCTCGGTCAGGGCAGCGATGTTCGAGCAGGCGACCGGCACGCCATGGCTCATGGCTTCGAGCACGGTGAGGCCGAACCCCTCGTACAGCGAGGCCGTGACATAGCCGTGGGCGCGGCGATAGAGCTCGCGCAGCCGGTCGTCGTCGACCCCGTGCAGGATCTGGACCCGGTTGCCGGCGCGCCGCAGGAGGTCGCGAAAAGCGCGATCGCGCAGAGTCGGACCCGGTTCGCCGACCAGGATCAGCCGCGCATCGTCGGGCAGCTCCAGCAAAGCGCGCAGCAGGGCCGGATAGTTCTTGTGCGGCAGGAAGGTGCCGACGCTGAGAAAATACTCGTCCGAGCGGGCTGCCGGTCCGCGCCGGTCCGGCTCGGGCCCGCCGCTGCCGACGATCCAGGTCTTGCCGGCGCTCGCCGGATAGCACGCGAGCAGACGGTCGCGGGAAAACTCCGAGATGGTCCAGAGCCCGGCGGCGCGGGCGATGATCCTTGGGGAGACGATCGCGCGCAGCGCGCGCTGCGGCCATGAGAAGCTCTCGGGCAGGTCCTGGAACCGCATGTCGTGGACGACGACCACCTGCGGCGGCCCATCGCCCAGCGGGCCGTGGTAGTCCAACGAGATCAGCAGATCGATGCCGCGCCGGCGCAGCGCTGCCGGCAGGCGGACATTCTCGGCATGGAAGACCGAGACCTTGCTGACCGGATCGCAGTCCACGACCTCGACCGCGACCCGGGGCGGCAGGCCGTCCAGGTCCGCCGCGCGGGCCAGCGCCGAGATCAGCCAGGCCGCGCCGGTCGGCACGAACAGGACGATCTCGAACTGCCGGTTCTGGCGAAGGATCCGGCCGACCAGATTCACGGCATAGGTGCGGACCCCCGGCAGGCGCGGGTGCAGGAACAGCAGGTTGAAGCCGAGAACCGAGGCGCGCCGCATGGCTCTGCAAGCGTCTCCGTCAGCCGGGGTCGGAGGACGCCAGCCGTGAGCTCGCGAGACGTCGATCGCCCCGGGCCGCCGGCCTCGTGAGGATCGCATCCGCCTCCGGCCCCCTTCGCCGGCCTTCGGCCCGCGGCGGCTCCCACCGGCCGGGCCTGCCGCTGCGCCTCAGGATCACGACCATCAGCATCACCAGAAGGATCCACTCGTCCGAATTCCGTCGATACATGGCGGTCTCGGTCAGGTTGTAGCACGCGAACCAGAAGACGTAGCTGACGGCAAAGAACGCGAAGGTGGTCTTGCGTTGCAGAAAATAGCCGATGCTCCGGCACGACAGGACGACCAGCTGCGCGATCGCCAGGAGCATGACCGGCAGCCCGACCTCGGTCGCCAGGGTCAGGTAGCCGCTGTGGGCGTCGTGAAACCGGGTCGTGTTGACGAACTCCGGCAGCCAGCTCTGATCGTTGGCGAGCCACACGGCGTCATAGCCGAAGCCGAGCCATGGGCTGTAGCGCAGCATGGCGACCGCGTCCCGCCAGATGTCGGTCCGGTTGGTGAAGGTTTCGTCGCGGCCGAGGATCTCGGTGAAACCGATCACGTGCGTGAGCGCGAACAGGACGGCGACCGCGAGCGCGCACACCACCAGCATGTAGGTGAGCAGCGAGGGCAGCCGCGCCCTGGTGCTGACCACGAAGACGAGCAGGATCGTGATCCCGAGGGTCGAGCTGACCAGCGGCGTCGCCGAGCGGCACATCACCAGGACGCCGGCGGCGAACGCGCACAGGATGACGCCGGGCACGACGCCGACCCGGCCCCGGAACAGCGCGGTCGCGAACAGGAGGAGCGCCAGGCCGGCCGATGACCCGAGCTGGTTCTTGTCGCCCTGCAGTCCCATCCAGGCATCGAAGCGCGGCCCATGCGAGATCGCGACCTCGGCCGGGGCGAGCATGACCGCCAGCACCGAGATGATCAGCAGGAGGAGATAGGTCCCGATCAAAATCGTCATGATCCTTGACGGCTCGAAGCAATAGCCGATGAAGATGCCGATCGCGGTGGTGCCGGTGATCAACAGGGCGCTGAGCAGGGTGAGCTGGGGGTCGAACGACCACAAGGCCGAGGCGAAGATGACGGTGAGGACCACGAGCAGCGCGGGATTGTCGCGGAGCAGCCAGTCGGTCAGCGGTCGTCGGGCCCGCAGCCAGAGCCAACCAATCGCGTACAGGTAGCATGCGATGAAGGCGCCATCGCGGATCGGCACCATCGGGGGCCACACGTCCTCCAGCCCGAGGAGCAGCTTGGAACCCAGCATCAGGCCGGCGCTCGCGGCGACCACGTCGATCGACGGCACGCGGATCAGCCGAGCGACCGGCCTCCGGCGCCGCACCTCTGCTTCGTCAGCCCGGTGCACTTCGGTCTTTCATCCCTGGACGCTGCCGGTCCCGGCGCCGCGCTCTCGGGTCGATCCTTGCAGGGCACCTTACCGGGGTTCGGGCCGGACGCAAAATCCGAACGCGCGGGCGCGGATCGAGCGCACCGCCGGCGCTCAAAGGCCCGGATCGCGCGGCCCCGCCGTCGTTGCGCTGCGCGGTCCGGTGCGCTGCCTCGAGCGGGCCCTTCGATGATCGGCGATGAGAGGTCGGCGCTGCGTCGACGCCCGGATCGACTGCATCTTTCGGTCCTCGTCTCGAGCACAGGTCGGCCGACCGCCGTCGCGCAGCTGCTGGACTGCCTTCGAGGGCAGACGCGGCCGCCGGACTCGGTGGTGCTGAGCGTGGCCGGCCCGCAGGATCTGCCGCCTCCGGAGGCGCTTGCGCCGGGGGTCATGATCACGACCGGCGCTGCAGGCCTCCCCGCCCAACGCAATCGCGGGCTCGACCGGGTACGCGATCTGGCCGATGTCGTCGTGCTGTTCGACGACGACTACCTGCCCTCCAGGCGGGCCCTCGAAGGTGTCGAAAGGTTGTTTCTCGTCCACCCCGATGTGGTCGGCGCCGATGGCCTGGTCCTGGCGGACGGGGTGACCTCGGGCGGCATCGGCTATGAAGCGGCCAAGGCCTTGCTGGCCGCCCATGACGCCGGTGGTCCGGACGTCGGCGGGATCGTGGGCGAGCGGGATCATCTCTACGGCTGCAACATGGCCTGCCGGGTTGCGGCGCTCGGCGCCTGCCGGTTCGACGAGAACCTGCCGCTGTCGGCCTGGCAGGAGGACGTCGATTTCGCGGCGCGCCTGAGCGCCCAGGGCCGGATCGTCCAGACCCGCGCGTTCGCCGGCGTCCATCGCGGCATCACCCAGGGCCGTCAGTCCGGCCGTAGAACCGGGTATGCGCAGATCGCCAATCCGATCTACCTGATGCGCAAGGGCACGATGAGGCCCGCCCACGGCGCCCGGCTGATCGCGAAAAATCTGGCGATCAACCTGGTGCGCGCGTGCTGTCCGGAGCCCTACGTCGACCGGCGCGGGCGCGCCCTCGGCAATCTATTGGCGTTGATCGATGTTCTGCGGCGCAAGGGCCACCCGAGCCGGATCCTGGAGCTGTGAGGGCGCTCTCGATCAGCATGGCATCGGCGCCCGCCTTTGGCGTGCGGGCAAGCAGGTCGTCGAGGAGGTCGAGCTGGCGGTGCGCGGGGCCCATCGTCGCCCTTTCGAGGCAGGCGCCTCAGATGCTCACGCCCATATGGTTCTGTTGGGGCTGATCCGATCCGCCCAGACGGCGATCTCGCTTGCCGGCGCTGCCCGCTGCGTCGATCGCAGTCTCACAAGGCCAAGACCAGTCGAAGGCCATCGTTGAGCTCGCGCATCTTGGCCCTGCCCAAGCTGCCGATCCATTCGAGCAGCAGGCGCTTGTCGACGGCCATCAGCTGGGTGACGTTGATCGCAGAGTCGCGATCCAGGCCGCAGCTGCCACGCGGCAGGTGGACGTTGCCAGGCGCGGTCCAAAGGCGGCGACTGGCGGTGATGGCAGCGACGATCACCGTGGCGATGCTGCTGGCGGTGAAGGCGTCGGCCTGGATGACCACCACCGGGCGGCGGTAGCCAGGGCCGGCGCCGACGGGCTCAGGCAGGTCGCCCCACCACAGCTCCCCTCGTTGCACTACCACTCTTCCTTGGGCAACGAGCGGTATTGCATCTCCTTGAGAGCCGGATCGAGCTCGGCAAGCTCCGGCTCCGCGTCGTAGATCTCGTTCAGACGCTCCGTGATGCTTTGGTCGCGCCTCTGCTCCAAGTACGCCTGGAGCGCCTCGGCGTAAAGCTGACTGCGCGACTTGCCCTGGCTTCTCGCGAGCCGCTCGACAGCCTCGAACAAGGGATCCGGGATCGAGATCGCGGTCTTCATGCCGGGCAGTATAACCACAGTCATACCCCGCTTCAAGTCAACGCCGCGTCGGCGACCGCGAACGCCGTGGGCCGGCGCCGGACCACGCGCTCGAGGTCGAAATCAGGTCGGCTTGCCGCGCTCGGAGAGCCAGATCCCGCCGAGGACCAGGCAGAGGGCGAGCGCCGTGGAACGGCTCGAAGGGCTCCTTGAGGACCAGCAGCGCCAGGATCGAGGCGAACACCGGCACGAGGTTGACGAACACGCCCGCCCGGCTCGGCCCGATCAGGGCCACGCCCTGGATGAAGAAGATCTGGGCCAGAAAGGAGGGGAACAGCGTGACCAGGGCGAGGATGACCCAGCCGGCGGGCGTCGGCCACTGGAACCGGCCGAGCGCCGCTTCGATGAGCGCCAGCGGCAGCGAGGCGAGGAACGCGGCGGCCGCCATCACCGTGAACAGGCCGAGCGCCGAGACCGGCGGGCGGCGGCGCAAGGCCAGGATATAGCCGGCATAGATGGCGCAGGCCGCGATCATCAGAAGATCGCCGAAGTTGAACCTGAAGGTCGCCAGCCGCGCGGGGTCGCCGGCGCAGGCGACGATGACGACGCCCGAAAGGGTCACGAGCACGCCCGCCGCCTGCATGCCGGCGACCGGGGTCCGATCGACCGCCAGAGCGCCGGCCAGGACGAACACCGGCACCGCGCCCTGGAGGATCCCGAGGTTCACGGCCGTGGTCGAATGGGCGGCGACGTAGTAGAGCGCATTGAAGGCCGTGAAGCCGAGCGCGCCCATGGCCGAGACGAACATCAGGCGCGGGCGGATGACCGGCCAGTCGCGCCGGACCTGGGCGTGGGCGAACACCGCGAGCAGGCCGAGCGCGCCCAGCCAGCGCAAGGTGACGAGCGCCATGGGCGAGACCTGGCCGACCGCGAGGCGCCCGAAGATCGCGTTGGCGCCCCAGCAGAGCGCGGTCAGGGTGAGCAGAAGATACGCCCGGCCGCTGCCTCGGATGTGCGGTGCCCTCGGGGTCATGCGAGCCGGCAGACGGCAACGCTCAGCGGGCAGGGCGGCAGATCTTCCGACGGGCGACGGTCGGCCGGCGCGAACCCGACGTGCGGCGGTGACGCGGAATCCAACGTGGTTCTCATCGGATGGCCTTGTTTACGATGATCCTGTCGGCGGCGGACTTCATGAGTCGCAAGGAGAGGGCACACTATGCGCAGGAAAGTTGAGCCGATCCCGACGTTTGAGAGCGAGGCCGAGGAGCGGCGCTTCTGGGAAAGCCACGACTCCGCCGATCACGTGGACTGGAGCCGGGCCGAGCGTGTGCGGCTACCCAATCTCCGACCCTCGACGAAATCGATCTCGGTCCGTCTGCCCGTGAGCCTGCTCGAGCGGATCAAGATCGCCGCCCACAAGCGCGACGTTCCCTACCAGTCGCTGATCAAGACCTGGCTCGCCGAGAAGCTGGACGCGAGCTGACACCAGGACAGACAATGGTGTTCCCTGGCGTCGGATGCTCGGCTACTTCCAGATCGGCCGGCCTGCGCCCGGCAGGCCGTAGTCGGACCAGCGCTCGGTGACCCGGGCGATGATGTCGTCGGACATGCGGATCTTCTTGCCCCAGTCGCGCTTCGTTTCGGGTGGCCATTTGCTGGTCGCGTCGATGCCGAGCTTGGAGCCGAGGCCCGACTCGGGCGAGGCGAAGTCGAGGTAGTCGATCGGGGTGTTCTCCAGGATGGTGAGGTCGCGCGCGGGGTCGACCCGGGTCGAGATCGCCCAGACCACATCCGGCCAGCTGCGCGCGTCGACGTCGTCGTCGGTGACGATCACGAACTTCGTGTACATGAACTGGCGGAGATAGGACCAGACGCCCAGCATGATGCGCTTGGCGTGGCCGGGATAGGCCTTCCTGATGGTCACCACGGCGACCCGGTAGGAGCAGCCCTCGGGCGGCAGCCAGAAGTCCACGACCTCCGGGAACTGCTGTTGGAAGAGGGGCAGGAAAACCTCGTTCAGGGCCTCGCCGAGGACCGAGGGCTCGTCGGGCGGCCGGCCGGTGAAGGTCGAGAGATAGATCGGGTCGCGGCGCATGGTCATGGCGGTGACCGTGAACACCGGGAATTTCTCGACCGCGTTGTAGTAGCCGGTGTGGTCGCCGTAGGGCCCCTCGTCGGCATGGTCCTCGAGGCTGACCAGGCCCTCGAGCACGATCTCGGCGGCGGCCGGCACCTTGAGCGGGACGGAGATGCAGTCGGTGAGCTCGACCCGCTGGCCGCGCAGGAGGCCCGCGAACTGGTATTCCGACATGGTGTCCGGGACCGGGGTGACCGCGGCCAGGATGGTGCCGGGATCGGCGCCGATCACCGCGGCCGCGGGCAGGGGATCCCGCCGTTCGGCCTGCCAGCGGCGATGGTGCTGGGCGCCGCCCCGGTGCTTCAGCCAGCGCATCAGCGTGGTGCTGCTACCGGTCACCTGCATCCGGTAGATGCCGAGGTTGAAGCCGTCGGCGCGCTCGCTGCCGGGCCCTTTGGTCACGACCAGCGGCCAGGTGATGAGCGGCGCGGGCTCGCCCGGCCAGCAGGTCTGGACCGGCAGGCGGCCGAGGTCGATCGCCTCGCCCTGGAGCACGACCTCCTGGCAGGGCGCGCGCGCGACGGTCCTGGGCTTCATCGCCAGCGCCGCCTTCAGGAGCGGCACCATCTCGATCGCCTCGCGCCAGCCGCCGGGCGGCTCCGGCTGCTTGAGGGACGCCAGCAGCTGGCCGAGCTCACGCAGCGTTCCGGGCTCGCGGTTCATGCCCCAGGCGACCCGCTCGACCGTGCCGAACAGGTTGGCGAGGACCGGCATGGCGCTGCCCAGGACGTTCTCGAACAAGACCGCCGGGCCGCGTTCGGCGAGCAGGCGGGTGTGGATCTCGGTGATCTCGAGCACCGGCGAGACGGGCGCCCTGACCCGCACCAGGCGGCCGGTCCGCTCGAGGTGGCGGGTGAAGTCGCGCAAGGACTCGTAGGCCATGGCGTCGCCTAGCGGCCGCGCCCGCGCCGGGCGCCGGCCGGGTCGTCTGCGGATCTGATCGCTGGCATCGGGGCTGCTGGCATCCGGCGGCTCATCGGCATCTGGACCCGCCCGCGCGGCGCCCTCTAAGGTGCGGGCGCGCCGGGTTTGCCTTGAGGATCGCCCAAATGACGCCCGAGGTCTATCTCGCCTATCTGGTCGCCTGCATCGTGATCACGGTCGTCCCGGGCCCGGTCGTGACCCTGATCGTCGCCAACGGGCTCAGCCACGGCGCGCGCGCGGGCCTCCTGAACGTCGCCGGCACGCAGCTGGCGCTGGCGCTGATGCTTGGCGTGGTCGTGGTCGGGCTCGCCTCGATCATCGCCACGATGAGCTGGTGGTTCGCCTGGGTGCGGCTGGCCGGCGCCGCCTATCTGGTCTGGCTCGGCTGGAAGCTCGTGCGCAGCGCGGGCGGGCTCGATCAGCCCCACAGGCTGCCGGCGCCGCGCGGCGGCTTCCTGCTGCAGGGCTTCCTGGTCATGCTGAGCAATCCCAAGGCGCTCTTGTTCTTTGGCGCCTTCATCCCGCAGTTCGTCGATCCGCGATCCGACTATGTCCCGCAGGTCGCCCTGCTGGGGGCGACCGCGATGGTCGTGGCGCTGATCTCCGACAGCGCCTACGCGGTCCTCACGGGCCGCGCCGGCCGGCTGCTGGCGCGCCAGCGCGTCCGTCTGCTCTCGCAGGGCGAGCGGCGTCTGCCTGATCGGCGGCGGCCTCTGGCTGGCGCTGACCCGGGCGCGCTGAGCGCGACCGCCCGCCTCGCTCGGGGCGGCCGGGTGCGATCGCGCCGGCCTCAGGCCGCCTTCCACTTGATCGAGCAGCCCATGGAGGGGATCTGCTGCTCGGGGCCGCGGCCGGTCTCGGCGATCTGGACCATCGCCTCGTAGAGCTCGCGGATGGCGCCCGGGACCGGCGTCGTCTTGGAGGCGTCGAGCCGGCCCCGGTACTGCAGCTCGAGATCGGCGTTGTAGCCGAAGAAGTCGGGCGTGCAGACCGCGCCATAGGCGCGCGCCACACCTTGTGACTCGTCGAACGCGTAGGGGAACGGCAGCTGCTTGGCCTGCGCCAGGCGCTTCATGTTGGCGAAGCTGTCGTCGGGATAGCTGGTCGGATCGTTGGCGTTGATCGCGATCACGCCGATCCCGTGCTCCTTGAGGTCGCCCGCGTCGCGGATGATCCGGTCGAGCACCGCCTTGACGTAGGGGCAGTGGTTGCAGATGAACATGACGAGCGTGCCGTTGGGGCCGCGCACGTCCTCGAGCGTATAGCGCTTGCCGTCGGTCGCGGGCAGGTCGAACGGCTTCGCCGGCTCGCCGAAGTCGCAGATCGGGGTCGCTGGGGCCATGGGCGGTCGCTCCGCTGTCGAGATTGCCTCCGCTCTATCTAGCGCGCCGCGCGCGCGCTGACGAGACGCTCGCGAGCCTGCGGGGCTCCTGATCCTTTGACGCGCCCTCGTCAGACGCCCTCGGCTGCGGCCAGCTCGCGGATGCGGTCCGGCGCGCCCTTCAGCCGGTGCACCCGGCCGACCGCCTTCTGCCTGGGCAGGGTCCCGATGCCGAGGCCGAGCAGGCCCAGATAGAAGACCGTCCCGAGCAGCAGCACGACCTGCCCCGGCAAGGGGCCGACGGCGGTCCGGGCCCACAGGTCCTGGAGCGAGCTGATCGGGGCCGGGTGGATGCAGATCTTGCCCCAGTAGCTCACGATCTGGATGGCGAAGATCCAGCTGTAGTTGCGCCGCAGGCGCCGGCCCGCGGCTTCGAAGATGCTGATGTGGAAGTGGACGTCGGCATAGTCCTCGGCCAGGACCTCCCCCCAGCCGTTGTCCATGCGCAGGCCCTGGCCGCGCAGGATCGGGCCATAGAAGCAGGTCTCCATGACCCGGACGCGCGTCCGCCAGATGTCGAAGAAACGGTAGCGGCGGGCTTCGAAGATCAGAAACACCGCCACCAGGAACGAGACCAGCACCATCGGCAAGGGCGAGGCGGCGGCGCTGCTGAAGGTCGCCGAGATCGCGATGCCGGTGGTCACCACCGCCCAGTTGGTGCTGGTGTCGAGCCGGGTGCGCCAGATCTTGCTGCGGTACATCTCGCCCCGATAGAGATGGGCGATCGCGCCGATCTCCGCGGGGCCGAACTGGGTCTGTTCGACCGGAATGTCGATTTCGGCCATGGCCGGATCCTCCCTGAGCCGAGGCGGTCTCCCGGCGCCAGTATAGCGCGGCCGCGGCCTGCGGGAGTCGGTCGAGCGCGCCCTCGCGCCATGCGTTCGAGGCTTGTGCGCGGCGCCCGGCCCCGGGCATACCCCAGGCCATGGCTTCTCCCGCGTCCCGTCTCGGGCAGGTCTCCTGGGCGCTCTACGACCTGGCGAGCGCCGCCTTCTCGGTGGTGATCATCACCTTCGTCTACGCCACCTATTTCACCAAGGGGATCGCGGCCGACGACGTCCGCGGCACCGCCGAATGGGGCTGGGCGATGTCGGCGAGCGGCATCGCGATCGCCGTGATAAGCCCGGTGCTGGGCGCGATCGCGGACGCCGGCGGCCGGCGCAAGCCCTGGCTGTTCGCCTGGACCCTGGTCGCGGTGGTCGGCTGCTGCCTGCTCTGGTTCGGCCGGCCGTCGCCTGAGGTCGCCTTGAAGATCCTGGTGGTGGCGGGGCTCACCAACCTCGCCTTCGAGATCGCCGGCGTCTTCTACAACGCGATGCTGCCCGAGATCGTCAGCCGGGACTACATCGGGCGGCTGTCGGGCTGGTCCTGGGGACTGGGCTACGCGGGCGGCCTCGTGTGCCTGACCATCGTCCTCTACGGCTTCATCCAGGCCGACCCGCCGCCGTTCGGCCTCGATCGCAGCCAGGCCGAGGACGTGCGCATCTGCGGGCCGCTGGTCGGCGCCTGGCTCGCGCTCTTCAGCCTGCCGTTGTTCCTGTTCACGCCCGACCGCCAGAGCACCGGCGTGCCGGCCGCCGAAGCGGTCCGCCGCGGGCTCGCCCAGCTCAAGCGCACCTTCGCCCACATCGGACGCTACCGCGAGATCGGGCGCTTCCTGATCGCGCGCATGATCTACACCGACGGGCTGAACACGCTGTTCGCCTTCGGCGGGATCTACGCCGCCGGCACCTTCGGCATGGCGATGGCCGAGGTGATCAAGTTCGGCATCCTGCTCAACGTCACCGCGGGGCTGGGCGCGCTCGGCTTTGCCTGGATCGACGACTGGCTGGGCGCCAAGCGGACCATCCTGATCTCGCTCGTGGGCCTGCTGGCCGCCGGCACGGCCGCGGTGATCGCGACCGACCCGCTCGCCTTCTGGATCGCGGGCGGCGTGCTCGGGATCTTCGTCGGGCCGACCCAGGCCGCGAGCCGCTCGCTGATGGCGCGCCTGGCGCCCGCCGAGGTCCGCACCGAGATGTTCGGCCTCTACGCGCTGACCGGCAAGATCACCGCCTACATCGGCCCCTTCCTGCTCGGCACGGTGACCTTCTGGACCGGCAGCCAGCGGCTCGGCATCGCCACCATCCTGGTCTTTTTCGTGATCGGCGGCGTCCTGCTCTGGCCGCTCAAGGAGCCGGGGGCGGAGGCCGGCGAACCGGTGGCGGCGGGCTAGAAGCGGATGCGGGCGCCGAGCTTCAGGACCTGGGCGTCGAGCTTCAGGCCCTGGGCCTCGGTGGCGCGGGCATCGGGGCGCTCGCCCTCGTCCAGGACCAGGCGGTAGGACGGCACCAGCGACAGGCCGGCGAGCGGGTCGATGTCGATGCCGACCTCGCCATAGAGCGGCGGCGCATCGCCCGGGCTCCGCCCCGCCGGCGAGGTCCGCCCGAGATGGAGATCGAGATGCATCCCCGGCTCGCTCTCGGGCGGTGCCAGGAGACCCTCTCCCGGCCCGGCGGGTGCCGCCTCGGCGCTCGAAGCCGAGCCGTCGAGGCCCAGGACCTGGGGCCCGACGTCGAGGCTGAGATGATGCCTGATGTCGGCGGCTGCCGGCGTGCTCGGCGGTTGCTGACCTGCCAGGCGGGGCTCGGCCGCCAGGCAGGCGCCGGCGAGACCGACCCACACACCCAGCGCGAGCGGCGCCCAGGACCACATTGACTTGCCTCACCAACGATCGAGCGATGCCTGGCCCTCGTGGATCGCGGCTGCGGCCTTTTGCCGTCTTTGGGCAGGCTCGGCCACCGGTGCGCGAACGTCGAGAGCTTCTGGGCCGGAATTAGTCGCGCCGGCCGCCGATGGCCAGCCCTGAATCGGCGGCGGGTGTCGTTTCGCACACACTGCGACCTTTTTGCCACGGCCCGCCGACGGCATGCTAAACCAACGGTCGCCGCTCGCCCCTAGGGGCGAGCGCGCCGCGCGAGGGAGCCTTGCTGTTCACGATCGGCCACTCGAACCACGCGATCGAGGCCTTCCTCGGTCTGTTGCGCCGCCACGGCATCGAGGCGGTGGCCGACGTGCGCTCGCGGCCCTACTCGCGCTTCGTGCCCCATTTTTCCAAGGGGCAGCTCGCGCGCCTCCTGGCCGAGGCCGGGATCGGCTACCTCTGGCTGGGCGCCGGGCTGGGCGGCAAGCCGCCCAAGGGCGAGGCGCTCCCGGCCGCGCCGGACTACGCCAGCCGGGTGCGCGAGCCCGCGTTCCGCGCCGGCATCGAGCAGCTGCTCGGGGCGGCCCGGGAGCAGCGCGTCGCCATGCTTTGTCGCGAGCGCGATCCGCTCGAGTGCCACCGGCTGCACCTGATCTGCCGCTACGTCAGGCCGCGGGTCCGGCCGATCTGGCATGTCCTGCCGGACGGCGCCATCGAGGCGCAGGAGGAGACCGAGCGGCGCCTGGTCGAGCGCGTCCTCGGGCCGCAGCCCTCGCTGTTCGAGGCGGCTGCCGGCCCGCTCGAGCGGGCCTATGACGAATGGTGGCAGCGGGGACGGTGAGCGCCTTGTCGCAGGTTGCGCACGCAGTCGCTCGGCGACTGTCACAAAGCCGCCTTAATTGGTAACTGGCTGATCGCGACCTCCCGGAGGCAACCATGGCGCGGATCCGACCGACCTCGAACCTCAGCCGCCGGACCCTGCTCACGCGCTCGGCGCTGGCGGGCGGCGGCCTGCTCGCGGGCGCGCTGGTGCCGGCGCGCGGGTTCGCTCAGGCGGGCGCGCCGGCGGTGATCACCAGCGACAGGATGCGCCCGATGCTGCCATCCGGCGTGCAGGCCGGCGACCTTTCGGGCGACCGGGCGATCCTCTGGGCCCAGGCCGACCGGCCGGCGCGCCTCCTGGTCGAGTGGGCGACCACCGAGAGCTTCGCCGACGCGCGCCTGGTGCAGGGCCCGGCCGCGCTCGAGGAAGCCGACTTCACCGCCAAGCTCGATCTCGACGGCCTGCCGGCCGGCCAGCGCGTCTTCTACCGCATGCGGTTCCTCGACCTTGCCGACTGGAAGCTCGCGAGCGAGCCGGTCGCCGGCAGCTTCCGGATGCCGCCCGCGGCCCGCGAGAGCATCCGCTTCGTCTGGTCGGGCGATACCGCGGGCCAGGGCTGGGGCATCAACCTCGACTGGGGCGGCATGAAGATCTACGAGGCGATGCGCCGGGTCGAGCCCGCCTTCTTCATCCATTCGGGCGACACGATCTATGCCGACGGCCCGTTCGCGGCCGAGCAGGCGCTGCCGGGCGGCGGGGTCTGGAAGAACCTCACCACCGAGGCGACCTCCAAGGTCGCCGAGACGCTGGCCGAGTTCCGCGGCAACTACGCCTACAATCTGATGGATGCGAACCTCCGGCGGTTCAACGCCGAGGTGCCGATGCTCGTGCAGTGGGACGATCACGAGGTCCTGAACAACTGGTACCCGCACGAGGACCTCGCGAGCGACCCCAAGAAGGCCGCCTTCAAGGTCAAGAGCGTCGATCTGCTCGCGGCGCGCGCCGCGCAGGCGTTCTTCGACTACATGCCGATCCGCGAGCATCCGCTCGAGCGCCGGCGGGTCTATGGCTCGTTCGGCTATGGCCCCTCGCTCGAGGTGTTCCGGCTCGACATGCGCAGCTACCGCGGGCCGAACAGCAAGAACGATCAGACCGCGCCGGGGCCGGACACGGCGTTCCTCGGGCCCGTGCAGGTCCGCTGGCTGCAGCAGGCGCTGCTCGCGTCCAAGGCGACCTGGAAGGTGATCGCGGCCGACATGCCGATCGGCCTCGTGGTGCCCGATGACGGCCTGTTCGAGGCGATCGCCAACGGCGACGGGCCGGCGCGCGGCCGCGAGCTCGAGATCGCGGGCCTGCTCCGCTTCATCCGCGACGCCGGGATCAGGAACGTCGTCTGGCTGACCGCGGACGTCCACTACACCGCGGCCCACCGCTACGACCCGAACGCCGCCCGGTTCCAGGAGTTCGCCCCGTTCTGGGAGTTCGTCTCGGGGCCGCTGCACGCCGGCACCTTCGGGCCGAACCCGCTCGACGACACCTTCGGCCCCAAGGTCGTGTTCCAGAAGGCGCCGCCCGCGGGCCAGGCGAACCTGGCGCCCTCCGCCGGCCTGCAGTTCTTCGGCCAGGTCGACATCGATGGCGCGAGCGAGGTGATGACGGTCACGCTCAAGGACCTGGCCGGCGCCGCCCTGTTCACCCAGGAGCTCATGCCGGAGGCGTAGCTTTCTCGATACCCCCGCCCAGAAAGTTTCGACTTTCGCGCCTGGTCTGCCCGCTCCGGCGCCGCTCGCGACTTGGCATAAGCTGAGCGCCAGGAGGGCGTCGCGGCCTGGCCTTAACGATTCATCAATCTTTGTGGCTCATTCTCCCGCCGATGGTCCATGAGATCCTGGGAATCCGCGCGCCGCCAACCAGGCCGAAAGCCTGGATTCCCACGGTCGCATGGACCACACCAAAGAAGGGTTGATCCGGATGCGGTCAAGATTTGGTTAATGCGGGACCGGGGGAAGCCTGGATCTTCGCCGGCTGGGCTACAGCTTCGGCAGCTGCGCTGCGGGTGGCTGCGCCCGACATTTTTTCCGGGGCCGAACGGCGACGCGATCTACGACCGACCCCAGGGCGGTTCAAGGGCAAGGTCGAATCCTTTCTGCGCCTCGCATCAGCCGCCGACGATGTTGTGCTCGGGGCCGAAGGGGAAGCGGGTGATGTCCTCGGCGCCGGTCGCGGTCACGATCAGGATGTCGTGCTCGCGATAGCCGCCGGCGCCGGGCAGGCCGTCTCGGATCATGATCATCGGCTCCATCGAGATGACCATGCCGGGCTCGAGCCTGGTCAGGACGTCCTCGCGCAATTCCAGCCCGGCCTCGCGGCCATAGTAGTGGCAGAGCACGCCGAAGGAGTGGCCGTAGCCGAAGGTCCGGTGGTCGAGCAGGCCATGGGCGCGGTAGATCTCGTTGAGCTCGGCCGCGATGTCGCAGCAGCGGACGCCCGGCCGGATCAGCTCGAGGCCGCGGCGGTGGACCGCGCAGTTGATCTCCCAGAGCGCCAGATGGCGCTCCGAGGCGTGGGCGCAAAAGAGGGTCCGCTCGAGCGCCGTGTAGTAGCCGGCGATCATCGGAAAGCAGTTGAGGCTCAGGATGTCGCCGGCCGCGATCTTGCGCGCGGTCACCGGGTTGTGGGCGCCGTCGGTGTTGATGCCGGACTGGAACCAGGTCCAGGTGTCCATGAGCTCGGCGTGCGGGAAGCGCTCGGCGATCGCGCGCACCATCGCCCGGGTCGCGTGCAGGGCGACCTCGTGCTCCGCGACCCCGACCGCGATCGCCTCGACGCAGGCGGCACCGCCGAGGTCGGCGATCCGGGCGCCTTCCCGGATCAGGAGGGTCTCCTCGGCGGACTTGACCATGCGCTGGCGCATGCAGGCGGCCGCGACGTCGACCAGCTCGGCCGCCGGCAGCGCGTCCTGGAGCTTCTGATGCCGCTCGAGGGTCAGATGGTCATGCTCGATCCCGACCCGGCCGCGGTTCGGGATCAGCTCCTGCACGGCGCGAAGGAAGTTGTCGCGCTGCCAGTCGGTGTAGACGAGGTTGTCGCCGAAGGTCCGCCGCCAGGGCTGGCCGCCGTCGATGTTGGCCGAGATCGAGGTCTGGCCGTCCTGGGTCACCACCAGGCCGAACGGCCGCCCGAAGCCGCAATAGAGGAAATCGGCGTAGTAGTTGATGTTGTGGTAGGAGGTGAACAGGACGGCATCGATCCTCTGATCGGCCATGTGGCGACGGAGCGCGTCCAGCCGCCGGCGCATCTCCGCGGCGGAGAAGGTCGGCTGCGCCTTCGTCCCGTTCGGCAGGCGCTTGATCGGCTCCACTTTTCCAGATCCCCCGGCGGCTCCCGGCATCGCTCGCACTATCCGGCCGCAGCCGGCCGCGGACAAGGTGCTTGGCGGCAGACGGACCTGCGCTCCTCGCTCAGGTGACCGGGACGAGCCGTTCGCCCTCGACGCGGGCGAGCACGCCGCTCTCGATGTCGAATCGGAAGCCGCCCAGCTCCAGGCGCCCGGCCGCGACCGCCGCCTCGATCCAGGGAAAGGTCGCGAGGTTGGCGAGCGACAGGCGCACGACCTCGATCTCGCCCTGCTTGAAGAGGTCGCCGGCGGCGCCGTGCGCGGCGAGCCGGGGCCGGGCCGGATCGGCGATTCTCATCCAGGGCTCCACGAAGTCGCGCGCCTGCTCGGGCGCGCCCTCGACCATCGCCCGGACGCCGCCGCACTGCGAATGGCCGAGCACGACGATCCGGGCGACGCCGAGGACGCGCACCGCGTATTCCAGCGCCGCGCTGGTGCCGTGGTAGTCCGCATCCGGACGGTAAGGCGGCACCAGGCCCGCGACGTTGCGCACCTCGAACAGCTCGCCCGGTGCCGCATCGAACACGATCTGCGGATCCACCCGCGAATCCGAGCACCCGACCACCATGGTCTCCGGCCGCTGCCCCTGCCTCGAGAGCGCCTCGTAGTGGGCGCGCTCGGCCGGCCAGACCTCGGCGCGGAACCGGCGATAGCCTTCGAGCAATCGGTCCATGACCGTCTCCTCAGACCCGGGCCCGGTCGAGCCGGCCGGCGCTCGCTTCGCAAGGAGCGGGCCACGATCCGGTCCCGCTCGACGAGGCATGATTGACGGCCTCCGATCGGATGGCCAGATTCAGGCGTGCAGGACGCCATGAGCCAGAGCACCGAGCGGGCGATCATCACCACCGACGAGACCGGCGATGCGACCTTGAGCCGCGCGGCCGCAGACGCCGTGGGCGGCGTGAGCGGCGCGGCCGTGATCCAAAAGCACGTCGCGAGCCTGCCCAACGGGCCGGGCGTCTACCGGATGCTCGATGCCAAGGGCGAGGTGCTCTACGTCGGCAAGGCGAAGTCGCTGAAGAAGCGCGTCCTGGCCTACACCAAGCCCGGGGCGCTGAGCGCGCGGCTGCAGCGCATGGTGGCGCTGACCCGCGGCCTCGAGGTCGTGACCACCGCCAGCGACGTCGAGGCGCTGCTGCTCGAATGCAACCTGATCAAGCGCCACCGGCCGCCCTACAACATCGTCCTGCGCGACGACAAGTCGTTCCCCTACATCTACGTCGGCAAGATCACGCCCGCGCAGCCGTTCCCGCGGATCGGCCGGCACCGCGGCGTCAAGCGCAAGGACTGCGACTATTTCGGGCCGTTCGCGTCCTCGGGCGCGGTCAACGAGACGCTGGGCGCGCTTGCTGCGCGCGTTCCCGATCCGCTCCTGCCCGGACAGCATCTTCACCAACCGGACCCGGCCCTGCCTGCAGTTCCAGATCAAGCGCTGCACGGCGCCGTGCGTCGGCCGGATCGATCCCGACCCCTACGCCCGCCTGGTCGAGCAGACGCGCGAGTTCCTGGCCGGCCGCAGCGGCGCGATCCAGGCCCAGCTCCAGGCCGAGATGGCGACCGCCGCCGAGCGCCTGGACTTCGAGCAGGCGGCCACGGTCCGCGACCGGCTGAAGGCGCTGGCCCACATCGGCGCGCGCCAGGGCATCAACGTGAGCTCGGTCGACGATGCCGACGTGGTGGCGCTCGCCCAGGACGGCGGCCAAGCCTGCGTGCAGGTGTTCTTCTACCGGGGCGGGCGCAACTACGGCAACCGCGCCTACTATCCGAGCCACGCCCAGGACGCCGGGCCGGCGGAGCTGGTCGAGGCGTTCCTCGGCCAGTTCTACAGCGAGCGGCCGCCGCCCAGGCTGATCCTCCTGAGCCATCCGGCGGCCTCGCAGGCGCTGCTGGCGGAGGCGCTCGCGGTGCGCGCCGGGCGCCGGGTCGAGCTCGTCTGCCCCCAGCGCGGCGAGCGTTGCCAGCTGGTCGCCCAGGCGTCGACCAACGCCCGCCTGGCGCTCGCCCGCAAGCTCGCCGAGAGCAGCGCCCAGGCGAAGCTCCTGCAGCGGCTCGCCGAGCGGCTCGAGCTGCCGGAGCCGCCGGCCCGGGTCGAGGTCTACGACAACAGCCACATCATGGGCACCGATGCGCTCGGCGCCTTCATCGTCGCCGGCCCCGAGGGTTTGAGCAAAGCGGGTTATCGGAAGTTTACCATCAGGGGTCGGGATCTGACGCCGGGCGACGACTACGCGATGATGCGCGAGGTGCTGGGGCGCCGGTTCACCCGGCTGCAGCGGGAGGACCCGGGGCGGCAGAGCGGCCAGTGGCCGGATCTGGTGATCATCGACGGCGGCCCGGGGCAGCTGTCGGCGGCGCTCGAGAGCCTGGCCGCCTGCGGCGTGAGCGGCCTGCCGGTGCTGGCGATCGCCAAGGGCCCCGACCGGGATGCCGGGCGCGAGACGCTTTATCTCGAGGGCCGGCGGCCTCTGAAGCTGGACCCGCGCGACCCGGTCCTCTACTTTCTTCAACGGCTGCGCGACGAGGCGCACCGGTTCGCGATCGCGGGCCACCGCAGCAAGCGAGGCAAGGCGGTCGGCCGCTCGGCGCTGGACCGGGTGCCAGGCGTCGGCGGCAAGCGCAAGAAGGCGCTGCTGAGCCATTTCGGCTCGGTGCGCGCGATCGAGACCGCGGGGCTGCTCGACCTCGAGCGGGTGCCGGGGATCAACAAGGCGGTCGCCAGGGCCGTCTACGACGCCTTTCACGAAGGAAGCTAGGGGCGGCCCGATGCTGACCAATCCGCCGAACCTGTTGACCGCATCGCGGATCGCCGCGGTCCCGGCGCTGGTCGCCGCCTTCTACGTCGAGGGCGACTTCGGCAAATGGGCGACCTGCACGATCTTCACGCTGGCCGCGGTCACCGATTTCTTCGACGGCTATCTGGCGCGCAGCTGGTCGATGCAGTCGCCGCTCGGACGCATGCTCGATCCGATCGCCGACAAGCTCCTGGTCGGCGCCGCGATCCTGATGCTGGTCCATTTCGGCCGCGCCCCGATCCTGCCGTCGCTGGTGATCCTGTGCCGCGAGATCCTGGTCTCGGGCCTGCGCGAGTTCCTGGCCGAGGTCCAGGTCGGCATGCCGGTCTCGCGGCTCGCCAAGTGGAAGACCGGCGTCCAGATGACCGCGATCGGCTTTCTCCTGGCCGGCACGGCCGCGCCCTGGTGGCTGTTCGCGGATCGGGTCGGCCTGTACGGCCTCTGGCTGGCCGCGGCTCTTGACCCTGATCACGGGCTTCGACTACCTGCTGGTCGGCCTGCGCCATTCGAGCGCGCCGGCGGCCGATACCGTGGGCGCGCCCGAGTCCCTGCGGCCGCGGGCCGAGCTGATCGGGTCGCGCTCGAGCGAGGTCCGGCCATGAGGATCCTCTACTTCGCCTGGCTGCGGACCAAGACCGGGACCGCCAGCGAGGAGGTGGCGCCGCCCGCCGAGGTGACCACGGTCGGCGAGCTGATGCACTGGCTCGCGGGGCGGCGGCCGGGCCTGGCCGCGGCGCTCGCCGTCCCGGGCCTGGTCCGGGCGGCGGTCAATCAGGACTATGCCGAGGCCTCCGATCCGGTCCGGCCGGGCGACGAGGTCGCGTTCTTCCCGCCGGTGACCGGCGGCTGAGCATCGCGATGCAGGGTTGAGGCGTGATCCGGGTCCAGGAGGCGCCGTTCGACGTCGGTCATGAGCTTGCGGCCCTGACCCGGGGCCGGACCGACATCGGCGGGCTCGCGAGCTTCGTGGGCCTGGTCCGGGACATGGCCACCGAGCAAGGGGCGGGCGGGCGGCCGATCAGCGCGATGACCCTCGAGCACTATCCGGGCATGACCGAGAAGAAGCTCGCCGAGATCGAGGCCCTGGCCAACCGGCGCTGGTCGCTGCAGGCGAGCCTGATCGTCCATCGCTACGGCCGCATGCTGCCGGGCGAGCCGATCGTCCTGGTCGCGACCGCTGCCCCCCACCGCGCGGCCGCGCTCGAGGCCTGCGCGTTCCTGATCGACTGGCTGAAGACCCAGGCGCCGTTCTGGAAGCTCGAGGAGAGCGCCGCGGACAGCCGCTGGGTCGAAGCCCGCGCCGCCGACGACCAGGCCGCCGCCCGCTGGCGCGCCTGAGCCTGCCCGCGGGCCACGGCTCGCGACGCGATCTCGATCAATTTCCCCTGGCCACGGCAGCATGTCGCGCGCAACGGTCGCCGGTCCGGGCCGCGGTCCCCGATGGCCGGACATCCGATCGCGCCGCGCATCGCGGCCAGACGATGATCGGTCGGCCGGTGCTCAGGCGGCCGGGCGCAGGCGCAGCTCCAGCCGGCCGCCGAGGCGCCTGAGCGCCGCCTCGATCCGGTCGATGTGCGAGCGATGGTCGAAGCGCAGCAGGCGGCGCACGGCACCCTCGCTCACCCCCAGCAGACGCGCGAGCTCGACCTTGCTGGTGCCGGTCTCGTGCATGCGCCGCATCAGCGCGAGCTTGGCCAGGATCAGCGCCGGCAGCTCGATCAGCCGCTCCCCCCTGGCGACCGGCGATGGCTCCGGCCACGGCTCGTCGCGCTTGATCCGAAACTCCAGCGCCACGCCCAGGCCGTACATGGCGGCCACGAGCGCCGTCATCGAGATCGTCGCCGAACGCGTTACGCCTCCGGCAGATCCCGGAAGATGACGCACGAAGCCGCCATCGTCCTCGGGCATGAACAGTCGCTGGATATGCGACCATCGTCATCGCCTCCTCGCTCACAGGTCCGCGGAATCGATGCCCAAGCTGCCTGCACATCGTTGTGGAACGTGCCCGGTCGGAGATGTCATGGCGCATGTCCGGAATGACCGTCCTGCGGCCATCGAGGTAAAGCGTCGCGTGGTCACCCTTGCCTGCCGCGACGTCCAGCACCACCCGAAGCCCACGCTTTCTCGCCAGCCGGCGCACGCGCCTGATGAACTCGCGACCGGTCATGGCATCGGACACTTATGTACGATCAGAGCCGCGAAATTTCCAGACCGCTTTTGCTGTCGATCGCCGCTCACCGCTGCCTGGTCTCCCAGTCGGGGGCGATCCAGACCGGGGCTTCGAGGGGAGGGAGGGGAGGGCGGCCGCGGATCAGGTCGGCGGCTTTTTCGGCCAGCATGATCGTCGGCGCGTTGAGGTTGCAGGAGGGGATGCTGGGCATGATCGAGGCGTCGACCACGCGTAAGGACTCGACGCCGCATGACCCGGCATTGGGCGTCGACCACCGCCATGCGGGTCGCTCTCCGCGGCCCATCTTGCAGCTGCAGGAGGGGTGGTAGGCGCTCTCGGCGTGGGCGCGCACGAAGGCGTCGATCTCGGCGTCGCTCTGGACGTCGGGGCCGGGGGCGAGCTCGGGGCCGCGGTAGGGGTCGAAGGCGGGTTGGGAAAAAACCTCGCGGGTCAGGCGGACCGCGGCGCGCATCTCGGCGCGGTCGCCCTCGGTTGCCATGTAGTTGAAGAGGATCGAGGGCGGCTGCGCGCGGGTCTGAGGAGCGCAGCTGCACCCGGCCGGCCGAGGTCGGGCGCATCGGCCCGACGTGCGCCTGGAAGCCGTGGCCCGGATAGGGGTTGCTGCCGTCGTAATTGATCGCGATCGGCAGGAAATGATACTGCAGGTCCGGGTGCTCGACGCCCGCCGCCGAGCGGATGAAGCCGCCCGCCTCGAACTGGTTGGAGGCGCCGATGCCGCGCCCGAGGAACAGCCAGCTGGCGCCGATCCAGAGCTTTTTTGCCACTCTCTCCGAGCCATAGAGCGAGATCGGCTGGGTACAGGCGTGCTGGACGTAGATCTCCATGTGGTCCTGGAGGTTGCGGCCGACGCCCTTGCGCTCGGCGATCACCTCGATGCCGAGCCCGGTCAGCTGGTCGGCATCGCCGATCCCGGACAGCAGCAAAAGCTGGGGCGAGTTGATCGCGCCGCCGGCGAGGATCACCTCGCGGGTCGCCCGGGCGTGCCGGATCTGCCCGCCCTCCGCATAGTCGACGCCGCTTGCCCGCAGCCCCTCGAAGCGGATCCGGGTCGTGAGCGCCCGGGTGCGGAGCGCGAGGTTCGGCCGCTTGAGCGCCGGGCGCAGATAGGCCTTGGCGGCGCTCCAGCGCCGGCCCCGGTGGGTGGTCCGGTCCATCGCGCCGAAGCCTTCCTGCTGGAAGCCGTTCATGTCGGCGGTGACCGGATAGCCCGCCTGGCGGCCGGCCTCGATGAACGCAGGGTAGAGCGGGTTGCGGCCGGCGCCGGTCGCGACCCGGAGCGGCCCGTCGCCGCCCCGATAGGCGTCGGGGCCGCGGTCGCGGGTCTCGGCGCGCTTGAAGTAGGGCAAAAGGTGCGCGTAGTCCCAGCCCTGGAGCCCGGCCTGCGCCCAGCGGTCGTAGTCGCGGGCGTGGCCGCGCACGTAGGCCATGCCGTTGATCGAGGACGAGCCGCCCAGCACGCGCCCGCGCGGGCAGTAGATCCGGCGGCCGTCGAGGAACGGCTCCGGCTCGCTCTCGTAGTGCCAGTTGTAGGTCCTGCCCTTGAGCGGATAGGCGAGCGCCGCCGGCATGTGCAGGCGCCAGTCCCAGGCATGGTCGACCGGCCCCGCCTCGAGCAGGAGCACGCTCACGTCCGGGTCCTCGGTGAGGCGACCCGCGAGCACGCAGCCCGCCGAGCCGGCACCGACGATCACATAGTCGAACGCCTCAGGGGTTGGCATCGGCATCCCTCCGGCGGCAGGAGCGCCGCCGCCGGATTTTCAGCGCCGATGCCGGTCGCTGGGGCCGCGCGTCAACCCCGGTCCGAGGCCGGGTCCCGCGCGCGATCGGCCCGCGCCTTGACTTCCGGCGGCTCGGCCGCACCGCGCCAGGTCTCGTCGATCGTGGAGCTGCAATTCTGCCAGTCCTCGCAGCCCGCCGCCTGAGCGCAGCGGTGCAGGTCCACGAGCGCCTTGGCCGCCTCGCCGAGCACGCCGAACTCGAGCAGCTCTTTGGCGGTAGCCAGATTGCCGACACAGGGTCCGCGCATGGCCCGTCTCCTCAAGGACGATCAAGCAGCGAAGCTATAACGCGCCCGGGTGCCGCCGAGCCAGATGATTTTGCCCGCGGCCCGGGCTGGCCCCGGCCAGCGGCGCTCACTGGAGCGGCTGGTCGGGGGCGGCGAGGCGTTTCGCCTGACCGATCCAGTCCTCGCGCTCGATCCGGCCCTTGAAGCGCAGACGCTGGTTCACCCAGGCGATGTTGTCCGGGGTGAAGGCGGCGATCTGGCGGAAGTGGAAGATGCCGAGCCGGTGCAGGGTGCGCTCGATGCCGGGACCGATGCCGCTGATCTGCTGCAGATCGTCCGGCTTGCCCTCGGGCCGGGCCAGCGCCGTGGGCGGCGTCCCGGCGCGCTCGGCAGGCGGCTCCTCGGCGGCCGGGCGGGCGGGCGCCGGCCTGGCCGGGGTCAGGGCGGCGCTCGCCTCGAGCTCGGCGATCCGCGCCTCGAGCCGCCCGACCTCCGCCTGATGCCTGGCGTTGGCCTGCTGCGCCAGGGCGAGCTCGTCCTGCAGCGCGGTGATGCGCGCGGCCAGCCCCGAGGCGTCCGGCGTGGCCGGCTGCGCCGTGCGCGCGCCGGCACCTCCGGCCGCGGCGAGCCCGGCGCGCAGCCGGTCGCGCTCGTCCTCCGAGCGCGCAAGGCGCGCCCGCAGGTCCGCCGCGCCGCTCGCCGTCTCGGCCTGGAGCCGGCTCGCGCGCATCAGCCAGCCGACCGCGAAGCCGAGCGCCGCGGCGATGATCAGGAACACCAGGATCTGCAAGAAGAGGCTCAAGGCCCGTCTCCCCACCGGCCCCGCCGGGGCGCGCCATCACGTCCGCGCGTGAGCGCTTTTGGCCATCCTAGGAGACGGCGCGCGCGCCGTCAAAACGTCGCGCCGCGCGGCAGTGGGTCAGTTTCACCGACTCCCCGCCACGTCGAGCCACCAGCCTTGCGCCTACTCCGCCAGGATCTGCTTGATCCGCGCGATCGTCTCGTCGACCGCCTGCTCGGGGGTGATGCCCTCGGTCACGACGCGATGGACGGCGTCCGGCCAGGGATCCCCACCCCCCTCTTGGGACCATGGCAGGGACTTATTGTACCGCCAGTCGCCTGCGGCAACCACATACTCGTAGGAGCGTGGCCGGGTCAGAAGCTGGATGGCCGAGCGCATGCGGTGCGGGTCGCTCGGGTCCAGCCAGAATGGCGCGTCAAGCAGCTTCGGCATCGGCGGCAGCATGCGCTCGCCGGAGAAGTCGAGATAGTGCGCGAGCCAGCCCTCGCCGACCAGGAAGCGCACGAACTCCTTGGCGTTGTCAACGTGCTCGCCGTCCCTGAAGACCGCGGCCCGTTCGGCGAACGTCTCGATGACGAGGGGCTGGCCGTAGGCGCCGTCGGGCCAGTCGATGGTCGCCGCATTCTCGTAGTAGTCCTTGGGCCGCTCGCGCTTGAGCGCGATCGTGACCGAAAGCGTCTGGTTCAGTGTCATCACGATGGTTTGCGCAAGGAACTGCGCGTTATTGCCGTAGCCGTCCCAAGTGACGGAATCGGGCGGCGTGCAGCCCTTGCGGTAGATGGCCGTGTAGCTGTCGACCGCCTTGATCAGCCTGCGCCGGACTTCCGGATCGTCGATGACCAGCCGGCCATCACGGGTGACGTAGTGCGCTTCGTAAGCGTCGATGAACTGCCAGATACCGTTCGAGGTGTCGACCGAGATGGGCGACATGGCGAGGCCGACGGCCCAGACGTCGTCGCGGCCCAGCGCCTTGCGGACCGCCGGCTGGACCTGGTCGCACCAGAAGGACCAGAAGGCGTCCCACTCCTTCGGGATGTCCGCGAGGGTGAACCCGGCGCGCTCGAGCAGGGTCTTCCACACGTGGACGTGGTGGCTCACGAGGCCCATGGGCAGCAGGTAGAGGCCACGCCGGCCGGTCGTGCCGTTGAGCAGGGTGACGCGCTCGAGCGCATCCGGATCGAACAGATCGGAAAAGTGACCGACGGCGTCCGTGAGATCGACGAGGCGACCCTCGTAGGCCCATCGGTCGTAGGGTTGGGTTTCAGCGACCGTGAAGAGGAAGTCCGGGGTTGGCCGCCCGGCCTCGAGCGCGGCCACGAGGTTGGCCACGAGTTTCTCTTGGAGACCGAGGACGAGCTCGACCTGCTTGCCGGTCTGCTGCTCGAAGGCGGCGACGATCTCCCTGACCGCCTCGTCCTCTTCGGCGGCTTGTCCCTCCTCCCACCACACCACGAGGTCGGCGGCCCGGGCGCCGAGCGGTGTCAGAAGGAGCATCGCAGCCAGAGCGACGCAATCTGTGCGCATGAACCGCCTCCCTGATCAAAATTGCCGCGTCAGTATGCTCTGGTCAGACGGGTGCGGCAACGATCATTGCCCGCGATGGGTGTTCAGCATTACCGACTGCGCAACTGCGGCGGTTAGCCGAACAGCCCCTGTCGACTATCAAATTGACCCACTACCCGCCGCGCACAGGCTATCGCATGCCGGTCCCGCGAATTACGCGGCGCCCGCCTGCCGCACCGTCTCACTCGGCCGCTTTGGGTCGGTCCGGGAACAGGAACTCGCGGCCGACCTTGACCCGCGGCACGCCGTTGTAGGCGATCACGTCGGCGGTGGCGTAGGTCTCGCTCCACAGCTCGGGCAAAAAGGAGCCGGTGCCGATGATGTCGATCGGCGCCCGCACGCTCGCCATCAGCTTGCACTTGCGCGGGCTGAAGCCCGAGCTCGCGATGATCTTGACCTGGTCGAAGCCGGCCTGGTCCAGGGTCTCGCGCAGATGGTAGATCGCGGCCGCGGTGACGCCGGTGCCGACCAGCCAGCGCAGCTCGGTCTCGGTCCGGTAGGTCCGGATCGCATCCGGCCAGTGGCGATCGAGCACGGCATAGGAGACGGCGGTATCCAGGCCCTCGACGAAGCGCCCGCCGTGGGTGTCGAGGCGGATGCCGAGCCGGCCCAGGGCGGCCAGCTCCGGGAAAGCGCGGCAGACCTCGAGGGTCTCGGTGATCTCGCGGCCGAAGTAGTCGACCAGCACGTAGAGCGGGTCGTCGGGGAAGGTCGCGTGGAACATCTCGGCCGCGCGCAAGGTCGAGCCGGCGTAGCCGATCAGGGCGTGCGGCATGGTGCCGAGGCCGCGCGGGTTGCCGAAATAGTGGGCGGTGGCGTCGTTCGCGTTGCCGATGAAGCCGCGCGCGTTGGCCTCGCGCTGCGCCTTGGCCGAGCCGACGCTGGCCGCATAGGCCATCATCTCGGCCATCTCGGCGCCGGCGCAGTGGCGGGCGTCCATGGCGAGGAAGCCGACGTAGGGCAGGTCGGTGCACATCAGGAAGGCGTTGAAGGCGGCGACGCAGGGCGGGCCCAGCTTCTGCAGGAACACGGTCTCGAGGTCGACCAGATGCTCGAGCGAGCCGGTGATGTACATCAAGGGCTCGCCGGCGCCGACCCAGTCGCCCTCGGCATAGCAGAGCTCGACCGCGAACCGGGTGCCGCGCGCCGCCGCCATCGCGTGCAGCCAGTCGATCGCGAGCTTGGGCGTGCAGATCACCGGCCGGCGCATGAACACGGCGTAGGTCGCCTCGGCATCGCCAAAGTGGCGCACGACCTCCTTGGTCTTGAGAAAGTACTTGTCGGTGAAGCTCGCCAGCTCGTCAGCGCCCGGGCCCATCGCCGGATCTCCCTCGCCCTCGCGGACCGCTCCGAATTAGGCACTTTGAGCCGGCCAAGGCAAGCGGCGGCGGTGATCCTGAGCCCCGGCTAGGGTTTGGCTTGGGGCATAGAAGGGAGGCGGGACATGGGTTGGCGGTCCGGGTAAGGTTTCACCTTTGGGTGCGGCGGGGGCGCTGATGACGGCGCAGACACGGTTGCCGTTCGAGCTGGATCAGCGGGCGGAGAGGGGTTTGGTCACCGCGCATGGCGGGGTGCCGCTCCTGATCGAGGCGTTCCGGACCAGCGGTGCGGCGGCGGTGCTGGACGCGAGCGTGGTCGTCAAGCGGCGCAAGCGCGGGCTGCTGCCATCCCAGCTGGTGGAGGGGCTGTTCAGCCTCTGGGCTGCCGGCGGCGAGCGCTGTGAGGACTTGGCGCAACTGCGAGAGGACACCGCGCTGGCGCTGCTGCTCGGGCACGGCCTGCCGGCGCCGCAGACGGCGCGGGACTTCCTGGAGGCGTTCGACGAGGCGGTGCCGCCGCTCTGGCAGGGTGCGACCTGCCACGTCCCAGGCGAAGGCGAGCGGCTCCAGGGCTTGGCGAAAGCCACTCGCCGGCTGATCGGCTTTGTCAGGAGCGGGCGCCGCAGGCGGTGGCGACGATCGACGTCGACGCGACGATCCTGGAGAGCCAGAAGCGGAGCGCCCTTGCGACCTACGACGGGCGCACGGGCTATCAGCCGGTGATCGCGCTGTGGGCCGAGCAGGACGTGGTGGTGGACGACGAGTTTCGAGACGGCAACGTGCCGGCTGGCAGCGGCAATCGGCGCCTGGTGGAACGCGCCGTGGCGGCGCTGCCGCGAGGCATCGACCAGGTTCTGATCCGGGCTGATAGCGCCGCCTACGAGCATGAGCTGCTGCGCTGGCTGGATGCGCGTGGCTTTGGCTATGGGATCAGCGCCGACATGAGCCGTGAGCTGGTGGCGGCGATCCGCGCGCTGCCGGACCATGCCTGGCGCCTTGAGCGGGAAGACAGCGATGCGGTCAGGCACTGGGCCGAGGTGGCCTATGTGCCAAGCGACGGGGTGGCCGCCAAGGACCGTCCGATACCGCCGCGCTATCTGGTCAGCCGGGTCAGCAAGAAACAGGGCCGTCTGTTTGCGGACGGCGGCGAGGTCAAGCACTTCGCGATCGTCACCAACCGGCCCGATCCGGACGGCGGCGAGGGGCTCGACCTGATCCGCTGGCAACGCGGCAAGGCGGGCACCGTCGAGCATGCGCACCGCGTGCTGAAGGACGAGCTGGCGGGAGAGGCGCTGCCGAGCCAGAAGTTCGGCGCCAATGACGCCTGGTTCCGGCTCAACGTGATGCTCTACAACTGCTCTCGGCTTTCAAGCGCATCGCCCTGCCGCCGGAGCTGCACGACGCCAGGCCCAAGCGGTTGCGCTTTGTGCTCCTGAACGGCATCGGCAGGGTAATGCGCCACGCCCGCGAGATCGTGCTCCGGCTGGTCGGCGAGGCTCGCCGCCAGCTCGCCGACGCCGCCGACTCGCCCTCGCCACGGGTCCACCCTTGCTCGTCTCGGCCTGAGCGCTCGCTTCCGCACAGGCGCAGCCCCGCCGTTAGGGTGCGTCACCTATCGGCACCCGCGATACGAGCATCAGCGCCCAATGTTCGCGCATCACGCGCAGGCGGACCTCCTCGCCCTACGGGTTCGTCGTGGCCACCGCTCACGGCCCGCCCACGGCCGCGCCAGCAATGCACCCAACAGTCTATCTGGGGATTGGGCGCGCAGCTCCCGAAGCGCCCGATCGCCGCGGGCTTCGTCGTACTTCCACTCGGCCTTGACGCGTTGCTGCACGAAATCCGAGAGACGCTCGATGGAACGACCGGCCTCCCGCTCACTCATCGCGCTGATCGGCTGCCCACGCTCGGCGGCGATCCCATCAAGGATCTGCAAAGCGAGCCGGGCGCCTTCGTCATCGGCATCGTGCCGCATGTACGCCAGCATGTGCTCCGCACCGTCCCGAAAGCGGATCACCCTGACGGCCCGATGAACCGCATCGAGGGCCAAGCTCAGATTGGCCGAAGCTAGCGCCTCCCACACGGGCATGTCACTCTCCTAGAAGCGAAACTCGATCACGTCAAACCGATCACGAGTGAGCGATTCGATGTGATATTCATCCGACAAGGGATGCGCACGTTCCTCCACCGGGACTACGGTCGCTTCCTTAGCTACGACGCTAAAGGGTATCACATAGAGCAGCGGTGTGAAGTCCGACCGCTCCGCTCTCGACACGACGGCGGCAATTTCCTGCCGAGCCGCCTTCTCGATCAGACCCCGCGCCAGCTTCGCATCCGCGCCTTTGAGCAGGCCGTCCTTGTTGGCTTTGATGCGATCGCTATGGCCTTCGGTACGAGAAACCTCCTCATAGAGGTTCCTCAGGATCTCCAGAGGGCTGGAGGACGGAGGTACAGCACTGTCATAACGTGCAGTCGAGCCGCGCCCCCGGTAGGGACTACAATAGACCCAGTGCCTTCCAGCATAGTAACGCTCGTTAATTCGGTAGGCGAGCAGCGTCTGTGTCGAATACAACACAAGTGGGCGCGGTCGACCCCGCTTTCGACCGATCCCGCTTCTGCTCACCCCAGGATGAGCCCTCGAAGGCGCTGCTACTGGGCCGCGACCCGGAGCGCCTGGCGCTCGTCCTTGAGCGCCTCGGCGATCAGGAAGGCGAGCTCGAGGCTTTGCGAGGCGTTGAGGCGCGGGTCGCAGTGGGTGTGGTAGCGGTCGGCCAGCGCCTCGTCGGTGATCGCCTGGGCGCCGCCGGTGCACTCGGTCACCTCCTGGCCGGTCATCTCGACGTGGACGCCGCCCGCGTGCGTGCCCAGGGCCTTGTGGACCGCGAAGAAGCGCTGCACCTCGGCCAGGATCCGCTCGAACGGCCGGGTCTTGTAGCCGCTGCTCGACTTGATCGTGTTGCCGTGCATCGGATCGCAGGTCCAGACCACGTGCCGGCCCTCGCGCTGGACCGCGCGCACCAGCGCGGGCAGGCGGCGCTCGACCTGCTCGTGGCCCATGCGCACGATCACCGTCAGGCGGCCCGGCTCGTTGGCGGGATTGAGCAGATCGCAGAGCGTCAGCAGCTCGTCCGCGGTCGCGCTCGGGCCGAGCTTGACGCCGATCGGATTGGCGATGCCGCGGCCGAACTCGACGTGGGCGCCGTCCGGCTGGCGGGTGCGCTCGCCGATCCAGACCAGATGGGCGGAGGTGTCGTACCAGAGGCCGGAGGTCGAATCGACCCGGGTCATCGCCTGCTCGAAGCCGAGCAGCAGCGCCTCGTGCGAGGTGTAGAGCGTGGTCCGCTTGAGCTCCGGCGTCGACGCGTCGGTCACCCCGCAGGCCTCCATGAAGGCCAGCGCCTCGGTGATCCGGTCGGCCATGTCGCGGTAGCGCTGGCCCTCGGGCGAGCGGTCGACGAAGCCCAGCATCCAGCTGTGCACCCGGGTCAGCGCCGCATAGCCGCCATCGGTGAACGCGCGCAGAAGGTTGAGCGTCGCGGCCGCCTGGGCGTAGGCCTGGATCTGGCGCGCCGGGTCGGGCAGCCGGGCCGCCTGGTCGAACTCGAGGCCGTTGACGATGTCGCCCCGGTAGCTCGGCAGCTCGATCTCGCCCTGGCGCTCGGTCGGCGCCGAGCGGGGCTTGGCGAACTGACCGGCCATGCGCCCGACCTTGACCACCGGCATGGCCGCGCCATAGGTCAGGACGACCGCCATCTGCAGGAACACGCGCAGGGTGTCGCGGATGTTGTCCGGGTGGAACTCGGCGAACGATTCCGCGCAGTCGCCGCCCTGGAGCAGGAACGCCCGGCCGGCGCAGACGTCGGCCAGCTGCTTCTTGAGGTTGCGCGCTTCGCCCGCGAACACCAGCGGCGGATAGCGCGACAGCTGCGCCTCGACCTTGGCCAGCGCCTCGGCATCGGGGTAGTCGGGCATCTGGCGGGCGGGCTTCGACCTCCAGCTCGCGGGCGTCCAGGTCTGCGCCATCACGGCGTCCCCTTTATGGTTGGGCATGGCTCACGCCATCTCGTTGGGCTCGGGCTCACGCCGTTGCCTGATACATGGTGACGAACTCTTCCGCCGCGCTCGGATGCAGACCGACGGTCGCATCGAACTGCGCCTTGGTCGCGCCCGCGGTCAGCGCCACCGCCAGACCCTGGATGATCTCGGCGGCATCGTCGCCGACCATCTGGCAGCCGAGCACCCGGTCGCTCGCCCGATCGACCACCAGTTTCATCATGGTCCGAACCGGCTCGCCGGTCAAAGTGTGCAGCAGCGGCCGGAAGCTGGTCCTGAAGATGGCGACCTCGCGGCCCCGCTCGCGCGCCCCGGCCTCGCTCAGGCCGACCGAGGCGACCTCGGGGATGCCGAACACCGCGGTCGGCACCTGGTCGTAGTCGACGACGTGCGGGTTGGCGTTGAACAGGGTCTCGGCGATCACCCGGCCCTCGGCGATCGCGACCGGGGTCAGATCGAACTGCGCCGGGTCGATGCCGCAGGCGGCGTGATCGCTGCTGTCGCCGACCGCGTAGATGCTGGGCACGCTGCTCTGATAGGCGGCATCCACGATGACCGCGCCGGTCTCGGTCATGGCGACGCCCAGCGGCTCGAGGCCGAGGCCCTTGGTATTGGGGATCGGCATCCGGCCGGTGGCATAGAGGACCGCATCGGTCGGGATCGGTCCCGCCCCGGTCATCACGACCAGGCGGCCGCCCGCCCGCTCGACGTGGTGGACCGGCGTGCTGCCGCGGATGTCGAGGCCGTGCGCGCGCATCTGCTCGGTCAGGAACTCTCGGACGTCGAGGTCGAGCCAGCGCAGCGGCTGCTCGCGGCGCAACAGGAGCGAGGTCTCGACGCCCAGCGCCTGGAAGATGCAGGCGAGCTCGACCGCGACGTAGCCGCCGCCGATCACGACCAGACGCTCGGGCCGCTCGCGCAGGTTCTCGAGCGCATCGTCGGAGGTGATCGCGTGCTCGATGCCGGGCTGATCGGGCAGGCTCGGCTTGCCGCCGACCGCGATCACGATCCGCTCGGCGCGGTGGCGCTCGCCGCCGACCTCGACCTCGTGGGCGCCGGTGACCCGGCCGCGCGCCTTGAGCAGCTGGACGCCCGCCTTCTCCAGCATGTCGATGTAGACGCCGTTCAGGCGCGTGATCTCGCGGTCGCGGGCATCGATCAGCGCGCTCCACTCGAGCCGCGGCGCTTCGAAGCGCCAGCCATAGCCCCGCGCGGCCTTGAAGTGGTCCGCAAAGACCGCGCCGTAGCGCATCAGCTTCTTGGGGATGCAGCCACGGATCACGCAGGTGCCGCCGACCCGGCCGGGCTCGCACAAGGCGACCCGCGCGCCATAGGCCGCGGCCCGGCGGGCGCAGGCGACGCCGCCCGAGCCGCCGCCGATCACGAACAGGTCGAACTCCGCCAAGGCCGAGACTCCGCTGCCGGTCACCGCCGATCGCAGGCGCACGGCCGCACCCGGTCCGACGACCGCCGCTGGCGGGACTTAGCCCCGTCCGGGCGAGAGTTCAACCACCCGGTGCCGCCGGCCGCGACTGCGGCGTGCAGGCTCAGCGGGCGGGCTTCATCCCGACCTGCTGCATGGCCTGGCGGATCTGGTCCATGCCGGCGTCGTAGTCGTGGCCGTTGCAGGCCTGATCGCCCTGCTTGGCCAGCCCGGTCGCCGCCTTCTTGGCGTCGTCGTCGGCCTTGGCGGCCTTGATCGAATCGCCGAACTGCTGGGCGAGCGTCTGGCAGTCGACCGCCTTCTTGATGTCGACCTCCTGCGCCAGGGCCGGAACGGCGACCGCCCCGAGACCCGCCGCCAACAGGACATAGAACACGCGTTGCATGGTCATCGCCTCCCCAACTCATTGCCTGGCCGCAACTGTGCCCAAACGGCGAAGCCCGGGCAAGCAGGACCGGCAGGCGCAGCCGTCAACCGCGGTCCGAGCCGGCAAGCAGATCGAGAAAGCGCCGCGGGGTCACGATCCGAATGCCCTTGTACTCGCCAATCACGAGCATGTCATCGTCGCCCGTGACGAGATAGTCAGCCTGGGCCGCGAGCGCGCAGGCGACCACCCGGTCATCGCTTGGATCGCGGGTAACCTTAGGCACCTGGGATGCGTCGGGGAAGAACTGGGCTGATCCGGCCAAGCCGTCGAGGAAATGCTGCACGTCCTGGGGCCGGTACCGGTAGCGGCGCATGTTTCGCGGCCGCAGGAGCGCGCGCTCGGTCTCGGCAACGATCCAGGGTGAGCAGCAGCAGACGAACGCGCCCTGCCGGTATCGGCTGAGAAGCGCTGCGGTGGCACCTCCGTCGGTCAGGAAGCCACTCACCAGGACCGAGCTATCGAGGACGGCCCTGAGCATACTCGCGCCGCATCGCCTTGACCTCTTCGAAGGCCTCGCGCTCCTGCTCCTCGGGACTCTTCCTGGCCTGCTCCGGTGTCGGCCGCACGCGAGCCTTGGCCGCGAGCATCCGCTCCAGAGCCCGCTCCCGATCGTCGGCGGTAACTAGCTTCAGCAACACGCCGCTCTCGACCAGCTCGGCCTCGAGATAGTCGCCTGCTGCGAGCCTGAGCTTGCGCCGGACTTCGGCCGGCAGGGTCACCTGGCCGTCGCGCAGCAGCCGTACGCGCGTCATCGTCTTCTCCTTATGCCGGGCGCATCATACGTATTCGATTTTTGCGACGGCTCGCTCATCCTGATGACTGCGGGTCTCGACGCTTCATGATCGCTTGATTCGGGCTCCGTTCGGCTAGCTGTTAGCTGTAGTTGTCGGTGTTCACCAGTGTACAGTTTTGCTACTTGCAGCACGAGCGGTCCCATCGACCCTTCGACTCTTGGTCTGACGATGTCCTCAAGCGGAGCGATTTCGCCAAGACGCTCACCGAGGCGCTCTCGACTGTCACCCAGCCGTTCGTGCTCGGGCTGCACGGAGAGTTTGGAAACGGGAAGACCTTCTTCATCAAACGGTGGCAACAGGAGCTGCTCAACTCGGACGACGTGGCGGTCTACTTCAATGCTTGGGAAACCGACTACGCAGCCGAGCCCTTGATCGCCTTCACGGCAGCCATCAAGAAGCAGCTTGAGGGACATGAACTTATAGGCGGTAAAGAGGCGGCAAAGTCTCTTGCAATTTCCGCGGGCCGGATCGTCCTCGGTTCCGTGCTACCGCGTGTTGTCAGCCTCGCAACAGCCGGAATTATTCAGGCCAGCGATGTCTCTGCACTGACCGAAATCGCTGATGACGCGGCCAGTGCGGCGTCGGACATCGCCGATCGCGCCATCGAGAAAGCGGTGAAGCGCCATGAGGCTGCCCAGAACGAGGTTAACAGCTTTCGGTCGAACTCTCGCCGATTGCGCAGAAGCGATAAGAAAGCGACCGACAGGCCGAGTCCGCAGACTCGTCGTATTCGTGGACGAGCTTGATCGGTGCCGACCGGACTACGCAGTGCACCTGCTCGAATGCGTCAAGCATTTCTTCTCCGTGGACAATGTTATATTTGTCATTGCAATCGACGGCAATGCGTTGACCGAAAGCATTTGTGCTGTCTATGGCGATGGCGTGAACGTGGACGGCTATCTCAGAAAGTTCTTCGACTATCACGTTGAGCTTAGCGCGCCTTCCTATGACGCCTTTGCACGGTTACTTTTACAATCATTGAGATTGCATGAGATTATCCAGAACCGGATCGATGAGTGGGTAGAAGTGTTTCCGCGTTGGTGTCAAGCTTTCAAACTGCCATTACGGGTTCAAGAACAAGTACTATCACACGTTAATTTCGTTGACTAGCTATCCGTAACATTCAGGCGCTGCCGTGGGTGATGGCGCGGTAGGTGGTCGGTTGGGTGAGGACGGCCTGCTCGATCAGGCGGGCGAAGCGGTGGGCGATGCTCTTGGCGGTCCGGCGGTTGAAGCGGAAGACGTACTCGTCGAGATAGGCTTGCAGGTGCTTGGCGCTGACCGCACCATGGTGGGTGCCCAGCATCCAGCGCTTCGCGAGCCCGAAGACCAGGTGGATGGCCGGCAGGCGGAGCGCGGCGTCGCCCCAGGACCGGGCGAGCGGGATCGGCTGGTGGGCGTAGCCCGCGGCCTCGAGCCCGCGATAGCCCGACCAGCCGTCGGTGGCGACTTGGGCGGGGCTTGCGACGTTCCGCCCGAGAAAGCCAACCAGGCTGCTGGCCGAAGCATCGGCCACCGCCTGCAGGCGCAGGCGGCCGAGCCGGCGGCCGCGCAGCTGGCCGCGCCGGCTCTCGACCGCACCCGCGACCACGGTCTTGCCCGAGGCGCCGCGGCCGGGCTTGCCAGGCCGGGCGCCGCCGACCAGGGTCTCATCGGCCTCGACCCGCTCGCTGAGCGGCTTGCGGTCCGGCACAACCATGGCGCGCCGAATCTTGTGCAGCCACGCCCAAGCCGTGCCGTAGCTGCCAAAGCCCATCTGCCGCTGCAGCTCCATGGCCGAGATCCCGCCCTTGCTCGCCGTGACCAGATAGATCGCGAGAAACCAGCGCGCCAGGCCGGTCTTGGTCTGCTCGAAGATGGTGCCGGCGAGGATCGAGTGCTGCTTGCCGCAAGCCCTGCACTCCTCAATCAGCCGCTTCTTGTGACTGTAGGCCTGGTCGTGGCCGCAGGCCGTGCAGCCAAAGCCCGCGGGCCAACGCGCCTGTACCAGATAGGCCCGACAGTCCTCATCGGTGCCGAAACGCTCGAGAAAGGTTGGCAGATCCCGCGGCAGGTCGTGGAGCAATCCGTCAGCCATGGCGCTCTCCGGACAATGTTCTTGCTTCGTTCTCTATCGCCGTTCACGCGCTCCGAGTAAGCCCCCTGAGCCTTCCGGAGAGCTAGTTTTCGTTGTTCGCAGTTACGAGTTGCAGAGAAGTTGGTTCGTTTATGATCTGATACTAGTTTTGCTGTGTCTACGAGCGAAAGACTCTCGCATGCTAATGAGGATTGCGACTGAGGCGGTGGACTATCACCATTTAGTATCGGATCTGAATCAGTTGGTAGACGTTGAGGCCGAAGGGGATAATATCGAGCGCAGTTTAAAGTATGCTATCACGATTTTGCTTGCAGGTTTCGGCTCTCCTGATGCCATAAGGGCCGATTTCCGAGACCTTCAGGGTAAATTCTCGAAAGCCGGAGAATTGCCGGCGGGAGAACAGCGGGAATTCGACACGTTGGAGTGCGCGTTGCGCATCATAGGCGACGTGAGGCTCGTCAAGCCCATTGGGCGCAGTGTCGTGCAGCGCATACGCTTCCTGACGAAGTGAGGCAAATGGCCGGGCGCGAGGCCCGGCCATTCGAAGGTTCAAGCCGACTGGAATCGAGGGCCGTCGGCGCGCCTGGTATGGGGCGACGCTCTAGGAAATGCCGCCGAGGTTGACGTATTTGATCTCGAGGTACTCGTCGATGCCGTACTTCGAGCCCTCGCGGCCGATGCCGGAGTGCTTGTAGCCGCCGAAGGGGGCCACCTCGGTCGAGAAAATCCCCTCGTTGACCGAGACGATGCCGGCTTCCAAGGCCTCCGCGACCTTGAACACCCGGCCGACGTCGCGGGCGTAAAAGTAGCTGGCGAGCCCGTACTCGGTCTTGTTGGCGAGCCCGATCACCTCGTCCTCGTCCTTGAACTTGAACAAGGGCGCCACCGGCCCGAAGGTCTCCTCGTGGCTGATCAGCATCTCGGGCGTGCAGTTCGAGAGCACGGTCGGCTCGTAGAACAGGCCGCCCAGCGCATGCCGCTTGCCGCCGGTCAGGACCTTGGCGCCGTGCGATTTGGCGTCGGACACGTGGCGCTCGACCTTGGCGATCGCCGCGGGCTCGATCAGCGGACCCTGCTCGGTGCCGGCCTCGAGGCCGGAGCCGACCTTGAGCTTGGCGACCGCGGCCGCGAACTTCTTCGCGAACTCGTCGTAGACCTTGTCCTGGACGTAGATCCGGTTGGTGCAGACGCAGGTCTGGCCGGAGTTGCGGAACTTGCACGCGATCGCACCCTTGACCGCGGCGTCGATGTCGGCGTCGTCGAAGATGATCAAGCGGCGCATGGCCGCCGAGCTCCATGCTCACCTTCTTGACCGTGTCGGCGCACTGCTTGAGCAGGATTTTTCCGACCTCGGTCGAGCCGGTGAAGGAGAGCTTGCGCACCGTATCGTTGCCGGTCAGCTCGCCGCCGACCTCCTTGGCGCTGCCGGTCACGACGTTGAAGACGCCCTTGGGGATGCCGGCGCGCTCGCCGAGCTCGGCCAGGGCCAGCGCGGAATAGGGGGTGAAGCTCGCGGGCTTGACCACGACCGTGCAGCCCGCGGCCAGCGCCGGCGCGCATTTGCGCGTGATCATCGCGTTCGGGAAGTTCCAGGGCGTGATCGCGGCGCAGACGCCGACCGGCTGCTTGAACACCATCAGGCGCCGGCTCTCGGCGACCGTCGGGATGATGTCGCCGTAGACGCGCTTGGCCTCCTCGGCGTACCACTCGACGAAGGCAGCACCGTAGGCGATCTCGCCGCGCGATTCGGCGAGCGGCTTGCCCTGCTCGCGGGTCATCAGGATCGCGAGGTCCTCCTGATTTGCCATCATCAGATCGAACCATTTGCGCAGGATCTTCGAGCGCTCCTTGGCGGTGGTCCTGCTCCAGCCCTTGAAGGCGCGCTCGGCCGCCTCGATCGCCCGCCTGGTCTCGGCCGCCCCCAGCTTCGGCACGCTGCCGATGACCTCGCCCGAGGCCGGGTCGGTAACCTCGCTGCTCGCGCGGTTGTCGGCGCCGACCCAGGCGCCGTCGACGTAGCACTGCTCGCGGAACAGGCTCGGGTCGGACAGCTGGATGCGAAAGTCCTTGAGCGCCGTCGCCATGCTGTACCCTCCACTGTTCGGTGCCGCACGCCGGCGCCGCAAGGGCGCCCGTGCCGCTGCCGTGATGTTGCGAAAAATGGCCGCGAGAGCAATTCCAGCCGCGGATCGTTCGCCGACCCGTCCTGCCAAAGGCTCTCGAGGACCGCTCCCTTTGCAGCCCTGCACGTAAGGTCGCGGGCCCGAGTTTCAAGGCTGGACGCCGCCGGTGGCGCGGACGGCCGCACAGCAGCGGCGGCTTATCCGGTCATGACCCGAGCGAAAACCAGGCGCGGCAAGACGGCACTTTTCGCGATCCGCAGCCGGTTATTCCAGCGGCACGTAGGTGCCGCCCCGCCAGACGTACCAGGCCGGGTTTTGAACCCTGAGGTCGCCCTTCTCGTCGAAGGCGATCGGGCCCAGCACGGTGTCGAACTGGTGTTGCCGCAGGGATGCGATCATCGCCTGGAGTTCCAGCGAGCCGGCTTTCTCGGCCGCCTGCGCCCACACCTGAACGGCACCATAGGCGTACAGCGTGTAACCCTCCGGCTCGAAACCCGACGCTCGGAACCGCTCGACGACTGGCGCTGCTTCGGCGCGTCGGCGCGGATCTGCGACATCGAGGAAGAGCGCTCCTTCGGCCGCGGGCGCCGGCAATGAGGCCGAACTCCTCGCTCGCCAGGGTGGCACCAGTCACCAGCTGAACCAGGTAGCCGCGGTCGCGTGCCAGACGGGCCATGAGCGCCATCTCGGTGTGGTATCCGCCAATATACACCACGGCGATACCAGCCGCCTGCAGCTCGGCGATTTCGGCCGCATAGTCGTTCCCGCCGGGCACGTAAGCGTGGTAGATCTCCTCAGTCAGGCCACGACGATTGAATTGCTTCTTCGTCTCCTCGGCCAGACCCTTGCCAAAGGTCGTGTTGTCGTGAAGGATCGCGATCTTCTTGTCGGCCCAATGATCGGCCAGGTAGTTGCCGGCCACGATGCCGGCTGCATCGTCGCGGTGGGTGACGCGGAAAACGTTGGCACGGCCCAGCTCGGTCAACAAGGGGTTGCTCGACGATGGCGAAATCATGAGGACTCCCGCCGCCTCGTAGACCGCCGATGCCGGGATCGAGGCGTGCGAGCAGAAGTGGCCGACGACGAAGATCACACCGTCACTGACCAGCTTCTTTGCGGCGGCGACCGCCTGCTCGGGATCGCAGAAGTCGTCGGCGGTGATGAGCCGCACCTGCTGGCCGAGCACGCCGCCGGCGGCGTTGATGTCGGCCACGGCCAGCTCCGTGCCGCGCTGCATCTGCTCGCCGAACCAGGCATCCTTGCCCGTCAGCGGGCCCGCCATTCCGATCAGGACTTCCGCCCGAGCGGGCCAGCCGAGCGCGGCAGCAAACATGACAACGGCTACGGCGGCTAAGTAGCGCATGATCGCAAACCTTTCCCGGCAAAAATGCTATGCTGCTATAACAGAGCCGGGCGATCGCGGCACCATCATTGATCCGGAAAATCGGCGTCTGGGGACACCCGCCCTCCTTCAGAGCCGGACGCGGAAGTCGTTCTGCCCGGACTGGTCGCGGCCGCGCATCAGGTAGAGCGTGCGCACCGAATGGTCGGTGATGCCGAGGCGGTGGTAGAGGTCGGTCGCGAGGTTCCGGTCGAACACCGAGCTGGTCGGCATGAAGCGGAGCGTCATGCCCCGGCGCGACTTGTCGGAGGTGTTCGCCTCCGAGCCGTGAAGCAGAAAAACGTCGTGCAGCGAGACCTGGCCAGGCGCGAGCTCGAGGTCGACCGCCTGGGTCTCGTCGTATTCGTCGGGCTGCAGTTCCTGGTTGAGGGTCACGTCGGTTGCCGCGACCGTCCGGTGCTGGCGCAGCCTGCGGTCCCGGTGCGAGCCCTTGATGACCCGCAGACAACCGTTCTCTTCTGTCGCGGCATCGACCGCGATCCAGACCGTGCAGGTCGCGAGCGGCCGGATCGGCCAGTATTCGCCGTCCTGATGCCAGGGCGTGCGCTTGCCGTCGCGCGCGGGCTTGGCAAAGAAGCTCGAGTTCCAGAGCGCGAAGTCCGGCCCCAGAACCTGCTCGACCATGTCCAGGAGCGCAGGCTCGCGGGCGAAGTTCAAAAAGCCGGTATCGTACCGCAGCAGGCAGGAGCAGTAGTCGCGGAACTCGGGATGCCTCGCCAGCAGCCGGTCGTGCGCCGCACCGATCTCGGCGAGCGTCGTCTCCGGCAGCCGGAAATCGGGGATGACGTAGCCGGCCTCGTGATAGTGGTCGATCTCTGACTGGCTGAGCATGTCGCTGTTCCCTGACGCCGCCCCATGGGACGCTGACCTTAGCGCAGGGGCCGAGCCGCCGGAAGGGCCGCCAGCCGCGCCTTGCATTTCCGCCGCGGTCAGGCAAGCTCGGCGCCCCTCATCAGAGCTGAGGAGCAGAACATGCCCGATGACCTTCGCCGCCCGGCCGTCGACCCGGCGACCCTGCCCGCGCGCAGCGGCTCGGGCTATCCGGCGCCGTTTCGCGATGCGGTCGCGGGCCGGATCAAGCGGGCGCTGGGCGACGCCTTCGGGCTCTCCCAGTTCGGCGTCAACCTGGTCGAGATGCCGCCCGGCTGCTGGTCCTCGCAGCGCCACTGGCACTCGCACGAGGACGAGCTCGTCTACGTGGTGAGCGGCGAGCTCACGCTCGTGACCGACGCCGGCGAGCAGCTCATGCGGCCCGGGCATGGTCGCAGGCTTTCCGGCCGGAAAGGCCGACGGCCATCACCTGATCAACCGCTCGAACGCGCCCGCCGTCTATCTCGAGATCGGCAGCCGCATCGCCGAGGACGGCGCGGTCTATTCCGACGTCGACATGGAAGCGCGTCCGCTCCCCGAAGGCGCGCCACGTCTTCGTCCACAAGAATGGCGAGCCCTATTGAGGAACGCGGATCGGACAGCAGTGGCGAACTCGACGTGCCTACCGTGAGCCCCGAGATCCTTGTCTGGGCACGCGAGACAGCGGGTCTCACGCGCGAAGATGCAGGCGAGGAAGCTCGGAATGTTGCTGGACGAGGAGGTTGAGCCACGGCTCGTTTCTTCGGTGGTCGAACGCGGATATCCGGCTGACCTAACCGACGACGAGGTCGAGAAGATCGGGCGCGATCCCTTCCTGATCGCCTATGCGCTGGTTGCCCCGAACCTGCGTTGCATCGTGACCACTGAGGTCTCAAGGCCGACCAGGCAGCGGGCCAACCGTCACGTTCCTGACGTGTGCCGAACCATGGGCGTCCAATGCATGGACACTTTCCAGTTCCTACGCGCGCTCGATTTTCGGACCTCCTGGAGCGGCGGACCGTGAATTCGCCCGGGCAGCACCACTGCCAAGACGCGGTCCCCGACTGCAGACGATTGGTCCGGTCACTGACGAGGCCGTTGACGGTCCAGGGCCGCTCAACCTTCGGGAAGCCGCCCCAAGTGAGAACATAGCAGAAACACGCCATGCCGCTATCAGGCAATCTTGATTGCCGATGGAGGGGCATGATCACGATCGTCTGGAATCTGAATCAAGCGCTGGAGGCCTGTCGCATGATGGCGCATCGGTGGCGCACAAGCGTGTGCAAAATGCGCCGCTTCTGCGCCAGCGAAGGACGGAAGTGTCGCGTTTTTGGCGTGAACAAAGCGGCAACTGCGCCGCGCCTCCATGCTCGAGGCGAGGCTCAATCCCGGATCGACCGCTCGCCGGCAGGAAGTTTCACGCCGGTTTAACTTGACTATGAACGCTGGTTTCTATTTTTATCTTTTAGGTTGGGAGTGAACGTCGTGCGTCAACGAATGCTCTACCGATACGTTCGAATAACTCCTCGAACTCAATCCTTAGCGACGACTGCCGGAGCGCTGGCGTCTGGCTTTGGCCATGCGCTGCGCGCGGCTGCGGCCATCCGCCGACCGACCGCGCTGCGAGTCGGCGCGGCCGGTCGGGTTCAGCTGGACACCGAGCTCGGCAGTCTCGAGCCGGCGGATCTCGTCGCGCAGCCGGGCGGCGTCCTCGAACTCGAGGTTGGCGGCCGCCTCTTTCATCCGGGTCTCCAGTTCGGCAATGTAGTGCTGCAGGCTCATGCCGGTCAACGCCGCGGGCGCGTCTTTGCCGACATCGATCGTGACATGGTCGCGCTCGGCGACGTGCTTCATGATGTCGCCGATCTGCTTTCGGATACTTTCGGGCGTGATGCCGTTCGCCTCGTTGAACGCGCGCTGCTTGGCCCGCCGGCGCTCGGTCTCAAAGATCGCGGTCTCGAGCGAGCCGGTCATGTGGTCGGCGTAGAGGATCACCCGACCCTCGAGGTTGCGCGCCGCCCGCCCGATGGTCTGGATCAGCGAGGTCTGGGAGCGCAGATAGCCCTCCTTGTCGGCGTCCAGGATCGCGACCAGGCCGCATTCGGGGATGTCGAGGCCCTCCCGCAGAAGGTTGATGCCGACCAGGACGTCGAACACGCCAAGGCGCAAATCTCTAACGATCTCAATGCGCTCGAGGGTGTCGATGTCGGAGTGGAGGTAGCGGACCTTGATGCCGTTCTCGTGCAGGTACTCGGTCAGATCCTCGGCCATGCGCTTGGTCAGCGTCGTGACCAGGACGCGCAGGCCCCGCCCGGCGGCCTCGCGGCACTCGGCCATCAGGTCGTCGACCTGGCTCTCGACCGGGCGCACGATGCACAAGGGGTCGATCAGGCCGGTGGGCCGGATCACCTGCTCGGTGAACACGCCGCCGGTCTGGCGCAGCTCCCAAGGCCCGGGCGTCGCCGAGACGAACACCGTCTGCGGCCGCATCAGGTCCCACTCCTCGAACTTCAAGGGGCGGTTGTCGACGCAGGACGGCAGCCGGAAGCCGAACTCGGCGAGCGTGGACTTGCGCTGGAAGTCGCCCCGGTACATGCCGCCCAGCTGCGGCACCGAGATGTGGCTCTCGTCGACGATCAGCAGCGCCCCGTCGGGGATGTACTCGAACAGCGTCGGCGGCGGCTCGCCCGGGCGCCGGCCGGTCAGATAGCGCGAATAGTTCTCGATCCCGGGGCAGCTGCCGGTCGCCGTGATCATCTCGAGGTCGGCGATCGTGCGCAGCTCCAGCCGCTCGGCCTCGAGCAGCCGGCCCCTGGCGCGGTAGTCCGCGAGCCGCTCCTTGAGCTCGACCTTGATCGCGGCCGCCGCCTCGGCGAGCGTGGGCTTGGGCGTGACGTAGTGGCTGTTGGGATAGAGCTTGACCCGCTCGAGCGTATCGGTGCGCTCGGCGGTCAGCGGGTCGAACTCGACGATGCTCTCGATCTCGTCGCCGAACATCGACAGCCGCCAGGCCCGGTCCTCGAGATGGGCCGGGAAGATCTCGATCGAATCGCCGCGCGCCCGGAACGTGCCGCGATGCAGATCGAAGTCGTTGCGCTTGTACTGCAGCTCGACCAGCGCCCGCAACAGCCGCGCCCGCTCGACCCGCTGGCCCTTCCTGAGGTTGAGCACCATCTTGGCGTAGACCTCGGGCGAGCCGATGCCGTAGATGCAGGAGACCGAGGCGACGATCACCACGTCGTCGCGCTCGAGCAGCGCCCGGGTCGCCGAATGCCGCATCCGGTCGATCTGCTCGTTGATCGCCGAGGTCTTCTCGATGTAGGTGTCGCTGCGCGGCACATAGGCCTCGGGCTGGTAATAATCATAGTAAGAGACGAAATACTCGACGGCGTTGTGGGGGAAAAACGACTTCATCTCGCCATAGAGCTGGGCGGCCAGGATCTTGTTGGGCGCGAGAATCAGGGTCGGCTTCTGGACCGCTGCGATGACATGGGCCATGGTGAAGGTCTTGCCGGAGCCGGTGACCCCGAGCAGGACCTGGTCCTTGGCGCCACTCTCGACGCCCTCGATCAGCTCGGCGATCGCCTGCGGCTGGTCGCCCGAGGGCCGATAGTCCGATTCGAGCTGGAACCGGATGCCGGCCTCCGGCCGCTCGTTGCCGACCACTTCCAAGAGCGGGTTGGCGGCCAGCGCCTGCAGCAGGTCGACGGTCTCGTCGTCATAGAGTCCGGGCATCGCGCGCGGTTCCGATCAGGGTGCCTTCCGCCCAGAGCTAGAGCCGCGGGCCCCGAACTTCAAGCCGTCCCAACTCGCAGGCAAGGATGCTCCTGTGGCGTGGTTCGCGCTCGCGCTTTAGGATGCAAGCTATGAACGAGCCCTTCCGTCCCGCGCAGACGCTGGCCGAGGTCGCGAGGCAGGCGACGCTCGAGCCGCTGCCGCTGGGCGACCCGCGCTACGTCGACCTCTCGGGGGGACAGGAGACGCGGGATCTGAAGCTGCTCCGGCAGTACGTCGAAGAGCAGAGCGCCGAGGATCGGCGGTATGCGCTGGCGGCGTTCTCCGGTCATCGCGGCGGCGGCAAGACCACCCAGCTTCTGCGCCTGGAGCACGACCTGGCACCCCGCTTCACCTCGATCCACGTCTATGCTGACGAGACGCTGCTGCAGGACCCCGATCTCGACTACCCGGACCTCATGCTCTGGCTGGTCGACGAACTCGTGCGCGAGTTCGATCGACAGGGGCATCCGCTCGATGAGAAGCTGCTCGACGATGTGGTCGAGTGGTTCGCCGCCCGGACCGAGGAGGACGTGAAGACCTTTCGCGCCGAAGCCGCGGCCGAGGCGCAGGTCGAGGCGTCCGGCAAGGCGGGGCTCTATTTCGTCAGCCTCAAGATGCTGGCGCGGATCAAGTCGATGGTCCAGGGCAGCGCCGAGCGGCGGCGGACCATCCGCCGCGAGCTGCAGCGCTACAGCGCCGACCTCTTGAGCCGGGTCAACCAGCTGCTCGATGCCGCGGCGCGCGTGCTGGAGCGGAGCGGCAGGCCGCCCGATCTGCTGATCGTCCTCGACAACCTCGATCGTCTCGATGCGGAACCGGCCGAACGGCTGTTCATCGAGAAGGGGGACCTGCTCGGCAGGCTCAACGCCCATGTGATCTGCACGGCGCCGGTCGCCATGGTCCTGTCGGCGGCGGCCAACACCGGCCAGGTCCTGGCACAGCGTTTCACGCTGCCCATGGTCAAGGTGCAGCAGAAGGGCGGCCAGGCATACAAGAGGGGCATCGACGCGCTGGTAAACCTGATCGCGGCGCGCGCCGACCTCGAAAAGGTGTTCATGGATCGGAAGGGGCCGGAGTACCTCGCACGCATGTCCGGCGGGAGCGTGCGCGACCTGATGCGGCTGTTGTCCCAGGCCCAATCGCTCGCGCGCGTCGACGACAAGGACCGGATCGATCAGGCGAGCGCCAGGGAAGGTGTCAAGCGCGTCCGGCTCGACCTCGAACGGACGCTCTGGCCGTACCGGGCGCTCGCCAAGATCCACCAGGCGAAGAGCCTGCCCGAGCCGGAGGCGGCCGACCAGCAGCAGCTCCAGCGGGCGCGGGCCTTCTACGCCGACCTGCTGATCAAGGGCGTGGTCCGCGAATACGACGGCGGCGAGTGCTGGTACGACGTGCACCCGATCATGCGCGAGATCCCGGCGTTCAAGGACGCGCTCAAGCGTGGCTAGGGCGCTGACGCGACCGCCGGCCAGCCGAAGCCGCACGCCGGAACGCGAGCGCGAGCTGAAGCGCCTGTGCCTCTCGGTCTGCGACGACACCGGCTTTCGGCTCTATGCCGCGAGGTACGATCAGCCCAGACGCCGCGACCAGCTGATCGCGCGCCTCGGCGGCAAAGCCAGAGCGGCGAACGTGCGGGTCACGCGGCTCGACATCGCCGAAGCGGGGTCGGAGAGCAGCCTGGTCGGGCTGCTGCGCGCGCACCTTGAGGGAGCGAGCCTGCCGGCCGGCTGGCGCCAGGCGGTCATGGTCGTCGGCATCGAGCAGCGGCTGGACTATTCGAGCGGGCGCGAAGGTGTCCGGTTCCTGCACCAGGCGAACCTGCTGCGGGATGCCCTGCCCGAAGCGGCGCCGGTACCGGTGGTGCTCTGGCTGTCGCCGCTGGCGAGCGCGGCCATGCAGACGCAAGCGCCCGACCTTTGGGACTGGCGCGCCGCCAGCTTCGACTTCACGGGCGATCGGGCGCCACGGATCGAGCTGCTGCGCGAGATGATCACGCTGCGGCCCGAGGAGGATCTCGGGCTGTCGGGCGAGCAACGGCAGAGCCGGGTCCGCATGCTCGAGGACCTGCTCGCCGAGCTCGAACGAGCGGGGCCGGCGAAATCCAAGCGGCAGGTGGCCGAGCTCGCGCGTCTCCTGCTCGATCTGGGGAGCGAGGATTGGCAGCTGGGGCGTGCAGCGGCGGCGATTCCGCGCTTTGAGCGAGCGCTGAGCCTCTATCGAGAAATCGGCGACCGGCGGGGCGAGGGAGTCGCGCTCGGCAATCTGGGCGTGGCCTTTGCGGTCCTCGGCGAGCCGCGGCGGGCGATCGAGTTCTTCCAGCAGGCTCTGAAGATCTCGCGGGAGATCGGCGACCGGCGGGGCGAGGGCATGGCACTCGGCAATCTGGGCCTGGCCTTTGCGGACCTCGGCGAGTCGCGGCGGGCGATCGAGTTCTACGAGCAGGCACCTGAAGATCTCGCGGGAGATCGGCGACCGGCGGCGCGAGGGCATGGCACTCGGCAATCTGGGCCTGGCCTTTGCGGACCTCGGCGAGCCGCGGCGGGCGATCGAGTTCTTCGAGCAGGCTCTGAAGATCTCGCGGGAGATCGGCGACCGGCGCGGGGAGGGTCAAGATCTCGGCAATCTGGGCAATGCCTTTGCGGACCTCGGCGAGCCGCGGCGGGCGATCGAGCTCCACGAGCAGGCTCTGAAGATCTCGCGGGAGATCGGCGACCGGCGCGGGGAGGGTCAAGATCTCGGCAATCTGGGCCTGGCCTTTGCGGACCTCGGCGAGCCGCGGCGGGCGATCGAGCTCCACGAGCAGGCTCTGAAGATCTCGCGGGAGATCGGCGACCGGCGGCGCGAGGCCAACGCGCTCGGCAATCTGGGCGATGCCTTTGCGGACCTCGGCGAGCCGCGGCGGGCGATCGAGTTCTACGAGCAGCAGTCGGAAATAACCCGCGCGATCGGCGACCGGCGGGGCGAGGGTAACGCGCTGTTCAACTCGGCCCTCGCGCTGGATCGGCTTGGCGAGCGGGGTGAGGCGGTCTCGCGCATGCAGGCGGCGCTGCGCATCTACGAGCAGATCGAAGATCCGTGGCGAAAGCGGGCGCGGGCGCAGCTTGAAGAATGGCGGGTTGAGAATTGCGACGAGCCGCGGGATTCGTCGGGCGCGGCCACGGGCGACGGATAGGTCGGAAGGACTGGAGAAGGTGGGGAAAAGCGGGCGACGGCTGGACGTGGTCGTGGTCGGCGCGGGGTTTGCCGGGATGTACATGCTGCAGCGGCTGCGCGGCATGGGGCTTGACGTGCGCGTGCTCGAGGCGGGGAAGGGGTCGGGGGGACCTGGTATTGGAACCGGTATCCGGGGGCGCGCTGCGATATCGAGAGCATGGAGTATTCGTACCAGTTCTCGGACGAGCTGCAGCAGGAATGGGCGTGGAGCGAGCGCTATGCGGCGCAGCCCGAGATCCTGCGCTATGCGAACCATGTGGCCGACCGGTTCGAGCTGCGGCCGGACATCCAGTTCGGGACGCGGGTGCAGGCCGCGCGCTTCGATGAGGCCGCGGGCGGCTGGCGGGTCGAGACCGAGGCGGGCGAGGAGATCTTCGCGACCTTCTGCGTCATGGCGACCGGCTGTCTGTCGGTGCCCAACCGGCCGAGGTTTCCGGGCTTGGAGCGGTTCGGCGGCGAGGTCTTCCATACCGGCAGCTGGCCGCATGAGGGGGTCGATTTTTCCGGCCTGCGGGTCGGGCTGATCGGGACCGGGTCATCCGCGGTGCAATCGATCCCCCTGATCGCGGCGCAGGCGGAGCAGCTCTGGGTGTTCCAGCGGACGCCGAACTATGTCGTGCCGGCGCGCAACGGGCCGCTCGCGCCCGCGGTGCAGCGAAAGGTCAAGCAGGACTATGCGGCGCTCAGGGCGCGGGCGAAGCTCGGGCGGACGGGCTGTCTCTACCCGATCCGGGAGGAGCGGGCGCTCGAGGTGAGCGCCGCCGAGCGCGAGCGCGAGTACCAGGCGCGCTGGGACCGGGGCGGGCTCGGCTTCCTTGGCGCGTTCGCGGACCTTTTGGTCGACCGGGCGGCCAACGAGACCGCGGCGGCGTTCATCCGCGCGCGGATCGGGGCGATCGTGCACGATCCGGAGGTCGCGGCGAAGCTGGCGCCGCGCTCCCTGTTCGGCTGCAAGCGGCTCTGCATCGACACCGGCTACTACGAGACCTTCAACCGGCCGAACGTCAGCCTGGTGGACGTCAGCCGGACGCCGGTCGAGGCGGTCACGCGCGCGGGCGTCAGGGTCGCGGGTCGGGACTACGAGGTCGATGCGCTGGTGCTGGCGACCGGCTTCGATGCCATGACCGGGGCGCTGCTGCGGATCGACATCCGGGGCAGAGGCGGCCTGCGCCTCGCGGAGAAATGGACGGCCGGGCCCAGGACCTATCTCGGGCTCGCGGTCGCGGGCTTTCCGAACCTGTTCACGATCACCGGGCCGGGCAGCCCGTCGGTGCTCTCCAACATGCTGCCCTCGATCGAGCAGCACGTGGACTGGATTGCGGGCTGCATCGGCCATGCGCTGGCGCGCGGCGGCCTCCGGATCGAGGCGACCTCTGAGGCAGAGGACGCCTGGGTCGCCCACGTCAACCAGGTCGCCGGCGCGACCCTGTTCCCGTCCTGCAACTCCTGGTATGTCGGCGCCAACGTGCCCGGCAAGCCCCGGGTCTTCATGCCCTACCTCGGGGTTCCGGCCTACGCCGCGAAGTGCGCGCAGGTGGCGGCGGACGGCTACGAGGGCTTCGCGCTCAGCGCGGGCTGACCAGGGCTACCAACGACGCTCATTGGGGGAGGCAGATCATGAGCAGCGAGATACTGGCGCAGCTGGCGGCGGCGATCGGGAGTGGGCAGGTGCGGGTGGTCGACCTCAGCCAGACGCTCCGGCCGTCGACCCCGGTGATCCAGTTGCCGCCGGAGTTCGCGCCGTCCAGCCCGTTCCGGATCGAGGAGATCTCGCACTACGATCAGCGCGGGCCGGGTTGGTATTGGAACAATATTGCCTGTGGCGAGCATACCGGGACCCATTTCGATGCGCCGGCGCATTGGGTTACGGGCAAGGATTATGCCGACGGGTTCACCGATACCTTGCCGGTGCAAAGGTTCCTGGCGCCCGCCTGCGTGATCGACTGCTCGGAGGCGGCGGCGGCGGACGAGCGGTTCGTGATGGAGCCCGCGCACATCGAGGCGTTCGAGGCACGCCACGGGCAGATCCCCAAGGGCGCGTGGGTGCTGATGCGGACCGACTGGTCGAAGCGGACCGAGCCGGCGGCCTTTTTGAACATCAAGAAGGATGGGCCGCACACGCCGGGGCCGAGTGCTGCCGCTGTGCGCTTCCTGATCGAGGGGCGGGACGTCAACGGCTGGGGGGTCGAGGCGGTCGGCACCGATCATGGCCAGGCGTTCGCGTTCGAGCCGGCGTTCCCGGCGCATCATCTGATGCATGGCGCAGGCAAGCTCGGGCTCGCGTCCTTGTGCAACCTCGACCAGCTGCCGCCGGTGGGCGCGCTCCTGATCGCCGCGCCGCTCAAGATCGAGAAGGGCTCGGGCAGCCCCTTGCGCGTCCTGGCGCTCGTGCCGGGCTGAGCGGCGTGCCGGCGCCGGTGTCGGGCTGAGCTGTCACCCGGCCACCGTGGCGGGCCGGCGCCGGCCCCAGATCTCGCGCCGCGCGTCGGGCTTGCGTATCAACCAAAGCGCGTTTAGGGATCGGCGCGTTCACGGTCGGCGCGGCGGTGCGCCGTCCTCAACCGAGCCCGGACAAGCGAGAGCCTGGTCATGCTGCGGGATGCGCGCGAGCTCGAGGACGGTGCGCTGATCGACTGCGATCTTGCGCATCGTCGGCGCCGGCGCCGCCGGGATCACGCTCGCGCGCGCGCTGGCGGGCGGCAAGCTCAGGCTGTGCCTGCTCGAGAGCGGCGGTCTGGAGTTCGAGGAGCCGGTCCAGAACCTCTACCAGGGCGCCAATGTCGGCCTGCCCTACTTCGATCTGGACGCCTCCCGCCTGCGCTTTTTCGGCGGCTCGACCAACCATTGGGCGGGGCGCTGCCGGCCGCTGGACGAGCTCGACTTCGAGGTCCGGCCGTGGGTCGCGCATTCCGGCTGGCCGCTCACCAGGGCCGAGCTCGATCCCTTCTACCGCGAGGCGCAGAAGATCTGCCAGCTCGGCGCCTTCGACTACAGCCCGGGGCCCTGGCTCGACCCCGGCCAGAAGGCGCTGCCGTTCGATCCCGCCAAGGTCCTGAGCCGGGTCTGGCAGTACAGCCCGCCGACCCGGTTCGGCGAGGTCTACCGGGGCGAGCTCGAGGCGGCCGCCAACGTCGACGTCCTGCTGCACGCGACCGTGGTCGACATCGAGGCGAACGAGGCGGGCAGCGAGGTGCTGCGGCTCGCGGTCCGGACCCTCGAGGGCAAGCGGGCGACGGTCCGCGCGCGCGCCTACGTGCTCGCCTGCGGCGGCCTCGAGAACCCGCGCCTGCTGCTGGCCGCCAACCGGCAGGTCAAGGCCGGCCTCGGCAACCAGCAGGGCCTGGTCGGGCGCTACTTCATGGAGCACCCGCATTGCAACGCGGCGCGCGCGCTGGTGGTCGATCCGGCGCTGCTGAGCTTCTACACCTTCGGCCAGGGCGGCGGGCACGCACAAGGGCTCCAGGTGGTCGGCTGCCTCAACCAGAGCCCGGAGCGGCAGCGGGCCCGGGAGCTCTTGAACTTCGACAGCCTGTTCACCCTCGACGACGTCGGCGATTCCGGGTTCGCGGCGCTGCGCCGGATCTGGACCGCGGCCGGACATGGGCAATGGCCGGAGCATCTGGGCGCGGACCTCTGGCAGGCGCTGACCGACATCGACGATACCGCCTCGGGCCTCGCGGGCCGGCTCGGCCTGCACGAGTACCACCCGAACCAGGTCGGCTTTCGCATGTGGTGCACCGCCGAGGCGGCGCCCAACCCGGACAGCCGGGTGCGCCTCGGCGACCAGCTCGATGCGCTGGGCATGCCCCGGATCGTGCTCGACTGGCGGCTCACCGGGCAGGACAAGCGCTCGCTGCTGGCCGGCTACCAGGCGGTCGCCGAGGAGCTCGGCCGGACCGGGCTCGGCCGCCTGCAGATCGCCGACTGGCTGACCGAGGGCGACGACAGCTGGTCGCCGACCGTGGAGGGCGGCCACCACCACCTCGGCACCACGCGCATGAGCGCCGACCCGAGCCAGGGCGTGGTCGACCCGAGCTCGCGGGTGCACGGCATCGCCAATCTCTACATCGCCGGCAGCTCGGTTTTTCCGACCTCCGGCAGCGCCAACCCCACGCTCACGATCGTCGCGCTGGCGCTCCGCCTCGCGGCGCATCTCCAGGAGCGTCTGACGGCTTAGCAGAGGTCAAGCTGCCACCCCCTGCGGCAGCATCCGGCGCGTTCCGCACCGTCCGTCGGCCGGTTGTCGTTGTCTTGCCACGGACCTTGTTCAAGGTTGCCTCTTGCTGGCGGAGTGTGGGGGCGCGGCCGGGCAGGACTGCACAGGGCGGAGCGGGCAGCGAGGCTTTCGCGTTCCTGCCACCCGTATCAGATGCAGGCGGCGTGGCCGGTGACGTCGTCCTTGGCGTGGATTGATCTGGATCAAGGAGCCGTTGCCCGTGCCGGCCGAACCTGACGAGGCATCACCGACCGAAGGCCGGGCCGGTGCTCATCGGTCGGCGGTCTTGGAGGCTCCAGATCGGAACAGCGCGAGATATCGCCCGTGGAAGGCTTGGTTCCCCTGATCCGCTCAGGCGCATCTTCGCGCCCGGCTGGTCTGAGACCGGCGTTGCCAAGCGCGCCCGTGCGTTTCTTTCTCAAGGAGCGCGGGGCCGCAAGGCTGCGAGGCGCGCCCGGACCCTGGATTTCCCCGGGCGGCGTCCTCGGGCGGCGCCGGATCTTTCTCAAGTGGCGCCCCGCATGGTACGCTGCCGCGAGGTCCGCTCGTGACATTGCGCCGCATAGCGAGCGCGAGGCTCGCCCCTATGCTGCGCCGCAGCAAACGCCCGCGGTGGCGAGCCGCGAGATTATCTGCTCAAGGAGACGATCATGACGACGCCCAGCAACCGCCGAGGCGGTGCAGGCATGACGGGTAGCGGACCTTCTGGCGTTGACCGGACCCAGGGCAACGGGGCCGCGGCCCGCTCAGGCAATGGCCGCACGCACGGGATGGCGCCGAAGGCCGCCGCCAAGGGGGCGACCTGGTCGCCGCTCATGGCGCCGTTCGCCGGCCTTGCCGAGGCGCCGATGCAGTGGCTGAGCCAGGCCGCGGAGATGATGTCGCCGAAGGCGGGCGAGACGCCGGCCGCGGCTGCACACCCGGCCGCCGGCGGCTGGATGCGGGCGGCGATCGACTACTGGGTCGACAGCGCGCAGCGCCAGGTCCTGTTCTGGGACGTCATGCGCAAGCGCGGCAACCAGACGCTCGAGCACTACCGCAAGGGCAAGCCGCCGGTGCTGGTGTTCGACTACGAGCTGGTGCTGGACGGGCGTGAGCTCGAGCGGCCGGTCAACTACATGCTGCTGCGCATCAAGCCCGAGCGCGGCGTCGCGACCGACCCGAAGAAGCGGCCGTTCGTGATCGTCGACCCGCGCGCCGGCCATGGGCCCGGGATCGGCGGCATGAAGGAGTCGAGCCAGGTCGGGATCGCGCTGCGCAACGGCCATCCGGTCTATTTCGTGGCCTTCCATCCCGAGCCCGAGCCCGGCCAGACGATCGCCGACATCGCCTGGGCCGAGGCCCAGTTCCTGCTCAAGGTCCGGGAGCTGCATCCGGGGGCCGAGGGCAAGCCCGTGGTGGTCGGCAACTGCCAGGCCGGCTGGGCGATCATGATGCTGGCGGCGGCGGCGCCCGATCTGGTCGGTCTCGTCAGCATCGCCGGCGCGCCCTTGTCCTACTGGGCGGGCGTCGAGGGCAAGAACCCGATGCGCTACGCCGGCGGCCTGAACGGCGGCAGCTGGCTCGCCTCGCTCGCGGGCGACCTCGGCAACGGCAAGTTCGACGGCGCCCATCTGGTCGACAACTTCGAGAACCTCAATCCCGCCAACACCCTCTGGACCAAGCAGTACAACCTCTATTCGAAGGTCGACACCGAGGAGCCCCGCTACCTCGACTTCGAGAAGTGGTGGAGCGGCTACTTCTTCATGACCAAGGAGGAGATCCGGTCGATCGTCGACGAGCTGTTCGTCGGCAACAAGCTGACCAAGGGCACGATCCTGACCAAGGACCGGCGGGCGATCGACCTTCGGAACATCAAGGCGCCGATCGTCGTCATTGCGTCCTGGGGCGACAACATCACGCCGCCGCAGCAGGCGCTGTTCTGGATCCCCGACCTGTACGAGAACGTGGCCGAGATCGTCGCCAACGAACAGACGATCATCTACACCCTCGACCAGCGGATCGGTCACCTCGGCATCTTCGTCTCGGCCAAGGTCGCGGAGAAGCAGCACGCCGAGCTGGTCAACACGATGGACCTGATCGAGGTCCTGCCGCCCGGCCTCTACGAGATGGTGATCGAGGACAAGACGCCCGAGGCCGTCGGCGCCGACCTTTTGCCGGGCCAGTATCTGGTGCGCTTCGAAGGGCGCACGGTCGAGGATATCCTGGCGCTCGGCGACGGCCGCGAGCACGAGCAGGCGTTCGAGACGGTGGCCCGGATCTCCGAGATCAACGAAGGTCTGTACGACACGCTGCTCAGCCCCTGGGTCAGGATGTGGAGCAACGAGGCGAGCGCCGAAGCGCTCCGCATGATGCACCCGCTGCGCCTCCAGCGGTTCCTGCTCTCCGACCTCAATCCGGCGATGTGGCCGGTCAAGGCGATGGCCGAGATGGTCCGCAAGGACCGCCGGCCGGCGGCGGCCGACAACGCGCTCGTGAACGCCGAGCACGCGGTCTCGGAGCAGGTCGAGCAGGCGCTCGACCGCTACCGCGAGGCCCGCGAGCGCATGCAGGAGCTCACCTTCAAGACGATCTACAACTCGCCCCTGGTCGAGGCCCTGGCCGGCCTGCGGGCGCCGCACGTCGATGCGCGCAAGCCGCGCGCCCGCAACGAGCAGCTGGAGAAGCAGCTCGAGGCCAAGATCGCCGCGATCCGGACCCGTGCGGCGCAGGGCGGCTTCACTGAGGCGGTGATCCGGATCGCGCTGAGCTGCGCCAAGGCGCAGCGGATGATCGACGCCCGCGGCTTCCGCCTCGCGCAGCGGCTTCGGGCCGAGCATCCGCGGCTCAGGCACCTGAGCCCGGAGCAGGCGAAGGCGATCGCCAAGGAGGAGGCGTTCATGATCCTGTTCGACGAGGAGCGTGCGCTGGCGAGCCTGCCGGAGCTGCTGCCGACCGAGGCGGACCGGCGCGAGGCGCTCGACATCGTGCGCCAGGTCGGCCGCGCGCGCGGCGAGACCAGCGCCGAGGGCGAGGCCCTGCTCGGGAGGATCGAGCGCATCCTCGGCCTGGAGCCGGCAGGCGCGCCCGAGCCCGCCGCCGCATCCGGGTCGGGACGGCGCGCCAAGCGCCAGCCGGCGACCGAGGGCGCCGCGGCTGGGGACAAGCCATGAAGCGGTCGCAGGATCCGGCCGAGATCAGCCCGCCGCACAAGGCGGCGCGCGAGTATCGGGTCTATCCGGCGCTGATCGAGCGCTGCGCCGCGCTCGAGCCGGTCAGAGCCGCGGTCGCGCATCCTTGTGATCAGTCGTCGCTGACCGCCGCGGTCGAGGCGGCCGAGGCCGGCCTGATCGAGCCAATCCTGGTCGGTCCCGAGGCCAAGATCCGGAGCGTCGCCGAGCAGTTCGGCCTCGATATCAAGCCTTACCGGCTGGTCGATGCGCCCCACAGCCACGCCGCCGCCGCGGCCGCGGTCGGGATCGTGCGCTCCGGCGAGGCCGAGACCCTGATGAAGGGCAGCCTGCACACCGATGAGCTGATGGGCGAGGTGGTGAGGAAAGACACCGGCCTGCGGACCGAGCGGCGGATCAGCCACGTCTTCATCATGGACGTGCCCACATATCCCAAGCCGCTCGCGGTGACCGACGCCGCGATCAACATCTTCCCGGATCTCGAGACCAAGGTGGACATCGTCCAGAACGCGATCGACATGGCCCACGCGCTCGGGGTCGAGCGGCCCAAGGTCGCGATCCTGTCGGCGGTCGAGACGGTGACGCCCAAGATCCCCTCGACCATCGACGCGGCAGCGCTGTGCAAGATGGCGGAGCGCGGCCAGATCACGGGTGGCCTGCTCGACGGCCCGCTCGCGTTCGACAACGCGATCAGCAAGGAGGCGGCCGAGATCAAGGGCATCCGCTCCGAGGTCGCGGGCGACGCCGACATCCTCCTGGTGCCGGATCTCGAGGCCGGCAACATGCTGGCCAAGCAACTGTCGTTCCTGGCGAATGCCGATGCCGCCGGCATCGTGCTCGGGGCGCGGGTGCCGATCATCCTCACCTCGCGCGCCGACACCGTGCGCGCGCGCATGGCGTCCTGCGCGGTGGCCGTGCTGCTCGCGCATGCCCGCCGGCAGGCCGCGAGCGCACCCGGGACGGAGTGAGCCGCCGTGGCGGATGCGGTCCTGACCATCAACGCCGGCTCCTCGAGCCTGAAGTTCTCGGTCTACCAGGTCGCCGGAGGCAACCGGCCGGAGCTCGCCGCCAAGGGTCAGATCGAGGGCATCGGCACCTCGCCGCGCTTCACAGCCGAGGACGCCGCGGGCCAGGGCCTGGTCGATCGCCGCTGGCCGGACGACCGGACCTCAGGCCACGCCGAGTTCTTCCGCGTGCTCGGCGGCTGGCTGCGCGAGCAGCTCGGTGACACGGCGCTGATCGGCGTCGGCCATCGGGTGGTGCATGGCGGCGTCGACTACGCCCGGCCGGTGCGGGTGAGTCCAGCGGTGCTCGAGAAGCTGACCGCGCTCGTGCCGCTCGCGCCGTTGCACCAGCCGCACAATCTCGCCGGCATCCGCGCGGTCGCCGGGTTCCGGCCCGAGCTGCCCCAGGTCGCGTGCTTCGATACCGCGTTCCACCGCGCCCACCCCGAGGTCGCCGACTGGTACGCCCTGCCGCGCCGGTTCTACGACGACGGCATCCGCCGCTACGGCTTCCACGGCCTGTCCTACGAATACATCGCGCACGCCTTGCCGGCGGTCGCGCCCGAGATCGCCGCCGGCCGGGTGGTGGTCGCCCATCTCGGCAGCGGCGCCAGCATGTGCGCCATGCAGGCCGGCCGCAGCATCGACAGCACCATGGGCTTCACCGCCCTCGACGGCCTGCCCATGGGCACCCGCTGCGGCGCCCTCGATCCCGGCGTCATCCTGCATCTGAACCGGGCCTACGGCATGGATGCGGACGCGATCGAGCGCCTGCTCTACCACGACTGCGGGCTGAAGGGCGTCTCCGGGATCAGCAACGACATGCGCGACCTTCTGGCCTCTGACGACCCGCGGGCGGCGCAGGCGATCGAGCTGTTCGTCTGGCGGATCGGGCGCGAGCTCGGCGCGCTCGCCGCGGCGCTGGGCGGCCTCGATGGCCTCGTGTTCACCGCCGGGATCGGCGAGCGCTCGGCCGCGATCCGCGAGCGGGTCTGCGCGCGGGCCGCCTGGCTCGGGGTCGCGCTCGACGAGGCTGCGAACCGGGCCGGGGGCCCCAAGATCTCGACCGCGACCAGCCGGGTTGCCGTCTACGCGATCCCGACCGACGAAGAGCAGATGATCGCCCGCCACACGCTGGCCGTGCTCGGCCGGGCGCCGACCCCCGGAGCTTCATGATGGCAACGACCGAGAAAACCGTGCCGTTCGATGCCAACCTCCGCCGGCTCGAGGGCAAGAAAGGCCTCGTGATCGGCATCGCCAACGAGAACTCGATCGCCTGGGGCTGTGCCCGAAGCGTTCCGCTCGTTCGGGGCCGAGCTCGCGATCACCTATCTGAACGACAAGGCCAAGCCCTACGTGGAGCCGCTGGCGCAAAAGCTCGAGGCGCCGGTCTTCATGCCGCTCGACGTCCAGGCCCCGGGCCAGCTCGAGGCGGTGTTCGAGGCGATCGGGCGGCGCTTCGGCCGGCTCGACTTCGCGCTGCACTCGATCGCCTTCGCGCCCAAGGCGGACCTGCAGGGCCGCGTGGTCGACTGCTCGCGCGAAGGTTTTCTCGTGGCGATGGACGTCTCCTGCCACTCCTTCATCCGCATGGCGAGGCTGGCCGAGCCGCTGATGACCGATGGCGGCGCGCTGTTCACCATGAGCTATTTCGGCGCCGAGCGGGTGATCGAGAACTACAATCTGATGGGCCCGGTCAAGGCGGCGCTCGAGGCCTCGGCGCGCTATCTGGCCGCCGAGCTCGGACCCAAGGGCATCCGCGTGCACGCGATCTCGCCCGGGCCGCTCAAGACCCGCGCCGCCTCCGGCATCGCCCATTTCGACGCCCTGCTCGACCAGGCGGCGGAACGGGCGCCGGCGCGCCGCCTGGTGACCATCGAGGATGTCGGTTTTGCGGTCGCGGGGCTCGCGACCGACGCCGCCAAGCTGATCACCGGCGATACCATCTACATCGACGGCGGCTATCACATCATGGGCTGATCCCTCTTGCCGTCGCCGCCGCCCGGTCCTGAACCGAGGGCGGCGAGCTCACCCGGATCGGCCGGCGACCGGTCGCCGCGTGCGCCAGAGGCTGGACTTGCGATGCGGCGAACAACCGTGACCCAGAAGGACGGCGAGAACCGCATCGAGCGCACCGTCGGCCTCGTGATGCTGGCGGTGCTGGCGGTCGGCTGCCTGTTGGTGCTGCGGCCGTTCTTCACCGCCGTCTGCTTCGCGCTGATCCTGGTCGTGGCCACCTGGCCGGCGTTCGAGGCCCTGCAGCGCCTGCTCGGAGGCCGCAAGGCACTCGCCGCGCTCCTGATGATCACGCTCGCGACCCTGGTGTTCGTGCTGCCGCCCGCCCTGATCGCCTCGAGCGTCGACTACAACGTCGCCGGCGCGGTCCAGCTCGTGCGCGATGTGGCGCAGCACCGCCTGCCGCCGCCACCGGCCTGGGTCGCCGAGATCAAGGTGATCGGCCCGGAGCTCTCGACCCGCTGGCAGGCCCTGGCGAACGGCGGGCCCGAGGCGGCAGAACGGCTCCAGGCGTTCGTCGCCTGGGCCCGGCAGCAGCTGATCGGCGCCGGCCTCAGCCTGGGCAACGCCGTCGTGCAGCTGATCCTGGCCATGCTGACCGCGTTCTTTCTCTATCGTGACGGCGTCGCGGCCCAGCGCAGCCTGATGTCGGCCGGCCGTAGGATCGCGGGCGACAACGCGCCGCGACTGCTGCGGGTCGCCCGCGCGACCATCAACGGCGTCGTTTACGGCGTCCTCGGGACCGCGCTCGCCCAGGCGCTGCTGCTTCTGATCGGGCTTTGGATCACGGGCATTCCCGCTGCGCTGCTGGCCGGCCTCCTGCTGTTCGTGCTTTGCCTGATTCCGCTCGGGCCCCTGCTCATCATCGGTCCGGCGGCGGTCTGGCTCTATGTCAGCGGCGAGGTCGGCTGGTCGGTCTTCATCGTCGTCTGGAGCATCGCCGCCGGCCTGGTCACCGACAACGTCCTCAAGCCCTGGCTGATCAGCCGCGGCAGCGACCTGCCCCTGATCCTGATCCTGTTCGGCGTGATCGGCGGCGCCGTCACGTTCGGCGGCCTTGGCCTGTTCCTCGGCCCGACGCTGCTGGCGGTCGGCTACGAGCTGATCCGTGAGTGGAACGCCGTCGACACAGCCGACGCGCAGCTGACCTTCACCGAATAGGACAGGCGCCCCGGCATACCGCTCAAGACCCGGCCCGGACGTGCGAGGTCGACTGGTCACGATCGAAGACGCAGGCTGCGCGACCGCCGGCCTCGCGGCCGATGCCGCCGGGCTGATCACCGGCGCCGCCATCGGCCCGACGGCGTCTGCTCCATCATGGGCTGATCCGGACCAGGTCCGGTCGAACACGGGGCGCGGGCGCGAACGATCGAGGTCCGGCGCTCCCACCGAGCCCGCCGGGCGGCGCAGTCGGGATCCCTGCTTTGCGCTTGCCTTTGGCACTTCGTTCGCTAAGGTCCAGTTTACAATCGTGATCAGAACACTGCGAGCGCACGCGTTGCGTTCAGTCAAAATCTATTGTCGATCGGGGCTCGAGGGGGCGAGCTGGGGCAGAAGATGCTCAGGGCGAGGGGGCGCGAAGCCCGGCCTGCGATGACGTCGGCGTCGATGGGTACGGGCGGGATCACAGGGTGCGGATGTCGGAGCGTCGGGCTGCCCGAGCATGGCCGTCGCGGCCGGCATGGGTGACCAGCCGCCGCGGTCGGGGGCGGCGGGGGCGGGCTGGTGCACGCGCAGGGCCGCGGCGCTGCTCCTCCTGGCGGTCTCGGGGTGCGTCAAGGTCGGCCCCGACTTCGTGCCGCCCGAGGCGCCCATCTCCCAGGCCTGGCTCACGGCCGACGACCCGCGGATCGTCACGACCGCGCCCGAGGATCCGGCGTGGTGGCGGCGGTTCGACGATGCCAGGCTCTCCAATCTGATCCAGATCGCGCAGCAGCAGAACCCGAGCGTTCAGATTGCGGGCGTGCGGGTCCTCCAGGCAGGCGCGCAGCTCAGCGCCACGATCGGCGACCTCTATCCGCAAAAGCAGCAGCTGTCGGGCGAGCTGACCTACAAACGCCTGAGCGATCACGACTCGCCGGACGGATTCAACCGCGACGTGGCGCGAAACCTGTCGTTGCTGAGCAGCAACAACAGCTTCTGGATCACCCAGTTCGGCCTCGGCGCGAGTTGGGAGCTGGATCTGTGGGGCAAGTTCCGGCGCGCGATCGAAGCCTCGGACGCGAACCTCATGGCCTCGGTCGCCAACTATGACGACGCCCTGGTCAGCCTGACCGCGCAGGTCGCCAGCACCTACGTCAACATCCGGACCTACGAGGAGCGCCTGCGGATCGCGCGCGAGAACGTCAAGAGCCAGCAACAGACCCTGAACCTGACCAACGTCCGCTTCCGCAACGGCGAGGTCAGCGAGACCGACCCCCAGCAGGCGAAATCGGAGTACGCCCAGACCCGCAGCCAGATCCCGCAGCTGGAGATCGGGCTGCGTCAGAACCAGCATGCGCTGAGCATCCTGCTCGGCCGGCCGCCCTCGAACCTCGACGACCTGCTCGGCCCCGGCGGGCCGATCCCGGCGGCGCCGCCCCAGGTCGCGATCGGCATCCCGGCCGAGCTCCTGCGCCGGCGCCCGGACATCCGCAGCGCCGAGCAGCAGGCGGCGGCGCAGTCGGCCATGATCGGCGCCACCAAGGCGGAGCTCTATCCCGCCTTCTCGCTGAGCGGCACCTTCGGTTTCCTCTCGACCGACATCGGCAACTCGAATCTCGCCAACGCCTTCGACTGGAAGAGCCGGGTCGTCTCGTTCGGCCCGGCGGTGGTCTGGAACGTCCTCAACTACGGTCAGATCACCAACCAGGTCCGGGCCCAGGACGCGGCTTTCCAGGCGGCGGTCCTGTCCTATCAGAACACGGTGCTCCAGGCCCAGCAGGAGGTCGAGGACGGGCTCGCGAGCTTCCTCGGCTCTCAGGAGACGGTGGCGCTCCTGAGCGAGGGGGTAGCGGCCGCGCAGCGCTCGGTCGATCTGGCCGCGGCCCAGTACCGCGCGGGCGATGCCAGCTACACGACGGTCCTGACCGCGCAGCAGAACCTGCTCGCGCAACAGGACCAGCTGGCGGTCACCCAAGGCAGCGTCGCGCAGGGGCTGATCTCGCTCTACCGCGCCCTCGGCGGCGGCTGGGAGACCCGGGAGGGCCAGGACTTCGTACCGCCCGACATCAAGGAGACCATGGCCAAGCGCACGAATTGGGGCGGACTGCTGGAGGAGCCGACCGGGACGAACGCGACAACATCGCCGATCCCGGCGCCGGTGTTCTGAGCGCCGATGAGGCACGAACGGCTGAGCGCGCAACCGTGGTCGCCGCCGGGGCGGCCCGGCGCCGGTCGTCTCGCAGTGCCGGCGTTGCTCGCGCTGCTGCTCGCGGGCTGCGGTCAGGACAACACCTACGTGCCGCCGCCGCCGCCGAGCGTGACGGTCGGCAGGCCCCTGCAGCAGACCGTGACCAACACGATCGAGCTTACCGGCAACACCCAGTCGAGCAACAGCGTCAACCTGGTCGCCCGGGTCGCCGGCTACCTGCAGTCGGTCAATTTCAAGGACGGCTCGATCGTCAAGAAAGGCGATCTGTTGTTCGTGATCGAGCCCGAGCCCTATGAGGCCAACGTGCAGCTGGCGCAGGCCACGGTCGAGCAACGGCAGGCGACGCTCACCCAGGCGACCGCGGAATACGAGCGTCAGCAGCGGCTGATCAAGCAGAAGGCGACGTCCGAGTCGGACGTGGAGAACTGGCAGGCCCAGGCCGAGGGCGCCAAGGCCGGCCTCGACGAGGCCAACGCCAATCTCGAGCTCGCGCGCATCAACCTCGGCTACACCCGGGTGGTGGCGCCGTTCGACGGCCGGATCGGGCGCCGTCAGGTCGATGCCGGCAATCTGGTCGGGCCGGGCGCGACCATCCAGCTCGCGACCATCGACCAGCTGGCGCCGATCTACGTCTACTTCAACATCGACGAGCAGGACGTGCTGCGCCTGCGTGCCAGCTCTGCGAGCGGCGGGCAAGACGCTCAAGGACGTCGAGCCGGTCAAGCTCGGCGTCGGCCTCCAGAACGAGACCGGCTATCCCCATGAAGCGACGCTCGATTACGTGTCGAGCGATGTCGACCAGAGCACCGGGACCCTGCAGGCGCGCGGCGTGATCCCGAACCAGGACTATGTTTTCCTGCCCGGCCTGTTCGTCCGGGTGCGGGTCCCGGTCGGCCGGACCGACAAGGCGCTCCTGGTGCCCGATCGCGCGCTTGGCGTCGACCAGCGCGGCCACTACCTGCTGGTCGTCAACCAGGCGGACGTGGTCGAGCAGCGCGTGGTCCAGATCGGCGCCCTGAACGACGGCCTGCGGGTCATCGATCAGGGCCTGAGCGCGGACGACCGGGTCGTGATCGACGGCCTCCAGCTCGCCATACCGGGCAGCAAGGTCGCGCCGCACGAGGCGGCGCCAGCCCGTCGCGCCGGCAGCGGCGACGCCCACGCCGGCCGCTGCGAACCCCGCGCCGGCGGCGGCGACGCCCGGCGCCGCGCCCCCGGCCACGCGTCAGCCGGCCTCGCAGCCTTAGGCGCCGGGCCGGCATGTTCTCCAAGTTCTTCATCGAGCGCCCGGTCCTCGCCAACGTCCTCGCTCTCCTGATGATCCTGATCGGCGGGGTCGCGCTGTTCGAGCTGCCGGTCGCGCAGTATCCGCCGATCACGCCGCCGACCGTCCAGGTCACGACCCGCTATCCGGGCGCCAGCGCGCAGGTGCTGGCCGATACCGTGGCCCTGCCGATCGAGGAGCAGGTGAACGGCGTCGAGGGCATGCTCTACATGCAGTCGACCAGCGCCAGCGACGGCTCGTACACGCTGATCGTGACGTTCGACATCGGCACCGATCCCGACTTCGCCCAGGTGCTGGTGCAGAACCGGGTCGCGATCGCGCTGCCGTCCCTGCCGCCGCCGGTCCAGCAGCAGGGCGTGACCACCCAGAAGAAGTCGACCGCGATCCTGCAGATCGTCACCCTCAGCTCGCCCGACGGCCGCTACGACAGCCTGTTCCTGCGCAACTACGCGACCATCAACCTGCAGGACGAGCTCGCCCGCCTGCCGGGGGTGGGCAACGTCACCATCTTCGGCGCCGGCCAGTACAGCATGCGCATCTGGCTGCGGCCGGATCAGCTCAAGGTGCGCGGTCTGGTGCCGCAGGACGTGATCAACGCCATCCAGCAGCAGAACCAGCAGGTGGCGGCCGGGCAGATCGGGATGCCGCCCGCCGCCGCCGGCCAGGATTTCCAGTACACCGTCGACGTGCCCGGACGGCTCTCGGACGTCGGCCAGTTCGCGGACATCATCGTCAAGGTCACGGCCGGCGAGGCCGGCCAGATCACGCGCCTGAAGGACGTCGCCCGGATCGAGCTCGGCGCCCAGAGCTATGGCCAGTTCTTCAAGCTCGACGGCGCGCCCGCGGCCGGGATCGCGATCTTTCAACTGCCCGAGGCCAACGCGCTCGAGGTCGCAACCCGCGTGCGCGCGACCGTGGACCGGCTGGCCTCGGCCTTCCCGCCGGGCCTGGTCCACGACATCCCGTTCGACACCACGACCTTCGTGCGCGCCTCGATCAACGAGGTCTACCGCACGCTGTTCATCGCAGCCGTCCTGGTCCTGATCGTGATCATGGTCTTCGTCCAGGACTGGCGGGCGATGCTGGTGCCCGCGACCACCGTGCCGGTGACCATCATCGGCGCCTTCGCGGCCATGGCAGCGCTCGGCTTCAGCGTCAATCTCGCGACCCTGTTCGCGATCGTGCTCGCGATCGGGATCGTGGTCGACGACGCGATCGTGGTGGTCGAGGGGGCGGCGCGCCACATCGAGCAGGGCCTGTCGCCCAAGGACGCGGCGATCCGCGCCATGGCCGAGCTGTTCGGCCCGATCATCGGCATCACGCTGGTGCTGATGTCGGTCTTTCTGCCGGCGGCTTTCCTGCCGGGCGTCTCGGGGCAGCTGTACCGCCAGTTCGCCCTGGTGATGGCCGCGACCGCCCTGATCAGCGCGGTCAACGCCGCGACCCTGAAGCCCACCCAGTGCGCGCTGTGGCTGCGGCCGACGCCGCAGCGGCGGAACGTCTTCTTTCGGGCCTTCAACCGCGTCTACGACGCCGCCGAGCGCGGCTACGCGGGCCTCGTCGCGCGCACGGTGCGGCACAGCCTTCTCATGGCGGCGATCGGCATCGGACTTGGCGCGCTGGCGGTCTGGGGGCTCGCCAAACTGCCGACCAGCTTCATCCCGCCCGAGGACCAGGGCTACGTGATCGCCGCGATCCAGCTGCCCGACGGCGCCTCGCTCGAGCGCACCGAGCAGATCATGGACCGGGCCGCGGGCATCGTGCGCGCGACCCCCGGGGTCCAGCACGCGGTCTCGATCGGCGGCATCTCGGTGTTCGACAACAATGCCTCGCTGGCCAACGCCGGCGCCATCTACGTCATCTTCAAGGACTGGAGCGAACGCGGCCGCGGCGAGGATCTGCGCAGCCTCTACACCCATCTGAGCGATCAGCTCGCCGGGCTGGAGGGGGCCACCAGCTTCGTCGTGATTCCGCCGCCGATCCAGGGCATCGGCGCTGCCTCCGGCTTCCAGATGGAGGTCGAGCTCCGGGACAACGGCTTCGACTACGCGAAGCTGCAGAACGTCGGCCAGGCGATCGCCGACAAGGGCCGCACCCAGTCCGGCATCCAGGCGATCCTGAGCCCGTTCCGCGCCGGGGCGCCGCAGCTGCAGGTCGAGGTCGACCGGACCAAGGCCCAGGCGCTGGGCGTCCAGCTCGGCGACGTGTTCCAGGCGCTCCAGACCTATCTGGGCTCGACCTACGTCAACCAGTTCAACCGGTTCGGCCACACCTTCCAGGTCTACGCCCAGGCCGACCATCCCTATCGGGTGACGCCCGAGGAGATCAGCCGGCTGAACGTGCGCAACGCCAACGGCGACATGGTGCCGATCGGCACCATGACCGCGGTCAGCTACCGGACCGGACCATCGCTGATCAGCCTCTACAACCTGCGCCCGGCGGCGCAGATCCTGGGCGCGCCGGCGCTCGACTTCAGCTCGGGTCAGGCGCTCTCGCTGCTCGACCAGATCGCGACCGCGACCCTGCCGCCCGGCATGGGCTACGAGTGGACCGGCATGTCCTATCAGGAGAAGGAGCAGGGCAACCAGGCGTACTACGTCTTCGCGCTGGCCCTGCTGCTGGTCTATCTGGCGCTCGCGGCCCAGTACGAGAGCTGGAGCGCGCCGGTTGCGGTCCTGCTCGCGGTGCCGATCGCGCTGCTCGGCACGGTCGCCGTCCTCACCCCGCTCGGGGTCGCCAACAATCTCTACATGCAGATCGGCCTCGTGCTGCTGATCGCGCTCGCCAGCAAGAACGCCATCCTGATCGTGGAGTTCGCGCGCGACCTGCGCCTCAACCAGCGCCGCGAGATCCTGGACGCCGCGGTCGAGGCCGCGCGGCTGCGTTTCCGGCCGATCCTGATGACCTCGTTCGCGTTCATCCTGGGCGTGCTGCCGCTCGTGGTCGCAAGCGGCGCCGGCGCCAATGCGAGGCGGTCGATCGGGATCACGGTCGCGAGCGGCATGCTCGCCTCGACCTGCATCGCGGTCCTGTTCGTGCCCGCCTTCTTCGTCGTGCTGCAGCGCCTGAGCGAACGCAGGCCGCGCCGGCCGGCACCCGCGGCCGATCCGGGCAGGGCCGGCGCCGTCGCGGCGGATGATTGACCCGACGCGGCGCCGCCTGCCGCTCCTTCGCCCGTCGCGCTCAGCCCTACTGGGTCTGGGCGGGTCCGATCCAGCGCTGGTCGGCAAAGAACGTCGCGAGCTGCCTGGCCGCGGCGCTCGCGGTCGCCCTCGCGGCCTGATCAAGCTCGGCCGCGGTGGCTGCGGGCAGGCCGCCCCCGGTGCTGCCGGTGCTCCCGGCCTTGGATCGCAGCCGCGCGAGCTCGCCGGGTGGCATGCGCTCGGGCGGCTGGTTGGCATCGGCGAGGTCGAATTCGAGGTCCTCCGACAGGCGATCGCCCGCCTTGCTCGTGCTGTAGATCTGGATGTCGGCGACCACGTTCGCGAGGTCGGCGGTGAAGCCGACGACGCCGGGCGCGCTCACGTCCCCGCTGGTGAGCGAGACGAACTGGCCTTCGATCGACACGATGTTGCCGCCGCCAGGCGCGAGCGGCGCGCCGGCCGGCTCCGCCGCCAGCCCCATCTTGCGGATCTCCTCGACCAGGCCGGCCGTGAACGCGCTGGCAAAGCGGTGCCCGACCGCCCGTTCCATGGCGGTCCTCGGGAACCCCTTGGTCAGCCTCGGGCCGGACCAGCCCGAGGTCACCTCCTCGGGCGCGATCGCGAAGTCGGAGACCACGATCACCGCCGGCCGCGGCATGCTCTGGGCCGCCATCTGGCTCTTCGCTTCGCTATCGACGTGGGTGCAGCCCAGCACCAGCAGCGGCAGCAGCCATGCGATCCGGAACCCCGCCAGCCGCCGGGGCCTTGGCGTCACGATCATGGCACGCCCCCCTCCGGCCCGAAAGGCTCGTCGCTTCATCTTATTGCTCCCCCTCGCGTTTTTTTGCCGGTCGTTTCAGAAGCGCCAGATCAGGTTGACGCTGACGAAGTGAAAGTCGTTCGACTTGTAGTCACCCTGAATCCGGCCGGCCAGGGGCCCCCGATTGCGGTCCAGACTGGCGTCGCCGGCGTTCATGTATTCGTAGCCGACGCCGACCGTGGTATTGTCGTTGAAGCTGTACTGGACGCCGGTGCCGAGGCGGTATTGCTGGTCGAGGGGAATGCCCGGAGTGCGCTCGCTCTTCGACATCGGCGAGGTGTCGAAGGCGCCGCCGACCGACCAGCGCCAACCCTCGGCAAATGCGTATTGCGCGCCGAGCGCAAAGCCCCAGGTGTCGTCATAGTTGAGGTTGGCCTTTTCGTTGTTCACCGAGGTGCTGGCTACCGAGATCTCGGGTTCGCCGAACTGGCTCCAGTTCTGCCACACCAGGTTGCCCATCACCGACCAGCTGTCGTTGAGCTTCTGGTAGGCGCTCAGCATCACCTGCTGCGGCAACGTGAGCCCGATCTTGGTCTGCCGGGTGAAGAGCCCTCTCGTGTTCTGCAGAGCCTGAAAAGTCGGACCGAGGTTGTTGGTGGACGGGACGTCCTTGAAGTCGAACTTGACCGGCGAGATGTAGGTCAGGCCGAAGCGTGTACCCTCCCGCGGCTCGAGCATCACCCCTACCATGCCGCCGAAGCCGGATTCCTCGTCGGAGAACTTGACGCTGCCGTCCTGCCCGCCGTCGAGGACGTTGTTGAGAGCTGCCTTCTCGTCGAGCTTGCCGTAGAGCGCGAACGGACCGCCGCCGATCGAGAGCCAGTTGTTGACTTTGTAGGCGGCGTTGATGCCGGCGCCGAGGGTGATGATCTCGGACTTGGTGCTGTAGTAGCGCCCGGACCAGCCGTCCTCGTACTGCAACGAGCCGCCGAGGTAGGAGCCGCTCCAGAAGCCGAGCTTGAAGTCCGGCGTGAGGCTCTGGGCGTAGTAGAGGCTGCCGCCCGGCACGATCCCGGACGCGTTGCCGCCGTTGCCGCCGGGGACGGTGGTGCCCGAGTCGCTATTGAAGTGCACGTCGCCGACCACCAGCTGCGTGCCGATCAGCAGCTGCGAGCGGTCGAGCTTGGTCATGCCGGCCGGGTTCCCGAACACGGTCGCGGCATCCGCGGCGAGCGCCGCCCGGCCCGCCGAGGCGGTGCCGAGATCCGGCGTGCCCATCTCGTAGAGCCAGAAACCGGCCGCGCTCGCGGGGGCCGCCGACAGCATGACGCTGCCGCCGAGCGCAACAGCCACGCCCGTGATGAGCCCGCGCCTTGGTGAACCGAGCATGGGACGATCCTCTCTAGAGCCACCCGCGGGCTACCCTATGTCCTCCGGCGGTGGCGGAAAAGCCCATCGCGCTAGCGCGCCCGCCTCATGTCGTTGCCGTGCGAGCTTTGGGCCGCGCCGGCGCCTGCCAGGTCAGCGCGGGCAGCCGCTGCCGGGCTGCCCACGTCTTTGCGGAAGGCTACTCGCTCGCCTTGTTGTTGCGCTGGCCCTGCTCGCTGAGAAGCTTCACGTCCGCCGGCGTCAGCTTCGGCCGATCGATCTTCAGCGTCAGCTTGTCGAGGGTGCCCGTGAAGCGGAATGGCACCTGATAGTCCTGGTCGTCGACCGGCGTGCCGGTATCGGCGCCGATGTCGAAGTTTTCGTCCCATTGCATGATCAGCGGGATCGTGTGCTCGAGCTTCCGGGTCGCGACCTCCTTGCCGTCGACCTTGAGCACGCCGGTGCCGCCGCGACCGATGCCGCTCACGTTGTTGAAGGCGAGCGTGCCCGCGCCCAGGCCGTCATACTTGAAGTCGAACTCGAGCGTGTGCTTGCCCGGCGACAGGGCATCCGGTCCCTCCCAGCGAGCGCGCTCCAGATCGACGAAGTTGTAGAGGAACACGGGCTTGCCCTTCAGCAGGTAGAACCCGTAGCCGCCGAACCGGCCGCCCTGGGTCACGATCATGCCTTCGGCGCCGCCCTCCGGAATGTCGACCTCGGCCTTGAAGTTGTAGGACGAGTTCAGGATGCTCGGGGCGTCGCCGTTGGGCGTGCCGGTGATCTCGCCGGACCAGGTGAACTCGGTGCGGCCGGCGGCGAGATTGGGCCGCGGCTGGGCGAGCCGGGTCGCCACGGTGGCGTCGAGCGGCAGCACCTGATATTTGTCGGCCTCGACCCAGAACAATTTTTCCAACGCCTTCAGCTTGTCCGGATACTTGGCGGCGACGTTGTCGTACTGCGTCCAATCCTTGCTGAGATCATACAGTTCATACGGGAAACTGGCGGGGTCCTGGCTCACCGCGCCCGCGACGTCCCACGGCGGCCGCATGACCTTGGTGCTGGCGATCCAGCCGTCATGGTAGATCGCGTGGTCGCCCATCATCTCGAAGTACTGCGTCGTGTGGCGCGATGGCACGTCCGCGTTCTTCGCATCGAAGGTGTACATGAAGCTCGTGCCCTCGATCGGCTTCTGCGGGATGCCGTCGACCAGGTCGGGCGCCTTGATGCCGGTCGCTTCCAGGATCGTCGGCACGATGTCGATCACGTGGGTGAACTGGTTGCGGATGCCGCCCTTGTCCTTGATCACCTTCGGCCACGAGACCGCCATGCCCTGCCGCACGCCGCCGAAGTGCGACGCGATCTGCTTGGTCCAGGAGAACGGCGTGTCGAACGCCCAGGTCCACCCGACCGCCATGTGCGGGTAGGTCTGGTCCGTGCCCCAGGCGTCGTAGAAATACTTGAGCTGATCCGCGACCGGGACATCGATGCCCTGGAGCGAAGCGACCTCGTTCGGCGTCCCGATCAGCGAGCCTTCGGCGCTGTTGCCGTTGTCGCCGGCGATGTAGATGATCAGCGTGTTGTCGAGCTCGCCCATGTCCTCGACCTCTTGGATCACCCGCCCGATCTCGTGGTCGGTGTAGGCCCAGTAGGCGGCGAACACGTCCGCCTGGCGGATGAACATCTTCTTCTCGTCGGCCGTGAGCTGATCCCAGCGCTTGAGCAGGTCATCCGGCCAGGGCGTGAGCTTGGCGTCCTTGGGGATCACGCCGAGCTTCTTCTGGTTGGCGAAGATGGTGTCGCGGAGCGCGTTCCAGCCCTGGTCGAACAGGTGCATGTCGCTGATCTTCTTGATCCACTCCGGCGTCGGGTGGTGTGGCGCGTGGACGGCGCCGGGCACGTAGTAGATGAAGAACGGCTGCTCCGGGTCGATCGCGGTGATGCGTTTCATGTACGCGATCGCATCGTCGGCCATCGCCGTGACCAGGTTCCAACCCGGCTTGCCGACATAGGGGTAGATCGCCGTGGTATTGCGGAACAGGTTGGGCTGCCATTGGTTGGCGTCGCCGCCGACGAAGCCGTAGAAGTAGTCGAAGCCCATGCCGGTCGGCCACTGGTCGAACGGCCCGGCCTGGCTCGCCTGGAAATCCGGGGTGTTGTGGTCCTTGCCGAACCAGGACGTCCAGTAGCCATGGTCCTTGAGGATCTTGCCGATCGTTGCCTTGTCCCGGGTCATGATGCTGTTGTAGCCGGGATAGCCGGTCGCCTGCTCGGCGACGACCCCGAAGCCCATCGAATGATGGTTGCGGCCGGTGATGATGGCCGCGCGCGTCGGCGAGCACAGCGCGGTCGAGTTGAAGTTGGTGTAGCGCAGGCCGTCGGCGGCGATCCGATCGAGGTTCGGCGTCGGGATCACGCCGCCGAACGTGCTCGAGACGCCGAAGCCGGTGTCGTCGGTCATGATCAAGAGCACGTTGGGCGCGCCCTTGGGCGGCACCACCCGTGCCGGCCAGTACGGCTTCGACTGCGCGGCGTTGCGCTCGATCTTGCCGCCGAACTTCTGCGGCGGCGGCGGCAACTGCTTGCCGGTGATCGTCGTGGTCGCGCTCGGCGAGCCGGGCGTGCCGGTGATCTGTTGGGCCGCGGCCGGCGCCGCGGGTGCGAGCGCGCCGGCGATCAGGGCCAGGCCCGCAACGATCCATGGTCGTCTCATGTGATCGGTTCTCCTTCATGCCCCGCGTTGGTCAGGGGTCGATCCAGTCCTGCTGGGTGAACAGGCTCGAGAGCTGCTTGGCGATGCCCTTGGCGGCGCGGTCGGCGTCGGCGACCACGGTGTCGCTCATGGTCTCGGTCGCGACCTGCAACCCGCCGCTGACCAGGGTCGAGACCAGCAGATGACCGGTGAGCGCGCCCACGCCCATGGTCTCGGCCATGCCCGGTTGTCAGCCCGCTCTTGGCGTTGACCTCGATCGTGTCGATCAGCTTGGTCGAGGTGGGCGTCAGCTCGAACACCTGCACCTGGGCACGGACGTCGCTGCGCCCGGCGGCGAGCCCGATCACCACCCGCTCGGCCTCGTTGCCCTGGTCGATCGACACCAGCTGGCCCGTGACCAGGACGGCGTTCTGCATGCCGGACGGCAGCCCGCGGCCGCGCTGCGCCGGCAGGCCCAGGTCGCGGATCTCGATGACCAGATTGTTCGCGATCGCATCGGCGACCTGATGGCCCACCTGCAGTTCCTGCTCGGTGCGCGGCGTCGCGCTCTGGCCCTCGACGATGCCGCGGACCTCCGAGCTCAGGCCTTCGCTGAGCGTCACCTCGGCGGGCGAGACCGCGAAGGCGTTGACCACGACCGCAGCGGGCCGCGGCAGGATCTGGCCGCCGGTCTGGATCTGGCTCTGGGTCGAGGTGCAGGCGCTGACCAACACCAGCCCAAAAAGGCCCATCGCCCCGAGCGCGGATCTGGCCGCGCCCGATCTCGGCCGGCCCGCCCCTGCGCAGGGGTTGCCGGCCTGCGCCTGGTGGATGTGCATAGGTTCCCCCTTCTTTTGGCGCCCGTGCGGTCCGCCCGGGCGTTGGTTGACGGGATCTCTGCCGGTTCAAAACCGCAAGACCCGGTTCAGGCTGAAGTCGACGTCGCACGAGCCGGCCAATGACCCGCGAAGACCGGCCCAGGTTCGCCTGTCCCGATCTTTGGCTGCATCGCGTCCGCGCCCCGCGCTGCCCGAAGCGCGCGTGCGCCTCGACGGAACCCGCTCACTTCACCGGCTCGATCTCGCTCGGGCGCCACTCCTTGGTGAAGAACGGCTCGAGCGGGCTGTAGAGGCGCAGGATCACGAAGAAGCCCTTGCCGGGCATGGTCTGGATCCAGTTGCCGCGCTTGACCCCGGCGGGCTGCTCCGGGCTGAAGTAGACCGTCGTGGCGCCCTCGGCGTCGGCTTCGGCGGCGGGCGAGGGATAGCTCTGGCTGCCCGCGCGCGGGTAGCGCTGCGGCGTGTCGAGCATCGAGCGCGTCTGGTTGTCGTAGAGCGTGAACGACCAGAATTTCTCCTCCGGAATGCCCTTGGGCAGCGTCACCTTGTAGGTCCTGGCGCCGTCGAGGTACTGCTTGTCCGCGTCCAGCATGGCGAGCAGGTACTGCGAGCCGATCCCGGGCAGGCGCATGCTCATCGCGGGCGTGATGCCGGTGATGCCGTAGAAGAACGCCGTGCGGGCGTCCAGGGTACGGTAGCCCGTGGGCGGGAAGGGCTTGACCCCCTCACGCGTGACCATCGGGATCGGCGTCTCGAACTCGGAGCCGCTGATGAACAGGAAATTCATCCAGGACGAGCCCGGGTAGTAGAACCATTCCGGGTCGCGCGGATTCATGAACAGCGTCCGCGACGTGGCGTTGGCGACCGCGAGCGTCTCGGTGAGGATCTTCTTCATCCGCGCATCCGGCGCAAACGGCTTGCCTTTGACGATGCCGATGGCCGCAAGCGGCCCCATGAGCTCGGGGTCGAGCGCCGTGGCGGGTTCCTGCTGCACGACCTCGTCGAGCAGCTCGTAGAAGCTGAAGTCGTTGGGCGGAATGGTGCTGAACGCCTTGCCGCTGCCTTCGTGGAACACGGTCGGCGGCGGCGGCGTGGGACGGGCGAGCTTGGCCTTGCCGGCGAGGAATTCGGCGACGCTCGTGCCGATGCCGCCGGCTTGGTAAGGATAGATCTTGGCCGTCTGCCGGATCAGGTCGACCGCGGGCTTCGGGTCGTCGTTCTCCATGAACATGCGACCGAGGATCGCGACCCGGGTGGTCCGGGCGCGGGCGACGAAGAACCCGCCCTCGGGCAGGGGCCCGTCGTAGCCGGGCGGCAGGAGCAGATATTTGCCGCCCAGGCCGCGATCGGGGCCCGGCGCGCCGAAATCGATCACCCAACGCCACCAGAAATCATCGAGGGTCCCGAGCGCCTTGGGCGGCGTCTCGAGCACCATGGGCCCCTGGCTCAGGTCGAGAAAGCCAACGAAATAGACCGTGTCCGCGTTCGCCGTCAGGAACAGCGACTTGGCATCCATCAGCTGCGAGAAGACGATCAACTCGTTGTCCTTGACCCCGATGCTGAGCAAGCCTTTGCGGATGGCGGCCATGTTGACACCCTGGAAGGTGTTCACGAACGCCTCGAACGCATGGGCGCGGTCCAGGTTGTCGTAAACCCGGGCCACGGTCGCCGGATTCGGCGCGCCGTCCCTGAATCCGAGCGGGCCCAGCCGGGTCTCGACCTTGTCCGGCGTCGAGATCGACTGCAGCGTCTCCTCGGACACCTGGGCGCCGGCGGGCACCGCCAGGAAGGCGCCCAGCGCGAGGCCGGTGGTTGCCAGAACGGCTCGTCTCATCCTGCTTTCCTCCCTCCGCTGTCGCGGTCTGGTCATTTTTCGGGGACGGGACTGCTCCGGGAGTCGCAGCGTCCAACTGCGGCCGGCACGTCCGACCCGACCGCGTTGTCAAGGCCTGCCTCTGCAGGGTGAGCGGCAGCTTGCCGCGGCGCGTCAGGCGGCCGTGACGCCGCCGGCCTCGCCGGCCGCCGATGCTCGGCTCCCGCCGGCTGTCGGGTCATCCTCGCCCCGTGATGCCGGCGAAGAGCTGGCTCTCGTCGCTGCGACCGCCGTCACCTGCCCCGCGACGGCTCAGAACCGATAGTTGACCAGGGTGCCCGCGAAGAACTGGTTCTCGTCGCCTTGATCCTTGACCACCGGGCTGTCGGCGGCGTCGCCGACCAGGCGCGTGTAGGTCCCGAGCCCCGACATGCTCCAGTGTTCGTTGAACAGATAGGTGAGCGTGGCGCCGAAGGCGACGTCCTTGAAGCCCGCGTCCGCATTGTACTGGTCGAGCCCGCTTCGGGCGGCGTCGTTGGCGTTGATGCTGAAATAGGCGTCCATGTAGTCGCTGCTCGCCCAGGTCCCCTCGATCGTCGTATTCAGGCGCCAGCTCTGACTGAGCTGCGTGCTGTACAGCGCCCGCATGGTCCCGAGAAAGCCATTGCCGTTGGCGACGTCCTGCCGGGCCTCGATTTCCAGGGCCAGATCCTGCCGCGGATCGGCAAAGAAGTCATAGCCGCCGATGACCCCGAGCATGACCGACGGGTCGACGGTCTTGAGCTCGTCGACCTTGGTGTCGTCGACGTGATTGCGCTCCTTGATGAACTGGGCGTCGAGGCCGAGCCGCCAGTGCGGATCCGGCAGGAAATTGGACCGCAGCCGCGGCCCGATGACCTGAACGAACGTGTTCGGATCGTAGAGATTGTCGACCCGGAGGTTCCAGAGCGGGACGGCCTGGTAGTCGTCCGAGCCCTCGTAGTCCGGGGCCACGCCGACGCCCACGCCCACGGTGTAGTGCGTAGTCTGGCTTGGGCCGGTCTCGAGGGGGGCGCCGGGGCTTTCGGCTGGCTGGGCAAGGACGGGGTGACCGCCGATGCTCAGGCAAGCGCCGATCATCACGGCGCCGGTCGTCAGAACACGCGTGACACGCATGATGGGTTCCCTTTCGGACCGCTTGTGGTCGATGCTACGCTCTGTCATCGGAGCTCGGCTCGCTCGCGGGGGGCGTCGCGCCGACGAGCCGCAGGTTGCGCTGGTCAAAATCGTGTCCTCTCCGGGAGTTGGTTCCGAATCGCGACCCGGCTCGTTGGTCCGTTGCCGGCGACCCAGAGTATTCCTTCCGGGTCTCGTAATTCAAGCGCGGGTGGAGCATCCTTCCCTGCGCTCGCGGCATATCGTCGATCATCGGCCTGCGCGCCTCGTTCGTTGATCTAAGACAGTCTCCGCCCGACCGGGATCGGTTCGATGCGGATTGAGCCCAACCCCTGCGGCAATTGTACCTTGGTCGCTGCCTCGTGGGGAAGCCACTCCAGACCCTCCGGCGGCGAGCACCGGCGTCGCCGCCACGAGAGGAACCCAGGCACGGCAGGTGCCTTGCGTCGCTGTTCTTTGCGAGGCAATCGGATCCTGTGGATGTTGCGGCAGCCGGCGGCGCGGCCGCGCATCGCGCTCCGCAGATGGGCCATCCGATCCTCGGCGCTCATTTCGGGAACAGAAACTGGACCTGCAGCCGCAGCGTCCAGTCGGCGGTCGGCCCGTCGTCGGGCTTGACCACGTTGTCGTAGGCCTGGATCTGGAGATTCACCGGCAGCTTGCCGATCCGGATCAGGCGGCCGAAGCCGCCGCCGACCGGCACCGTCCAGGTGTTGTCGCTGCCATGGGCCTCCCAGTCGGCGGTGATGATCGGCGAGGTCGTCACGTACCAGCCTTCCGGGAAGTTGTAGTTCACGAACGGCTGCACGGTCATGAGGTTGACGTCCTCGCGGTCGCCGTCGCCCGCGAACGACCACAGATTGTTGGCAAGCGCGCCGATCACCCACTTGCCCGGCATGGTCAGCACGACCGCACCCGGCCCGGCGCTCCACTTCTGCGTGCCGAGCTTCTTGCCATCGGTGGCGCTCGGGAACTGGAAGACCGGCCCCGCGCCCCAGATCAGCTTGGAGGCCGCCGAGGGCGACAGGTAAGTCTGGAGCTGGATGTCGGCGAGACCCCAGGTGTCGCCGCCGTCGATCAGGTCGGGCTGGCGGATCACCGGGATGATCGGCCGCGTGATCAGGTTCAACCCGTCGGTGACCTTGATCGGCACCACCGGCTGGATGTTGAGCACGTATTGGGTGCTGCTGGGCTCGGGCGCATCCTTGGCGCCGTAGCCGAAGTTCAGGTTGTTCTGGAGCGGCAGGCTGATCAGGTCAGAGATCGGGTTCTGCGTCTTCTTGGCGAGCTCGAGCGTGCTGTCGCCCGCGGCCGGCGGCGTGGCCGCGGTTGGCGCGGCAGGCTGCTGGGCGAGCACCGCCCCGGGCAGGCCCAGCAGGAGCGCGGCGATCAGCAGCCCGGTCGCCCGCTCGATGCGTTGGTGCACTGTCATCCGTTCCCTCCCGACCGCCCTCGTGATGATTGGCCAATCCGGAGGGCGACCGTGTCGGCCGCCAGGCTCAGCACGCAACCTCGCGCTTCGCCTCGAGGTGCATGACCACCCCCGCGTCGTGGTCGCGAACCTATCGCGGCCATGCCCTTTATCACGACGACTCCAAGCCGACCAAGATCCTGGTGCAGGAGCCCCGATTGAGGGGCCGGCCTCGATCACGCAGACGCTCGTTTCCGGGTCGGCCGACAGGGACGACCAGCACACGGCGGGCGGAGCCGTCGACGACGAAGATGCCGGCGTCCATGGCTAGCGTCGCCTCGTTGGCGGAACCGAAGCTGGTCCCGGAGCCGGCGCCTCGATCGGCGCCTCGTCATGCACCTTGCCGCGGAAAACCCAGTACACCGCGACCGTGTAGATAAGCACGACCGGGAAGACCACGATGCCCGCCCCATAGAACATGAAGCTGAGCGATTGCGGCGGGGCGGCGGCGTCCCAGATCGTCACTGAGAAGGGGATCATGTAGGGCCAGAAGCTGCCCACCAGGGTCAGGTAGGCCGCGAGGAAGATCACGACCGTCATCGCATACGGGAGCCAGTCCCGCTGCCGTTGCACCCCCTGCCAGAGACCATACGCCGCCAGCGCACCGATCGCCGGGAAGGCGAGCAGCCACGGCGCTTCGAGCCAGCGGTCCATGACCCGGAGGTGCTTGGCGAGGGCGAAGATAAACGCGAGGACAAGGAACGCGAGCACGCCGGCGAGCAGCCACCTTATCCGGCCATAGGCCCAATCCTGCAGCGCGCCACCGGTCTTGAGCACCAGCCAGGTGGCCCCGAGAAGGGCGTAGCCCAGCACCAGACCGACGCCGCACAGGACCGAGAACGGCGTCAGCCAGACGAAGGACGTCGCCGGCAAACCGACCACCGGCGACCGGCAGCTCCTGGACCATCGTGCCGATCGCAGCACCCTGCACGAAGCCGGCGATCAGGGAGCCGAGGAAGAACCCCCAGTCCCACAGCCAGCGCATGCGTTCGGTGCGATAGCGGAACTCGAACGCGACCCCGCGGAAGATCAGCCCGAGCAACAGCAGGGCAACCGGAAGGTAGAACGCCGGCAGGAAGATCGCATAGACCATCGGGAAGGCGCCGAACAGACTGGCGCCGATGATGACCAGCCAGGTCTCGTTGCCGTCCCAGAACGGCGCGATGGCGGTCAACATGTGGCCGCGAAAGTTCTGGTCGCGGGTGGTGCCGAACAGGATGCCGACGCCGAGGTCGAAGCCGTCGAGCAGGACGTACACCAGGATCGCGAAGGCGATCAGAGCGGCCCAGAAGAGCGGCAGGAAAGAGGTCTCCATCGGATCACCTCCCGGCCCCGAGCGTGGCGCCCGTCGCGGTTTCCGCCGAACCCGCGGCGGCCATCGGGCGCAAGGCGGTGGCGCTGGTGATCTCGGGCTCCCCGCCGGTCGGCCCCTCGCGGAGCAGATGGTAGATGTAGTAGAGGCCGAAGGAATAGATCACCGCGTAGACCAGGATGTAGCCGATCAGCGAGGTCAGCACGTCGCTGGTCGTGAGCGTCGGCGTATGCGCGTCGGCGGTCCGCAGCAGGCCATAGACCACCCAGGGCTGACGGCCGACCTCGGCGGTGTACCAACCGGTCACGACGGCGACGAAACCGGAGGGAAAGGCGAGAAACGTGCCCCACAGGAACCAGCGCGTCGTCTCGAGCCGGTCCCGCCAGCGCAGCCAGTTGCCGAACCAGCTGATCGCGAGCATCACGAGGCCCATGCCGACCATGATGCGAAAACCGAAGAAGGGGATCGCGGGCGGTGGCCGCTGGTCCCTCGGGATCGTCACGATCCCCGGCTCTTCTGCGGTGAAATTGCCGTCGTCGACGAGGCTGCCCAAAAAGGGGACCGAGATCTCGAACAGGTTGCGCTCGTTCTTCGGATCGGGCCAGGCGAACAGGATCAGCCGGGCGGGTTGCTCGGTCTGCCAGCGGCCCTCGATCGCGGTGAACTTCGAGGGCTGGTACTTTTCGGTGTAGCGGCCGTTGAGATGCCCGAGAGCCAGCTGGAACGGGATCAGCACGGCGGCGAGCCCGAGCCCCCAGTGCAGCATGACGCGGCCTTCGCCGAGGTGGACCTTGCGCAGCTGGTACCAGGCGCCGGTGGCGGCGACGCACATCGCCGTGGTCAGGAAGGCCGCGAGCAGCATGTGCAGCCAGCGGATCCGGAAGACCGGGCCCCAGATGATCGCGAGCCAGTCGCCAGGCACGATCTTGCCGCCCACGATCTCGTGGCCAACCGGCACCTGCATCCAGCTGTTGTTGGCGAGGATCCAGAACGACGACGCCATGGTGCCGAGCGCGACCATGGCGCAGGAAAAGCGGTAGAACCACGGCGACACCCGGCTGCGCCCGAGCATGACGATCCCGAAGAACGTGGCTTCCAGGATGAACGCCGTAAAGGCCTCGTAGCCGAGCAGCGGCCCCTGGATCGAGCCGGTCTTCTCGGCCATCACGCTCCAGTTGGTGCCGAACTGGAACGCCATGACGATGCCGGAGACGACCCCCATGCCGAACGAGACCGCGAAGACCTTGAGCCAGAAATCGAACAGCCGCCGGTAGACCGGGTTGCCGGTGGCCAGCGACATGCCCTCGATCGTCGCGAGCCACGCCGCCAGCCCGATGGTGAACGCCGGAAAGATGATGTGGAACGTGACGACGAATGCGAACTGGATCCGCGACAAGAGGACGACGTCCAGATCCATGAATTTGCCTCCCCGGTGTTAGAGCTGCTGACCCGTATCAGCAACCATCGAAGGCGCAGGTCATTGGCCCCCCGAGGCGCCGTCGAGGCCCAGCACGACGATCTTGGCGGTCACGATCTTCGTTGGAAAGGCGATGTTCGTGAAGCCGGCCGCCACGGCAATCTTCTGCGCACCGTTCGCGGTATAGGTGATCACGCCGCCGCCGAGCGCGCCGCCGAGATCCTGGCCCCAAAGCTTCTGGCCATTGGCGGCATCGAGCGCATAGAAATTGCCGCCCACATCACCGAAGAACACGACGCCCCCGGCCGTCGGAGTCATACCGCTGAAGATCGGGTAATTAGACTTCAGCCGCCACTTCCAGACGCCGGTGTCGGCGTCGACGGCGTAGACCCATCCACGCCCAGTACCCGTCCGGAGCGGCCCAATCTGCCGAACATCCAGAACGGGTTCCATGTCGCCATCCCGGCCCATGGCTGCCCGAGCGGCACCGACCGCAGTTCATTGACATCCTTCGGCGTTGCCGTGTCGCACCAATCGACCTCGCCGACGAGGATAAGGTTGGTCTGCGGGTCATAGGCCGGGCTGTTCCATTCCGCGCCCCCCGCGGCGCCCGGACAGAAGTGGACGGCTTTGCCGGGCGAGAACGCTTGCGCCGACATCCTCGACCGTGGGTCACCGGCACGCGGTAGAGCAGGCCGTTGGTGGCGAGATCGAAGCCATAGAGATGTCCGTCCTTCGGCGCGACCGACATGAGCTGCTTGCCGCCCATCGTTTGAATCAGGACGGGCGGGTTGGAGACGTCCCAGTCGTGCCAGTCCTTCGGCACGATCTTGAAATGGTACTTGTAGTCCCCGGTCTTGGCGTCGAGCACGACGACCGAGTCGGTATAGAGATTCTCGCCCTCGCGCGCGGCGATTGCGAAGTCGGGAGCCGGATTGCCGCCAGGGACGTAGAGCTGCCCGGTCTTCGTATCGAGGGTGTAGGATGTCCAAGTCCCGCCCCCGCTGATGGGTATGCCGGGCGCGTTTTTCCAACTCGACAGGTTGAGCGGTGTTGCGCCTTGCGGTCCGCGGGTCGCGCTCGCCCTCGGCTTTGGGAACCAGAAAGAACTCCCAGACGATCTTGCCGGTCTTCGCGTCGAGCGCGTACATGCGCCCCTTGCCGCCCTTGAAGTCGCCGCCCGCGTTGCCGACGAAGACGAGGCCGTCCCAGGCAATCGGCGCCGACGGGACCGACTCGCCAAGCTTCGCGTCGGCGATGGTCGCTTCCCACATTCGCCTGCCGGTCTTGAAGTCATAGGCCAGCACCCGCCCGTCCTGGGTGCCGCGAAACAGCATGCCGTCCAGGTAGGCGGCGCCGCGGTTGGCCGACAGGAGGCTCGGAGGGTAGTTTTCGTGCGTTCGCCAATTCTCGGCGCAGGTCGCCGGGTCGAGGGAGAAAATATCGAATTCGGTGGTGCCGATCAGAGCGTTGTCCACCATGATCAGACCGGACTCAAAGGCCGCGAACTGATTGACGTCATAGGTGCACAAAACCTTCAGCTTGCCGGCATTCTTCGTATTGATCTGGCTGAGCTGCGAGTAACGATCGGAAGTGAGTGTTCTGTTGTAGCTCGGCCAGTCTTCGGCGCTGGCGCTCGGCAATGACGCCTGGGCGGCAGGCGCGGGCGCAGCCGCCCCGGCACCTTGGTAAGCCGCGTTCAATTCCGTCGTTGTCGTGCCTGGCGGTGCCGACCAGGACAGAAAATAGTTGCGCGTCAGACCCGCAAATACCGACACCTGAACCGGGTAGACGTAGTACAGCGCCCCCGCGGCAGCCGCGCCTGCCGCGATGAGCACGCAAGCGAGGAGGAGCAATTTTTTCTTCATCCCACGTCCTCCCATGGGGTCAAGGCGGCCCACCCGCCAAACGTGCGAACCGACACGCGCTTGCCGCGCACGCTCTGGCCGGCGCCGGCCCCTTGTCTCATTGCTGACCCCCGGCCTGGCGCGCGATCTGGTCGCGCAGCGCCCGCGCCTGCGGATCGATCGCCGCCAACCGGTCGGCCCAGGTCAGCGCGACGTCGAGGCGGCCCGCGTCGCGGTTGATCGTGACCAGCGCCAGCAGCGTGTCCCGATCGGCCGGGTGGCGGCCGTGGCTGGCCTCGAGCACCCTGAGCGCCTCGTCGGTCCGCCCGGTCGAGTTGAGCGCAATGCCCTGGATGTAGGCGTATCTCGCGTTGGCCGGGTCGAGCTCGGCGGCGCGGGCGATCTCCGCCAGCGCCTCGGCGCTGCGGCGCTGCCGCACCAGGTTGAGGCCGAGCGCGTTGTGCAGCGCGGCGTCGTCGGGCATGCGCGCGAGCGCCTGGCGCAAAATCCGCTCGCCCTCGGCGTCGCGGTGCTCCCGGGCGTAGAGCTGGGCGAGGCTGACGTCGGCGGGCACGAAGGTCGGGTCGAGCGCGCGGGCGGCCTTGTATTCGGCCTCGGCCGCGCCCGATTGCCCCCGCTGCGCATAGAGGTTGCCGAGGTTGACCCGGCCTTCGGGCCGGTCGGCGTTGAGCCGCTGGGCCGCCACGTCCTCGTCGATCGCCCGGTCCAGCCGCTGGCGGTCCGCCGGCGCCAGCTGGTCCTGCGGCATGGCCGCCAGCAGCGAGGCCGCTTCGATCCTGACCCCGCGGACCGGATCGTCGAGCAGGCCCTGGGCCAGGGGCCAGCTCTGCGCGGGCGGCAGCGATTGCAGGCTGCGCAGCGCCGCCAGGCGGACCAGCGGGTCGACGTCCGCGAGGCCCTTCCGGGCGGCCTCGATCGCCTCCGGGCTCGGCCAGCCGGCCAGGTCCTCGAGCGCGGTCGCCCGCGCGATCGCCGGCACCCCCGGCGTGGTCGCGACCTGCAGCAGCAGCGGCCCCGCCTCCACCTTGTCGTCGCGGGCCGCGGCAAAGGCCTCGGTCCAGGTCTGCAGGCCCTTGCGCTCCGGCCCGTGCCAGCCCTCGATCGCGGCCGCCGCCCAGCCGGCGTCCTTGTCGGTGTGGCAGTCGTTGCAGGCGTTGGAGACGCCGAAGCGCGCCGACAGATCCGGCCGCGGGATCCGGAAGCCATGATCGTGGCGCGGGTCGACCACCATGTAGGTCCGCTCCGGCATGTGGCAGGCGGGGCAGCCCGCCGCCGGCGAGCCGGCCGCATGGTGGTGATGCGAGACCGCGCCGTACTTCGCCTGCTCGTGGCACTGGTAGCAGACGCCGTTGCCCTCGGCGCGCAGCGCGAGCGAATGCGGCTCGTGGCAATCGCTGCAGCTGACGCCTTGCATGAACATCCTGCTCTGGCGAAACGAGGCGTAGTTGTAGACCTCGTCCAGCATCTTGCCGTCGGCCTCGAACAGGCCGGGCTCGAGCAGGCTCGGCACATGCGTCTCGAGCAGCTGCCGCCCGGGGCGCCAGCCTTCGGCGATCCTGGCGCTCCGGGAATGGCAGACGCCGCAGGTCTCGAGCTCCTTGGCGCTGGTCCGGGGCGCGCTGCGGGCGGCGTTGCCGGTGGCGGGGTCGATGGTCCAGTGGATGCCCTGGCGCTCGTCGAAGTGGACGATGAGCCCGTCATCGCCGCCTTTGCCCGCGGGCCGGCGGGCTCTGCTGCCGCCCGGCCCAGGCGACGTGCGCCGAGCCCGGGCCATGGCAGGCCTCGCAGCCGACGCCGATCTCGGCCCAGGTGGTCGCGTAGGTGTTGCCCGCGGCATCGTAGTTCTTGTGCAGCTCGGTCACGTGGCACTCGGCGCACATGAAGTTCCAGGTCTGATCGATGCCGGTCCAATGCAAAGGATCGCCGGCGTGCAGGGTCCGGTCGGGGTAGAGATGGAACCAGCGCTGGCCGCCCCGGTCCTTGGGCCGGGCGTCCCAGGCGATGCCGAGCGCCTGCAGGCGGCCGTCGGGGAAGGCGATCAGATACTGCTGCAGCGGGTAGACGCCGAACGTGTAGCGGATCTGGAACTCCGCGAGCTTGCCGTCGGGCCCGTCGGTCGAGACGAAGAACCCGCCGTCGCGCCTGAAGAAGCGCGAGGTCAGGCCGGCATGGGTGAAGCTCGCATCATCGAAGTTGCCGAGCACGGTCTGCGCCGTGGCCGCCTGCATCGCCAGAGCATGCTGCGATCCGCGCCAGGCCGCCATTTCGCTCTGGTGGCAGCCGCCGCAGGCAGCGCTGCCGACGATCGTCGGGGCCGCCGCCGGCGGCGTGGGGGAAGCGGCGCCGCAGACCCCGATCGCCGCCATCGCCGCCGCGACCGCAGAGACGAGACATCCGATCGGGGTGGCGGCGACCCGCGGCAAACCCGATCGCCTCGGCAACAGCGGCTAGCGTCCGCCACGACCGGTCGCGGCGTCGAACTCGTCGCGCGTGACGATGCCATCGCCATTGGTGTCCATCATCATGTACCCCTGATCCCACTCCTCCTGACTGAGGTTGTTGTCGTGATTGGTGTCGTAGGTGTCGTACTGGTCGGGGTTGGCGACGTTGGCACTGTTGCCGGCGCAGCCGCTGGTCAAGAGAGCCAGGCCAAGGACGACAGCGCCGGGCGCCAGCAGCGTCCGCCGGCGGGTCAGGATCTCGGTCATCTTTTCCACCTCCACTGTCTCGTCGCAGCGGCAGCCGCTGCTCCTCGCCTCAGCCTCTTACGGTCGGCGCGGCGCGCCGGGCGTGCCCCCATGCCCGGGGCCGGCCCGCTCGACAGGGCCAGCATACCGATCGCGGCAACCCTGACCACACCCTCTCGTGGCCCTCGCTCTCATTTTTTGGCGAACACGGTGTTCCAGTCGTTCTTCATGCTGATCACCGTCCAGCCCTTCGCCTTCGCCTCGTCCGCGAGCGCCTGGGAGAAGGTGCCGACCTTGGTGGCCGGCAGGCCGTTCGCGGGCCCGTACGCGTACTCGCGCTCGGCGTCGTCGTGCAGCACCAGCATCATCAGCCGCTTGCCGTCGCCCGCCCCGGTCCATTCCAGCATCTCGCGATCGCCGTCGGAGTTGCCGAACGCGGCGTGGGGCCGCCTGCCGATGAACAGGTTGATGCCGACCGCCTTGCCGGGGCCATCGTCGACGAAGAACACCTTGGGCTCGCGCATCAGGACCGGCTTGCCGTCCTTGGCTTCGTACTTGGTCGTGATGCTGGAGCCCACCACCTGCTCGACCGGCACGCCGTACACCCGCTCGCTGTAGACGCGCACGAACTCCTGGCCGCCGCCGGTCACGATGTAGGTTCGAAAGCCGTTGGCGCGCAGGTACTTCATCACTTCGAGCATCGGCTGGTAGATCAGCTCGGTGTACGGTCGCTTGAACTTCGAGTGTTCGGCTTTGTCGAGCCAGTCGCCGGCGATCTTGATGAACTGCTCGGTGGTCATGCCGGCATGCGTGGCGCCGATGATCTTGGCCCAGTCGCCCTCGCTGAATTTGGCGATCGAGGTGCGGTCGCCTTCGAGCACCGACTTGAACGGCTCCTTGCTCTTCCACTCGGGGTGCTTGGGCGCGAGCGCGCCGATCCGGTCGAGCGCGAACATCGCCTGGGCGTAGAGCGGATGCTCGACCCAGAGCGTGCCGTCCTGATCGAAGGTGGCGATCCGATCCGCCGGCAGCACGAAGTCGGCGCTGCCCGTCGTGGTCACGGCCGCGACGAACGCGGTGATCGCCTGCTTGGCCGGGCCGTCGTTCCAGGACGGCAGCGGATCATCGGCGGCCCGGACGCTCCAGGCCGTCACGCAAAGCGCGAGGACGGCGATGGTGGAAGCGATGCGGTTGATCAGTCGTGCGATCATGGCAAGTCTCCTTGAGCTTCGAGAAGAAGCCGGCGCCCCGCTACAGGAGCGCCCGCTTCCTGACAGGCGCCTCAGGGCTCTAACTTCCAGGTCTTGAGCTTCTCCCGCGCGGTCCCGAAGTTGCCGAGATGGTAAACGGACGCCCCCACCGGCGAGAACGTGAACGCCTCGAACTTCTCGTCGAGCATCTTGTTCAGGTAATCCTGGGGAGCGAGGCCGATTGTGACGTGCGGGTTGAACTTCTCGCCGCTTTCGTTCGGCACAAAGGCCGCCACGTAGTCGATCGTCGGCTGGTTGATCTCGGGGTCTTCCTTGGTGGTGACGAACGCCGCCGCGGTTCCCGTCTTCACCGTGAACGGGGTGACGGCATCGATCAGTTTCTGCTGATACCTGATGAGGTCGTCCGTCGGCTCGATCACGATCCCGGCAAGGCCGATATCCTTCCAGGGGATGTAGTAGTACTTGTAGGCCTTTAACTTCCAGTGGGTCGGCTTCTCCTCGGCGAGGACCTTGGCGACGGCCTCATAGACCTTGTCGAGATCCGCCGTCTTGACGTACCGCTGCAGGGTCGAGATGTGCGGTGCGTGGGTCCTGCCCAGAGCAAAGCCCTTGGGGAAAACCTTGAGCAGGCGCTCATTGGCGGCCACCGCGTGCTCGATCATCGTCTGGTCGGGCTCGAGCAGAATGTCGATCGCCGTGACCGGGCTTTGCTCCGCCGCGCTCAACGGCTTCGCATTTCCGAGCAGCGCTCCCAGCAGGCCGATGCTCAGTACGGCCAGGACCGTCATGTATCTAGGACATGTGACCCTCAAGTCGTTGGTGACGCGCCAGGTTCGTCGCGTCCGAGCGCGAGGATGGCGATGGTGTAAGCGATGCGGTTGCTCAGTCGCGCGATCATGGCTGTCTCCTTCCTGGTGTCGCGTTGCATTTGCATCGGAGGCGGGCGCCCTCTTGAGCCCGCCTCCGGATGCGCGAGCGCGCGCAGTTAATTGCCGCCCTGCGGGTTCGTCAGCTTTTCCATGGCCTGCTCGACCGAAAAACTGCCGGGCCTCTGGCGCGGCGGAAACTGCTGGAAGCTGGTCAGATACTGCGCCACGATCGCCTGTGCCGGAACCACCACGAACGCGTGGTCGATGAACCACCTCACGTAGTCGCCGGCCTCGTGCTGGGCGCGCTCGAACGGGTCTGAGCGCAGGTTGAACAGCATGGGCAGGCGCAGCGGCACCATCGGCTGTGCCCACACATCGAAGCCCTCCGCCTTCTGCTCCATGAACACCGCCTTCCACTGGTCATAGCGCAGGCCGGCGAGGTCGCCGTCGTCGGTCCAGTAGAAGAACTCGCGGCGCTGATCCGGACCCTTGCCGGCGAGCAGGTCGCGCTGGTCGTAGCCGTCGAGGTGCACTTTGAAGGTCTTGCCGCCGGCGTCGTAGCCCTGCAGCAGCTTGGTCTTGATGTCGGGCACGCCGGCCGCCGCGACCAGCGTCGTCACCCAGTCCTCCGCCGAGACGATGTCGTTGATCTCGGTGCGCGGCGGCACCAGGCCGGGCCAGCGCAGCAACGCCGGCACGCGATAGCCGCCCTCCCAGTTGGTGTTCTTCTCGCCGCGGAACGGCGTGGTGCCGCCGTCGGGCCAGGAGAATGTCTCGGCGCCATTGTCGGTCGTGTAGATCACGATCGTGTTCTTGGCGATGCCCAGGTCATCGAGCTTCTTCAAGAGCTGGCCGACCTGGCCGTCATGCTCGACCATGCCGTCCGGGTAGATGCCGAGACCGGTCTTGTCCTGGGACTCGGGCTTGAGGTGGGTCCAGATGTGCATGCGGGTCGGATTGAACCACGCGAAGAACGGCTTCTTGTCGCTGTTGGCGCGGTCGATGAAATCGAGCGTGGCCTTGAGAAACTCCTCGTCGGCGGTCTCCATGCGCTTTCTGGTGAGCGGGCCGGTGTCCTCGCAGCTCTGCTTGCCCCACTTGCCGAACCGGGGATCCTCCCCCGGGGTCTCGGCGATGGTCGCCGTGCATCTGAGGACGCCGCGGGGCCCAAAGCGCAGCTTGAACTCGAGGTTCTTCGGATAGTCGGGGTGCTCCGGCTCCTCCTCGGCATTGAGGTGATAGAGGTTGCCGAAGAACACGTCGAAGCCGTGCACGGTCGGCAGGAACTCGTTGCGGTCGCCGAGATGGTTCTTGCCGAATTGTCCGGTCACGTAGCCGAGCGGCTTGAGCAGCTCGGCGAGCGTCGGGTCCTTGTCCGACAGCCCTTCCTTCGCGCCCGGCAGCCCGACCTTCAGAAGGCCCGTGCGCATCGGGCTCTGGCCGGTGATGAACGCGGCGCGGCCGGCGGTGCACGATTGCTGGCCGTAGTAGTCGGTGAAGATCGCGCCCTCGTTGGCGATGCGGTCGATGTTGGGCGTCCGGTAGCCCATCATGCCGCGGTTGTAGGCGCTGATGTTCCAGTAGCCGATGTCGTCGCCCATGATGACCAGGATGTTGGGCATGGACGCGTCCTGCGCCGCGGCCGGAGATGCGCAGCTCAGGCCGGCGACGACGCAGGCGGTCACGCAAGACGCGAGCGCCGCGACGGCGGCAGAAACAGCGTTGACGAGTCGCGCAATCACGGCGAGCCTCCTGACTGTTGACGAAGGCGGCGGGCGCTCCCTCTGGCGTCGGGACGGTTTTGAAAACCGTCGCCGTGCACCGAGGCGGGCGCGCCCGCCCGTGTCGGCAGTTCGGCTATTGGCCTTCGTGGCTCTTGATCATCTCGTCGATCTGCGCCTTCACCGCCTCCAGGTTGAAGGAGGCCGGCGCCTGCATCGGCGGAAACTCGATCGCGGTCTTCGCCAGCGTCGCGACCGTCTGCTGCACCAGGACGAAGCGCCAGAACTCGCGGGCATAGAAGTCGTTCATGTAGCCGCCGCCGAGATCGTTCAGGCTTTCGCCGAAGATCGATGGCGTCCGCTCGAACGGATCCTGGCGGATGTTGTAGATCAGCGGCATGTCGGTCACGACCTTGGGGCCGGGCCAGCCCTGGGGCTGTTGGTAGAACTGGAACTTGAAGTCATCGATCCGGAGCGCACCCAGCTTCGGGCCGCCGAAGTAGAAGAGCTCGTGGCGCGCCGACGGTCCCTTGCCGAGCAGCAGGTCCATCTGGTTGTAGCCGTCCAGGTGGTTCTTGTAGGTGCGATCGCCCAGCTGGACGCCCTTCAGCAGCTGGTCCTTGATGTCGGGGTTGCCGGCGGCCGCGGTCAAGGTCGGCAGCCAGTCGAGGCCGGAGAAGATGCCGTTCTCGACGGTCCCCGGCTTGACCTTGCCCGGCCAGCGGATGATCGCCGGCACGCGGAAGCCGCCCTCGAAGACCGTGCCCTTGGTCGCCCGGAACGGCGTCATGCCGCCATCCGGCCAGGTGAACACCTCGGCGCCGTTGTCGGTCGTGAAGATGACGATGGTATTGTCGGCCTCGCCGATGTCCTGCAGATGCTTCAGCAGCTCGCCGACACTGTCGTCCAGCTGCGCCATGCCGGCTTCTTCCAGGCCGTAGTTGCTCTCATAGTTCATCATCGCCTGGTACTTCGGCGGGATGTAGGTGAAGACGTGCATGCGCGTCGTGTTGTGCCAGAGGAAGAACGGCTTGCCGTCCTTCTTGGCCTTGTCCATGAAGTCCTCGCTGGCCTTGACCAGCACCTCGTCGAAGGTCTCCATGTCGTATTTGGCCTTGCGGCCTTCCTGCCAGTTCTGGCGTCCGGCCATGTTCGGGAACGGCGCCAGCGGGCCCTCGTCGACGATCTTCTGCTTGCCGACCTTGCCCCAGCGCGGCTGCACCGTGGGATCGTCGGTGTCGGTCGCATAGGAATGGATCAGGTCGCGCGGCCCGTACTTGTCGATCCAGTCCTGCGGATAGTCGAACCAGTACGGGTCCGACATCGCGTCCAGATGGTACAGGTAGCCGAAGAATTCGTCGAAGCCGTGCACCGTCGGCAGGTACTTGTTGAGGTCGCCCAGGTGGTTCTTGCCGAACTGGCCGGTCTCATAGCCGAGCGACTTGAGCACGGTCGCGAGCGTCACGGCCTGATCCGGGAGCCCCACATCGGCGCCGGCCTGGCCGACGGTGGTGAGGCCGGTGCGCAGCGGCAATTCGCCGGTGATGAAATTGGCGCGGCCCGCGGTGCAGCTCGCCTCGGCGTAGTAGTCGGTGAACCGCATGCCGTCTGCGGCCAGCTTGTCGAGGTTCGGCGTCTTGCCGGACATGATGCCCTGGTGGTAGGCGCCGATGTTGAACCAGCCGACGTCGTCGCCCATGATCACGACGATGTTGGGCTTCTTCTCCTGCGCCGCGGCGGGCGCCACGCCCGGCCACGGCGGCGGCGAGCGCGATCGGGATCGCCGCCGCCAGCAGTCGTTTCGATAAGGCTTTCATCGACGGTCTCCCTCCATTTGACCGGCCTTGGAGGCCAGCCTGCCGCTTGGACTGACACGCCCCCGCGGCGGGGTCACCGGGCCTCTTGTCGCAGGTTCTTGAGCGCCTCGTGCACGTTCTCTTAGCCCGGCCAGTCGCCTGGCCGCATCCTCCGCCACGCTGGTCGACGCGAAGCCGACGCCTGCGGTGAGGCAGGCTGTCCCGCACAGCGCCACGCTGGCGATGCATGCGAGCCGGGGTAGATCAGGTGCGTGATCATGGGAAGCCTCCTTCCCCGCGCGGTCTTGGAGAGGGGGCGGGCGCCCAGTGATCGGGCGCCCGCCTCGTGCGCTGGTCCCTTGACGCTAGTCGCTCGGGTGCCCGGCGCCGGACTTCATCATGTCCATCACCTGCGTGAGGTTGTAGCTCTCGGGCGCCTGCATCGGCGGGAACGCCTTGAGCGTCTCGAACCACTTGAGCCAGAGCTGCTGGCCGATCGGCAGCATGTTCCAGTCGTACTGGAAGGCGGTCATCGGCGCGGCGAGCGCGCCGCCGACGCTCATGGCCGACTTCTGCTGGAGGCCGACCGCCTGCTCGAACGGGTCGCGCTTGATGTTGTCGACCAGGGTGAAGTGGAACGGCACCAGCGGCAGGATCCAGCCGTCGGCGCCGGGCTGCGACATGTTGTAGTACATCTTCCAGTTCTTGTAGCGCACCGCCGACGGCGTCGCCCCCGAGAAGTAGAAGAAGTAGTCGCGCGCCGACTTGTCGGACTTGCCGGTCAGGTAGTCGATCTGGTTGATGCCATCCAGCGTGGTCTTGACGATGCCGGGATACTTGCCTTCCTCGAGCTGCTTCTTCAGGCCGTCGCCCTTCGGGCCGCCGGCGATCTCGACGAAGGTCGGCAGCCAGTCGAGCGCGGCGAACAGGTCTTTGAAGATCGTCCCGGGCTTGATGACCCCGGGCCAGCGGATCATCGCGGGCGACCGATAGCCGCCTTCGTAGGCCTCGCCCTTCTGGCCCTTGAACGGCGTCACGCCGCCGTCGGGGAAGCTGATCGCTTCGGCGCCGTTGTCGGTCGTGAACACCACGATCGTGTTGTCGGACTGGCCCATCGCCTCGAGCTTCTCGAGCACATAGCCGACGTTGTCGTCCAACTGCTTCATGCCGGCTTCGTTGACGCCCCAGTCCTTGCCGCCCTTCTCGCCCAGCATGGCCTCGTATTTCGGCGGCAGCATGGTCACGACGTGCATGCGCGCCGGATTGTACCAGACGAAGAACGGCTTGCCGGTCTTCTTGGGGTCATTGCGGTCGAGGAAGTCGATGACCTTGGCCGAGATCTCCTCGTCCACGGTCCGCGACCGGTCGAGCGTCATCGGGCCCTCGTCCTGACAGCTCTGGTTGGCCTCCGTGCCGTCGGACGAGTGACACCAGATGATCGGGCGCGGCGGCGTCAGGCAGACCGTCGTCTTGGGATCGACCGCGCCCGGAACCTCGGGAATCCCGGGGATCGGCGTGTTCTTGCAGGGCGGCGCCACGGTCTGCTCGGTCGGCGACTTGTTGATGTCGGGGAAGCTCACCTGTTGCACCGCGTCGAGGTGGTAGAGATAGCCCCAGTACTCCTGGAAGCCGTGCGCCGTCGGCAGGGCGGCGGTGTGATCGCCGAGGTGGTTCTTGCCGAACTCGCCGGTGGTGTAGCCGAGATCATAGAGGAACTTGGCGATCGCCGGCGTGCCGGGCTGGAGATAGGACGGGCTGCCGGGCAGCTGCGGCGGGATCATGCCGGTGCGCAGCGGATACATGCCGGTGAAAAACACGTTGCGCCCGGAGGTGCAGCTCTGCATGGCGACGTAGTCCATGAAGAGCCCGCCCTGATTCGCGATCTTGTCGATGTTCGGCGTCTCGCCGACCATCAGGCCGCGGTGGTAGACGCTCGGCTGCATGATGCCGATGTCGTCGCCCATGATGAACAGGATGTTGGGCTTCTTCTCCTGCGCCGAGGCGGGCGATCCGCCCGCCACGCGGCGGCGAGCGCGATCGGGATCGCCGCCGCCAGCATTCGTTTCGCTAAGGCTTGCATCTAGGGTCTCCCTTCCTTGAATTGAGCGGAGCTACTTGGAAGATTGCGTGGTCGTTCGATCCTCCGCCGATCCGCACCGGCGAGGCCCGCGCGGCCCGGCCCGCGGTGGCTCGAGCTACGACGGGAAGTTCGCGAACATCTTCTGGACGGCGGCCTGGATGTCCTTGGCCAACTCGCCACCGGGAGCGACGACCCCTTCGGCGGTGCCCTGCCAGAGGAAGAGCTTGCTCTTGGGGTCGACCAGCGCGACCATCAGGGTGCCCTCGGTGTAGTTGAACTGCTCGACGTTCCAGCGCCCGCCGCTGATCTCCAACTCGTTTTGCTCCTTGACGTGGTAGTCGACCAGGAAATCCGGCGGGTCACCGGCCGCGGGCCGGAAGCCGCGCGCCTGGAGAGCCTGATCGACCGCGCCGTGGATCTCCTGCCCGGCGATCGAATCATCCAGCGTGCCGCCCATCTGCGGGTTCCGCTCCCAGGCGTAGGTGTGCAGGTTGGCGAAGTCCGCGGTCGGCGACGCGCCGGTGTTGACGCTGACCGGATTGCAGCCGGCCAGCATGACCAGAATGGCAATTGCGTAGAGCCTCATCGCCGGATCCCCCCCATCTACGACGGATTGACCGGCGCCAGCCTAGAGTGCGCGCAGCGCGTTGTCACTGCGGGCAGGCGCCCAACTCGCCAAGTCGCTTGGCGAACTGGGCGGCCCAGGCCTTGAAGGCGTTGTCGACGTCGTCCCAGGAGTTGAAGGTGTTGCGGCCCCAGGCCTTGGTGCCGGCGCGCTCGTCGACGCCCTGCCAGAGCAGCGTGCCGATGGTCGCATCCCTCGCGTAGCCTTCCGCCGTGGCCTCGCCGACCCAGTAGGCGACGCCATGGTCGAACGCGTAGCCGGCGAGGACATCCAACAGGTGGACGTGCGGCTCGTAGGTCGAAAGCGTGTTCAGGAACGGGTTCGCGGAGGTCGCATCGACCAGGGCTATGTGCCAGCGCATCGTGCCCGGCGAAGGCTCGGTGACCATCTGGCAGCGTTTCGAGGCCGCATCGTAGAGATCGGTGAAGAACGAGTCGGCGAGCGCCTTTTGCACCTTGGGCGACGTTTTGGCCATATCGGAGCCCTGACCGGTCCAGATGGTCACCGGGTCGAGCATGATCTTGCTGTACGAGGCCCACTTGACGGCAGGGTTCAGGTAGACCTGATCGACTTCGCCGCTCTTCCCCTTCTGGAGCAGGGCCGGGTCGGGCAGCACGGCCGAGGCCGGCGGCGGCCTCTCCATCGCGACCTGCTTGGTCGGCGCGCAGGCGCCGAGCGCCGCGACGACGGCCAGCGCCATGATCGGTCGAAGGCGTCCTTGCTCTACTCGTGTCATCGCGCACCCCCCTGGTCGCCCTGGAATGCCTGCAGGATCGCCAGAGCCTCCGCCTCGAGCTCCTCGAGGCTGTGACGGTACTCGGCGACCCGCTCGGGCGCGGCCTGGCCGGCCGCTTGCCAATGCTTCAGCGCCCGCAGCACCTCGGCGTAATCCCCGCAGATCGAGCGAAAGTTCGGATCGCGTGCCCCGAGCCTGCGGATGGCCGAGGCATGCTCCGGGAACCGGCAGGCGAGCGTCTCGATCTCCTCACCCATCTTTGCCCGATCAAAACCTCGCGACCTGTCCGAGCGGCACGTCCCGAAGCCTCGGAGGCTACGCGCTGAGCGAGCCGTGTGAGAGAGCCTTGCGGGAGCCTACAGGGAGCCTACAGAGCCTGGAGGGCGCGGTTGGCCTGGATCAATCCAATTGCGCCAGCCAGGACGTGGCGTGGTAGAGCTGACGGCGCGGGCCTGTCACCATTCTGTCACGGGTCGGCTAACAGCCTGATCGAATGAGCCGTGCGCCGCAGGAGGGGCGGCCGACGGGCCGAGGGGGGTCGCGATGAACGCCGCCGACGTGCGTGAAGAGCTCGAACGCCTCCTCGGCAGCCCGGGCTTCGACGCTTCCGCGCGCAACCGACGCTTTCTCGAATACATCGTCGAGGAGACCCTGGCGGGTCGTGCCGACCGGCTCAAGGGCACGAGCATCGCGATCGACGTGTTCGGCCGCGACGCCACGATCGATCCGCAGCACGATCCGGTGGTCCGGATCGAGGCGGCCAAGCTGCGCCGGAGACTGGAGCGCTATTACCTGACCGCCGGCCGGGAGGACCCGGTTCGGATCGACATCCCGAAGGGCGGCTACGTGCCGACCTTCGAGCGGCGGGAGCCTGCGCTCCCCGATCCGGCTGCCGTCGCCCCGGCGGGCGAGCGCGCGGCGGCCGCTGCGGCGACCCGAGCGCGTGGCAACCTGAGATCGCGCTGGCCTTGGCTCGCGACCGGCCTCCTCGCCGGCTCCCTGCTTGGAGCGCTGGGATGGTTTGGCGCGGACCTGGCTCCCAGATCGTGGTCCGGCAGCCGCGGCGACGCCGTGGCCGATCTGCCTCATGGGCCCAAGATCGCCGTGTTGCCCTTCCTGAACCTCAGCGGCGATCCCGGGCAGGCCTATTTCGCCGAAGGCGTCACCGATCAGCTCGTGACCGATCTTGCGCGGTTCAAAGCATTGTTCGTCCTCTCGATCGGATCGACCGCCAAGTACCAGGAACGGCCGGTTGATCCCCAACGCCTCAAACGCGAGCTCGGCGTCGATTATCTGCTGGACGGCAGCGTTCGACGCGAGACGGACCGACTGAACTCTCGACCCGTCTGGTCGATGCCCGGTCCGGCGAGATCATCTGGGCCAAGACCTATCGCGATGAGCTCACGCCGGCCAATGTCTCGGAAATTCAAGACGATGTCTCGCAGGAGGTGTCGGCCACCGTCGCCGGCAACTACGGTGTGATCGCGGAAGCGGATCTGGCCGGCGCGCAACACCGGCCATCAACCTCGTTTGCCGCCTACGATTGCGTCCTTCGTTACTATCACTACCAGACAGTGTTCGACCCACGCGAGCACGCCAAGGTGCGGGCCTGCCTCGAGCACGCGGTCGAACTCGATCCCGATTATTCGGACGCGTGGGCTGTTCTGGCAAACATCTACGCGCAGGAACATCGGTTCGGCTTCAATCCGCGACCGGAGCTCTACAATTCCTATGAGCGTTCGCTCACGGCAGCCTATCGCGCGGTCGAGATCGACCCGCGGAACCCGACCGGCCAGCTGATGCTCGCCAATGCTCTGTTCGACCGGCACAATCTCTTGGCCTTCAGGAAGGCCGGGGAGCAGGCGATCAGCCTCAATCCCAATGATCCCGAGCCGCTTGCCCACTACGGAACCCGGCTGGTCTACATGGGGGACTGGCAGCGCGGGCTGGCGCTGGTCAGGAAAGCGATCGCGCTCAATCCTGATCACCCGCAATGGTATCTGGATGCCATCATCTACTACGATTACCAGACGGGCGACTATCAGCGGGCCTGGACGGAGGCGCAAAATCAAGGCGGCTCGGGCGACGTCTGGTGGCTGCTGTTCAGGGTGATGATTCTCGGCCAGCTGGGTCGGAGCGCGGAGGCGCAGCCGATGATCGAAGCGGCGCTCAAGCTCAAGCCGGAGGTCCGCGAACGCCTCTTTGACATGGCGCGCATCTGGAACGTGCCGGACCCGCACATCGAGCACATCGCCGACGGCCTGCGCAAGGCCGGCCTCGCCATCGCGCCCGAGCGACGGCCTTCGTGACCGGGCCGTCGGAGCGCCATTGGTGCCGGAGAGAGGATTCGAACCTCCGACCTACTGATTACGAATCAGCCGCTCTACCCCTGAGCTACTCCGGCCGGGCGAGGTGGCTGCTAGTACCGGGCGGCCGGCGCGCCGTCAAGGCGCGGCGCGCGCCGGAGATGCGGGCGGGTCGCCCGGGAGGTGCCTGGGGTCAGGAGGGGGCGCGGGCGACCGCGGTCTCGCGGGTGACGTGCGGCACGTCCGGGGCGACGACCGTGGGCACCGCGCCGGCGGCCGGAGGCGCGGGCGCGGCGCGGCCGTCGGTGCCGCGCCCGGTCCCGCCCGCGGGCGGGATCAGCTGGGCCTCGGCGTCCTCGCGCAGGAGCGGCACGATCTTGGGCGGCGCGCCCCAGCGCAGGCTGTCGAAGCGGCCGTCCGGGCCGAACGGCGACCAGCGCGCGCGCACTTCGCCGGTCGCCCGGCAGAGCCAGGCCGGGTCCGGCGGCGCGTCGACCGCCTTGGCCAGCCAGGCGCGCGCCTTCTCGCCCTGGCCCTCGGCCTGCTCGACCTCCGCGAGCAGGCGGTAGACCGACGCGCTCGGCGCCCGCTTGCGCGCGCGCTCCAGGGCGGTGCGGGCGGTCTGCAGCTGCCCGGCCGCCAGCGCCTGCTCGGCCAGCACCAGATCGCTCTGGACGTGCTCGGGCGCCAGCTGGTGCAGACGCTCGGCGAGCTTCAGGCGCTCGGCCGGCGGCTGGCCCGCGGCCTGGGCCAGATAGGCGCGGGCGAGCGCCGGATGCGGCTCGGCGCGCCAGCCGGCCTCGATGATCCTGCGGGCGAGGCGCGTCTGGTTGGTCTGCTCCGCGAGCTCGGCCGCCAGGACCGCGAGCGGCGCCAGGCTCGGCAGCAGCTTGTGCGCCTTGCGCGCCAGGCGCAGGGCTTCGTACGGCCGGCCCGCCTTGCGCTCGCTCACCGCCTGCTGATGGACCAGGATCGCCCGGTGCCGGATCGCGGTCGCCCGGTCGATCAGCTGGTAGCGCGCCATCTCGCCGACCGTGCTCAGCGCCTCGGTCCAGAGGCCGGCCTGGGTCTGCAGGTCGAACAGCGTGGTCAGCACCCAGGGCGTGTTCGGCCGGCGCAGATAGGCGCGTTTTGCGAGCCTGAGCGCGGTCGCGCTGTCGCCGTCCTTGATCGCCTGGGCGAGCAGGCCGCGCAGGCCCAGAAACTCGGTCTCGCCGTGCTTCAACATCCGCTGGAAGGTCTGGCGCGCGGCGCCCTCGTCGCCGTCGAGCTGCGCCGCCTGGGCGCTGAGCAGCAGGGTCGAGGGCGCGTGATCGAGCAGCTTCTCGGCCCGCCGGTTCAAGGCCTTCGCCGCCGCGACGTCGCCCGCGGCCGCCGCCACCAGACCTTGGGCCAGCGCCTGGTGGCCGCGATCGACGCGCGCCCGCCGCCGGCGCTGGCTGAACCGCTTCGGGGCGCGGTGCAGGAGGCGCACGAGCTCGAACAGGATCACCAGGACGATGCCGAACACCGCCACGGCCAGCGCCAGCACGCCGACCGAGGTCTCGATCTGCAGGCCCTGCCAGATCAGCGAGACCCGCCCCGGGTGGTCGGCGAACCAGGCCGCGACCAGGGACAGGCCGACCGCGACGATGAGGAACACAATCAGCCGAATCATGACGGTCCTTGCTGTGGCTCCGGCGTGGCGGGCTCAGTCGGTCGGCGACAGCAGGGCCGTGACGTGAGCGCGCAGGCTGGCGAGCGCCGCGGTCGCCTGCAGACGTGCCTTGGCGTCGCCGAGCCAGGCCGCGGCAGCCTCGGCGGCAGGGCCCTTGAGGGCCTCGACCTCGGCGACCGCGGCGGCGAGGTCGCCCCGGTCGAGGTCGGCCTCGGCGCGCGCGACGCGGGCGGCGGCATCCTCGCCCGCGACGTCGGCGCCGACCGGGCGCACCGTCACCAGCCGCATCAGGTTGCTGGTCGCCCGGTCGATCAGGCTGCCGCCCTCGGGCGCGCGCTCGCGCTGCACGATCTCGTCGGCGACCGGCGCGAAGGATTGCCGGAGCGCCGCCAGGCTCGGCACCCCGCTCGCCGCGCCCGGCGCCAGCTCCGTGGCCGCCTGGCGCACCGCCGCGTCCTGGTCGCCGAGCGCGGTCAGGCTGCGAAGCGGCGCCTCGTAGGGCTTGCCCTGGCCGAGCGCGGCATCGATCTGGGTGGTGATCAGAGCGAGCGCCGCCGCCTGGGCCCGCCGGTCGTCGGCGGTCGCGGCCCGGTTCCGGGTCTCGGCGAGCCCGGTCTGCACCCCCTTGACGTCGCCGCCCAGCGCCTGGAGCTGCTGGCCCAGGCCCTGGACCTGAGCGGCGAGCCCGTCCAGGCGGCTCTGGGCGGCGGCGCTCTGCTGCTTGATCTGGTCGACGTCGCCGGCCAGCTGCCCGACCTTGGCGCCGGTCGGCTCGAGGCTGTCGACCCGCGCGCTCAGCGCATCGATCCGATGGGCCGCCGCGTCGGCCTCGGGCAGGCGGCTCTCGATCGCCCCGAGCCGGGATTGCAGGGCCTCGAGCGAGGCGACATCGCCGGTCCGGGCATCGCCGGCCCCGGCGACGTCGGTGGCGAGGCTCGAGACCTGGCCCTCGAGCGCCGTGAGGCGGGTGCGAAGATCATCGAGGCCAGCGGTCGGAGCGCTGCCTTCGGCGGCGCCCGCGCCGTGCTCGAGCGCGTCGAGGCGCTTGGTCAGCGCCGCGAGGCCGGGCCCGCCCTGGGTCTGGTCGGAGCCCGCGGCGCGCGCCTTCTCCAGCGCTTGGACCCGGGCCGCGAGATCGCCGCCGGCCGCGGGCGACGCCTGCTGCAGGGCCTGGACCCGGCTGCTGAGCTCGGCCAGGGCCTGCTGGTCGCCCTGCGAGCGGTCGACCGCGCTGCCGAGCTGCTCGACCCGGGCACGCAGGGCCTGGACCTCGTCGCCCGCATTCGACGGCACGAGATAGGTCAGCGCCGCCCAGGCCGCGACGCCACCGAGCAGGCCGCCGATCACGCCGCCGATCACGCCGTTGCGGAAGCTCCGGCGCGAGCCCGCCGGCGTATGCGGCGCCTGGCGCGGTGGGTGGCTCTTCGCGGATGGCTCGCCGGCGCCCGATGGGGGCCGCGCGTCTGGGCGCGGGCTTGCACCTGGGCCGCCGGGGGGGCGGCCCGACGAGGGCGCGGCCGGGCTCGCGGCCCCCGGCGCTCCGGCCCCGCCCGGAGAACCGGGCGATCCCGCCTCTCCGGCCGCACCGGCACCTCCGGGCGCTCCCGGCAGGCTCGGCGTGCGGGCGGCGGCCCGCGGCAGTGCGGACGGCACGCCGCCGGCAGCCGGCGGCCGACCGCCCGAGCCCGCCGCCGCGCGCGCGCTGCCGTTGGCGTGCCCGCCGGGGTCGGTGGGGCCGGTCGCGGCCCGGGGCTCCGAGGTCGGCTCGGGGGGGCTGGCGGGCCGTCTGCCTCTGGTGCGCGCCATGGGAGACCTCTCGGGAAAACCTTTCGCCGCTGATCCTGGGTGACGATGCGGAATTGTGCTGCGGTGCCGCGCGACGCGGGGCACGCCTAGCACCTTCGTCCCCGCCCTTCAAGCTGCCGCAGGATCGCTTCAACCGCAGGGTGAGCGGCGACCCGCACGGTCGCCCAGCTCAGGCGACGGCAGGCAGCCGCGACCGCGGTCGCTGAGGCAAATTGCCTCGGTTTGGCGGAGGCAGTCCGAGAGACCATGCCCGTCGATCAGGCCCGCGAAGATCGCTGCGCTGCGCGGCGAGAACAGCAGCACCGCATCGATCGCGCGTGCGCCGATTGCTGCAATCACCGGTTGAGACAAGGCGGTCGCGGCGACTGCCCGGTAGACCGCCTGACGGCGAACCGCGAACCCGGCCGCCCGGAGCGCCTCGGCCAGGCCCGGGCGGACCTCGGTGCCGGCGAGGTGGAGGAGCGCGCCGTCCGCCGGCCGGCACTGCGCGATGATCAGGCGCGCCAGGCTCGCGCCATCGCCGCCCGCTGCCCGCACGTCGCCGCAGCCGGCCGCGCGCGCCGCCCGCGCGCTCGCCTCGCCGACCGCGAACACCGGCCGGCCGGGGTCGGCGCTGCCGAGCGCCGGCAGGGCGTTGGCGCTGGTGAGCAGGATCGCCTGCACGCCGGCGAGGTCCGGGACCGCGCCCGGGATCGGCCGGATGGTCAGGAGCGGCTCGACCCGCACGTCGTGGCCGCGGGTCTCGAGCGCTTGCGCGAGCTTCTCGGCATCGGCGCGCGGCCGGGTGATCAGGAGGCGCACCGGACGAATTCCCCCACGATCGATCCGGATCTCAGGCGAAGAAGCCGGGCCCGGCGCGCGCCTTCAGCTCCAGGCCGGCATCGCGCCCGAGCGCCGCGCCATCCGCAAGCGGACCTTCGCGGGTCGTGCGCAGGCAGACGCTGCCATCCGGGCGCGCGACCAGCGCCGCCAGCCGCAGCCGTCCGCCGGCGGCCGTGGCATGGCCGGCGATCGGCGTGTGGCAGGAGCCATCCAGCGCGGCCAGGAGCGTTCGCTCGGCATCGATGCAGGCGCTGCTGTCCGGATCGTCGATCGCGGCGAGCAGGCCGAGCGTCGGCGCGTCGTCCGCCCGGCACTCGATCCCGATCGCGCCCTGGCCGACCGCCGGCAGCATGACCTCGGGCGCCAGGACGGTGGCACCCGGCGGCTCGATGCCGAGACGCTCGAGGCCGGCCAGCGCGAGCAGGGTCGCATCGACCGCGCCGGCCGCGAGCTTTCGCAGGCGGGTCTCGACGTTGCCACGGAAATTGACGACCCGCAGATCGGGGCGGCGCGCCAGCAGCTGCGCCTGGCGCCGGAGCGAGGCGGTGCCGACCACGGCCGCCGGCGGCAGGCGGTCGAGGCCGGCGCCGTTCCGGCTGATCAGGACATCGCGCGGGTCGGCGCGCGCGAGCACGGCGCCGATCACGAGGCCCTCCGGCAGCCAGGTCGGCAGATCCTTGATCGAGTGGACCGCAAGGTCGATCCGCCGCTCGAGCAGCGCCGCCTCGAGCTCCTTGCAGAACAGGCCCTTGCCGCCGAGCTCGGCGAGCGGCCGGTCGGTGACCCGATCGCCGGTCGTGCGGATCGCGACGACCTCGAGCGCCCCGGGCTCGGCCAGGTCCGGATGCGCCCGCCCGAGCGCGCCCACCGCCAGCGCCGTCTGGGCGCGGGCAAGCGGCGAGCCGCGCGTGCCGATCCGCAGGCGCAGGCTCATCGCAAGATCCCGGGACGGCCGCCCAGTCGGGGTTTGGCTCCGGCGCTGGCGATCATGCCGGCGGCAGCCTATGTGGTGGGTTCATGTCCAAGACCCTTAGCACATCAGGGCCGCCCGTGGTGCTCGGGATCGAGACCAGCTGCGACGAGACCGCGGCCGCGCTGGTCGATGGCGAGCGCCGGGTGCTGGCCGAAGCGCTGCTCAGCCAGGACGACCGGCACGCGCCGTTCGGCGGGGTCGTGCCCGAGATCGCGGCGCGCGCCCACCTCGAGGTCCTCGACCGGCTGATCGCCCGGGTGCTGGCCGAGGCCGGGCTCGGGTTCGGCGAGCTCGCAGGCGTCGCGGCGACCGCCGGGCCGGGCCTGATCGGCGGCCTGATCGTCGGCCTCGTGACCGCCAAGGCGATCTGTGCGGTCCACCGCCTGCCGCTGCTCGCGATCAATCACCTCGAGGGTCATGCGCTGACGGCGCGCCTGACCGATCGCCTGGATTTCCCTTATCTTTTGCTGCTGATCTCGGGCGGCCACTGCCAGCTGCTGGTGGCCCTGGGCGTCGGGCGCTACCGGCGGCTCGGCACGACCCTCGACGATGCGCTGGGCGAAGCCTTCGACAAGGCCGCCAAGATGCTGGAGCTCGGTTTTCCGGGCGGGCCCGCGCTCGAGCGCGCAGCGTCAACGGGCGACCCGAAGCGCTTCCCGCTGCCGCGGCCGATGCAGGGCCAGCCGGGCTGCCATTTCTCGTTCTCGGGCCTCAAGACCGCGCTCCGGCAGACGATCGAGCGGCTGGGACCGGCTGCCCTCGAGCCGCCCGCGCTGGACGATCTCTGCGCGAGCTTCCAGGCCGCCGCGGGCGACATCCTGGTCGATCGCGCCCGCCACGCGGCCCGGATCTTTCGCGCCGAGCATCCCGGCGCCGAGGCCCTCGTGGTCGCAGGCGGGGTCGCGGCCAACGCCCATCTGCGCGCCCGCCTCGCCGGGCTCGCGGCCGAGCAGGGCCTCCGCCTGATCGTCCCGCCGCCCCGGCTTTGCACCGACAACGGCGTGATGATCGCCTGGGCCGGGCAGGAGCGGCTGGCGTTGGGCCTGATCGATGACCTGCGGGCGCCTGCCCGCGCCCGCTGGCCGCTCGACCCCGCAGCCGAGCCCGCGCCCGGCGCCGGCGTCAAGGCCTAGTCGAGACCCTCAGGCGCGCGCCGCCTGCCCGTGCGCGCCGATCTGCCCCGGCAGCGCGTGCAGACGAAGCTTGGGTCGGGACAACTCGGCGCCGAAGCCCGCGACCTGCAGCTCGATCAGGTCGCGCGAGGCCGGATCGCCCGGGTCGGCCTGGTGGACCGCGAAGGTCTTGCCGGCGGAGGCCCCGCGCTGGTCGAGCCAGACCAGCAGCCGGCGCAGCTGACCCTCGTTCATCCTTGCGAGCTGGGCTCGGATCAGCGCCGGATCGTCGAGGTCGCTCCGAACCGGGGCGTCGTCGCCCGGCCAATCGTCGAGCTGGTCCGCGTACCGTGCCATGTCACCTCCACGATTTTTCTGGTTTGCATCACTATGATGCCCTAAGCATCGCCGCGCGTCAATCAGCATCAACTCGCGGCGCGCTCGCCATTTCCGCCAACGCTCGTCTCGCAGCGCGGTTCCGCCGACCCGCCACCAGGATGATTTGACTGGCGCTTCTGCAGCCTGAGGTTGCGCTAAGCGCGTCGTATCTACCCGGGCAGCTGCGCGGCGATCCCGCCGACCGGCTGCTGATCGCGACGGCTCGTGAGCTCGACGTGCCGCTCGTGACCCGCGACCAGCGCATTCTCGCCTACGCCGCCCAGGGCCACGTCCAGGCGATCGCCTGCTGATGCCACGATCGTCCTGATGCGCTTGCGCCCGGCGGCCGGATCGGCTCAGATCGCGGCTTCATCCGAGAGGTACGCCCATGCTCGAGCCGACAGCGGCGCCGGCCGACCTGATCCACGCGCTCCGCCCGCGGATCGCCGGCCTGCCGGCGTCCAAGATCCGCGAAGTGTCCGATGCGGGCATGGGCCGGGAAGACCTGATCCCGCTCTGGTTCGGCGAGCCCGACGTGCCGACCCCTGATTTCATCTGCCAGGCCGCGAGCCGCGCGCTCGAAGCCGGCGACACTTACTACCAGCCGAACGCCGGCATCCCCGAGCTGCGATCGGCGCTGGCCGGCTACATGAACCGCCTCTACGGCACCGCGCTCGGGCCCGGGAACGTGATCGTCTCGGCGTCGGCCATGAACGCGCTCATGCTGGTCATGCAGGCGCTGGTCGACCCGGACGACACCGTGGTCACCACCACGCCCGCCTGGCCCAACCTGCCGGCGGTGCCCCTGATCCTGAACGGCCAGATCAAAAGCGTGCCGCTCACGCCCGGCAATGCCGGCTGGCGGCTCGACCTCGACCGTCTGTTCGATGCCTGCGACCGGCGCACGCGCGTGATCTTCCTGAACTCGCCCAACAACCCGACCGGCTGGATGATGTCGGCCGAGGAGCAGGCGGCGGTGCTGGCGTTCGCCCGCGCCCGCGGGCTTTGGATCGTGAGCGACGAGGTCTACGCCCGGATCGTCTACGACCGGCCGGTGGCACCCTCGTTCCTCGAGCAGGCCGAGCCCGAGGACCGGGTGATCGTGGTCAACAGCTTCTCCAAGAGCTGGGCGATGACCGGCTGGCGGCTCGGCTGGATCACGCTGCCAGCCAAGCTCGGCCTGACCTTCGAGATGCTGACCGAGTACAACATCGCGGGCCCCGCGGGCTTCATCCAGCGCGCGGGCGTGGTCGCGGTCGAGGACGGCGAGCCTTTCGTCCATGAGATCGTGGCGCGCTATCGCGCCGCCCGCGACCTCGTCCTCGAGCGGATCGGCAGCCTGCCGCGCCTCAGCCTGGCGCCGCCGGCGGCCGCCTTTTACGCCTTCATGAGGGTCGACGGTCTGACCGACAGCCTGGCGTTCGCCAAGGACCTGCTGGCCGCGACCGGGGTCGGCCTCGCGCCCGGCGTGGCGTTCGGCGCGGGCGGCGAGGGCCATCTTCGTCTTTGCTTCGCGTCGATCCTGCCGACCCTGGAGCGGGCGCTCGACCGCTTCGCGCGCTTCATGGCGACGCGCTGACGCGGCATTCCGCGCGCCCGGCGCGCTGATCGCAAATTAGGCAAACGGCGGCTTGAAATCGGGCAGCAGGCAGGGCCCGATCGCCGGACCGCCGGCTACCGGACCCGGTTTCGGAGCTGGCATGTGGATTGCTCATGCCGGTCCGAGAAGGCAGCCAGCGGGTTCTCAAGGATGGCCGAAACGGCCGACGTCGAGCTGATCGCCGTCGTCAAGCGCTATGGCGGCGTCACGGCGGTCGACGGCATCGCGCTCAGGATTCCGGCCCGCACCTACTGCTGCCTGCTCGGGCCGTCGGGCTGCGGCAAGACCACCACGCTCCGCCTGATCGCCGGCCACGAGCGCCTGAGCGACGGCGACGTCCTGATCGGCGACACGGTGGTCAACGACCTGCCGCCGGCGCGCCGGCGCACCGCCATGATGTTCCAGAACTACGCCCTGTTCCCGCATCTGTCCTGCATCGACAACGTCGCTTTCAGCCTCAAGATGCGCCACGTCGCCAGGGCCGAGCGCCGGGCCAAGGCGATGGCGCTTTTGGAGCTGGTGCAGATGGCCGGGTACGCCGAGCGCCGGCCGGCGCAGCTCTCGGGCGGCCAGCAGCAGCGCGTGGCCCTCGCCCGCGCGCTGGTCACCAACCCCAGCGTCCTGCTCCTCGACGAGCCGCTCTCGGCGCTCGATCCGTTCCTGCGCGTGCGCATGCGCGAGGAGCTGAAGCGCCTGCAGATCGAGCTTGGCATCAGCTTCGTCCACGTCACCCACAGCCAGGAGGAGGCGATGGCGCTGGCCGACCTCGTGGTGGTCATGAACGACGGCCGGATCGAGCAGCAGGGTTCACCCCGGGAGGTCTACAACCAGCCGGGCACCGCCTTCGTCGCCCGCTTCATCGGCGGCCACAACGTGCTGACCGGCGAGGTCACCGCGCTGGAGGGCCAGCACGCGCTGCTGCGCGGCCCCGCCGGCGCCCGGTTCCTCATTCCAAAGCATGCCGCGCGTGCCGGCGAGAGCGTGTCGTTCGCGCTCCGCGCCGACAAGGTCGGCCTTGGCGAGCGGGTCGAGCAGCTGCAGGCGGTCGGCGCCGAGTTCAGCTCCGCGCCGTCGGTCAACCGGCTGCGCGCTACCGTGGCCGCGGTCGAGTACCAGGGCGCCCTGGTCCAGATCCGGCTGCACGCCGAAGGCTGCGACGAGTTCGCGGTCAGCCTCGGCGAGGGCCGCTTCTTCGCTCATCCGGTCGCGATCGGCGACCGGGTCGAGGCGACCTGGACGGTCGACGACGTTCACCCGCTGGGCTGACGCCCGGCCACCCCAGAGCGCTCAGACGAGAGCAAAGGCCAGAAATGGAGGCACCCATGACAACGAAGAAAGCGACCGACCAGGACTCGACCGGCAGGGCGGGAGCCGGACTGTCCCGGCGGCAGGTGCTGAAGGGGACTGCGGCGACTGCCGGCCTCGCGCTGGGCAGCGGTCTGATCGACGGCTTCCCGGCGGTGCACAGCGCCGATCCGATCGTGATCCGCTATGCCGGCACCGGCGTCAACGCGTTCCGCGAGCTCTCCGACAAGGCCAAGGCCGATCTCGGCATCGAGATCCAGTACACGACGCTGACCTCGGATGACGTGGTCAAGCGCGCGGTCACCCAGCCGACCTCGTTCGACCTGCTCGATTCCGAATACTGGATGCTCAAGAAGATCGTGCCGTCCGGCAATCTGCGCGGCATGGACGTCAGCAAGGTCAAGGACTACGACAAGATCGTGCCGATCTTCACCAAGGGCGAGCTGCCGGATGGCAAGGAGATCTCGCGGATCGGCATCGCTCCGATCAAGGTGAGCTATCTGACCGGCGCCACCTCCGACAAGTTCTCCGAGGAGCCGACCGGCTTCATGACCCTCATTCCGACCGTCTACAATGCCGACACGCTGGGCATCCGGCCGGACCTGATCAAGCGGCCGATCTCGAGCTGGGCGGAGCTGCTGAATCCCGAGTTCAAGGGCAAGTCCGCGATCCTCAACATTCCCTCGATCGGGATCATGGACGCCGCCATGGTCTCCCAGGCCATGGGCAAGATCACCTACGGCGACATGGGCAACATGACCAAGGACGAGATCGACAAGACCATGGCGGTCATGACCGAGGCCAAAAAGGCCGGTCAGTTCCGGGCGTTCTGGAAGGAATTCAACGAGAGCGTCAACCTGATGGCCTCGGGCGAGGTCGTGATCCAGTCGATGTGGTCGCCCGCGGTCACCAAGGTCCGTCAGGAGGGCATCCCCTGCGTCTACCAGCCGCTCAAGGAGGGCTATCGGGCCTGGGCCGCCGGGCTCGGCATCCCGACCCACGTCGACGGCAGGATGCTGGATGCCTGCTACGAGTTCATCAACTGGTACCTGTCCGGCTGGGCCGGCGCGTTCCTCAACCGCCAGGGCTACTACACCGCGGTGCTCGAGACCGCGCAGGCCCAGATGGCGCCCTGGGAGTGGGACTATTGGATGGAGGGCAAGCCCGCCGCCCAGGCCGTCGTCAGCCCGACCGGCGAGAAGATCGCCGAGGCCGGCGAGGTTCGGGACGGCGGCTCCTATTGGGAGCGCATGAGCCAGATCGCGGTCTGGAACACGGTGATGGACGAGGACCGCTACATGGTCCGCAAGTGGAACGAGTTCATCGCCGCCTGAGCGCGCCGGCGCCGGCCGCCGGCCCGCCGGCCCTCCCTGGCGGCTAGCGCTTGACCAAGCTTGACCAAATGAACGCCGCGGCCGACATTGGGGGGCTGAACCTGAACGAGCAGAGTTCCCATGACCACCATCCTCAATCTGTACGAGGCCAAGACTCAGCTCTCGAAGCTGGTCGAGCGCGCTGCGGCCGGCGAGGAGATCGTGATCGCCAAGGCCGGCAAGCCGATGGCCCGCCTCATGCCGCTTGAGACACGTCGTCCGCGCAACTCGGGGTTTCTCAAGGGCAAGATCTGGATCGCTGACGACTTCGACCAGACGCCGGAGTGGTTGATCCGGGCGTTCGAGGAGGGCGAGATCTTTCCGCCGGACGATGGGGAAGACGAACCTGAGCAGTCATGAACAGCGACCGGTTCCTGCTCGACACCCACGCGCTGATCTGGTGGGCCGAGGACAACCCTCGCTTGCCGCCGGCGACCGATGTGCGGATTCGCCGCGCGAACCTCGTCTTCGTCAGTATCGCGTCGGCATGGGAAATCGCGATCAAAACCTCGTTCGGACGATTGTCCGTGCCGATGGCGTTCGAGGACATTCTCGCCGAGGCTGGCTTCGTGCTGCTGCCCGTTACCTTGGACCATACCGACGAGGTCGCGAGACTCCCGCATCATCATCGCGATCCGTTCGACCGGATGCTCGTGGCCCAGGCGCGCGCGGAGCATCTTGCCTTGGTCTCGCACGATCGAGTGCTCCGACAGTACGACGTTCAGGTCCTATGGCGTAGATCATGAACCGGCTGGCTCCCTATCTCCAGGCCGCGCCGCTCGCGCTGGTCTTTCTGCTGTTCTTCGTCCTGCCGATCGGCCTGGTGGTCGTGGTCAGCTTCTTCAACTACGAGAGCTATCAGATCCTGATCCCCGACTTCACCTGGCAGAACTATCAGGACGTCTTCTCGTCCGAGGTCACCTATCGCACCTATTGGATCACGCTCAAGTTCTGCCTGATCGTGTGGCTGATCACACTGGTGCTCGGCTTCACGATCGCGCATTTTCTGGTGTTTCACATTCGCAGCCTGACCACGCAGATGACCTTGTTCTTGCTCTGCACCATTCCGTTCTGGACCTCGAACGTGATCCGTATGATCGCCTGGATCCCGCTGCTCGGGCGCAACGGTCTGGTCAACTCGGCGCTGCTGAAGGCGGGCCTGATCGCGCAGCCGCAGGAATGGCTGCTCTATTCCGAGTTCTCGGTGATCCTGGGCTACGTCTATCTCTATACGGTGTTCATGATCGTGCCGATCTTCAACTCCATGATGCGGATCGACCGCTCGGTGATCGAGGCGGCCTACAACTCGGGGGCCTCGGGCTGGCAGACGCTGACCAACGTCATCATCCCCTTGACCAAGCCCGGGATCGCGATCGGCTCGATCTTCGTTTTGACCATCGTCATGGGCGACTTCGTGACCGTGAACGTGCTGGGCGGCGGCCAGCTCGCCTCCATCGGCAAGGCGATCTGGACCGAGCTCTCCTATCTCCAGTTCCCGCCGGCCGCGGCCAATTCGATCGTGCTGCTGGCCGTGGTGATCCTGATGATCGTGGGCCTGATGCGGATCGTCGACATCCGCAAGGAGCTCTGAGCATGGCGGGCGAGCGGCGGCCGGCGAGCTTCTACGTCCTGGCCGCGGTCTTCGGCCTGTTCGTCCTGTTCCTCTACGGCCCGATCGCGACCATCGTGGTGCTCTCGTTCCAGGGCCCCGAGGGCGGCCTCGTGTTCCCGATGCGCGGCGTCTCGGTGCACTGGTTTGCCGACCTGTTCCGGCCGCAGTCGATCGGCGACATCTGGGGCTCGTTCGGGCGCTCGTGGAAGCTCGGCCTGATCGTCATGGTGCTGACCGTGGTCTTCTCCTTCCTCGCGGGCCTCGCCTTCCGGCACCGCTTCAAGGGGGCGACCCTGCTCTTCTACATCGCGGTCGCGAGCCTGATCATGCCGTCCGTGGTGGTCAGCCTCGGCATCGGCGCGGGCTTCGAATTGCTCGGGATCGAGCGGACCTGGTACACCTCGGCGCTCGGCGCCCATCTCAGCTGGACCCTGCCGTTCGGCCTGCTGATCATGTTCGCGGTCTTCAACCGCTTCAACCCGGCCTACGAGGAGGCCGCGCGCGACCTCGGCGCCTCGGGCCTGCAGACGGTCAACCACGTCGTGCTGCCGATCGTGCTCCCCAGCCTGGTCGGGGTCGCCCTGTTCGGCTTCACCTTGTCCTACGACGAGCTCGCCCGCACCTCGCAGGCCGCCGGCGCCCTCAACACCCTGCCGCTCGAGCTGCAGGCGATGCAGACCAACGCCACCACCCCGGTGATCTACGCGCTCGGCACGCTCACGACCGGCCTCTCGTTCGCGGTGATCACGATCTGCCTGCTCCTCGTCCTGCTCATCCAGCGCCGCCGCGCCCGCCACGGCTCGGATGCCGGCAAGGGCGTCTAAAGAGCCGGCCCAGCCTCCAGCGCCGTCGCAGGATCCGGTCGCAAAGGCCCCCGCCCCGCCCGTCTCCTTTCAATCAAACCTCACGCTTCGTCTTGAAGCAACAACGATGAGCGCGGATGTCTTCCAACAAATGTGGCCGAATTGGCTCCCGATCCAAATAATGTCTGCACGCATGCAAGTCGTCCTCTCAATCAATGCGCCATCGATTGATTGCCATGGAGCGAAAGTGGTGGATCGATGGGACACTTCTGGCGCATCGTCCATTCCGCACCATTGCCGGGTGGCGCGTCCGCTGGAAGCTGAAACAAACCTGGAGGCGCGGTTGAGGCCGCTGGAGTTGGTGGATATTCGCGCAAGCCCTTGACAACGCGTCGTTTCTCCGATCGCCCGCCTTTGCGACAAAAGCCCGCCCGGCTGCCTGGCAGCATCCGCTCGGCGGTCCAAGCCCATTGATTTGCGGGCGGATCGCATGGATAGAACAGATCTGGCCCATCATGGTGCAGATCTGCGCGATGGATGCGAAGAATGACCGGCGCGAAGGCGGGCGTCCCCGGCCGGCGACGTTTTCAGGGTACCTCGTCGCGCGCCCGCCCGCTGTATTCGTCGCGCATGCACGCATGTATTCGTAAAGTATTCGCCCGATCCGCGCCCGGCGTGCTTGCCTGCCGACGCCATCACCGCTGCATCCCCGAGAGGAGCAGCGGGGTGGCGAAGGTCGATCTCGAGTGTCTCGCCCGCCCGTTCGAGCAGCTCATCGCCGACCGCGACCCTGAAGGACGACGCGATGGTGGTCTTGGCCGCCGCAGCCGTCGGCTTCGCCGGTTGCAGCTGGCCGACCTCGCCGGACAGGCAGGCTTCGCCGGCAAGAGGCGATCCCGCGCAACCCCGGCTCACCCTGAACCAACGCTCCTGGTGACGACACCCAGAGCAGAGTCGCAGACCGACGGTTCCGGCCGAGCCCCGCGGTTCGCGGCGCGGACCGCCCTATGCCTGAATCAGGCCTTGGCATCGCGGCCCTTGGCCTCCCGGGCGCCGGCCCGGAGCGCGGCTTCCGCCGGCGTCGCTCGGCCATGCCGCGACGCTCCGGCGGGCCGCCGGGGCAGCCGCCGGCGGGCCTGCCCCGGGACGCAAGCCGACCGGTCGGCGCCGACTGCGAAGCGGCGTCGAGGCGGGACCGGCGGGACCCGGAGCCGCCGCTCGATGGCGGGCGGGCGCTCCGGCCCCCCGGCCGTCAGGCGGCGGCGGTGCTGCGCTGGCCGGAGCCGGGCCGGCCCGGGGTCGACGCCGCCTGGCCGCGCTGGCGGTTGCGGACGCTGAGCTCGCCCGCGATCTCGCCGCCCCGCTCGAGCTCGAGCTCGCCGTAAGCGATCTTGCCGATCACCCGGCCGCCCTTGTGCACGGTCAGCCGGCCGCGCACCGAGAGATCGCCCTCGTAGACGCCGCTGACCTCGGCCTCCTCGACCTCGCAGCTGCCGATGAAATGGCCGGACGGCTTGATCTCGAGCGCGCGGGTCGCGTTCATCGTGACCTCGACGTGGCCCTCGACCACCAGCCGCTCGCAGGCGGTGATCTCGCCCTTGAGCCGGATGCCCTGGCCGACGATCAGCCGCTTGTCGGTCTCGCCGCCGTCGAGCGAGAAGCGGGCCTGGGGCGCCGGCCGCTCGGCCGGCTCGGCGCCGCCGGCCGCGGGCGCGGCGGTCGGCAGGGGCGGCAGCTTGGTCGAAGACGGGCGCTCGCCGGCGTGGCTCGCCGGCTGATCGGCACGCGGGGTCTGCTTGAAGAGCATGGCCGAGCCTCTCGCTGGAAATGGATGACCGAGGGTCCGCACGGCGCGGGCCCGGGCCTACCTTCCAACGCGAGTGTTAAGACCCGGTTAAAACGGCCACTGGCTGGGGGACCTGGATTCGAACCAGGACTGCTCGGTCCAGAGCCGAGAGTTCTACCGTTAAACTATCCCCCAAAACGGCCCGCAGAGGGATAGGTAGGCGCCCGCCCCTTGTCAAGCAACCGGCTGCGGTGCGGACGGCACCCGACCCGCACTCCCGGACCAGCCCGGCGCAGACCTCCTTGGCGCTCGCCGCCCGCGCGCCGAAATCCTCCATCTTGACCAGCGCGAACCCCGGCAACCCGTCGATCGCCCGATGGCACCGCCTCGCGATGCGCCTCGAGGTCGCGGAATCCGGCAGCGCGCGACCTCCCTCGGCGGCATCGAAAGCATGATTGAACACCGCGCTTCGATCGAGGCCAACCCCGCCTTCCCCACCTCCTCCGCCTCTCCGTCGGCATCGAACACCCGGAGCACCTCCTCGCTGCTCTCACCCCAGGCGCCGGATCATGTCCGCTAAAACCCGGCAAGCGTTTCCGCCTTATCAATCAACGAGGCAGAAGACCATGGCCAAAAAGCCCCCTCAAATAACGGGTCCACATCCCCGCCCTTCCCATAACCCATCTCTCTTGCTATACCCCCTCCATCATGCCAGCCACCCCACCATCCAGGCCCGCCCGCCGCAGGTTGCTCGCCGCCGCCCGGCGCCCGACCATCTCCCATTTTTCTATCAAAGGACTGTTTCGTAGCTTTGACGTCGAGATCCCCATACGAAACAACTCCGTTGTTCTTGTCGGTGTCAACGGCATAGGCAAAAGCACCGTCATAAACATCTTCTACTACTTCGTCAGTCGCCAATGGCGCCGGCTTTCTGAATTTGAGTTTTCCTCAGTATCCATCGAACTGAACAACAAACTCTATACGGTACGCCGCGACGACCTAACCAGTCCGACCAATCTCGCCTCTCTTTTCAAGCACTTTCCGCCACGCTATTCATCCTTTATCCAACGCCTTCTAGATATGGGGGAGTTCGACTTCTTCGTTCATACTACCGACCTCAGCCTCCCCGACGTTCGTCGATTTGCAGAACTTTTGGGCGGCGCCCCCGCCTCTCTAGTTCGCGAAATTCATAGTTTAGTGCGTTCCGCCGATGTTCCAATCGAGGATCTTCAACCACCTCTTCTCCAGACGCTCTCTCGTGAATTGGCGGCCGAAATTGGTTCTCAGATCTTGTACCTTCCCACTTACAGGCGTATCGAAAAGGACCTCCGCTTCATTTTCCCTGAGCTCGACGAGGACGTGTTTCGGTACCAAAGGCGCGTTGGAGTTCCCCGTAGATCGGATCACTATGTCGAACTCGTTAGTTTCGGCATGGAAGACGTCGAGCGCAACATCCGTGCCACGTTGGAGCGCCTTAAGGAGGAAGCGCGCACAGCTTTAAACGGTCTCGCAGGTAGCTATCTTCGAGATGTTATCCGTGGAACGGCAGCCACGTACGAGCGAGCCTCTTTTCGAGATATAGATGAGGACACTATCTCAAGCACACTCGATCGGGTGGAAGAAAAAACCTTGCCCGAAGAAGACAAAGAAACGTTGCGTAATCTTGTTCAAACCCTGCGACAGAAAGGCAAAGGTCGGCTACGCGTCCAAGACAAGTATTTAGCTCATTTCTTCTCGCGGCTTATGGCTCTCACTAGAGCTCTCCGTGAACGAGAATATCCGATCCGCGCATTTGCTTCTGTTTGTAATAAATATCTAGATGAAAAACAGATACATTATAACGACAAAGACTACAGACTCGATATAAAGATGGTCAATGATCGTGCTATCGAACTAAGCAACTTATCTTCCGGCGAAAAGCAAATTGTTTCTCTATTCTCTCACATATACCTGACACCGGACAAGCGGTTTCTTGTCATCATCGATGAGCCAGAATTGTCTCTATCCGTGCCCTGGCAGAAAAACTTTTTGCCAGACATTCTAAAGTCTGATCGTTGCGATTCATTAATCGCGGTCACGCACTCGCCTTTTATTTTCGATAATGATCTCCAGGGTTGCAGCGCGGATCTGCGGACATACATGCATTCGTCCGAAAAATGATCGCGCCTCGTGATTTCGCCGCACAATTACGCCTTGAGGCGAGACGCGCAATTGTGGTGGCGCATCAATATCGGTTGGACTACCTCGGAGCGGATACCGAGTTCTATATTTTTGTTTTTTGAGGGTCTTGACGACAAAAAATATTACCTGCCTTTCGTGCAACGATTCAAACGAGTGGAGAAAATTCATTCGTACATCTGCGACGGGAAACGAGAGGTGTTAGAGGCATGGAAGATTTTGGAAGAGTGGCGTATTATGGACATGGAGAGAGCATTGTTCTTTCTGGATAGTGATCATGACAGATATTTGACGATCGACACCTTTCGAAGTGATAACATTTTTGTTACAGCGGGATATTCTTTCGAGAACTACCTCGTTTCGGCGGAAGCGGTGAATATCGTGCTGGCGCAGTACACGCCGTTCAACAGGACGGATGGACGGTTTCGAAGGATACTGGCAGAATTTGTGGTGGCCTACGATGGTTTCGTCGCGTGCATGCGGCCAATGATGGCATGGTGTATCCGTGTACGGGCGCGGGGGGGGAAAGCCGAACCTTTCTAACGTTGATTTGAAAAAACTTCTGAAGGTGGAGCCCCGGGGAATTGTTGGAAAGAGACGGAGCGCCTTTCGAGAAACTAGCTATCCGTAACATTCAGGCGCTGCCGTGGGTGATGGCGCGGTAGGTGGTCGGTTGGGTGAGGACGGCCTGCTCGATCAGGCGGGCGAAGCGGTGGGCGATGCTCTTGGCGGTCCGGCGGTTGAAGCGGAAGACGTACTCGTCGAGATAGGCTTGCAGGTGCTTGGCGCTGACCGCACCATGGTGGGTGCCCAGCAGCCAGCGCTTGGCGAGCCCGAAGACCAGGTGGATGGCCGGCAGGCGGAGCGCGGCGTCGCCCCAGGACCGGGCGAGCGGGATCGGCTGGTGGGCGTAGCCCGCGGCCTCGAGCCCGCGATAGCCCGACCAGCCGTCGGTGGCGACTTGGGCGGGGCTTGCGACGTTCCGCCCGAGAAAGCCAACCAGGCTGCTGGCCGAAGCATCGGCCACCGCCTGCAGGCGCAGGCGGCCGAGCCGGCGGCCGCGCAGCTGGCCGCGCCGGCTCTCGACCGCACCCGCGACCACGGTCTTGCCCGAGGCGCCGCGGCCGGGCTTGCCAGGCCGGGCGCCGCCGACCAGGGTCTCATCGGCCTCGACCCGCTCGCTGAGCGGCTTGCGGTCCGGCACAACCATGGCGCGCCGAATCTTGTGCAGCCACGCCCAAGCCGTGCCGTAGCTGCCAAAGCCCATCTGCCGCTGCAGCTCCATGGCCGAGATCCCGCCCTTGCTCGCCGTGACCAGATAGATCGCGAGAAACCAGCGCGCCAGGCCGGTCTTGGTCTGCTCGAAGATGGTGCCGGCGAGGATCGAGTGCTGCTTGCCGCAAGCCCTGCACTCCTCAATCAGCCGCTTCTTGTGACTGTAGGCCTGGTCGTGGCCGCAGGCCGTGCAGCCAAAGCCCGCGGGCCAACGCGCCTGTACCAGATAGGCCCGACAGTCCTCATCGGTGCCGAAACGCTCGAGAAAGGTTGGCAGATCCCGCGGCAGGTCGTGGAGCAATCCGTCAGCCATGGCGCTCTCCGGGCAATGTTCTTGCTTCGTTCTCTATCGCCGTTCACGCGCTCCGAGTTAAGCCCCCTGAGCCTTCCGGAGAGCTAGTTTCGAGAATTTAGAAAAGCATGCGGGGTCGGATTGCATGTTGTTGATCGTCATGAGTACCGACACCAGATTGCTCTTCTGCGAGAGGAACCTGTCAAGGTCTGGCTTAGAGGGAAATATGAGCTGTGGCTATTGCAGGAATATTTGGATGGAGTGTTTCGGGAATTGATCGGTGGGGACGCAAAGGGGCGGGGAGGTCGTAGGGTTCGGCGTCCGAAGGCGCTGGAAGGGAAGGACTTGGTCGAATTGCTAGCCGGGCGTGTTTCCTACCCAGGGGAACTGGCGGAGTTTCTGGAGGCGCATGCGTTAGGATGAACTTGAGTTTCTCATCCTGAAAGCCATATTTGCTAGGGCCGCGTCACCGCGGCCGGGATCGGCGGCGCTGAAATTGGTACCCTCGCGCTGAGATTGGCAGGGAATCCGCGGTGCTGCCAGCCTGAGGTTGCGCCGGACAGGCTCGTGCTGCAGGATGTGTGTCACGATGCTACGCTTCTGTAGCCTCCAGCGGGTTGATTCGACCGCTTCTGGGCGGATTCCGCCTCGTGTTTTTGTCTTCGTCACGATTGTCGACCATCAGTCACCATACTTTCATAGGCGGGACAACATTGAAAGCGTCCCGAGAAATATTCGTTAGTCTGATGCTCGCGAAGTCCAGGGCAAGCGTCATTCGCCGACCTGGAGCAGCAGGCCGCGGTTGCGGGCGCTGCGGAAGAGGAGGAGGAAGACAAGGGTCGCGAGCGCCATCCAGGCGAGGTTGAGGAGGATCGCGTGCAGGAGGAGGTCGGTGCGGAAGGTGTTGGAGAAGAGGACCGCGCGCATGCCTTCGAAGATCGGGGCGGAGGGGAGGCACCAGGCGACCGGCTGGAGCCAGGCGGGCAGCACCGTGACCGGGTAGTAGACGCCGGAGAGGGGCTGGATCAGGAAGATCAGGGCCCAGGCCAGGCTCTCGGCGCCGAGGCCGAGGCGGAGCACGAGGGCCGCGATCATCAGGCCCATCGCCCAGCCGAACCAGAGCAGGTTCATGAAGAAGACGATCAGGGCGGGGCCGAGGGCGGCAAAGATCGAAAAATGGTGGATCGGGATCGCCAGCAGGGCAGCCCCGCCGACCCCGATCAGGACCCGGATCACGCTCATGGTGAACAGCGAGACCACGAGCTCCCAAGGCCTGAGCGGCGAGACGAACAGGTGGCCCAGGTGGCGGGCGTACATCTCCTCCATGAACAGCAGCGAGACCGACAGCTGGCTCCGGAACAGGACGTCCCAGAGCAGCACCGCGGCGATGAAGAAGCCGGCCGCCTGGGACAGAAAATCGGTGTGGCCGGACAGGAAGCGGGTGATGAAGCCCCAAAGGATCATCTGCACGGTCGGCCAGTAGGCGAGCTCGAGCACCCGCGGCCAGGAGCTGCGCAACAGGTAGAGATGGCGGCGCAGCATGGCGCCGATCCGGCGCAAGGAGAGGCGCGTCGCGGCCGCCATGAGGCCCGGCGGCGCGGGCTCGAGCGCGCTCACCGGCCGCCGTCGATCGCCGCGCTGCGGCGGCCCCGCCGGCGGTCGGGACCTTCCTGGTCGGGCCCCCGGGGGGCGGGCGGGCGCGCGGCGCTCATCGGCTGCGGCCCGCTCGCGAGGGCCGGCCTTGGCGGTCACGGGCGCAGGGTCCGGGCATCTGCCTTTTTGCCCCTCAGTCCGCGGCGGTCACGAGGGGGCGCTCGCCGGGACCGCGCTCGCCGGTGCGCGCGATGTCCAGGAACACCTGCTCGAGGTTGGCGCGGCCGTAGCGCCGGACCAGGGCCGCGGGCGCGCCCTGATCGACCAGCCGGCCGGCCTTCAGCACCAGGACGTCGGAGCACAGGCGCTCGACCTCGGCCATGTTGTGCGAGGCCAGCAGCACGGTCACGCGCCGGCGCCGCTGGTAGTCCTCGAGGTAGCTGCGGACGACGTCGGCCGTGTCCGGGTCGAGCGAGGCGGTCGGCTCGTCGAGCAGCAGGAGCTCCGGCTCGTTGATCAGCGCCTTGGCGAGCATGACCCGGGTCTTCTGCCCGGCCGACAGGCGCCCGGTCGGGCGGTCGAGGAACGCGACCAGATCGAGATCGGCAGCCAGGGCGGCGAGCCGCGCCGCGGCCTCGGGAACGCCGTAGAGGTCGGCATAGACCCTGAGGTTCTGGCGCACCGTCAGGCGGGCGGGCAGGTCGACGTAGGGCGAGGAGAAGTTGATCCGGCCGAGCACCCGGTAGCGATGCCGCGGCATGGCTTCGCCCAGCACCGCGATCCGGCCGGCGCTCGGCTCGAGCAGGCCCAGCAGCATCGCGATGGTCGTGGTCTTGCCGGCGCCATTGGCGCCGAGCAGCGCGGTCGTCGTGCCGGCCGGCACGGCGAAGGTCAGATCGTCGACCGCGAGCAGCTCGCCGTAGCGCTTGCTCAGGCCCGCGACCTCGATGGCGTATGGCGCGCGAATTCCCTGGTCCCCCCTTGCAGCCGCCCCCTTACTTAGCCGCACTCCCGACCGGCCGCCAGGGAGCCGCCCGGCCGCGCTCCCTGAGCGGCGGCGGCATGCTCGAGACCCCGGAGGACCATGGCGGCGACTGTCGATGACGGGCACGCGGGCGAGCGGACCCGGTCGCGGCCCGACGTAGCGCCCTATTGGAAGGGCCGAGCTGCCTGACGGAACAACGCGCTGTCCTCCGGCGAGAACTGCATCGCGGTCAGGAAATCATCGACCCCGTAGTGCGGGCGCGTCCTGTGGATCGAGGCGAGATGGGCCCGCGCCTCGTCCAGGCGGCCGGCGAGCGCCAGGCTGTAGGCGGCAATCGCCAGGATGTGGGCATGGGCGTTCGGGCGCGCGGCCGCCTTGACGCCCCAGTCGGCCGCCTCGTCGAACCGGCCGAGACGCACCAGGGCCATGGCGCGGGCGCCGAGCATGCCGAACAACAGCGGGTCGAAGGGGCTGAGATGGCGCGAGTGGTCGGAGCAGGTGATGGCGGTGCGGGCATCGCCGGCCTGCGAGTGGACGAAGGCCAGCGTGTAGTGGCCGAGCGCGAAGTTCGGACTGAGATCGACCGCCTGCTCCAGCTCGAGGATCGACTTCTCCCGGCTGCCGCGCAGCCAGTGGGCGCGGCCCATCGCCCAATGCGCCGCCGGGTCGCGATCGTCGGCCATCAGGCTTTGGCCGGCGGTCGCGAACGCCCGGTCGATGGCCGGGGCGCGCTCCGCCCAGCCCTGGAAAGCGTTCTGGAAGTGGGTGAAGGAGAGCCCGGCATAGGCGCGCGCGAAGGTCGGATCCAGCCGTACGGCGGTCTCGAAACACTGCCGGGCCCGCTCGTTGTCCGCGCGGCTGAAGCGGTACATGTGCCACAGCCCGCGGTGATGCGCCTCCCACGCGTCCAGCGAGCTCGGCGGCCTCAGGATGGCGCGGTTGCGCTCGATGGTTTCGATTTCGTGGTCGATCGCGGCGACGATCCGGTTGCCGATCTCGTCGAGCACGAGAAAGGCGTCGTCGATCGTGTGGTCGAAGACCTCGGCCCAGACGATGCGGGCGGTGCGCGCCTCCGCGAGCTCGACCGCGACGGTGAGCTGCCGGCTTTGGCGGTGCAGCCAGCCGCTGACGACATAGTCGACGTTGAGCATCCGGCCCGCCTGCTCGGGCGCGATGCGCCGGTCGCGAAGGGCGAAGACGGTTCCCTGCGCGATGACGAAAAGGTTGCGCAGCTTGGCGAGCCTGGTGATCACGTCGTGAGCGAGACCGTCGGCCGCTCCGCCCGGGACAGCCGTGGCCGGCGACTGGCCGACGAAGGGCATGACCGCGACCGAGGCACGGCGTGGCGCGAGCCGTCCGCCGTCCTCGCGACCCCGGCTCGCGCTGGCGATCGGCGCGACGACCTCGGCGCCGACCTGCGGCGCTCCGCCCGCCTGCGCCCGGGCTGAGCGCCACACGACGGCGAAGGGGTGCGGGATCGAGCCCCTCGGCCTCGAACAGGCGGGTGGTCGCTGCCAGATGCTCCTCGCCGTCACGGATGCGGCCGCGCCGGGCGAGCGCATCGAGAAGCGTCTCGTGGACGCGCCGGTCGAACGGCGCCAGCTGCAGCCACGTCTCCAGATGCGCAAAGATCTCGTCGCCGGGCAGGCTGCCAACGAGATGCTCCAGGACCGCCGTGTGGCAGCCGCGGAAGCGACGCCGCTGCGCCAGGAGCCAGCCCTCGAACACCGGGCTGCGGGCAATCTCCAGCCCGTCGACGAAGTCGCCGGCGAACAGCCCGGACAGCGTTCGCAGCCGCTCCACGGCAAGCGTCCCGAGCCCTTCCTGGGTCGCGCGCGTCACCTCGATGGCATCGACGAAGCAGTCCGAGAGGTCGAGCCGGATGGCGTCGGCACCCGCATCCACCCGGCGACGGCCGGGCTGATCGACGATGCGCCTGAGCTTGCTGAGGCACCAGCGGAGCTCGCCGCGCGGATCGTCGGGCACGTCCCACAGCAGCTCGCAAAGCCGGCTGCGGGTCACCGCCTGTGGTGCCACCGACAGATAGGCGAACAGCGCGCGCGCCTTGCGCGATGCCGGCAGGGTCAGCGCGACCCCGTCGCGACTGATCGCGAGCGGCCCGAGCAGGCGCACCCGCAGGGCGGGGGCGTCACTGACGCGACCTGGCTGATCCAATTCCACTGGCGTTTCCACGCCGGCTCCCACGCTCGCCTCCATGGCTGGCCGGTACGCTCGAGGTCGAGGTCGTGGTCAGGGCGCCCCCGGACCTGCGTCTCTGCCCGCGCAGAGCGACAGCATAGCAGGATCAACCGCCCAGATGGAGAACGCTCATGGATAGCCCCGCTGCGACGACGCGCGAGGCGGGAGGCCTGGTCGATTTCGAGGCGTTGAAAGCCCGCCAACGGGGAGCATGGTCCTCCGGTGACTATGCGGTCGTCGGCACCACGCTGCAGATCGTCGGTGAACAGCTCTGCGAAGCCCTCGACGTTCGCCCGGGACAGAAGGTGCTCGATGTCGCCGCCGGCAACGGCAACGTCTCGCTCGCCGCCGCCCGTCGCTGGTGCGACGTGGTCGCAACCGACTACGTGCCGGCGTTGCTGGAGCACGCCCGCGTGCGCGCCGCCGCCGAGCGGCTCGACATGGCGTTCCGCGAGGCCGACGCGGAGGCGCTGCCGTTCCCAGACGCGAGCTTCGATGTCGTCGTCTCGACCTTCGGCGTGATGTTCACTCCCGACCAGGACCGTGCCGCCGCCGAGCTCGTGCGCGTCTGCAAGCCGGGCGGCAAGATCGGTCTGGCCAACTGGACGCCGGAGGGCTTCATCGGCCAGCTGTTCAAGACCATCGGCAGGCACGTCTCGCCACCGCCACGCGTCAGATCGCCCGCACTCTGGGGCACGCGGGCCCGGATCGAGGAGCTGTTCGCGATGCACGCCGCGGCGATCGACGCGGAGGAACGCCTCTTCGTGTTCCGCTATCGCTCGCCGGCGCACTGGCTGGAAATCTTCAAGACCTATTACGGGCCGCTGCTCAAGACCTTCGCTGCGCTCGAGCCCGCGGCTCGCTCGGCCCTCGAGCGCGATCTGATTTTGCTCATCGAGCAGTTCAACCGCTCGAAGGACGGCGCCATGATCGTGCCGAGCGCGTACCTGGAGATCGTCGTCACGCGGCGCTGACGTCGATCGGCGGAGGGGCGCGTCGAGGGCGGATCGGCCGGAAGCGACCACAGAAGCTCGGCACGGGCTTGCGGAGCTCGAGAGGGCAGAAGCCCAGCCGGCCCGAGAGCCGGCCCGAGGTCCCCGGCGAAACCCGGCCCGGCGGTCGGACGTTCCGAGCGCCTTTCAGATCCGGCGGCGGCCGCGAGGCCCTTCAACTTTGCCCGTGGTCCGCGCTATATCGGGTTCATGATCGGAAAGCGGCCAAGCGAACCGACGCCTGAGGACATCGACCGGGTCGGGTCGGACGAGGTGCTGCAAGGCAGTCAACCCGCGCGGGCGGAGCCTCGCGAGGAGCATCGCGCGCGGGTCCAGCGCATCGCCCCGACCATCGAGGCCGAGGCCGGGGCGTCGGAGCGCAGTCTGCGCCTGACGCCCACGCTGCAGGCCGCGCTGCACCGGGAAGGCCTGTTCCGTCTGCTGTTGCCGCGCGCCTTCGGCGGCTTCGAGACCGACCCGCCGACCTTTTTCCAGGTGATCGAGGAGGTGGCCAAGCACGACGCCAGCACCGCCTGGTGCCTGTGCCAGGGGAACGGCTGCGCCATGGCGGCCGCTTACCTCGACCCCGCGATCGCGGAGGAAATCTGGGGTGGCGATCCGGAGGCGGTGCTGGCCTGGGGTCCGGGCGCCAGGTCTCAGGCGATCGTCGAGGGCGACGGCTACCGGCTGACCGGACGCTGGGCGTTCGTCAGCGGCGGCCGGCACGCCACCTGGCTTGGCGGGCATGCCAGCGTCATCGAGGCCGACGGCTCGCCCCGACGCGACGCCCAGGGCGAGATCGTCGTCCGCACGTTGTTGCTGCCCGCCAGCGAGGCCACCTGGATCGACGCCTGGGACGTGATCGGCCTGCGCGCCACCGGCAGCGACAGCTACGAGATCAAGGACCTGCTCGTTCGCCACGACCACTCGTTCATCCGCGACGATCCGGCCGGGCGCCGTTATCAGACCCCGCTCTACCTGTTTCCGCAGATGAGCCTCTATGCCAGCGGCTTCGCCGCCACGGCGCTTGGGATTGCCCGCGCGATGCTCGATTCCTTCACCGAGCTCGCGGTCGACAAGCGGCCGCGCCTGGCACGGCAGACGCTTCGCGACACCGGCATGGTGCAATACGAGGTCGCCCAGGCCGAGGCCCGGATCCGGGCGGCGCGGGCCTTGGTGGTGAGCGAGCTGAGGGACATCTGGCAGGAGGTCACGGCCACCCAGGCGCTCAGCATCGCCAATCGCATGCGCATCCGCCTGGCCACCACCTTCGCCATTCACGAGGCCAAGGCGGCGGCCGATATCGCCTACGACCTTGCCGGCGCCACGGCGATCTTCATCGGCAACGACTTCGAGCGCCGCTTTCGCGACATCCACACCGTCACCCAGCAGATGCAGGGCCGCAAGGCGCACCTGCAAAGCGTGGGCGCCTTCCTCCTGGGCCTGCCGCCGGACCTCGACATCGCCTGAGCGCTGCCTGCCGGCGGCGAGCCATCCGGGCTCGGTCCGGCCGGACCGAGCCCCCGGAATCGCTGGCGGCTCCGGATCGGCGGCTGGATTTTGAGGCTCGCTGGCGGCGCCGGATCACTCCGGGTGGACGATGCGATCGCGAGCAGCGCCTTGCCGGTCGGGCTCAGGCGGCGGTGCCGCTGCCCGGGAGCGCGTGGCTGTGATCCAGGGCGTAGCCGGTCGCGCGCACGGTGCGCAGGATGTCCGCCTCGCCGCCCGCGTTGAGCGCGCGGCGCAGGCGGCGGATGGTGGCGTCGACCGTGCGCAGCTCGACGTCCTGGTTCTGGCCCCAGACCAGGTCGAGCAGCTGGTCGCGCGAGAAGACCCGGCCGGGGCTCTGCAAGAGCTGTCGGAGAAGGCGGAACTCGGTCGGGCTCAGGTGGACCTCGCGCGCGCCGCGCGCCACCCGGTGGCCGACCAGGTCCATCGACAGGTCGGCGAACCGGAGAATCTCGGCCGCGAACGCGGGGCGCACCCGGCGCAGCACGGCCCGCACCCGCGCGATCAGCTCGTCGATCGAGAACGGCTTGGTGATGTAGTCGTCGGCGCCGGTATCGAGCCCCTGCAGCCGGTCCGGCTCCTCGGTGCGCGCGGTCAGCATGATGATCGGCAGGTTCGCGGTCTCTTTCTTGCGCCGGAGCTGCCGGCAGAGCTCGAGCCCGGACATCCAGGGCAGCATCCAGTCGAGCAGGACGACGTCGGGCAGGCGCTCGGCGATCAGGGTCAGCGCCTCGTCGCTGTCGAACGCCTGCTCGACCGCGAAGCCCGCGCGCTGGAGGTTGTAGGCCAAAAGCTGCTGCAGCGCGGCCTCGTCCTCGACCACCAGGACCAGGGGTTTCATGGCCCCGCCGGACTCATGACGATCTCCTTCATGGCGCTCGGGCCGCGTGGCGTTGGCCGGTTTCATGACGCGGTGGCGGGGTGCATGGCCTCCGGCTGGGGCATGCGGTTGATCCGCTGGCCGTGGACCATGTAGTGAATCTTCTCGGCGATGTTGGTGATGTGGTCGCCGACCCGCTCCAGGTTCTTGGCGATGAACAGCAGGTCGATCGAGGCGGTGATGTTGCGCGGGTCCTCGAGCATGTAGGTCGACAGCTCGCGGAACAGGCTGTTGTACATCGCATCGACCTCGTCGTCGCGGTGCCAGGCGGCGACCGCCCGCGGCACGTCGCGCTCGACGTAGGCGTCCAGCACCTCCTTGATCATCGCCTGGGTGATCTGGGCCATGCGCGGGATGGCATACTGCGACTGCACCGGCGGCACCTTGGCGAGCGGCTCGACCCGCTTGGCGATGTTGGCGGCATAGTCGCCGATCCGCTCCAGGTCGTTCGAGATCTTCATCGCCATCGCGATCAGCCGGAGATCGACCGCCATCGGCTGCCGGGTCGCGAGGAGGCGGATGGCGAGGGTATCGATCTCCTCCTCGAGGTCGTCGACCCGGTCGTCGTGCTCGATCACCCGGGCCGCGAGCTCGATGTCGCGGTTGGCGAGCGCCTCGATCGCCGAGGCCAGCTGCTGCTCGACCAGGCCGCCCATCTCCATGATGTGCCGGGTCAGAAGGTTGAGCTGCTGATCGTAGGACTTGACGGTGTGGTCATTGGGCATGAACGCGGGTCCGGGATGGGGGTTAGCCGAAGCGGCCGGTGATGTAGTCCTGGGTCATCGACTGCTTCGGATTGGTGAAGATCTGCTCGGTCTCGTCGTGCTCGATGACCTTGCCGAGATGGAAGAACGCGGTGTACTGCGAGACCCGGGCCGCCTGCTGCATGTTGTGGGTGACGATCACGATCGTGAAGTTCTGGCGCAGCTCGTCGATCAGCTCCTCGATCCGGGCGGTCGCGATCGGGTCGAGGGCCGAGCAGGGCTCGTCCATGAGGATGACCTCGGGGCTGACGGCGATCGCGCGGGCGATGCACAAGCGCTGCTGCTGCCCCCCCGACAGCCCGAGACCGCTCTGATCGAGCTTGCCGCTGACCTCGTCCCAGAGGGCGGCGCGGCGCAGCGCCGCCTCGACCCGGTCCTGCATCTCCGAGCCGGGCAGGGTCTCGTACAGGCGGATGCCGAAGGCGATGTTGTCGAAGATCGACATCGGAAAGGGGGTCGGCTTCTGGAACACCATGCCGATCCGGCCGCGCAACAGGTTCAGGTCCTGCTTGGGCGACAGGATGTCCTCGCCATCGAACAGCACCTCGCCGGTCGCGCGCTGGCCGGGATACAGGCTGTACATCCGATTCAGCACCCGCAGCAGGGTCGACTTGCCACAGCCCGACGGGCCGATGAAGGCGGTGACCAGCCCCTCGGAGATCGGCAGGCTGATCTCGTGCAGCGCCTTGAAGTTGTTGTAGTAGAAGGACAGATTGCGGACGCTGATCTTGTCCGCCGGCGCGCGCCGCCGCGGCGGGCGACGAATTCGCCGGGCCCGCGGTCACGTAGGATGGTGTGCCCGCTCTGGTCTGGGCCAGGCTCATCGCGATGCTCCCTTGGTGCTTAGGCCAGCCAGCACGCGGGCACAGATGCTGAGCACCAGGATGAAGACCGTGATCAGCAGGGCGCCCGCCCAGGCCAGGCGTTGCCAGTCTTCGTAGGGGCTAAGGGCGAACTGGAAGATGACCACCGGCAGGTTGGCCATCGGGCCGTTCATGTTGGTGGTCCAGAACTGGTTGTTGAGCGCGGTGAACAGGAGTGGCGCGGTCTCGCCGCTGATCCGCGCGACCGCCAGCAGGGCGCCGGTGATCATGCCGTTGCGGGCGGCGCGGTAGGCGACGCTCGTGATCACCTTCCACTGCGCCGCGCCGAGCGCGGCGGCCGCCTCATGCATCGGCGCGGGCACCAGGTTGAGCATGTCCTCGGTGGTGCGTACGACCACCGGTAGCACGATGATCGCGAGCGCCAGGGCGCCGGCCCAGGCCGAGAAGTGCCCGACCTGCACCACGATGATCTCGTAGATGAACAGGCCGACCACGATCGAGGGCGCGGACAGGAGGATGTCGTTGATGAAGCGGATGACCTCGGCCAGCGGCCGGCTCTTGCCGTACTCGGCGAGATAGGTGCCCGCGAGGATGCCCATCGGCGTCCCGATCAGGGTCGCCACGACGGTCATGAGCACGCTGCCGAAGATCGCGTTGGCGAGGCCCCCGGCGCTGCCCGGCGGCGGCGTCGGCTGGGTGAAGACCGCGGCGCTCAGGCCGTCGATGCCGTTGTAGACCAGCGTCCAGAGGATCGCGATCAGCCAGAACAGGCCGATCGCGGCGGCCGCGACCGCGAGCGTGAGCGCCGTGTAGTTGGTCAGGCGGCGGCGGTCGTAGAGGGTCATGGGTTTGAGCGTCCGGGCGCTCCGGGGGGCTCAGCTGCCGAGGCGAAGCTTCATGCGGATCAGCAGGATCTTGGCGATCGCCAGCACGAAGAAGGTGATCACGAACAGGATCAGGCCGAGCGCGATCAGCGACGACAGGTAGAGGTCGCCGACGGCCTCGGTGAACTCGTTGGCGATCGAGGCCGAGATCGTGGTCCCGGGCGCCAGCAGCGAGGCCGAGACCCGGTGCGCGTTGCCGATCACGAAGGTGACCGCCATGGTCTCGCCGAGCGCGCGGCCGAGGCCGAGGATGATGCCGCCGACCACGCCGATGCGGGTCGTGGGCAGGACCACCTTCCAGACCACCTCGGTCGTGGTCGCGCCGAGGCCGTAGGCCGACTCCTTCAGCATCGGCGGCACCTGCTCGAACACCTCGCGCATGATCGCGGTGATGAACGGCAGCACCATGATCGCAAGGATCAGCCCGGCGGTCAGCATGCCGATGCCATAGGGCGGGCCGCGGAACAGGACGCCGATCAGGGGGAGCTTGCCGAAGGTGGCGATCAGGAACGGCTGGATCGAGGTCTGCAGGATCGGGGCGAGCACGAAGAAGCCCCAGATGCCGTAGATGATGCTCGGGATGCCAGCCAGCAGCTCGACCGCGATCCCGACCGGCCGCCGCAGCCAGAGCGGGGCGAGCTCGGTCAAAAAGACCGCGATCCCGAAGCTGATCGGGATGCCGATGAGCATGGCGATCAGCGAGGTGATCACGGTGCCGTAGATCGGCGCCAGCGCGCCGAACTGCTCGGTGACCGGGTTCCAGACCTCGGTGGTCAGGAAGCCGAAGCCGAAGGTCGAGAGCGCCGGCCAGGCGCCCTTGATCAGGGCGACGATCACGCCGCCCAGCACCAGCAGGACCGCGAGCGCAAAGCCCAGCGTCAGGTAGCGGAAGACGTCGTCCAGGTGGCGCTGCCGGCGGACCTGCTGCGCCGTCCGGGCCTGCGGGATACTACTGATCGCAATCGCCATCTCGCGGACCGCAACGCTTGGGGGAAGGACAAGGAGGGGACCGGCGGCAGCGCCCGGCCCCTCCAGCCGGTTTCACCGACGGGTCACTGGGCGGACGCCGTCCAGATCGGTTTGCCGTCGGCCTTGATGCTCTTCTGCCACATCGCCTCGACCAGCTTGACCACCTCGTCGGGCATCGGCACGTAGTGCAGCTCCTCGGCCATCTGGTCGCCGTTGGCGTAGGCCCAGGAGAAGAACTTGAGCGCCTCGAGCGAGGCCTGCGGATCCTTCGGCTGCTCGTACATCAGGATGAAGCTGGCACCGGTGATCGGCCAGCTGTCGTCGCCGGGCTGGTCGGTCAGGATCACATAGAAGCGGTCCGCATTGGCCCAGTCAGCGTGAGACGCCGCGGCCTGGAAGGCGTCGCTGGTCGGCGCCACCGCCTTGCCCGCCTGATTGACCATCAGGACGTACGGCAGGTTGTTCTGCAGGGCATAGGCGTACTCGACATAGCCGATCGCGCCCTGGGTGCGCTGGACGTTGTTGGCGACGCCTTCGTTGCCCTTGGCGCCGATCCCGACCGGCCACTGGACCGACGCGTCGGCCCCGACCTGCTGCTTCCAGTCCGCGTTCGCCTGGGAGAGGTAGTTGGTGAACAGGAAGGTGGTGCCGGACCCGTCGGAGCGATGCACGACCGCGATCGCGGTGTCCGGCAGCTGAACGCCCGGGTTGAGCTTGGCGATCTTGTCGTCGTTCCAGCTGCTGATCTCGCCCCGGAAGATGTCGGCGAGCGTCTTGCCGTCGAGCTTGATCTGCCCCGACTTGATGCCCTCGACGTTCACCACCGGGACCACGCCGCCCATGATCATCGGGAACTGGACCAGGCCGGCCTCCTTCAGCTCGGCGGGCGCCAAGGGCTTGTCGGAGGCGCCGAAGGTGACGGTCTTGGACTTGATCTGGCGGATGCCGCCGCCCGAGCCGATCGACTGGTAGTTCAGCTGGTTGCCGGTCTTCTGCGCATAGGCTTCCGCCCACTTGGCGTAGATCGGGTAGGGGAAGGTGGCGCCGGCGCCCGAGATCTCGGCGGCGAACGCGCTCGAAGCCAGCAGGAGGGCGCCACCGCCGACCAGCGCGGCGCGGGTGATGGCTCCGAGGTTCCAGGCGCCTGGACGGTCGCTCCGGACGGCTGACAGCGTCGTGCGCTTCATGGCCGCGTCTCCCATCTGCATTGTGCGATGCGACCGACAGTCGGCTGGCCGGGTGGAGGTTTGATGACGATTCGGTGACAGTTTCGTGACAACCGGCGGTCGCCGTGCCGGCGCGAGCGGCCCGATCCTGCCGCCAGGTCAGGCAGCGCCGGCGTTCCCGGCGCCGGTCCGCCGGCCCGCGGGCCGGCGTTATGTCGCAGCGCTTGGCAGATAGACGGTCACGGTCGTGCCGCGGCCGAGCTCGCTCTCGATCGCCAGGTGGCCGCGGTGCCGCCGCAGGATGTGCTTGACGATCGCAAGGCCGAGGCCGGTGCCGCCGAGCTGGCGCGAGCGCGCCGGGTCGACCCGGAAGAACCGCTCGGTCACCCGCGGCAGGTGCTCGCGCGCGATCCCCGGGCCGCGATCGCTGACCACGATCCGGAGCGCTGCCCGCCCGGTCAGCGGGCCGGCGCCCGGCGGCGCCGCGACCACGTGCTCGCCGCGGATCGTGACCTCGCCCGCAGGCCCGCCGTATTTGATCGCGTTGTCGATCAGGTTGGTCAGCAGCTGGACCAGCTGATCGCGATCGGCGGTGACCGCGGGCAACCGGTCCGCGAGCTCGAGGTCGAGGCGCGCCCTGCGCTCCTCGGCATAGGGCCGGAGCGAGCCGACCACGCTCCTCAGGCAGTCGACCGGGTCGACCTGCTCGCCCGGCGCCTGATGCTCGCTCTGCTCGATCCGGGACAGGGACAGAAGATCGTCGACCAGGCGCGACATCCGGGCGGCCTCGGCGGCCATGGTCGGGAGGAAGCGCTCGCGCGCCTCGGGGTCGTCGCGCGCCGGCCCGGCGAGGGTGTCGATGAAGCCGCGCAGCGCGGTGAGCGGCGTTCTGAGCTCGTGGCTGGCGTTGGCGACGAAATCCTGGCGCATGCGCTCGATCATCAGCTGCTCGGTCAGCTCGCGCAGGCCGACCAGGGCGGCGGCCTGGCGGCGCAGGCGGACCGGCACGATCAGGACGCCGAAGGCGCGCGACGGCGGCCCCGGCAGCTGCAGGGTGAGCTGGGTCTCGCCATGGCCCACCAGCGCCTCGTCGACCGCCGCCAGCAGCCCCGGATCGCGCAGGCTCGCCTCGATCGGCCGGTCGACCGGCGGCTGGCCGAACAGGGCCGCCGCCGCCTTGTTGGCGCCGACCACCTGGCGCTCGCGGCCGACCAGCAGCAAGGGGTCGGGCAGCGCATCCAGGAGGGTCGCGAGCAGGCGGTCGGTCTCGGCGCGGCGCTCGCGCTGCTCGGCCAGCGCGCGGTCGAGGCGATGCAGGGCGGTCGCCAGCTCGTCGCCGCCGAGCGGGCCGAACTCGGGCAGCGGCGCGGTCTCGCGCCCTTCGGCCAGGGCCTCGAGGTAGCGCCCGGTCGCCCGCAGCCGGCGCTCGCGCAGCCAGGCGAGCGCGCCGCTCAGGACCAGGCCCAGCAGCCAGGCGAGCATCGCCGGCAGCCAGGCGACCGCGCCGAGCAGCACCAGGCCGAGCAAGATCAACGTGGCCGGCAGCGCCAGCCAGACGGTGCGCGCGAGCAGCCGGGCCGGCTGCATCAGCGGCCGCTCCGGCCGGCGGCGGCGCCGGGCACGGGCGCAGGCAGGGCGGGCGACACGTGGGCTGGCTCCGAGGGTTGGGCGATGCCGGGCTCGCCGTCGCGCGGCGGCCGCGACGTCGGGCCGTCATCTTGATCAGCGCCGGATCAAAGGGCAAGCCTGGGTCGCGAGGATGCCCGCGAGGCTGCTCAATCGACGGTTTCGATTGACGGAACGGTTGATTTAGTATAGGAAAATAAACCTGTCGAGCTTGGCGGGAGTCACCATGGTTGCACCTCTGCTCCGTCTGTACGACGGCTTCGCGCATACCTCGCCGGGCCTGCGCGGCACGGTGCGCGAGCTCCAGGCCGTGCTGCGCCGCCACGACCGCCGGGTGACCATCGACGGCCTGTTCGACCTCGGCACCGAGCAGGCGGTGCGCGCGTTCCAGCGGGCGCAGGGACTGCCGGCCGATGGCGTGGTCGGCCCGGCGACCTGGCAGGCGCTGATCGAGCCCCAGCTGGTGACGCCGCCCGATCACTTCACGACCACCTATGCGCTCGATCACCCGGCGCTGCTGGACGAGCTGCACGCCGCCGCCCGCTACGGCGCCTCGATCGTCGCCGCGGCCGCCGACTTCGGCCTGTCGCCGGCGATCATCGCCGCCCTCGGCTCGCGCGAATCGCGCTGGGGCCTGGCGCTCACGCCCAAGGGGCCGGGCGGCACCAGCGATCTCGTCCCGCGCCCGTTCACCCGGCCGCACCGGTCGCTGCCGCTGCCCGCCGATGGCCGCGGCTTCAAGCGCGGCCTGATGCAGATCGACTATGATGGCCACGAGTTCGCCCGCAGCGGCGACTGGCAGAGCCCCGACGCCAACCTGCGCCATGCCTGCGGCCTCCTGCAGGAAGCCAAGGCGCAGCTCCGCCGCCGGACCGTGCTGCACGGCCAGGCGCTCCTGCGCGCCGCGCTCGCCGCCTACAACTGCGGCACCGGCAACGTCATGCGGGCGGTGCAGCACGGCTTCGATCTCGACTTCTACACGGTCGGCCGCGACTACGCGCGCGACGTCCTCGACCGCGCCGGCTTCTTCGAGGCCCACGGCTGGGAGTAGGCCGCGGCCGCCGGATGGCGGCGAACGCGGTCGTGGCCGGCGAGGTCGATGCGGCGGTGATCCGGAGCCCGTACCTTCGCAACCGAGCTCTGGACCCGGCTGGGTCGGCTTACGAGCCCGGTGAAGGCCGAGGATCTGGTCGACGCCCGCTGCCTCGAGCCCTAGGTCCAGCCGGCTCGCGGCGCCGTCGGGAGGCGGCGCGCCGCGGTCGGCAGCCTGCGGAGGCGGTGAAGAATTTACCGCCTGCCGCTAAGCTCCGCCGTCCGGTCCAGGCGGAGGTGGTCGATGTTCGGACGCTGGCGCGACGTCGCAAGGTGGCTCGGGGTCCTGCCGTGTCTGCTGCTCTGCGGCTGCGCGGGCGTGTTCGGCGAGACCCTGCCGCCCGAGGTCAGCCTCGCCGGCATCGGCTTCGGCGAGCCCGGGCTGTTCGAGCAGCAGCTCCGGATCGACCTGCGGGTGCACAACCCCAACAATTTCGACCTCGGCATCGACCGGGTGACCTTCGACCTCGAGGTCAACGACCAGCCGTTCGCCCACGGCCGGACCACCGAGGCGCTCGACCTGCCGGCGCAGGCCGAGACGGTCGTGCCGGTCATGGTCAACGTGCCGACCAGCGATCTGCTCGACCGGCTGCTGGCGCTCGGCAGCGAGCGCCGGCTCGACTATCGCCTGACCGGCGAGGCCAAGCTCGCGAGCCTCCTGTTCGGCACGATCCCGTTCCACCGCGAGGGCAAGCTCGCCCTGCCGCACCTCCCCGCCCTCACGCCGCCCGAACCCTAGCGCGGGCGACCCCCTGGGCTCGAGCCGCCACACAAAACCCTCCCCTCGGCCGCGTGAGCGGTCGGGAAGGCCTGCGTGCCGGCCGAACGCTCTGATCTAAGCGCTTCCTTAACGCGCGCCCGGCATGAGTCGATCCTGACGCGCGCTCGGCATGGGCCGATCGCGAGCCTGGCCGCTGCCCGCCGCCCTCGAGCCTCGAAGGCGGCTGGCGACCGGCGCGTTCGTCCGCAGAACGTCGGAGAGCAACGGTGAGCGGAGCGGAAGAGCTTCAGATCGGCCGGGTGGTCTGCGTGTCCGGCTCCCAGGTCGTCGCCGTGATCGAGCCCGACGCCTCGCGGCGCCTGCACAAGGGCAGCCTGGTCAAGATGCGCATGGCGGAGGTCACGACCTACGGCATCGTCAGCGGCCTCAGCATCCCGGTGCCGGCGCAGGCCTCGGCCGAGGGCCAGGTCCATCTCGCCGAGCTGGAGCTGATCGGCGAGGCCAGGCCCACGGCCGACCCGGCCCCGGCGGCGCGCTTCCGGCGCGGCATCTCGGCCTTCCCGGCGCTCGGCGACGCCATCCTGCCGGTCACCCAGGACGATCTCGCCTGCGTCTACGCGTCGTCGGCGAGCTCGACCGTACGGATCGGCACGGTCCATCTGAACCAGACCCAGCCGGTGCTGATCTCGCCGGACGATCTGCTCGGCAAGCATTTCGCGATCCTCGGCACCACCGGCTGCGGCAAGTCCTGCGCGGTCGCGCTGATCCTGCGCCGGATCCTCGAGGCCCACGCCAACGCCCACGTGCTGCTGCTCGATCCGCACAACGAGTACGCGCGCGCCTTCCCCGACCAGGCCGAGGTTCTCGGCCCCGACAGCCTGCAGCTGCCCTACTGGCTGTTGAACGCGGAAGAGATCGCCTCGGTGATCCTCGGCAGCAAGCCGCAGACGACCGACAGCGGCGCCGTGATCGCGATCCTGAACGAGCTGATCCCGCTCGCCAAGGCATCGCTCCAGCGCGACCGCTCCAGCGCCATGCAGATCACCATCGACACGCCGGTGCCCTATCGCCTGACCGACATCCGCCAGCTGCTCGACGAGGCCATGGGGCGGCTCGACCAGCCCGAAAGCCTGGCACCCTATCGCTGGCTCAAGAGCCGGCTCGAGGTGCTGACCGCGGACTCCCGCTTCGCCTTCATGTTCGGCGGCATCTCGGTCCAGGACAACATGGTCCGGATCCTCGCGCGCCTGCTGCGCATGCCGGTCAACGGCCGGCCGGTCACGATCATCGACCTCTCGGGCGTGCCGTCCGAGGTCCTGAACGTGGTCGTCTCGGTGGTCTGCCGCATGACCTTCGACTTCGCGCTCTGGAGCCGCGGCGCCGAGCCGATGCTGCTGGTGTGCGAGGAGGCCCATCGCTACGCGCCCGCCAACCCCGCGCTCGGCTTCGAGCCGACCAAGGAGGCGCTCGCCCGGATCGCCAAGGAAGGCCGCAAATACGGCCTCTCGCTCGGGATCGTGAGCCAAAGGCCCTCGGAGCTGGCGCCGAGCATCCTCTCGCAATGCAACACCACCTTCGCCTTCCGCCTGACCAGCCTGCGCGATCAGGAGATCGTGCGCGGCATCACCGTCGACACCGCCTACGGGCTGCTCGATTTCCTGCCCTCGCTGGGCGATGCCGAGGCGATCGTGGCCGGCGAAGGCGTCGCCTCGCCCCTGCGCGTGCGCTTCGACCGCCTGCCGCCCGAGCAGCAGCCGCACAGCGGCACGGCCCGCTTCTCCAAGGCCTGGCAGCACGACGCCCAGGACGAGCGCTTCGTCGCCGAGGTCGTGGAGCGCTGGCGCCGCCAGCAGCGCTGACCCGCGGCCGGTGCCAACGCGCGGGCGGCTGCTGCAAAGATGCGCCGCCTGATCGACCGGTCATGGCCGGGCCCGAGGCGGCCCTGGCAAGCCCGCGGTCCGGCTGCCAGGAGCAGATCCGGGCACGACCGGGCCGGGAACCGTTCGGGCGCGCCGCTGCCTCAGTAGCGCACGAGCACCAGGGCCGGAGCCGGCTCGGGCGTGACGAGCCCGGCGCGGGCGGCCGGCGTCGCGGCCGGCGCGGCGTGCGCGCGCTGCCACTGGTCCTTTGACGTCTCGTCGAGCCAGGTCGTCAGGCGCTCGATCGGCAACGGCTGCGACACGAAGAAGCCCTGGCCCGAATCACAACCCAGCTCGCGCAGGATCGCCAGGTGCTGCTCGGTCTCGATGCCCTCGGCGACCACGGTGAGGCCCAGGTTGTGGGCGAGATCGATGGTCGAGCGCACGATCACCAGATCGTTGTCGTTGTCGGTCATCTGGAGCACGAACGACTTGTCGATCTTGAGCTCGTGCAGCGGCAGGCGCTGCAGATGCGAGAGCGAGGAATAGCCGGTGCCGAAGTCGTCGATCGACAGGCGGACCCCGAGCTCGTGCAGCCGGAACAGGTTGCGCCGCGCGCCGTCCGGATCGTGCATCACGGCGGTCTCGGTCAGCTCGAGCGTGAGCAGGCGGGGATCGACCCGCCATTTGCCGAGCAGGGCGGCGATGACCTCGGGCAGCTCCTCGTCGTGCAGGCTGCGGGTCGAGAGGTTGACCGCGATGCTGATGTCGAGGCCGGCCCGCTGCCAGAGCGCGAGCTGGGCCAGCGCGGCATCGAAGCTCCAGTGGGTGAACGGCTGGATCAGGCCGGTCTTCTCGGCGTGCGGGATGAACTCGTCGGGCAGGATCGCGCCCTGCGCCGGGTGGCGCCAGCGGGCCAGCGCCTCGACGCTCCGGATCGTGTCGGCCAGGAGGTCGAGCTTGGGCTGGAACTCGAACGACAGCTGGCCGCCCTCGATCGCCTGGCGGAGCGCGCCGGAGAGCGTCAGATGCCGGATCGTGTTGCGATCCTTGTCGCGATCGTAGAGCTGGACCGGGCCGCCGCCCTTCTTGGCGGCGTACATGGCGACGTCGGCGCATTGCAAGAGGCGCGCCGGGTCGTCGGCGTGGTCGGGGAACAGGGCGATGCCGATGCTGACCCCGACCTCGACGCGGAGCGCATCGGCGACCTCGAACGGGCGCCGCACCGCGTCCACGATCCGGCCGGCGACCGTCAAGGCGCGCTCCAGGTCGGAAGCCGCCGGCAACAGGATCGCGAACTCGTCGCCGCCCAGCCGCGCGATCGTGTCGCTGTCGCGGATGCACTCGTGCAGGCGCCGGGCGAACTGGGTCAGCAGCAGGTCGCCGACGTGGTGGCCAAGGGTGTCGTTGATCTCCTTGAAGCGGTCGAGATCGAGCAGCAGGAGGGCCAGGGGCTTGTGCTCGCGGGCGGCGCTGCGCAGCGCCTGGGCGAGGCGATCGTTGAGCAGGAGGCGGTTGGGCAGGCCGGTCAGCGAATCGTGCACCGCCTGATGGCGCAGCCGCTTCTCCTGCGCCTTGGCGGCGGTGATGTCGCGCACGATCGCGATCAAGAGGCGCTCGTCCTGGACCACGGTCGGCCGCAGCGACAGCTCGACCGGGAAGGCGCCGCCGTCCTGGCGCCGCGCGACGCCCTCGAGGCGCTCCCCCCGGCCGGCCTCGAGCGGCCGGTACTTGGGCAGCTCGGGAAACAGCTGCAGGATGTGGCGGCCGACCAGCTCCGCCGGCTGGCAGCCGAACATGCGCAGGGCCGCTTCGTTGGCGGTGTCGATCCGGCCGTCGGCGCGCACCGCGAGGATGCCATCGAAGCTCTGCTGCACGATGTTGCGCATCAGGGCGTCGAGCTTCTGCAGCTTCTGGCCATGGGCGAGCGCGAGCTCGGCCTGGCCGCGGTCGAGGATCCGCGCCAGCTCCGCGCCATATCTCACCAGCAAGGACGGGCTGTCCTGGCCGATCGCGGTCCGAAACAGCATGGCGCTGCGCTGCGCTCCCGGGCGTTTCCTCAGGCCGGAAGCGTAGAACATCGGCGTAAGCAGACCGTTGAGAAAGCCGGTTAACGGCGCGCCCTCTCATCCGAGGCCGGCTTGGCGCAGCGCTGTGGCGAAGCGGTCGCGATCGCTCTGATTGCGGAAGAATTGACCCGAACGAGCCGACCTCGAAGCCGCGTGCTGTCCGTCGCGGAGGTGCCGGGGCTCGTGGCCTGAGCCTTAAGGGCCGGATGATCGGGAGCGGCGGCGGCCGATCCAGCCTTTGCGCCAGAAGTAGCCGAGCAGGCCGAGCGCGACCGCCAGCATCAGCCCGAGCGCGAACGGGTAGCCGAAGTACCAGCTCAGCTCCGGCATGTTCCAGGGCGAGACCTCGGGCTTGAAGTTCATGCCGTAGACGCCGGCGATGAAGCCGAGCGGGATGAAGATCGTGGCGATGATCGTCAGGACCTTCATGATCTCGTTGGCGCGCAGGCTGACGCTCGAGAGATGCAGGTCCATCAGGCCCGAGGCGACCTCGCGGTCGACCTCGAGCATGTCCATGAGCTGGAACACGTGATCGGCGCAGTCCCGGAGGTAGACCCGGGTGGCGGCGCTGATGAAGGCGGTCTCGTCGCGCAGGAGGTGGTTCATGATCTCCCGCATCGGCCAGAGCGCCCGGCGCAGCTCGAGGAAATCGCGCTTGAGCGTGTGGATGCGCGCGACCAGGCCCGCGTCCGGCGCCTCCACGACCTCCCGCTCGAGGTTGTCGAGCGCCTCGCCGAAATGCTCCAGCACCGGGAAGCAGCTGTCGACCAAAGCGTCGATCAGGGCGTAGGCGAGGAAATCGGCGCCGTGGGTCCGCATCCGCGAAGGGTCCTGGCGCAGCCGCGCGCGCACCGGGTCGAAGCAGTCGCCGGGGCGCTCCTGGAGGGTCAGGACGAAGTCCTTGCCGACGATCAGCGACAGCTGCTCGGTCCACAAGGCCCCGTCCAGGTGAGGCATGCGCAGGACGATGAACAGATGCTCCTCGTAGACTTCCACCTTCGGGCGCTGGTCGCCCTGGACGATGTCGGCGAGCACCAGCGGGTGCAGGCCGAAGCGCTGCGCGAGCGCGCGCATCACCTCCAGATCGCCGAGCCCCTGGACATCGATCCAGGTGACCGGGAAGGCCGCCGCCGGCCGATCGAGCTCGCCGAGCGTGGCGAGCGGCCGTTCCTCGAGCCGCTCCGGGCCGTAGGCCATCATCTTGATGGTGGGCGGGACCGCTTCCTTGGGCGGTGCGACCAGGGTCCCGGGCGCGGAGCCGGGCGGCGGCCGCCGGGCCAGGCGCCCGCGGCGCCTGTGCGACCTCGCCCGCCCGGTCACGGCGCCACCGGAACCGCGATCGTCGTTTTGTCGTTGACCACGGCGTAGAACCTTCCAGACCCTGTGGCGCGCCCGAACCGCCGGCGCGGCGTCGCCGGTGGCCTCCGCCCGGGGCGCATCCGGAGGCCGAAGGGCGGACAAGCGAGGGAGCCTGCCATGCAGATCGTCATCGTCCAGCCGCTGGTCGCCCTGATCGCCGGCATTCTGATCCTGATCTTCCCGCGGCTGCTGAACTATATCGTCGCGATCTACCTGATCGTGATCGGCCTTGCCGGCCTCGTCGCCCAGTTCGCCTGATCCCGGGCAGGAGCGCCCGGGACGCCGTCAGGCGACCACCCGCTCGAAGGCCGCCTCGCCGGGCACGCCGGGAGCGAACTTCATGACCGGCCGGCCGAACGCCGGCAGGGCCACGAGGCTGCTGCAGACGGTGCCATAGTCGCCCGCGGCCACGATCGCCATGGCGTTGCGGGGATCGCCGTCCGGCGCCGTGCGGTCGGCCAGGAGCTCGGTCCAGGCCGCCCAGTCGTCGGCGTCGGGATCGGGCACCGGGGCGGCGCGCCAGCGATCGAGGTAATGCGCGATCCGCGCCGACGCCGGATCGTTCAGCTCGCGCGCCGTCAGCATCGACAGGCCGTCCGGGATCGGGTGGCACTCGATGCTGCCGGCATGATCCCGCTCGGTCAGGGCCGCGCCGGGCAGGCGGATCGGCTCGATCGCGCGCAGGCTGCCGTCGCGGGCGCGGAAGGCGAAGCTCGGCAGGCCGCCGGGATGGCGCAGCCAGAAGGCGGCCCGCGGGTCGGCGACGATCAGGTTGAAGGGGCGGTAGGCCGCGGGCTCGAGGTCGGCCAGCGCGGCGGCCGCGGCGGTGGCGTCGGCGTGGTCGAGCGCCTCCAGCACCAGCTCGCCGCGGGAGCGCTTGCCGGTCTCCGGGCCGAGCGTGCCGACCCGGTTGAGGACCGTCGCGACCAGCCCGTAGTCGTTGACGCCGAGCCAGCTGCCGCCGGCCTGCTCGTCGAGCCCGGCCACCACCTCGCGCCGGTCGGGCCAGTGCCGCCCGGGCGGCCGCCAGGGCCGGCTCTTCAGCTCGTCGCGATTGGCGGCCAGCAGCAGGGGCCATCGCGCGCCGGGGCGCCGCAGGAGAACTACCGTGCACATCCCTTGCCTCGGTCCCTGGTCCGCCCGGCTGGCCTGGCGGCCCGCGCGTGGTTATATTGGGCAGCAAGCGTAGCCCCGAATGCCATCATGCGCGAGGCCAGGATGACCACCTTCGACGAACGCGAACGTCACGAGGAGACCCGCTTCAAGCACGATCAGGAGCAGCTCTTCAAGGCCCGCAACCGCGGCAACAAGATCTTCGGCCTGTGGGTCGCCGGCCAGCTGGGCCTGACCGGCGACGCCGCCAGCAGCTATGCCAAGGACGTGGTCCTGGCGGACTTCGAGCTGCCGGGCGACGACGACATCTTCACCAAGGTGAACGCGGATCTCGCCGCCAAGGGGGTCGCGATCAGCGCTCACACCCTGCACAAGCACCTGCTGGATTGCCGTGCGCTCGCGGCCCAGCAGATCAAGGGCGAATGAGCGCGGCGTGACCGGCTCGATCAGGGCGCCGCGGCCGCCGCAGGCGGGCGACCCCACGGCGCCGCGTGGCGGCCGGAGCGCTCCGCCGCCGGGCCCGGAGCGCGGGCGCGGGCAGCCGGCGCCGCCCGCCGTGCCCGAGATCGGCGGCCCCAAGGGCCCGGAGCCCACCCGCTACGGCGACTGGGAGAAGGGCGGCCGGTGCACCGACTTCTGATCCCGGGCGCGCGCTGACCCCGGGCACTGCGCGCAACCATGGCCAGTCCCCGCACCGGCGAGAGCGTGGTCGCGCCGGCCGCGCCTGCGGTCGACGGCCTGCCGCGCTCGGGCGTCCTGCTGCTGGTGGCGCTCACGATCGCCTGGGGCGTCAACTGGCCGATGATGAAGCTGGCGCTCCAGGAGGTGCAGCCCTGGGCGTTCCGCTCGCTCTGCCTGATGGTCGGAGGCACGACGCTGCTCGCGATCACCCGGGCGAGCGGGCGGTCGGTGCGTTTCCCGGCCGGCTGCTTCCTGCCGCTCGCGCTGGTGTCGGTCTTCAACATCACCGCCTGGCATCTGCTGTCGGCCTATGCGCTGCTCAAGACCGGCTCCGGACGCGCCGCGATCATCGGCTACACCATGCCGCTCTGGGCGGCGCCGCTCAGCGTGCTTTTGCTCGGCGCCCGCCTGACGGCCCGGCAGGTCCTGGCGCTGCTGCTCGGCATGGCGGCGCTGGTCCTGCTGATCGGCCAGAGCCTGGCCGTGGTCGGCACCGCGCCGGTCGGCGCCCTGATGATGGCGGGGGCGGCGCTCGGCTGGGCGATCGGCACGGTCCTGATCAAGAAGTTCGACTGGCAGGGCATGCCGGTGATGGCGCTGACCGGCTGGCAGCAGTTGATCGGCGGCATCCCGATCGTGCTCGGCTGGTGGCTGCTGGAGCCATTCCCCGACCTCGGCGGGCTCAGCCTCCAGGCGATCGCCGCGCTCGCCTACGTGATCGCGGTCGGCACCGTCTTCTGCCACGCCGCCTATTTCAAGCTCGTGACCCTGCTGCCGGCCCATGTCGCGGCGATCAGCGTGCTCGCGGTGCCGGCGGTCGGCGTGATCAGCTCGGCCTGGCTGCTCGGCGAGCCGGTCGGGCTCGCCGAAGCGGCCGCGTTGCTGCTGGTGGTGAGCGGCCTGTTCCTCCTGGTCCGCGCCGCTCCGCGCTGACCGGTCAGCGGCCGGAGAGCGCCTCGCGCAGCAGGAAGACCCCGAACAGCGTGTTGGTGACCAGGTAGCGGCGCCACAGCCGGCGCGGCTCGGAGATCACCCGGAACAGCCATTCCAGGCCGGCGCGGCGCATCCAGACCGGGGCCTCGGCCACGTGCCCGGCGATGATCCCGAACGCCTGGCCGACGCCCACCAGGACCGCGTCCAGGTGCGGCCGGTGCGCCTGCATCCAGAACTCCTGCTTCGGGCAGCCGAGGCCGACCAGCACGAGGCGCGCGCCGGACGCCCGGATGCGCCCGACCAGCGCCTGATCGGTCTCGGGCTGGCGCGGCAGCATCGGCGCGGCCTCGGCGCCCGCGACCTCGAGGGTCGGGATCCGGCGCCCGAGTTCCGCCCGCAACTCGTTCATCAAGGTGCCGTCGCCGCCATAGAAATAGACCGGCAGGCCGGCCGCGGCCGCCTCCTTGCACAGCCTCACGGTGAGGTCGGGCCCGCGCACCTGCTCTGCCTGCGCGAAGCCATGCCGGTGCAGCTGCCAGACCAGCGGCAGGCCGTCGCTCAGCACCAGAGCGGCATCATCCAGCACCCGGCGCAGCTCCGGGTCGTGGCGCGCCTCGACCAGCATGTGCACGTTGGCGACGCAGACATGGCCGCCGGCGCCATCCCGGCCGCGCCGGAGGATCTCCCGGCTGACCGTCGCCGGATCGCCGACGGTGACCGGCAGCCCGATCACCCGGCCCCATTCGAGCCCGCGCGCGGACGACGGCTCGTCCGGCCCGGCCATGGTCCCGACCTGTTCCACAGCGGCGGATCCTCGTTGCAGAGCGTGCTCTTCCGGCAAGCTATCGCCGAGCTCGTAATCGTCGCGTTAAGCGATCGAGGCGATTCAACCAATTCGCAATGGCGATCGCTGGGATTTAACGGATCGGTGATCTTGGGACGGCCATTCCGCTGGTGTCAAGACATGGCTCCGGCGCTCCGGCGCATCCCGGCCTTGACGGCCCGGGGGCCCCGCCGGTCGCCGGCTCCGGTGCTAGTCGCCGCGCTCGATCGCGCCCAGGATCTCGCCCGCGGCGCGCTGCAGCAGCAGCGTGTCGAAGCCGGTCAGGATCAACCGGTAGCCGCGGCCGATCATCGCGTTCGCGATCTCGGCGGTGAGCGCGAGGCCGCCCAGGTGGACCGGGCTCGCCGCGATCGCCCGCTCGGCGCGCGCGATCGCGGCCTGGACCTCGTCGTGGGCGGGCCCGTCGCGGTAGCCGTAGCTCATGGCCAGATCGAACGGCGCGATCAGGCAGGCATCGACGCCCGGCACCTTCAGGATCGCATCGATGTCGTCGATCGCGTCCTTGTGCTCGATCAGGAGAATGCAGAGGATCTCGCGGTCGGCGGGCTCGGCGTAGGTCTGCATGGTGAGGCCGAAGCGCGCGGGCGCGTAGAAGGGGCCGAAGCCGCGCTCGCCCGCGGGCGGATAGCGGACCGCGCGCACCGCCGCCTCGGCATCGGCAGCGCTCCGGATCATCGGGAAGATGATCCCCATGGCGCCGGCGTCGAGCACGGGCTTGGCGAGCCAAGGCACGTTCCAGGCCACGCGCACGATCGGCGCGCAGGCCGTGCCGCTGGTCGCGGTGATCATGGCATGCGCCGATTCGATCCCGATCGGCCCGTGCTCCATGTCGAAGAACAGCCAGTCGAAGCCGGCCGCCGCCAGCACCTGCGCGATGTGCACGCTCGGCATCGACACCAGCAGCCCGACCGCAGGCTTGCCGGCCGCCAGACGCGCCTTCAACGGGTTGATGGATGTTCCGGTCCCTTGGGCGCTCACGTTGCTTCCCCCCTTTACGCATTGTCGCTCGAGAACAGATGCAGCCGGCCCTGCGGGCTCTCCTACCACGATCTTTGTGGACAGGGCCACGGATCCGCGATCCGCCCCCGACGCCCTCGACCGCGCGCCAGCGCTTGCGCTCCGCACGCGATCGGCGCAAGCTCAACCAAAGGGCATACCGCAGTGGACAGCTGTGGGATGCGCCGCCGTCTCATGGTGGAGAGCGGCGGCAAACTACTCAATCAAAGAAAAGCAAGGAGGCTCGTGATGCGGCATCTGTGGTCGGCGTTCGCTGCGCTCGTGATGATGGCGGCGGGCGGTCAGCATCTGCAGGCGGCCGAGGCCGCCAACTTCGCCTACATCGGCACCTACACCCACGACGCCCCGGGCGGCGATTCGGGCAAGGCGCATTCCGAGGGCATCTATGTCGCCAAGGTCGACCAGGGGACGGGCAAGCTCGACCTCGTCCAGACCGTCAAATCCGACAATCCCTCGTTCCTCGCGCTGTCCCCCGATCAGAAGTTCCTGTTCGCGATCAACGAGGTCGACAACTACGAAGGCAAGAACGCGGGCTCGGTCGAGGCCTATAAGATCGATCCGGGCAGCGGCAAGATCGCGCTGATCAACCGGCAGGCGCTGCCGGGGCCGATCCCGGCCCATCTCCAGGTCGACCCGAGCGGCAAATACCTCGTGGTCGCGCTCTACATGGGCGGCTCGTTCGCGGTCTTCCCGATCGGCGCCGACGGCAGCCTGGGCGCGCCCACGGACGTCGTGCAGCAGCACGGCAGCGGCCCCAACAAGGAGCGCCAGGAGGCGCCGCATCCGCACGCCGTCATGTTCGATCCGGCCGGCCGCTACATCGCGACCGCCGATCTCGGCATCGACAAGGTCGAGACCTGGCAGCTCCAGGATGGCAAGCTCGACAAGGTCAGCGAGGTCGCCCTGCCGCCCGGCAGCGGCCCGCGCCATCTGGCCTTCAGCCCGGACGGCTCGATGCTCTACGTCATCAGCGAGCTGAAGGCGACCGTCACCGCGCTGCCTTACGACGCCCAGAGCGGCAAGCTCGGTGAGCCGATCGCCGCGGTCTCGACGGTGCCGGACGACTTTCCGGCGGCCAAGAGCACGGCCGAGATCATGGTCCACCCGTCGGGCAAGTTCCTCTACGGCTCCAACCGCCGCTTCTCGGATCATCCGGATGCGGATGCGATCGTCGTCTTCAAGCTCGACGCAAAGGGCGTGCCCGAGCGCGAGCAGTTCGTGACCAAGGACATCGCCTTCCCGCGCGGCTTCCAGCTCGACCCGACCGGGACCTGGCTCTACGCCCTCAACCAGAAGGGCGACAGCATCGTCCAGCTCGCGATCGATCAGAAGACCGGCGAGCTCACGCCGACCGGCAACATCGCCGAGGTCCCGACCCCGGTGAGCCTGGTCTTCACGACCGGCAAGTAGGCGTTCTGCAAGGAGGCATGGCGAGCCTTTGGCCGCGGCCGATCCCGGTCAACCAGGCTCGCCATTCCTGCTGACGAACATTCGGCCGCCCCCAGAAGCGCCGAGCGCCCGTTTTAGCCGCCGAGTGGGGAGTCCAAGGTGGCGGCCGAGGCCGTCGGGGTCGGCATCGCGTGTCTCTGCGTGGCGGTCGCATGCCGCGCGCGGCGGTGGTAGGATGCTCCCGGACGCGAGGAGGATCGGTATGGCGGAAGCGGCGCGCAGGCGGTGGACGCTGGAAGAATTCCTCGCCTTCGACGATGGCACGGACCGGCGCGCCGAGCTGTTCGATGGCGCGATCGTGGCCATGGCGCCGCCGGCGCGGGCGCATGGGACGCTGGTGAGCCGGCTCAGCCGCGTCATCGGCAACGGGCTCCGGCCACCGTCCGAGGTCATTGCCGAAGCCGGCATCGTCCCGCCCGAGCGCGGCGACAGCTATTATCAGGCGGACCTGACCGTGACCTGCACGCCCGGCGCGCCGGGCGATCAGTTCATCGCCGAGCCGGTGCTGATCGTCGAAGTGCTCTCGCCCTCGACCGCCGCCACCGACCGCGACCGCAAGCTCCCCGACTATCGCAGGATTGGCTCGCTCCGGGACATCCTTTTGGTCTCGAGCACCGAGCCGCGCATCGAGCACTTCCACCGCTCGGCCGACGGCTGGAAGGTTCAGGATTATGCCGGCCGGGGAGCCGTCACCCTCGGATCGGTCGACGTCACGCTCGATCTCGCCGAGTTGTATGCGGGCGTGCTTGCGCCCGCCGCCTGAAGCCCGCCCGGTTGGCGCTGCTCAGCGCCGGCTCGGGGGCCGAGTTCGGCCAGGTGGAGGAGGCGGAACGCGTGCTCGGAGTGGTCGTAGAGGGTCGGGACGATCAGGGCTGGAACCGGCGCGCGAGCGGGTGCCGCCCGGTCGATCCGGTGAAGCCAGGCCGCGCGGCGGCGTGAAGGCGGGAGGAGAAGAGGCCTATGAGCAATTCGTATCTGAGGGTCGGCTGGCGCGTGGCGGGCGCTGCGCTGTTGGGCGCGAGTATCCTTTTGGCCGGGCCGGGGGCGCGCGCCGCCGGGACGGAGGCGGGTGCCAAGGTGACGCCGGTGATCGCGGAGCAGCTGCCCAACGTGCCGGGCAAGACCCTGACCGCGGTCGTCGTCAGCTACGCCCCGGGCGGCAAGTCCGGCAAGCATCACCATGCCGGCAGCGTCTTTGCCTACGTGCTCTCGGGCGCGATCCGCTCGCAGGTCTCGACCGGCGGACCGGCCAAGGTGTACAAGGCCGGCGAGAGCTTCTTCGAGCCGCCCGGCAGCGAGCATCTGGTCAGCGAGAACGCGAGCGCCACCGAGCCCGCGAGCCTGCTCGCCGTGTTCGTCGCCGACGACGGCGCCAAGCTCACCCATTTCGACAAGTGAAGGTCGGTCGATAAGGGAGAGGTGGCGCGCCGCCGATCCGCGGCGGCTCGCTCAACGCCCAGGTTTCCGGCTCCACCTGAACGTCAGGGAACCATCACCATGAACCGGCTCAAGGACAAGCGTGCCCTGATCACCGGCGGCACCAGCGGCATCGGCCTGGCAACCGCCAAACGCTTCCTGGCCGAGGGCGCGCGGGTCGCGGTCACCGGCAGCAACCCCGCGACCCTCGAGGCCGCGCGGGCCGAGCTCGGCGGCGAGGTCAAGGTGATCCGCGCCGATGCCGGCGAGGTCGCCGCCCAGCGCGCGCTCGCGGCGACCATCGAGGAAGCGTTCGGCGCCCTCGACATCCTGTGCGTCAATGCCGGTTTCGGCGATTTCCGGCCGCTCGAGCAGATCGACGAGGCGGCGTTCGACCGCTCGATCGCGGTCAACCTCAAGGGCCCGTTGTTCCTCGTGCAGGCGCTGCTGCCGATCTTCGCCAATCCCGCCTCGATCGTGCTCACCACCTCGATCAACAATCGCATCGGCATGCCCAATACCATCCTCTACGCGGCGAGCAAGGCCGGGCTCGCCTCGCTGGTGCGCACGCTCTCGGGCGAGCTGATCGGCCGCGGCATCCGGGTCAACGCGATCAGCCCCGGCCCGACCGCGACGCCCATGCACGCGAAGCTCGGGCTCGTCGGCGCCAACCTCGACGCGCTGGTGGGCCAGATCCCCGCCGGGCGCCGGGGCGATCCCGACGAGATCGCCCAGGCGATGGTGTTTCTCGCCTCCGACGAGGCCGCGTTCACGGTCGGCAGCGAGCTCGTGATCGACGGCGGCATGAGCAATCTCTGAGGCATCGTCGACGCGCCGGCGGGCGGCGCCGGCCAAGGGGCGAGCGCCGGCAATTCGCAGATCGCGCCGGGCCCGGGGACGGTGCAGAGCCGGGCGAACCGGGCGCCGGCATGACGTCGCAGGGCGCGCGCGGCCTGCGCGGCCGCAGACGTTGACGGACCTTTGCGCCAGACCCAGAATGGCCGGCAAGCACCTCAGCCAGGGAGGCATCAAGATGGGTCGTGCCAGACGGATCCGCGCCGGCGCCTTTGCGCTTGGCGCCGGCGGCGTTGCCTTGCTGCTCGCGATCGCGGGCGCCGAGGCCGCGCCGCCCAAGACCCTCGAGCCCGGCAAGCTGAACGTGGCGCTGAACGGCGACATGCCGATGACCGGGCTCAAGGACGGCAAGCTGATCGGCACCGATGGCGATCTGATGGTCCTGATCGCCCAGCGCCTCGGCCTCGAGGTCGTCCCGCACATGATGGAGTGGTCGGCCGAGATCCAGTCGACCAAGCAGGGCAAGGTCGACATCATGCACGGCGCCATGGGCTGGATCGAGGCGCGCTCCAAGATCATGCTGCTGACCGACCCCATCTATTACTTCGGAACTTTCCTTGCTCAGAAGAAAGACACCAACTGGTCGACCTTCGAGGACCTGAAGGGGCGCAGTGTCGCGACGGTTTCTGGATTTACGCTGGTGCCGGAGCTGAAGACGGTCGAGGGGATCGGCGAGGTCAAGCTCTACGACACGACCGACGGCGCGCTGCGCGACCTGATCGCCGGCCGGGTCGACATGGCGATCCTGGATCCGCCGCTGATGCAGCTGGCGATCCAGGAGAACCCGGACTGGAACCTCCACCAGGTGCCGCTCAAGCCCGAGTCCGCCAAGTATCCGATCATGTCCCAGGTCTACAACGTGATCTTCGGCATCAATCCCGAGGAAAAAGAGCTGTACGACGCCTTCAATGAGCAGATCGACAAGATCTGGGCCGACTGCACCAACGTCAAAGTCATGGCCAAATATGGGCTGGGCGAGAAGAGCTGGTTCACGCCGCCGCCGCAGGGCGAGAACCTGCGCAATGGGGTCGACCGGCCGAAGGACTGGGTGGCGCCGAACGGCGACCACTGCTTCTAGGGCGGGCCCGGTCGCGAGCCGAGCCCCGGCGTCGCGATGAGGCCTCCCGGCATGGCCGCCCCGGTCATGCCGGGCCTCGCCGGTCGATCATCGAACCGCGCGCTCGTGGCATGGAGCCCCTGCTCAGGATCGAGGGCCTGCACAAGAGCTTCGGCGCGCTCGAGGTCCTCAAAGGGATCAGCATCGAGGTCGAGCGGGGCGAGAAGCTCACGATCATCGGGCCGAGCGGCTCCGGCAAGACGACGCTCCTGCGCTGCGTCAACTATCTCGAGAAGCCGAGCTCGGGCCACGTCTGGGTCGACGGCACGCTGATCGGCGAGAAGCAGGCGGGCGGCAGGTTCGTCCATCTCAGCGATCGCGAGCTCGCCCGGGAGCGCGCCGAGATCGGCTTCGTGTTCCAGCGCTTCAACCTGTTCCCGCACCTCTCGGCCCTCGACAACGTCGCCGTGGCGCCGCGCCGGGTGCTGGGGGTGCCCAAGCCCGAGGCCGCGGCGCGGGCGCTGGCGATGCTCGAGAAGGTCGGCCTCGCCCACAAGGCCGCGGAGTATCCCGAGCGCCTCTCGGGCGGCCAGCAGCAGCGGGTCGCGATCGCCCGCGTGCTCGCCATGCAGCCGAAGCTGATGCTGTTCGACGAGGCGACCTCGGCGCTCGACCCGGAGCTGATCGGCGAGGTCCTGAAGGTGATCCGCGAGCTCGCGCTCGAGGGCCGGACGATGGTGATCGTCACCCACGAGATCCAGTTCGCGGCCGAGGTCTCGGACCGGGTGATCTTCATGGACGGCGGCCAGATCGTCGAGCAGGGCCCGCCCGGGCAGATCCTCAAAAACCCGGGGCACGAGCGCACCCGCCTGTTCCTGCGTCAGATCCTCGAGCGCTAGCCGCCCCGGCGATGCTCGAGTTCTGGACCAAGCTCTGGCACTGGCTGCCCGAGATCCTGCCGGTCCTCTGGCACGCGACCGGCATGACGGTGCGGGTCACCGCGGGCGCGCTGGTGGTGGCGCTGCTGCTCGGCCTCGTGGTCGCCCTGATGCGGATCGCGCGGCTGCGGCCGATCCGCTGGCTGGCGCTGGTCTACACCGACGTGCTGCGCGGCACGCCCGCGCTGGTCCAGCTGTTCATCATCTATTTCGGCCTCTCCGACATCGGCATCGAGTTCGACCCGGTCAGCGCCGCGATCATCGGCCTTGGCATCAATGGCGCGGCCTACGTCGGCGAGATCTACCGGGCCGGGATCGAGGCCTTGCACCGGGGCCAGATGGAGGCGGCGCTGTCGCTCGGGATGACGCCCGCCAAGGCGATGCGCTACATCATCCTGCCGCAGGCGATCCGGATCATGCTGCCGCCGCTCGGCAACTACGCGATCGGCCTGGTCAAGGACACGGCGATCATCTCGACCATCGCCGCCCCCGAGATCATGTTCGAGGCGAGACGCCTGGTCCAGGCGACCTTCATGCACGGCATCAGCGGCCAGATCTACCTGGTCTGCGCGCTCTTCTACCTGGCGCTGACCCTGCCCCTCTCCTACGTCGTCCGGCGCTTCGAGCGGGCGAGGCAGCGCTGGCACTAGCGGCGGTGATCCAGTTCCTGGCGGGCTACAAGAACCATCTCGGCGACTGGATCGTCGAGATGAGCATCGCCTCGCTCGGCACGCTCAAGCTGATGCTGGCGGCGTTCTGTCTTGCCTGCGCGCTGGGTCTGGTGATCGCGCTGCTCCGGATCTCGCGGTTCGCGCCGCTGCGCGGCCTGGCCAGGGTCTATATCGGCTTCTTCCGCGGCGTGCCGGTCCTGGTGATCCTCTATTGGATCTACTTTGCCCTGCCCGAGATGGGCTACAAGTTCCTGGTCATCTCCTCGTACACCGCCGCGGTCCTCGGGCTCGGCATCCACGGCGGCGCGTTCCTGGCCGAGGTCTTCCGCTCGGGCATCGAATCGCTGCACCGCGGCCAGAGGGAAGCCGCGCTCTCGCTCGGCATGACCCCGGCCCGGGCGATGCGCTGGATCATCCTGCCCCAGGCGGTCCGGGTGGTCGTGCCGCCGATCGCGAACTATGCCGTGGGCCTGCTCAAGGAGACGGCACTCTGCTCGATCATCGCCGCACCGGAGCTGATGCTGCGGGCCAAGGACCTCGCGTCCTCCTCCTTCCTGCCGATGCACGCCTTCGTGCTGGCCGCGGTCTTCTACTACATCATGAGCTTTCCCCTGATGCGCGCGGCCGAATACCTGGAAGCGCGCATGGGCGCCGGCCGGTGACCCGGGCCGACCCGGACCTGCCATGAAGGTGATCGTGCTGGGCGGCGGCGTGGTCGGCGTCACGACCGCGTATTTTCTGCTGCGGGACGGCCACGAGGTGACCCTGATCGAGCGCCGGCCGGGGGTCGCGCGCGAATGCAGCCATGCCAACGGCGGCTTCGTCGCGATCAGCCAGGCGGTGCCGTGGTCGGCGCCGGGCGTGCCGGTCAAGATCCTGAAGACGATGGCGCCGGCCGGACGCGCCGATCCTGATCCACGCTGCGCCAAGTGCCGCGGATCTGGCGCTGGGGCCTCGAGTTCCTGCGCGCCTCGCGCGCCGGGCCGTCCTTTGCGAACACGCAGGCCGTGCTCCGGCTGGCGCTCTACAGTCTCGAGGCGCTGCAGGAGATCCGGGCGGCGACCGGCATCGACGACGACCGCGTCACGGGCGGGGCGCTCAAGGTCTACTCGGACCAGCAGAGCCTCGAGGAAGCGATCGCGATCTCGGAGCGCCAGCGGCCGCTCGGCCTCGAGTTCCGGGTCCTCGACCGCAAGGCCTGCCTGGCGCTCGTGCCGGCGCTCGCCCCCCGGATCGACTCGCTCGCCGGCGGCCTCCACTTCGAAGACGAGGAAGGCGGCGACTGCTTCGAGTTCTGCGAACGGCTCGCCGCCTGGTGCGCGCAGCGGGGCGCCGACTTCCGCTTCGACACCAGGGTCGAGGCCCTGGAGGCGGACGGCGACCGGATCACGGGCGTCCGCACCCATCAGGGAACGCTCAGCGCCGATGCCTACGTCCTGGCGCTCGGCGCCGACAGTCCGCTCCTGATGCGCCCGCTCCGCGTCCGTCTGCCGATCATCCCGGTCAAGGGCTACAGCATCACGGTGCCCAGGGCGCCGTTCCCGGACGCGCCCGCGATCCCGGTGGTCGACGAGCTCCGCAAGTTCGGCATGATGCCGCTGCCGGGCCGCCTGCGCCTGAGCGGCCTCGCCGAGATCGCGGGCTACGACACGGTCCCCGAGGAGCGCCGCTTTGCGGCCTTCGTCGCCGGCTTCACCGGCCTGTTTCCCCAGTTACGAAAGTGCCTGGACGCAGCAGGCGAGCTCAGACCCTTCTGCTGCCTGCGCCCGGTCACCCCGCAGGGCCCCCCGATCCTCGGCCGCTCCCGTTTTTCAAACCTGTTCTACAACGTCGGCCACGGCCACCTCGGCTGGACGCTGGCCCACGGGTCGGCCAGGATCGTCGCCGCCCTGCTCACCGGCCGCGACCCCGGCCTCGACACAACCGGCCTCCGCCCGACGCCGGGACAGTAGCCGCAAACCCGCGCCTGTCCTGCCGCGCGTCGCGCCGAAGTCCTCGATCGAGCAAGTATCGCGACATTGGTCAGTGAGGCGATCGTGGCCTTCGGCGCCGGGACGCGTTGGCCTTCGGAGAGTGCCTTCAGCCAGGCGAGCACGTCCTCGTGGCGAACGAAGGGGCCGCCGGAGTTGGCCTGGGCGCAAGGCGGTCGCGGATGATCTGGACCTCGAGCTCATCCGCGGCGGGCGCACCCTCGATCAGGGACGCGGCGATCTCCGCTTCGCTCTTCCGATGTGCGCGTGGCAAGCTCCTTGAGGGGCTCGCGCGTCTGGTCGTTGAGCGCACATCGAGGGTGGTCGTGCTCATGGCTGTCCGCAGTTCGTGGCAACGCCAAATAGCACGAGCGCAGTTAGGCTAGAATTTTGCGAACTTCTCGCCGTAGGGCGGGAACTCGCCGTGGTCGAGAAAATCCTGGTGGTAGCGGGCGAGCTTCTGCTCGTCGACCTCGACGCCGAGGCCCGGTCGATCGATCCGGCCCCAGGTCGGGCCGGTCGCGATCGGCAGCGGCGCGGTCAGGATGTCGTCGGCCATGAACTGGGCGGTCTGCTGGTGGCCGTCGCAGGCGTTGGCGAGCGTCAGCATCAGGTGCTGGCCGGCGGCGGCGGCGAGGCCGAGCTCGCCATGGGTGTGCTTGCAGACCTGCCAGCCTTTGGCCTCTGCGGCGTGGCAGAGCGACTGGAAGCGGCGGAGCGTGCCCACCCAGTAGGAGCTGAAGCACAAGAAGTCGCCGCAGCGGCTGTCGATGATCCGGTACGCGTCGGCCTCGCGCCAGAGGCCCTCGTTGACGCAGAGCGGCACCGGCACCCGGCGCTTCAGGTCCCCCATCAGCTCGACGGGGTCGATCGGCACCGGCGCCTCGACGAAGTCGATTCCGAACTTCTCGTGCCAGTCGGTGAGCAACCGGGTCGCCTCGGGCACGGTCCAGGCCTGGTTGGCATCGATCCGGATCTTCCGGCGCGGGCCGATCGTCTGGCGGACGGCCGCCAGCATCGCTTCCTCGGCGGCGGCGTCGACGCCGACCTTGAGATAGAAGACCGTGTACCCGCGCTCGACGCCGTCCTGGCACTGCGCCGCGATGGCCTCCGGGCTGCCCCAGTTCAGGTAACAGAAATAATCGACGGTCTCGCGGACAGCACCGCCGAGCAGGCGGTAGAGCGGTTGGCCGCAGGCTTTGCGCGCACAGGTCCCAGAGCGCCATGTCGATGCCGGCGAAGGCGAAATTGCCGGTCATCGGCTGGAACTGCCAGGCGCCGGCGATGAAGACGTCGCGCGCGATAGCCTCCATGTCGAAGGGATCGCGGCCCACGACGATCGGGCGCATGGCGGCGAGCGCGCTTGCGATCCCGGCGGCATCGGCGGCGCGCGTGCACTCGCCCCAGCCGGTCAGGCCGTTGTCGGCCGTGAGCCTGACGATCACGTCGGTCACGCCGTCGCGGGCGACCAGCGAGCTCATCTCGGCGTGGGTGTAGGGCACCCGGACCGGCCAGATCTCGAGCTGCTCGATGCGCATGGCTTTGCCTCCCACGCGACCAGGATGGGCCTCCCAGGCGACCAGGATGGCACATCGCCCGGCCCGGCGCACCGGCAAGCGGGCAAGCGACCGGGTCGGCCGCTAGTAGCCGAGATAGGCGCGGCGCACGGTCGGGTCGGCGCCCAGCTCGGCCGCCGGCCCGGCGCGCACGACCCTGCCGGTCTCGAGCAGGTAGGCGTGGTGCGCCAGCGCCAGCGCGAGCTCGGCGTTCTGCTCGACCAGGAGCATGCCGACGCCCTGCTCCCGGTTGATCCGGCCGAGGATCTGGAAGATCTCCCGGACCACGAGCGGGGCGAGGCCGAACGAGGGCTCGTCGAGCAGCAAAAGGCGCGGGCGGAGCATCAGCGCGCGCGCGATCGCCAGCATCTGCTGCTCGCCGCCGGAGAGCGTGCCCGCCTGCTGGCGGCGGCGCTCCGCGAGCACCGGGAAATAGCCCTGGACCCGCTCGAGATCGGCGCGGATGCCGGCGGCGTCGCGCCGGACGTGAGCGCCCAGCTGCAGGTTCTCGGCGACCGAGAGGCGCAGGAACGTGCCGCGGCCGTCCGGCACATGGGCGATCCCGAGCCGGGCGATCGCCTCGGGGCTCAGCTGCTCGATCCGGCGGCCATCGAAGGTGATCCGGCCGCGCGTCCGGACCAGCGCCGAGATCGCCCGGAGCGTCGTCGTCTTGCCGGCGCCGTTGGCGCCGAGGATGGTCGTGATGCTGCCCGCCTCGAGCCCGAGGTCGATCCCGAACAGCGCCTGGGTCTGGCCGTAGAACGCTTCGAGACCGGCAACCTCGAGGCGGCCGGTCATCAGGCGGCGACGCCGAGGTAGGCCCGGATCACGTCCGGATGCGTCTGGACCTCGGCGGGCGTGCCCTCGGCGATCTTGCGGCCGAAGTTGAACGCCACGACCTTGTCCGAGACCGCCATGACCATCTGGACGTGGTGCTCGACCAGCAGCACGGCGAGCTGGCGCTGGTCGCGGATCGCCCGGATCCGTTGGCCGAGGTCCTGGACTTCGGTGTGGTTGAGGCCGCCGGCCGGCTCGTCGAGCAGGAGCAGGGTCGGCTCGAGGGCGAGCGCGCGGGCGAGCTCGATCCGCTTTTGCATGGCGAAGGTGAGCGCGCGGGCGGGCGTCGCGGCGACCTCTTCGAGGCCGAGCTCGACGAGCAGCTCCTCCGCGCGCGCCCGGACCCGGCGCTCTTCGCGGCCGACCCAGGGCAGGCGCAGCGCGTCCGAGAGAAAATCGCTCCGGCTCCGGGCGTGGGTGCCGATCATGACGTTGTCGAGCACGGACAGGCTCGGGAACAGGGCCAGGTTCTGGAAGGTCCGGGCGATCCCGAGCGGGGCGATCCGGTGGGGCGGCAGGCGCAGGATCGAGCGGCCGCGAAAGCGGATGTCGCCGCGGTTCGGCCGATAGAGGCGGCTGATGCAGTTGAAGAGCGTGGTCTTGCCGGCGCCGTTCGGCCCGATCAGGCCGACGATCGAGCGCTCCTCGACGTCGAACGAGACGTCGGCGAGCGCCGCCACCCCGCCGAACCTGAGGGCGAGATCGCTGACCCGCAGCAGGGGTCGCACGGTCATCTGCAGCGCTCCCGCCATTCGCGCCCGGACCCGGCGTCAAGCCGGCGTCCGCGCCCTGTCCGGGGATCATCCGCGGTTGTGGGTTGCCGGGCAATCTGATTGAGTGAGCCGTTGCTCCCGAACCAGCCGATCGCGCTCGACCGGTGCTTCCGCCCAGGGACGAGGGGTTCACCCGTCGTCGCCGCGCGGGCTTTGCGGGACAAGGGCGGGGCGCGGCTGGTTTCGTGCCGGAGGACCCGAAGATCGGCGAGTGCAGCCGCGACCCGATCGACCTCGATCCGGTTCTCGACATCAGCAACCTCTCGGTCGATTTCGTGACGCCGCGGGGGCGGGTCCATGCGTTGCGCGAGGTGAGCCTGACGGTGCCGCGCAACCGGATCGTCGGCGTGGTCGGCGAGAGCGGCAGCGGCAAGACCACCCTGGTCCTCGCGGCCCTGGCGCTGCTGCCCGGCAACGCCGAGGTGACGGGCGGCGAGGTGATGTTCGAGGGCAGGAGCGTCTTGAGGCTCGCGGAGGCGGAGCTCGAGCGGCTGCGGGGCCAGCGGATCGCCGTCGTCTTCCAGGACCCGATGAGCTCGCTCAATCCCGTGCTGAGGATCCGCACCCAGATGGTCGACATCCAATATCGCCTGCCCATCGGCGCGCGCGAGAAGCGGGCGCGGGCCGCCCTGATGCTCAGGCGGGTCGGGATTGCCGACCCCGAGCGCCGGATCGACGACTATCCGCACCAGCTCTCGGGCGGCATGCGCCAGCGGGTCGCGATCGCCATGGCCCTGCTTGGCCGCCCCGATCTCCTGATCGCCGACGAGCCGACGACCGCCCTCGACGTCACCCTCGAGGCCCAGATCATCCACCTCCTGCGCGAGCTCAAGCGCAGCTTCGCGGGTGGGATCCTGTTCGTCTCGCACAACCTCGGCCTGATCGCCGAGCTCTGCGACCAGGTGGTCGTGATGTACGCGGGCGAGGTGGTCGAGGAGGGCGGGGTGTTCGATGTCTTCCACCGGCCGGCACACCCCTACACCCGGGCGCTGCTCGAATGCGACCCGGCGGGCGACCAGAGGCCGGGCCAGGCACTCGCGACCATCCCGGGCGAGGTGCCGGATCTGATCCGGCGGACGCAGGGCTGCGTGTTCGCGCCGCGCTGCGCCCGGGCGCTCGAGCGCTGCCGGCGGATTTCACCCGGCTGGACCGCGACCGGCGAGGGCCATCGTGCCCGCTGCCACCTGCTCGCCGCGGGTTGAGCGCCCGGAATGCTGGAGGTCAGGGATCTCCGGGTCCGGTTCCGGCGCCAGGGCGGGCTCGGCGCCTGGCTGGGGCGCTCGCCCGGGGCATGGCTCGAGGCGGTGGCCGGCGTGTCGCTCGCGATCCCGGCGGCGACCACCTTCGCGCTGGTCGGCGAGAGCGGCTCGGGCAAGACCACGCTCGGCCGCGCGATCATCGGTCTCACCCCCGCCCAGGCGGGCTCGGTCCGCTTCGAGGGGGCCGAGCTGCTCGGCCTCTCCGAGCGGGCGCTCAGACCCTATCGGCGAAGGGTCGCGATGATGTTCCAGGACCCGGTCGCCTCGCTCAGCCCGCGCCGGACCGTGCGTGCCCTGATCACCGAGCCGTTTCGCATCCACAAGGCAAGCGACCGCCATCCGAGGACGGAGGCGCCGCGGCTGCTCGAGATGGTCGGGCTCAACGCGGATCTTCTCGAGCGCTACCCGCACGAGCTCTCGGGCGGCCAGGCGCGCCGGGTCGGCGTCGCCCGGGCGCTGGCACTCGCCCCCCGACTGATCATCGCCGACGAGCCGACCGCCGGCCTCGACGTCTCGGTCCAGGGCGGGGTCCTGAACCTGTTTGCCCGCCTGCAGGCCGAGCTCGGGATCGGCTACCTGATCATCACCCACAACCTCCCGGTCGTGCGCCGGGTCTCTCAACTGATCGCGATCATGTATCTCGGCCGCCTCGTCGAGGTCGGCCCGACCGCCCTGATCTTCGCCCGCCCTGCGCACCCCTACACGCATGCCCTGCTGGCGGCGACCCCCAGGCCCGACCCGGCGCTGCGGCGCACCGAGGTCGAGCTGAAGGGCGAGATCCCGAGCCTCGCCAACCGCCCCAAGGCTTGTGAATTCCACACCCGCTGCCCGTTCGCCCGGCCCCGCTGCCTTGCCGAGGCCCCGGCGCTGCGCGAGCTTGCCTCCGGCCACTGGGCCAGCTGCCACTTTCCATTTCCAACCCGTGACGGCCTGACTGCGGCAGGCTAATGTTCGACCAGGGACACGGGACCCGAGCCCGTCGCTCGGCCTGGTCGTGCGTGAAGATAAGCCCGCAGCAAGCTCATCAGCGATTTGCAGGTAAGGGCGAGAGTGGCAAGCGACTCCCTGCCGACCAGGAACGGAAGTCCGCTCGAGACGGCGATCGAGGGGGCGCAGAAAAATCTGGTGATGGGGTTCGCCGGCATCGTGGTCGTGCACGCGACCGCGGTCGTCGCCCTCAGCGTCGGCCTCGTCAAGCTGCTCTGATCGGCTCCCGCAGCATCATTCCGCGAGCGCACGCAGGGCGGCCTGGGCCAGAGTCTCGGCAATCCAGGCGTTCATGCTCTTGCCCGCCGCGGCGGCTGCGCCGGCAATCTGGGCATGCTCGGCGGGCGAGAGGCGGACGTTGAATTTGCCGCTGTAGGGCCGGCTCGGCTCGACGCCTTTGGCGCGGCAGGCTTCGAGGTGGACCTCGATCGAGATCGCCAGCTCGCGCTTCAGCTCCTCGACTGACCGGCCATAGAAGGTGATGACATCGCTCGTGTTGTTCACCTCGCCGAAGAAGCTGTCGATCTCCTCGTCGTAGGTGACGCGAGCAACATGGTCGCCGTGACGCATCAGGGTCATGGGGCACCGGGTCTCGTTCTGTTTATCCTCCGGCCGAACACCAACGTGAAGGAGAAAATGCCCCACCGCTCGCAACGTCCTCTGTCGGTGTCCGGCCGCGGGTGCGGGCGATGGACAGCAGCGATCGGCATCAGCTGGAGCGGCGTCAACGGCCTTCAGGTCGCGACGCCTCCGCGCGCCCGCCTTGAGGGCGATCATCACCCTCTGCTCGATCGACGACCGCTATGCCACCCTTGGCGTCAGCCGGCTTGCGCGGGCGTGGCGGGCGGCCGGCGGGTGGGCTGGCTGAGCCAGCCGGGCACGGCGCTCGCGAGCAGCGGCCGGGCGAACAGATAGCCCTGCCCGAGGTCGCAGCCGTGCAGGCGCAGGAAGGCCAGCTGCTCGTCGGTCTCGATGCCCTCGGCGACGATCCCTTTGCCGAGGCTGTGCCCGAGGTTGATCACCGCGCGCACGATCGCCGCATCGTCGGGGTCGACGCCGATGCCCTGAACGAACGTCTGGTCGATCTTCAGGTGATCGACCGGGAACTGCTTCAGATGGGTGAGCGAGGCGTAGCCGGTGCCGAAGTCATCGAGAGCGACCCTGACGCCCAGCCGGTGCAGCTCCGAGAGCGACTGGCTCACGCGCTCGGCCTGGCGCCCGAGCAGGACGCGCTCGGTGACCTCGACCGCAAGGTGATCGAAGCCGAGCCCGTCTTCCTCGAAGATCGCCCTGATGGTCGCGGCCAGATCGCTGCGGTCGAACTGCGCCGCCGCCAGGTTGAGCGCGATGCGCCCGGGCGCGAGGCCGGCATCCAGCCAGGCGCGCAGATGCGCAGCGGCGCGGCGCACGACGAACTCGCCGATCGGCACGATCAGGCCGGTCTCCTCGGCGATCGGCAGGACCTCGGCGATCGAGCGCAGCTCGCGCTCGCGGCGCCAGCGCAACAGCGCCTCGAAGCCATGGGTCACGCCGCTGCCGAGATCGACGATCGGCTGATAGACCAGCTCGAGCTGGTCGTCCGCGAGCGCCTGGCGCAGCTCGCCCTTGAGGATCCGCCGGCGCTCGACCTGCGCCTTCATCGAGCTCTGGAAGAAGCAGTAGGCGCCGCGGCCCTGCGCCTTGGCGCGATAGAGCGCGATGTCGGCGTTCTTGAGCAACGGCTGCGGCTCGACGTCGTCGCTCGGGAAGACCGTGATGCCGATGCTGGTCGCGGCGTGGATCTCGTGCTCGTCGTGGCGGATCGGCTCGGCCATCGCGGCGATGATCTTCTCGGCCACGAGCCCGGCCTGAGCGGGCTTGGCGAGGCCGGGCAGGATGATCGCGAACTCGTCGCCGCCGAGACGCGCGACCGTGTCGGTCTCGCGGACGCAACGCTGCAGCCGGCGCCCGACCTCGCGCAGCAGCGCGTCGCCGGCGTCGTGGCCGAGCGTGTCGTTGATGTCCTTGAAATGATCGAGGTCGAGCAACAGCAGCCCGACCCGGTCGCCGGCGCGGCGCGCGCGGGCGAGCGCGGTGTCGAGCCGGTCGTGGAACAGCGCCCGGTTGGTCAGGCCGGTGAGGCCGTCGTGGTGGGCGAGGTGCTGAAGGCGCCGCTCGACGTTGCGCCGCTCGGTGATGTCCTGGCAGACCCCGAACAGGGCGACGACCTTGCCGTCGTCGTCGATCTCGCAGCGCGCCTCGGACCAGACATGCCGCTCCGCCCCGTCCGGCGGGCGGATACGGAACTCGAAGGACGCGGTCGTCCGCGCGCGCACGACATGGTCGAGCCGGGCGCTGACGCGCTCCCGGTCGTCGGCGTGGATGAGGCCCAGGACGACGTCGAACCCGGGCTCGAAGCGCGCCGGGTCGAGCCGGAAGATGCGGTACATCTCGGGCGACCAGTGGAGCGCCTGGCCGCCGACCGGCCAGCGCCAGTCGCCGAGGCCGGCGAGCCGCTGGGTCTCCTTCAGCTGACGCTCGCGCGCGCGCAGCGCCGCCTCGACGCGCGCGCGCTCGGCGACCTCCTCGAGCGCGCGCCGCCCGGCGAGGCGAAGCTCGAGCTGGCTGACGACCAGGCTCGCGAGGTCCTCGAGCTGGCTCAGCTGCTCGGCGGACAGCTCGCGCGGCTTGTGATCGATGGCGCAGAGCGCCCCGAGATTGTAGCCGTCCGGCGTGCCCAGCGGCGCCCCGGCATAGAAGCGGATGTTGGCCGGGCCGGTCACCAGCGGGTTCTCGGCGAAGCGCGGATCGCGCCTCGCGTCCGGCACGACCATCACCTGGTCGCCGAGGATGGCGTGGCCGCAGAACGAGATCGCGCGCGGGGTCTGCTGGTCGTCGACCCCGATCCGGGACTTGCACCACGCGCGCCCGGCGTCGACGAACGAGATCGTGGCGGCGGGCACGCCGATGATCCCGGCGGCGAGCCGCAGGATGCGATCGAAACTGTCCTCGGGCGGGCTGTCCAGAATGGCGTAGCGGTGCAGGGCGTCGAGGCGCTCCGCCTCGTTCGCGGGCCGCCCCGGCGCCGTGGAGCGCGGCCTCGTGGTCATGCGCAAATTGTGCGCGGGCGCGGTTAAGAAAATGCCTAGCGACGGGCCGCAAGCGGGGCCGGCAAATCGACTGGCGCGGGCGGCGTCCGATCGCATAGCATCGCGGCCGGACGGCGAACGGGCGGGTCGGGGAGCATCCCCGAGCGCCGGAGCCGGCGCGCTGGCGCTCGCGCATCGACCAGGCGCTGCGCGGGGCGGGCGGCCTGCAACGGGAAGCGGATTGCGTTGTCAAAGCTCTCGCGGCGGCGTTGGCTGCAGGCGGCCGGCGGGCTTGGCGCGGCGGCTGCGCTTGGGCCGCGGGCCGGGGCGGCGGCCGGGGCGGCACGCGTGCTGCGGGTGCGCGCCTCGGCCGACCTGCAGGTGCTCGATCCCGCCCATCGCAAGGGCCAGCCCGAGGGCGACATCCTGCGCTGCCTTTTTCCGAGATTGATCGAGTACCGGACCGGCGACCGGTGGGGCTGGCGGCCGGGTGCGGCCCTGATGATCGAGCCGGACGGCCCGGCCCGGGTCCGCTTCCGGCTGCGGCCCGGCATCATGGTGACCGGCGGCTTCGGCGAGCTCTCTGCCGACGACGTCAAGTTCAGCTACGAGCGGATCGCCGATCCGGCGCAGCAATCGGAATATCGCGACGACTTCGCCGCCCTCGACCACGTCGAGGTGGTGGATAAAGATTCGGGCGTGATCGTGCTGAAGGAGCCGTTCGCGCCGCTCTGGACCAGCACCCTGCCGTCGGCCTCGGGCTGCATCGTCAGCCGCAAGGCGGTCATGCAGGCGGGCGGGCGGTTCACGACCCAGCCGCCGGCCACGGCGGGCCCGTATCGGATCAAGGCGTGGCAGCCGAAGCAACGGCTCACGCTGGTGCGCAACCCGGACTGGCAGGGCGAGCCCGGCGGCTTCGATGAAATCCGCATGTTGCCGATCGAGGACGAGAAGGCGGCCGAGATCGCGTTCGAGGCGGGCGAGCTCGACTACACCGCGATCAGCGTCAGCTCGATCCCCTCTTACCGGACAGCACCACCCCCGGGCGTCCGGCTCGTGGAAAAGCCGTCGCTCGACTACGTCTGGCTCGGCATGAACACCGCGGCGCCGCCGTTCGACGACCTCCGGGTGCGCCAGGCGGTGCAGCGCGCGGTCGACGTCGATCAGGTGCTGGAGGCCGCCTATTTCGGGGTCGCGACCCGGGCGACCGGGATCATCGCCCCCGGCCTGATCGGCCATCGGGAGAAGCTGCTCGGCGACCCGCGCCCGGACCCCGAGGCGGCGAAGGCGCTGCTCGCCGCGGCGGGACTTGCGGGCGGCTTTGCCTGCACGCTCGACATCGAGGCCAAGACCGAGCGCCTGCTGGCCGCCCAGGTGATCCAGGCGAACCTCGCCGCGGTCGGCATCACGGTCGAGATCAACCAGCACGACTGCTGGCACTTTCTGGTCGCTCGGCAGCGAAGCCGACGGCGACCAGTGGAAGAAGATCCAGCTGATCCTGCAGAAATACGGCATGCAGCCCGACCCCTCGTTCGCGACCGCCTGGTTCACGCCGGAGCAGGTCGGCATCTGGAACTGGGAACGCTTCCGCAGCCCGGAGTTCGGTGCCTTGCATAAGGCCGCATTGACCGAGACCGACCCGGCCGCGCGCGATCGGATGTACCGGCGGATGCAGGACCTGATGGAGCTCTCGGGCGCCTACGTTTTTCTCACGCACGAGGTCAACGCGGCGGTCTACCGCGACACCCTGGTGCCGGCGCTCCTGCCGGACGCGACCCCGGTCCTGCCCGAGTTCCACCCGGCATCGTGAGAGCGGGGTTGCGATTGGACCAGACGGTCGCGCCGCGTCGAAGGCCTTGATCGGCGGATTTTTGTAGATACATGAATTGAAGATCACCTGGGGTGAGGCCAAGCGGCGGGTTACGCTCGCCGAGCGCGGGCTGGATTTCGCCGAGGCCAGGCTCGTGTTCGCGGGGCGGACGATGACGCTGCCGGATGAGCGGCGGGACTATGGCGAGCCGCGGTTCATCACGGCCGGGTGGCTGCGGGATCGCTTCGTGGTGCTGGTCTGGACCCCGCGGGGGGGCGGGCGGCGGATCATTTCGATGAGGTATGGGCATGTCGACGAAGAAGGCTGGTGGCGCGAGCAGATGGGTTGATCCCGACGAGGCGCCGCCTTTGGACCGGGAGTGGTTCGAGCGGGCGGAGATCCGGGAGGGGGAGCATCTGATCCGGCCGGCCAGGGGCCGGCCGAGGAAGGCGGCGCCGAAGGAGGCGGTCAACATCCGGCTCGATCCGGACGTGCTCGCGCATTTCCGCGCGGGCGGCCCCGGCTGGCAGTCGCGGATCAACCAGGCGCTGCGCAAGGCCGCGGGCCTCTGACGATCCGCTTTCCAAGTGGGAAAAACTGGAGCGGGCGAAGGGATTCGAACCCTCGACCCCAACCTTGGCAAGGTTGTGCTCTACCCCTGAGCTACGCCCGCGCGGGTCGCCCCGGCGCGACCACTCCGAGAGCCGCTACATAGGGGAAGCGTCCGGCCTTGGCAAGCGCCGCGGCGGCTCCTCGATCCCCGCGCAGGATCGTCGATGCGAGGGATTGGGGCCGGCGAGACGTGGGGGTTGGCGACCCGCTAAGGTTCACCGGTCGGGTGCGACGGGTGGACCGGGATGATGAGCCAGACGCGGTGGCCGTTCGAGCTGGATCGGCCCCTCGAGACCGGGGTCTTGCCCGCGCAGCGCGGGGGCCGCTGGTGATCGAGGCGTTTCGCCGCCCACCGTCCTTCGGATCCCGGGCGTTGACGCAGGACGCCTAAGCCGGCCTTCCGGCCCCGGGTGACCGCCGCCCATACCTCTCATGGCCCAGCCGGCCAACTCCGACGCCACGTCCAGGGACACGACCGGCCCGCAGCTGACCCCCAATCGCGTTCCCCGTGCGCCGAAGACCGTCCAACCCCGCGACTTCTGGCGCCCGACGGATCATGTGCGACCGTTCATCCGTTTTAAGGCCGCACTGACCCGGCAGTGCGAGGTTCACCGCCCCGCGGCGTGGGATCTGGCGGGTCGGGCGGGGATGCGCTAGGTCCTGTCCGGTTCCGTCCGTGCGTGCTCCGGGCGACCAGAAGTGGCTTCGCCGAAAGCGCACCGGCAGCGAGATGCCGGCTCCGGCGAACCGCTTGCGGCAGCTCGTACGGTGCGACGCGCGACGCTCCGGGCTTGGACCGGAAGTCGCCCGGCGGGAGCCGGCCGGCGGCCGGGAGTTTCGGGGGCAGGCTGCGGGGGTTGCGCGGCCGGCGCCGGGCGCCGAGCGTGGTGGTCGGCGCCGGGTGGTGCGCTTGCAAAAGGACGATTGCGATGGCGCTGACCACGTTGGGCGACCTGATCGAGCGCCTGCAGCGCCAGCCGGCGGCGCCGGCGGTGATCGCCCATCGCGCGGGCGGCGCCGAGACCTGGACCGCGGGCGAGCTCGCCAGCCGCGCGCGCGCGCTTGCCGCCGGCCTTCGCCAGAGCGGCCTCGCGCAGGACGAGATCGTCGGGCTGCTGGCCCCGAGCCAGCCCGAATGGGTGCTGGCGCTGCTGGCGATCGTGCGCGCCGGCGCGATCGCGCTGCCGCTCAGCGAGCAGATCACCGCTTCGGAGCTCGCGCGCATCCTGCGCCACAGCGGCTGCCGGCGAATCTGCACCACGAGGCCGTTCGTCCGGGTCCTCGAGGGCCTGGGCGACGATCGCCCGGGCGACCTTTCGATCGTCCGGCTCGATCGCGAGGACGAGGACGCTCGCCGCCCGCCGCGCCGTGACGACGACCCAGGCCCTGGCCGGCAGGCCGGCGAGCGGGCGACCGCCGGAGGCCTTCCCGCTCCGGGCCGACCGGCCCCGGGAGCGAAAAGCCCGGCTCGCGGCGAAGTCTCGGAGCCGGACGGCGGCGGCAGCCACTGGCGGCAGCTGCTGCGCGACGACCCCGCCGCGTTGCCTGAGCTTCACCCGGACCAGCACGCCGTCCTGGTCTACACCTCCGGCACCACCGGCACGCCCAAAGGCGTACCGCTCAGCCACGCCAATCTCACCGCCAACATCAACGCGCTGCTCAAGGAGCGGCTCGCGGGGCCCGACGACCGGGTGCTCCTGCCGCTGCCGTTGCACCACGCCTACCCGCTGACCGTCGGTCTCCTGACCGGCCTCGCGGCGGGCGCCGCGGTGGTCCTGCCGAGCGGGATCAGCGGGCCCGAGATCAGCCACGCGCTCGCCGATTGCCGCTGCACGATCATGGTCGGCGTGCCGCGGCTCTACGAGGCCATGCTGAACGGCATCGAGAGCCGGGTGAATGCCCGCGCCGGGATCGTCCGACAAGGCTACCAGCGCCTGCTCGCGCTCTCGATCGGGCTGCGGCGCCGGTTCGGCTGGCGCGCCGGACGCCATCTGTTCTGGCCGCTGCATCGCCAGCTCGGGCCAGAGCTCCGCCTGCTCGCCTCCGGCGGCGCCCGGCTCGAGCCCGAGGTCGCCTGGAAGCTCGAGGGGCTGGGCTGGGAGGTGCTGACCGGCTACGGCCTGACCGAGACCTCGCCGATCCTGACCTTCAATCCGCCCGGCCGCGCCCGCCTCGACAGCGCCGGCCTGCCGGTCGAAGGCGTCGAGCTGCGGATCGCGCCCGAGGCGGACGCGGCGCCGGCCGGCCGCTGGCGGCGAGGGACAAGGCCACCGAGGCCGCTCCCTGCGGGCCGACCGCGGAGGTCGGCGCCGAGAGCCAGGGAAGCGCCGGCGACGAGGAAGACGCCGAGAGCCAGGACCCGCCACCGGGATCGGCCCGGGCCGGCGCGCCCGGCAGCCAGCCGTCCGGCGAGATCCAGGCCAAAGGCCAGAACGTCTTCGCCGGCTACTGGCGCAACCCCGAGGCGACCCGCGAGGCGTTCACGGGCGACGGCTTCTTCCGCACGGGCGACCTCGGCTGCCTCGACGCCGAGGGCTATCTGCACATCGTCGGCCGCAGCAAGGAGCTGATCGTGCTGGCCGGCGGCAAGAACATTTTCCCCGAGGAGGTCGAGACGGTCTACGCCGACAGCCCCCTGATCCACGAGCTCGCGGTCCTGGAGCAGGGCGGCCGCCTGGTCGGGCTGATCGTGCCCGAGATCAAGGCTCTGCAGGCGGGCGACAGCGACGCGCTGCGCCAGCGGCTGCGCGCCGAGCTCGAGGAGCGCTCGCGCCGGCTCGCCTCCTACCAGCGGCTCAGCGACTTCGCGATCACCGCCGAACCCCTGCCCCGCACCCAGATCGGCAAGCTGCGCCGGCACGAGCTCGGTCCCCTGTTCGAGCGCGCCAAGGCCGGCGCCGGCGCGCCCACGACCCCGAAGGAGCTTTCCGCCCGCGACCGGGCGCTGCTCGATTCGGCCGAGCTCGGCGAGATCTGGCACTGGCTCGAGGAGCGCTTCGCGCCCAAGCCCTTGACCCTGGACAGCAGCCCGCAGCTCGACCTGGGCCTCGATTCGTTCGACTGGATGAGCCTGACCATGGAGCTCGGCGAGCGCTTCGGCGCCCAGCTGAGCGAGGATGCGGTCGCCCGGGTCACGACGCTCCGCGACCTCCTGGTCGAGATCGAGCGCGCGACCGAAAGCACCGGCGCCGCGCTCGAGATCCGCGAGCTCAGCCCCGAGCAGGAACGCTGGCTGCAGCCGCAGAGCTGGCCGCTCCGGGCGCTCGCCGCCGTCCTGTTCGCGCTCAACCGCATCATCATGCGGGGCCTGTTCCGGCTCCGGGTCGAGGGTCAGGAGGATCTGCCCGCCGAGGGGCCCTTCCTGCTCGCCCCCAACCACGCGAGCTACCTCGACCCGTTCGCGATCGCGGCGGCCTTGTCCTGGTCCCAGCTCCGCCGGCTCTACTGGGCCGGCTGGACCGGCTTGTTGTTCCGGGGCCCGATCACCCGCCTGTTCAGCCGCGCCACCCGGGTGCTGCCGGTCGACCCCGAGCGCGGCCTGACCTCGACCCTGCCGCTTGGCCTTGCCGCCCTCGAGCGCGGCTCGGCTCTGGTCTGGTTCCCCGAAGGCGCCCGCTCGACCGATGGCGAGATGCACCGGTTCCTGCCCGGCGCCGGCCTCTTGATCGAGCGTGCGGGGGTGCCGGCGGTGCCGGTCTGGATCGGCGGGACCTTCGATGCCTGGCCACCGGACCGCACCCTGCCTCGCTTCAGGCCGGTCCGGGTCCGGTTCGGCCGGCCGCTCGCCTTCGAGCCGGACCCCTCGGCGCCGAACGGCGAGCGCCACCGCCAGATCGCCGATCGGCTGCACGACGCGGTCGCGGCTTTGGCGGAGGGCAGCGACCCGGCCGAAGCGCTGCCCGCCGGGCGCGGGTTTGACGGCGCCAGGCCGCCGCCCACATAGTAGACGCTGGCGCGGACGCGTGCCGGCACGCGAGCGAAAGGTGCGCCCTCATGGTCGACGTCCCCACGGTCGACGAGCCCACGGCCGATTCTCCCGGCCGCGGGTCGCCCACGCCCGAGCTTGCCGGCTGGCAGGCGCTCGCCGATCGGGAGACCGGGGGCCGCGCGGCCGATCTGGTCTGGTCGACGCCCGAGGGCATCGCGGTCAAGCCCCTCTACACCGCGGCCGACCTCGAGCGGCTCGAGACCATGGGCGGCCTGCCCGGCCTGCCGCCGTACCTGCGCGGGCCGCGCGCGACCATGTATGCCGAACGCCCGTGGACCATCCGGCAGTATGCCGGCTTCTCGACCGCCGAGGCCTCCAACGCCTTCTACCGCCGCAACCTCGCGGCCGGCCAGGCGGGGCTCTCGGTCGCCTTCGACCTTGCGACCCATCGCGGCTACGACAGCGATCATCCGCGGGTCGCGGGCGACGTCGGCAAGGCGGGCGTCGCGATCGACACGGTCGAGGACATGAAGATCCTGTTCGACGCCATCCCGCTCGAGCGGGTCAGCGTCTCGATGACCATGAACGGCGCCGTGCTGCCGGTGATGGCCTTCTACATCGTGGCCGCCGAGGAGCAGGGTGTCGCGGCCGACCAGCTCGCCGGCACGATCCAGAACGACATCCTCAAGGAGTTCATGGTCCGCAACACCTACATCTACCCGCCCGGGCCCTCGATGCGGATCGTGGCCGACGTGATCGGCTATGCGGCCAGCCATATGCCGCGCTTCAACCCGATCTCGATCTCCGGCTATCACATGCAGGAGGCGGGTGCGACGCTCGTCCAGGAGCTCGCCTTCACGCTCGCCGACGGCCTCGACTACGCGCGCGCGGCGCTCGGCCGCGGCCTTGCGATCGACGCCTTCGCGCCCAGGCTATCGTTCTTCTTCTGCATCGGCATGAACTTCTTCATGGAGATCGCGAAGCTGCGCGCCGCGCGCTTCTTATGGGCAAAGCTCGTGCAGCGCGAGTTCCAGCCCAAGGACCCGCGCTCGCTGATGCTGCGCACCCATTGCCAGACCAGCGGCGTCTCCCTGCAGGCGCAGGACGTCGACAACAACGTCGTCCGGACCACGATCGAGGCGCTGGCCGCGGTGCTCGGCGGCACCCAGTCGCTGCACACCAACGCCTTCGATGAGGCGCTGGCCCTGCCGACCGAACGCTCGGCCCGGATCGCCCGCAACACCCAGCTGATCCTGGCCGAGGAGACCGGCATCCGGCATGTCGTCGACCCGCTCGGCGGCAGCTACTACGTCGAGCAGCTGACGGCGAGCCTGGTCCGGGCGGCCTCGGCGCTGATCGACGAGGTCGAGGCCATGGGCGGCATGACCCGGGCGATCGAGGCCGGCATGCCCAAGGCCCAGATCGAGGCCGCGGCCGCCCGTCGTCAGGCGGCCTGGGACCGGGGCGAGGAGGTCGTGGTCGGGGTCAACAAGTACCGGCCGGCCGAGGACCATCCGGTCGAGCTGCTCGACATCGACACGACGGCGGTGCGCGAGGCGCAGGTCAAACGCCTCGCCGAGGTGCGGGCCAGGCGCGACGAGGGCCGCTGCCAGGCGGCGCTCGAGGCGCTCGCCGAAGGTGCCGCGGGCGATGCCAATCTGCTCGAGCTCGGCATCGAGGCGGCGCGCGCGCGCGCCACGCTCGGCGAGATCTCGGCGGCCATGGAGCGCGTCTTCGGCCGCTGGCGGGCCGAGGTGCGCACGATCGCAGGCGTCTATGGCGGCGCCTTCAAGGAGGATCCGGAGTTCATGACCATCCAGCGCGAGGTCGAAGCGTTCGCCGAGGCCGAAGGCCGCAGGCCGCGCCTCCTGGTCGCCAAGCTCGGCCAGGACGGCCACGACCGCGGCGCCAAGGTGATCGCGACCGCGTTCGCCGACATCGGCTTCGACGTCGACATCGGCGCCCTGTTCCAGACGCCTGAGGAGGCGGCGCGCGAGGCGGTCGAGAACGACGTCCACGTGATCGGCGTCAGCACGCTTGCGGCCGGCCACAAGGTGCTGGTCCCGGAGCTGATCCAGGCGCTCCGCGCCCAGGGGGGCGACGACATCCTGGTGGTGGTGGGCGGCGTGGTCCCGCCCGCGGATCACCAGATGCTCAAGGACGCGGGCGTCGCCGCCATCTACCCGCCGGGCACGAACATCCCGCAAGCCGCCCGCGAGATTCTCGGGCTGCTGCGCTCACGCCACGAGGAACGCGCCGCCTAGTCCTGGCCCAGGCGTGGCCGGCTCACTTCTGCATCATGCCCTTGATCAGGCCGACGACGATCGTCAGCACGGCACCACCCGCGCCGCCCCCGATCAGCTGGCCGATCAGGGCGCCGATGTCGAGACCGGCGCCGGCCGGGGCCGCCGCAGCGTCGCCCCCCATGGTCGGCTCGCCCAGTCCCAGGGCGCCGAGGATCTGCCCCAGCACCAGCCCCCCGATGCCGCCCGCGATCGAGTTGCCAGCGGGTCCGAGGCTGTAGTTCTTGACGGCAGCACCCGCCGCATTGCCGCCAATCACGCCCGCGATGATCTCGATGATCAGCCCGATGATGCCCTGCACGTCACCCTCCCCAAGCTTCGTTCGGATCAGGGGAGGCACTCTGGCACAGACATCGTCGGTTGGGGAGCACCTTCCTCGGGTCAGCCCATGATCGTCGCCAGCGGCCGGCGGGCAGCGCGTCCGCGCCACCCTGCCGGGCACGATGCCGGTCTCTGCGCCGACCGCTGCTGCGGGCCACGCCCTTTGCGCCTCCGGTTTATCGGTCGAAGGCGGCCATGAAGCTGCGGAGCGCCGGCGCCACCCTGGCGGTCATGACGGGGCCGGTGAACAGATCGTAGTGGGCGGCGCCCGCAAGCGTCAGCCGGCCGCGCTGGTGTTCGGCCAACGCGGGCGTCAGACGGTGCGCGGCATGGGTCTGGCCCGGGCCGACCAGGGCGTCGATCGCCGCCTCGATCGTGAGCAGCGCGGTACTGCCGATCGCGTCAGGACGCAGGCGGCGGCCGCCATGATCGAAGCCGCCCTCGAACAGCACGGCGGTGTGGAACACATCGCGCAGGAGTTGGAGCACCAGCTCGGCCGGGACGTCGATCAGCGCGTGCAGGTCCTCGAGGCTGCGCAGGCAGCCGAACCCGGCGCCGTTGACGAGCTCGAGGCCCGCGAGCTCGAACCAGGCGCCGAGCTGGGCGCGCAGATAGGGCTCGGGGTGGGCGAGCGCGAACAGCAGCAGGTGGTGCAGGCTCGGCAGCACGCGCCGGCCGGCGCCCGGATGGCCGTCATCGACGCTCTGCAACCAGGTCGCTTCGAGCGCCTCCGGCAGTGCCCCGAGCAGGAGGTGATTGGCGGTCGTGGGATTGAGCCGCGGATCGATCGGGCCGCCGAGCAGGCTGAGCGTGGCGGCCGCCGCGGCCGGCTCCGCTTCGGCGAGCACCGCGACCGCCAACAGCGCGGGCACGCTCGCCTGCGACAGGGCGACGACGTGCAGTCCCGGGCCGTGGGCGCGCATCAGCCGCGTCAGCAGATCGATCTGGTCGTCGAGATCGAACTTGCCGGCCGCCGCCGGCACGAGGCGCGCGTCGCGCCAGTCGGTGACGATGACCTCTGCGTCCTCGAGCAGGGCGGCGATCAGGCCGGAGAGCACGGTCGTGGCGTAGCCGGAGTAGGGGGCAGCCAGCAGAATCCGCCGCGCGCTGCTGGCGCCTTCGAAGCGAAGCGCCGATACGGCTGCGAACGGGTGATCGAGGACCGGCTCCAGCACGAGCGGGCGGCCCGCGTCGCGCTCGACCGCCGCCCCGAGGTCATGCTCGGTCGCCTCGCCGATCGCAAGGTTCAGCAGCGTGAGGTCGGCCAGCGCGGTCAGCGGGCCGGCGAACGGCGTCCAGGCGGCGCGGCTGAGCGTCAGCCAGGACCTGAGGCTGGCCCGTTGCCAGTCCGCGAGCGTGGTGAGCACGGGGTTGCGGGCGCCGGCGGCTATTCGGCGGCCGCCCGATGGCGCGCCAGATCGCGCTCGATCGCGGCCAGCGCCGCCTCGGCGCGCGCCCCGTCGGGACCGCCGCCCTGGGCGAAGTCCGGCCGCCCGCCGCCGCCCTTGCCGCCGAGCTCGGCGACGCCGGTGCGCACCAGCTCGACCGCGTTGATTGTATTCTTCAGGTCATCGGACACGGAGACAACAAGTGTCGCCTTTCCATCCATCACACTGATTACAGCCGCGACGCCCGACCCCAACCCGCGAAGTATTGTATCGGCCAATCCGCGCAGATCCCGGGCCGGCAGGCCTTCGACCAGACGCGCGTCAAGCTTGATGTTGCCGACGTTCTTGGACGTGGAAACGGTGGGCGGATACCCTTGTACCTCAACCGCTCCAGTTTGAGGCCGGAGGATCACGTCCTGGCGGAGCTTGGAGATCTCCTGTTCCATCCGCCGGCGTTCCTCGATCAGCAACGCCACACGCTTCGGCAGTTCCTGTGGGGTCACCCTGAGCGCGCCCGCCGCCTCGCCGAGCAGGCGTTCCGCGTCCTTGACGCGCCGGTAGGCGGCCTCGCCGGTCAGCGCCTCGATCCGGCGGATGCCCGCGGCCACCGCGCTCTCGGAGGTGATCTCGAACAGCGCGATGTCGCCGGTCCGCCGCACGTGCGTGCCGCCGCAGAGCTCGACCGATGTGGTCCGGCCGTCGGGCTCGCGGCCCATGCGCACGACCCGGACCTCGTCGCCATACTTCTCGCCGAACAGCGCCATGGCGCCGGCGCCGATCGCCGCCTCGCGGTCCATCAGGCGGATCGTCACCTCGTCGTTCTGGCGCAGATACGCGTTGACCTCGGCCTCGATCGCGGCCTGCTCGTCCGGCGTGACGGGCTTCGGATGGCTGAAGTCGAAGCGCAGCCGGTCGGGCGCCACCAGCGAGCCTTTCTGGGTCACATGGTTGCCGAGATGGCGCCTGAGCGCCGCATGCAGGAGGTGGGTTGCCGAGTGCGCCCGGCGCAGGCGCGAGCGCCGCTCGGCATCGATCGCGAGCTGCACCGTATCGCCGACCTGGAGCGGCCCGCCCTCGAGCCTGCCGATGTGGACGTAGAGGTCGCCGCCCGCCTTCTTCTGGGTGTCGCTGACGGTGACCACGGCCGGCCCGCGGCGGATCGTGCCGAGATCGCCGATCTGGCCGCCCGATTCGCCATAGAACGGCGTCTGGTTGGCAACGACCATGACCTCGCTGCCGGGCTCGGCGCGCTCGACGGGTTTGCCGCCGACCACGAGCGCCCGCACCTGGCCCTCGGCCTGATCGGCCTCGTAGCCCAGGAACTCGGTCGCCCCCAGCGTCTCGCGCAGCTCGAACCAGATCCGCTCCTCGGCCTGCTCGCCGGAGCCTTTCCAGCTCGCGCGCGCCTCCGCCCGCTGGCGTTCCATCGCGACCTCGAAGCCCGCCTTGTCGACGGTCATGCCGCGCGCGCGCAGCGCATCCTCGGTCAGATCGAGCGGAAAGCCGTAGGTGTCGTAGAGCCGGAACGCGGTCTCGCCGGGCAGGACGCCGCCCGCGGACAGCCCCGCGGTCGCCTCCTCGAGCAGCCGCAGGCCGCGCTCGAGGGTGTCGCGGAAGCGGGTCTCCTCCAGCCGCAGGATCTCGATGATCAGGGCCTCGGCGCGCAACAGCTCCGAGAACGCCTGGCCCATCTCGGCGACCAGCACCGGCACGAGCCGCCACATCAGCGGCTCCTTCGCGCCCAGCATGTGCGCATGGCGCATGGCCCGGCGCATGATCCGGCGCAGCACGTAGCCGCGGCCCTCGTTCGAGGGCATGACGCCATCGGCGATCAGGAAGGCGGATGCCCGCAGATGGTCGGCGATCACCTTGTGCGAGGGCCGGTCGGCGCCGACCGCCCGGGTCCCGGTCAGCTCCTCGCTGGCGCCGATGATCCGCCGGAACAGGTCGATGTCGTAGTTGTCGTGCTTGCCCTGGAGGACGGCTGCGATCCGCTCGAGCCCCATGCCGGTGTCGATCGAGGGCCGGGGCAAGGGCTCCCGCCTGCCGGGCTCGATCTGCTCGAACTGCATGAAGACGAGGTTCCAGATCTCGATGAACCGGTCGCCGCTCTCGTCCGGGCTGCCCGGCGGCCCGCCCGGCACGTCGGGCCCGTGGTCATAGAAGATCTCCGAGCAGGGGCCGCAGGGGCCGGTATCGCCCATCTGCCAGAAATTGTCCGAGGTCGGGATCCGGAGCACCCGGCTCTCGGGCAGGCCCGCGATCTTGCGCCAGAGATCGAACGCCTGATCGTCCTCGGCGTAGACCGTGGTGAGCAGCCGGTCCGCGGGCAGGCCGTACTCCTCGGTGATCAGCTTCCAGGCGAGCTCGATCGCCAGCTCCTTGAAGTAGTCGCCGAAGCTGAAGTTGCCCAGCATCTCGAAGAAGGTGTGGTGGCGGGCGGTGTAGCCGACGTTGTCGAGATCGTTGTGCTTGCCGCCCGCGCGCACGCATTTCTGCGAGGTGGCGGCGCGCTTATAGGGCCGGCGCTCGAGCCCGGTGAACACGTTCTTGAACTGGACCATGCCGGCGTTGGTGAACAGGAGCGTCGGGTCGTTGTGCGGCACGAGCGGGCTGCTCGCCACGACCTCGTGGCCGTTGCGGGCGAAGTAGTCCAGGAAGGCGTTACGGATCTCGTTCGAGCTGGGCATGGCGTCTCGGGCGGTGCCTCTTGTGCGTTCGCCGACTTAGATAGCGGGCTCAGCCCACCGCGAAAAGCCCTCGCTCCGGCAAAGGGGCGCGCCTTGCGGATTGGCGGCAAGCTGCCTACGATATCATGGCAGATTGCGCAAGGGAGCCAGGATGATCGAGAAGCCAACCGGCGCGGTCCGCTCGCGAGCACGACTGACGTCGCTAAAGCTCGGGGGCAAGAAACTGCTCGGCGTCGACGTCAGGTCCGAGGCGGACCTGCTCGCGGTCGTCGAGCGTCGCCTGCCGCTGGGCGCCCTTGCCGCGCTTGCCGAGGAAGGACTGTCGCCCGAAGAGGCGGACAGGTTGATCATTCCCCGCCGAACCCTGTCGCACCGAAAGGCGAGGAAACAGCCGCTGACCCAGGTGGAATCGGAGCGGGCGGTTCGGGTCGCTTCGATCATCGCGCTGGCCGAGGACACCTTCGCGGACCAGGACGCAGCGCGCGCATGGCTGCGGCGCCCGACCACCGTCTTCGACGGCAAGCGGCCGATCGACCTGCTCGCGACCGAGATCGGCGCCCATCTGGTCGAGCAACTCCTCTATCGGATCGCCCATGGCATCGCCGCCTGATGGTCGTCTGGCGACTGACCAAGAGACGCTATGCCGATCTCTCCGGCCGCGGCGGCGAGGTCGCCGATGGCCGTTGGCATACACGCGGGCGCCCCGTCGTCTATGGCGCGGCCACGGCTGCGCTCGCCGTGCTGGAGGTGCGGGTCCACCTGGACCTGTCGGTGACGCCCAGCGACTACGTGCTCATGGAGATCACGGTGCCGGACACGGTCTCCGCCCGGACCGTGAGCGCCGCGGATCTGCCGGCCGGTTGGCAGAATTCCGGCGGCGAGGACTTCTGCCGGCCGATTGGCGATGACTGGCTGGAGGCACGCGCGCACGCAATCCTGATCGTGCCGTCTGCGATCATAGCAGTCGAGCACAATGTCCTGCTCAATCCCCGGCATCCGGACGCCGCCCGAATCCCGCCGCCGCGCCTCGTGCCATTCACCTGGGACGACCGACTATTGTAGGGAGCGTGGCTCGAGCGCGAGGCTACTTGACCGCGCCGCCGGTGATGCCGGCGATGAAGCGGTCGAGGAAGAGGTTGTAGGCGACCGCGACCGGCACGCTCGCGATCAGGGCGGCGCCCATCAGCTCGCCCCAGTAGAAGACGTCGCCGCGCACCAGGTCGGTGACCACGCCGAGCGTCACCGGCTTCTGGTCCGAGGACGCGATGAAGGTCAGCGCGTAGACGAACTCCTGCATGGCCAGCGTGAACGAGAAGATGACCACGGTCAGGATCGCCGGCACCGAGATCGGCAGCACGACCTTGAAGAAGGCGCCGGCCAGCGTGCAGCCATCGACGATCGCCGCCTCCTCGATCTCGCGCGGGACCGACTTGAAGAAGCCCATCAGCAGCCAGGCGCAGAACGGGATCGTGAAGGTCGGATAGACGACCACCAGCGACCATAAGGAGTCCTGCAGGCCGAGCGTCCGAGACGACCCGCGAGAGCGGCAGGAACAGGAGCGTCGGCGGCACCAGGTAGGTGAGAAAGATGCCGATGCCAAGCGTCTCGGCGTTGCGCCCCGCCATGCGCGCAAGGGCATAGCCGGCGGGCAGCGCCACCACCAGCGTGATCGCCACCACGCACAGGCCGATCACCAGCGAGTTCAGGAGCCAGCGGGCGAACAGGGTCTGCTCGAACAGATAGCGCAGGTGGCCGAGCGTCGGCGCGGCGTTGAACCAGTAGGGGATCGACTTGAGATTGTAGAGATCGCCCTCGGTCTTGAAGGTCGTGATCAGCATCCAATAGAACGGGAAGGCCGCGAACACCACCAGCAGCGACAACAGGCCGTAGAAGCCGGTCTGCTCGCCGATCTTCTTCAGAGTTCGGGGCATGTCAGATCTCCCGGCGCCGGAGGAACCTGAGCAGAAAGATCACCGCGACCAGGAGGAACGGCAGCAGGAACAGGCAGATCACGGCGCCGTGCGCGACGTCGCCCGAGAGGATGCCGACCTGGAAGGCGAGCGAGCCCAGGACGTGGGTGCCGTTGATCGGGCCGCCCTTGGTCAAGAGGTAGACCACGCTCATGTCGGTGAAGGTGAACACGGTGCCGAAGATCAGCGCGATCAGCATGATCGGCGCGATGATCGGCAGGATGATCTGATAGGTCCGCCGCCAATAGCCGGCGCCGTCGATCGTGGCGGCATCGAGCACGTCCTGCGGCACCGAGGTCAGCCCGGCGAGGAAGAGCACCGCGGCGAACGGGAACAGCCGCCAGGCGTGGACGATGATCACCGACAGCATGGCCAGGTCCTCCTGGCCCAGCCACTGCGGCCAGTGGGCGGCATCGATCAGGCCGACCGCCTGCAGCGTCCAGTTGATCACGCTGTAGAGCGAATCGAACATCCACTGCCAGGCGAGCGTGGCGAGCGCCACCGGCACCGCCCAGGGCAGGATGATCAGCGCCCGGGCGATGCCCCGCCCCGGGAAGTCCTGCAGCAGCAGCAGCGCCGCGATCTTGCCCAGGAACAGCGCCAGGATCTGCGAGGCGAACGTGAAGATGAACGTGTTGATCAGCGCCCGGCGAAAGATATCGTCGTCGATCACGTCCCAGAAATTCCGCAGGCCGACGAAGGTATAGCTGGGATTGTAGATGCTGTAGGCGCTGACGCTGTAATAGATCGTGAGAAGGAACGGCAAGGCCACCAGCAGCACGATGTAGAGGATGGCCGGCGCCAGGAACAGCGGGCCCAACAGCTCGCTGCGATCCAGGAAGAACCGGCTCTGGCGGTAGGGGGCCGGCTCGACGATCGTGGCCATCGCTCTCTCCTAGCGCTGCAACCATCCGCTCGCCCGAGGTCTGGTCGAAGTAGCGCAGGTTCGCCCGGCGGACCGCAAAGGCATGCCGCTCGCCCTCCTGCAGCCCCGGCAGGTGGACATGGGCCGGCAGCTTGCACATGACTTCCAGCTCCGGCGGAAAATCGTCGAGCCCGCCGTAGAGGATGCGCTCCGAGCCCAGGTACTCGACCCGGCGGATGCAGAAGGTGAAGTCCGTCAGCTCGCCGCCGTGCAGCAGCTCCCTGGGCAAGAGATGCTCCGGCCGGAAGCCCAGGATCGCGCCGTTGCGCTTGACCAGGTTCATGGGCGGCGTGCCGAGGAAGGTCGCGACGAAGGTGTTGGCCGGATCGTCGTAGGTCTCGGCGGGCGTCCCGACCTGACAGATCTTGCCGTGGTCGATCACGGTGATGCGATCGCCCATGCCCATGGCCTCGACCTGGTCGTGGGTCACGTAGATCGTGGTCGTGCCCACTTTCCTCTGGAACTGCTTGAGCTCGTTGCGCGCCGAGGTGCGCAGCTTGGCGTCGAGGTTGGAGAGCGGCTCGTCGAGCAGGAAGACCGTGGGCTCGCGCACCAGCGCGCGCGCCAGCGCCACCCGCTGGCGCTCGCCGCCCGAGAGTTGGCGGGGCTTGCGCTGCAGGAGCGGATCGATCCCGAGCAGCTGCGAGGCCCAGGCGACCTTGCGGTTGATCTCGTCCTTCGGGGTCCGCTGGGTCTTCAAGGGAAAGGCGATGTTGCTGCGGACGGTGAGGTGCGGGTAGAGGCCGTAGCTCTGGAACACCATGGCGACGCCGCGGCCGCGCGGCGGCACCTCGTTGACCGTCCGGCCGTCGATCTGGACCGTGCCCGAGGACGGCTTCTCGAGCCCGGCGACGATCCGCAAAAAGGTCGTCTTGCCGCAGCCCGAGGGCCCGAGCAGGACCATGAACTCGCCATCCCGCACCGACAGGCTGATGCCGTCGACCGCGGCCACGTCGCCGAACAGCTTTCTGATTTCGCTGGTCGCGATGTGCGCCATCGCCGCCCCTCTATCCCGGCCGCGCGGCCGGCCCCAGCCTGCCGGCCGGGCACGGTCCCGACCGCGACGGCACCGCCCGGGACGGGTGCTGCGGACCGCTCAGGCGGCCGGCCGCGCCCGGCCCCGGACGGGCCTCGACGAGCCTCGTGTCAAGCGGACCCGGGAATGGGCCCGGAGCCACTCACGCCATCCACTTCTTGTAGATGCCGTGGATCTGCTTCTCGGCCCAGGCCACGGCCTCTTCGGGGGTCATCTTGTCGGTCGCGGCACTCGCCATCATGTCGGGGATGATGAAGGCGTTGGCGACCTCGTCGGGGGCCGGCCCCGCGGGCCCGGGATAGCCGAACACCGCGTGCCACTCGTTGCCGGTCTCCAGGACCTTGAGCTTGTCCGGCCGGGTGCGAGCTCGGGTCGTTGGACAGGATCGGCATCGGCTGCGGCACGACCTTCGCGAAGATCGGGTGGTTGTAGCCCGTGCTCGCCTTGAAGCCCTCGACCCAGTGCTCGGCGTAGTAGCGCAGGAACTCCTTGGCGGCGTCCTGGTTGCGCGCGAACTTCCACATCACGTAGGAGTTGGGGGCGCCGGCGACCAGCCGGCGCACCGGTCCGGCCGGCGTCTTCCACAGGAAGATCTTGTCGGCCAGCTCCGGGTTCGACTTCTGGATCGTCCGGTAGGCCGAGATCGGGTTGTGGATCCAGGAGCCCTTGCCCGAGGCGAGGAAGCGGTTGTTGCCGGCATCGTCCCAGGACAACACCTCGGGGTCCATGGCCTCCTTGTACAGGGCTCGCGCGAACTTGACCGCCTCGAGGGTCTCCTTGGAATTGATCGTGACCTCCTTGCCGGTCGTGTCGCACACGGTGGCGCCGTACGACCACATGACCCCGCGCCAGCTGTTATTGGGGTCGTTGCTGTGGCCGAGACCGATGCCGACCGGATTGCCCTTGGCCTTCAGCTTGGCGCCGCCCTTGCGGATGTCCTCCCAGGTGTCCGGCTGCATGCCGATCTCGTCCCACAGATCCTTGCGGTAGAGCCCCGGGAAGCGGATGTAGTAGTCGGGAAAGGCAGGCCAGGTGTTGGTCTCGGGGTCGAAGGCGATCTGCCGGCCGATCGTCGTGACCTCGCCGTATTTCTTCTCCATCTCGGCGACCAGCGGGCTGAGATCGAGCACGCTCTTGATGTAGAGGTGCGGGCCGCCGGAGCCGTTGAAGCCGAACAGATCATGGCCGGCCTGGGCCGCGACCTCCGCCGCCGCGCGCGCCGGCAGCTCCAGATGGGGGATGTGATCGACGGTGACATCGATGCCGTTCTTCTCGCCCCAGTCCTTGGCGAAGGCGTCGAGCCAGGTGTCGTATTCGGGAACGAAGTGGCTCCACTGGATGATCTTGAGCGTCTTGTCCGCGGCCCGGGCGCGCGACACGAACGGCGCCGAGATCGCCGGCGCCAGGCCAGCCAGCGCCAGACCCGTGCCCGTCTTCGCCAGAAAGCGCCGCCGCGAGAAACGACGAGCGTTGTCTCCCGTTGACATCGTCAGCACTCCCATTCGGTTATGGCCAGCCATCGCTTGATCCGAGATCCCCGGATGCCGGCTTCTGGAACGTGAAATAGACCGCCCGGCGCGACTGGCAAGGCCCCGGGCGGCAACCGGCCCCGAGCTCGCCAACGTCGATTTTCCAGCCTGCGCCCGGCACTTGGATCATGTATCGAGCGGCTCTCGATCGATCATGGACGAGCCTCAGCCGGCGCAGGCGGAGCGCGGCATCTCGCAGCGAGCGCGCGCTACCCTAACGTCCCTGGGCGGCGGGCGCGCCGCCATCATCAGGGGAGGCTAAGATGCGCGCGGAGGGTCGGCACGAACCTCGCGCCAGGCGGACCGCCGGCGTCGGCCCAGGCCCACTCACGCCAGCCACTTCTTGTAGATGCCGCGGATCTGCTTCTCGGCCCAGGCCACCGCCTCTTCCGGGGTCATCTTGTCGGTCGCGGCGCCGGCCATCATGTCGGGGATGATGAAGGCGTTGACGACCTCGTCGGCGGCCGGCCCTGCGGGCCCGGGATAGCCGTAGACCGCGTGCCACTCGTTGGCGGTCTCCAGGATCTTGAGCTTGTCGGCCGGATGCGAGCTCGGGTCGTTGGACAGGATCGGCATCGGCTGCGGGCACGACGTTCGGGAAGATCGGGTGGTTGTAGCCCGTGCTCGCCTTGAAGCCCTCGACCCAGTGCTCGGCATAATAGCGCAGGAACGCGAGCGCGGCGTCCTGGTTGCGCGCGAACTTCCAGATCGACATAGGAGTTCGGCGAGCCGGCCACCAGCCGGCGCACCGGTCCGGCCGGCGTCTTCCAGAGGAAGATCTTGTCGGCGAGCTCCGGGTTCGACTGCTGGATGGTGCGGTAGGCCGAGATCGGGTTGTGGATCCAGCAGCCCTTGCCCGAGGCGAGGAAGCGGTTGTTGCCGGCGTCGTCCCAGGACAACACCTCCGGGTCCATGGCCTCCTTGTAGATCGCCCGGGCGAGCTTCACCGCCTCGAGGGTCTCTTTGGAATTGATCGTGACCTGCTTGCCGCTCGCGTCGACCTCGGTGGCGCCGTACGACCACATCAGGCCGCGCCAGCTGAGGTTGGGGTCGACGCTGTGGCCGAGGCCGATGCCGACCGGATTGCCCTTGGCCTTGAGCTTGGCGCCGCCTTTGAGGATGTCCTCCCAGGTGTCCGGCACCATGCCGATCTCGTCCCACAGATCCTTGCGGTAGAGCCCCGGGAAGCGGACGTAGTAGTCCGGAAAGGCGGGCCAGGTGTTGGTCGTCGGGGTCGTAGGCGATCTGGCGGCCGATCGGCTGCGACCTTGCCGTACTTGGCCTCCATCTCGGCGACCAGCGGGCTGAGATCGAGCACGGTGCTTGATGTAGAGGTGCGGGCCGCCGGAGCCGTTGAAGGCGAACAGATCATGGCCGGCCTGGGCCGCGACCTCCGCCGCCGCCCGCGCCGGCATCTCCAGAGCGGGGATGTGATCGACGGTGACATCGATGCCGTTCTTCTCGCCCCAGTCCTTGGCGAAGGCGTCGATCCAGGTGTCGTAGGCCGGGACGAAATGGCTCCACTGGATGATCTTGAGCGTCTTGTCCGCGGCCCGGGCGCGCGACACGAACGGCGCCGAGAGGGCCGGCGCCAGGCCAGCGAGCGCCAGACCCGTGCCCGTCTTCGCCAGAAAGCGCCGCCGCGAGAAACGACGAGCGTTGTCTCCCGTTGACATCGTCAGCACTCCCATTCGGTTATGGCCAGCCATCGCTCGATCCGAGATCCCCGGATGCCGGCTTCTGGAACGTGAAATATACCGCCCGGCGCGACTGGCAAGGCCCGGCAACGGCAACCGGCGCCAAGCTCGCCGACGCCGATTTTCTCAGCCTGCGCCCGGTACTTGGCCATGTCCGCGCGGCTCCCGATCGATGCTGGACGCGGCTCCCCGTCGCAGGCGAAGCACGGCATCCCGCCTCGAGCGCCCGGCCCGATAACCCTGTCCCCGATCGGCGGGCACAGCTACTCACCGCGACAACAAGATGCGCCGGAGGTCGCGCAGCGGCCTCGTGTCAGGCGGGCCCGAGAGCGGGCCCGGCCGAAAGCCTCGGTCGGTTGCGTCGTCGCGATTTTTTCTCGCCGACCTTTCCCGGCGTAGGTGGGGCATCTCGCATCGGCCGCATTCGATGCGTTAATGTCGACGGGCGGCGGGCGCGCCGCCGTCATCAGGGGAGGCTGTCATGCGCAAGGATGTCGAGTTCAGCACCGAGGACGGGGTGACGTTGCGGGGCTGGCACTACCGGCCGGATGGCGGCCGCGGGCCGTGGCCCACGATCGTCATGGCGCACGGCTATTCGGCGGTGAAGGAGATGTACCTCGACCGCTTCGCCGAGGCGTTCGCGGCCGCCGGGCTCGCGGCGATCGTGTTCGACAACCGCAACTTCGGAGCGAGCGACGGCGAGCCGCGCCAGGAGATCGATCCCTGGCGGCAGATCGACGACTATCGCGACGCGATCAGCTATGCCGAGACCCTGCCCGAGACCAAGGCCGACCGGATCGGCGTCTGGGGCTCGAGCTACTCGGGCGCGCACGTCCTGGTGCTCGGCGCGATCGACCGGCGGATCAGATGCGTCGCCTCGCAGGTGCCGCTGATCAGCGGCCATCGGAACGCCCGCCGGCTGATCCGGGCCGACGTCGTGGCCCTCGTCGAGGCGGCCTGCGCCGAGGACCGGCGCGCCCGCTACGCCGGCAAGCCGCCCGGCATGATCCCGGTGGTCTCGGAGGACCCGGCCGGGCCGGCGGCGCTGCCGACCCCCGACAGCTGGCAGTGGTTCACCGAGACCGGCCGGACCCGGGCGCCGTCCTGGAAGAACGAGGTGACGCTGCGCTCGGTCGAGCTGTTCCTCGCCTACGAGCCCGGCGCCTACATCGGCTACGTCAGCCCGACGCCGCTCCTCCTGGTGGTGGCGCTGGGCGACCATCTGACGGTCGCCGACGAGGCGCTCGCCGCCTACGAGCAGGCCCTCCAGCCGAAGCGCCTCGTGACCCTCAAGGGCGGCCACTTCGACGCCTATGTCGCCGACTTCGAGAGCGCCTCGGCGGCCGCGCGCGACTGGTTCGTGGAGCATCTCTCGGGCTGAGGCGCCGCGCGCCGGCGGCGCGAGGGGACTCGCACCGGGGTTCGCAGACTCGCAGCAACGGCTCGAGCCCGCGCCGCTCAAGGGGCTGTCTACCCGCCCTCGGACGGCGGCCGCTGGTGATCGTGGCGGCCGCGAGCGGGCCGCTTGAGGGCCAGCCGGCCCCGATCATCCGCCCACTGGTGGTCGCGGCATGCGGCTATCCCGCTGGCTTGATATTCTGATTGAGCGAGAAGAAGTTCATCGGGTCGTATTTCTTCTTCATTTCGGCAAGACGGGGATAGCTCTCGCCAAACGCGGCCCGGATCGTGTCCGCGTTTTCCTCGCTGACAAAATTCAACAGATAACGGCCGCTCGAATAAGGACTGAGCGCGTTCGCCATCGCGCGCGCCCAATCGAGGTGGGTGTCGGCCTCGGCCGGATCGGTCCATTGCGCCATGAAGCCGACGTCATACTCCGCCTGACGCTGCGCAAACGCGGTTTCGGATCGGCCGACCCGGCTCGCGGCGCCGCCGTAGAACTCGATGACGACGGCCGACAGGGGCGATCGCATCCGGTTGGCGTGCTCGACGATCAGGTCGACCACCTCATCGCTCAACGCCGTCACGAAGGTCGACTTCCAGTAGTTGTAGGTGCCATCGGGAAAGGCGCCGTCGAGCAGCTTCTGCATCATCGGCAACGGCATCGGCTGCACCGCGTCCATGAGCGGCTGGCCGAACTGGCGAAGCGGCCTCAGCACCCGTTCCCCCTCCGCGAGGTCGCCGCAATAGCAGGGGATCACCGCGACCGCGGGGTGGCCATCGGGCGTCGAGATCAGGGCCGCGTAGGCGGTGAGCTCCTCGGGTGCCGAGACCAGGAAGTCCCGGTAATGGCGGATGACCTCGCTCGCCCGGTCGCGGGCGTGGACGATCAGCCCGCCCAGCACGGTCGCGACCGGATGCGCCCGAAACAGGAACGACGTGACGATGCCGAAGTTGCCGCCGCCGCCGCGCAGCGCCCAAAAGAGGTCCCGGTTCTCCTCGGCGCTCGCCGTCAGCAGCTTGCCGTCGGCGGTGACGACCTCGCAGGCCAGCACGTTGTCGCAGGTCAGACCATATTTCCGGACCAGCCAACCGACGCCGCCGCCGAGCGTGAGGCCGGCGATCCCGGTCCGGGAGACGACGCCCGCCGGCACCGCGAGGCCATACAGGTGCGTTTCGCGATCGACATCGCCCAGGGTTGCGCCGCCCTGGACCCGCGCCGTACGCCGGCGCGGGTCGACGAAAACACCCCGCATCCCGGATAGATCGATCACGATGCCGTCGTCGCACAGGGCGCGCCCGGCGACGTTGTGGCCACCGCCCCGGACGGCAACCAGGAGGTCGTTGGCGCGCGCGAACTTGACCGCGTGGACGACATCGGCGGCGCCGGAGCAGCGGACGACCATGCCCGGGCGTTTCTCGATGCTGGCGTTCCAGATCCGCCGCGCGCCGTCATAGTCGGCGTCCCTCGGCAGGATCACCCGGCCGGCGATGCCGCTCGAAAACTCCTCGATCACTCCCTGCTCGATCGAAGCGCCGCTGCGGTTCTTCAGATTTGCCGTCGTCACGGCCCCCTCCCACAACGAAAGACGCGGCCCTGGACGTGAAATGCCCGAGAGGCCTTCAAGGCTGAAGCGATGGTGGCGAGTTCCGGGCTCTTCCGCAAGGAGCCGCGGGGCGTGGACGGCTGCGAACCCCGCCACGGATGACGGCCGGGGGCGCTCGGCAGACGCTATGCGCCGGGCGGTGTGGGCGTGCAGAACCGGGGTCCTCAGCGCGGGCGCCGGGCAGCGCGGGCGGTGGCGACCAGGCAGAGGATCTCGAACATCAGGTTGGCGGCGGCGATGCAGGTGATGCCGGTCGGGTCGAGCGGCGGCGCCACCTCGCAGACGTCGCCGCCGACGATCTCGAGCCCGGTGAGGCCGCGCAGCAGGACCTGGCTGTCGCGCATCGAGAGGCCGCCCGGCTCGGGGACGCCCGTGCCCGGCGCCTCGGTCGGGTCGAGGCCGTCGATGTCGAAGGTGAGGTAGGCGGGCCCGGCGCCCACCACCTCCCGGATCACAGCACCCACCTGCTCGCGGCCGAGGCGCTCGAAGTCGTCGATCGTGATCACGCGGATCCCGGCCGCATGGGCGTAATCGAGGTCGTCCGCGCCGTAGCGGGTGCCGCGCAGGCCGATCTGGATGCTGCGCGCGGGCTCGATCAGCCCCTCCTCGATGCCCCGCCGGACGAAGGTCGCGTGGTTGATCCTGCTGCCCATGAAGTCGTCGAACACGTCGCCATGGGCGTCGAACTGGATCAGCCCGACCGGACGCTCGCTCGCGATCGCGCGCAGCACCGGCAGCGGCACCGTGTGATCGCCGCCGATCGCGACCGGCGCCGCCCCGAGCGCCTGGATCTGCTCGAAAAAACCCTGGATCAGCGCGACGCTATGGATCACGTCCAAGGGGTCGCTCGGGGCGTCGCCGACGTCGGCCACGTTGCAGAGCTGGAACGGCGCCACGCCGGTTGCCGGGTTGACCTGGCGGATCAGGCGCGAGGCCTCGCGGACGCCGGCCGGACCGTGGCGGGCGCCCATGCGGTAGGTGGCGCCGAGATCGAGCGGCACGCCGACCAGCGCCACCTCGAGCGGCGGCGCGAGCCCGGCCCGGGCCGCGCGCATGAAGGTCGCGATCTCCTGATAGCGCGGCACGCGGCCGGAGTGGAACGGCGCGAAGTCGCGATCGTCCGACATGGCGCGCGCCGCCCGCCCGCTTAGCGCCGTCCCCGGTCCCGGCCGGGCTAGATCCGCGAGCCGGGCAGGAACGGGTCCAGCTTGACGCCGGAGAGCGGGTTGTCGGCCGGCACCTCGGAGCCCGGCAGCTCGTGGGCGTGGACGTCGTCGGCGCCGCTCTGTGAAAGGATCGCCAGCGCCCGGCGCTCGTGGTCGTCGTCGCGCAGGGCGACCCAGAGCAGCAGCCCGCCGTGGTCGAGCTGATCGCGCAGCCGCTTCGCCTGGTCGCGGCCGAGCAGGCGCGCGGTCCAGGCGCCGACCAGGCCGCCGCCGCCGCCGGCGCAGATCGCTGCCACGATGGTCGCGGCCAGCGCCCCGCCCGAGGCGACCACCGCCCCGGCCGCGACCGTCGCGCCGACGTAGGCGAGCCCGCCGATGATCCCGATCCGGCCGATCGAGAGCGAGTGGTTGCCGACGAAGGCCGCGCGCGGCACGCTCGCGTCGTCCGCCAGCTCCTGCACCTTCTGATAGGCGTGACCGAGCTTCTGCTCGATCGCCTGCGCGCCGGCCAGAAGGCTGAGCTCCGAGCGGTCGAAGCCCGCGTTCAGCAGGTCCTCGACCGCATTCTGCAAGCCGTTGCGGTCATGGAAGACCCCGACCGCCTCGCGGACCACGTGGGTCGCTGGGGTCGCTGGGGTCACCTGGGTTACTTTGGCCGCGTCCATCGCCGACCTCCACGCTTGTGGGGCGCCAGGACACGAGAACGCGCCGAGCCCGCGGCGGGTGCCCTCGCGCAGCCCCGATCATGCGGCAGAAGCCCGCCGTTGGCCAGCGGGAAGACGCAGATCGATGCCCGAGCGCCCGGCCAGCTCGAGCCGGGAGCGCTCTCGAGGTCTCCAGAGGAAGCCCCGACGCGGCCGCGAGGCCGCGGGAGAAGGCCGGGCGCGGCCGCGAGGCCGCCCGAGATCGCCGGCGGCTTACGACTTCTGGAGCAGGGGATCGATCAGGCTCGCGAACTCGTCGATGTCGCGCGCGCCCGCATACGACTTGCCGCCGATGATGAAGGTCGGGGTCGAGTTGACGTCGTGCTGGCTCTGGGCATCGAGCCGGCTCTGGAGGATCTTGTTGGCGAGGTCCTGGTCGGCGAAGCAGGCGTCCATCTGGGCGTCGGTGAGGCCGCCGAGCTTGCCGATCCGCTTGAGCGCCGTCAGGTAGTCGTCGCCGCGCGCCCAGCTCTCCTGGGTCTGGAACAGGACGTCGAGGAAGCCGAAATAGCGCTCCGGGCCGGCGCAGTGGGCGAGGATGGCGGCTGAGAGCGCCCGCTGATCGAGCGGGAAATCACGGAAGATCAGCCGCACCTTGCCGGGAGCGATGTAGCGTTCCTTGAGCAGCGGCAGCACGTCCTTGTGGAAATGCGCGCAGTGCGGGCAGGTGAGCGATGCGTACTCGATGATCGTGACCGGAGCGTTCGGATCGCCGATCGCCTCCTCCTGCGGCTCGGCCGCGGAGCTCTGGCCGAGGACCAGGGGCAACCACACCAGGGTCCACAAGCCAAGCACCGCGATCAGGCTAACGGACAGCCGCAGCACGAGCTTCTTCACCTGCCCCTCCTCGATTCCAACCCAAGCGCCCGCGCCAAGGATAGGTCGGCACCTCGTGCGCGACAACCCGAGGCAATCTATCAAAATTGCCTTAACCGGCCCTGAACGCGGCCCGGACTGCCGGCCCCCGGCCCCGCCAGGGCGACGACCGGCGCTCGGACCAACCCTTTGAGCGATGCCGGGCGCTCAGCTCAGCCGCGGCCGGCGCTCGTCCGGATCGGGGATCTGGGCCTTGACCGTCCGCCCCAGCGTGCCGAGCGCCTGCCGCAGGTCGGAGGGCGTCACCGGCTCGACCAGCGCCGCCAGCTCCGCAAGCTCGTCCGCCGCCAGAGGCCGCATCGGGCGGGGCCCCCGCCGCTTGACCGGGCGCGCCGGCGGTGCCTGTATCAGACGCAGGCGGGCGACCGCCGGGTAGCCGAAGAAGCCGTTGATCCGCTCGAGCAGCTGCGGCGTGCTGTGCTGCAGCTCGGGCGCGAAGGCGCCGCCGACATGGACCGTGAGCACGCCGCCTGCAGGGCCGTCCGCCCCGCTCAGCCGGACCGGCTGGCAGCGCGCCCCGAGCGCTGGCCCGATCACCAGCGGCCAGTCGGTGAGCAGCCTCGCCTCGGCGAGCCCGCGCCGGCGCGCCGACGGCTCGAGCAGCCGGCCGAGCAGCTCGGGCAGCCGCCGCAGCCCGCCGCCCCGGCGCGCGCTCTCCGGCCTCGCTCGCAGCTTCCGGCGTCGTCGACTGGGCATCCGCGGGCCGCTCTGGCTCCAGGTTGCGCAACCATGGGGCGCCGGATCGCAGCCGATCACCCCGACCTATGGTCCTCCTCATAAACATGGGCGCCGTACCGTCGCGGGCAAGTGACCCCCGGCCAGCGCCGGTTGCGCTGCTGCTCGATCGCCTGCTCGCCTGGTACGATCGCGATCGCCGCCGGCTGCCGTGGCGGGCGGCGCCCGGAGCCGCGGCCGAGCCCTATCACGTGCTGCTCAGCGAGTTCATGCTGCAGCAGACCACCGCCGCGACCGTGAGCCGCAGATTTTCGGATTTCCTCGCGCGCTTCCCGAGCCTCGAGGCGCTTGCGGCCGCGGCCGAGACGGAGGTCCTGCACGCCTGGCAGGGTCTCGGCTACTATCGCCGCGCCCGCGCCCTGCACGCGCTGGCCGGGGTCGTCGTGACGCAGCACGGCGGCCGGCTGCCGATCGACGAGGCGGCGCTGCGGGCCTTGCCGGGGATCGGCCCGTACACGGCGAGCGCACTCCGCGCGATCGCGTTCGGACAGCCTGCGGTGCCGGTCGACGGCAACGTATTGCGCGTCCTGGCGAGGCTCTACGCGATCGAGACGCCGCTGCCGGCGGCGTTGCCCGCCCTGCACGCGCGGGCGGCGGCCCTGGCGACCCGGCGCCGGCCGGGCGACCTCGCCCAGGCGCTGATGGACCTCGGCGCGACCCTCTGCCGCCCCCGTCAGCCGCGCTGCGAGGCCTGCCCCTGGCGCTCCGCCTGCGCCGCCCATGCCGCCGGCATCGCCGACCAGCTCCCCCGGCGCACCGCCAGGCCGGCACGGCCGGTCCGACGAGGCCTCGCCTTCCTCCTGACCCGCCCCGACGGCGCGATCCTGTTCCGCCGCCGGCCCGCCGCCGGCCTGCTCGGCGGCCTGCACGAGCTGCCCTCCAGCCCCTGGCAGGAGGGCGACATGGCACTCGCCGCGGCGCTCGCCCACGCGCCGGCCCCGGCCGACTGGCGCCTGCACGCCCCCCCGGTCCGCCACGCCTTCACCCATTTCCTGCTCGAGCTGACCCTCGCCCAAGGTGGGACGAAGGCGACCATAACGCCGATCACCAAGGCCGGGCCGGGCGCGCTCTGGTGCCCGCCGGACGAGCTGGATCGACTGGCGCTGCCAACCGTGATGCGCAAGCTCCTGCGCCAGGCGGACCTGGAGACGCCGACGCAGGCCGCGTAGGCGCGACGGCCGATCCGGATGCCCGCACGCGCTCCGACCCTTGCCGCCCGGCCCGGATGGCGGCAATCTGCTCCGAGGCCGTCCGGGCTGGTGACGGCTCGCCGCCCGCGAGTCGCCCCGAGCGGCCAGCAAATCCCCTTCGGGAAGATCGATGCGCGAATCGCAGCTCGATCTGTTCGCAGCGAGCGGCCTTTCGCCCGAAGCCGATTGTCGGCCTGATCTCCGACAACCGGAGCTCGCGCCTGCGGCTCTCGACGACGAGGCGCTGATCGAAGCGATCCCCTGGGCGGGCCTGGCGGTGGCGCCCGCTCTGGCGGCCGAAGCGGGCCGGCGCGGGTTGAGAGATGCGGTGCCCGTCCTGGAGCAGCTCTGTCGACGCTTCGCGGGCTTCGGCCTCGAGCGCCTGGTGCCGGAGCAGGTCGCAGCCCTTCAGGCGCTGGCTCTGATCGGCGGTCATGAGGCGGCCCAGGCGGTCGCCCGCCTGGTTGCCGGGGCCGTCGTGCAGGGACCGACGCGAAAGGTCGCGCTCCGAGTCGCCGCCCGGCTCGAGGCGGCGCTGCCGGCAGGGACCGTGCTCGGCCTCCTTCAGGACCCGGACCCCGAGGTGCGCGCGGATGCCTGCCGGTGCGCCGGCTCGTGGCCGGTGGTCGTGCCGGTGGTGCTCGATCTGACCCGCGACGGCGAGCCCGAGGTCAGCACGGCGGCCTGGTGTGCGCTCGGTCGCATGGGCCGGCGCGAGGCACGGCCGGCGCTGACGCGATTGCTCCGGGACGCGCCGTCAGCGGCCGTCATCGAGGGGGTCGCCGCGGTCGCCGATGAGGATGGCGTGATCCTCCTCGGCCGGATCGCCCGCAGCCAGTCGCCACTCGCCCGGGCCGCGCTCGATGCCTTGCAGACGATCGAGCATCCGCGCGCCCGGCAGATCGTCGCGGCCGTGAGTCCGGAGCCAGAGGCGTAGCGGGGCCAAAGCATGCAAGACCTGTTCGACCCGACCGCGGCGCCACGCCCGGCCGCTCCGGACGGAGCGCCGCGGCCCGACGCCGGTCGCGAGCGGATCCTGGTCTTCGACATCGCCGTCCAGGGCGCCCGCGAGACCGTCTGGCAGGAGCTGTTCCGGGGCTTCCGAAGCCTCAAGGCCGTGACCTTCTCGGCGAGCGTGCCGGCGATCCTCGACGTTGCAGGGCTGTTCGAGGACGTCGAGATCACCTTCGGCTCGGAGCGGGTGCTCTCGCGCGAGCTCGGCGCGCTCGAGCAGGCCACGACCGCGGCCGGCTACCGCTTCACCGACGCGCTCGCCGACCAGAAGGCGTTCATCGAGCGCTGCGTGCGCCCGGCCCTGTCGCAGCGCGGCGAGCGGCTGCTCGCCCGGGTGCAGGACGGCTCCTTGCGCTTTCGCCTGCTGCGCGGGGCACCCTCCCACGCCAAGCTCTACCTGCTGGCGGCCGACGACCGCTTCCGCGCCGTCGCCGGCTCGGCCAACCTCAGCTTCGCGGCCTTCACCGGGCGCCAGCGCGAGACCTTCTTCGTCGCCGACGGCGAGGCCGACTACCGCCGTTTCCTGGACGCCTACCTCGACAACGAGGCGCGCTCCGATCCGATCGCGGCCGATCTCCTCGTGGTGACGGCGAGCGACGGCGAGGGCGCCCGGCTCGATGTGCCCGCGGACCCGGTGACGATCCAGGAGGTGCCCTGCTTTCGTTTCCTCGAGGCCCAGGGTGCGATCGTCGAGACGCCCCGGCCGCCGGTGCTGCCCGACCTGTCGGCGGCGGCGCTGCGCGCGGCGAGCGCCCTCGGCGCCGAGCTGCAGCAGATCGCGCTCGACCGCAACCGGAGCGGCGCCACCGTGGTCAGCGCGTCCGGCTTCATGCGCGCGTACCGCGCCCATGCCGCGCGTCCGATCACCGAGAAGACCGACCGGGTGCCGGAGGCGCGGATCGATCTCGACCTGGGCCTCGTGGTCCTCGACGGCCGGCCCTGGCACCGGATCGGCGCGCCCGTGCCGTGGTCCGAGGTCCAGCGGGATGCGGCGCTGCTGGCACCCTACTTCGAGGGCTTCGGCCGGTTCTATGGCGATGCGCCAGGACTGCAGCGGAGCTACTGGGCGCTCGCCTGCTGGCTCTATGCGGCGCCGTTCGCGCCCCTGCTGCGCACGGCCGCGCTCCGCCACGACGGCTCGCCGCTCGCCTACCCGGTGCACGCCGTGCTCTACGGCCGCTCCGACGGCGGCAAGACGATGTTCTCGCGGGTCGTCAGCCGCTCGATGTTCGGCCTCGAGCAGATGGTCCGCGGCAAGGACTTCACGACCCAGCGCGCGCTCGGCCTGCGCGAGCGCCTGGGCGCGATCCCGCTGATCATCGACGACGTCAACCGCGACCGCTTCGGGCAGTACGTTCCGGACCTGGTCAAGTTCGACCATGAGAGCGGGCAGGGCTACGCGCCGATCCTGATCAGCACCAACCGCGACGTGACCGCGGTCACCCCGGACCTCAGAAAGCGCATGGTCGTCTGCCACATCGACGGCGCGCGCCCGCGCGGCATGCCCGAGGCCCCGGCGCGCGCGGCGCTGTCCGGGGTCGGCACGGCCCTCTACCGGACCTACCTCGACCGCCTCGTGCCCCGGCTGCCGGGGCTGACGGAAACGCTCGGCCGCGATCCCCACCATCCGCCGGACCTGCTGCTGGTCGCCTCGGAAATCCTGAGTGGGCTGCTCGCCGAGGCGCTGGGCGCCGCGCCGGGCTGGGCGCGCCCCGTCGAGCAGGATGAGATCGAGCGGCTCAAGGACAAGCCGCTGCTCGACCTGCTCGAGGAGATCCTCGAGCAGAACAGCGAGCGCGTGCGGATCAACCGCGCGAGCGGCGACCTCGTGGTCGATTTCGGCGGCGACCACAATCAGGCGGCCCGGTTCGAGAAGCTGGTGCCGGCGCAGGCGCTCAAGGGGCGCTTCGCGGATGCGGTCAAGCTCGATCTCGACGCGCTCGAGCGCGACTTCGGCTTCGCGCCCGCCCGCCGTCCCGCGCGCGGGCTCGGCGCGCTGCTCGCCCGCCTGCTCAAGCGCTGACCATCGACCGTCCGCTCTGGCGAGCCGCGCGGGCCGCGGCTATCCTCATGGCCTCCGGCTTCCCCGCCGGCTGCGAAAGCGGAACGATGGCCGCAGCAAGTTCGGAAAATCCGGTCGAGGCGCTGCTCGCCGAGCTGACGCTCGAGGAGAAGATCGGCCAGCTGACCCTGGTCTCCGCGGGTCTGGCGGTGACCGGGCCGCAGGGGCCGCTCGACTATCTGGACGCGATCCGGGCCGGCCGGATCGGCGCCGTTTGCAACCTCTGGGGGCCGGAGGCCACGCGCGCTGCGCAGAGGATCGCGATCGAGGAGACGCGCCTTCGGATCCCGCTGCTGTTCACTCTCGACATCATTCACGGCCACCACACCGTCTTCCCGATCCCGCTCGCCGAGGCGGCCGCGTTCGATCCGGGCCTGTGGGCAAGGACCGCGCGCGCCGCGGCCCTGGAGGGCGCCGCCGACGGCCTGGCGCTCGCCTTCGCGCCGATGCTGGACGTCGCCCGCGATCCCCGTTGGGGCCGGATCGCGGAGAGCCCCGGCGAAGATGCCTGGCTCGCGTCACGCTTCGCCGAAGCCAAGGTGCGGGGCTTGCAAGGCCAGGATCTCGCAGCCGCGGGCAGCCTTGCGGCCACGGCCAAGCATCTGGCCGGCTACGGCGCGGTCACCGCCGGACGCGAGTATGCCTCGGTCGACATCTCGGAGCGCTCGTTGCGCGAGGTCTACCTGCCGCCGTTCCGGGCTGCGGTCGGGGCAGGCGTGGCGGCGATCATGCCGGCCTTCACCGACCTCGCCGGGCTGCCGATGACCGCGAACGCCACGATTCTCCAGGGTTTGGTGCGTGAGGACTGGGGCTTTGAAGGCGTCATGGTCAGCGACTATGGCGCGATCGCCGAGCTGGTCGTGCACGGGGTCGCCGCCGACCTCGCCGAGGCGGCAGCGCTAGCCCTCAAGGCGGGCGTCGACATCGACCTGATGGGCGATGCCTATGCCCGGGGTCTGCCGGAGGCGCTCCGCCGCGGGCTCGTCGGCATGGCCGAGGTCGACAGGGCGGTGCGCCGGGTCCTGGAGCTGAAGGCGCGACTGGGCCTGTTCGACGACCCCTACCGGCGGGGCGCCGCCCAGGGCTCGACGCCCGAGCAGCTGACCGCCCACCGGGCGCTCGCCCGCGAGGCCGCCTGCAGCTCGGTCGTGCTTCTGACCGACCGCGACGGGCTGCTGCCGCTCGCGGACGGGCGGCGGCTCGCGGTCATCGGCCCGCTCGCGGACACCCAGGAGGAGATGCTGGGGCCTTGGACGATGTCCGGCCGCGCCGAGGACATGGTGCCGCTCTTGGCCGGCCTGCGCGCCGCGTTCCCGGCCAGCGACATCGGCTACGCCAAGGGCGTCGAGATCGAGGCGGATACGCCGTCCGACCTCGCGGCCGCGCTCCAGCTCGCGCGCGCGGCCGAGGCGGTCCTGCTCTGCCTCGGCGAAGCCCGGCAGATGAGCGGCGAGGCCGCGAGCCGGGCGCGCCCGGACCTGCCGGGCCGCCAGCGCGAGCTTGCTGAGGCGGTGTTCGACCTCGGTAAGCCCGTGGTCGTGCTCCTGTCCTCGGGCCGCCCGCTCATGGTCCCCTGGCTGTTCGAGCGGGCGGATGCCGTGCTCGCCACCTGGTTCCTCGGCAGCGAGGCGGGCCATGCGGTCGGCGACGTGCTGAGCGGGCGCTGCAATCCGACCGGCCGGCTGCCGGTCTCCTGGCCGGTCGACATCGGCCAGATCCCGATCTTCCACGGCCAGCGCCCGACCGGCCGTCCGGCCGACCCGGCGGTGCACTATTCGGCCAGATACCTCGATCTGCCGGTCGAGCCCCTGTTCCCGTTCGGGCACGGGCTGTCCTACACCCGCTTCGCGCTCGCCGGCGTGCATGCCGAGCCCGCCGAGCTTCGTCCGGATGGCGAGCTGAGCGTCGAGGCCGAAGTCGTCAACGAGGGCGGCCGCGCCGGCGAGGAGACGCTCTTCCTGTTCGTGCGCGACCCGGTCGCGAGCATCGCCCGGCCGCTGCTCGAGCTGAAGGGATTCGCCAAGATCACCCTCGGCCCCGGCGAGCGGGGCAGCGTCCGGTTCAGCCTCGCCGCGCGCGAGCTCGCCTTCCTCGGCCCCGACCTCGAGCCCCGCCTCGAACCCGGCCTGATCGAGCTGTTCGTCGGCCGCCGCGCCCGGCGTGAGGACCTGCCTGCGGACGACGGTCCGCCTGGTCGCCGACTGAGGCAGCGCGGACAGAGCGGCGGCCGCCGATGCACCTGGAACCGCTCGACCCGGACTGGTCGACGCTCGTCCCGATCGGCCGAGCTCGACCGGCATCGAGCAGCATCGCCGGCGGAGTGCGTGCGGCGACCGAGGCGGGTCCGCTCACCCTCACGGCTTTCGCGCCCGGCATCTTCCGCCTGACGCTCGGCGGGCTGCGTGGCGCCGGACTATGGCATCCTGATCGCGGAGCCCGCGCCGCCCACGGTCGCCGTGACCGAATCGGCCGACGTCGTGGTGCTGGCGGCCGGCGATTTCCGGCTTCTGCCTCCGGCTCCAGCCGCTTCGCCTGGAGCTCTCGCGCAAAGACGAGCTGCTGATCGGCCCGGTCACCGATGCGGTCTTCAGCGGGGCGCCCCGCCTGCCGCCGTTCGCCCGCACCGACGACGGCTGGATCGTGTCGCTGGCGCTCGCGAGCGGCGAGCCCGTCTATGGCCACGGCGAGAAATGGGGGCCGCTGAACCACCGTGGCCAGCTGCTGCGCTCGCGGGTCGAGGACGCGCTCGGGGTCAACGCCGAGGCCTCCTACAAGAACGCGCCCTTCGCCTGGAGCCCGCGCGGCTGGGGCCTGTTCGTCCATACCCCCGGCGCGGTCACCCACGGGATCGGCCATCCCGGCTGGTCGCACCGGAGCTATGTCCTGATGGTCGAGGACGCAGCGCTCGATCTGTTCCTGATCGCGGGCGATGCTCCGGCCACCATTGTCGAACGCTACGGCTGGCTCACCGGCCGGCCGCGCCGGCCGCCCCCCTGGAGCCTCGGCGCCTGGTTCTCCCGGGCCTACTACCAGGACGCCGCCGAGGTGCTGGGCACCGCGCGCCGGCTGCGCGAACGTCGGATTCCGGCTGACGTGATCGTCCTCGACGGCCGCGCCTGGCAGGCGACCGAGACCCGCTTCACCTTCGCCTTCGATCCCGCGCGCTATCCCGATCCCAAGGCGGTGCTCGACGAGCTGCACGACCTGGGCTTCAAGGTCTGCGTCTGGGAGTATCCGCTGATCGCGGTGCAGGGGCCTCTGTTCGCCGAGTTCGAGGCCAAGGGCTGGCTGCTGAAGGCGCCGGGCGGCGAGCGCGCCTATGTTCACCAATGGCGGCTGGTCGCGCTGCCCGACAGCGGCCTGATCGACTTCACCCATCCCGACGCCTACGCCTGGTGGCGGGATCAGCACGCGCGCCTGTTCGCGCTGGGCGTCGACGTCATCAAATGCGACTTCGGCGAGCAGGTGCCGGATGGTTGCGTCGCCTGGAACGGCGATCGTGGTCGCCGGCTGCACAACGTCTACCCGCTGCTGTACCAGCAGTGCGTCGCCGAGGCGACGCTGCAGGCCAAGGGCCACGGCTTCATCTTCGCGCGCTGCGGCTGGGCGGGCAGCCAGCGCTGGCCGACGCACTGGGGCGGCGACCCGCAGTCGGACTGGGAGGGGCTCGCCGCCAGCATCCGCGGCGGCCTGTCGTTCGGCCTCTCGGGCGGCGCCTGCTATGCCACCGACATCGGCGGCTTCTATGGCGGCGCGCCGGATGCGGAGCTCTTCGTGCGCTGGACGCAGGCGGCCGTGTTCGCCTCGCACCTGCGCTTTCACGGCATCGGGCCGCGCGAGCCCTGGATCTTCGGCGAGGCGATCGAGGCGATCATCCGCAGCTGGCTCGAAGTGCGCTACCGGCTGATCCCCTACCTCGAACGCTGCCTCGAGGAGGCGGCGGCAACCGGCATGCCGGTCATGCGGGCGATGCCGCTCGCCTTTCCCGAGGAGCCGGAGTGCTGGCTTCCCGACACCCAGTACATGTTCGGCCCCGACCTCCTGATCGCGCCGATCCTCGGGCCGGGCGGCAGGGTCCGCATCCGCCTGCCGAGCGGGCGCTGGCGCGACTTCACGACCGGCGAGAGCCTCGCAGGCGGGCGCGAGCTTGCTCTCACCTGTCCGCTCGAGCGCTTCCCCGTGTTCCTGCGCGCGGGCGCCGAGATCCCGCTCGGCCCGGCGCTGCAGTCGACCGGTCCGTCGCCCGCGGAATGAGGCGGGATGCCTGCCCGCCTCACTCCCCTGCGATCGATCGCGGACCTAGCGGCTGGCCTGGATGTGGGCCTCGACGAACCAGACGTTCTTGTCGATGCCGCGCGAGACCTCGGTGAAGATGTCGGCGGTATCCTGATCGCCCATCTCGGCGGCCTGGTCGATGTTCGCCCGGATCGTCTTGCCGAAGGTCGCGAGCGCGGTCGCCAGCGCCTCGACGTGCTGCGCGCCCTCGGTCAGATCGAGCGGATAGCGGGGCAGCGTCGAGCGCTCGGCCGCCACCGCCGCGGTCCCCTCCGCGACCCCGCCCAGGGTCACGAGCCGCTCCGCGATCAGGTCGGTATAGTCCAGCACCTCGGCCGCCACCTTGTCGAACAGCTCGTGCAGCGCGATGAAGCTCGGACCCTTGACGTTCCAATGCGCCTGCTTGGTCTGGGTGCTGAGATCGACCGCGTCGGCGAGCCGGGCCTGGAGCAGCCCGATCGCCGACTTGCGGACGTTGTCCGGCAGACTGTTGTGGGTCGTGAACATCTCTCTCCCTCCGGTTCAAAACGCGATGCATGGGCGGCCGAGGCTGCGGCCGAAGCGCGCTGGGTCGCTCGCAGGGACAGTTAGCACGGGTCGCCGCTCCGACGATGGTGATCTCCGGCCGCATGGCCTCGACGGGGGCGGCATCGATCGACTCCATGACCCCGGCAAGAACCAAACAATCTTGCGTCAGTGCTGGCCGGTCGCGCAGAATGCAATATCTTCTTTGCGTTCATGCAAGATGCGAAGGGTTCCGTTCGGGGCCGGCGTGCTTACGTTTCTGGCCAACGATGGGGTGATCAGCGACCCCGGCGGAGGACGAACATGCGCCAGAATGGCATCCATCACGTGACGGCGATCGCGGGACCCGCCCAGCGCAATCTCGACTTCTACACGCGTACCCTCGGCCTTCGGCTGGTGAAGAAGACCGTCAACTTCGACGATCCCGGCACCTATCACCTGTATTACGGTGACGAGGTCGGGCGCCCCGGCACGATCCTGACGTTCTTTCCATGGCAGAACCCCGTGCCCGGCCGACTGGGGGTCGGCGAAGCCCAGGAGACCACGCTCCGGGTGCCCGAAGGCGCCCTCGGCTATTGGATCCATCGCCTGACCGTGCAGGGCGTGCACCGCGAGGCGCTGGCCAAGCGCTTCGGCGAGAATGTCCTGGCGTTCCGCGATCCGGACGGCCTGCGCCTCGCCCTGGTCGCGGTTCCCGGCGCCGGGAGCGAACCCGCCTGGAGCGGCGGCGAGATCCCGCTCGAGCACGCGGTCCGGGGCTTCCACGGCGTCGGCCTGCTGGTCCCGGAGGCCGCGCCGACGGGCGCGATCCTGACCGACGTGCTGGGCTTCGAGGAGGTCGGGCGGGAGAGCTCGGTGGTCCGGTTCCAGTCCCGTGACACGGCCATCGGCGGCATCGTCGATCTGCGCGCGGTCGGCGGCTTTCCGCGCGGCCGGACGGGCGGCGGCTCGGTCCACCACATCGCCTTCCGCGCCGAGGATGACGCCGCGCAGTCCGAAATGGTGCAGAGGCTCGCCGACCACCATCGGATTCGCACGACCGCGCAGAGGGACCGCAACTATTTCCGCTCGGTCTACTTCCAGGAGCCGGGCGGCGTCCTGTTCGAGATTGCGACCGACCAGCCGGGCTTCGCGGTCGACGAGCCCGCGGCGGCGCTGGGCACCGCCCTGAAGCTGCCGGCCTTCCTCGAGCCGGAGCGCCCACGGATCGAGGCGGCCCTGCCGGCGGTCGCCTGATCTCGAGCGCTCGATCCGCGGCCCCACGAGATTGAACCCAGGGAGGCCAGCATGACCACCTCCGCTCTTGCCTTCACGCATCGCTTCGAGCCCGCGAGCAGGCCCGGGCGGCCGCCGCTCCTGCTCCTCCACGGCACCGGCGGCGACGAGCACGACCTCCTCCCGCTCGGGCGGGCGGTCGCGCCCGGGGCGGCCCTGCTCTCGCCGCGCGGCAAGGTGCTGGAGGGCGGCATGGCGCGCTTCTTCCGCCGTCTCGCCGAGGGCGTGTTCGACGAGGCGGACGTGCGCCGCCGGGCGGACGAGCTCGCGGACTTCATCGCCGAGGCGCGGACGGCCTACGACCTGCCGGCACCCGTGGCGCTCGGCTTCTCGAACGGCGCCAACATCGCGGCCGCGCTGCTGCTGCTGCGCCCCGAGGCGCTGGCCGGCGCCGCGCTGCTGCGGGCCATGGTGCCGCTCAGCCGATCCGCCGGCCGCGGAGCTCGATGGCAAGCCGGTCCTGATCCTGTCCGGCACCTCCGACCCGATCGTGCCGCTCGACAACGCCCGCCGCCTTGCGACCATCCTCACGAACGCCGGCGCCCTCGTCCGTCACCAGACCCTGCCCGCCGGACACAATCTCACCCAGGCCGACCTTGCCGCCGCCAAAGCGTGGCTCGACCGGCTGGAGATCCCAGCTCAGAAGGACATCGCAGCATGCAATTGACCGGCATCCACCACCTGACCGCGGTGACCGCGAAGGCGTCGGGCAACCACGCCTTCTATACGCGGACGCTCGGCATGCGACTGGTCAAGAAGACCGTGAACCAGGACGACGTCAGCGCCTACCACCTGTTCTACGCCGACGGCCTGGGCTCGCCCGGCACCGACATCACCTTCTTCGACTGGCCGGTCGGGCGCGAGCGCCGGGGCAGCCACAGCATCAGCCGCACGGGTCTCAGGGTCGCCGGCGAGGAGACGCTTGCCTGGTGGCGGCAGCGCTTCGCGGAGCAAGGCGTCGACCACGGCGAGATCGCCCTGCGCGACGGCCGCTGGACGCTCGACTTCGAGGATCCGGAGGGCCAGCGCCTGAGCCTGATCGACGACGGCGGCGCGGGACCGGCGCATCCCTGGGCGCGAAGCCCCGTGCCCGCCGAGCACCAGATCCGCGGGCTGGGGCCGATCACGCTGAGCGTGCCCGAGCTGCTGCCGACCGAGCGCGTGGTGACGAGCGTGCTCGGGATGAGCAAGGTTCGCGACCATCCGACGCCCAACTCGGCCGGCGCCACGACCCACGTCTACCAGATGGGCGAGGGCGGGGCGGGCGCCGAACTGCACGTCGCGGTCGAGCCGAAGCTGCCCGCAGCATCGCCCGGGGCCGGCGGCGTCCACCACGTCGCCTTCCGCACCCCGGATGCCGCCTACCAGGACTGGGCAGAGCGCCTGCGCCAGACGCGGACGCCGAACAGCGGCCCGATCGACCGCTACTATTTTCGCAGCCTCTACTTTCGCGAGCCGAACGGCATCCTGTTCGAGATCGCAACCGAAGGGCCGGGCTTCGCGGCCGACGAGCCGCTGGCGGCGCTCGGCGAGCGCCTGTCGCTGCCGCCCTTCCTGGAGCCTCGCCGGGCAGCGATCGAGGCCAACCTGAAGCCGCTCTGAGGAGGGCCATTGCCGCGACTTGCAGCGCCCGTGGCCGACTCGTCGGCGACGCCCCTCTGGGACGACATCCGCCTGGTCAAGGCGATTGCGGACGCCAAGGGTCTGGCCGGCGCGGCCGCGCGCCTGGGCGTCAACCACTCGACCGTGTTCCGCCGCCTGGCGCAGCTGGAGGCCCTGCTCGGGGTGACCCTGTTCGAGCGCCATCGGGCCGGCTATGCGCTCACCTGCGCCGGCGAGGAGATGGCCGCGCTCGCGGAGCGGATCGAGGAGGACGTGAGCGCACTCAGCCGCCGGCTGGCGGGACGCCAGCTCCTGCCGGCGGGCGAGCTCAGGGTCACGACCAGCGACACGCTGCTGATCCACCTGCTGACGCCGCTGTTCGCGCGCTTCCAGCGCCAGTGCCCGGACGTCCGCCTCGACGTCGTCCTCGGCAACCAGGCGCTCAATCTCTCGAAGCGCGACGCGGACGTGGCGATCCGCGCCAGCGACCACTCGCCGCCCGAGACCCTGGTCGGCCGGCGGGTGGCACGGATCGCCTGGGCGCTCTATGGCAGCGCTCGGGATTTCCCGGCGTCCGCGCCGCCGGCGCTGGCCGACCTCCTCAATCGGCGCTGGGTCGCCCTCGGCGACGACCTTGCAGGGCTGAAGGCGGCGCGCTTCGTCCGTGATCACGTGCCGCCCGAGCGCGTCGTCTACAAGGTCAATACGCCGCTTGGGCTCGCGGAGGCGATCGAAGCCGGCGCCGGCATCGGCCATCTGCCCTGCTTCATCGCGGATCGGCGGCCCGCGCTTGTGCGCCTGGCGCCCCCCGACCCCGAGGTTATGGCCGACCTCTGGCTCCTCACCCACCCCGATCTGCGCCATGCGGCGCGGGTCCGGGTGTTCCTCGACTTCCTCGCGGCCGCGATCGCCAGGCAGCGAAGCTTCATCGAAGGCGCAGCCGGCCAGCCGCCGGCGACCGACGGCGGCGCCCTTGCCACCGGCGCCGAGCCCGCGACATCCTGACCGGGGCCCGCCGCCCGAACGCGACACCATGAGGGGCCGAGGCCCACCAAGCGGAGGTTGCCATGAGCTGGTCGAACGCCCTGGATCCCAAATGCGAGACCCTCCAGGAGACGCGCAGCCCGATCGAGACCCTGATCCTGCCGCGGGCGCGCGACATCGGCGATTTCGAGGTCCGCCGCGCGCTGCCGTCCGCCAAGCGGCAGATGATCGGGCCGTTCATCTTCTTCGATCAGATGGGGCCGGCCGAGTTCCTGCTCGGGCGCGGCATGGACGTGCGGCCGCACCCGCACATCGGGCTCGCGACCGTCACCTACCTGTTCCGGGGCGAGATCACGCACAAGGACAGCCTCGGCACCGACCTGCCGATCCGCCCGGGCGAGGTCAACTGGATGACCGCGGGCAAGGGCATCGCGCATTCAGAGCGCACGCCGCCCGCTCTGCGCGACGGCCACGGCCAGCTGTTCGGGATCCAGGCCTGGGTCGCTCTGCCCAAGCGCGACGAGGAGCGCGATCCCGGCTTCTCGCACCACGCCAAGGCGGAGCTGCCGCTGATCTCGGGCGAGGGCAAGGATGTCCGCCTGATCGCAGGCGCCCTCTACGGTAAGCGCGCGCCGGTCGCGACCTTCTCCGAGATGTTCTATGCCGACTGCGCGCTCGAGGCGGGGGCGTCGCTGCCGCTCGACGCAGCGCACGAGGAGCGCGGCGCCTACCTGGTCGACGGCACCGTCGAGATCGCCGGCGACCGCTTCGAGGCCGGCCGGCTCCTGGTCTTCCATCCCCGCGATCCGGTCACGATCCGGGCGCTGACGCCCGCCCGCTTCATGCTCTTGGGCGGCGAGCCGATGGATGGCCCGCGCTACATCTGGTGGAACTTCGTCGCCAGCAGCGAGGCCAGGATCGAGCAGGCCAAGACCGACTGGCAATCCGGCCGCTTCGCGCCGGTGCCGGACGACCCCGAGTTCATCCCGCTGCCCGAACGGTAATCGCGGACCTCGCACCGTCCCGACGGATCACAACTAGCGCCGACCGGGCCGGCCGCGCATGCGGCCCGGGCGGTGCCGGCGCTGGCGCCAGGCCTCTGCGGCAGCGCGTGCTGCCGGTCCGGGCGTATGCTCGAGCAGGCGGAAGGCGAGCTGGCCCACGAGCGTGTCGACCTCGACCAGCTCGACCCGGACCCGGTCGCCGAGCGCGAACACCGCTCCGCTCTCCTGGCCGATCAGGGCGTGCCGGGCGGCATCGTGGGCGAAGAACTCCGCGCCCAGCGTGCCGATCGGCACGAGGCCGTCGGCCTGCGTCTCGGCGAGCTGCACGAACAGTCCGAAGCGCTGCACGCTCACGATCGTCGCATCGAAGGCACTGCCGATCCGCTCCGCGAGCAGCAAGGCTACGAAGCGCGCGCGCGCGTTGCGCTCGGCCTCCATCGCGACCCGCTCGCAACGCGACAGCCCGGCCCCGAGCTCATGCCAGTCGACGCTGGCGTCGGGCAGCCCGCCTTCGCCGAGCTTGAGGGCCCGGATCAGCGCGCGATGGACCAAGAGGTCGGAATAGCGCCGGATCGGCGAGGTGAAATGGGCGTAGCGCCCGAGATTGAGGCCATAGTGGCCGAGGTTGTGCGGGCTGTAGACCGCCTGGCTCTGCGCCCGGAGCAAAAGGTTGGAGATCAAGGGCGCGAGCTCGTGCTCGCGCAGGCGCTCGAGCAGCCGGGCGACGTCCCGGGGCCGCGCGAGGTCGCCCCGGCCGCGCCCGAGGCCGAGCTGCTCCAGGAGCTGGGCCAGGCCTTCGAGCTTGACCGGGTCCGGCCGGTCGTGGACCCGGTACATGCAGGGCCAGCCGGCCTGCTCCAGGGTCTCGGCTGCGGCGACGTTGGCGGCGATCATGAACTCCTCGATCAGGCGATGCGAATCCAGCCGCGCCTGGCGCTCGATCGCGACCGGCCGGCCTTCGGCATCGAGCCGGACCGTGGTCTCCGGCAGATCGAGGTCGAGCGTGCCGCGCCGGCGGCGGGCGTCGAGCAGCGCCCCGAAGGCGCCGTAGAGGGGCCGGATCACCGGCTCCAGCAAGGGCGCCGTGAGGGCGTCCGGCGCGCCATCGGCCGCCGCCTGCACCGCCCTGTACGTGAGCCTTGCCCGCGAGCGCATGACGGCGCGCAGGAATCGATGGCGAAGCTTCCGGCCCTGCCGGTCGAACGCCATGCGCACCGCCACGCAGGCGCGCTCGGCCTCCGGCCGGAGCGAGCAAAGGTCGTTGGAGAGCACCTCCGGCAGCATCGGCAGGACGCGGTCGGGGAAGTAGACCGAGTTGCCGCGCTGGCGCGCCTCGCGATCGACCGGGTCGTCCGGCCGGACGTAGTGGGCGACGTCGGCGATCGCGACCACGACCTGCCAGCCGCCGGGATTGGCCGGGTCGTCGTCGGCCGCGGCCGCGACCGCATCGTCGAAATCGCGCGCATCCGCGCCATCGATCGTGACCAGCGGCAGGTCGCGAAGGTCGGTCCGCCCGGCGGACGACCAGGGCGCCAGATCGGCCGCGCTCAGGCCCTCGACCTCGGGTGGAAACGCAATCCTGAGCTCCAGGCTGTGCGCGGCCAGCAGCGAGACGGTGCGCGGATCGCCGGGCCGGCCCAGCCGCTCGACCACGCGGGCGCGATCGGGGCCGAGCGCACGCTCGCCGATCCGCTCCGCCACCACCAGCTCGCCGGGCTGCGCGCCCGCGGCATCGGCGGGCTGCAGCTCGAGACCCTGCGCCCGCGCGCCGACCGGCCGGATGCCGAGGCCCAGGCCGACCCGCTCGACGGTGCCGATCACGCGCGCGGGCGAACGCGGCAGGACGCGGATGATCTTGCCCTGCGCCTCGCCGCCGCGCTGGCTGATCCGCGCCAGCACCCGGTCGCCGATCCCCGGCGCCCGCCCGCGCGCCGCGTCATGCAGGAGCACGATCGGCGCCGGGCCCGGATCCTCCTGCGCCTTGGCCGCCGGGCGCGCGATCAGCTCGCCATCCGGATCGACCCCCGTCACCTCGAGAACGGCGACCGAGGGAAGGCGCCCGCCGCTCGCCGCCGGGCGCCGGCTGGGGGCGAGGTCGGGCTTCAGCTCGCGCAGCAGGCGCTTCAGCTCGGTGCGGTCCTGGCCTTTGAGCTGGAAGGCCCGCGCGAGATCGCGGAGCGTCGCCGCGTCCGGATTGCGCTCCAGGTAGTGCTGCAGCTCGTCGCGACTCGGCAGCCGGCCGGCCGATGACGACCGTGGCCGGCGCGCCGCCGCCTTGACCATCAGATCCGGTCGTGCCCGGTGGGCCCGGCGCTGAGGAGCGCGCGAGCCGTCACTCGGCGGCTGCCTTCTTCGCCGTTGCCACCCGGCCGCGTCCCTTGGCCGCGCTGGTCGCGCGCTTGGTCGCGGCCTTGCGCACCGGCTTGGGCCCGGACTTCGGCTCGGTCTTCGCCTTGGCGCCCGCTTTGCTCTTGGCGCCGCCCTTGTCCTTGGCGGCGCGCTCGGCGAGCAGCTCGGCTGCCCGCTCGAGGGTCAGCTCGTCGGCGCTCTCGCCCTTGCGCAGGCTCGCAATCTGGCGGCCATGCTTGAGGTAGGGGCCGAAGCGGCCCTGGTAGAGGGTGATGGGTTTGCCGTCCTTGGGATGGGCTCCGAGCTCCTTGAGCGCCTTCGGCGCGGGCCGCAGCTTGCTGCCGGCCTCGGCGAGCAGCGCGATCGCCCGGTTCATGCCGATCGACAGCACGTCGTCCTCGGGCCCCAGCCGGACGAAGCGGTCGTGCTTGATGTAGGGGCCGTAGCGGTTGATGCCGGCCTCGATCGGCTGGCCGGTCTCGGGGTGGCGGCCGAGCTCGCGCGGCAAAGCCAGCAGGGCCAGCGCGGTCTCGAGGTCGAGCTCGGCCGGCTCGAGATTGGGCGGCAGCGATGAGCGCCTGAGGGTCTCGCCATGGCCGCGCTGGACATAAAGCCCATACGGTCCCCGCTTGAGCAGCACCTCCTCGGCGGTCGAGGGATCGACGCCGATCACGCGCTGCTTCGGCTCGCCATCGGTCTCCTCCGCCTCGGCTTTGACCCCGAGCTTGCGCGTGAACCGGCACTCCGGGTAGTTCGAGCAGCCGACGAACGCGCCGAACCGGCCGAGTTTCAGGCTGAGGCGGCCGGTGCCGCAGAGCGGGCAGACGCGCGGATCGCCGCCGTCCGCGCGCGGCGGGAACAGGAGTGGCGCCAAAAGCTCGTTGAGCGCGTCGATCACCTCGGCGACGCGCCGCTCCTTGACCTCGCCCACCTGGCCGCTGAACGGGTCCCAGAACTCGCGCAGCACCTGCTTCCAGTGCCGGGCGCCCGCGGCGACGTCGTCGAGCTGGCCCTCCAGATCGGCGGTGAAGCCCGGCTGCACGTACTGGTCGAAGAACGCGACCAGGAAGGCCGTGACCAGCCGGCCACGGTCCTCGGGGCGGAAGCGCTTCTGCTCCAGGCGCACGTAGTTGCGCTCCTGCAGCACGGATATGATGCTGGCGTAGGTCGAGGGCCGGCCGATGCCGAGCTCCTCGAGCTTGCGCACCAGGCTCGCCTCGGTGTAGCGGGGCGGCGGCTCGGTGAAGTGCTGCTTGGGCAGAATCTCGCCGCGGCGCAAAGGATCGCCCGGCGCCATCGGCGGCAGGATGCCTTCGGCCTCGTCGTCATCCTGGGCCGGATCGTCGCGGCCTTCCTGGTAGAGCCGGAAAAACCCGTCGAAGGCGATGGTCGAGCCGGTCGCGCGAAAGCCGATCTCGCCGTCGGCCGAGGCCAGATCGGCGATCACCCGGTCGAGCAGGGCGCTTGCCATCTGGCTCGCCATGGTGCGCTTCCAGATCAGCTCGTAGAGCCGGCGCTGGTCGTGGTCGAGGAAGCGCGCCACGTCGTCCGGGCTGCGGCTGAGCTCGGTCGGCCGGATCGCCTCGTGCGCCTCCTGGGCGTTCTTGGTCCGGGTGCGATAGGCGCGCGGCTGCTCAGGGACGTAGCGCTCGCCATAGCGCTTGGCGATCTGCTGCCGGCAGGCGGCGAGCGCCTCGCGCGAGATCTGAACGCTGTCGGTGCGCATGTAGGTGATCAGGCCGACCGTCTCGCCCTCGAGCGCTATGCCCTCGAACAGGCGCTGGGCGGTGCGCATGGTGCGATCGGCGCCGAAGCCGAGCTTGCGGGAGGCCTCCTGCTGGAGCGTCGAGGTCACGAAGGGCGGCGCCGGATGGCGCTGGACCTGCTTCTTCTCGAGGCTCTCGACCGTGAAGTTCTGCGCCTCGATCAGGCCAAGCGCGCGCCTGGCGTCGGCCTCGCTCGCGAGATCGAATTTTCCGAGCTTCTTGCCGTCGAGGCGGGAGAGCCCGGCGCCGAAGGTGGCGCCGGCAGGGGTCGCGAACTGGCCCTCGATGGTCCAGTACTCGCGCGCCCGGAACGCCTCGATCTCGTTCTCGCGCTCGCAGATCAGGCGCAGCGCCACCGACTGCACGCGGCCGGCCGAGCGCGAGCCCTGGAGCTTGCGCCAGAGCACCGGCGAGAGGGTGAAGCCGACCAGGTAATCGAGCGCGCGCCTGGCCTGGTAGGCGTCGATCAGGTCGACGTCGAGGTCGCGCGGATGGCGCATCGCCTCGAGCACGGCACCCTTGGTGATCTCGTGGAACACGACCCGCTTGACGTCGACGCCGTTGATCGCGCCCAGCTCCTTGAGCGCCGCCACCAGGTGCCAGGAGATCGCCTCGCCCTCGCGGTCCGGGTCGGTCGCGAGGTAGAGGTGGCTCGCACCCTTGACCGCGCTCGCGATCTCCTTGATGCGCGGCTTCCGGTCGGCGAGCGGCTCGTAGATGATCCGGAAATCTTCGTCCGGCAGGACCGAGCCGTCCTTCTCCGGCAGGTCGCGCACATGCCCGTAGCTGGACAGCACCCGATAGCCGGAGCCCAGGTACTTGTTGATGGTCTTGGCTTTGGTCGGGGATTCGACGACGACGACGTCCATGCGGCGGAGACGACCCCTTCCCTGGATGGTCGGCGCGGCACCCCTGGGTACCAGGGATCGACGCGGCGCCCCTGATATGTGCCCGGGTCAGGCCAATGCAAGGGAGACCCGGTTGCCGGGATGGCGCTCGATCCGCCCGTCCAGCTCCAGCTCGAGCAGCGCGCGCTGCACCTCGGCGGTCGACGCATGACACTGCCGGATCAGTTCGTCAACCAGCAGCGGCTCGGGCCCGAGGCGCTCGCGGACGCGGTCGGCGAGGTCGCCGCTGGTCGCGGGAGCGGCCGTCGTTGGCACCTTGGGCGGTGGTGCCGTCGGTGAAGGGCGGCGCTCGGATGCCATCCGGCGGGGCTTCGGCTTGGTCCGGGACGCCTCCGGCGCGACCTGGAACGGGCCGAGGGCGGCGCGGACGTCGGCCGCGGTCTCGATCAAGGTGGCGCCGTCGCGGAGCAGCTGGTTGGTGCCGCGGTGGCGGGGATCGAGCGGGCTGCCGGGCACCGCCATGACCTCGCGGCCCTGCTCGGCGGCCAGGCGCGCGGTGATCAGCGAGCCCGACTGCGGCGCCGCCTCGACCACGACGACTCCGAGCGAGAGGCCCGCGATCAGCCGGTTGCGCCTGGGAAAATGGCGCGCCTGCGGGACGCTGCCCGGCGGCCGCTCGGTGACCACGGCACCGGTCTCGGCGATCCGCGCCATGAGCCCCGCATTGTCCTCGGGGTAGGGTACGTCGATGCCGGACGCGATCACCGCGATCGTGGCGCCGCCGGCCGCGAGCGCGCCCTCATGGGCGGCGGTGTCGATCCCGCGCGCGAGCCCGGAGATGACGACCAGCCCGCCGGCCGCGAGCTCGCCGGCCAGGCCCTTGGCGAACATCCGGCCGTTGGCGCTGGCGTTGCGGGCGCCGACCACGGCGACCCCGGCTGCTGCCAGCAGCTCGATCCGGCCCAGCACGATCAGCAAGGGCGGCGGGTCGGCGATCTCGGCGAGCCGCTCCGGATAGCCGGGCTCGCCCTTCGCGATCAGCTCGCAGCCGAGCCGCTCGAGGGCCTCGGATTCCGCCTCGGCCTCGGCGCGCGGACAGCGGCGCCACTGCTCCTCGGACCCCGCCTCGCGCGCCAGCCGCGGCAGCTCCTCGAACGCCCGGCGGGCGCTGCCGAACCGGTCCAAGAGCTTAAAGAAGGTCCGCGGCCCCACCCCGCCCGAGCGCGCCAGCTGCAGCCAGTCGAGCTTTTCCGTCGGTGACAGGGTTCGCGCCATGGCGCGGCAAGATGCCCGCGGGTCCGAGGTTCGTCAACCTATAGAGCAATATCGTCGGCGAAATTCTCCTATTCGGCAGAACCGGAAGGACTGGCGCCGAATTTCAGCTCCGTGCCGCTGAGCAGGCGGCGGATGTTGGCCGTATGCTTGACGATGATCAGGACGGCGAGCGCGAGGTAGAGCTCGCCCGCCTGGACGTGGCCGAGCCAGAACGCGACCGGGCCGGCGGCGGCCGCGCCGAGGATCGAGGCGAGCGAGACATAGCGGGAGATGATGGCGATCAGGATGAACAGGGCGAGCACGATCAGACCGGTAAGCGGGGTCAGGGTCAGGACCACGCCGGCCGCGGTCGCGACCCCTTTGCCGCCCTGGAACCCGAGCCAGACCGGGAAGCAGTGGCCGATCACCGCGCCGAGCCCGGCGATCACCGCCATGTCCGGCCCGAAATAGCGGTACGCGAGCCAGACCGGGAGCGCGCCCTTGAGCATGTCCAGGACCAGGGTCGCCAGCGCCAGGCCCTTGCGGCCGGTGCGCAGGACGTTGGTGGCCCCGATGTTGCCGGAGCCGATCTCGCGGATGTCGCCCGCGCCGCCCATCCTGGCCAGGATCAGCCCGAACGGGACCGAGCCCACCAGATAGGCGACGACGAAGCCGGCGATGAACGGCAACCAGTAGACCGGGCCGCCCAGCGGTTCGATCATGGCGCACCCCGCGCTGTGGCAAGGGCGGCATGATGGATCGCTTGACCCGGCGGCGCAACCACCGATATGGTCATTGGGCAATGACCATATGAGACGGACCCCCAGATCGAGCTGCGCCATGACCGAAGCCGCGCCCGAGCCCGGCGCTCGCTTTCGAGCTGCTCCGGGACATGGACCCCACCGCGATCGGCGTCGTGCCCGACCCTGCGAACCTGGTGAGCGAGGCCGCCATGGACCTGCGCATGGCGCTCGCATGTGCGGCCGGGCCGCGGTCGTGCCGGCGCTGCAGGCGACCGGCTACGACGGCCGGCGGTCGTTCGAGAACCTCTGGCGGGTGCCCGTCCGGCACCGGGGCTACGTCGCCCAGGACCTGGTCGACGCCTTCCTGCCGCCGCGCGACATCGACCAGCGCCCTGGCGCCGAGCTTACCTACCTCCGCGCGCTGGTCGGCAGCCGGCTCAGAACGCGCTGTTGAACAGGCCGCCATCCAGCAAAAGGTTCTGGCCGGTGATGTAGCCGGCCCGGGCGCTGCAGAGGAAGGCGCAGGCATCACCCAATTCCTGCGGGTCGCCGATCCGGCGCGCCGGCACCAGGCTTTCCCGCTCCTTGGCGAACTGCTCACGCGGCTTACCCTGGACCTTGGCGGTCGCGTCGATGCCGGCCCAGTAGCGATCGGTGTCGAAGAAGCCGGGCAGCACGTTGTTGATCGTGACCCCGGCGTGGGCGACCGAGCGCGCGACGCCGGCGACGAAGGCGGTGAGCCCGGCGCGCGCGCCGGACGAGAGGTCGAGGCCCTGGATCGGCATCCGGACCGAGATCGAGGTGATGTTGACGATCCGGCCGAAGCCGCGCGCGATCATCGGATCGATGGTCGCCTGAATGAGCTCGATCGGGGTCACCATGTTCCAGGTCACGCCGGTCAGGATCGCCTGGCGGTCAAGCGCGCGGAAGTCCTTGAACGGCGGCCCGCCCGCGTTGGTCACCAGGATGTCCGGATCGGGCAGCGCCTCGAGCAGCCTGGCCTGCCCCTCGCGGGTCGTGACGTCGGCCGCCACGGGCGTGATCTCGCTGCTCGTCTCCAGCCGCAGCTCCTCCGCCGCGGCCTCGAGGCGGGCCCGATCGAGGCCATTGACGACGACCGCGACGCCCGCCCGCGCCAGCGCCCGCGCGCAGGCTTTGCCCAGGCCCCGGCTCGACGCGCAGACGATCGCCCGCCGGCCCGCGATCCCCAGATCCATTTTTTCCTCCCCTTTCCCACTAAGCCAACAGCGGCTGCGCGTCGGAAAACTCGCCCGCGAGGAGGGCTGCCGCAAGCCCGGAAATCTCGCCTGCGAGCGAGCGGTCCTCCGCCAGAAAGGCGCTGTGGCCACGCACGGCTCCAAGTACGGCCTCCAGTCGCCGACTGGTCGGGAGCGGGCGGCGCAGCTCGATGCCCTGGGCCGCCGCCAGCAGCTCGATCGCAACGATGTGGGCGGCGTTCTCGGTCATCTCCAGGAGGCGGCGCGCGGCGTAGGTCGCCATGCTGACGTGGTCCTCCTGGTTGGCCGAGGTCGGCCGGCTGTCGATCGCCACCGGATGGGCCAGATGCTGGTTCTCGCTGGCCAGCGCCGCCGCGGTGACCTGAGCCAGCATGAACCCGGAGTTGAGGCCCGGCTGAGGTGCCAGGAAGGCCGGCAGGCCGCTCAGTGCCGGATCGGTCAGCAAGGCGATCCGGCGCTCGGCGAGCGAGCCGATCTCGGACAACGCGAGCGCGATCTGATCGGCCGCGAAGGCGACCGGCTGGCCATGGAAGTTGCCGCCCGAGAGGATCTCTCCCGCCGCGCCGGGCCCGGTCGGCGCGAACACCAGCGGGTTGTCGGAGACGCCGTTCGCCTCGCGCTCGAGCACAGCACCAGCGGCCTCGAGCAGGTCCAGGCAGGCGCCCATGACCTGGGGCTGGCAGCGGAGGCTGTAGGGGTCCTGGACGCGGGCGCAGTCGACCAGATGCGAAGCGCGGATCGCGCTGCCGGCGAGGAGGCCGCAAAGCCGCTCGGCGACCCGGATCTGGCCCGGCTGGCCACGCAGCCGGTTGAGGCGCGGATCGAACGGCACGTCGCTGCCGAGCGCCGCATCGACGCTCATGGCGCCCGCGACCAGCGCCGCCTCGAACACGGCGCTCGCCCGGAACCAGCCGACCAGCGCCAGCGCCGTCGACACCTGGGTGCCGTTCAGCAGCGCCAGGCCTTCCTTGGCCCCGAGCTGCAAGGGTGCGGCCCCGATCGCGGCCAGGACCTCGGCGGCCGGCCTCAAGGTCCCCGCGAGACGGATCTCGCCTTCGCCGAGCAGGCAGCCGGCGAGATGGGCCAGGGGAGCGAGGTCACCGGATGCGCCGACCGAGCCCTTGGCCGGGATCACCGGCAAAGCGTCGTGGTTGAGGAGCGCGAGCAGCAGCTCGATGGTCCGCCGCTGCACCCCGGAATGGCCGAGGGCGAGGCTCGCGGCCTTGAGCGCCAGGATGAGGCGGACCACCGGATCGGGCAAAGGTTCGCCGAGGCCGCACATGTGCGAGAGCACGAGGCGGCGCTGCAGCTCCAGGATGTCGGCGGGCGCGATCCGGGTGGTCGCGAGCTTGCCGAAGCCCGTGTTGACGCCATAGACCGCGGCCTCGCCGCGCGCCGCCTCTTCCACCACCCGCGCCGCCGCCTCGACCGCGGGCCAGCAGGCGTCGTCGAGCCGCACCTCTCGGCCGCCCCTGGCCAGCACGCGCAGCTCGTTCAGCATGAGCCCACCAGGGCTTAGCCGGGCGCCGTCCTGGTCAGCCATGGTCCATCCACCTATGACAGCAGAGTCGTGGCGACGCCGCGCCGCTCTGCAAGCGACGCCAGGCGCTGATCCGCGGTCGCGAGGGCTGCACCCTCGAGCTCAGCAAGGGCAACGTAGAGACAGTCGGCGATCTTATGGCTCATCAAGTTCGCCAGCACGAAGGCCGCGGCCATGAAGCGCTCGTCTTCGGCCAACCGGATCTCGCCGCGCTCGACCGCGCTCAACAGCACGTCGAGCGCCTCGGTCGCCGCGATGTCTCGTATCCGGCCTTCGCCGATCTTCCGATGGAGGGCGCCCGCAACCTCGGTCAGCAACAGCCTGGGGGCCAGCCATCGGGTCGGGCGCTGCATCAACGCGACGGCGGCCGCGGTTCCGGGTTCCATCGCCAGCCAGCGCACCGCAACCGAGGCATCGAGCACGGTCGCAATCGGGATGACGTCAGCCCCAGGCATCGCGTTGCTCGCGGATGGCCGCAACGCTGTCGGCGGCGGGATCGCACTCCTGCCCCGCGGTCGCCGCACGCACCGCCGCCGCCCGACGAGCGAAAGCTTCCATATCGGAAGCGATCGATGCGGCGAGCGTCCGGCGGATCTCCTCCTCGAGCGAGATGCCCCGGTTCTTGGCCCTGGTCTTGAGGATATCGGCAATCCGCTCGTCGAGGTTGCGGACTTTGATGTCGGCCATAGTCGTCTCCGAGCGCACCGGAGTGAGCAGGCGATCTGGGGTGAACCTACTATATGACCCCATGTGGGGGCAAGGACGCCAACGAATTCGTCAGCTTGGATTCGCGCCCGTCTGTGCTACCACGTCGCCACGGCCCGGCGCGTGGCGCGGACCGGCCCTTTAACTCAGTCGGCTTCGAGGTCCATGTCGCCAAGCCAGCCAGCCCCGAGCCTGCTCGCCGATGCCGCCCGTGGCTTCTTCGATCGCCGGCTCGATCAGGACGACCCCGACCTGCTCGCCGCGATCCAGGGCGAGCTCGCCCGCCAGCAGAATCAGATCGAGCTGATCGCGTCCGAGAACATCGTGAGCCCGGCGGTGCTCGAGGCCCAGGGCTCGGTGCTGACCAACAAATACGCCGAGGGCTATCCGGGCAGGCGCTACTACGGCGGCTGCGAGTACATGGACGTGGCCGAGACGCTCGCGATCGAGCGGGCGCGGCGGCTGTTCGGCTGCGCCTTCGCGAACGTCCAGCCGCACAGCGGTGCGTCCGCCAACCTCGCGGTGCTGTTCGCGCTCGCCAAGCCCGGCGATACCATCCTCGGCATGTCGCTCGCCGCCGGCGGCCATCTGACCCACGGCGCGCCGCCCAACTTCTCCGGCAAATGGTTCCAGGCGGTAGGTTATGGCGTCCGCCGGCAGGATCATCGGATCGACTTCGACCAGGTCCGCGATCTCGCGAGGCAGCATCGGCCCAAGGTCATCATCGCCGGCGGCTCGGCCTATCCGCCGATCATCGATTTTGCTACTTTCCGCGCGATCGCGGACGAGGCGGGCGCCATCCTCATGGTCGACATGGCGCATTTCGCTGGCCTGGTCGCGGCCGGCGTGCACCCGAGCCCGTTCCCGCATGCGCACGTGGTCACCAGCACGACCCACAAGACGCTGCGCGGCCCGCGCGGCGGCCTGATCCTGACCGACGACGAGGCGATCGGCAAGAAGATCAACTCGGCGATCTTTCCGGGTCTCCAGGGCGGGCCCCTGATGCATGTGATCGCGGCCAAGGCGGTCGCTTTCGGCGAGGCGCTCCGGCCCGACTTCAAGCTCTACGGCCGCCAGGTGGTCGACAACGCCAAGGCGCTGGCCGAAGCCGTGGCCGAGGCCGGCCTCGACCTCGTGGCCGGCGGCACCGACACGCATCTGATGCTGGTCGATCTGCGGCCGATGGGCCTGACCGGCCGGGCGGCCGAGGCGAGCCTCGAGCGCGCGCACATGACCTGCAACAAGAACGGCATCCCGTTCGATCCCGAGCCGCCGACCGTGACCTCGGGCATCCGGCTCGGCAGCCCGGCCGCAACCACGCGCGGCTTCGGGGTCGCCGAGTTCCGCGAGACCGGCCGCCTGATCGCCGAGGTCCTGCGCGGCCTGGTCGCCCACCCCGACGACAACGCCGCGACCGAAACCACGGTCCGCGCCGAGGTCGAAGCGCTCTGCGCCCGCTTCCCGATCTACGGCGTCGCCGCCTGACGCCATGCGCTGCCCCTTCTGTGGCTCCGACGACAACCAGGTCAAGGATTCGCGCCCCGTCGAGGAGGGTGGTGCGGTGCGCCGGCGGCGGCAATGCAACGCCTGCGGCGCGCGCTTCACGACCTTCGAGCGCATCCAGCTGCGCGAGCTGACCGTGATCAAGCGCGACGGCCGGCGGGTGCCGTTCGATCGCGAGAAGTTCAGGCGCTCGATCATGATCGCGACCAGGAAGCGCGGCATCGACGAGGAGCGGATCGAGCGCCTGGTCAACGGCATCGTGCGCGAGATCGAGATCACCGGCGAGACCGAGATCGAGGCCAAGCGCCTGGGGGCGCTCGCCATGGAGCGGCTGGCCGGGCTCGATCAGGTCGCCTACGTGCGCTTTGCCTCGGTCTACCGCGACTTCACCGGCATCAAGGACTTCGAGCAGTTCATCGCGCGCATGGGCACCGAGGTCGAGCCCGAAGCCGCTGCCCTGCAGCACCCCGATGCCGACCCCGCCGGATGAGCAGGACGCCGCCTTCATGGCGCTCGCTCTCCGCCTGGGCGCGCGCGGCCTGGGGCGCACCTGGCCCAATCCCTCGGTCGGGTGCGTCGTGGTCAAGGCGGGCCGGATCGTCGGCCGCGGCTGGACCCAGCCGGGCGGCCGGCCGCATGCCGAGACCGAGGCGCTGAGGCGGGCGGGCGCCGCGGCGCTGGGCGCCACCGTCTATGTCAGCCTCGAGCCCTGCGCCCACTACGGCCGGACGCCGCCCTGCACCATGGCCCTGATCCGGGCCGGCGTGCGCCGGGTCGTGGCCGCGACGCTCTGCCCCGACAAGCGGGTCGACGGCCAGGGCGTGGCGCAGCTGCGCCAGGCGGGCGTCGAGGTCGAGCTCGGCCTGATGCGGACGCAGGCCGAGGCGCTCAATGCCGGCTTCTTCCTCAAGGAGCGGGCCCAGCGGCCGCTGGTCACGCTCAAGCTCGCGACCTCGCTCGATGGCCGGATCGCGACCCGGACCGGGGCCAGCCAATGGCTGACCGGCGAGGAGGCGCGCGCCCGCGGCCAGTGGCTGCGCGCGAGCCACGACGCGATCCTGATCGGCAGCGGCACGGCGCTCGCCGACGACCCCGCGCTGACCTGCCGGCTGCCCGGCCTCGAGGACCGCTCGCCGGTCCGGGTCGTGCTCGATGGCCGGCTGCGCCTGCCGCCGGGCAGCCGGCTCGCCGCCACGGCGCATGCGGTGCCAACCTGGTTGGTGACCAGGACGCCCCCCGAAGCGGCGCGGGCCGAGGCACTGCGCCAGCAGGGCGTGGCGGTGATGGCGGTGACCGCGGCCGAAGACGGCGCGCTCGACCTGGACGCGGTGCTCGCGGCGCTCGCCGCCCGCGGGATCACGCGCCTTCTGGTCGAAGGCGGCGCCCGGCTGGCAACCTCGCTGCTGCGCGCGCGGCGGGTCGATCGCCTGGCCTGGTTCCAGGCGCCCCTGATCGTCGGCGGCGACGGCCTGGCCGCGATCGGCGAGCTGGAGCGCGCCACCATCGCCGAGGCCATCCGCCTCGTCCGCAGCCACAGTCAGACGCTGGCGCAGGACACGCTGCAGTCCTATATCGTGCTGTCCGAGGGGGAAGCATGTTCACCGGCATCATCACCGACGTCGGCCGGATCATCGAGGTCGTCGACGACCACGCCGGCGGCCGGCGGCTGACCATCGAGACCAGGCTGCCGCTCGCCGAGATCCCGCAGGGCGGCTCGATCGCGACCTCCGGCATCTGCTTCACCGCCGTGGCCAAAGGCAAGGACTGGTACGCGATCGAGGCTTCGGGCGCGACCCTCGAGGTGACCACCGTCGGCCGCTGGCGGGCGGGCGACCCGGTCAATCTCGAGCGCTCGCTCCGGATCGGCGACGAGATGGGCGGCCACATCGTGTTCGGCCATGTCGATGCGGTCGGCACGATCCTCGGCCTCGCGCCGGTCGGCGAGTCGCACCGCCTGGAGGTCCAGGTGCCCGAGAGCCTCGCGCCGCTGGTCGCCGTCAAGGGCTCGATCGCGGTCGACGGGATCTCGCTCACCGTCAACGAGGTCAGCGCCGACGCCTTCGTCTGCAACATCATCCCGCACAGCTGGCAGCACACCAACCTGCCCGAGCGCCAGGTCGGCGACCCGGTCAACGTCGAGGTCGACATGCTCGCCCGCTACGTCGCCCGCCAGCTGGCCTTCCGGGCCGGCGCCTGAGCTCGCGGGCCGGCCCATGTCGCAAGCCGCCTCCGACCCGAGCCCGCCCCCTCGCAAGCCGCATCTCCTGATCGTCGAGGCGCGCTTTTACGACCAGATTTCCGACCTCCTGCTGGCCGGCGCGACCCGGGCGCTCGAGGCGGCCGGTGCCAGCTTCGAGACGGTCACGGTGCCGGGCGCGCTCGAGATCCCGGCAGCGATCCGGATCGCGCTCGATGCCGGGCGCTACGACGCCTTCGTGGCTCTCGGTTGCGTGATCCGGGGCGAGACCGGCCACTACGACATCGTCGCCGGCGAGAGCGCCCGTGGCCTGATGGACCTGGCCCTCCACCATCGGGCCCTGATCGGCAACGGCATCCTGACCACCGACAGCGGCGCCCAGGCCCACGCCCGCGCCGACCCCGAGGGCAAGGACAAGGGCGGTGCCGCGGCCGAGGCCGCGCTCGCCCTCTGGCGGCTGAGGGCGGGCCTGCAGCCATGACCCGCAGGCGCGCCGCCCGCTTCGGCGCGATCCAGGCGCTGTTCCAGACCGAGCTGTCCGGTGCCGACGTCGAGGCAGTGATCGCCGAGTTCCAGGCCCACCGCCTGGCCGACCTTCTGGAGCCGCTCGAAGGCAGCGGCCCGGCGCCCGCGGTCGACCGGGAATGGTTCGCGGCGCTCACGCGCGGCGCCTGGCAGCGCGCGGCTGAGCTCGATCCGATGATCGAGGCGCTGCTCGCCGAGGGCTGGACCCTGATCCGCGCCGGCTATCTTTTGCGCGCCTGCCTGCGCGCCGGCGCCTTCGAGCTGGCGGCGCGCCCCGACGTCCCGGTCCGGGTCGTGATCAACGAGTATGTCGAGCTGGCGCACGCCTTCCTCAGCCGGGACGAGGCGGGCTTCATCAACGCCGTGCTCGATCGCCTGGCCGCCAGGGTGCGTCCGCAGGCCGAGCCGGGGCCGCAGCCGGCCTCGGCCTGAGGCGGGGCGATGGCGCAGGGCGAGTTCGAGTTCATCGCCGCGCGGCTGCGGCCGCTCGCCGCTGGCACCGCGGGCGCGCTGGGTCTCGAGGACGATGCCGCGCTCCTCGACCCGCCGCCCGGGATGACCCTGGTCCTGACCAAGGATGCCATGGTCGCGGGCGTGCATTTCCTCACCGACGACCCGCCCGGCGCGATCGCGAAGAAGCTCCTGCGCGTCAATCTCTCCGATCTCGCCGCGATGGGGGCGGAGCCCGTCGGCTACCTGCTGGCGCTGGCGCGGGCCAGGGACACGCCGGAAACCTGGCTCGCTGACTTCTGCGAGGGCCTGGCGGAGGACCAGGCGGCGTTCGGCATCGGCCTCTTGGGCGGCGACACGGTTTCGACGCCGGGGCCGCTCACCTTGTCGCTGACGGCGATCGGCCAGGTGCCCAAGGGCCAGGCGCTCCGCCGGGGCGGCGCCAAGGCGGGCGACGACCTCTGGGTCTCCGGCACGCTCGGCGACGGCGCTCTCGGCCTGCTCGTGCTGCAGGGCAAGCTCGACCCGCCGGCGGCGGCAAGGCGCCACCTGATCGAGCGCTATCGCCTGCCGCAGCCCCGTCTCGCCCTCGGCCAGGCGCTGCGCGGCCTCGCCCACGCCGCGCTCGACATCTCCGACGGCCTGCTTGCCGACCTTGGCCACATCCTCGAGACCTCGGGCGTCGGCGCCGAGCTTTGGGCCGACCAGTTGCCGCTCTCGCCCGCCGCTCGTGGTCTGCCGGGCGCCCGCGAGGCGGCGCTCGCCGGCGGCGACGACTACGAGCTGCTGTTCGCGGCCCCCGCAGCACGGCGCGCCGAGGTCTCGGGGCTCATAAGGCGCCTCGACCTGCCGCTCACGCGGATCGGCCAGCTCAAGGCCGCTGCGGGCCTGCACGTCCTCGATGCCGCCGGCCGCGAGATCCATTCCGAGCGCGCCGGCTGGCAGCATTTTTAGCCGCGTGAGCGGATCGCGTCAGCCGAGCTCGCCGATGTAGCCGAGCAGGCCGGCCCAGTCGGCGCGCAGCGCCTGCGCCCGTTGGCCCGGCAGGTCGAAGATCGAGAGCCCGTCGGCCGCGACCTCGTTGTAGATCGTCCGGTCCGGCAGGCCGCCCAGGTCCTGGTGCTCGAGCCGGTCGAGGAAGCGCAGCAGGCGCGCCGCCGCCCGGGTCCGCGGCCGCACCCGGTTGCGCAGGATGCCGACCGGCTTCTTGCTCTTGCGGATCGACTTCAGCTCGTGCAGCTGGTCCAGGAACGCCGCGGTCGAGCTCTGGTCGAAGGCCGAGGGCAGGACCGGCACGATGATCACGTCCGCCTGCCTGACCAGCTCGAAGACGTGCTTGCGCTTCATGGCCGCGGCCGCATCGATCACCAGCCGCTCGGTGCCGCGCGGCGGCGGCGCCAGCTCGTCGACCCAGTCGAGCGCTGTGATCGGCGCCGCCGTGCCCGGCCGCAGCCCGGCCCAGGACAGGCTCGAACGCTGACGATCGGCGTCGGCGAGCGCGGTCGACCGGCCCTCAGCGGCGAACGCCGCCGCGACGTGGGTCGCGATCGTGGTCTTGCCGCAGCCGCCTTTGGTGTTGGCGATCAGGACCGAGATCATCGACCATCGATCGAACGCCGCCGGGCGCGTGTCAACTCCAGAATGGTCTGCGCGCGACGAAGGTCTGCCAGGCGTCCCGGACCTGCGGCTCGGCCTCGGCGACGCCGCGGGCGAGCCAGCCGAGCACGAGGCCGGACGCGCGCCCGATCGCGGCGCGCTGCTCTCCGGCCGGCTCGCCGAGGCCGCGCAAAAGCCGCTCGGCGACCGCGACGTCGTTCAGATGGCCGAGCGCGTCCTGAAGCTGCTTGAGCGCTTCGAGATAGGGCCGCGCGCGCTTGCCGGCATGGAGGCTGTCGAAGAACTCGGTCGCGTAGCGCAGCTTCTTGAGCGCGATCCGCAGCCGGTGGCGCTCCGGCGGCGTGAGATCGGCGAAGTTGCGGCCGAGCTTCAGCGCCTTGCGGTGGCGCCTTGCGAGCAGCCGGTCGGCGAACGCGACGATCGGCCGGTCGAGCCAGGCGGCCCCCTTCGGCGTCGCGTCCTCGCGCCAGCCGCGGGCCTCGATCCAGCGGCCGAGCTGGAGCAGGAAGCGGGTGTAGGAGGGGTCGCCGATCGCCGCGCGGGCCGCCGCATAGCCCTCCGTGCGCGCCGACCTCGGCGGCCGCGCCCAGCGCCACCAGCGAGCGGTCGTCCGGCCGCGTCGCCAGCATCGGCGGCAGCGATTCGGTCAGGAACACGTCCCAGTCGCGCGCGGGCCCGAGGCTGCCGAGAATCCGCCTGGCCTCGTCCGTCAGCCAGGACCGCCGCTCGGGGTGGATCAGGTGGCCGAACACCGACACCGCCGAGCGCAGCCGGCGCAGCGCCACCCGCAGCTGATGCACGCCTTCCGGATCGCGACCGTCCAGGGCGGCGGCCTCGTTCGCGCACCAGTGCTGGACGCAGGCCCGCAGGATCCGGCCGATCGCCGCGTCGACCGTGGCCTTGGGCGCGAGCGCCACCGCCTCGGCCTTGCACCAGGCCGGCGGCTTGCCCCCGGCGAGCGTATAGCCGCGGACCGATTTGCTCCGCGTCTCGACCTGCAGCGGGGTCAGGGCATCGAGCTCGAGGGCCAGGTCGTAGAGCGCCCGGGGCGAGCCTTCGATCAACTCGAGCTCGATCTCGGCGATCGGCTGCGAGCGCCCGTCGGCCTCGATCGCGCCGACGTCGAGCGCGGCCTCGATCAGGCTCGGCGGGCCGCCGTTGACGGTGGCCGCGAGCCGGCGGGTCTGGCGGCGCACCCGGGTCGTGAACAGCGAGCGCAGGTCGCCCTGCGTGACCAGTCCGTCCAGGACCTGGCTCGCCTCCGAGGGCAGCAGGCCGAGGTCGGGGGCGGCGGAGCCCAGGGGGGTCTGCCATTCGCCGCGGTAGGCGACCAGCCCGCCGACATCCCCGGACTTGAGCGTCTGGACGTAGCGGCGGCCGTCGCGGCGCACCCGGAAGGCGAGCCCGCGCGCCCGCAGCCGTTGATCGGCGGTGTCGTAGTAGACGTTCTCGAGCCGGCGGCTGCTGCCGCGGCCGGTCGCTTTGCCGCAGATCGCCGGTCCCGCGAAGATCGCCTTCAAGGCGTCCGGCTGGCCCCGGAGCTTGAGCTCGGTCTCGTCGTCGGGAAGCGGCCCGGCGGCGCCGACCGGCGTTGGCTCCTGGTCGTACATGTTTCTTTTTGCGGCCGGATCGTTGGCGTCCGGCCACCCTCCACCCTTCAGTCCCCAAGATCGGGCAACGGCGTTCCCGAACGCGATGTGGTCATGCGACAGTTCGATGACAATGCATCTGTGGATAAAATGCAAGAGAAAGCCGATCCCCTGGGTCGCGCCTCGGGTGCGGGCGCGCTCAGATCAGGTGCGGCTGCTCGGGCGCGTCCGCGACCGGTGCTATGCACTCCGGATCGTCGTTGGCCGGGTTGTTGACCCTCGGGCTGACCGGGATGACCTCGAGCCAGTCCGGCGGGCAGGGCCGGAGCAGCTCCCGGCCGCCCGCCTCGGGGTCCAGCCAGGCGGCATGGTCGTCCTGAGCGAGGATCACCGGCATCCGGTCGTGCACGGGCGCGACCAGCGCGTTCGGCGGGCAGGTCGCGATCGTGCAGGAGCGCAGCACGCCGCCGTCCGGCTGCTTCCAGCGCTCCCAGAGGCCCGCGAAGGCGAACGGCGCCCGGTCCCGGCGCCGGATCAGCAGCGGCTGCCGCTGCTTGCCCTCTTTGCGCCACTCGAAGAAACCCGTCGGCCGGCACCAGGCAGCGCCGGCGCCGGTAGGCCTCGCGGAACGCGGGCGTGCGCTCGATCGTCTCGGCGCGGGCGTTGATCAGCCGGTTGCCGATCTTCGGATCGTCCGCCCAATAGGGCACGAGGCCCCAGCGCACCATGATCAGCTCTGGGATCAGCTCGCGCCGGTCGCCCTCGCGCGACAGGCGCACGATCGGCACGTCCTGGGTCGGCGCGATGTTGTAGCGCGGGCCGAGGTTCGGCCGCTCGCTGAACCGGAACAGCTGCGCCAGCGCATCGACCGGCGTGGTCAGAAGGTAGCGCCCGCACATCGTCGCCTCGCTTCGGGGTCGGCCGATGCTGCCAGCGCGGGGGCGCCCTGCACAAGCTCAATCCGCCGCCGCCTCGGCCTGCGCTCTCTTAGACCCGATTTCTCGGATGATTCATCGTGTTGCTGATATTATCGCAGCGTTCGGATGAAAGAAACCTTGCTTTACCCGGCGGAGAAGCCCAGATTACACTTCAGCTGCTGGCATATGACAAATGTCGGTTCAAAGTCATCGCTAAGATATGCCGCGTCATGGGAGGGACACAACCAGGCGTGGAGTGCTCAGGCGATTTTGGCGGGCGCTCAGGTGCTCGCGCTGTTATTTTGCAACCACGTGTCAAAAGGGACTTACCCATGAAGAATTCGCTGAAGAGGTTCTATCCTGCGGTCGCTGGGCTGGCCTTTCTGGGGCTGCTCGTCGCCGCGAATCAAGGCGCAGCGGCTGACCAGGGCGGCACAGCCGACGAGGCGAAGGCGATGCTCGAGCGCGCCGTCGTCGCGGTCAACGCGGATGAGGCGGCGGCGCTCGCGGCGTTCACCGCCGGCACCGACGGCTTCAAGGACCGCGACCTGTATGTGTTCTGCGGCGGCCCCGATGGCATGATGACCGCACACGGCGCCAAGCCCGCTCTGGTCGGGCAGAGCATGCGCGACATCACCGACAAGGCCGGCATGAAGCTCGGCGAAGCGATCTATGCGGTGGCCGTGGAGGGCGAGTTCAACGTCGTCGAGTACGTATGGCCGCGCCCGGGCGAGACCGAGTCCGTGCAGAAGGCGTCCTACGTGACCAAGGTCGCCGACCAGGTCTGCGGCGTCGGCTACTACAAGTAGCCGGCTCCTTCGCCTTTCGACGCATACGCCTGCACCGGCCGGCCGCCGGTGCAGGCGCTGCCGTCTGGTAAGCGCGGAGGCGCCTCAGGCGCAGGTTGCGGCGTTCTCTTCGCCCTCGGATTTTCCGGAGGCGCGGGCGAAAAGCCGCCAGGCTGGAACCGGTGCCCCGAGATCGACCCACGCGCTTTTCGGCCGCTCTCGTCCCCGCCCGCACCGCCATCGTCCAAGCCTGCGAAGGCCGTCTTAAGAGAGCGGGAACCCTTCGTGGGCTTATACTCCGCGGCACCGTGGGGCGTTCGGGAGCTGTGCCGATGCGGATGATCCTCACCCTGCCGACCGCGTTGTTCGGCCTCTACGGAATGAGCGCCAGGACGTGCCCGAACTTCGGCTGTCGTACGGCCATCCGGCGATCATGGTCAGCGTGGTCGGGATCTGCAGCCACCTCTACGATCGCTTCCGGCGCGCCTGCCGGTTCTGAGCGCTGGCGCACGCCGGGCTTGGCCCGGGAGGCCGAGTTTGTTCTATAAGCGGCGACCGGGGTTCCCCAGGCTCGCCTGTCATCCCCGGTCGGGGACGTGATGCCGGAGGTGGTTCGAATGGCCTCGCAGGTGCTGGATGTGGAGCTCGCGCTGGGTGCCGACACGCGCGCGGGTCGCGAGGCTGATCCGGTGGCGACCCACGCCGTCTGGGACGAGCGTCGGCGGGCTCTGGAGCAGCGGCGGCGCCGGAGCACGCCCGACGGCTCCCGTCGCGCCGGCGGGACCCCGCGGCCGGTGCTCGAGGCGTTCCGCCTCGGCCTGCTGCTCACGGGTCTCTGGGATCGCGGGGTCGCGAACGGCCTGGACCTGCGCCTGCGCACCCTCGCCCTCGAGCTGCCGGGCCTGCCGGATGCGTTCCGGGGCTACCGGGTGCTGCACATCGCCGACCCTCACCTCGACGCCGCGCCCGGCCTCGCGGCGACCCTCCTGGAGCGGGTCGCCGGGCTCGAGGTCGACCTGTGCGTCTGCACCGGCGACTTCCGCGCGAACGACCGGGGCCCCTTCACCGAGACCGGGATTCTCGAGCCGCTGACGGCGCTCCGGCGCTCGGTCGAGGCGGCCGACGGTTTCCTTGCGACGCTGGGCAATCACGATTGCGCGGACATGGTGGCGCCGCTGCAGCGGCTGGGCTTCGAGGTCATGCTCAACCGCAGCCGGCGCCTGGCGCGCGCCGGCGCCGAGATCCTGGTGACCGGGGTCGACGACGTGCACCGCTTCTACACGCCGGCGGCCGCGGCGGCGCTCGGCGCGCTCGAGCCCGGCATGTTCGGCCTGGCGCTCGTGCATTCGCCGGAGTTCGCGGGCGAGGCCGCGGCCGCGGGCTACGACCTCTATCTCTGCGGCCACACCCATGCGGGTCAGGTCTGCCTGCCGGGCGGCCGGCCGGTGGTGACCAACCTCTCGCGCCACCAGCGCCTCGCCTCCGGCCTCTGGCGCTATCGGGCGATGACCGGCTACACCAGCCCGGGCGCCGGGCTCTCGAGCCTGCCGGTCCGCTTCAACTGCCCGCCCGAGGTCACCCTCTTCATCCTCGAGGGGCGGGCGGGCGAGCCTTAGCTTGCGCGCGCCTTCGCAAGGGCGCCGCCGCAGCCCGGCCGGAGCGTCGCCGTGCCGATCCCGACCTTCACGCCGTTCGAGATCGCAGCCGTCCTGATCGTCCTCGCCACCCTCCTCGGCTACATCAACTACCGCTTCATCGGCCTGCCCCATACCATCGGCCTGACCGTGACCGGGGCGCTCGCGGCGCTGGCCGTGGTCGGCATCGACGCCCTGCTCCCGGCGCTGCCCATCGAGCAGGCCGAGCGCTCGTTCCTGCACAGCATCAAGTTCTCCGAGACCCTGCTGCGCGGGATGCTCTCGTTCCTCCTGTTCGCGGGCGCCCTGCACGTCGATCTGCCGAGCCTGCTGGCGCGCAAGTGGACGGTCACCGTGCTCGCGACCGCGGGCGTGGTCGCCTCGACCTTCCTGGTCGGCCTCGGCTTCAAGGCGGTGACCGTCCTGCTCGGCTTCGAGGCGAGCCTGATCTGGTGCCTGGTGTTCGGCGCTCTGATCAGCCCGACCGACCCGGTCGCGGTGCTCGGCATCTTGAAGTCGGCGGGCGTGCCCAAGGTCATCGAGGCCAAGATCGGCGGCGAGAGCCTGTTCAACGATGGCGTCGGGATCGTCCTGTTCACGATCCTGCTTTTGGCCGCGACCGGCAGCGAGCCGCTCTCGATCGGCCGCGCGGCCGAGCTGTTTGCGCTCGAGGCGGGCGGCGGCCTGCTGCTTGGCCTTGCTCTCGGCGGCGCCGGCTTTGCGCTCATGAAGTCGATCGACGAGCACAACCTCGAGATCCTGATCACGCTCGCGATCGTCATGGGCGGCTACGCGCTCGCCCAGCGCCTGCACGTCAGCGGCCCGATCGCGATGGCGGCCGCCGGCCTCCTGATCGGCGACGCCGGGGTCAAGCACGCCATGAGCGATCGCACCCGCGACCACCTCCTGAGCTTCTGGTCGCTGCTCGACGCCATCCTGAACTCAGTCCTGTTCCTGATCATGGGCCTCGAGGTGGTCGCGATCGCGACCGGCAGCCAGGCGCTGCTGGCGGGCCTGCTCGCGATTCCGGTCGTGCTCGCCGCGCGCGCGCTCAGCGTCGGCCTACCCTTCGTCCTGATGGCACCCTTCCGCGCCTTCGAGCACGGCACCTACCCGATGCTGGTCTGGGGCGGTCTGCGCGGCGGCATCTCGATCGCGCTCGCCCTCACCCTGCCCTCGGGCGATCTGCAGGCCCTTCTTTTGACCGCCACCTACGTGGTCGTGGTCTTCTCGGTCGCGGTCCAGGGCACCACGGTCGGCCTCGCCGCCCGCCGCCTGTTCCGCCCCGAACCCCCGGCCTGAGGCCGCCCGAGCTGACGACGAGCCGGGGTTCTGAAGCCGCTTGCCGGACCGCCAGCTTGCCGCCGGCCCGCATCCGGGGCCGGCCGCCGGCCCCACCGAAAATCGAGAACGAGGCCGCTGCCGGCGCCTCACGCGGGTTGCGGCTGGTCGATACCGGGCGCTGGCCGCCACGCAGGATGCCAGCGACCGCGCGATCCTCGCCGATCTTCGGCCAGTCGACGCCGGACGATCAGCGGGCGGGCCGGTTCAGCCGGCGCGGGCGTGACGGCGCAGGACGTCCGATCCGCTTGCTCTGGTCCCGCCCGGAGCGTCGGCCCGGCGGGTGCCCAGGCGACTCCAAGGTCACCAGGACGAGCTCCAGGCTTGCCGATCCCGAGGTCTCGAAAGCCCTTCTGGCACCCGAGCAGTTGACGCTTGCGGCCGAGCGGGTCGGTCGGGAGTGGTCGCCCGGGGCGGAGGGAAAGCAGGCCGGACCGATTCGGGTAGCTCTGCCAAGTCGCCAACCGTAACCGTTCCCGCCGCGTTGTTCTCGACCGCCTTCCGGCGGAGTTTCGCGCTGAAGCCGCCAGCAACGTTGACGTCGCGGGCTTAAAGTTGTACTAACGGATCAGCCTGGGAAGACCCTGGCATGCCCTTTACAGGAGAGCAACAATGAGAAGAATGTTGGGAGTGGTCACGGCTGCTGCCCTGGCTTTCACGGCCGGGGTCGCGTTGGCCGACGAGGCCACGGGCAAGATCGAAAGCATCGATCAGACGACGCATACGCTCACGGTCGGCAGCCAGACCTTCCAGTGGTCCAGCGAGAACTCGCTGGGCGTCAAGCTCAAGGACCTCAAGGAAGGTGATATGGTCAAAATCATGTACGAGCCGAACCAGAAGAAGATCCCCGACGTGATGTCGATTTCGAAGGAAAAGTAACCGGCCGATGCCAGGGCTCAAGCGGCAGGCTGGACCTGTCGCTTGAGCAAGGTTTGTTTGCGACGACCGAGAGACGAACGCGGCGCATCGGGGGCGATGAAGACCGTGGCGTGAAGGCCGAGGGCTCAGCGCAGCCGTCGGCAATCTCCTGACATCTCTGGCGTAAGCCTGCCCGAGCCCGGCGCCTGGTGGCGGTCGCGACGTCGGCGGAGCGGCAGACCGTTCACTCGGAAGCTGTCCGTCGGGCGTGGGTGGCGGTCGAGCTCGAGGAGGCGGCGCTTGACGAGGTCGGCGCGCAGGAGCGTGGCTCGGCGCCGCGCTGACCCTCAGGCGCGACTGCCGATCCCGACGTCTTTCCGCCGGCATGGCCCCATCATCGCAGACGTGTCTCGTTGGGCTCGATGGTCGCCGTCTGCGGCATCGGGGTGCTCCAGATCGCGCGGTCTCGCCGACCCTACGGGAGAGCCCCTCCGCCTCCTGGACCAAGATCCTGTGCATCGCCCGCCCGGAGCGCGGGGCCGTCCGGCCGGACCGGCCCCCTGTCGATGGCCGGGCCAGGCGGCATCCTCGCCGGCCCTGGAACAGCGGCTGGGCGGCCATCGCCGGCATCGATGCGGTCCCTCGAACCCCCTTTGCCCCGCCGTCCCGGTCCCACCTCCGGCGCGGGCTTCAGGGGGTCGCAGAGGCGGCTTCAGCTCAAATGGACCGGGCCGAGCAGGAGCAGACGAACCAGCTCGACCTGCCGCTTGGTCCCGGTCTTGCCGAGGATGCGCTTGATGTAGCCGCGGGCGGTCTGGGTCGTGATGTTGAGCAGGGCGGCCGCCTCGTCCAACGACCTGCCCTCGGCGATCCTGGCTGCCAGGCGGCTCTCCGCGCGCGTCAGTCCGTACAACTGGAGCAACCGCTCTTCATTGGCGAGGATGACCGATTCGGGATCGCTGATGAAGATCGCCGCGGCGATCCGGCGGTGCCCGGGAACCGCGCTCGGCGCCCGCATCGGCGAGACCAGCACGGACAGCGGGCGCGCCCCGGAGGCGCGCGAGACCGAGAGGCAGCCGCCGGGACTGTCGCCTTCACCGCGGGCGGCGCCGGCGGCCCTCGCGATCAGGGTCTCCAGCGCGTTGCTTTCGAGCGGCCGGCGCGCCGCGAGCCTGCCGCCCCGGACCACCAGCCCGTCACCGCTCGCAAGGATTTCGCGGGCGGCGCCGTTGACGATCACGGGTGCACCGCTCGGGTCGCAGAGCACCACCGCCCTGGGCAGGCGGTCAAGGACCTCGACCACCGCGTTCCGCTCGACCTCCAGCATCGCGAGTTGGCGGCGCATCTGCACCGCGCTGCGCAGATGGGGCGCCAGGGTGCGGCACAGGCGGATCTCATGGAAACCAAACACGGTATCTTCGCGGCCACGCAAGGTCGCGAAATAGCAGACATTCGCCTCCTCTCGGATTAGAACTGCGCTAAGCCGATAGAATAAGCCCTGAGGTTGCAGCCATTCTTGATAGAACTGACTCTCGAGCAGTTCGGAATCCGGCACGAGTTCTTGGCCTACATGAACGGTACCCGGGACACGATACAGCTCTTCATTGCGCAACCACGGGTCGTAACGTGAGTAGTGGTCACGATAAGAATTAAGGAATTCTGGAAAATAACCGCTGCTTGAATGCACCACACCTTCTCGAATTTGAAAGTTGAATGCGGCGACACCGCAGGCACGCGCGCGGAACAGCTGCCGCAAAGCACGGCCGAGTTCTGGCAACGCATCCGCGGATGTGGTGGTGTCATAAATTAATGGTATGACCGTTAGCAGGTCGATTTCGCCAGCCATTTGCGCTCCAGGTCGTCGAGGCGCCGGCTCGACAGCGGCGCTCTCCTCTTTGAGATCTCACTATACCACAAATTCGCATCGAATCACCCCCATACGGGGGTAGGCGCCTCTCCCGTCTGAACGTCATGCTGCTTGCGTGCATCCCACCTACAATCGGAGGATGGCAGAATTAAGAACGCATGAGTAGAACGCAGGCTCGACTACCGAGCAAGCATGACGGAATTGATGCGGGCAAAGCCTGAACAGGCACAAAGAGAGGGCGCTAGGACATGGCAACGGGCGAAGGCATGAGCGAAGCCGTCGGCTGGAGCGACCTGAGGTCGCGCGCTGGCGGCCAGGTTCCAGAGGCATCCTTGGACGACTTCGGGCTGGCGGCGACCGGCCTCGACGGCGGGCGACGGGGAAGCGGTGAGGCGTTCTCCCGGGCAAGCCAGGTACCGGCAGCGACCGCGACGCTGATCTACCTCGATCCGCGGACCTTCACCCGCGACTGCATCGGCCGCTGGCTGCAGAGCCACCTCAGCGGCTTCAGCGTCTGCGCCTTGCCGGACCCGGAGCAGATCATCACGGCGCCGGCCGCGAGCGACGAAACCCGGGCTGTGATCATCAATACCGGTGCCGAGCGCATGTCGTCGCCCGCGTTCGCGAGCCTGATGTCGCGCATCGGCGAGCTCATGCCTTCGGTGCCGGTGGCGGTCCTGTCCGACTATGAGGACCCCGACAACATCCGCGCGGCGTTCGAGCTCGGGGTGCGCGGCTACCTGACCACGAGCCTCGCCTCGCTGGTCGCCGTCCAGGCGCTGCACCTGGTCTGCGCCGGCGGCACGTTCGCGCCGGCGGCGGCCCTCCTCTCGTCGGCCGGCGCGCGCAACGGCTCCGAGGGCGCGCCGGTGATCGAGGGCTTCACCCAGCGCCAGGCGCAGATTCTGGATTGCCTGCGCCGGGGCATGGCGAACAAGCTGATCGCCTACGAGCTCAACATGTGCGAGAGCACGGTCAAGGTCCATATCCGCAACATCATGAAGAAGCTGAACGCGACCAATCGGACCCAGGTCGTCTACCTCACCAACGGCTTCTTCGAAGCCGGCAGCCAGTATCGCCGCGCGGTCTGAGGCCGGATCGCCCGCCCGGTCATCGGCGCCGGCCGGAACCTCACCCCCGGCGCCGCGACCGCCACGCGGGCGTCTTGATCTCGGCGCCCGCGAAGTGGTGATCTGCGCGCGGCCACCCTCGCCGCGGACCGGACGTGAAGGTCGCAACCTTCTGCGCCGGGCGCGGCCTGTCCTCATGGTCTTATGCCGCGCGCCGGCCGCCTGGTCGCGGTCCGGCTCGAGCGGACAGCGCGGCCGCGGGGGCTGTGCGTCGTCTGGAGCCCGGCGTCCTGGCCGCTCCGCTTCGGGAGGACGGCGGCCTCGGTCGATCGCTCGGCCGGCCGCGGCTACGCCTTTCTTGCGGCGCTCTAGTCCGTTTTGCAGACAGGGCAGGGCCGGGGACTTGCGCTAAGGTCCTGGAACCGGCGCATCACCGGCAGTTCTGGAGGCGAAGCGCCGGCCCACCACAAACCAGGGCTCCCGCCGCGCAGAGGATCTGCTCCCGGCACGATGCCCCTTGACGGTCCAGACGATTCCCGGCCGTGGCCCTCCGTCGGGCCGCGAACATTCGAGGACGGCGGCATGCAGCTGAACGGTCATCCATTGCGCCAGGTCGGCCAGGTCGGATCGCCGCCAGCGCAGACGGCACCGTCCCTGCAGGCGCGGGCCCATCAGCTGATCCCCGGCGGCTGCCACACCTATGCCAAGGGCGATGATCAATTCCCGATTCTGGCGCCGCAGTTCATCGCGCGGGGCTCCGGGTCCCGGGTCTGGGACGCCAACGGCCGTCAGTACATCGAATACGGCATGGGCAACCGGGCGGTCGGTCTCGGCCATGCCTATCCCGCGGTGGTCGAGGCCGTCGAGCGCGAGCTGCGGCGCGGCAGCAACTTCACCCGCCCGTCGACGATCGAGGTGGCGTGCGCGGAGACCTTCCTCGACCTGATCGACGGCGCCGAGATGGTGAAGTTCTGCAGCGACGGCTCGGATGCGACCTCCGGCGCGGTCCGGCTGGCCCGCGCCTATACCGGCCGCGACCTGATCGCCTGCTGCGCCGACCACCCCTTCTTCTCGGTCGACGACTGGTTCATCGGCACCACGGCCATGAACGCGGGCATACCGGAGGCGATCCGGCAGCTGACCGTCACCTTCCGCTACAACGACCTCGCCGGCACCGAGGCGCTGTTCGCCCGGCACCCCGGCAGGATCGCCGCCCTGATCCTGGAGCCCGCGCGCACCGAGGACCCGCCCGAGGGCTATCTGCAGGCGCTGCAGCGGCTGTGCCACGCCAACGGCGCGCTCCTGATCCTCGACGAGATGATCACGGGCTTCCGCTGGCACAACGGCGGCGCGCAGAAGCTCTATGGCATCGTCCCCGACCTCGCCACCTTCGGCAAGGCGCTGGCCAACGGCTTTTCGGTCTCCGCGCTCGCCGGCCGGCGCGAGTTCATGCGTCTTGGCGGGCTCGACCACGACGACCGGCCGCGCGTCTTCCTGCTCTCGACCACCCATGGCGGCGAGACCCACGCGCTGGCCGCGGCGATCGCGACCATGCAGGTCTACCGGCGCGAGGGCGTCATCGAGCATCTGTACCGGCAGGGCGCGCGCCTGCGCCAGGAGGCCGAGGACGCCATCCGCCGGCACGGCCTTTGCGACTTCGTCAAGATCCTGGGCAAGCCCTGCTGCCTGTCCTACGCCACGCTTGGCCCCGACGGCCGGCCCTCGCAGGCGTTCCGGACCCTGTTCCTGCAGGAGACGATCCGACGCGGCGTGCTGATGCCCTCGCTGGTCGTGAGCTATTCGCACACCGACAAGGACATCGACCTCACGGTGGCGGCGATCGACGGCGCGCTCGAGGTCTATCGCCAGGCCCTCGAGCAGGGCGTCGAGCGGCATCTCGCCGGCCGGCCGTCTCAGACGGTCTACCGGCGCTACAACCACCCCGAGGGACCGCCCAGGTCCCCGCCCGCGGCACCGGACGAGATGGCGGCGCGGCGGTAGCCTGGTCGCGGCAGCCCGCCCGTGCGCATCGCCCGTCGATGCGCTCGCGGCCGGCTGCCCGGCCTGCGCGACCTCCCGCTTCTGGCGAAGGCCTGCCTCATGCTCGCTGTCCTGGGGTGCGGCGTGAGCGCGGCCCGGCCCGGCCGGCCCCGCAGCCGGTCCGGCGCCGGCCGCCGCCTTCGCCCGGGCCGAACTCCGCCCTCGCGCCGACCGGGACCCAGGATGGGCCCGCCTTCCCGCTCGGCGTCGAGCCCGGCAAGCGTTATCTGGTCGATGCCGCCGGAGCGCCGTTTCTCATCCATGGCGACACCGCCTGGTCGCTGATCGCGGACCTCACCCGCGAGGAGGTCGACCTCTATCTCGACGACCGGCGCGCCCGCGGCTTCAACACGCTTCTGGTCAACCTGATCGAGCATCGCTTCGCCGCCAACCCGGCCGCCAACGCCTACGGCGACCGGCCGTTCCATGGCCGGGCGTTCGAGCTGATCGCCTCGCTCGCGGCGTGGCTGCCGCAGCGGCTGGCACCCTACGCCACCAGCCTCGCCAGCCGCTTTGCCGACTACGCGTCGCCGAACGAGGCCTATTTCGCCCACGCCGACTGGGTGTTGCGCCGGGCGGCCGAGAAGGGCTTCCTGGTCCTGCTGGCGCCCTCCTACGCCGGCTGGCACGGAGGCTCGCAGGGCTGGTACGGAGCGATGGTCGCGAACGGGCCGGACCGGCTGCGCCAGTACGGCGCCTATCTCGGCCGGCGCTATCGCGACTTCACCAACATCCTCTGGGTCCACGGCGGCGACTACGATCCTCCGGACAAGGACCTGGTGCGCGCGATCGCTCTCGGCATCCGCGAGTTCGACCCCCGGGCGCTGCACACCGCGCATGGCAAGCCCGACACCTCCGTGATCGACTACTGGCGGGGCGAGCCCTGGCTCCAGGTCAGCAACGTCTACACCTACCGGCCCGTCGACGCCGCGGCGCTCGAGCACTATGCCCGGCCCGGTCGCATGCCCTTCTTCCTGATCGAGAGTGCCTACGAGAACGAGCACGGGATCACCGAGCGAGGCCTCCGCATGCAAGCCTATCAAGCCGTGCTCTCGGGCGCGGCCGGGCAGATCTTCGGCAACAATCCGATCTGGCATTTTCATGGTCCGGGGCTCGTGCCTGCGCCGGTGACGTGGCAGCAGGCGCTGGACAGCCCCGGTGCCCGCAGCATGACCCACCTGCACGAGCTCATGGCGACGATCCCCTGGTGGCGGCTGGAGCCGGACATCGGCAACGCCCTCCTGACCGGCGGCCGCGGACCCGAGGATGCGCATGCGGTGGCGGCGCGCGCCGCCGATCGGTCGTTCGCGATCGTCTATCTGCCCACGAGTCGCGAGATCACGATCGATCTCCGGCAGCTCGCCGGTCCGAAGGTGATCGCGCGTTGGTACGATCCGGCCGACGGTCGCTTCCTGCCCGTCGGCGGGTCGCCGTTCCCAGCGACCGGTTTGCGACGGCTGCGGCCGGAGCACGCCGGCAACGGTTCCGGCTTCGACGATTGGGTGCTGATCCTGCAATCCGCGCCCTGAGGATCCGGAAGACCCGGTACATCGGGGGTCGGCCGGAAGCCGGCTCCGGTTTCGGCCCGGGCGCTGCCTCATATCATCGGGGTGGTCATCCTTTTGCGCAGGCGATCGCTCATTGGTGGCGGAGCCTAGGCCGCCGCGATCGACGCCGCCCTGGCATCCTTCTTTGCGCAAGCGATCGCCTCTTGCGAGCGACGCCGACCCGACACGCTCCTGACTTTTGCGCGCCTCGCGGGGTCGCCGCCCCCGAAGGCGGGGAGCCCGCCCCGAGCATCGTCCGCGCGCAGATCTGCGCCTCCTCCCCCGAAAGAAGGGGCCAGGAGCGTGCCTGCCTTCGGCCGTCGGAAGGTGGGGCTACCCCGATTGTCGCGGTCGCGTCCCCGATCGGGTCTCTGGCGAGAGCGCCCCCTCAGGCCATAGCCTTTCGCCATCCGAGCCGGAACATCGATCATCGCGCCGCGACCGGCCAATTTCGAGCAAGATCAAAGGAGCGCCACGGATGCGAGTTCTGGTAACCGGCCATCGCGGGTACATCGGCACGGTGATGGTGCCGAAGCTGCTCGAGGCGGGGCACGACGTCACCGGCTACGACAGCGACCTCTACGAGCGCTGCACGCTTGCGATCGGCGGCGCGATTGCCCCGGTGCCCGGTCTCCGCAAGGACGTCCGCGATGTCACGCTGGGGGATCTCGCGGGTTTCGAGGCCGTGATCCACCTCGCGGCCCTCTCGAACGATCCGCTCGGCGATCTGAATTCCGAGATCACCTACGACATCAATCACCGGGCGAGCGTTCGGCTGGCCGTCCTGGCGAAGCAGGCCGGGGTCAGGCGCTTCCTGTTCGCGTCGTCCTGCAGCAACTACGGTCTCGCCGGCGACGACATGGTCGACGAGACGGCCGCGCTCAATCCGGTGACCGCCTACGGCAAGTCGAAGGTGCTCTCCGAGCGCGACATCTCGCGCCTGGCCGGCGACGGCTTCTGCCCGACCTATTTCCGCCCCGCCACGGCCTATGGTCTCTCGCCGCGCCTGCGGGTCGACATCGTCCTCAACAACCTGGTCGCCTCGGCGGTGACCACGGGCAGGATCTACCTCAAGTCCGACGGCTCGCCCTGGCGTCCGATCGTGCACATCGAGGACATCGCGCGCGCCTTCGTCGCCGGCCTGCAGGCGCCGGTGGCGACAGTCTTCAACCAAGCGTTCAACGTCGGCCGGACCGAGCACAACTATCGGATTCGGGAGATCGCCGAAGTCGTGGCCGAAGTCGTTCCTGGCTGTCGTCTGGAGATCGCCCCGGACGCCGGCCCCGACAAGCGGTCCTACCGGGTGAGCTTCGCCAAGATCGCCCGCGTCCTGCCCGAGTTCAAGCCGCGCTGGGACGTCCGCAAAGGCGCGGAGCAGCTTCACGCCGCCTACCGCGCCGCGGGCCTCACGCTCGACCAGTTCGAGGGCCGCTATCAGCGGATCAGCCAGATCAAGAAGTTGATGCGCGAAGGTAAGCTCGGCGACGATCTTCGTCACCGCGATCTTCCCACCCCGAGCCTCGCCGTGGCCGCGCCGGCGCCCGCGTGATCTGGCATTCGCCGGTCTTGATCCCGTAGAGCTGCAGACGTCATTGGCAACGACCGTGAAAAATCGCCTCGACGACGACGGCATCGGCGACCGGATCTTCGCCCTCGCGGCCGAGATCTTTCCGATCTGCCGCAGCATTACCGGCAACGGGGTGCGCGATACGCTCCGCCATCTCGCCCGCCACATCGAGCTCGAGGTCCACGAGGTGCCGACCGGCACCCAGGTCTTCGACTGGTCGATTCCGCCCGAGTGGACCATCCGCGACGCTTATATCAAGAATGCGGCGGGCGAGCGCATCGTCGACTTCCAAAGCTCCAATCTCCACGTCCTGAACTACAGCCGGCCGGTGCATGCCAGGATCTCGCTGGACGAGCTCAAGCAGCACGTGTTCACCCTGCCCGACCAGCCGGATCTGATTCCCTATCGGACCTCCTACTACGCCGAGCGCTGGGGCTTTTGCATGGCCCACAACCAGCTGGCGGCGCTGCCCGATGGTCTCTACGAAGTGCTGATCGACGCCAGCCTCGCCGACGGCAGTCTGACTTACGGCGAGTATTTGCACCGCGGCGAGACCGAGGACGAGTTTCTGTTCTCCGCACACATCTGCCACCCCTCGCTCGCCAACGACAACTGCTCGGGCCTGGCGCTGCTGACCCATCTGGCCGCCCGTCTCGGGCCGCTGAAGACCCGCTACAGCTATCGTTTCGTGTTCGCGCCAGGCACGATCGGCGCGATCGCGTGGCTGGCGCGCAACGAGCACCGGGCAGCCCGCATCCGGCACGGCCTGGTCCTGTCCTGCGTCGGCGACGCCGGCGGCCCCACCTACAAGAAGAGCCGGCAGGGCGACGCCGTCATCGACCGTGCCATGACCCATGTCCTGCAGCAGGCCGCACCCCAGCCTGCCATCCTCGACTTCTTCCCCTACGGATACGACGAGCGGCAATACTGCTCACCCGGGTTCAACCTGCCCGTCGGCCTGTTCCAGCGCAGTCAGTTCGGCACGTTCCCGGAATATCATACGTCCGCAGACAATCTCGACTTCATCCGGCCAGAACATCTTGCCCATTCGTATCGGATGATCGCGGCCGTGCTCGAGATCGTCGAGCGCGACTGGCGGCCGCGGAGCACGTCGCCGAAATGCGAGGCGCAGCTCGGCCGGCGCGGTCTCTACGGCGCGCTCGGCGGCGACCGGGAGAGCGCGGCGAAGAGCATGGCCTTCCTGTGGATCCTCAATCTCGCCGACGGCCGCCACTCGCTGCTCGACATCGCCGAACGGGCGAGGCTGCCGTTCGGTGTCGTCGCCGATGCCGCGCGCCTGCTCAAGGAGAGCGGCTTGCTCGTCGAAGACGAGTGTGACGCCAGACCAATGATACCGGCGACGCAGCTTGCTGCCTACTGAGATAGGACATGGACGCCTCTTGTCCTGGCGGCTACCACGTTTGCCCGAATTGTTGGCGTGCTGGCGACAGCAGTACCTACAAGGGTAACGCAGGCGGTCGCACGCCGAGTCGGCAAGACCACGCGGTTTGCCGGCCCAACTCGACCAACGCCGGAGGTGGTTTGATTGCCGCATCCTGCCGCCGGGCGAGCCCGGGTCGGAGGAATGTCCGAAACGCATGGACGCGCTCGCCGACCACCTTCTCGAGCTTCTCCACTCTCTATTGAGGAGCCTGCCCATGGGCTTTGAAGAGACCAATCTCGACGGCGCCTGGCTGATCGAGCTCGCGCCGGCACGCGATCATCGGGGCTTCTTCGCCCGCACATTCTGCGTTCAGGCCTATGCGGACCACGGGCTGAAAACCGGCTTCGTCCAGCACAGCACCTCGCAGTCGGTGGCGCGGGGGACGCTGCGTGGCATGCATTTCCAGCGCCCGCCGCACGGCGAGGTCAAGGTGGTGCGCTGCCTGAAGGGCGCGATCTGGGACGTCATCATCGATCTTCGACCGGACTCGCCCACCTACCGCTGCTGGCAGGGGTTCGAGCTCACGGCGGACAACCAGCGTCAGCTCTACGTCCCCGAGGGCTTCGCCCATGGCTTCCAGACCCTGTGCGACGACACTCAGGTGGGCTATCTCATCTCCGCGTTCTACGCGCCCCAGGCGGCGAGCGGGGTCCGCTACGACGACCCGGCGTTCGCGATCGACTGGCCCCTGCCCCCGACCGAGATCTCCGAGAAGGACCGGACCTGGCCTGACTTCCTCGAGCCCGTCTTCTAGGATGATATGAGACCCCAGGCGCGCGGCCGCCCAAGCGGGCCGAGCTGCTCCCCTTTTGAGCCCGGATCGCGGGGATCCTCGGCTGCAGCGTCGATTTCCTGCCCGCCGGGGTCGCGGGCAAACCGCCGCGGGGCTTGCTCAAACGACGCAAGCCGGGTCATCGAGGTCGGCCTCCCATTCCCCGTCCTGCCTGGCCCGCCCGCTCCCTGCCGGGGCTGAGGGCGACCTGTCGGTCAGCCTGCCGCGACCGAGGGCGACATCACTCGATCGCGGCGGCGAGATCGAACAAGGCCACAACCCGAGGCCCGGCCATCTCGTGGCTGAGGCGGCCCTGCGGTTGGCGCGCCGGAGCGGGCGCGGACGCGATCTTGCGCGTCGGGCGGCGCGCCGCCGACCCGCCGTACATCTCCATGCTGCATGCGGGTCGTCCGGAGAAGCGATGGCTCGGGGACGCCGCTCGATCGGGCTCGCCTAGCCGGGCTCCCTGGCCCTCGGGCCGAGCGCGATGATGCGCTCGCAAAGACCCGCGCAGCGGCGTGCGACCGAGGTCTGCGCGAATGCGCCGGCGGCTTTGCGCAATTCGATCAGCACGGGATGCTGCATCGCCAGCGCGGCGGCCAGCCAGCCGGTCGCCGTCAGCAACGCCGCCAGCGCGGCGGCCGGCAGGGAGAGTTCGAAGCCCGAGCCGGACAGCGCCACGACGCCGGCCGGCCCGGCGGCGCAGCCGGCGGTCACGACCGCGCTCTTCCAGATGGCCGCCCGGAGCTCGTTCCACCCAAAGTGAATGTGCCGCCGAACGAAGTAGAACGAAAGGATCATCTGGAAGGGCAAGGTCAAGAGCTTGGTCGCCGCCATCGCCATGACCCCGAAATAGGCCGCGAAGCACAGCACGACCGCGGACACCGAGCGGCCGACCAGGTCGGCCAGGACGCGATCCCGGTTGGCGCCGACCGCGAGCAGCACCGGCGAGGTCAAGATCACCGGGAACCAGGCAAAGGCGGCGACGGCCATGACCTGGAGCACGGGAACCGCGCCGAGCCACTGCTCGCCGAGAAGCAGGGAGACGATCGGATGGGCGAGCAACACCAGCACGACCTGTCCCGGCCAGTACAAGACCGTAATCAAGCCCAGAGCCCGCAGATAAGGCTCCTTCAGACTGCGGCCCTCCCGGATCTCGGCGGCGAGCGCGGGGAACGCGACCGAGAACACGCTCGTCAGCACGACCTTGTCCGGGATGTCGGACACCAGGCTCGCCCGATTGTACAGGCCGACCGCCGCATGCGGGAGCACGTGCCCCAGGACCAGCTGCGGCAGGGCCACGTAGGTCTGGTTGATGACGAAGCTGGCGCCGTTGTAGCTGCCGAAGGCGAGGACGCTCCTCCAGGACTTGAGCGTCGGGCGGAACGCCTTGAGCTCGGGGCGGAAGTAGAAGGAGAGGATGGTGGTGGTGCAAGCCGCCGCCACCATCGCCCAGGCAAAGCTCATGAAACTGAACCCGGCGAGCGCCAGGATGATCGTCGCCAGGGCGGTCATGGTCGCGCTCGCCGTGTTGACCAGCGCCAGCGTTCCGAACTCCAGCTCGCGCCGCAGGAGGCCGCGGATCGGCAGCGAGACGGCCTCGATCAGCCCGCCGACCGCGGCGATCCGAAGAAAGCGCGCGAGCTTCGCCTCGCCGTACAGGCTCCCGAACCAGGGCGCGAGCGCGAACACCGCCACCGTGATCAGCGCCGTCAGCAGGAAGGCGAGCGTGAAGGACGTCCGGATGTCGTCGCGCAGGACTTCCCGACGCTGAATCAGGAAGTCGGAGGTCGCGAACTCGCGCAGGCCCAGCGCGATCGCCATGATCCCCGTGCCGATCACGGACACGCCGATCTCGCTCGGGGTCAACAGGCGAGAGACGATCGCGATCGAGGCGAAGGCAATGACCAACCGGCCATATTGCTCACTGGCGGCCATGGCGAGCGCACGTCTGACCACGCTGTTCAATTCCCCTGCTAAGCAAACTCTGCTCGTGACATCACTGCGTCCGGCCCGCAGGGGTCGTCCGCCGGCGTGCGGCCCGCACGGAATGGCCTTCAGCCCCCGGCGCACCCGCGCGGGAACCGCCAATGCTCGCCCGCTCTTGCCGCACTCTACGGCCTGCCCGGCCGCGGCGCTGCTACCAAGATGGTGGTAGGAGCCGAGACCCCACGCCTTCAGCGCCGCCACGACCGCAAGTCCAGGCCCCCGTTCTGGCGCTACGACCGCCGCGGCCCGGCTCGAGGCATCGTCGACCGCCCCTCCTCGATCCGACATTCTTCAGCGGCTCCAAAAAAGCTCGGCTGTAGAAATCGTGCAGCGCTCTCTCGAGTCGGGCGGGCCTGCCTGCAGGGACTATTGAAGCCTTACCGATCTCGACGCCGCAGCGACCCCATGACACGGGCAAATGCGCGAGCACTGCCCTGAAAGGGGTAGATCTGCGCGCCTTTGGTGGGTTGGGAGCCCCCGCAAAGGTAAGCTCTCCAGGATCTTCGATGCGGCTATCTTTGCGCGGGTCGCCGCCGCGAGGTTTGGCGGACTGTCACCAGGTCAGCACGTCGGGAAAATCATGCCAATCGTCATCGCGTTGCCAGGCGGCGGTGAGACCCCAGAGCGGGCCTGCCGCGGCCGCCGAGATCGGTCATGACCATTCAGGTTCTCGAGCGATCGCCCGATGCCGGCGGTTCGCACCGCGGGGCCCTGCCGGCTGTGCGGTGCCGAGCTCGCCCACAGCTTCGTCGATCTCGGCATGTCGCCGCTCTGCGAGAGCTTCCTCGCCGCCGGGCAGCTCGACGCGATGGAGCCCTATTTTCCGTTGCACGCGCTCGTCTGCGGCAGCTGCTTTCTCGTCCAGCTGAAAGAGTACGTCAGCCCGGAATCGATCTTTCGGGAATACGCCTACTTCTCCTCCTATTCCACGACCTGGGTCGCCCACGCCAAGGCCTATTGCGAGATGATCGGGCCGCGGCTCGGACTCGGGCCGGACAGCCTGGTCGTCGAGCTCGCGAGCAACGACGGCTATCTGCTCCAGCACCTGCTGCCGCTCGGGATCCCCGTGCTCGGGATCGAGCCCGCGGCGAACGTCGCCAGGGTCGCGATCGACAAGGGCATCCGGACGCAGGTCGATTTCTTCGGCGTCGAGCTCGCCGAAGCAGCTGGTCGCCGAAGGCCGGCGGGCGGATCTGATCATCGGCAACAACGTCCTGGCCCAGGTTCCCGACCTCACCGACTTCGTCGCCGGCATGGCCCGGCTGCTGGCGCCGGAGGGCGTCATCACGCTCGAGTTCCCGCACCTCGAGCGGCTGATGGCGGACAACCAGTTCGACACCATCTACCACGAGCACTTCTCGTACTTCTCGCTGGTCGCGATCGAGCGCCTGGCGGCCGGCCACGGCCTGAGGCTGATCGATGTCGACGAGCTTCCGACCCACGGCGGCTCGCTCCGGGTCTATCTCGCCCATGCCGGCTCGGCCTGGCTGACGGCGGACAGCGTCCCGGATCTGCTCGCCCGTGAGCGCCGCCAGGGCCTGTGCGATCTCGCGACCTACGCATCGTTCGCCGCGCAGGTCGCGCGCACCAAGCGCCGGCTGCTGTCGTTCCTGATCGCGGCCAAGGACGCGGGCAAGACCATCTGCGGCTACGGCGCGCCGGGCAAGGGCAACACCCTTTTGAACTATTGCGGAATCGGCCCCGACTTCCTCGAGTTCACGGTCGACCGCAATCCCTACAAGCACGGCCGGTTCACGCCCGGCATGCACATCCCGATCCATCCGGTCGAGGCAATCGATCGGCTGCAACCCGATTACATCCTGATCCTGCCGTGGAACCTCAAGGACGAGATCATCCAGCAGATGCGTCATGTGGCCGCTTGGGGCGGCAAGTTCATCGTCCCGATCCCTGACATGACGGTCATCGATCCGAAGGAACCGAGATCATGAAGGTCGTGCTCTTCTGCGGGGGCCTGGGCACTCGGATTCGCGAGTATTCCGAGAACATCCCGAAGCCGATGATCCCGGTCGGCCATCAGCCGATCCTGTGGCACGTCATGCAGTACTACAAGGAGTACGGGCACCGCGACTTCATCCTGACGCTCGGCTACAAGGCGAACATCATCAAGGAATTCTTCCTGAACTACCGGCCGCACGCGTTTGCCGACTGCGTCGTGTCGGGGTTCGGCGGCCACGTCGAGCTGCTGCGCGAGCCCGACCAGGACTGGCGGGTCACGCTGATCGATACCGGCATCTGGCGCAGTATCGGCGAGCGGCTGTGGGCCGTGCGCGACCATGTCAAGGACGAGGAGATCTTCCTCGCCAACTACAGCGACGGGCTGACCGATGTCGACCTCGACGACATGGTCGCGCGCTTCAAGAAGAGCGGCAAGCTCGCCTGCTTCCTCGCGGTGCGGCCGCCGCTGACCTACCATCTCGCGGACATCGAGGCCGATGGCCGGGTGCGCGAGTTCCGGTCGTCCGACCGCTCCGACATCTGGATCAACGCCGGCTACTTCATCCTGCGGCCCGAGATCTTCGACTACATGAGGGAGGGCGAGGAGCTGGTGCTCGAGCCGTTCTCGCGGCTGATCGCGGCGAACCAGCTGATGGCCTACAAGCACGAGGGCTTCTGGCGCTGCATGGACAATCTGAAGGACCGCCAGGTCCTCGAGGAGATGGTCGAGCAGGGCAAGATGCCGTGGCGCGCCTGCGACTCCGGCAAGCCGGGCCGGACGCTGTCGATCGCAGCCCTATGATCACCTTGCACCTCGCGCGACCTGGCGAAACGCTGTCGGTCCTGTGCCTCGGCGCCCATTCCGACGACATCGAGATCGGCGCTGGCGGCACGCTGCTCGGTTGGATCGCATCGGGGGTACGGCTCGAGGTCGACTGGTGCGTGCTGAGCGCCCCGGGTCTCCGCGCGGCCGAGGCGCGCGCCTCGGCGGCGGCGTTCCTCCCCGGCGCCGCCGCCAGGGTCGAGCTCGCGCAGTTCGACGACGGCCTGTTTCCCTACCAGGGCGATGAGATCAAGGCCTGGCTCGAAGACGTGCGCGCGCGGGTCGATCCGGATGTCGTCCTGACCCATCGGGGCAGCGACGCGCACCAGGACCATCGCGAGGTCTGCGAGCTCACCTGGAACCTGTTCCGCGATCACCTCATCCTCGAGTACGAGATCCCCAAATGGGATGGCGACCTCGGCCGGCCGAACCTCTATGTGCCGCTCACGGCCGCGGCGCTGGAGCGCAAGATCGAGCTTCTGCACGCCCATTTCGGGACCCAGCGCTCGAAACAATGGTTCGATGCCGAGACCTTCCGTGGGCTGGCGCGGCTGCGGGGCATGGAATGCCGCGCACCCGAGCGCTACGCCGAGGCCTTCGTCGCGCGCAAGGCCAGGCTCGGGTAGCGGCCGCCTTGGCGTCCATCTCCGGCTCGTGGGGCCGGCGCCCATCCGGCCTGCGGCCGGCGACCCGGCAGGGCGTGGCAGCATGATCCGAACCGCCTCGCCGCGAAGGATGCTGTGGCTCGCCGCGTCCGCGCTCGTCGCCGGCGGCGCCTGCGCGCTGGCGGCGCCCGACGACCGGACCGTGGTCCTGACGCCGGGCGAGGACATCCAAGCGATCGTGGCGCGCTCGCCCGAGGGCACGCGGTTCCGCCTCGAGCCCGGGATCTACCGCGAGCAGACCATCACCCCGAAGCGCGGCCAGCAGTTCATCGGCCAGGATGGCGTGATCCTGAGCGGTGCCATGACGCTCGCGACCTGGACCAGGGCTTCGGGATTGTGGCGGGCGGAGGGTCTCCCTCCCCCGCTCCGCGTCCACGGCGAATGCGCTGACGGTCGGGACCTCTGCAAGCCCCGGGAGGATCTGTTCGTCGACGGTCGTCTCTATCGACGGGTCGAATCCCTGGCCGAACTGGGCCCGGGGCGATGGTACGACGCGGACGACCGGGCCTGGCTGGCCGACGATCCGACCGGGCGGACCGTCGAGCTGGGCGTCACGCCGCTCGCCTTTCGCGGCGACGCCGAAGATGTCGTGCTCAAGGATCTGATCGTCGAGAAATATGCCTCGGACGCGCAGCAGGGTGCCATCGCCGCCGATGATGCGCGGGGCTGGCAGATCGCCAACGTCACCGCCCGCTGGAACCATGGCACCGGCCTTGCCTTCGGCCCGGACACGCAGGTGACCGGAGGGTCCTTCAGCCACAATGGCCAGCTCGGCATCGGCGCCTCGGGCGGCGCGGGCTCCCGGATCGAAGGTGTCGAGATCGCCTTCAACAACTATGCCGGCTACAATCCCCGCTGGGAGGCCGGCGGCACCAAGTTCTGGCAGACCAAGGGCCTCGTGGTCCAGAACTCCTGCATCCATGACAACGCGGGCCCCGGTCTTTGGACCGATACCGACAATATCAATACGGTCTACGATGGCAATCGGGTGTTCCGGAACGCCAATGAAGGCATCAAGCACGAGGTGTCCTACGCGGCGATCATCCGCAACAACCTGGTGGCCGACAACGGCACCAGCGGTCTCGACAACTGGCTGTGGGGATCGCAGATCCTGATCCAGAACAGCAGCAACGTCAAAGTCTATGACAACCGGATCGAGGTCGCCAGCCGGTTCGGCAATGGCATCGGCGTGATCTATCAAGACCGCGGCGACGGCCGGTATGGACCGTGGCGCGCGGCTAACAATTCAATTCATAACAATACGATTGTCTATCTGGGCAGCCGCGGCCAGAACGGGGTGGTGACGGACACCGGCGATCAGCGGTTCTGGCGGGACGCCGGCAACAGCTTCGATTGGAACATCTACATGGTCACCGATCAGACCTTCGGCCATTGGCGCTTCGCTGATGACCAACAGACCTGGAATGAGATCAGGACGCTTGGGTATGAGAAAAACGGTAAGCTCGTCGCCGAGCCGCCGGCACCGACCGCCCTCTCCTGCGACCGATGACCCCTTGAAATTCATGCCCGGCCGAAAATCATGAAGCAGATCGCGCAGAACTACAAAACCGGTGAGATCAAGCTGCTCGAGGTGCCGGTGCCGGCCTGCAAGGCGGGCGGCGTCCTGGTGCGCAGCGACTTCTCGCTGATCTCGATGGGCACCGAGGCCATGAAGATCCACGAGAGCAAGCTCTCGCTGATCGGCAAGGCGCGGGCGCGTCCGGACCAGGTCAAGAAGGTGATGGCGACGATGGCCCAGCTGGGGCCGGTCGCGACCTACCAGAAGGTGATGAACCGGCTCGACAGCTACACGCCGCTCGGCTATTCGCTGGCCGGCGTCGTGGTCGCGGTGGGCGACGGCGCCGGCGAGTTCAAGGTCGGCCAGCGCGTCGCCTGCGGCGGCAACCAGTTCGCCCTGCACGCCGAATACAACTGGGTGCCCGGCAACATGTGCGTGGCGGTGCCGGACGGCGTGTCGCCGCTGCACGCCTCGTTCACGACCGTCGGCTCGATCGCGATGCAGGGCTTCCGGCAGTCGGATGCCAGGCTCGGCGAGACCGCCTGCGTGATCGGGCTCGGGCTGGTCGGCCAGATCCTGGTGCAGATCCTGCGCGCGGCCGGCGTCCAGGTCCTGGGCATCGACGTCGCGAGGGAGCGCTGCGAGCTCGCGAGCGCGAGCGGCGCTGCCGCCTGCGGCATCCCGGGCGATCCGTCCTTCGATGCCCTGAGGGCCAGGCTGTCGGCGCTGACCGCGGGTGCCGGCGCGGACTGCATCTTCCTCACCGCCGGCGGCAACACCAACCAGCCCGTGGAGCTCGCGGCCGAGCTCGCGCGCGATCGCGCCCGCATCGTCGACATCGGCAAGTGCCGGCTGGATCTGCCCTGGAACGCCTACTACGGCAAGGAGCTCGACGTCCGCTTCTCCCGCTCCTACGGGCCCGGTCGCTACGATCCGAACTACGAGGAGCGCGGCATCGACTATCCGATCGGCTACGTCCGCTGGACCGAGCGCCGCAACATGGAGTGCATCCTCGACCTGCTGGCGGCGGGCAAGCTCGATTTCGACGCGATCACGAGCGAGGTGGTCCCGTTCGACGATGCGGTCGCGGTCTATGGCCGAATCGACCGCGGCGAGCTCAAGGGCCTGGGCGTCGTGTTCCAGTATCCGCTGAACGGCAGCGCTGATCGAAGCCCGTGACCAGGGCGCCGCAGGCGCCGGCCCGGCTGCGCCACCGCGGCGCCGCGCCCATGGGCCGGGTGCGCCTTGGCGTGATCGGCTGCGGCAATTACGCGACCACGATGCTGCTGCCCCATCTCAAGCGGCGGCCCGAGGTCGAGCTGGTCGAGGTCGCGACCGCAACCTCGCTCTCGGCCGCCAACGCGCGCGCCAAGTTCGGCTTCAGGCGCGTCTCGACCGATTACCGGAGCCTGCTCGCCGATCCCGAGATCAATGCGGTCCTGATCGCGACCCGGCACGACAGCCACGCGCAGATGGTGTGCGAGGCGCTGCGGGCCGGCAAGGCCGTGTTCGTCGAGAAGCCGCTTGCGGTCAGCGCGGAGCAGCTGGCCGCGGTTCGGGACGCGGTCGCAAAGACCGGCAACGACCGGCTCATGGTCGGCTTCAACCGGCGCTTTGCGAAGCTCCTGACCGGGCTGCGCGAGGCCTGGGGCGGCTGCGGCGGCCCGCAGGTCGTGCACTACACCGTCAATGCCGGCCCGCTCGATGCCGGCAGCTGGTACGCCCAGACCGACTCCCAGGGGACCCGCTTCGCCGGCGAAGGCGGCCATTTCATCGACACGCTTTCCTGGTGGCTCGGCGCCGATCCGGTGACCGCGCAGGCCGTCGCGACCCCTCGCGACCCGGACAACCTGCTGGCGCTGCTGACCTATCCGGACGGCTCGATCGCCAAGATCGCCTATGTCACCGGCGGCGATCCGAAATACCCCAAAGAGGTCCTGGAGGCGTTCGGCGACGGCAAGGTCGCGCGGCTGGACAATTTCCGGAGCACCGAGCTCTGGCGCGGCGGCAGCCGCAAGCGGGCACGCGCCGCTCTGGACAAGGGCCAAAAGCACGCGCTCGAGGCCTTCGTCCGGGCGGTGACGACCGGCGCCGACATGCCGGTCGCGCTCGATTCCCTGATCGCGACCACCGCCTGCACCCTCGCGGTCGGCCGCAGCATCGCGAGCGGGCGGTCCGAGCCGGTCGCCGGCTGGGAGCCCGCAGCCGATCACGAGACGACCGACGATGGCAGCGCTCACGAGCTGCGGATCGTGCAGTGAGGTGGACCTGGTATGCCCGCCGTCTGGCCCAGATGTCGCCGGCGGAGATCAAGGGACGTCTGGCCGACGCCTGGCTCAAGCAGCGCTGGCGCGCGCGGCAGCTGCGCTCCGCCGAGCCGGACCCGTTGTTGGTGCCCGCCTCGATCCCGGCGTTTGCGGGCGCGCTCGACCCCGCCCTGGCGGACGCGCTCCCCGAAGAGGCGCGGGCGCGGCTGTTGCGGACCGCCGACGCGGCGCTTGCCGGCCGGTTCTCCGTTCTTCGACCGCGAACGCGACGACCTTGGGCGCGATCCCGACTGGTTCCTCGACCCGAGGACCGGCCGGCGCGCGCCCGCCTCCACCTACGCGTTCGACATCGACTGTCGCGACGTCCAGAAGGTCGGCACGATCAAATACGTCTGGGAGCCGTCGCGGCACCACCAGCTGACCGTCCTCGCGGCCGCCTTTTTCCTCACATCCGACGCGCGTTACGCGGACTTCGCGGCGGCGCAGCTGCGGTCCTGGTGGCGCTGCAACCCGTTCCTCTCGGGCGTCCATTGGACGAGCGGAATCGAGCTCGGCGTCCGGCTGCTCGCCTGGGTCTGGGTGCGGCGTCTGCTGGACGGTTGGCCCGGGGTCCGGGCCCTGTTCGACGACAACCCCGAGTTTTTGCGCCAGCTCCATCACCATCAGGAGTATCTCGCCCGACTGCGCAGCCACGGCTCCTCGGCGAACAACCACCTGATCGCCGAGGAAGCGGGCCAGTTCGCGGCCTGCTGCGCCTTTCCCTATTTCCCGGAGACCGCGGGTTGGCGCGACCAGGCCGCCCGCACGCTCCGTCGCGAGGTGCGGCTGCAGACCTTCGAGAGCGGTCTGAACCGGGAGCTCGCGAGCAGCTATCACGTGTTCGTGCTCGAGCTGCTGCTGGCCGCGGCGGTCGAAGGCGAAGCCGCGCGATGCCCGCTCGGCGCCGAATTCTGGCAGCGCATCTGCGCCATGACCGATGCGCTCGCTGCGACCCTCGACGTGCGCGGCAGGCCGCCGCGGCAGGGCGACGGCGATCACGGCCGCGGTCTGCTGCTCGACCACCCGGACGCCAATCCCTGCGCGTCCCTGCTCGCTACCGGCGCCGCCTTGTTCGGCGCCCGCGACTGGTGGCCGAGCCGGGGCGCGATCGATCTGCGGACGCTGCTCTGGCGCGGGCTGGCGGGCGGCCTGATGCCCGGAGGGTGCCGCCCCGAAGCGCTGCCCCATCGCGTTCGAGGATGCCGGCATGGTCCTGCTGCGCGCCGCGCCGCACCGGGAGGACGAGATCTGGTGCCGTTGCGATCACGGACCGCATGGCTATCTCTCGATCGCCGCCCATGCGCACGCGGACGCGCTCTCGATCGAGCTGCGCTGCGGCGGCGTCGAGGTCCTGGTCGACCCCGGCACCTACACCTACCAGGGGGAAGCCGGCCTGGCGCGCCTATTTCCGCTCGACCATCGGCCACAACTGCCTCGAGCTCGCCGGCCAGGACCAGTCGGTCGCGGGCGGCCCCTTCCTGTGGACCAGGTGGGCGACAGCGACCGGGCTCGCGACGAGCGGCCTCGACGGCGGGCCGAAGGCGGTCTGGCGCGCGGCCCACGACGGCTACCGGCGGCTGGCCCAGGGCGCCCGCCACGAGCGCACCGTCACCCTGGACCGGCAGACGCGACGCCTCGTCGTCGAGGATGTCCTCGAGAGCCCCGGCATTCACCCTTGCCGCCTCGCGTTCCACCTCGGCCCGGAGGTCGATTGCCATCTCGACGGCCACGTGGCGCAGCTCAGCTGGCAGACCGGCCTCGGCCGCTGGCGCGCGCTCATGCGCCTGCCCGAGGGGCTCGACTGGTCCGCCGTCCGCGGCCAGACCGAGCCGCCGCTCGGCTGGTACTCGCCCTGCTTTGGCGCGAGGCTGCCGACCCTGACGCTGGTCGGTCGGGGCGTCGTCGCGGGCGGCCGGCGCCTGGTCACGGATCTTCGGATCGAGCTCAGCGCCGGGCGCGCCGGACGTGCCGAGCCCGGTTTGACCTTGGTCGCCGATCCTGCAGGCCGGTCAGTGGGCTGATACCAAGCGCGAAAGTCCTGACTCTTTGGGCTCGGTCTTCGCGCCCGCCTTGGCGGGCGGCGGCCGGCCTCGCGAAGTTTAATACCGGGCACACAATAACTTGACCTTTGCGCGAGCCGCGCTCTTCAGTCGGTGGTGCGTTGCGGACCGGCCGGCAAACGACCCGAGCCCGCTCGGACCCTGGTCGCCGATCCCGAACGCCGGTCAGTGGGCTGACACCAAGCGCGGAAAGTCCGGTCGGCAACCGACCCGGAGCGCCGCGAAGCGTCCGCTATCGCGACCCCCCACCGGCTCCATGGTAACGGAATCTTTACCGTTGGGGTGGCAACTCTTCCTTAGGGTGGTCCGCGCGACCCTGGGAATCCGGGGCTTCGATGGTTTCCGCGCCGCACGGATTCCCACGGTCGCATGGACCACCCTGGCGAAGGATCGGCGTCAAAGGTTAACGAAGCGTGAGTGCCGGCCACGTAACTTTCAGCACTTCGCTGCCCACCCGCCGGCAACGCCCGCCGATGCGTAGGGACCAGACGCGACGGTCGAGACTTTCTGCGCCTGGTTATAAGACTTCGCAGGATCAGTATGAGAGATCGCCCGATCAGTCGCCGGGCCCGCCCTTGGTGCGGGCCGGCGCATCCTGGGAGCTCCACATCGTCGCCTTCGGCAGGGGCCGCGCGAAGACCGCGTCATAGGCGGCGAGCAGCGGCGGCACCGAGTGCTGCCATGCCAGCTTGTCGCGCACCCGTTCCGCCCCGTAGCGCGACATGCGCAGACGCCTTGCAGGGTCGTCCAGGAGGGCGTTGATGCCCTCCGCGAGCGCCGCCTCCGAGTTCGCCGCCGCATACAGCGCCGCCGCGCCCGCGGAGACCTTGTGCTCGGTCAGATCGTAGCAGACGATCGGCAGGCCGAAGAACATGTACTCCATGATCTTGTTCATGGTGCTCTGGTCGGACCAGGGGGTCTTGGGGTCCGGGTCGACCGCGACATCGGCCGAGGACAGGATGCGACAGAGCTCGTCGTCGCTGACCCGGCCGGTGAACGTGCAGAGGTCGCCGACCCCCTGCTCGTCGGCGTAGGCCCTGATCGCCGGCTGCTCGGGGCCGCCGCCCACGAAGACCGCGTGGAGGTCGGTGCGCTTCCGATCCCGGCGCAGGATCCGGACGGCGCGGACCAGGTGATCGACGCCGTCCTGCTTGCACATCTCGCCCAGATAGACGAGCAGGAAAGACTTGCCCCGCTTCCAGGCCGGGTCGGGATCGAAGGCCCGGAACCGGGCGAGATCCGGGCCGGAGCGGACGACGAACACGTCCTTCGCGGCGAGGCCGCCGCGCGCCTGCGCGATCCGCTTGTGGCTCTCGTTGGTGGTGATCACGACGTCCGCGGACTTGAAGGTCAGGCGTTCGAGGAACAGGAGGCCCCGGTACATCAGCCCAAAATCGCGGCCGAACTTGGCGGCGTACATCTCGGGCGACAGGTCATGATGGTCGAACAGGAAGCGCTTGCCGAACAGGCGCCAGAACCAGGCCAGCAGCCAGTAGGTCTCCGGCGGATTGCAGGCATGGATCACGTCGAAGCCGCGGCCGGCGAGCGCGACCCGGACCGATTGCACGAAGCTGCAAAGGAAGCACCAGGCGAATTCGACGACGAAGCCCGCAGCGCCCTGGGCGTCGATCGGCAGACCGTAGCGATAGATGTCGACGCCCTCCAGCGTCTCGAAGCCCGCCGTGTAGCCCTTCGCCTTCGGGCAGATCACGCTGACCGCGTAGCCCGCCCGGGTCAGCGAGGTCGCCTCGAGCCAGACCCGCCGGTCGAACGGCACCGGCAGGTTCTGGACGATGATCAGGACCCGGGGGCCGTTACCAGCAGATGCCATTGTAGGCACCCCCGGCGTCGATCCGCACCAGATCGACGACCCGTTGCGAGCTGTTGAGGCGACCGATGACGTCGGCGAACAGGCGGTCGCGATTGCCGACCACGATCGTGCCGGCGTGGCGCACGACCTCGTCGATCTGGTCGACCATGAGCTTCGCGATGTGCGGCAGGTGCTGGTAGACGTAGGCGCGGTTGGCGCCGACCAGCCGGCTGAGATTGACGTTGCGATCGAAGATGCGGATCTCATGGCCCTTGCCGAGCAGCCGCTCGACGAGCTCGACCACCGGGCTTTCGCGCAGGTCGTCGGTGCCGGCCTTGAAGCTCAGGCCGAGCACGCCGACGTTGCGCTCCTTCAGGTCGAGGACCATCTGCAGCGCGCGGTCGATGTGGCTGCGGTTGCTCGGCATGATCGCGTTGATCAGCGGCAGCTCCAGGTCCAGCCGCCGGCCCTGGTAGGTCAGCGCGCGCACGTCCTTCGGCAGGCAGGAGCCGCCGAAGGCGAAGCCCGGCCGCAGGTATTTCGACGAGATGTTGAGCTTGGTGTCCTGACAGAAGATGTCCATGACGGCGCCGCCGTCGATCTTGAGCGCCTTGCTGATGCTGCCGATCTCGTTGGCGAAGATGACCTTCAACGCGTGCCAGGTATTGTCGGCGTACTTGACCATCTCGGCGGTTTCGAATTCGGCGATGGTGACCGGCGCGGCGAGATTGGCGTTCAGGGCTTCGAGCAGGGCGCGGGTGCGGGCGTCGCTGGCCGCGATCACGATCTTGGGCGGATCGTAGAAGTCGGCGACCGCCGTGCTCTCGCGGAGGAACTCGGGGAAGAAGCCGACCCCGAAGTCCTGGCCGGCGCGCTTGCCGGACCCGGCCTCGAGGGTCGGGATGACGAGGTTGCGCAGCGTTCCCGGCAGGACGGTGCTGCGGATGACGATCGCGGTGAACCCGGCCTTGGCGCGCAGGACCAGGGCGATGTCCTCGCACACGCGCCGGACGTGGCTGAGGTCGAGGTCGCCGTTGGCGCGGCTCGGCGTGCCGACGCAGACGATCGCGAGCTCGCTCGCGCGGATCGCGGCGCCATGATCGGTCGTCGCCCGCAACCGGCCCTTGGCGACCGCCGAGGCGATCATCGCGTCGACGCCCTGCTCCACGACCGGGCTGCAGCCGGCGTTGATCAGCTCTGTCTTGCCGGGGTTGGAATCGACGCCCACGACGTCATGCCCCGCCTCCGAGAGGCAGGCCGCCGAGACCGCACCCACATAACCGAGACCAAAGATCGCAATATCCATGTCTTGCCTCGTTTGCCGTCGCGCCATCAAATCAGCAAAGCCGACCCCGCGCAGGCCCGTAAATCGCATAGGCATGAGGACGTCGGTCGGTTACTTCTTTTGCCGTAAGTGGTCTTCGAAACGCTTAACTCGCCGGGCTACTCTCGATCATCAAGACCAGCCTGTCCTTGGTTTCAGCTGACTGGACTGGACGTGACGCTACGCGCCGGCATTGCCGGCACAAACGGTCCAATCAAACCGGCAATTGGTCAGGGCGATATCCGCTTGCGAGCCAAGGCCATCAGCGTCCAGCCGAGGCCCAAAGCTTCCAGGTACCGTGTCAGGCGTCGGCGCGGACGGAGCGCATCGACCTGACCGGCGGTCCGGAGCTTGCCGCTGCATTCATCAGCAACCGCTGGTCCCGGCCGCCGCAATCGTTTCGCGGCGAGCCACTGTCTGATGCCCAGGCCGTGGCCTACCCTTGGCGTGACCGAGAAAAGCTCCAGGACCTCGAAGTCGGGCGCAAGCAGATCGCGCAGTTCCCGCCGATCGACCCAGCGGCGAAGTTGGCCCGAGGCCGGCGGCGGGATGAAATTCAGGTGCTGGAGCACGACCCGGTTCTGGGTCGCCAGCATCAGATACCCGCCAGGCCGCAGGTGACTCGCCAACTTTTTCAGGAAAGCCCGCGGATCGGCGACGTGGGACAGCACCTCCAAAGTGACGATCACGTCGAACGCGTTCGGGCCGAAGTCCAGGTGCATGAAATCGCCCGAGATCAATTTGACCTCCGGCGTGCGCTCCTGGGCCCGTGCCAGCACCTCATCCGACAGATCGGTCCCGGTCACCCGACCAAATCGGAGCAGCTGGCGACAAAGCCAGCCGGCGCCGCAGCCGACATCGATGATGTCGAGGTCCTGGCGCCCGAGCGAGTCGAGCCAGCCGCAGACGATCTCCGCCTGCCGCCTCGGGATCTCATCGACAGAATGTTCGCGATGCGATGCATTCCATCGATTCCAGAAGCTCTGCTGCAGAGAGATCGGCGCGACCCGAGCCATGCGGCGTTGGTCTCCGGAGAACATGCGAAGCGTTCAGTGAGCGTAGCAGAGCCCGATCTCGCCGGCCCATTGCCCGAAAGGAGCAGAGCTAGATATCTTTGGTCGATGATTGGCTTTGAGGACTTGGTTGATGCTGCTCTGGGTGCAGAGGTGCGCCTGGCGCCCGTCGTCAGTGGCCGGCAGCGGATGGCAACGGTGCGCGCGCGGGCGCCGCATCCCACCCGGCCCTCGACAGCAACGCCGGTGCCATGCAGATCCCGATCAGCAAATAAAACGGGATCGCGTGGAACGGCGTTTCCAGGCCTTCCTCGAAAGAAGCCATCACCAATCCTGTGATCCACCAGGCCAGCCCCGCCGGCTGTCCGGTCAGCCGGAACGAGCGCCAGAGAAGCCTGACGATGGCGAATTGCAGAACCGCGAACACGACCACCCCGACCCAGCCCGTGTAGCCGAGAGTGTAGTAAAATACGCTGTGCGGCGTGCGGTCGTTCTCGTTGTTTTTTTGCGCTTCCTTGGGCGCCACGCTGATGAGCGCGAAACCATAGCCATGCCCGAAGGCTTCGAGCATCGGCCTGGTATGCACGGACTGCCAGATCGCATGCCACCAGACTTCGCGCCATTCCGCGGTGCCGGCGTGGTACTTGGCGTTCGGGCTCAATTTCTCGGCCAGCTTTTGATCGATCGGGGCGATGACGCGAGCGAGCGTCTCCGACAGGGAGACCTCGCTGTTGCGGCCGACCAGCCGGATGTCGGCGAGTTCGAGCATCCCGAGCACCGCAAGACCGGCCATCGCGACCGCGACCACGCGCCCGATCCGCCCGGTGAGCAAACCCCAGGCGGCGACGCCGAACGCGAGGCCCGCCCACTCGGCGCGCACCTGCCACACCAGCGTGATCAGGACGTTGACCACCAGGAGAAACCAGACCTTCCGGAGATCCCGCTCGAAGCACAGCAGGCCGAGAATGATCACGACCTGACCGGCCGGCGCCGAGAACAGGGGCACGTGGGTTCCCGGAATGTAGGCCAGCACGTGCCTGAGCGCCACGATGTAGATCAAACCGTAAATTCCGTTGACCCAGCCGACGATGCGGATCAGCTTCGGCAGGAATTCGGGCGCGCGCAGCCCAATCCACATCCCCATGAACAAATACAGCGTATAATAATTGAAGGTGAAAAACTTCAGCGTGTACAGGACCGGGATGCCGCTGAGGACGCCACGGCCGACCTGCCAGACGCCATACGCCATGAACCCGAGCAGCGCGAGCCCGAGCCCGTCCAGCGGCGATGGCCGGAAGAGCGCGGCCGCCCAGGTGCCCAAGGCCACGCGCGGCTTGAGCAGCAGAAAGGCCCCGAGCACGACCTCGCCGATGAAGACCGGCGCGATCCCGAGATAGGCGAACGATCGCCCCAAGGTGAGGTAGCCGACGAGCAGAAAGCCCGCGATCCGCGGCCAGATGACCATGACCAATCCATCACGCCCGACGAGACAGGACGCCGCGACCGATCCGGACCGGGTGCCGGAACGTCAAGCCGAGAATTCCGACCGCGCGGCGCGACTCCCCGGATCGACGGCAACCCGGGCACGACCGGCTCGCAAGTCCAACCAGCTGATCTTGAACCGGTCGTTGATCCGTCATCTCGCCCTGCAATCCTTCGCCCTGCGCTTCTATGCAGCTTGCACCCGCAGTCTACAACGCTGGCGGCGTCGCCCCGGCGGCGCATTCGGGCGACCCCCTCCGTCAAATTCGTTGCCGGCCGCCTGGTCTACCTCGATTGGCTCAAGGGCGTCGCCAAAGCTCCGATAGCCCTTTTGCGCCTTTGCGCCGCGGGCCAATCAAAGATAACTTGCCCTCAAGGCAGCGCTTGCTTGAGCAGCATCTCCTTGCTTGAGCAGCATTTCCTCGCTCAGGCGCCATCTGTTTGCCTGAGCGGCGTGCGACTGCGAGCAAATGTCCATCCAGCGGTAGAAGGATCACTTGGATGATTCGGGTGTCGGTCGGCGTCCCGGTCTACAATGGCGAAAAGTACCTCGCTCAGACCTTGGACTCCCTGCTGGCGCAGAGCTTGCAAGAGCTGGAAATCGTGATCTCCGACAATGCCTCGACCGATCGTACCCCCGAGATTTGCCGGCACTATCAAAAGAACGACCGGCGCATCCGGTATGTTCGCAATCCGCAGAACATCGGCGCCGCGCTGAACTTCAATCGCGTGGTTGAGCTGGCGCGCGCACCGCTCTTTCATGGCGGCGCCTGCGACGATCTCTACCACCCCCGGTTCCTCGAGCGCTGCGTGGCCGCGTTCGACGGCGATCCGGGTCTGGTCCTCAGCTACGCGCGCACCAGGATGATCGATGAGGAGGACCGGCCGCTGCCCTTCGACGAGGAGCGGAACTGTTACATCGACAGCTATGGCGATGTGCTGATGAGCCCGCCACCCGCCTACATCGGCACGGCCGCCAGCCCCGAGCGGCGCTTCCGCGAGGTGCTCTGGCCCATGGGCTGGTCCTTGCCGCTGTGCGGCGTCATCCGCCGGGCCGAGCTCCTCAAGACGTCGCTCTACCACAACTACTACGGCGCCGATAAGGTCCTGCTGGCGGAGCTGGCGCTGCGCGGCCGTTTCGTTCAGGTGGCCGACGAGCTCTTTGCCAAGCGGGTCCATCGCGGCGGCACCCACTACAAGACCACCCGCGAGCGGGCGGAGCACGAAGGCAGGGGGCTGGGCGGCATCCCGCAGGTCCAGATGGTCAGAGACTATACCAGAATGACCTTCGCCGCCGACCTCAACGCCTGGCAGCGCCTGCATTGCATGGTGACGGTGGTCGGCATGGCCCGCCGGCGGGAGGTCTGGCGACGGATCCTGATCCCCGGTCCCGATAATTTCCTGGGATTGTCGTTCGCCGGCAAATGATCGCGACCGGCGATTCGCCGGGACAGGCGGATCTCAGCCATGCAGAGCCTCAAGAGGCCGGTCGCGACGCCAGATCGTCGGCGCGTGGCGCCAGCAAAGCCCATCCGGGCGTCGATGGAGACGGGCGTCATGGCAGCCGAGCCCAAGCTCATTGGTCTGTTCGGGATGTTCGGCACGGGCAATATCGGCAACGACGGATCGCTGGAATCGATGGTGGGCCTGCTGCGGCGCGTGGCCCCCCGCGAGCGCCTGCTGTGCATCTGCGGCAACCCCGCGGCGGTGGAGGCGGCCTTCGGTCTGGAGGCGGTGCCGATCTATCACAAGCCGCGACGCCTGAGCGCCAGCCGGGCCACGGCGCTCCTGCAGCGGGCGGCGGGCCGGGCGACTTTGTGGGTCCACGCCGTCCGCCATCTCAGGCGGCTCAAGGTGCTGATCGTTCCGGGCATGGGCGTGCTGGACGATTTCTCGGTCAGCCCGCTCGCTCTCGGCTGGCCGCACGACCTCCTGAGCTGGTTCCTGCTGGGGCGGCTGATGGGCGTCAAGGTCATCCTCGCCAGCGTCGGCGCGGGACCGATCCGCCATCCGGCCAGCCGGTGGCTGATGAAGGCGGCCGCGCGGGCCGCCCACAGCCGGTCCTATCGCGATACCGTCTCGAAGGCGTTCATGGAGAGCATCGGGTTCGACACCCGCGACGATCCGATCTATCCGGACATCGCGTTCCGGCTGCCGGCACCCGCATCGACCCGCGCGCCCGTGGGCGCGGGCCAGCCACTGACCATCGGCGTCGGGGTCATGGCCTATTATGGCTGGCGCAACGACACCGCCCGCGGCGCCGAGATCTATGCCGCCTATCTCGCGAAGATCACCAGCTACGTGGTCTGGCTCCTCGATCGCGGCCATCGCGTGCGCGTTCTGATGGGCGACCAGGCGGACCGGCGCGCGGTCGACGATCTGGTTCAAGCCGTGCGCTCGAGGCGGCCCGCGCGCGCCGGGGATGCCGTCCGGTTCGCGCCGGCCCGGACCCTCCACGACGTCATGGCGCAGATCGCCGACACCGACCTCGTGGTGGCGACCCGCTATCACAACGTCGTCTGTGCCTTGCGGGTGGGCAAGCCCACGATCTCGATCGGCTACGCCAAGAAGAATGACGTTCTCCTGGCCGAGATGGGACTGGCCGACTACTGCCAGGACATCGAGCGCCTGGACGTCGCCGCGCCTCGAGCTGCAGACCCTGCGACTGATCTCCGAGCGGCCCGCTCTCGAGGGCCGTATCCGCGAGGCGGGCGCGCGCTTCCAGGACCGCCTGCGCGAGCAGGAAGACCTCCTTGCGTCCCTGATCGTCGGCGACCCGGGCGCAGCGCCCGGCGCCAAGCCCCTGGCCGCAAGAGATCCGGTCACCTGATGGCTCGCCCGGCCGGCGGTCGACCTCTGCGGGCCGAAGAATAATATAACTGCTGCAAGGACCAGGCGCCGAGCCGGCTCGGCCGGCCCCCGCCCTCAAGCACCCGGAGGACAGGACCCGCAGGGCGCGTCGAGCGCATCTGGGGCAGAAGGCATGAGCGCCCGCCCCCGGGGAAAAGGGGTCGGCCCGGTCTCCGTCACTCACGACCCGCGGCCGTCGGGTGTCCGGGCGTTTCGACCCCGCTCCGCTCGGCCGATTCGGTTGCTGCAAGGCGGTCGCCCCGTCGCGGCAGAGCCGCGCGCGCACCTCGGCGCCGTCGCCGAGAGCCTCCTGAAGCTCTGACGTCGGTCGCGAGGAGCTACGGCAGCCACCGCGTCATCACCGGCGACCGGCGCGAGGCCGCGCGTCTCAGCCTTGGTATGGGGCTTCCGCCGCCCTTCGTGCGTGGGCTCGGGGCCAAGGCCTGGCGCGGTCGCCGTCGGCGACGGTCGGCCTCCCGGCCGCGGTGGCGACCCTCGCTGGGGCGACCTAGCGAAAGCGCTCCTTGAAGTCCTGAATGGTGCGGCGCAGGCCCTCGCTGAGCGGCACGCGGGGGGCGTAGTCGAGGGTTTCCCGCGCCCGCGCGAGATCGGGACAACGCTGCAGCGGATCGTCGGTCGGCAGCGGCTGGTACACGATCCTGGAGCGCGAATCGGTCAGCCGGATGACCATCTCGGCGAGCTCGCAGATCGGGACCTCCTCCGTGTTGCCGAGGTTGATCGGGCCGGTCGTCTCGTCCGCCGTCCTCATCAATCGGATCAGACCTTCGATCAGGTCGTCGACGTAGCAGAACGAGCGCGTCTGGCTGCCGTCGCCCGAGACCACGAGGGGCTCGTTCTTCAGCGCCCGGACGATGAAGTTCGAGACCACGCGGCCATCGTCCGGGTGCATCCGCGGCCCGTAGGTGTTGAAGATCCGCGCGACCTTGATCCTGAGCTTGAGCTGCCGCCGGTAGTCGAAGAACAGGGTTTCGGCGCAGCGCTTGCCTTCGTCGTAGCACGCGCGCGGGCCCAGGGCGTTGACGTTGCCGCGATAGCTTTCCCGTTGGGGATGCTCGGTCGGGTCGCCGTACACCTCGCTGGTGGATGCCTGGAGGATCTTGGCGCCGGTGCGCTTCGCCAGCCCGAGCATGTTGATCGCACCCATCACGCTGGTCTTGGTGGTCTGGACCGGGTCGCGCTGGTAGTGAATCGGCGAGGCCGGGCACGCCAGATTGTAGATCTCGCCGATTTCTACATAGAGCGGGAAGGTGATGTCATGCCGCATGAACTCGAAGCGGGCCAGACCAAGCAGATGAGCGATGTTGCTGCGCCGGCTCGTGTAGAAGTTGTCGACGCAAAGGATCTCGTGCCCCTCGCGGAGCAGCCGTTCGCACAGGTGCGATCCCAGAAATCCGGCACCGCCGGTGACCAGCGTGCGCTCGGGACTCGCGAATTCCGGCTCAGTTGCCATAGTCTGAACTCCGCCACAAGTTGCCAGTCCGATCCGATTTCCCAGCATCTGGAAAATCTCATCGCCCGATGGTAACGTCGTTGCCCAACACAGCGATAGTCAGCACTTCGGCTGTTCTGAAGGTGCAGGCGATCGACCGCGGTCGCGGGCCGCCGGATCTTGATCCGTTCGCTCCTTTCGGGTCTCGCGACCGCCTTGTCTCAAATCTCGCGCGGTTCCGCCCGGTTGAACACGACCCCGGCGACATCGGCGCCGGACAGCTGCAGCTGCCTGGCGGCATACGAGGCTTCGCGATGCCGCGTCCATTCGCGGCGGGTCACGAGGATCGTCTTTTCGGCAAGACAGCCGAGGGTGAGGGCGTTCGAGACCTCGTGGACCGGCGCCGAATCCAGGATGATGACGTCGAAGATGGTCTTGAGCTCGTCCAGGAGCTCTTGCATCCTTGCCCAATTCAAAAGATCGATCGCGCCCTCGCGCGAGCGGCCGATGGTCAGGATCGACAGGTGATATTCGGGCGCCCGCGTGATCGCCTCCTCCAGCGTCGCAACGCCCCGGAGAACGTCGGTCAGCCCCTTGTCGTTCTTGACGCCGACCATGCGATGCACCTGCGGCCTTGCGAAGTTGCAGTCGACCAGCAGCACCTTCTGCCCGGATAAGGCGCTCGCGATGCCGAGGCACATGGCGATCGTGGTCTTGCCCTCGCCGTGGGAGCCGGAGGTGACCAGCACCGTACGCGGCATCGCGCGCCCGATGTTGAGCAGCGCTCGGAGCCGCTGGAACGCCCCGGCGAACTCGGAAAGCGGCTGGCGCTGCAGGTAGCCGGCCGGGCTCGATGCCAGGAGCCGCAGCCGCGGCAGCTCCGGAATCGCGCCGACGATCTGGAGCCCGACGTGCCGCTCGACGGCGTCCACCGTGTCGAGCTTCTGGCGGAGGCGCTCCGCGATGATCAGGAAGAACACGGCGAGCGACGTCGAGCCGACGAAGGCCAGCACGATCACCCGCGGGACGTTCGGGAACGACGGGAACAAGGGGATCTGCGCCGACGAGATGATCCGGGCATCGGGCTGCTGGTTGTCCCGCAGGGCCACCGCCTCGGTGAAGCGCTCGAGCAGGCTGCGATAGAGGCCCTGATTCACCTGCAGTTTCTGGGCCGCCTGGGCAATCGCCGTCTCCGACTCCTTCAGACGAAGCATGTCCGCGCTCGCGGCATCGAGGTCGCTCCGCAATGTCGCTTCACGGATCCTGTCGGACTCCATTTCGTTGCGCAGCCCGGCCAGAATGTTGGCAATGTCGTTGGTCAGCCGTTCCTCGCTCTCCGCGATGGCGGCGCGGAGCGCGAGAATCTGAGGATGATTCTCGCCATAGATCGTCCGGCGCTCGGAAAGCTCCCCCAGCAGCTCCGTGTGCTTGGCGCGCAAGGCCTGGATGATCGAAGAACTGATGATCTCGGGCAGCGCATCGAGATTGCCGCCGCTCTCGACGACCGCGTGCACCTGCTCGTAGCGCGCCCGCGACGCTGCCGACTTGGCGTGGGCGTCAACCAGCTGCAGGTTGATCTGCGCCAGTCGCTGCGAGACGATGTCGATGCTGTTGCTGCCGGCGGCGGCGCGCTGCTGCTGGACGCTCTGTTCCAGCGATCGCACGGTCTTGCCGAGCTCGGCCAGGCGGTCTTCGAGCCATTCCGCGGCGTGGCGAGCACCTTCGGTCTTGGTCTCGAGCTGGCTCTTCAGGTACTCCTCGACCAGCGTGTTGGCGATCAGCGCGGCCTTGGTCGGGTCGGTCGAGGTGAACCCGATCCGGATGAGACGCGAGCCCTCCTCGGGCTCGACCGTGAGACGCTTGTGGAACTGGTCGAGCAGGGCTGCGGCTTCGCGGCCCTGGCTGATCTCCTGCACGCGGGCGCTGGTCTGCTCCTCGTGCGCCACCTCCTCGGGCGTCAGCTCGTCACGGTTGACGCCGGCCCAGGCGCCGGCGAGGAAGGACCGGGCGCTGTTCAGGGCTGCCGTGATCGCGGCGGTCACCACCTTCGAGGGGAAACCGACGTCCGAGCTTGGCGCGGCCGCGCCGTCCGCGGTCGCGTCGCCGCCGGCCGCCGCCCTGTCGGCGAATTCGGGATCGCGGTCGAGCTCGAGATCGCGGATGACGCGGCTCGCGAGGCCGCGCGACTCCAGGACCGCGACCTCGGTGTTGACCTTGGCGCTGTCGCTGATGACGTCCTGGACCTTTTCGTCGACCCTGACGATGCTCGACGGCCGCGTCTCGACCACGATCAGCACGTCGGAGTTGTAGTAAGGCGTGGCCTGGGACAGCCACAGCATGGTCGCGCCCATGGTCACGGCCATGGTCGAAATCAGCATCCACTTGCGGCGGTAAATCGTGCGTAGGAAGCCGCGCAGATCGATCTCGCCGGTATCGGCCATCGTCGGTACGGCGGGGTGTCCGATCTCGCGGAGTCTTGCCTCCCCGAGCTCGAAGCTGCTGCGGACGGGAATATTCCTGTGCATCTCAAAACCTTTCCGGCGGCTCGCGCCGCCGCATCTTCACCAGGGTCGCCGCCGGCGCCGATCCTGCTCCTCGGCACCGACTAGGGTTGACCGGTGATGAGCTCGCCATTGGCGATTCCGTTGTTGCGCGCCCAGAGCGCCGCCTGGGTGCGATTGCCGGCCGCAATCTTCTTCATCACGCTCTTCAAATGCACCTTGACCGTTCCTTCGGAGATATTGAGGGCGCGGGCGATGTGCTTGTTGCTGTAGGCGTTGAGCAGGCAGCGGAGAATCTGCTCCTCACGCTCGGTGAGATGCTTTTGCGCCCGGATCGTGGCGCCGTTGGCGGCCTCGGTCCGGGGATCGTCGGCGAGCACGCTCGCAAGCGTGCTCGGCAGCGCCTTCTCGCCATTCATGACCAGGCGGAGCGACAGCGACAGGGCTTCTGCCGACAGGTCCTTGAGGAGGTAGCCGTCGACCCCGGCCCTCAGCAGGCGGGCCATGTCCATCAGGCAGAGCTCGTTCGCGAGCACCACGATCCGGAGATTGCCGAACGTCGCGCGAACGCCCTGCAGGCTGTCGAGATCACGGTCGTAGCAGCCGTTCAGATCGGCCACCAGGAGGTCGGGAACCAGGTCCGGGTCGAGCCCCTCGCCAAGCTGAGCGTGCCAGCTGGCGAGATCGCGCGCCTCGCCCGCCACCGTGAACTGGGCCGGGTCGAGCAGATGGCGCAGACCCTGCAGGAACAGATTGTTCATGCCGACCAAAACGACCTTGATCATGTTCACGACTGGTCCTCCACATTCGGTGCGCGCCGCTCGCAATTCTGGTGGGTCGGCGGTCCGCCCAGGTCGCTCAGAGCGCGTGTACCGGTTGGCCGGCGTCCAGGCCGGCCGTTGCGCGCGGAGTGGATCCCGCTCTTGTCCGAACGTGACTGCCGACGACTTGCTGCGGCGATCGCGTTCTCTTCCCACTCCAGAGCAGAGTGGAGGGGCGCGCCCGACCGGAATACCCCCGAATTGGTATTAGTTCTGTCGAAATTCGGTCTAATCCTGCTCTACGGCACACGATTCGAAGTGAGTATGGGCGTCGTGTGGTGTCGTGCCTGCCTCGATCGGAGGGGGTCAGCTGGCGAAAGGGCCTACCCGATGCCGGCCAATCAGGCGCCGCAGGGACGGCGCGGCGCGCGTCCCTCCCCGGATGGCCGCCCGCGGCACCGATCGCCGCTGTCGCCTGGCCGACCGGTCAAGCGCGTGATCCGGGGCCCTGCCCCAATCAGGCAGGCTGGATGCGAGCCGCCGGTGGCAAGCGGGCGCGGCGGCATCCCGGCCGGAAAATCGCGGGCGATACTCGTTCGAGCCCGAGTGATCCGGCGGTGATCTCAAGTGATCCGGCTGAACTGGACCAATAGTCAGAAAATCCCGACCGCCGTTCGATCGCGGCTGCGCCCGAGCGTCGTGTCATCTCCAAGGGCGGTCGCGTCACCCCCAAAGGTCATGACCAGCACGATCGGCAGCCGATCGGGTGAGCCGGGGGCGCCGCGCCTGGCTGTTCGGGATACCGGGGATAGCCCGTTCTGCCGAGAGTCCTCCACGTCTGCAACGGTGCCGGCGATCGCCGGACCATACTACCGTTCCGTCACCCGGCCATGGGCACGCATGCATTCTCTCGAGAAGGGTTGGGCTCTTGAACAAGGTTGGGATGAGGAGGCGATTGGACGTGACCGGCGCGGGTGGCTTCAACGGTCGCCGTCTGATCGCATGCGTCCCGGCCAGGGAGCGTGTTGCCTGGGCCTCCGGCACCACATCGGCCGCCGGCGATCGTCCCAGGGATTGCGAGCTGGCCGATCGGGCGCCGCGCCGCGGGCAGCGCCGATCCGCCGGCTGGGACGGGATCGGCGGCCGGCGGCCACGGCCGCGACGCTGCTGGCCGATCGCGGCCGACGTTGCGCCCGCGCGTTTTTGTCCCCGACCTGGCCGATAGTGCACCGCAATGGGGTTCGCCTACAAAGAGGCCGCAATTTCGGCGGACCGCCAGGCCCTGCCGCGGTTCGAGCTCGAACGCGAGTTCGATACCGCGCCCGGCCGCCTGCGCCTGTCCGGCCGGGTCACCATGCTCCTCTCGCTGCTGGCGGTCGACTGCCTCGCTGCCCTGGCCGCCTTCGACCTCGGGGCCGGAGCCTATCTGGCCGCCACCGGCCAGGGGCCCGAAGGCCTGGCGATCCGCCCTCATCCGTTCGTGGTCGCGCTCTCGCTGCCGATCGCCTACTGGCTTCTGGACGTGTACCGGGTCCACGGCCAGGCCCCGATCGAGCGGTTTCCCTTGCGGATCAAGGCGACCTGCGTGCTGTTCCTGCTGTTGTTCGGCTGGTGCTACGCCGTTCACGGGCTGCTCTGGCCGCCGGGCGCCGCCGCGCCGATGTTCGCGCTCGCCGTGGTGCTGCCCCTGATGGGCGAGCGAATCGTCCGGACGGTGCTGATCCGGCTGGGACTCTGGGGGGTCCCGACCGTGGTGATCGGGGCCGGCCCGATCGGGCGGCAGGTGGTCCGGATCCTGCAGCAGGCACCGGAGCTCGGGCTGCGCCCGATCGGCTTCTTCGACGACCGCCACGCCGATGACGACGGCTGGCCGGCCGGGATCCAGGACCTGCCCGTCCTCGGTTCGATCGCCGACAGCGCCAAGTACAGCGATCGGATCGAGACCGCGATCGTCACCAGCCCGACCGGGGCGGAGGAGACCGTCGACGCGGTCGCGATGCGGCTCGGCTATCGCGACATCATCGTGGTGCCCGACCTCGGCCAGCTGCCGACGCTATGGGTGCGGACCCGTGACCTCAACGGCCTGATCGGCCTGCAGATGCGGCGCAACCTCCTGCTCCGCCGGAACCGCCTGCTCAAGCAGACCACCGACCACCTGATCGCGCTGCCGCTGGCGCTTCTGAGCGCGCCGATCATCGCCATCCTGGCGCTCTGGATCCGAGCGGTCAGCGCCGGGTCGCCGTTCTACGCCCAGCTGCGCGCCGGCAAGGACGGGCGGCCCATCAGGGTCTGGAAGCTCAGGACCATGTACGCCGACGCGGAGGCGCGCCTGGAGGAGCATCTGGCACAGCATCCCGGCGCCCGCCAGGAGTGGGACCGCTACTTCAAGCTGTCCAACGACCCCCGCATCCTGCCCGGCATCGGCCACTTCCTGCGCCGGACCAGCCTCGACGAGCTGCCGCAAATCGTCAACGTCATTCGCGGCGAGATGAGCCTGGTCGGCCCCCGGCCGTTCCCGAAATATCACCTCGACCGGTTCGACCAGAGCTTCCAGTCGCTGCGCGCGAGCGTCGTCCCGGGCATCACGGGCCTCTGGCAGGTCTCGGCGCGCAGCGATGGCGACCTCGTGGTGCAGCAGGCGCTCGACACCTATTACATCCGCAACTGGTCGATCTGGATCGACTTCTACATCCTGTCACGGACCCTGGGCGCGGTGCTCGCGGGCCGCGGAGCCCGCTGACCGCCGCCCGCGCGCCGGGGCGGTCGTGAGCACGCGCAGCTGCGTCGTCGTCAAACGGGATCAGGCATGGCGACGACGGCCACGGAACCCGACGCGGTGGCGCGGCGTCACTTCACGATGTCGGTGTCCTCGAGCATGAAGCGACCGGTCGAATTCTGATAGAAGCCCTTGACGTAGGCGCGCGCGGCGTTGCGGAACGGGCAGGTCGGGTTGTCATCGTTGTGGTAGAGCGCGCCGGCCGGGATGAACGAGTTCGCGACCTGGCCATGGCCGAGCGTGTCGATCTGGTTGAACGGCACGAAGATCGCGGCGTCGACCTCGCCCGCCTGCAGCTTCAGCATGCGGGTGTTGTCGTCGGGGATGTAGACCCATTCGACGCCGTCGAGCTTGACCCGGCTGTGCGCGACTGCTGCCGCGGTCACCATGTTGAGGGCACCCGGCCCGATCGAGGTCGTGCAGGCCATCATCTGCCGGCGGAACTTCGCCTTGGCGAACGCGATCGCGGCGTGCGCCATGCCCTGCTCGCCGATACGTGGGCAGAACCTCCCGGACCTGGTAGAGCGCCTCGCCGATGCCGGCGACGTTGCCGTGACCGAAGATCGCCCATACGCCCGCGAACAGCGGAAGCTCGGCGCCATCGATGCAGGTGCGCTGGGCCGCGAGGTAGCGGACGACCGCCTGCGCGGCGGTGAGGCGAACCGTACTCATGTGCTCGCTCCCTCGAGCAGCCAGCGATGGGCGGGCTCGGTGTTGAAGCGCCAGATCCGCTGCGGCCCGGCCATCACGTTGAGATAATAGAGATCGTAGCCATGCGCGGTGCCGCAGGGGTGGTAGCCCTTGGGCACCAGCACGACGTCGCCGTCCTCGACCGCCAGGGTCTCGTCGAGCGAGCGATCGTCGGTATAGACCCGCTGCAAGGCAAATCCCTGGGAGGGGTTGAGCCGGTGGTAGTAGGTCTCCTGCAGCTCGCTCTCGTGGGGCAGGTTCAGGGTATCGTGCTTGTGCGAAGGGTAGGATGACCAGCCGCCCGCGGGCGTGATCACCTCGACCACAAGTAGGGAAAAGGCGGGCTCGCTCTCGGGCAGGATGTCGTAGACGTGGCGGGTGTTGCTGCCCTGGCCGCGCTTGGAATAGGCGACCTGGTCGGGGCCGATCAGCCGCGCCTCATGGGCGCCGCCGCCAGGCGCTGAGCAGATCCCGAGCTCGAGGTCGCTCGTCGCCTCGACCCGGTAGTCGCTGTGCCAGGGCACGTAGACGGCGGCGGGCTTCTTGCCCTCGAACGGGCCCGCTCGCTCCCCGACCACGCCGAAGTCGTGGCCGCCCGCGCGGATCCGCGCCTTGCCGCCGACCAGCACGAGGCAGGCCTCGCGCTCGCCCGTCTGCGCCTCGATCCGCTGGCCGGGCTTGAGCCGGAACAGCTCGAACCCGACGTGCCCCCAGCCGGCGCTCGCCGGCGTCACCCGATGGACCAGCCCCTGCCGGTCGGGCGCATGATTCTTCAAGAGCAGATCGGGCATCGCTTTTCTCCTGATCTCAGGCGGCGCGCAGCCACTCGCGGCTGGTCGCGAGGTAGCCCTCGAGCACGGCCTGATAGTCGCCGGGCTTCACGGGAGTGAACGGATTGGCGCCGGCCGCGGTGCACTCGACGATCACCGGGCCCGCGTAGCCGATCTCGTCCAGCGCCCGGGCGATGGCGGCAAAGTCGGTATGGCCGCGGCCGATGCCTTCGCGGTTGGAATCGGCGACGTGGAACAGGCCGAGCCGGTCTCCGACCGCGCGGATCGCCGCGGCCGGGGCTCGGCCTCCTCGATGTTCATGTGGTAGGCATCGAGCAGCACGCCGAGGTTGTCGGCCCCGACCCGCTCGAGCAGCGCGAGCGCGGCCTGGCCAGTGTTGACGAGGTGGCTCTCGTAGCGGTTCAGGACCTCGTAGACGATGCGGATACCCGCGGTGCGCGCGTGCTCGCAGACGCTGCGCAAGCGACTGAGCGAGCCAGCGCTCCTCCTCCTCGGCCATCGACGCGAGCGGCGCGATCCGCCCGACCAGGCCGTGGAACGAGACGAGCGGCCCGCCAACCGCGGCCGCGAAATCGACCAGCCGGCGGTAGTAGTCGAGCGCCGCCGCGCGCGTTGCGGCATCCGGCGTCGCGGGATCGACGTTGTCAGGCGTCAGCGAGAAGACTTCGAGACCCTGGTCGCGCAGCAGCGACGCGATCGCCTTCGGCTGGAAGGCCCCGAGGTCGCCGTGCAGCTCGACCCCGTCGTAGCCGAGCGCCTTGACCCGGGCCAGGGTCTCGGCGAGCGGCCGGGGGCCGAAGGTCCAGGTGCAGACGCCGAGCTTGCGATTCACGGCCGGCGTCAGTCCAGCCGGACCAGGCGGCCGGTCCGCATGCTCTCGAGCGCGGCATCGGCCAGACGCAGCGCCTCGCGGCCGTCGCGGTAAGAGACCATCGGGGTCTTGCCCTGCTCGACGCAGTCGACGAAGTGGGAAATCTCGGCGTTGTAGGCGGGCGTGTAGCGCTCGATGAAGAAGTTGAGGACCGGGTCCCTGGCCTCGGTCGCGGCCGCCCCCCAGAAGGAGATCGTGGTCGGGCGCTGGTTGCCGACCTGGAGCATGCCCTTGTCGCCGAACGCCTCGACCCGCTGGTCGTAGCCGTAGGCCGCGCGCCGGCTGTTGTTGATCTGGCAGATGGCGCCGCTCTTGGCGATCAGCGTGATCATCGCGGCATCGATGTCGCCCGCCTGCTCGATCGCGGGATCGACCAGATGGGCGCCGATCGCCTGGACGGCCACGATGTCGCCCATCAGGTAGCGGGCCATGTCGAAGTCGTGGATGGTCATGTCGCGGAACAGGCCGCCCGAGACCTTGATGTAGGCGACCGGCGGCGGCCCGGGGTCGCGGGACGTGATCACGACCTGCTCGAGCTTGCCGACCTCGCCCGCGCCGATGCGCTCGCGCAGCGCCTTGAACGACGGGTCGAAGCGCCGGTTGAAGCCCACCATGATGGTGGCGCCCTTGTCCTTGATCCGCGCCCAGGACGCGTCGACCTTGGCGAGATCGAGGTCGATCGGCTTCTCGCAGAGCACGGCCTTGCCGGCCTCGACCGCGCGCACCAAAAGGTCGAGGTGGGTGTCGGTCGAGGAGGCGATCAGCACCGCCTGGACGGCGCGATCGCCCAGGATCTCGTCGACCGTGCGCGCCTTCCTGGCGCCGGTCGCCTCGGCCGTGCCCGATGCCGCCGCATCGGCGACGTCGTAGACCCAGGTGAGCTCGGCCTGCGGATGGCGGGCGAGATTGAGCGCGTGCATGCGGCCGATGCGGCCGCAACCGAGAACGGCGAATTTGACCATCGTTGCCTACTCACGAGGAGACCGCGCTCGCGGTCGGTTGGCGGGGGGATGACGCAGGAGCCGGCGGCCGCAGCCGGTCCCAGGCCTGGATCAGACGGGCGTAGCTCTCGGCCATGCGGGCGGTCGCGGCGGCATCGTCGATCTCGCCCCGCAACCAGGCGCGGGCCGGCTCGCCGAAGATCGTGCGCCCGATCGCGAAGCCCTTGCAGACCGGCTGGCGCGCGGCGCGCGCGAAGCTCGCCTCGAGCTCGGCCGCAGGCGCGATCCAGGCCCAGCAGCAGGACGCCCCGGCAGTGCGGGTCGTGGCGACCGATCACCTCGGCGATTCCTTGCCAGGCGGCATCGCTGCCCGGATCGGGCAGCTTCCACCAGTCCGGGCAGATGCCGAGCCCGTAGAAGCGCTCGAGCGCGCGGGCGAGCGTCCGCTCGTCGACCGGGACCTTCGACTTGCCCGGGATGATCTCCAGCAGCAGCTCGTGGAAAGTCCTCCGGCAGGCGTCGAACAGGCGGAGCGCCTGCGCCTCCTGCTCGGCGCGCAGCTCCTCCGGGTCGTCCGGGTGGTAGAAGATCAGGCACTTGACGCAGTGCGCCACCGGCCATTCGCGAAGGGTGCAGCCGACGTCGGCGCCGCCCTCGAAGCGGACCGGGACAGCACCCGGCAGCTCGATCGGCCGGCCGATCCACAAATGCCCGCCGGCCGCATCGCCGGTCGCATCGTCGAGCGCTGCCTGGCCGAGCCGGCCATCGAGCAGGATGCCGGCGTCCGGCCTGCCACGCGCCGCGCGCCGCGCCGCCGCCAGGCAGAGCTTCTTGAAGTGGGAGATATGCTCGTGGCTGACGCCCTCCGCATCCGCCATCGCCTCGAGCTGGGCGCGGTGGTCGAAGGCCATCGCGAGGACCTGCGGCCAGATGCCTGGTCCGCGTCGTCGACCAGTGCAGTTGCTCGATCCTGGCATCCTTGCGCAGCGCCCGCTCGGGGGAGCCGTGTTCGAGAAAGTCGGCAAGCTCGGTCCAGCTCGGCACCGCCGGCGCGCAGCCGTGGCGCGAGACCGCGAACGCGCCGCAGGCGTTGGCGTATTTGCAGCAGTCCTCGATCGGCTCATCGCGCAGGTAGCCGCGCAGAAAGCCGCTCATGAAGGCATCGCCCGCGCCCAAGATGTTGAAGACCTCGATCGGGAAGCCCGGGCCTTTGATGCCCTTCTCGATGTCGTCGGGAATCGCGCGATCGAACACGGTGCAGCCCATGGGCCCGCGCTTGACCACGATCAGCGCTTTCGGCGCCAGCTCCCGGATCCTGCGGCAGGCGGCCAGCGTGTCGGTCGAGCCGCCGGCGATGTGGATCTCCTCCTCGGTGCCGACGATCACATCGCACTCGGGCAGGATGGTCTGGAGGTGGGCGGAGACGCTCTCGTTGGCGACGAAGCGCTCCTCGCCCAGGCCGAGCCCGGTCAGGCCCCAGAGCACCGGGCGGTAGTCGATGTCGAAGATCACCCGGCCGCCGTGCTTTTTGGTCAGCCGGATCGCCTTCTTGCTCATGGCATCGAGGTTGGGCTTGGAGAAGTGGGTGCCCGAGACCACGACGGCACCCGCGGAGGCGATGTAGGCCTCGTCGACGTCGTCCTCGGTCAGCGCCGCATCGGCGCAGTTCTCGCGCACGAAGATCAGCGGAAAGGTGTGCTCGTCGCGAATGCCGAGGATGACGAGCGCGGTCAGGCGCGCAGGATCGGTCTTGACGCCTTGGATGTCGACGCCTTCGGCCGTGACCGTCTCCTTGATGAAGCGGCCCATGTGCTCGTCGCCGACCGCGGTGATCAGGCCGGGCCGGAGGCCGAGCCGGGCGGTGCCGACCGAGATGTTGGTCGGGCAGCCGCCGACATACTTGGCGAAGCTCGCCATCTCCTCGAGCCGCCCGCCGACCTGCTCGCCATAGAGATCGACCGAGGAGCGGCCGATGCAGATCACGTCCAGCGTCTTGGCCATGGTCATTCTCGCGCTCAGACCTGAGCCTGGGCGATCTCGCGATCGATCCAGTGCATGCTGGCCTCGAGCGCGCCGGCGATGTCGGGCAGCGCCTGCACGCTCGCGGCGAACGGCTCGAACGAGTAGGGCCCGCTGTAGCCCTCCATCAGCGCCACGATCTGGCCGACGTTGCCGAGCAGGTCATCGGCGCCGACCAGGACCCGGTGCTCGTCGCGGATCCGGTCGAGCGGCAAGGTGTCGTCCTCGAGGCCCGAGATGTGCACGAGCTGGGTGCGCTCCGGGAACATGCGCATCTCGCCGGAGAGGTAGTGGTGGAAGGTGTCGTGGACCAGACCGAAGCGGTCGGCCAGGTCCAGCTCGTCGATCGCCTCGATCGCATCGCCTTTGAAGCGCAGCGAGCACTCCTCGAACCCGAGCGGCTCGACCAGGCCCATGATGCCGGCCTCGGCCAGGATCGGCGCGAGCCCGCGCAGCGCCTCACGGAGCTTCGCCTGGCGCTCGCTCTCCGCGGGCCGGAAGCGCACGTCGTTGACCGGGCAGAGGACCAGCGCCCCGGCGCCGCAACCCTGGGCGTAGCCGGCGAGCGAGCGCGCCTCCTCGGCGCGTGCCGGGCTCCAGTCGTTGAAGCGCTGGAGCGCGTTGATCGAGAGGATGCGCACGCCGCCCGCCTCGGCCGCCCGGCGGACGTCGGCCGCCGGCGTGCCGTCGCTGCTCGGGACACCCGGGAGATCGTTCCGGATCTCGATCCGGTCGAGCCCGAGCGCGGTCGCCAGCGCGACCAGCTCGGGGATGGTCCTGCGCGGCGCCACCATGTGGTTGATGGCGAAGGTCAGAAGATGGCTCACCGGACTGCTCCCGAGGTCTTTGGTTTTCGAGCGGCCACCTCGTCGCGGCCGCGGTCGCGGATGACGCGCCCGAGCCTCGTCGGCGGTCATCTCGTGCTTTCCGGACGTCGGCGACCTTGCCGGCATTCTCCCTGATCGCGACCCGGTCGGCAATGCGGGCCTGGAAGATGTCGTGGCTGATGCGATCACCTGCGGCGGGCGGCGCGCTCATGGCGGCAGCGCCTTCAGCCGGGTCGCCCAGCTCAGGGAAAGCGACGCTCAGGGCCGCGGCCGCGAACACTCGCCGAACGCCGCGATCCGCTCCGACTGCAACCACTGGTCCTCAGCCGCCGATCTCGACGAACACCGTCCCGTCCTCGACCTTGACCGGGTAGGTTTCCAGGTCGACGCAGACCGGGGCGCCCTTGGCCTCGCCGGTCGTGTAGTCGAAGCGGCCGTTGTGCTTGGGGCACTCGATGATGTTGTCGATCACCAGCCCGTCGGCGAGATGCGCCTGCTCGTGGGTGCAGAAGCCATCGGTCGCGTAGTACGCGTCGTCGGGCGAGCGGTAGATGGCGAACGTGCGGCCGCCATGATCGAAGCGGATCACGCCCTCCGCCTCGATGTCGTCGGCGGCGCAGGCCTCGATCCAGCTCATGATTCGTGTCTCCCTCTCGGTTTCGTGGTCCGCTCATGTTGGAACCGACGCTGGCTTCGATCGCATCAGTTGATCTTGAGCTATCGACCCAATTCGACCGTCTCCTGCCGCCGCTCCGGGATGCCTGGAAAGATCGGCCAGTCCCCGGATCGATCTGCGGATGGAGCGCGCGATCGATCGGTTTCGCAGGGCGGGGTCAACCGATGCTTTGGGTGCGGCCGCGGTGCAGGCGGACGCCGAGCGCGCTGCCGATCAGGATGACCGCGCCGATCACGATCGCCTGGTCGTAGAACTCGAGCCCGAGCAGGTTCAGGCCCTTGTCGAGCAGGACGATCACCGCGGCCCCGGTCGCCGTGCGGAACACGCCGCCCTCGCCGCCCATGATGCTGGTGCCGCCCAGCACCACCGCCGCGATCGCCATCAGCAGCAGATTGTCGCCGAGGATCGGCCCCCCCGAGCCCAGCCGCAGGACCACCGCCACGCCCGCGCAGCCGGCGAGGCTGCCGGAGAGGAAGAAGGCCGCAAAGCGCGTGCGCGTCACCCGCAGGCCGCTGAACATCGCCGCCCGGCGATTGGCGCCGATCAGGAACAGCTCGCGCCCGAGCACGCTGCGCGCGAGCAGGATCGCCGCCGCCAGGCCGACCGCGGCCGCCAGCCACAGAAGGTTGGGCACGCCCAGAAGGTACCCCCGGCCGATCGCGACCGCCGCCGGCGGCAGGCGTCCGACCGAGTGGCCGCCGGTCATCAGCAGGGCCACCGCCCGGACCGTGATCAGCATGCCGAGCGTGTGCAGGAAGGCCGGGAACCGCAGCCAGGCCACCGCGATGCCGTTGATGGCGCCGATCGCCATGCCGGTCGCGACGCCGGCCGCGGCCCCGAGCGCCACCGAATCGGCCTCGCGCATCACCCAGGCCGCGGCGACCGAGGCGAGGCTGAGGGTGGAGCCGATGCTGAGGTCGATCTCGCCCAAAAGGAACACCAGCATCGCGCCGACCGCGGCCACGAACAGGGGCGCGAAGAACCGCGCCATGTTGCCGAGATTGGCGGCCGAGGTGAAGCCGTCGACGGTGAAGCAGAAGACGACGAAGGCCGCCACCAGCACCGGCAGCATCGGCGCGTCCTGCAGCAGCCTGCGCCAGGCGGGCGGCGGCCGCCGGAGCGGCGGCCGGCCGGTCGCGGGCTGGCACCCGGGTGCCGCTGCCCGCGTCGCCCTCGAGCGTCGCCGTCATCCGAAATCCCGGCACGCCATGGGCCGGCGCCCCTCCGTCCGAGGAGGGGCGCCGCGCTCGCTCAGGCGCAGCCCCAGATCTTCGGGGCCATCTCGGCCACGTTGTCGGGGCCGTAGGGGATGCCGGGCAGGAACTCGGCCTGCGGCGAGATCTCCTCGCCGTTCGCGGCCTTGATCGCGGCGTTGACCGCGCGCCTGGCCATCTCCGGCAACGGCGTCGCGATCTCGAGGTCGATCAGCCTGTCCTTGACCGCCTTGCAGCCGAGCGGCGTGCCGTCGATGCTGACGATCGTGATGTGCTTGGGATCGCCCACCGGCACCAGCAGGTTCTTCTGCTTCAGGACCGAGAAGATGCCCTGAAGGGCATCGTTCCAGGGCGCGTAGATGCCGGCCAGGTCCGGGTGGGCCTGGAGCGCGTTCTCGGTGCCTTCGAGCGCCTTCTGCGGATTCCAGTCGGTCGGGACCTGGGCGACGATCTCGATGTTGGGGGCCGCCTTGAGCGCGTCGTCGAGGCACTTGGAGCGCCGGATGCCGTTGTCGTTGGCAAGCCCGCCCTGCAGCTCGAGCAGCTTGAACGGCTTGCCGGCCGCGGCCTTGACGAAGAACTCGCCGGCGACCTTGCCGTCGGCGCAGGGGTCGCCGCCCACGTGATAGGTGACCGCCTTCAGGTCGGCCGGCGCCTGGTCCATCGAGACGAAGGGCACGCCGGCCGCGATCGACGACTGGGCGAGGTCGACCGCGGCCTCGATGTCCCAGGGGATCGAGACGATGGCACTCACGCCCTGCGAGACGAAGCTGTCGACCTGGGAGGCCTGGCGCTGCGCGTCCTTGTCGGCGTTGGCGAATTTCTCCTTCACGCCGGCCGCGGCGATCGCGTCCTCGATCGCCTTCTGCTGGGCGACGCGGAACGGCTCGATCTTGTCGAACGAGACGCCGATCGTGATGTCCTTGGCCGAGCCGGCCGTGGCGCCCAGCAGCAGCAGCGCGCTCGCGACCGCGGCTCTCTTGACAGCTCTCGACATGCTTCCTTGCCTCCCTGATGTGGCGGCACCCCCACGGGTCGCCGCTGGTTGCCGATCAAGTCGCTCCGCGCGCATCCGGCCGGCTCCCGGGCCGCCTCAGGCCGGCAGCGTCGCGCCGGCGCGCTCGCGCCAGCTGCGCACCGCCGCGTCCAGGGACACGGCCCCGACCAGGATCAGGCCGCGGACGACGTCGTAAGCATAGGGGTTGGCGCCGATCAGATTGAGGCCGTTGTCGATGATCGTGAGCAGGAGCGCGCCCATCACGCTGCCGGCCATGGCCGCCTGGCCGCCGAACAGGCTGGTGCCGCCCAGGACCACCGCGGTGATCACCGTGAACTCGAAGCCGAAGCCCAGGTCCGAATTGATCACGCCGACCCGGCCGACCACGATCAGGCCGGCGGCCGCGCCGCAGAAGCCGGCCAGACCATAGACCAGAAGCAGGAGCCGCTGGATCGGAATGCCGGTCTCGACCGCCGAGCGCGGCGAGCCGCCGAGCGCCAGGAGCTGGCGCCCCGGCACCGTCCGCGCCAGCGCCACGGCGCCGCCGAGCGCCACCACGGCTGCGGCCAGGACCGGCAGGCCGACGCCCGCGATCTGGGCGCGCGCGAACCAGAGGATCGGGCCGCTCACCGCCGTCAGCGCGGCGCCGGTGAGGTGGAGCGCGAGACCCCGGTAGAGCGTGAGCGTCCCGAGCGTCGCGATCAGCGGGCTGAGCCCGACCCGACCGATCAGCAGCGCGTTGAGCAGGCCAAGCCCGGTACCGGTCAGGAGCGCCAGCGGATAGGCGAGCGGCCCGACCAGGGTCGTGAGCTGGGCCTCGATGCGCGTGCCGGCGAGGAAGGCGGCAAAGCACAAGGAAAGGTTGGCGACCGAGCCGATCGAGAGATCGATCCCGCGGGTCGCGATCACGAAGGTCATGCCCACGGCGGCGATCACCGTGGCCGATGCCTGGAGCAGCACGTTCTTCAGGTTGTCGAGGTCGGCGAAGCGCCCGGAGAGCAGGGAAAAGCCGATGCAGACGAACACGATCGCGAGCAGCAGCGACACTTCCTGGGCGGCGGCGCGGGACAGGGCGGGCTTCATGCGGCGGCCCGCCCGGTCGAGGCGAGCGCCATGACATGATGCAGATCGGCTTCGGCGCGGGCGAGGTCGGCGACCACGCGGCCCTTGTGCAGCACGAGCACGCGGTGCGCCAGCGCCCGCAGCTCCGCGAGGTCCGAGCTGATCAAAAGAAAGGCGACGCCCGCTGCCGCCCGCTCCAGGATCATCCGGTGGACCGCCTCGCGCGCCCCGATGTCGACGCCTTTGGTCGGCTCATCCAGGATGCAGACCGAGGGATCGCCCTCGAACCAGCGGCCGAGGATCGCCTTTTGCTGGTTGCCGCCCGAGAGCGTGACCATCGGGGCCTCGAGGCCCGGATGGTCGACGCCGAAGCTCGTGGCGATGTCCGCGGCGAGGCGCTTCTCGCGGCCGAGCGCCAGCAGTCGCAGGCGTCCCGCGCGCAGCTCGGCGAGGCAGGGCGTGGTCAGGTTCTCGCGCAAAGGTCGGGCCAGGTAGGCCTGGTCGCGGCGGCGGTCCTCGGACACCAGGACCAGCCCGCGGGCGCGGGCCGAGCGCGGGCTCCGGTCGGTGAACGGCCGGCCCGCGAGGATCACCTCGCCCTGGCCGCGGCGCAGCCCCAGGAGCAGCTCGGCGGTCTCGCTGCGGCCGGCGCCGACCAGGCCCGCGAGCCCCAGGATCTCGCCCGCCCGCAAGGTGAAGCCCACATCCCGCACCAGGACGCCATCGGCAAGGCCGCGGGCCTCGAGGACCACCGGCGCCTCCTGGCTGCCCGGCGGCAGGCTGGCCACGGGCTCCCCGAGGTCGTGCCCGACCATCAGCCGGGCGAGGCTCGCGAGCGGGATCTCGGCGGGCGTGCCGTCGCCCACCACGGCGCCGTCGCGCAGGACCACGATCCGATCGGCGAGCTCGTACACCTCTTCCATGAAATGGGTGATGTAGAGGATGCCGAAGCCCCGGCCCTTGAGCCGGCGCACGACCCCGAACAGGCGCTGCCGCTCGGGCAGGCTGAGGCAGGTGGTCGGCTCGTCCAGGATCAAGAGCGAGGACGAGCGATGGATCGACTTCGCGATCTCGACCAGCTGCCGCTCGCCGAGCGAGAGCGTCTCGACCACGGCACCGGGGTCGATCGCGCTGCCGAGCAGATCCCGGAGCAGGGTCGCCGCGGTTGCCCGCATCGCCTTGCGGTCGACCAGCCCCGCACGATAGGGCAGATGCGGCAGATGGATGTTCTCGGCGACCGACAGATTGCCGAACAGGCTCAGCTCCTGATGGATCGTCCCGATCCCCAGCCGGTCGGCCTGCGCCGTCGAGAGGGCGGCATAGGTCTGCCCGAAAAACTCGATGGCGCCGGCATCGGGCGCCACCACCCCGCAGAGAATGTTCTTGAGGGTCGACTTGCCGGCGCCGTTCTCGCCGACCAGCATCACGACCTCGCCCGGATGGACGATCAGGCCCACGCCCTTGAGCACCGCCACGCCCGCGAAGCTCTTCTCGATCCCGCGCAGGGCCACGAGCGGACCCTGTCCGCCCGGAGCCTCGGCCGCTGCTGCCCGGAGATCCGCCACTTTCTCCCTCGCTCTCACGGCGTGGTCGACGGCCCCGCCTTGGCGCGATCCTCGAACGAATAGTCCGATGCGTCAATCCGCGACGGCACGTCCCCGGAGCCCCGAGGCGGGCGATCGAGCAGTCGACGCGCAGAGGTCGAAGACGGGATCGCGGGCCATGTTCGGCCAGAGGGCGCTGGTCGGTGGCGATCGACCGAAACCCTGGTCGGGGATCAGGGGCTCGCGAGCGCAAATTGCGCCCCGGACCGGCGCACGTTAGTCTCGGCCCCCATCGGGCGCCACCGGCGCGGCGCCGGCCCTCAAGCACGGCAGAGGCCCTCATGTGCGGGATCGTCGGTCTGTTTTTGAAGAGCGCCCGCCTCGAGCCGCGGCTCGGGGCGTATCTCGCGCCGATGCTGACCGGGATGGGCGAGCGCGGGCCGGACAGCGCGGGCTTTGCCGTCTATCGCCCGCCGGCTGCCGGCATGACGGTCAAGCTCACGCTCCATCACCAGGACGAGGGCTATCCCTGGCCGAAGCTGTGGGCGGATCTGGCCGCGACGCTTGGCGCCCGGGTCGAGGGCGAGGTGCGGGCGAGCCACTGCATGCTGATGAGCGACGCTCCGGCCGCGGCGATCCGGGGCGCGCTGGCCGGGCGCTGGCCCGAGGTGCGCCTCATGGGGATCGGCGAGAGCATCGAGATCTACAAGGAAAAAGGCCGGCCCGAGGCGGTCGCTGGACGCTTTCGCCTGGCCGAGCTCGGCGGCTCGCACGCGATCGGCCACACGCGCATGGCGACCGAGAGCGCGGTCACGACCGAGCACTCGCACCCCTTCTCGACCGGGCTCGACCTTTGCCTGGTGCACAACGGCTCGCTCTCCAACCACAATCGCCTGCGGCTCGGGTTGCAGCGTCACGGCATCCGCTTCCAGACCGACAACGACACCGAGGTCGCCGCCGGCTATCTGACCTGGCGGCTGGCCGAGGGAGCGAGCCTCGATCAGGCGCTCGAGGCCGCGCTCGACGACCTCGACGGCTTCTACACCTTCGCGGTCGGCACGAGGGACGGCTTTGCGGTGCTGCGCGACCGCTTCGCCTGCAAGCCCGCGGTGCTCGCCGAGACCGACGACTGGGTCGCGATGGCGTCCGAATACCGCTCGATCGCGCACCTGCCGGGCGCCGAGACCGCGCGCATCTGGGAGCCGGCGCCGGCGACCGTCTACAGCTGGGCGCGGCACTGACCGGTGCTCGAGGTCGACCTGCAGACGACCACGGTCCGCGAGCTCAACCGGACCCTGCACGCGCTGCCTGCCGACACCAACCAGCGCAGCTGGCGCATCCTCCACCCGCGCGGCGCGCATGCGGTCGCGGTCGGCCTGACCCAGCCGCTCGAGGTCACGATCGAAGGCCACGTCGGCTACTACTGCGCCGGCATGAACCAGGCGGCGCACGTCACGATCCACGGCCACGCCGGCCAGGGCCTCGCCGAGAACATCATGTCGGGCGTGGTCCGGGTCACCGGCAACGCCTCCCAGTCGGCCGGCGCCTCGGGCCAGGGCGGCCTTCTGGTGATCGAGGGCGATGCCAGCTCGCGCTGCGGCATCTCGATGAAGGGCGTCGACATCGTGGTCAAGGGCTCGGTCGGCCACATGAGCGCGTTCATGGCCCAGGCGGGCCATCTGGTGGTCTGCGGCGATGCCGGCGCCGATCTCGGCGATTCGATCTACGAGGCCGTGCTCTACGTGCGAGGCCGGGTCGCGGGCCTCGGCTCGGACTGCATCGAGCAGCCGCTGACCGAGACCGACCGCGGGGTCCTCGAGCTGTTGCTGGAGCGCGCCGGCTTCGAGCTCGATCCCGCGCAGTTCCGGCGCTACGGCTCGGCCCGTCGCCTCTACAACTTCCACATCGACCACGCCGGCAGCTACTGAGCCCGACCACCGATGACGAGCCATCCAAAACAAATCCCACGCCGCTCAAACGCGCCCAGCCGCCAGCTTTGCCGCACGCCCGATATCTCCTCAAAACGCGCCCGAGCAGAACGCGATCCCGCCGCGCCCTGTGACTTCAGGATACGATTTTGGATAACAGTCTGATAATGTCTCGGGTCTGCCAGAACTCCGTGAGCAACTTGCGCATACCGCGCCAGGCTTTGCCGTTGATCATCATCAGCACACCATCCAGCATCCCGTAAGTGATCCTCCCCGAACTCATCATCATACCCCGCAGTGGGAGTTCTTCGCCCATGCGTTTCACCATGATCGATAGGGGCTCGTCATCGCTTCCTCCTGCTGTCATCTTGCCGATCTTGCGTTGGATCACTTTATACAGCAGATGGCCGGCAATCGTGTCGGTCATGTCGCCAATCGGTGTGTTCAGCGTATGCTCGCCGCCTTTGCCAAGGTCGTTGCTGGGCAGCGTTCGGCCACACAGGGCTTCAAATGCTCGCCGGGCGATAGGAAAGCTCGTGGCCGGCGCATGATACGACTGAAGTTTGCGCCGCTGCACCGGATCGACCACGACTTGCCGCGTCGATGTCATCTCCACGACACCGGACAGCCGAATATCTCTGGACGAGGCTCCCAACAGGACTTCGAACGCACCCGGCTCCGCTCGCCATCCGCCGGGATTGGCGTCGTAGAACGCAAATGACCGTTGGTCCAGCTCGAACCTGACCCTTCGTTGCTCGCCCGGTGCCAGACCGACCTTGAGGAATCCCTTCAGCTCTTTGTCGGGTCTGAAGACGCTCGCCTCGACATCTCGCACATAGAGCTGGACCGTCTCCTTGCCGGCGACGGGACCGACGTTTTTGACCGTGGCTTCGACCGTCAGACGATCGCCGTCCCCTATGCGGGCCGCGCTCAGGGCAAGATTGTCATACTGGAAAGTGGTGTAGCTGAGGCCGTGGCCGAAGGGAAAGCGCACCGCCCGGTGCGCACTGTCGTAGTACCGATAGCCCACATAGACGCTTTCTCGATATTCGACGGTTTTGGGACCGCCTGGAAAACTCGCGTATGACGGGTTGTCTTCCGCGCGTAGCGGGAAAGTCTCGGCCAGCTTGCCGCTCGGGTTGACCCGGCCGGTGAGGATGTCAGCGATCGCTCCGCCACCCGCCTGGCCGCCCAGATAGCCCTCGAGGATGCCTTTGACCCGGCCTTCCCATGGCATCTCGACCGGTGATCCGTTGCTCAGCACGACCACCACATTGGGATTTACCCCGGCGACCGCCTCCACCAGGGCGTCATGGCTTTGCGGCAAACGCATGTGTGCCCGATCGACGCCCTCGACCTCGCAACACTCGGGCAGTCCCACGCAGACAATCGCGACGGCCGCCTGCGCGGCGACGCTGCATGCCTCCGCCAGCACCGCCTGGTCGACCGCATCGCCCCGCAAGCGGTACCCCTCCGCGTAACCGACCGTCCGCTCGTGGCCCACAAGCTTGACCAGCTCATCGCAGAGGTTCTCCAGCCTGGTCGGCTTGATCTGCGAGCTGCCGGCGCCCTGATAACGGGGCGTCTTGGCGAACGCCCCGATGAGCGCGATCGGCCCGACCGCCGCCAGAGGCAGGATGCTGCCCTCGTTCTTGAGCAACACGGCGGCCTCCCCGGCCACCTGCCTGGCCAGCGCGTGATGGGCGTTCCGATCGTACGAGGCGTCCTCTTTCAGCACACCGGCCAAGCGCAGCGTGAGCGTGAGCAGCCGCTCGACGGCCCGATCCAGGATCCTCTCGTCGAGCTCGCCTGCTTCGATCGCTTTGACCAGCACGGCATCGCTCTGGCCGCGCGAGCCCGGCATCTCCAGGTCCAACCCGGCGGCGAGACCCTTCACCCGCTGATTGACCGCGCCCCAGTCGCTGACCACGACCCCGGCATACCCCCACTCGTCTCTCAGAATTTCGGTCAGCAGATGCCGGTGTTCGCTGCAATAGGTGCCGTTCAGCCGGTTGTACGCGCACATGACGGCGGCCGGCTGAGCTCCGCGCACCGCGATTTCGAACCCGGTCAGATAGATCTCGCGCAGCGCCCGTTCGTCGACGATCGCGTCGATCGACATGCGCCGGCTTTCCTGATTGTTGGCCGCGTAGTGCTTGAGCGCGGTCCCGATGCCTTTGCTTTGCACACCCCGAATGTGCGCTTTGGCCATTTCGCCGGTCAGATAGGGATCCTCCGAGAAGTACTCGAAGTTGCGGCCGCACAACGGCGAACGTTTGATGTTGGCGCCGGGCCCCAGGAGAATCGCGACCTTCTCGGCCAGACACTCCTTGCCCAGGGCTTCACCGACCCGGTAGACCAGATCCCGGTTCCAGGTGGCGGCGAGCGCCGCTGACGTGGGAAAACAGGTCGTCGGTACGCTCGCGTTCAGGTCGACCCGCTCGCCGCTGACCGTTTGTTTGCGCAGCCCGTGTGGCCCGTCCGTGAGCATGATCGAGGGGATACCCAGGCGCTCGATGTCCTTGAGATTCCAAAAGTCGCGTCCGGAACAGAGCGCAGCCTTCTCCTCCAACGTCATCTGGGCAAGTAGGTCTCTTGCCTGGGTCATCTTCCATCCCCCCCGTTTTGTCCGGGGTTTTGCCCCGCGCCTCGCCTAAAATCGCCGTTTCGTATTGCCTTTTCGAATATACCACAGCGATCGCTGCATCGTCATACTCAACAGCGTTCCCGAAAAACCGATCGATGGCCGCTCACGGGCGGGTGTGCAATCCCCTTCCTGGCGGCACCCAGGTCTCTTGCGCGGCAGGCAGGTTGGCGTTCCTCCGAAGTCAGGTCCACGACGAAGGTCAGCCGTTGACATGGTAGCATGGATTCGAGACTGGAGCGAGCGTCGGCGGCGGGCGGGCGCGGACCTTCGGGCGCGCCGAGCCGGCGCGCGAACCGCTCCGGCGGCTCTCAGCCGGGCGCACTGTGCGGCCGCCCGCGGTGGCAATGCTGCCGCCAGCCTCGAGACCCGGGCGGCCTCGGCGAGCCAGCGCTTGGCCTCCTCGTCCACCTCGAGCAAGATCTTGCGCTCGGCCGGCAACGCCTGCAGGCGCTGCTGGATCGCCCACATTGACCCGGGGACACCTCCCTACCCGATCGGCTCGGGCTCACCCCGGGCGGTTTCCTTTCGCCCCTACGGCGCCCCGCCGGCTGCTTTCAGGGGCGCGATCCCCGCTTTGTCGGCGGTTCGGGTCCCGGCGCCGATCGCGCTTCAAGGCTGCGCTCGCGGCACCGGGGACGCGGCGATGCGGCCCTTCCATAGACCACCCCTACCGCGCCGATACTGCAACGCGGAATCGATGGTCATCGCGGTGTAAAAAACCGCGGCGAGCGGCAACGTCAAGGCCCAATACGGCCGCTGGCGATGCAGGCGGACGATCGGCCAGTAGGCAAGAGTCATGCACAGCCAACCGGCCAGGCCCAGCGCCGCAACGGTCGACGAGCCATGCAGCGGCCAGCCGAGCAGCGCGAGCGGCGGCACCAGATAGAGGTCGAGCATCGCCAAGACAGCAAGAACGAGCAGAGACCGCGAATGGCCGAGCGCGGTATCGGCATAGCGTGCGACCATGTCCCAGATGTCGCTCAGGCGGGTCGTGTCGCGCAGGCCGCTGGTGGATCCGGTCAAGCCGAGCCAGATGCGCCCGGCACCGGGCGTCGGGTAGTGCTTGATCCGCTGCGCGAGCGCGATGTCGTCGATCAGGTGGTCGTGAATCGACTCGATGCCGCCGATGCGGGCAAGCGCCTCGCGCCGCACCAGGATGCAGCCGCCGTTCGCGGCGGCTTCGGCGCGCTGCTGCCGGTTGACCGCGGCGAACGGATAGCGCTCGCGAAAGAAGAAGACGAACGGCGGAATCAGCAGCCGCTCCCAAAGGCCCTGGCAGTGGAGCCTCAACATGAGCGAGACCAGGTCGAGCCGGTCCGCTTCCGCCTTCGCGACCAGCCGGCGGAGATTGCCGGGATCGTGCTGGACGTCGGCATCGGTGAGCAGGACATAGGGCGCGTCCGGCATCCGCTCGAAGCCGCGTCGGAGCCCTTCGGACACCGCCCAGAGCTTGCCCGACCAGCCTGCCGGCCGAGGGCGTGCGCCGATCACCTCGAGCAGGCGGCCCGGTCGGGTCGGGATCGCTTCGGCGATCGTCCGAGTAAGATCCTCGCTGTTATCGTCGACCAGGACCACGCCGAACCGACCGGGATAGTCCTGGGCGATCAGCGAGCCCAGCGAGCGGGCGACGTAGGCCGCCTCGTTGCGGGCCGGCATGACCGCGACCACATCCGGTAAGCGTTGCCGCGAAGGGACCGACGGCTCTGGCAGCGATTCCGCGTGCCAGAAGGCACCGCGCCCGAAGATCAGATAGAGCCAGCCTGCCAGCGAGAGGGCTGCCAGCCAAAGCAACCAGTGACTGAAGAGCAGCATCGGAGTCGGCCTCTTGGGTTGTCCAAAGTGTGGCGAGCGGCTAACACGGGCAGGTGGCGGGGCGGAAATTAGGAAAAGCAAATTCAGGTAAAGCTACGCAGAGGTCCTGCGGTTAGCGCGCGCGTGAGCAGGCGAGGGTCGCGAGCGCCGACCGCATCGCCCACACGTGACCAGAGATGGCGCACGATCCCGCAACCGGAAAATATCGTTTGGTTAATGTTTCGATGCTCGCTGGACATGCCAACAATTATGATCACGATTGGTTGCTCCTTGCGCTCTCCTGATAGTCCGTGATCGAGGTGTTGAAGCACGGCTCGCCCTGGGCCTCGCCGAAGCCGCCCGGACCCTTCCCGCGGAAGATCGTGCCGTCCTCGAGCACAAGGACACCGTCCGCATCTTTCTCGTTGGGAGCGGCGGGAATGTCTTCCTCGTGCAGCTTCATGGCCAGTTCCCTCGAAAACAAGGTCCTGGAGCGTGGAGCAGCCTCTCCCCGCCCAGGCGGTGCCATTAAGCTCTTGCCTATTTCAGTTTGATGTCGTGACGTCGGGTTTCGAGTTTCATTTGAAACACCATTCGTAATTGTTAAATCAGCTGTTTGCGATTGGGAGGAGCAGTGCTCTCCTCGTTGCGCCCAGAGCTCTGCATTGTCCGGTGGCGACAGTGCATTTCAGACCGCCGACCGAATCCGTTCACTCATTCCCTGTTGTCGCCGAAGACCCCGACGCGGCCACCTGGCCGGCATGAGGGAACACCCGGCCGAGGTCGTGGAACGGTTCGCTCACGTCGGCACCTTGATCGACGAGCTCGGCGCGCGCTGCCTCGGGCTCACCGGGGGCGGCTTCCTTTCGCCCCGCCGGCTGCTTTTAGGGGGCGCGATCCCCGCTTTGTCGGCTGTCCGGGTCCCGGCGCCGATCGAGCTTCAAGGCTGCGCTCGCGGCGCTTCGATGCGGCCCTTCCATCGACCACCCCTGCCGTGCCGGTACTGCCACGCGGAGTCGATGGTCATCGCGGCGTAAAAAACCGCGGCGAGCGGCAACGTCAAGGCCCAATACGGTCGCTGGCGATGCAGGCGGACGATCGGCCAGTAGGCAAGGGTCATGCACAGCCAGCCGGCCAGGCCCAGCGCCGCAACGGTCGACGAGCCATGCAGCGGCCAGCCGATCAGCGCGAGCGGCGGCACGAGATAAAGGACGAGCATCGCGAGCACAGCGAGAACGAGCAGAGACAGCGAATGGCCGAGGCCGGTATCGGCGTAGCGCGCGACCATGTCCCAGATCTCGCTCAGTCGGGTCTCGTCGCGCAGGCTCCTCGTGGATCCGGTCAGGCCGAGCCAGATCCGCCCGGTACCGGGCGTCGGGTAGTGCTTGATCCGCTGCGCGAGCGCGACATCGTCGATCAGGTGGTCGTGAATCGACTCGATGCCGCCGATGCGGGCAAGCGCCTCGCGCCGCACCAGGATGCAGCCGCCATTCGCGGCGGCTTCGGCGCGTTGCTGCCGGTTGACCGCGGCGAACGGGTAGACCTCGCGAAAGAAGAAGACGAACGGCGGAATCAGCAGCCGCTCCCAAAGGTTCTGGCAGTGAAGCCTGAACAAGAGCGAGACCAGGTCGAGCCGATCCGCTTCCGCTTTTGCGACCAGCCGGCGGACATTGCCGGGATCGTGCTGGACGTCGGCATCGGTGAGCAGGACATAGGGCGCGTCCGGCATCCGCTCGAAGCCGCGTCGGAGCCCTTCGGACACCGCCCACAGCTTGCCCGACCAGCCTGCCGGCCGAGGGCGCGTGCCGATCACCTCGAGCAGGTGGTCCGACCAGGTCGTCGTCGCTTCGGCGATGGCACGGGTGAGGTCCTCGCTGCTGTCGTCGACCACGATCACGCACACCCGGCCGGGATAGTCCTGGGCGATCAGCGAGTGCAGCGTACGGGCGAGATAGGGCGCCTCGTTGCGCGCCGGCACCACCGCGACCACATCCGGTAAGCGCTGCTTTGACGGAACCGCCGGGTCCGGCAGCGGTTCCGCCCGCCAGAAGGCGCCGCGCCACAGGACCAGGTAGAGCCAACCTGAAAGCGAGAGCGCTACCAACCAAAGCAGCCAGTGACTGAAGATCCCCATCGGATTCGCGGCCCTGTTCGGTTGTCGAAGGTGTCGCGAGCGGCTAACACGAACGACCGGTCGGTCGGAAACTAAAATAGGTGAATCTCGGTATGTCGCCAGGAGGTCTCGCGATTGAGCGTGCCTGAGCAAGCCTCGGTCGAGCGCCTTGCCGTTAACGGGAAGGCGGCCGAGCCCTTCATCGAGCCCGGAAGATCGGACGGGTGCGCGGGTCGAACGGCGGTGGAAGTGACCGCCGGTCGGGCCTCCGGCCGCGCCTGGCGTCGGAGCGCGGGCGGCCGGCCTGATCGGGTCCGCGCATGACCAACGGCTGAGGGTGACGTCGAAATGTCGGGAGACGGGGCGGCGAGCGGCCAGGGGAGCGGGAGCGGGATCGACCCGCGTTCGCTGCGGGGCTCCGCGAGCTTTCCGCAGAGCGTGATCGCCGAGATCCAGCGCGCCGCGCGCGAGGGGCTGTACGAGATCCGGGGCTTTGGCGCCAAGCGGCGGATCCCGACCTTCGATGACCTGGTGCTGCTCGGCGCCTCGGTCTCGCGCTATCCGCTCGAGGGCTACCGCGAGCGGTGCGCGACCAACGTCACGATCGGCGCCCGGTTCGCCCAGCGGCCGGTCGAGCTCGCGATCCCGATCACGATCGCCGGCATGAGCTTTGGCGCGCTCGGCGCGCACGCCAAGGAAGCGCTCGGGCGCGCCGCGACCGCCATGGGCACCAGCACGACCACGGGCGACGGCGGCATGACCGACGAGGAGCGGGCCGCGTCGAAGACCCTGGTCTACCAGGTGCTGCCGTCGCGCTACGGCCTCAATCCGGACGATCTGCGCCGCGCGGACGCGCTCGAGGTCGTGGTCGGCCAGGGGGCGAAGCCCGGCGGCGGCGGCATGCTGCTCGGGCTCAAGATCACCGAGCGGGTCGCCGCCATGCGCACCCTGCCGCAGGGCATCGACCAGCGCAGCGCCTGTCGCCATCCCGACTGGACCGGCCCGGACGATCTCACGATCAAGATCGCGGAACTCCGGGAGATCACCGAGTGGCAAAAGCCGATCTACGTCAAGATCGGCGCCACCCGGACCCGGTTCGACACAGCGCTCGCGGTCAAGGCGGGCGCCGATGCGATCGTGCTCGACGGCATGCAGGGCGGCACGGGTGCCACCCAGGACGTCTTCATCGAGCATGTCGGCATCCCGACGCTGCCGGCGGTCCGGCTCGCGGTCGAGGCGCTCCAGGAGCTGGACGTGCATCGCAAGGTGCAGCTGATCGTCTCGGGCGGCATCCGGAGCGGCGCCGACGTCGCCAAGGCGCTGGCGATGGGGGCGGATGCGGTCTCGATCGGCACGGCCGCGCTGATCGCGCTCAACTGCAACGCGCCGCTCTTCGAGCAGGACTACGCGGCGCTCGGCACCGCGCCCGGCTTCTGCCACCATTGCCATACCGGCCGCTGCCCGGTCGGGATCACGACCCAGGACCCGGAGCTGGAAGCGCGCCTCGATGTCGAGCAGGCGGCGCGCCGGGTGCAGAACTACCTGACCACGCTCGTGCTCGAGACCCAGACGCTGGCGCGCGCCTGCGGCAAGTCGCACGTCCTCAACCTCGAGCCCGAGGACCTGGCAGCGCTCACGGTCGAGGCGGCGGCCATGGCGGGCGTGCCGCTCGCCGGCACCGACTGGATCCCGGGCAAGCGGACCTGAAAAAGCAAACGCGAGGGGGAGGACGGCTCGGATGGCGAAGGATCTGGCACAGATCGCAAAGCACGATGGCATCAGGTATTTCCTGATCAGCTTCGTCGACCTGTTCGGCGTGCTGCGGGCGAAGCTGGTGCCGGCGGCGGCGATCGGTGAGATGGCGAAGGTCGGCGCGGGCTTTGCGGGGTTTGCGACCTGGCTCGACATGACGCCCGCCGACCCGGACATGTTCGCGATCCCCGACCCCTCCAGCCTCACGCGCCTGCCCTGGCAGCCCGAGGTCGCCTGGCTGGCGGCCGACCTCTGGATGGCGGGCAAGGAGGTCGCGAGCGCGCCGCGCGTGGTCCTGAAGCGCCAGATCGCCGCCGCGGCCGACGAGGGCTATCGCCTCAAGACCGGGGTCGAGTGCGAGTATTTCATCATCTCGCCCGATGGCGCCGCCATCTCGGACGCAAGCGACACCCAGGACAAGCCCTGCTACGACCAGTCCGCCCTGATGCGCCGCTTCGAGGTCATCACCGCGATCTGCGATGCCATGCTCGAGCTCGGCTGGGGGCCCTATCAGAACGACCACGAGGACGCCAACGGCCAGTTCGAGATGAACTGGCTCTACGATGACGTCCTGGTGACCGCCGACCGGCACGCCTTCTTCAAGTTCATGGTCAAGACCATCGCCGAGCGGCACGGCCTGCGCGCGACCTTCATGCCCAAGCCCTTTGCCCATCTGACCGGCAACGGCTGCCACGTGCACGCCTCGATCTGGGACAAGGGCGGGCGCAAGAACCTGTTCGACGACGGCGACGGCGTGCTCGGCCTTTCAGAGCTCGCCTATCATTTTTTGGGCGGCGTCCTGCATTCGGCCGAGGCGCTGTGCGCGATCTTCAACCCGACCGTCAACAGCTACAAGCGGCTGAACGCCGCGACCACGCTCTCGGGCGCCACCTGGGCGCCGAACGCGATCAGCTACGCCGGCAACAACCGCACCCACATGGTCCGCATTCCCGACCCCGGGCGGCTCGAGTTCCGCCTCATGGACGGTGCCGCCAATCCCTATCTGGCGCCGGCCGGCCTGCTCGCCGCGGGGCTCGACGGCATCCGCGAGCGACGCGATCCGGGCAAGCGCCTCGACATCAACATGTACACCGATGGCCAGCGCGCCCGCGGCATCCGCAGGCTGCCGCTCAACCTTCTGGACGCGATCCGCGCGACCCGGAAGAGCCGGATCCTGCGGACGGCGCTCGGCGACGAGGTCATCGACAGCTACGCCAAGCTCAAGCTTCAGCAGTGGGACGCCCATGCCGCCCAGATCAGCCCCTTCGAGCGCGCGCAGACGCTCGACTGCTGAGGGGTGGCCATGACCAGGTCCCGATGCGGGGTGGCATGATGGCCAGCTCGATGCCGCACGTGCTGGTCCTGGGCGGCGGCGTCATCGGCACGACGTCCGCCTGGTACCTGGCGCAGGCCGGCTGCCGGGTCACGCTGATCGAGCGTCAGCCAGGCGTCGGGCTCGAGACCTCGTTCGCGAACGGCAGCCTGATCACGCCCAGCATGTCCGATCCCTGGGCAGCGCCGGGCCTGCCCTGGCAGCTCCTGAAGTGGCTCGGCCGCGAGGATGCGCCCTTTCTGCTCCGCCTGCGCGCGCTCCCGGGCCTCATGGCCTTCGGGCCGGCGTTCCTGCGCAACTGCACGGCCGCGCGCTGGCGCCAGAACACCCGGACGATCCTCCGGCTGACCCGCTACAGCCAGGGGCTGCTCAACGAGCTGATCGCGGCGACCGGGATCGCCTACGATGGGGCGAGCCTCGGCATCCTCCGGCTCTGCCGCGATGCCGCCGCCCTCGAGCATGCCGCGCAGGTCGCGGCCGCGGTCGGCGTCCGGCACCGGCTGCTGGACGCCGCGGGCTGCGCCGGCCTGGAGCCCGCGATCGCGCCGGCGGTCGACCGGATCGCGGGCGGCATCCACTTCCCGGATGACCAGAGCGGCGATGCCTACAAGTTCACCGCGGCCCTGGCCGAGCTCGCCCGCGACGCCGGGGTCGACTTCCGCTTCGGGACCGCGATCCGGGGGCTCGAGACCGCCGGCGAGCGCGTCACCGGCGTGATCACCGACCAGGGCCGCCTCGAGGCCGACCGCTACCTGGTGGCGCTCGGCTGCGGCGGCGCGAGCCTGCTCCGCCCGCTCGGCCTCGAGCTCCCCGTCTACCCGGTCAAGGGCTACTCGGTGACCCTCGAGCTCGACGGCTGGAACGGCGCGCCGCGGCTACCGCTGGTCGACAGCGGCCGCAAGCTCGCGATCGTGCGCCTGGGCGATCGGCTGCGCCTCGCCGGCACCGCCGAGCTCACGGGCTACGACACGACGCTCACCCCGGCCCGCGGCGCCAATCTGCTCGAGAGCCTCGGCACCCTCCTGCCCGGGGCGCCGAACGCCGGCACCGCCCGCCATTGGACCGGGCTCCGCCCCATGACCCCGGACGGCATTCCGATCCTCGGCCCTTCGCCCTATGCCAATCTCTTCCTGAGCCTCGGCCATGGCCACCTCGGCTGGACCATGGCCTGCGGCTCGGCGAGGCTGCTCGCCGATCTGATCACCGGCCGCCCGCCCGAGATCGACCTCGCCGGCATGACGCTCGCCCGCCTCGGCGCCCGAGGACTGACCGGCCGGCTCCGGACTGGTTAGGAGGTGGTGCCGCGACCGGGCGTATTTGCGCGCCGCCCGGCTCGCACGCGAAAGCTGCAACGTCGGGGGGCGCCGATCCGGGTCGGCAGGCCCGTTGTCGCCGGGACCGTCTGCGCCTGGCATCAGTTTTCGCGGACGACTTCCCAGGCCGGGTTGCGGACGCCGCGCGGCCAGCGCAGCCGGTATTCCGCGCCGTCGTCGAACCAGACCCGGAACGCGAACCGCTCGGCCGACCACACGCCCTGCTCCGGGCCGTGCTCGCGCTCCAGCTGGGCGATCAGGGACCTCAGGCTCGCATGACTGAGCGACATGGCATCCTCACAACCCGAGAGGCTGCGGTCCGCCGGGCGGCGGACCTGGCCAGGGCCACATTCGCTGAATTCGGGTTAGAAAGCAGCCGGCCGCGGCAGTATCACGGTAAGCAATTCGTAAAGATCTGCGGGCCGAAGGGTCAGAGCGAGCCCTTGAGCAGCGCCGCGGCGATCGCCGCCCATTCTTCCGGCAGAGGCCCGGCGCAAACGGGCCGGTCCGCGCGCCGGTACCAATAGCCGGCGTTGGCAAGATCGCCCTCGACCCGGTGCAGATAGGCATGGACCCAGGCGCCGGCCGCATCGTCCTGAGCCTGAGCCAGGCGATGGGCCGCCGGCCAGTCGCCGTTGGCCGCGCGCCACAGCGCCTGGAGCGCCGGGCCCAGGCCGGCGGGCGGCGCGGCCGAGCGAAGCGAGTCCCGGAAGGCCTCGAGGGTCATCGACGGCATGGCGAGGTCCCCGCTGGTCCCTTGGCTGAGTGGAGGGATCGGTACGCCCGCCCTGCTTAGCACCGAACCGCCGGCCTGACGACCGGGTCGCGCGCCATCGACCCGACCTCAGGGGACCGCCGCGAGCGCGCCGCCGGCCCCATCGAGAAAGTCCAGAACCTCGCTCGCACGGACGGCGATCAGCGCCCCTCCGGCCGCGGGCACTGCGGCGCCAGTGCCGAAGCCGACCACACGGTCGCCGACGAACCACGGCAGGCCCTCGGGGCGGGCGGGCGGCACCCCGACCTCGACCCTCGCAAGCCCGGCCGGGGCCAAATCGGCGGTACCCGCCGCGGCAGGGGCACTTCGATAGCGGCCTGGCGTCAGGACGACCCCGGCGCCCTCGGCAAGGGCGATCGCCTCGACCGGCTGGCCAGGCGGCAGCGGCGGGCCGTCGTAGAAGGCGACCGGCGGCCCCGGATGCGCCACCTGGACCAGGGCCAGGTTACGCGTCCGGTCGGTCCGGGCGACCAGCCCGAGCACGCGTGCGCCATCGGCGGTCGCGACGTCGACGACCGAGCTGCCGTCGACCAGCCGGGCGGTGGTCAGCACCAGATCCGCGCGGACGTAGACCCCGCCGCCGCCCCGGGCGCCGCCACCGATCCGAACCACGCTCGCCGCACGCGGATCGGCGCCGGGCGCTGCGGCGGGCCCTGCCCCGGGCGCAAGCTCGAGGCCGGCGGCCGGCGGCCCTGCCGCCCCACCGAGCCGACCATCGAACGCGAGGCTCGCCTGTCGATCGGTCCGGTCCGGCCAGAGCCGGCCCCCGGCCGGCGGTGCCGACCTGACGGGGCTCGGCCGCGGCTCGTCGGCGCCGGCGGTCTGGGCCAGCAGATCGTCACCGGCGTCGGTGCCCGCCAGCGGACCGTCGAGGCTGCCCGACCGGGCGATCCGGTCATCGAGGCGGACGGGGTCGGCGGGCAGGCGACCCGGACGGACGTGCCTGCGAGCCGGCGCCCGGTCTCGGGCGGGAGCCAAGACGGCCGCCGACGGCAACGCCTCGAGGGCCAGGGTCGGGGGTTCCAACTCCTCGAGCTCGGCGATCAATCGGTCGGCTGCCGGCGCGGGCGCCGGCGCAACGTCGCGCAGCGCGGCCGCGATCGCCGACAGCTCGAGGCGCGGCGGCTCGCGTTGCCAGCTCTCGAAATCCTGCGGCGTCAGACTGCCCGCGGCATAGGCGTCATGGTCCTTGTCGCGCGGGTCCAGCCCCTCCAGGATCTGGAACTCGCGCCGCTCGCGCTGCCGGAGCTCGGCCCGCCAGATGCGTCCGTTGGCTCGGTCGAGCAAGGCGACCGGGATGATCGCTTCCTTGCCGGCGAGGACATTCTGGCGCCCGAATTGATAGGGCTGGTAGACCGGCCTTTCGATCGAACGCGGGATCGCCGCGAGCGCGGTCATCGCCTCGTCGACCTCCCGCTCGCGGCTGCCCTGGCTGAAGCCCGAGATCACGCCGCCGACCAGCGCTCCGAACAGGTCGAGCATCGGGTCGCCGACCTTCAGGATGCTGGGCCCGTCGTCCTTGGCGGCGTGCTCGGCCTGTCGAAGCCGCAGCTGGGCCGCGTCGTAGTCGGGATTGCGCTCGGTCCGCTCTCCGCTCTGATAGAGCGAGCGCACGCTGTCCTGGCTGATCAGACGCTGCCCGACCCGCTGATCCCGCGCCGGCTCCACCAGGAGCAGGCAGGGCGTGTGGACGATCGCCGGATCGGTCCGCTCATGGACCTCGAGCGGAAGGTCGGCCGCGACCGTCACGCTCGGCGCCGCCAGCCAGTCGCGGCCATCGGCCGAGCCGGGACGGACCACGGCGATCGGGGGCTGCTCGTCGGCATTCAGACGTCCGGCGCCCGCGGCATCCGCCAGCAGCCCGAGCTTGGCCTGACAATCCTGCGCCTTGGCCCAGTCGATCGGCGGCCACGCCCGTGCCGGGACCGCTGCGGCCGTCGCCGCGCGAGCGACCGGCGGGGGCGACGGCGGGGCCCTGGCCGTGATCTGGCAGGCCGCGAGCAATCCGGCCAAGGAGACGCCGACGAGCCCCAGGGGCCCGCTCTTCGCCATGGTTCGAGCCACTCCGGCTCGGTTAACCGGCGGTTAACCATTTCTACCTTAGGCTATAATACGACGTATAAAAATTCAACCTATGCGGAGGTGCTCAAGACCGGAAGCCGACCCGCCTCAGCGCGCCGGCGAGGTTCGGGCGGCCGCGTGGCCGGCCCCTTGATCGCCTGAAGCGGGATCGCGGGATGGGCGAGGGTGGATTGACGCCCTGCGCTCACCAACCGCGGGCGCTCGGATGCAGCAAGCGCCTCAGGCGTAGCGCTCGATCGTGCCGGCGACCTCGTCGAGCACGCCCTCGAGCAGGGCCTCGTCATCGGCCTCGACCATGACCCGGATCAGCGGCTCGGTCCCGGACGGCCGCACCAGCATGCGGCCGTGGCCGTTGAGCCGGGCCTCCGCGGCCGCGATGCATTGCCGGACGGCGCCCTCCTCGAGCGGCCGGCCGCCGTTGAGACGGCAGTTGCGCAGCCGTTGCGGCAAGGGCTGGAAGACCCGGCCGAACTCGCTCATCGGCCGGTCCTGGCGGCGCATCACCGCCAGGATCTGCAACCCGGCGAGCAGGCCGTCCCCGGTGGTCGCAAAGTCGGTCATGATGATGTGGCCGGACTGCTCGCCGCCGAGATTGTGGCCGGAGGCGCGCATGTGCTCGACCACGTAGCGGTCGCCGACCTGGCTCCGGTGCAGGGTCAGGCCCCGGTCGCGGAGGTAGCGCTCGAGCCCGAGGTTGGCCATCGTGGTGCCGACCACGCCGCCGCCCTTGAGCGAGGCTTCGGCCTGCCAGCTCTGGGCGAGCAGGGCCAGCATCTGATCGCCGTCGATCAGCTCGCCGCGCTCGTCGGCCAGCACGATCCGATCCGCATCACCGTCGAGGGCGATCCCGAGGTCGGCGCGATGCTCGAGCACGGCCGCGCACATCGCCTGCGGCTGGGTCGAGCCGCAGCGGGCGTTGATGTTGAAGCCGTTGGGACTGGTGCCGAGCTCGATGACGTCGGCGCCGAGCTCCCAGAGGACCTTCGGCGCGACCCCGTAGGCCGCGCCATTGGCGCAGTCGATCACGATCTTGAGGCCGTTCAGGGTCATGCCCCTGGACAGGCTGGCCTTGAGCGCCTCGATGTAGCGGCCGCGGGCGCCCTCCAGGCGCACCGCCCGCCCGAGCTGGCTGGGCTCGGCCAGGCCATCGTCGCTCGAGCAGCGCATCCGCTCCTCGATCGCGAGCTCGATGTCGTCCGAAAGCTTGTAGCCGTCCGGGCCGAACAGCTTGATGCCGTTGTCCTGATAGGGGTTGTGCGAGGCCGAGATCATGACGCCGAGATCGGCCCGGAGCGAGCGCGTCAGCATCGCCACGCCCGGCGTCGGCAGCGGCCCGAGCAGGGTGACGTCCATGCCCATGGCGATGAAGCCTGCGGTCAGCGCCGGCTCGAGCATGTAGCCCGAGAGCCGCGTGTCCTTGCCGATCACGACGCGATGGCGATGGTCGCCGCGGGTGAAGTAGCCGCCGGCCGCCAGTCCGAGCCGCAGCGCGATCTCCGCCGTCATCGGCGGCTGGTTGGCGGTGCCGCGAATCCCGTCCGTGCCGAACAGCTTACGAGCCATGCCAATCCCCGCAGCAGAGGTTTTGCGCTCTCAGCTTAGCCGTCAGCGAAGCCGCGACCAAGCCGCCGACTCCCTATCCCTATGGCAATCACCGGCACCCGACGCGCTTCAATTCTAGCACATCAAGGCTTGCCAAATCTGCAAGCATTGTCGGGTCGCGGCGACATCGTGGACCCGCAAGGCCGCGACTCCCTGGGCAATTCCGGCCAGCGCGGCCGCCAGCGATCCGGGCAGGCGCTCGGCCGCCGGGGCCTCTCCGGCCAGACGGGCGATGAAACTCTTGCGAGATACCCCGAGCAGGATCGGGGTACCAAGACCGAGATAGAGGCCGAGCCGGCTCAGGATCTCGACGTTGTGCGCCACCGTCTTGCCGAAGCCGATGCCAGGATCGATCAGCAGGCGCCGGCGGTCGAAGCCGGCCGCGGCCCACGCCGAAATCCGCTGCTCGAGATGGTCGAACACATCGAGCGGGGCCGCGACGTAGGCCGGTTGCCGCTGCATGGTCGCGGGCTCGCCCTGGCTGTGCATCAGGACCACGAGGCAATCGCTGGTACCCGCCACCTCGAGGCTGTCCGGATCGGCACGCAAGGCGGTGACGTCGTTGATCATGGCCGCGCCGGCGGCGATCGCGGCGCGCATCACCTCCGCCTTGCGGCTGTCGATCGAGACCGGAACTCCGCTCGTCGCCAGCGCCTCGACCACCGGCAGGACGCGGCGGATCTCCTCCGCGACCGGGACCGGCGCCGCGCCCGGACGCGTGGATTCGCCGCCGACGTCGACGATGTCGGCGCCCTCGGCGTGCAGGCTCCGGCCGTGGGCGATCGCCGCGGCCGGCTCGAGGAAGCGGCCGCCATCGGAGAAGCTGTCGGGAGTGACGTTGACCACGCCCATGATCAAGGGCCGCCGATCGGGCAGACCGAAGGGCCGTGGCAAGGGCCCGGTCAGCGCCGCAAGACGCGGCTCCAGGGCGGCCTCGAGCGCCTCACCGCGGCTGCTTGCCCAGGCGGCAAGCCCCGTGACCGGGAGGACCGAGCGCTCGATCCGGTCGACCGAACGCAGCCAGACCTCGACCGCGGTGAAGGCCGCGCCCCGGTCGCCGAGCGGCAGCGCGAAGCCGCCCGCGAGCGCCTGCCGGGCGGCTTCGGCGTGCAGGATCCCGAGCGGCTGCAGGTAGACGCGAGGGGGCGCTGCCTTGGGGGCAATCGCGCGCGCCCCCCGGCTCGGCCGAAGCGCGACGCCCAGGCCCGGGGGGTTCGCCGCCTGCCGGCGCCGCGGCGTCCGCGCCGGCCCCTCAGGCGCCAGGCTGCGGGCTCGGCTCGAGACCGCCGGTATCCTCTTTGGGGGGTGCCGTGGTCGGCACCGAGCCACGCTTGCCGCCGCTCGGCGCGGCGGCGCTCGGCGGCTCGTGGGGCGGCGACTTCGGGACCGGCTCGCCGCGCAGCACGGCGCCGACCTCCTCGCCGGTCAGGGTCTCGTGCTCGAGCAGCGCATTGGCGAGATCGTGCAGCCGGTCGAGGTTGCGGGCGATGATCGTCTTGGCGGTATCGAACCCGGCTTCGACCAGGCGCCGGATCTCGGCGTCGATCAGCTGAGCGGTCGATTCCGAGACGCTCTTGGTCTGGGTCACCGAGTGGCCCAGGAAGACCTCCTGCTGGTTCTCGCCGTAGGACATCGGCCCGAGCTTGTCGCTCATGCCCCACTGGGTGACCATGTGGCGCGCGATCTTGGTCGCCTGCTCGATGTCGGAGGCGGCGCCCGCGGTCACCTTCTCGTGGCCGAAGATCAGCTCCTCGGCGACCCGCCCGCCCATCGCGACCGCGATGTCGGCGTTCAGCTTCTCGCGCGAGACCGAGATCCGGTCGCCGAGCGGCAGCCGCATCACCATGCCGAGCGCGCGGCCGCGCGGGATGATCGTCGCCTTGTGGATCGGGTCGGAGGCGGGCGAGAAGAAGCCGACCAGGGCGTGGCCCAACTCGTGGTAGGCGGTCAGCCGCTTCTCCTCCTCGGTCATGACCATGGAGCGCCGCTCGGCGCCCATCATGACCTTGTCCTTGGCGGACTCGAAGTCGACCATGCCGACCATGCGCTTGCCGACGCGGGCCGCGAGCAGGGCGGCCTCGTTGACGATGTTGGCAAGATCGGCGCCCGAGAAGCCGGGCGTGCCGCGCGCGATCACCTTGGGATCGACGTCGGGCCCGACCCGGACCTTCTTCATGTGCACCTGGAGGATCTTTTCCCGACCCAGGACGTCCGGGTTCGGCACCACGACCTGGCGGTCGAAGCGGCCCGGGCGCAGCAGCGCCGGATCGAGCACGTCCGGGCGGTTGGTGGCGGCGATCAGGATCACGCCTTCGTTGGCCTCGAAGCCGTCCATCTCGACCAGCAGCTGGTTGAGCGTCTGCTCGCGCTCGTCGTTGCCGCCGCCGAGCCCCGCGCCGCGGTGCCGCCCGACCGCGTCGATCTCGTCGATGAACACGATGCAGGGCGCGTGCTTCTTGGCCTGCTCGAACATGTCGCGCACGCGCGAAGCGCCGACGCCGACGAACATCTCGACGAAGTCCGAGCCCGAGATCGTGAAGAACGGCACGTTGGCCTCGCCGGCGATCGCCCGCGCCAGCAGCGTCTTGCCGGTGCCGGGGGGGCCCACCAGCAGCACGCCCTTGGGGATCCGGCCGCCGACCTGCTGGAATTTCTGCGGGTTCTTGAGGAACTCGACGACCTCCTGGAGCTCCTCCTTGGCCTCGTCGATGCCGGCGACGTCGTTGAAGGTCACCCGGCCGTGCTTCTCGGTCAAAAGGCGCGCGCGCGACTTGCCGAAGCCCATCGCCTTGCCGCCGCCGGACTGCATCTGGCGCATGAAGAAGATCCAGACGCCGATCAGCAGCAGCATCGGGAACCAGGACACGAGCACGCCGAGCAGGGACGGCATGCTGTCGTCGACCGGCGCCGCGGTGATCCGCACGCCCCGATCGGAGAGCCGGCTGACCAGGTTCGGATCTTCGGGCGCGTAGGTGCTGAACGAGCGGCCATCCGAGAAGTGGCCGGTGATCGTGCTGCCCTGGATGGTGACGTCGCGGACGCGGCCGTTGTCGACCTCGGCGAGGAAATCGGAGAACGCGAGATTCGCCTGCGGCCCCCGTCCGGACGGGTTCTGGAACAGGTTGAACAGCGCGATCAACAGCAGGCCAATGATGACCCAGAGCGCCAAGTTCTTGGTAAAGTTGTTCACCCAGCTGCCTCGCCGCGGTAGAGCCCCATTGGCCTCGCCCGCCAGCGGCCCAGCTCAGAGGCGCCATGCGAGCCACTAGATCCAGCTTAGCTTAACATAAGCGATCCGACCCCCGAAGCAAAGATCTCCTTGCCGCGAGGCGCGCTCATCCGCCGGCCGCCGCCGGCGGGCCGGCCGCAAACGGCGCGCCGGCCAGGGATTGCGCCGGTCGAAAGCGCGCCTCGGCGACCAGCCGGCCGGCGCGCTCGGGGGCGATCAGACCGAGCCCCGGCACGGCCAGCAGCCGGTTGCCACGCCAGACCGCCGGCAGGCCTGGCCGGACTGCGGCCGGCAGAGCGGCCGCCGGCGCCCGGGCCACCAGCCCGACGCGCTGCCGCCAGCCCTCGGCGCCGAGCGCCCGGACCGAGAGGCCCGCGACCTCGCCGGTCAGACGGACCGCAAAGCGGCCGTCCCAGCTTTGCCAGGCGCCGGACCGGGGCTCGAGCACCTCGGTGATCGCGGCCGCCTCGCGGCAGACCAGCAGCCGGTCGCCCTGGCGCAGCAGCCGGCAGCCGCCGAGCGTCCGCCCGGTCGGGCGCCGGTCGCTGCGGAGCTCGTCGAGCAGGCGGGCGAGGCGGGCCTGGCGCGGCGGATAGGGCCGGCCGCCGACCGCGCGCAGCGTCTGCTGCACGGCCCGGCGCGCGATCTCGACCGGCGCTGCCGCCAGCCCGGCCTGCGCCATCAGCGCGAAACCGGCCGGAAAGACCCGCACATGCTGCGCGAGCCAGGCGCCGACCTGGCGCTCCCATGCGGCCCGTGCGGCGCCGTGCCCGGCCGCCAGCCCCGCGAGCCGCGCCACATCGAGCCCGGCCGTGCCGCGCAGCCTGGCGCGCGCGAACTCCGGCGCGCGGTTGCTCGGATCATCGAGCCAGGGCTGGTCCAACGCCTCGAGGTAGGCGAGCAGCGCGGTCTTGGGCAGCGTGAGCAGCGGCCGCAGCAGCCGGAGGCCGGCCAGCTCGCGCACCGCCGCCATGCCGGCGAGCCCGTCGGGACCGCTGGCGCGCGCCGCGCGCAGGGCCACGGTCTCGGCCTGATCGTCAAGGTGATGCGCGGTCAGCAGATGCAGCATGCCCGCCGCCCGGCACCACTCGCCGAGCAGACGGTAGCGCGCGGCCCGCGCCGCCGCCTGGATGCCGGCTGTGGGCTTGGCGCCGGTCCAGGTCAGGATCTGCCAGGCGATCCGGCGGGCGGCCAGCCAGAGCGCGGTCTGCCGGGCCTCGCTCGCCGATGCCGGGCGCAGACCATGGTCGACGATCAGCCCGACCACCGCGCCGCCCCGCGCGCGCGCCCAGCGGTCGGCGAGCAGGCCCAGCGCCAGGCTGTCGGGCCCGCCCGAGATCGCGACCGCGAGCCCGGGCCGCGCCTCGAACGGACCGAGCGGCGCCATCAGCGCGGCAAAGCGCGCGTCATCCAGGCGGCCTGCGTCCGCACCCGTGGTGGCCGCGGGGTCAGGCACATTGGGCGCGCGCCCGCTCGCGCGTCAGCGCCTCCCGGATATGGGCGGGCGGGTCGGGATACTCCTTGGCCAGCTCGACATAGGACAGGCAGGCCTTGTCCTTCTCGCCCAGGCCGTCGAGCGACATGCCGAGCTTCAAAAGATTGTCCGGCGCCTTGGCGGCGTTCTTGCCATAGGTGCGGTAGTTGCGGGCAAACGCGGCGGCCGCGGCGGCGTAGTTCTTGCGGACGTAGTAGGTCTCGGCCAGCCAGTAGGCGGCATTGGAGGCGAGCGGATGGTCGGGATTGAGATCCAGGAACAGCTGCAGCCCCCCTTCCGCGCCCGCGTAGTCGCCGGCGCGCAGGAGCTCCATCGCCGAATCGTATTGCTGCTGGGCGGGCAGCTTGGCGGCGCCGGCGGGCGGTTTGGCGGCGCCGGCGGGCGGCGTCGCCGGCAGGGGCGACGGCGGCGGCAGGACCGCCACCGCGCTCTGCGGGATCTGCCCGAGATCCTGGGGCGGAGCCCCCCGGGTGGGCGCCGGCGGGACCGTCGTGCGCGCGGTGGTCGTCGGGCCGGGCGCCGGCTCGGGACGTGGCGCAGGACGTGGCGCGGGCTCGGGCGCGACCGCCGCCCGCGGCGTACCGGCGCTCGTGCCCTGCTCCACCGATCGAAGCCGCTGGTCGAGATCGCCGATCAGCTGATCGAACCGGCCTTCGAGGGTCTGCTGGCCGTGCTCCAGCTCCTCGATCCGGCCGGTCAGGCGGCGCAGCTCCTCATCGATCTGGCCGAGCCGGACCTGGTATTGGGCCAGCTGGCCGGGATCGGCCTGGGCGAGCTCGATCTGCTTGAGGCCATCGAGCTGGACCCGCAGCGCCGCGACCTCGCTACTCAGCGCCGGCAGTTCGGCGCGCGCCGGCGTCGACGGGCAGAGGCTGGCGAGCAACAGGGCGAGCGCTGCGCCCGCCCGCAGAGCGGCGCCTGGACGGAAGGGGATGCCGCTGCCCACCATCACTGAGTCGTGTTGACGACGGTCACGGCGCGCCGGTTCTTGGCCCAGGCGGCCTCGTCATGGCCGGGGTCGACCGGCCGTTCCTCGCCGTAGGAGATGGTCAGGACGCGATCCGCCGGCACCTGGAGCGCGACCAGGTAGTTCTTGACCGCATTGGCGCGGCGGTCGCCGAGCGCCAGGTTGTACTCGCGGGTGCCGCGCTCGTCGGTGTGCCCCTCGACGGTCACGACCACGTTCGGATACTGCTTCAACCAGGCGCCCTGCTTGTCGAGCGTCTGGGTCGCGGTCGGGCTCAGCACCGAGCTGTCGTAGTCGAAGAACACGCGATCGCCGACGCTGATCTCGAGATCCTGCTGGGTGCCCGGCGGCGGCTGGCCCTGCAGCTCCGAGCTCGAGATGCCCGCGCCCGTCTTGCCGGCACCGGCGCCGGCGCCACCGCCGGCCGCGTTCGCGCCGCCGGGCGGCGTCTCGTCGGGCGCCGACGTGCACCCGGCCAGCAAGGCCAGCCCGGCACAGATTCCCAATACGGCGCAAATCCGGGTTGCGGCTGCGATCATCGAAGGCTCCATGTCGCCAAGCGGCCTGCCGCATTGGTCGGTGAGAACGGCACCGAGACCAACCCGTGACGCTCGCGGGTCGCCGGGCCGATGGCACGCGCAATCATGCTCATACCTTATGTTTGATCCGCCGCGCGATCAATTGCGTCGATCGGCTCCCGGGTCACGGCAGCAGGTTCGACCAGTCGGGATCCGAGGCGTCGAGCGGCGTCGGCACCTCGCGCTCGTTGTAGCCGGTGACGTCGATGCTGAACAGGCGCGAATGGTTGGATTTGTAGTCCTCGCGACTGAACAGGATCACCCGGCCGTTGGGTGACCAGGTCGGGCCTTCGTCGAGCGTGCTCTGGGTCAGCAGGCGCTCGTCGCTGCCGTCGGGCCGCATCACGCCGATATGGAACAGGCCGCCCACGATCTTGGTGAAGGCGATCAGATCGCCGCGCGGCGACCAGACCGGGCTGCCGTAGCGACCGGTGCCGAAGCTGATCCGCTGCACGCCGCTGCCGTCGAGATTTATCGTGTAGAGCTGCGGCGTGCCGGCGCGATCCGAGTTGAACACCAGCCGCCGGCCGTCGGGGGCGAAGGACGGCGAGGTATCGATCGCGGGGCTGTTGGTCAACCGCCGCTGCTCGTGGGTCTGCAGGTCGAGGCTGTAGATGTCGGAATTGCCGTTCTCGGCGAGCGACATGACCAGCAGGCGGCCGTCGGGGCTGAAGCGCGGGGCGAAGGTCATGCCGGTGAAGTCGCCCAGCTTCTGCTGCCGGCCGCTCGCCACATCGAGCTCGTAGACCTGCGGCACCCGGTTATGAAAGCTCATGAAGGCGATGCGCTTGGCATCCGGATGGAAGCGCGGGGTCAGGACCAGGTCGGCGCCGTCGGTCAGGAAGCGATGGTTGGCGCCGTCCTGGTCCATGATCGCCACCCGCTTGACCCGGTCGGTCGCCGGGCCGCTCTCGCTGATGTAGACGATCCGGGTGTCGAAATAGCCGCCTTCGCCGGTGATCCGCTGATACACCGCATCGGCGATCTGGTGCGCCACGCGCCGCCAGTTGTCGGTCGCGGTCGCGAAGCGCAGGCCGCGCATCTGGACGCCTGCGAACACGTCCCAGAGCCGGAACTCGACCGCCAGGCTGCCATTCTCCTCGCCGCCATCGACCGTGCCGCTGACCAGGGCCTGGGCATTGATCTGCCGCCAGTCGGCAAAGGTCGGCAGGCCGCGCAGCTGCTCCGGCGACTGGATGAACGCGCGCCGGTCGATGGCTCGGAACAACCCCGAGCGCTCGAGATCGGCGCTGATCAGGTCGGCGATGTCGCGCCCGCGCTGCTGGGCCGCCGGGGTGGCGCCGTAGAACGGGCTGATCGCGATCGGCAGCGGCTCGACGATGCCATGCGTGATGTCGAGCTCGAGCACGGCCTGCGCCGGTGGCGCGTGCAGCAGGACCAGGCTCGACAGGACCAGGCCGGCGAGGCGCAGAAGCGGGTTCCACGGCATCCGGTGCATCAACCGTTAATTGCGTCCCCGGGACGGAAGTTCAAGGTGATGTCCCGCCACAGGGCGTACTTTCCCGGCGGTAGAACAAGCGGGCTGCACCTGTCAACGGCCCGCCTGGCGCTCTCGGCCACCGCGCGGAAGGTCGGATCGCGGCCGAGCCGGCTCTGATCCTCGATCGTGACGCTCTGCACGGTGCGATCCGGGCGCACCTGAATGCGCAGCTGGACGACCATGTCCTCGATCCCCACGACTCCGACCGGCAGGATCCAGCAGCTGTAGATCTGGCGCACCAACGCATCTTTTTCGCTGAAGCTGATCTGGGCCTCGCCGAGCGCGGTGCGCGCCTGGCCCTCGCCGGTCGCGGCGCGGCCCTGGCCGGCCTGCGTGGTGTCGCTCTGGGCGCGCCGGTCGAGCTGCTCGACGCTCTTGAGGAGGGCCGCGAAAGCGTCCTCGTGGGGTGGCGCCGGCTTTGGCGTCGAAGGCGGGGGCGCCGGCGGCGGGGTGGCCGCGGCAACCTTGGGCGGCGCCGGCTTGAGCTGCGGCGTCGGCGCCGGCGGCGGGGGCGGAGGCGGCGGTTCGGGCTTGGGCACCGGCTGCGGCTCGGGCTGGACCTCGGCGACCTCCGGCTTGGGCGGCGGCTGCGGCCTGGGCACGGGCTGCAGTTCCGGCGGCGAGGCCGGCGGCACCGGTGCCGGCTCGGGCTTGGCAACCTCCGGCTCGGGGGCCGGTTCCGGCTCCGGCGGCGGCGGTGGTGGTGCCGGTTTCGGCTCCGCGACCTCGGGCTTGGGCGCTGGCTCCGGCTCGGGGGCGGGCGGCGGCGGCGCGGGCGGCTCGATCGCGGCCACCTCGGGCTTGGGCGGCGGCTGCGGCTCGGGGGCCGGCTGGACCTCGGGCGGCGGCGGCGCCGGCTCGGGCGGCGGCGCGGGCGTCTCGGCCTGCGGGGGTGGCGGCGCCGGCTTGGGCTCGACCTTCGGCTCGGGCGGCGGCGGGGTCGGGGTCGGGTTCGGGCTCGCCGCCTTCTGCTCGGGCGCGGGCGCGGTCGCCGCCGGCGCCGGTGCTGGCGGCTTCGCCTCGGCCTCCGGCGCTTCGTTGACCAGCTCGACGGTGATCGCCTGCTCCATCGCCGGCGGCGGCCGGTTCAGGCCCGGCAGGCCAAAGTACAGGAGCGCGGCCAGCACCACGTGCAGCAGGGAGGAGAACAGCCACGCCCGACCCATGGTTCAGATCCGACCGGTCACGGGCGTGACCGCCGCGGCCGCCGGCGTGGCCTCAAGGCTTCTTCTCATCGAACTCGGTCACCAGCGCGACCTTGCTGAAGCCGGCGGCGTGGATCGCGCCGACCACCTCCATGACCCGGCCATAGTCGATCACCTTGTCGCCGCGCACGAACACCCGCGCGTCCGGCTTGCGCTCGCTGATCGCGCGCAGCCGCGGGCCGAGCTCCTCGACCGACAGCGCGCTGTCCTGGAGATAGACCTTGCCGTCGTGGTCGACGGTCACGCTCAGCGGCTCGTCCTGGCCCGGCAGCGGCGAGCTGGTGGTCTTGGGCAGATCGACCGTGACCCCGACCGTCAGCAAGGGCGCGGTGACCATGAACACGATCAGCAGCACCAGCATCACGTCGACGAACGGCGTGACGTTGATCGCCGACATCGGCTGCCGGCGACGCCGGCGGGAGGCCCGCTGCGGGGCTTCGTCGGGATTGCTCATCGGCATGGGGCTAGGCCTGCATGGGTCTTGAGTGACGCCGGCCGGGGCGTCACGCCGCCCGGCTGCTGTCCAGCCCGGGCGTGCGGCCGCTCTCCAGCTCGCGGGACAGGACCACCGTGAACTCGTCGGCGAAGCTCGTGACCCGGTTGCTGTAGCGGTCGAGATCGCCGGACAGCTTGTTGTAGGCGACCACCGCCGGGATCGCGGCGATCAGGCCGAGCGCGGTCGCGAGCAGCGCCTCGGCGATCCCGGGCGCGACCACGGCGAGCGTCGTGTTCTTGGTCAGGGCGATCGACTGGAAGCTGTTCATGATCCCCCAGACGGTGCCGAACAGGCCGACGAAGGGGGCGGTCGAGCCGATCGTCGCGAGCGAGCTCAAATAGCGCTCGAGCGCCTCGAGCTCGCGGTCGAGGGTCAGGGTCATGACCTTGCCGATCCGCTCGAGCAGCGCGCGCGAGCCGCTGCCGGCCGGCGGCCGCGGCGAGTCGCGCCACTCCTCCATCGCGGCCGCGAACAGCATCGCCATCGGGTGGTCGGCCTCGCGACCGAGCCGGCGGTACAGATCGTCGAGCGCGGCGCCCGACCAGAAGGCCCGCTCGAAGGCGCGCGCCTTGCGGCGCAGGCGGCCGAGCCGGAAGGTCTTGTCGAAGATCACCGTCCAGGACCAGATCGAGGCCAGCACCAGGATGGCCAGGACCACCTTGACCACCGGATCGGCCTGGCTGACCAGCGACCACAGGCCAAAGCCGACCGCCTGGTCGCCAGCGAGACGCAGTGCGGTGACGGCGTTGTCTTCCATCCGCATAATCCTATGTCGGTGCGACGGCCGCGAGCGGCCCCGGGTTTGCGCTATCAGATAGGCAATGAACAGGCGCTGACCAACGATCGCCGGCGTCGCGGGGCCGGACGGGCGGTTGGCGGCAGCAGAAAGCCGCTTCGATTCGCCCTGTCAAGCGCCATGGCGCAGGCTTTTTGCGGATCCGGGCCCGGCAGCCGTGGCGAGAGCTGCAAGGACGCCGTTCAACTCGGCGGGGAGACGGGCGACCCGCAGCCCGGCCGAGAGCAGGACCAGGCGCAGCTCCAGGCGCACCAGCAGGCGCGCGCCGCTGGTCACCCGTTGCTCGAGGTCGAGCGAGGCGCCCCCCAGGCGGACCAGCCGGGTCTCGATCACCAGGGCATCGTCGAGGCGGGCGGGCGCCAGGTAGTCGACCCGGCAGCGGCGGACCGCGAAGGCGAGGCCGAAACGCGCGCGCATGGCGACATGGTCGAGCCCCAGGCAGCGCAGCATCTCGGTCCGCGCCCGCTCGGCGAACTTCAGGTGGTTGGCGTGATAGACGATGCCGCCGGCATCCGTGTCCTCGTAGTAGACCCGGAGCGCCAGGCGATGGACGCCGCCCTCGATCCGGCCGCTCTCAGGGGTCGGCGGGCTCGGGGCCATCGAACAGGCCGGCCTGCGCCTCCTGGGCGGGCGGTGGCTCGAGCTTGAGATGCTGCCAGGCAAGGCGGGTCAGCAGGCGGCCGCGCGGGGTCCGCTGCAGGAGGCCCTGCTGCAGAAGGAACGGCTCGACCACCTCTTCCAGCGTGTCGCGCTGCTCGGAGAGTGCTGCCGCCAGCGTGTCGACCCCGACCGGGCCGCCGCCGTAGTTCCTGGCGATGCAGCCGAGATAGCGCCGGTCGAGCGCATCCAGGCCGAGCTGGTCGACCTCGAGCCGGGTGAGCGCCCGGTCGGCGAGCCTGGCGTCGACCTCGCCCTGCCCGGCGACCAGGGCGAAGTCGCGCACCCGGCGCAGAAGGCGCATCGCGACCCTCGGCGTGCCGCGCGCCCGGCGCGCGATCTCGGCGGCGCCGCTCGCGGTCAGGCCGAAGCCGAAGATCGCAGCACCCCGGATCACGATCTGCTCGAGCTCGCCGTGGTCGTAGAAATTCAGGCGCGAGAGGATGCCGAAGCGATCGCGCAAGGGCGTGGTCAAGAGCCCCGTGCGCGTGGTCGCCCCGATCAGGGTGAACGGCGACAGATCGATCCGGATCGAGCGCGCCGCCGGCCCCTCGCCGATCATCAGGTCGAGCTGGAACTCCTCCAGCGCCGGATAGAGGATCTCCTCGACCGCCGGGCTGAGGCGATGGATCTCGTCGATGAACAAAACGTCGCGCGGCTGCAGGTTGGTGAGCTGGGCGGCGAGATCGCCCGCGCGCAGGATCACCGGCCCCGAGGTCATCCGGAAGCCGACCCCGAGCTCGGCTGCGATGATCTGGGCAAGCGTGGTTTTTCCCAGACCGGGAGGCCCGGCGAGGAGCACGTGATCCAGGGCCTCGCGGCGCTGCCGCGCGGCCGCGATGAACACGCTAAGATTGGCGCGCAGCGGCGCCTGACCGATGAACTCGGCCAACCGCTGCGGCCGCAGCGACGGCTCCGCTTCCCCGGCCCCCGCCTCGGGACTCACCAACCGCTCGCTCATGTCTGGGTTGTAGAGCATGACGCGCGCCGGCATTCAACCGCCGACGCCCACGCATTCTGAGCGTCATGCCCACCTTCCGCCTCGCACATCGCTTTGCCGTGCTTGCGACTGGTGCGGCGAGGATGGTAACAACTGTCAGTTTCCCAAGAGGTAGCGACCATGGCCACGCAGCGCTATTCCGTTACGCCTCAACCGATTGAGACCTTGCTGACGTGGATCAAGACTGGAGAGATCGCGATCCCCGAGATTCAGCGACCATTCGTCTGGGACGCTACCAAGGTACGCAACCTCCTGGACTCGCTGTACCGGGGCTATCCAGTCGGCTACCTGATCGCTTGGCGCAACCCAAGAGTGCGCCTCAAAGACGGCTCGACCTCAGCTGGCAAGCGCATCTTGATTGACGGACAGCAGCGCGTCACAGCGTTGATGGCGGCGCTTCTAGGCCGCGAGGTGCTGACGAAAGACTACGAGACCGTCCGGATCCGCATCGCTTTTCATCCGGTCGAGGAGCGCTTCGAAGTCTCCAATCCGGCAATCAGGGAAGATCGGGCGTGGATTCCTGACTTGGCGGAGGTATTCGCGCCCGATGCCAACATCACGGAGTTGACGGATGCTTATTGCGATCGGAACCCTGGAGTTGATCGCAGACAAGTATCGCGCATTCTCGAGAAGATCCGGAGTATCATCAACAATCACGTCGGCATCATCGAAATCGCAGAAGACCTCGATATCGAGACTGTGACTGAGATTTTTATCCGGGTCAATTCGGCAGGCACAACCCTGAGTTCAGGCCGATTTCGCGATGTCGAAGATCGCGGCGGATGAAACGCACGGCGGAAATCTGCTCCGCAAGGCCATAGACTATTTCTGTCACCTCGCCGTCGCACCCGAGGCTCTTGCGCGGATCGAGAAGAACGATCCGGACTTTGGCGTCTCGGAATTCTTGCCGAAGATGCGATGGTTGAAAGACGTCCGTGATGATCTCTACGATCCCTCGTACACAGACATGCTGCGTGTCGCGTTTACGTCGGAGTTTGGCCGTGGGAAGCTCCAGGATTTGGTTGCACTCCTCTCCGGCCGCAATTTCGAAACAAAACAGTATGAGGAGGCGATAGCTGAAGAAGCGTTTGCTAAACTGAAAGCTGGTATCCTTAACTTTATGAGTCAATGGAATTTCGATCACCTCGTTGCGATGCTCCGATCGGCCGGCTTCGTGAACTCAGGCCTGATGCGGAGTTGCAATGCGATCAACTTTGCCTACGTCCTGTATCTGCGTGGTCGCGCCGAGCACGTGGAGGCAGGGGATATCGAGCGGCTGGTGCGCCGTTGGTACGTGATGTCGGTCCTCCGCGGCCGGTACGCCGGCAGCCCGGAAACCGCCTTTGACTTCGACATGCGTCAGATCGGGGCGCGCGGCCTCGTCAGCTACGCCAAAGGAGTGATTGCGGCCGAGCTCGAAGACAGCTTCTGGACGACCCTTCTGCCGCAGGCGATGGAGACCTCGGCGGTCCTTAGTCCGTACTTCCTCGTATATCAGGCAGCGCAGGCGAAGCTGAATGATCGCGGCTTCCTTTCCCGCGACATCACCGTGCACGACCTGCTCATTAATCGTAGCGACGTCCACCACGTCTATCCCCGCAACTATCTCAAAAAGGCAGGCCTCTCACGCAGTCAGTACAGCCAGATCGCCAATTTTGTGATCGCCCAGAGTGAGATCAATATCGCGATCGGCGATAAGCAGCCGGACCGCTACTTCGCAGAGCTGGCTGAGCAGTGCGAGCGCCGCAAGCCGAGGTATGGCGGCATCACGGAAATCGACGAAATGCGCGCCAATCTGCGTATGAGCTGCCTGCCGGAGTCCATGCTGGACGGCGAGATTCCGGAGTATGGCGCGTTCCTGGAGCAGCGCCGCAAGCTGATGGCGCAGAAGATCAGGACCTATTTCGAGGCATTGTGACGGAATCGGCCGTCCCTGACCGACGGTCGCGAGCCTCGTCAACCGCCGGTCAGCTCCTGGAGGCCGGTGCGGATCAGGGCGTCGACCGGGGCCTGGTCGCCAAAGAGGCGGCGGCCTTGGCGATCGCGGCGTGGGCTTCGCTGCGGCCGTAGCCGAGGTTGATCAGGGCGGACAGGGCGTCGGCGGCGGCGCCGCTGGCGCCGGCGATCGGTGCGGACGCGACCGCGCCGCCGGGCAGGGGAAAATCGGTCAGGCGATCTTTGAGCTCGGCGACGATGCGCGAGGCAAGCCGGGGGCCGACGCCATTCGCCCGGGTCAGCGCCGCCTTGTCCTGGGCTGCGACCGCGTGCGCCAGCTGATCGGGCGTCAGCACCGAGAGCACGCCGAGGGCAACTCTGGCGCCGACCCCCTGGACCGTCTGGAGCAGACGGAACCAGGCGCGCTCGGCCGGGTCGCGGAAACCGTAGAGGGTGATGCTCTCGGCGCGCAGCTGGGTCTCGACGTGCAGGTCGACCGCCTCGCCGGTCCCGGGCAGGCCCGCGAGCGTGCGCGCCGAGCAGGCGACCAGATAGCCGACGCCGCCGACGTCGACCACCGCGTGGCCCTCGCTGAGGCTGTCCAGACGGCCGCGCAGGCGC
>CAVWPO010000039.1:0-20925 GCA_963756905.1 uncultured Alphaproteobacteria bacterium
GGGGTTGCTTCCCCGTGGGTAGGAACTAAACTGGTTCCGGATTGGAGGCGTTTTGGAGCCAGACATGCCCGTCAGCCTGTCCATCAAGAATGCGCCCGACGAGATGGTGAAGCGTCTCAAGGAGCGCGCCGAGCGCCATCATCGGTCGTTGCAAGGGGAGCTCATGGCGATCCTCGAAGAGGCTGTGGCCGGGCCTCGATCGCACACCCCCGACGATGTTCTGACCTGGACCCGGCAGCTCGGCCTGTCGACCCCGCGCGAGGCTGCCGCGATCGTACGCGAGGACAGGGATGGCCGTTAAGGTCGTCGACGCGTCGGCGTTGGGTGCCCTGCTGTTCGGCGAGCCGGACGGTGCTCTGATCGCCGAACGCCTGCGGGGGGCTGGCCTCGTCGCTCCCGCATTGCTGCCGTTCGAGATCGCCAACATTTGCCTCAAGAAGGTGCGCCGGCACCCCGATCAGCGGGATGCCCTCATGGCCGCGTTCGAGATGCTCGGTCGGATGGAGCTGGGCGTCATGGACGTCGACCATGGTGACGTGCTCGGGCTCGCCGAACGTTCGGGCCTTACCACCTATGACGCGAGCTACCTGTGGCTCGCCCGCAGGACGAGCTCGGAGCTGGTCACGCTTGACCGGCAGCTCGAGGCGGCGGCGGCAGCGAGATCGTAAGGGTCTGGAAGTCGGAAGCGGGGGCCCTGCCTCGATGCGGTAGTCGTTCAGCCCCGAGGACACGAGACTCGCGTCCCCGCCCAGCGGGCAACAGGACCCTGGGTGCACCCGCTGAGGTTTGGCCGGCGGCGAGTTTGCTGGCATAGTCGCGGCCGTCGGCGGGTACCTGTTGGGGGCGGGGATGACTGAGTATCTCGGGATGTTGCGGCTGGAGCGCCGGATCGCGCTGGTGACCGGCGGCGGCAACGGCATCGGGCGGGCGACCTGCCAGGCGCTGGCCGAGGCCGGTGCCTGGGTCGCGGTCGCCGACATTGATCCGGAGGCGGCTCAGCGGGTCGCGGCCGAGATCGGGCGGGGCGAGGCGCATCGGCTCGATGTCACGGACGAGGACGAAGTCGCGGCGGTGGTCGAGGCGATCGCCGCCCGCCACGGGCGGATCGACATCCTGGTCAACAACGCCGGGCTCGGCGCCCGGGTCCCGACGGTCGAGCTGCCGACCGAGCGCTGGCGTCAGGTCATGGCCGTCAACCTGGATGGCAGCTTCTTCTGCGTGCGCGCGGCCGGCCGGCACATGCTCGAAGCCGGGCGCGGCGCGGTCGTCAATCTCGCCTCGATCATGGGCCTGGTCGGCGGTGGCCACTACCCGAACCTCGCCTACCACAGCGCCAAGGGCGCGCTCGTCAACTTCACCCGCGCGCTCGCCTGCGAATGGGCGCCCCACGGCGTCCGGGTCAACGCGGTCGCTCCGACCTTCGCCCGTACCCGGCTGACCGAGCCGCTGCTGGGCGACCCCGCGATGGTCGAGCGGCTGCTCGCCGAGACGCCGCTTGGCCGCTTCGTCGAGCCCGAGGAGGTCGCCGCGGCGATCCTCTTCCTTGCGAGCGACGCCGCCAGCATGATCACCGGCGTGACGCTGCCCGTGGATGGCGGCTGGACCGCGCGTTGACCGGACGATCGACCCTGACGCCGACGCTCGAGCCGCTGTCCGCGCCCGATGGCCGCGCGTGAGCTCGTCCTGGTCGCGGCCTGCGCGCTGGTCGACGTCGACCATCGGGTGCTGCTCGCGCGCCGGCCGGAGGGCAAGCCGATGGCCGGCCTGTGGGAGTTCCCGGGCGGCAAGGTCGGGCCCGGCGAGACGCCTGAAGCCTGCCTGGTCCGCGAGCTCGAGGAGGAGCTGGGGCTGGACGTCGCGGCCAATTGCCTGGCGCCGCTCACCTTCGCCTCGCATGCCTACGCCGGGTTCCATCTCCTGATGCCGCTCTACGTCTGCCGGGTCTGGACGGGGTTGCCCGAGCCCCGCGAGGGCCAGGCCCTGAAATGGCTGCGGCCGCGCGACATGCAGGAGCTGCCCATGCCGGCAGCCGACCGGCCGCTGGTCGCGTTCCTGCGCGATTTTCTGTGACGACAGCCAGGCGTCGCGAACGCCCTGCCGCCATCCGCCCGCATCGGTGACGCCGGAAAGTGGCCGTCCGGTAGACCATCCGCGAGGCCCCGTGGTAGATCCGCGCGAGGAAGGACGCAGCCAAAGGGGAGCTGGCATGCGATTTGGGGGTCAGGTTGCGATCGTCACCGGCGGCGCCAACGGCATCGGCCGGGCCTGCGCCGAGGCCTTCGCGGCCGAGGGTGCGGCCGTGGTGGTCGCCGACGTCGACGCCGGGCACGGGCGGGCGGTCGCGCGCGCGATCGAGGACGGCGGCGGCCGGGCGATCTTCGTCGCGACCGATGTCGGCGACGCTGGCCATGCCGGCCGGCTGATCGAGCAGACGCTCGCCGCCTTCGGCCGGCTCGACGTCCTGATCAACAACGCGGGCATCATCAAGACCGCGGATTTCCTCGAGATCAGCGAGGCGGACTTCGACGCCGTGCTCAGGGTCAACCTCAAGGGCGTGTTCCTGGTCGGCCAGGCCGCGGCGCGCGTCATGGTCAGAGCGGGCAAGGGCGCGATCGTCAACATGTCCTCGGCCAACGCCGTGCTGGCGATCGCCAACCAGGTGCCCTACGTGACCAGCAAGGGCGCGGTCGGTCAGCTGACCAAGGTCATGGCGCTGGCGCTCGCCGACAAGGGCGTGCGGGTCAACGCGATCGGTCCGGGCTCGATCCTGACCGACCTCCTGAAGGTCGTGATGAGCGATGACGCCGCGCGCCGGCGGATCCTCTCGCGCACGCCCATGGGCCGCTGCGGCGAGCCCGCGGAGATCGCCAAGGTGGCCCTGTTCCTCGCCAGCGACGAGGCGAGCTACATCACCGGCCAGACCATCTATCCCGACGGCGGTCGGCTCGCTCTCAACTATACGGTGCCGGTGGCCGAGGGCTGACCGTCCCGGCTGTTGCCAAGCGGCAACAGCCTTCCCATCTGCTTGGCGGAGCCCTAGAAAGCAGCTCGGCGCAGCGCGCCACCATCGGTGCGGTCGGTGCGGCGCGCCGGCGACCCGTGTCTGAGGGAGCAAGTTATGGATCGACCGTTGATGCCGAAAGCCACGGCCGTGTGGCTCGTGGACAACACCAGCTTGACCTTCGAGCAGATCGCCGACTTCTGCGGCCTGCATCCGCTCGAGGTCAAGGGCATCGCGGATGGCGAGGTGGGTGCGGGGATTCGCGGCCTGGATCCGGTCGCGAGCGGCCAGATGGAGCGCGGCGAGATCGAGCGCTGCCAGAAGGACCCCCAGGCGCGTCTCAAGATCGCCCGCCCGGCGGTCGCCGACCTCAAAATCACCAAGCGGCGCGAGGCGCGCTACACGCCGCTCTCCAAGCGCCAGGATCGACCGGACGCGATCGCCTGGCTGCTGCGCCACCATCCGGAGCTCACCGATCAGCAGATCTGCAAGCTGCTGGGCACGACCAAGAACACGGTCAACGCGGTGCGCGACCGCACCCACTGGAAGAGCAGCGAGATCCGGCCGCGCGACCCGGTCCTGCTCGGGCTCTGCAATCAGGTCGACCTGGACGCGGCCGTGATCACGGCGCGGGCCGCGCAACGGCACCATCAGGAGATCGATTTCGCGGCCGCCGAGCGCGCCTTGTACGAAATCGAGACCGAGTGAGCCGCTCGGGCGCGCCGGTCAGAGACCGAACGAGCCGCCGACCCCGAGGTTGAGCCAGCGCGGCAGGATGCCGAAGCCGTAGGTGTTCGCGTAGTCGTCGGGAAACAGGGCCTCCGAGGTGCGCCAGAGCAGGCGCTCGAAGGCCCGGTCGGTCGGGCCTGCGACCCGATCCTCCTGGCGCACGACGTCGAGCGCCTTGTCGCCGTCGCAGAAGGCGGCGAGCACGCTCAGCTGGTCGCTCGCCGGCGCCGTGACGATCGCCTCCGGCGCGCCACAGATCGCGGCCGCGGCCGGCTCGTTCACCGGGTCCAGGATCACCACGAGATGCGGCTCGGGCGCTGCCGCCCGATCGGGGTCGGTCGTGAACTCGACCGTGAGGGCCCGGACGCCTTCGGCCATCGCCCGAGTCACCAGAGCATTCAGGCGCCCCTCGTCCATGCCGAACGGATTGCCGCGGACGACCGCCAGGATCGGCCCGGCGCTCCGGTGCTCGGCGAGCGCCCGTCGGGCATCCTCGCCCGGTGCGCCGGTGCGCGGCGCTTCCTGCGCGCAACCCGCGAGCAGCGCGCCACCGGCCGCCAGCACGGGCCGCCAGCGGCTGCGGCCCGGGCGCCGGCCGCGGGTCGGCGGCTCAGGCCTGGTCGGCACTGTCGCTCTGACCATCCTCCATACCGGCCGGCCCGGGATCGCGCTCGAGCGACGCCTGCGCACCCGCCACCTTGTCCCAGTGGCGCGCCGACAGCAGCCGGCGGTCGCGCTCGATCCAGTCGGCGATCTGGCGCAGGGCCGCGGCCGCGCTCGAGGGCAGGGTGCCGGGGCTGATCAGGACCCGGAGCGGAACGTCCTCGCTGAGCTCATGGTCGAGCTCGACCGACAGGCCGATGCCCTCGGAGGTCGCCGCCGGGTAGGCGTCGAAGCGGACGAAGGGCTCCGGCTCGCGCTCGGTATAGCGCTCGAGCAGATGGCTCTTGCTCGGCCTGGCCGCCGGCGCCTCGAAGATCCCGCGCATCAGCCGGCGCTTGAGGTCCTCGGGCTGGTTGTGAAACATCTCGCGGGCCTTGCGCAAGGCCGCGAGGTCGCCCGAGTTGAGGCCGCGGTCGATCCGGTAGCGGAGCACCGCGTCCTCGCCCAAGGCGGCGACCACGAGCGGCCGTAACTCCTGCAGGAAGTGCCGGAGCGCGCGCCGTTCACCGACGTAGCGTTCACCATCCATGGGCGTCTGCCGTGCCTTCCATGCCGAATTAACCGGATGTTAAGGGTTCGCGGCCGCTTCGACAATCGCGAATACCCTTAAAATGCAGTCCTATGGGGCGCGCCCGACCGGGAACCAGGGTTAGCGCCGGCGGGCGCCCTCGAGTGGCCAGCCGCGGCGCCGGCACGGTGCCCCCGGTGTTGCGGGCGGCGGCGATTTCCCCTGGATGACCGCCGGCGAAGATGGAATACTCGGCCGAGCAACCAACAACGACGGCCGGCCGCAAAAAGCGTACCGAGCCGGAGGACCGTAGACATGCGACAGCTGGCAGATCTCGGCAAGCGGGCCACCCTGGTCATCGCCGCGGCGGCGTTCGTCATGCTTGCAGGCGGCGCCTCGGCCGGGGACATGCGCAAGGTCAAGATCGGCACCGAGGGCGCCTACCCGCCGTTCAACGGCATCGACAGCAACGGCCAACTGGTCGGCTTCGACATCGACATCGGCAAGGCGCTGTGCGCGGCCGCGAACTTCGAGTGCGAGTTCGTCGTCCAGGACTGGGATGGCATCATCCCGGGCCTGATCGCCAAGAAGTACGATGCGATCGTCGCCTCCATGTCGATCACCGACAAGCGCAAGGAGGTGGTCGACTTCACCGAGAAATACTACCAGACCCCGGCCAGGTTCGTCGCGGCCAAGGGCGCCAACTTCGACATCTCGCCCGAGGGGCTCAAGGGTAAGGTGATCGGCGTGCAGCGGGCGACCACCCACGAGAACTTCCTGCGCGCCAAGTTCCCCGGCGCCGACGTGCGGACCTACGCGACCCAGGACGAGGCCGACGCCGACCTGGCGTCCGGCCGGCTCGACCTGGTGATGGCCGAACTCGGTGGTCTTGCTCGAGGGTTTTCTCAAGACCGACGCCGGCCAGGGCTTCGAGTTCGTCGGCCCCGGCTACAGCGATCCGAAGTTCCACGGCGAGGGGGTCGGGATCGCGATCCGCAAGGGCGAGGACGACCTGCGCCAGGCGTTCAACGCCGCGATCGAGAAGATCCGAGCCGATGGCACCTACAAGAAGATCAACGCCAAATACTTCGACTTCGACGTCTATGGGCCGACCTCGTAGGCGGGCGCGGGCGACCCGTCGCCCGGTCGCGTGATCGGCGCGGAATGGCCGGCGTGCTCGACTTCAAGGGCTACGAATGGGTCTTCTGGGAGGGTGCCAAGATCACCCTCCTGGTCGGCCTGTCGGCGGTTCCGGTGGCCCTCCTGCTCGGCCTGCTCGGCGCCTGGGGCAAGCTCGGCGGCAACCCGATCGCGCGCGCGCTCGCCGGCATCTACACGACGATCGTGCGCGGCGTGCCCGAGCTGGTGCTGATCCTGCTGGTCTACTACGGCTTCACGATCCTCCTGCAGCGGCTGCTTTCCTTCGTGACCGGCGGCGACGTGGTGGTCGACATCGATCCGTTCACCGCCGGCACGCTCACGCTGGGCGTGGTCTACGGGGCGTTCGCCACCGAGGTGTTCCGCGGCGCCTTCCTGGCGATCGATCGCGGCCAGGTCGAGGCGGCCCGGGCGATCGGCATGAGCCGGGTGCTCGCGTTCCGCCGGGTCATCCTGCCGCAGGTCTGGCGCTTCGCGCTCCCGGGCCTCGGCAACGTCTGGCTGGTCCTGATCAAGGCGACCGCGCTCATGTCCGTCGTCCAGCTGCCGGAGCTGATGCGCATGGCCGACGTCGCCGCGCGCGCGGTGCGGATGCCGTTCACCTTCTATTTCGGCGCCTCGGTCATCTATCTCTTGATCACGGTCGCCTCGCTGCTGGTCCTGCACCGCGCCGAGGCCAGGGCCAACCGCGGCATCCGGCGGGCCTGAGTTCCGTGGACCTCGGGATCATCGTCGACAGCCTGCCGCGCCTGCTGAGGGGCGCCTGGATCACCCTCCAGCTGACCGGGATCAGCGTGCTGGTCGGTCTGGTCCTCGCGGTGCCGGTGGCGCTCGCCCGGTTGTCCGCCAACCCGCTGCTGCGCTGGCCGGCGTTCGCCTACATGTTCTATTTCCGGGGCACGCCGCTCTTGGTCCAGATCTTCCTGATCTACTACGGCAGCGGGCAGTTCGTGCCGCAGCTGCGGGCGCTCGGGCTCTGGGATCTGTTCCGCGAGCCCTACTTCTGCGCGGTCCTGACGCTGACGCTCAACACCGCGGCCTACACCGCGGAGATCCTGCGCGGCGCGATCCGGGCCGTGCCCTTCGGCGAGATCGAGGCGGCGCGCGCGCTCGGCATGTCGGGCGGCCTCCGGCTGCGCCGGATCATCCTGCCCAAGGCCTTCCGGCTGGCGCTCCCGGCCTACACCAACGAGGTCATCTTCCTGTTCCAGGCGACCTCGCTGGTGTCGATCATCACGATCATGGATCTGACCGGGGTCGGCCGGGTGCTGATCGCGGAGACCTTCCGGACCTTCGAGATCTGGATCCTGGTGGGCTTGTGCTACCTCGTGATCTCCTACGCCATCCTATTCGCCTTCAAGCGCCTGGAGTACTATCTGTCCGGCCATCTGCGGGCGGGGCCGGTCGTGGCTGCGGCCGGTCCGGTCCAGGCGCGCCTCGCCCCGACCGGCGAGCCTCAGGCGGCCTGGAGCGACGCCCTCGCGATTCGCTGAGCGCACATCGGCGAGGCTGTGCCGGTCAGCCGCCTTCTGTTCCGCCGGATCCGGCTAGACGGCGTAGTCGACCGCGCGCAAAGCCTCGCTCGCCACGCCCTGCTCCTCGGCGCGCCGGCAGAGATCGTCGATCGTGACCCGGTCGAGGCGCGCCATCAGCTCCTGCTCGGTGTTCGCCCAGAAGGGGCCGATCACCCGGCGGCCCAGCCGGGACGCGGAGGCGAGATCCTCCTGCGCCGGCATGTCCTCGATGCCGCGAACCACGCGCACGACGTCGCCGACGCTGACCCGGCGACGCTCGCGGGCGAGGCGATAGCCGCCGCGCGGGCCGCGCACGCCGCGCAGGATGCCCGCCCGCACCAGCTGCTGCATGACCTGCTCGAGGTAGCGGCGCGGCAGGCACAGGCGGCGCGCGATGTCCTGACTCTGCACCGGCTCCGCGCCGCCGTGATAGGCGATGTCGGCGACCGCCTCGAGCGCGAGCACCAGCTTCTTCGATGGCCTCAACATGACAACACGTCCCGCGTTTCGGTGTGCCCGACCTCAGCTGCAAGGTCGCCGAGCCGGTCCGGCGCGAGCGACCCGCTCAAGCCGCGACGACGGCTGAGGTGTTCCGCAGATGCGCCGCTATGCATGCCACCAGTCGCGAAGCGACCTCGGCTTTCGACATCCTGGGCCAAGCCTCGGGCTCGGCGTCCGCGCGAATCAGTTTCACAGTGTTGTAAACGCTGCCGAAAGTCCCTTCATCCATCGACACGTCATTGGCGACGATCCAGTCGCAACCTTTGGCTGCCAGCTTGCGGCGCGCGTTGGCCTCCACGTCCTCGGTCTCGGCGGCAAAGCCTACGACCAGCCGCGGCCGCGCCGGGCCGGGGCGCGCCAGCGTCTTCAGGATGTCCGGATTGTCCGCGAGGGTCAGGGTCGGCGGCGCGCCCGCCCGGCGCTTGAGCTTCTGGGCCCGCCGCTCGGCCAGGCGCCAGTCGGCGACCGCCGCCGCGCAGACCGCGACCTGGACCGGCAGCGCCGCCTGGCAGGCCGCGAGCATCTGCTCCGCGGTCTCCACCCGGACCACCTCCACCCCTTCCGGGTCCGGCTCGTGGACCGGGCCGCTCACGAGGGTGACCTCACACCCGGCGGCCCTCAGCGCGGCCGCGATCGCGTGCCCCTGCTTGCCCGACGAGCGATTGGCGATGAACCGCACCGGATCGATCGGCTCGACCGTCGGACCGCTGGTCACCAACGCGCGGACGCCCTCGAGCATGCCGATCGCCGGCGCCAGCAGGGCCTCGATCGCCGCGACGATCTGGTCCGGCTCGGCCATGCGGCCGACTCCGGTCTCGCCGCATGCCATGTCGCCGGGATTGGGGCCGACCATCCGGATGCCGTCGGCCCGCAGTTGCGCGACATTGCGCCGCGTCGCCGGGTGCTGCCACATCTCCGGGTTCATGGCCGGCGCGATCAGCACCGGCTTGTCGGTCGCGAGCAGCGCGGTCGAGGCCAGGTCGTCGGCAAGCCCGCCCGCCATCTTGGCGATCAGATCCGCGGTCGCCGGCGCGACGACCACCAGATCGGCCTCCCGCGACAGCCGGATGTGGCCCATCTCGGCCTCGTCGATCAGAGAGAAGAGATCGCTGAACACCTTTTCGCCGGAGAGGCTCGCGACCGCGAGCGGGGTGACGAATTCGGCCCCGGCCCGGGTCAGGACCGAGCGCACGCCGACGCCCCGCTCGCGCAGGCGACGGATCAGCTCGAGGCTTTTGTAAGCCGCGATGCCGCCCGCGATGATCAGCAGAATCCTGCGCCCTTGCACCGCCCTCGCGTTCCAAGCCCTGGCGTTGGCCACTCCCTCGGAGTGGCTCGGATCACACTCTCTGAAATGAGTAACGCCTCCCGATTCGGCAAGATGGCCTCAACCTGAAATCGCGCCAATCCGGACTGTGAATTGCGTGGCGCGAGCTGGCGCGCAGCGCCCGGCCGACGGCACCGGGCGGCGCTCGACCGGGTCAGTGCAGCAGCAGACCGAGCAGAAGCCCGCCTAGCAGCAGACACAGCGCCCAGGGCAGCAGCCCGCGGGGGGACCGGCCGGGCCGGCCGATGAGCACGGTCAGCGACTCGGGATGAAGGCGGATGCCACCGTTCGCGACCGCCTCCAGGGTGCGCTCGGCGCGCTCGACCAGATGCGGCAGGCGGCGGGCGGCCTCGAGCCCGTCCTCGACCGCGCTCTTCAGCTGCGCCTGGGGCCCGAGGTTTTCGGCGATCCAGGCCTCGATCAGGGGCTGGGCGAGCTGCCACATGTTGAGCTTCGGGTTGAGCGCCCGGCCGACGCCCTCGGCCACGACCATGGTCTTTTGCAGCAGCAGCAGCTGCGGCTGGGTCTCCATGGCGAAGGTCTCGCTGACCTCGAACAGCAGGCCGAGCAGCCGGCCGATCGAGATTTCGGCGAGCGGCCGGTTGCGGATCGGCTCGGCGATCGCCCGGCAGGCCTGCATGAAGGCCGCCTTGTCCTGATCCGCCGGCACGTAGCCGGCGGTGAAGTGGACGTCGGCGACCCGCTGGTAGTCCGCGGACAGGAAGCCGAGCAGCATCTCGCCGAGGTAGCGCCGCGTCGGCCGGTCGAGCCGGCCCATGATGCCGAAGTCGACCGGCACCAGGTCGCCCGCGGCGTCGATGAAGATGTTGCCGGGGTGCATGTCGGCGTGGAAGAAGCCGTCGCGGAACACCTGCTTGAAGAACGCCTCGGCGGCCTTGGCGAGGATCTGATCGGGGTCGAACCCGGCCGCGATCAGGGCGTCACGCTCGTCGGACGCGATCCCGCTCACCCGCTCCAGCGTCAGGACCCGGCGCGCGGTCCGCTGCCAGTCGACCCGCGGCACGCGAAAGCCCTGGTCGCCCGCGAAATTCTCGGCGAGCTCGGAGGCGGCCGCGGCCTCCAGGCGCAGGTCCATCTCGAGCCGGGTCCAGAGCGCGAAGGTCTCGACCACCTTGACCGGCTTGAGCCGGCGGTAGCCCGGCTGCAGGCGCTCGACCCAGGTCGCGATCCAGGTGAAGAAGTCGATGTCGCGCGCCATCTGGCGCTCGATCCCGGGCCGCAGCACCTTGATCGCGACCTCCTCGCCTTCGCTCGTGACGCCGAAATGGACCTGGGCGATCGAGGCCGCGGCGACCGGCCGGTCGTCGAAGCTCTGGAACAGCTCGGCAAGCGGCCGGCCGAGCTCGCGCTCGATCAGCTGGCGGGCGACCGCGGCCTCGAACGGCGGCAGATCGTCCTGCAGCTGCGACAGGTCGGCGGCCAGCTCCTGGCCGAGCAGGTCGGCGCGGGTCGCGAGGCTCTGGCCGAGCTTGATGAAGCTCGGGCCCAGCTCCTGCAGCGCCCGTGCCAGACGCTGACCGGGCCGACCCGGCGCGTCCTGGCGCGACAGCCGCCGGGCGAGGCGCAGGACCGTCTCGGGCAGGGGCAGCAATTCGAGCGGGAACAACGCGTTGTAGCGGGCGAGGCAGCGCCCGATCCCGATCAGGCGCCAGAGGTGCCGGCTGGCGCGGATCATCAGAGGCGCCAGGCCGAGTGCAGCGCCGCGATCCCGCCGGACAGGTTGCGGAAGCGGACCTGGCCGAGGCCCGCCCGCTCGATCAGCTGGGTGAAGGTCGCCTGGTCGGGGAAGCGGCGAATGCTCTCGACCAGGTACTGGTAGGCCGCGCGGTCGCCCGCCACCTGCTCGCCGAGCCAGGGCACGACGGCGAAGGAATAGGCGTCGTAGAGGCCCTCGAGCGGCGCCAGCTGGAAGCGGGAGAACTCGAGGCAGAGGAAGCGGCCGCCGGGCCTCAGTACCCGGCGGGCTTCCGCCAGCGCGCGCTCGATCCGGGTGACGTTGCGGATGCCGAAGGCGATCGTGTAGGCATCGACCGAGCGCGCCGGCAGCGGCAGGGCCTCGGCGTCGGCGCAGACGAAGCGCAGCCCCGCGCGCCGGTTCTCATCGAGCGCCCGGTCGCGGCCGACCTCGAGCATCGCGGGGTTGATGTCGCAGACGATCACCTCGGGCGGCGGGCCCTTGCGCCTCGCCGCGCGATCCAGCACGCGGAACGCGATGTCGCCGGTGCCGCCGGCCACGTCCAGGAGGCGCATCCCGGGCCGCGGCGCCAGCCAGTCGATCAGCGCCCCCTTCCAGAGTCGGTGGACGCCTGCACTCATCAGGTCGTTCATCAGGTCGTAGCGCCCCGCGACCCGGGCGAACAGCTCGCCGACCAGGCGGGACTTGTGCTGAGGCGCCACCTCCTGGTAGCCGAATGAGGCGGCGAGCCGCTGTTGCGCGTGGTCGACGGGATCGGTCATCGGGCGGCGTCTCGCAAGCCGCGGCGCGGCTGGGCTGGATCGCCTTTTAGGGGAGCGGGGACGCCGGGACAAGCACCGGACCCCGCGCGGAAACCGCCAGTCGCGGGAACGATGGGGTCATGCCCGAGCTGCCGGAAGTCGAGACCATCACGAGGGCGCTCGCCGCCCGTCTCGCCGGCCGGCGGATCACGGCGCTCGACCAGCGGCGCCCGGACCTGCGCTTCCCGCTGCCGCCGCGGCTCGCCGCGCGCCTGATCGGGCGCCAGGTCCTGGGGGTTGCGCGCCGGGCCAAGTACATCCTGGCAGGACTCGACGACGGCCAGACCCTGCTGCTCCATCTCGGCATGTCGGGCCGGCTGCTGTTCGACGGCCCGGCGGCCGGCCCGCACGAGCATCTGACCTTCGGCTTCGACGACGGCACGCGGCTGCGCTTCGTCGACCCGCGCCGCTTCGGGATGCTCGATCTGACCCCGACCGCGGACCTCGAGGCGCACCCCAGGCTCGCCGGGCTCGGCCTCGAGCCGCTCGACCCGGACTTCGGCGGCGCGGCGCTCGGCGCGGTCCTTGCCGGCCGCCGCAGCCCGCTCAAGAGCGCGCTCATGGACCAGCGCCTGGTGGTCGGCGTCGGCAACATCTACGCCTGCGAGAGCCTGCACCGGGCGCGCCTGTCGCCGCAACGGACTGCTGGCTTCCTACGCCCGATCCAGGCGCAGCGTCTCGCGGCGGCGATCCGGACAGTGCTGAACGAGGCGATCGCGGCCGGCGGCTCGAGCCTGCGCGACTACGTCCAGACCGACGGCGCGCTCGGCTTCTTCCAGGACCGGTTCGCGGTCTATGGCCGCGCGGGCCTGCCGTGCGCGGTCTGCGGGCGGCCGATCGAGAAGCTGGTCCAGGCCAACCGGGCCACGTTCTGGTGCCGCCGCTGCCAGCGCTGAGCGGCCCGCCGGTGCTGGCGTCGGCGGTCAATCGGGGCTGGACGCCGGCCGGCGGTGGCCTTATACCGGCTCGCTTCTTTCCGGCCGCCGGCGTTCGCTCGTGGCGGGCGCCCTTCTGGCCGGGACACCGTCGCGCATAGGAGCCAGCAAGCATGGCCTACGAGACCATTCTGGTCGAGAGCCGCGGGCCGATCGGGTTGATCACCCTGAACCGGCCGCAGGCGCTCAATGCCCTGAATGCTCAGGTGATCGGCGAGCTCAACCAGGCGCTCGACGGCTACGATCGGGATCCCGAGATCGCGGTCGTCGTGCTGACCGGCTCGGACCGTGCCTTCGCGGCCGGCGCGGACATCAAGGAGATGCAGGAGAAGGACTTCATCTCCGCCCTGCAGAGCGACTTCATCGCCCCCTGGCAGCGGGTCGGCCGGCACAAGAAGCCGATCATCGCCGCGGTCGCCGGCTACGCGCTCGGCGGCGGCTGTGAGCTCGCGATGATGTGCGACGTGATCCTGGCCGCCGACAACGCCCGGTTCGGCCAGCCGGAGATCAACCTCGGCACCCTGCCCGGGGCCGGCGGCACCCAGCGGCTGACCCGCGCGGTCGGCAAGGCCAAGGCGATGGAGATGGTGCTGACCGGCCGCATGATGGACGCCGAGGAGGCGGAGCGGGCCAATCTCGTGGCCAGGGTCGTGCCGCTCGCCGATCTGCTGGACGAGGCCCTCAAGCTCGCCCAGACCATCGCCGAGAAGTCGCAGCCGATCGTGGCGCTGGCCAAGGAGGCGGTCAACGTCGCCTACGAGACCACCCTCGAGGAGGGCATCCGGTTCGAGCGGCGGGTGTTCTATGCGACCTTTGCGACCGAGGATCGCAAGGAGGGCATGCAGGCGTTCGTCGAGAAGCGGACGCCGGATTTCAACAACCGCTGAGCTCGAAAACCGGCGCCGTCCGCTGGCGTTGACGTTGCGCCGGCGGGGCGCTATAGCGCATCCACTCGACCACGGGGAGTAAGGCGACAGCCGATGGCGCATCATCGTTCCGCGAAGAAGCGGATCCGGCAGACGGTCAAGCGGACCGTGATCAATCGGGCGCGCAGCAGCCGGGTCCGGACGTTCATCAAAAGGGTTGAGCAGGCGGTCGCCAAGGGCGATCCTCAGGCGGCGCAGACGGCACTACAGGTAGCCGAGCCGGAAATCCGCCGCGCGGTCACCAAACGCGTGCTGAAGCTGAACACCGCCTCGCGGCGCATCTCACGTCTTGCAAAAAAGGTGAATAACCTAACTTCCCCGTCTCCTTAGAGGCGAAAAAGCGATTCCGGCCCGTGGCCGACCCCTAAGTCTTCGGCTGATTCCACTACAACTGTCGATAGGTGAGTAATTTTGCCCGTAATTTAGCGAAATGACTTGGGCGTCGGTGGTCAAGCGGCGATGGTTACTTCTCAACTCATAGGCGATATTTAACGTTCTCCTTTCGATCACCTTGCCTTCATCAGGCGCCGGGGTTATCCTGCCGGCTAAGAGCTGAGCCTCTTGCGTTCCGCTGCGAAAACAGGGCGTCTTACGAATCGCGGGTCGATACTTGTCGATCAGACGGGGATCCTCGTGTCCAGAGCATGAATATTTCGGCGTCTCAATGCCCGTGCCCGCGTCCTCCGGCAGGGGCAGCTGGGTGTTGGTGAGCGAGCCTGAGGTCCCCATGAACCTCCGACCCAAGAGCGCCACCCTTGGCCTGGATCAGCAATGGTCGCAGGTGCAGGGGATGCTGCGGGCGGAATTCGGGGAGATGGCCTACCGGACCTGGCTGGCACCGTTGCAGATGACCGGGCTGGAGGGCGAACGGGTGCTGCTCGCCGTGCCGACCCGCTTCCTGCGCGACTGGATCGCCGCCCACTACGCCGATCGTATCCGCGCGCTCTGGCACATGCTCAACCCGGCGGTCGGCGGGGTGGCGCTGATCGTCGAGACCGCGACCACGACCGTCCCGCCGGTGCCGCCGCCCGCGCTCGGCACGGGCCCCGCGCCGGGCACCGCGGTGCCGCCCCTCGAGGCGCCACCCCCGGAGAACGAGATCGGCGCGCCGGTCGACCCGCGCTGCACCTTCGAGAACTTCGTCGTCGGGCCGCCCAACGAGCTCGCCTTCGCCGCCGCGAGGCGGGTCACCGAGCTCGAGGCGCCGCCCTTCAACCCGCTGTTCATCTATGGCGGGGTCGGCCTCGGCAAGACCCATCTGATGCACGCGATCGCCTGGCAGATCCGGCGCCAGAACCCGGGCCGCAAGGTCGTCTACCTCTCGGCCGAGAAGTTCATGTACCAGTTCATCAAGGCGCTGCGCTTCAAGGACACCATGAGCTTCAAGGAACTGTTCCGCTCGTCCGACGTCCTGATGGTCGACGACGTCCAGTTCATCGGCGGCAAAGGCAGCACCCAGGAAGAATTCTTCCATACCTTCAACACCCTGGTCGACCGTGGCCGGCAGATCGTCGTCTCGGCCGATCGCAGCCCGTCCGAGCTGATGGGGCTCGAGGAGCGGATCCGCTCCCGCCTCGGCTGGGGCTTGGTGGTCGACATCCATCCCACCACCTTCGAGCTGCGCCTCGACATCCTGCGCCGCAAGGCGGCGCTGCTCGCCCGCGAGGCCGAGGTGCCGGACCGGGTGCTCGAGTTCCTGGCCCACCGGATCACCGCCAACGTCCGCGAGCTCGAAGGCGCGCTCAACCGCGTCGTGGCGCAGGCGACGCTGGTCGGTCGGGCGATCACCCTCGAGATCGCCCAGGAGGTCCTGCAGGATCTGTTGCGGGCGCATGAGCGGCGGATCACGATCGAGGACATCCAGAAGAAGGTCGCCGAGCACTACAGCCTCAGGATGACCGACATGCTGTCGGCGCGCCGCGCCCGCGCGGTCGCCAGGCCGCGCCAGGTCGCGATGTATCTGGCCAAGCAGCTGACCCCGCGCTCGCTGCCGGAGATCGGGCGCAAGTTCGGCGGCCGCGACCACACCACCGTGATGCATGCGATCCGCCGGATCGAGGAGCTGCGCCAGACCGATGCGGTCCTGAACGCCGACATCGAGCTGCTGCGCCATCTGCTGACCGGTTAGCCGGCCCCTGCGGCCGCCGGCCCGCGGCGGTGCGCCGACATCCCTTCCCGGCTCCCGGCGCCGGGAGCTTTTTTGCTGCCTTCTCAAGTAATTGGTGCTAGCTTCCGGATCCGGGCGGGGTGCGACCGCAACCGCGGCCGTACCGCTGACCGCGCCGGCGGTGCGCCGGGCCGGTGCCGGTCACCGGCGGCCGACACGATCCGGGCATCAGGCCACAAGGCCCGTACAACCTTGGGATGTTGGCGCGATCATGAAGCTAGCCATCGAGCGGGCCGCCTTGCTCAAGGCGCTCGCCCATGTCCAGAGCGTCGTCGAGCGGCGCACGACCATCCCGATCCTCTCCAACGTCAAGCTCGAAGCGGATGGCGGCGGGCTCGCCCTGACCGCGACCGACATGGACCTGTCCGTGGTCGAGCAGGCCGATGCCGAGATCAGCCAGGCAGGCGCCACCAGCGCCCCGGCGCACACCCTCTACGACGTCGTGCGCAAGCTGCCGGAAGGCTGTCGGATCAACCTGGAGCGGACCGAGAGCGGCGCCGAGATCACGCTCCGCGCCGGTCGCAGCACCTTCGACCTGCCCTGCCTGCCGGCGGCCGACTTCCCGTCGATGACCGACGAGGGCCTGGATCACAGCTTCGAAATCCCGGCCGGCGATCTCAGGCGGCTGATCGACCGCACGCGGTTCGCGATCTCGACCGAGGAGACGCGCTACTACCTCAACGGCATCTTTCTCCATGCCATCGAGGAAGGTGCGGCCAGCTGTCTGCGCAGCGTCGCCACCGACGGCCACCGTCTGGCGCGGTTCGAGACCGCGCTGCCGGCGGGCGCCGCGGGCATGCCACCGGTGATCGTGCCGCGCAAGACGGTCGGCGAGGTCCGCAAGCTGATCGACGAGCTCGACGCCGGGCTGGCGATCGAGGTCGGGCTGTCGAGTGCCAGGATCCGTTTCCGGGTCGGCCAGGCGGTGCTGCGCTCGCGTCTGATCGATGGCACCTTCCCCGACTACCAGCGGGTCATCCCGGCGGGCAACGACAAGCTCCTGGTGGCGCCGACCAAGGCGTTGAGCGAGGCCGTCGACCGGGTCGCGACGATCGCGACCGAGAAGGGCCGGGCGATCAAGCTCAGCCTCGCGGATGGCCGCCTCACGCTGTCGGCGATCAGCCCGGACGCCGGCCGCGCGGTCGAGGAGCTCGACGTCGCCTATGCCGGCGAGCTCCTGGAGATCGGCTTCAACGCTCGCTATATCCTGGACATGAACAGCCAGATCGAGGGCGACGAGGTCGAGTTCGCGATGGCCGACGCCGGCTCGCCGACCCTGGTCCGCGACCCCAAGGACAGCAGCACGCTCTATGTGCTGATGCCGATGCGCGTGTGATGGCGCTCGCGCTGGACCCTGTGGACGGTCCGCGAGGCGGGGCGAACCCGGCGATGCGGCCGGCCGCGAGCTTCCTGACGCGGTTGATTCTGGACGACTTCCGCTCCTATGCGCGGTTGCGTCTGGAGATCGGTCCGCGGCCGGTCGTGCTGACCGGGCCCAACGGCGCCGGCAAGACCAACCTGCTCGAGGCGATCTCGTTCCTCACCCCCGGGCGAGGCCTGCGCGGGTCGCGCCTGGGCGAGGTCGACCGGATCGGCGGTGGGTCCTGGACGGTCGGGGCCCGCGTCCTGGGCCCGCGCGGGCCCGCCGATGTGGTCACGGCGCGGGCCCAGGACGGCGAGCGCGAGCGGCGGGTGACCCGGATCGACGGCGCTGCGGTCGCCGAGCCAGGCGGCGCTCGCAGAGATCCTGAGCGTGGTCTGGCTGACCCCGGCCATGGACCGCCTGCTGAGCGAGGGCGCCGGCGGCAGGCGGCGCTTCCTCGATCGCCTGGTCCTGGCCGGCGATCCGGGGCATGCGGCCGCCAGCGCGAGCTATGGCCAGGCGCTCCGGGAGCGCCTCCGCCTGCTGCGTGCGGGCCGCCTGGAGCCCGCCTGGCTCGGTGCCCTGGAGCGCCGGGCGGCGGCCGCCGGCGTTGCGGTCGCGGCCGCGAGACGACAGGCGACCCGGGACCTTGCGGCGGCCCTGGCGCAGGCGCCCGGCTGGCTGCCACAGCCCGAGCTCAGCCTCGAGGGCGAGGTCGAGGGCTGGCTGGACGAGCTTTCGGCGCTCGATGCCGAGGCCCGGTTCGCGGCCGCGCTCGCCGCCAGCCGCCGTACCGATGCCGAGTCCGGCACGACCGCGATCGGGCCGCACCGCAGCGACCTGATGGTGCACGACCGGGCCTCGGGCCGGCCGGCGCGCGAAGCCTCGACCGGTCAGCAGAAGGCCTGCCTGATCGCCGTGATCCTGGCCGAGGCGCGGCTGCGCGCGGCGGCTGGCGAGCAGCAGCCGGTCCTGCTGCTCGACGAGGCCCTCGCCCACCTCGACCCGGAGCGCCGCGCCGCGCTGTTTGCCGAGCTTGGCGCGCTGGGCGCGCAGGCCTGGCTGACCGGGACCGAGGCCGCTCCGTTCGCGCCCCTGCGCGCCCACGCCCAGTTCTTCACGGTCCACGAGTTCGACGCTCTCGCCCCATGACTGACGCTCCATGACTGACGCCCCATGACTGAGCCTGATCCAGCCCTCCCCGGAACCCTCGAGCCTGGGGTCGCCGAAACCGCCGCCGCAGAGCTCGAGCCGGCCCCGGACGAGATCTACAATTCGACCTCGATCCAGGTCCTCGAGGGCCTGGAGGCGGTGCGCCGTCGGCCGGGCATGTACATCGGCGACACCGACGACGGCTCCGGCCTGCACCACATGGTGTTCGAGGTCGTCGACAACGCGATCGACGAGGCGCTGGCCGGCTATTGCGACCGGGTCGAGGTGATCCTGAATGCCGACGGCTCGGTCACGGTGCGCGACAACGGCCGCGGCATCCCGATCGACATCCACGAAGGCGAGGGGGTCTCGGCCGCCGAGGTGATCATGACCCGCCTCCACGCGGGCGGTAAGTTCAACCACAACTCGTATAAGGTCTCGGGCGGCCTGCACGGCGTCGGCGTCTCGGTGGTCAACGCGCTCTCGGAATGGCTGGAGCTGCGCATCTGGCGCAACCGCCAGGAGCACATGATGCGCTTTCGCGACGGCGGCGAGCCGGTGGCGCCGCTCGCGGTCACGGGTGCGGTGGTCGACCGGCGCGGCACCGAGCTCACCTTCATGCCCTCGATCGAGGTGTTCTCGAAGACCGAGTTCAGCTATCCGATCCTCGAGCATCGCCTGCGCGAGCTCGCCTTCCTCAACGCCGGGGTGACGATCCTCTTGCGCGACGAGCGCAACGAGGAGCCGGTCGAGGACGTCCTCCACTACGACGGCGGCCTGGTCGCCTTCGTCGCCTACCTCGATCGCGCCAAGACCGCGATCCACGAGCCGCCGATCCTGCTCACGGGCGAGCGCGACGGCATCGAGGTCCAGGCGGCGCTCGAGTGGAACGACGGCTATCACGAGACGACCTTGTGCTTCACCAACAACATCCCGCAGCGGGACGGCGGCGCCCACCTCGCCGGCCTGCGCTCCGCGCTCACGCGCTCGATCCAGGCCTACGCCCAGGAGAGCGGCATCGCCAAGCGCGAGAAGGTGACGCTCTCGGGCGAGGACGCGCGCGAGGGCCTGACCTGCGTGCTCTCGGTCAAGATGCCGGACCCCAAGTTCTCGTCCCAGACCAAGGACAAGCTGGTCAGCTCCGAGGTCGGGCCGGTGGTCATGAGCGCGATCGGCGAGGGCCTGAACCGCTGGCTCGAGGAGAACCCGGCGGCGGCCAGGATCATCGTCGCCAAGACGGTCGAGGCGGCCGCCGCCCGCGAGGCGGCGCGCAAGGCGCGCGAGCTGACCCGGCGCAAGGGCGTGCTGGATGTCGCGAACCTGCCCGGCAAGCTCGCCGACTGCCAGGCGCGCGACCCGGCCGAGGCCGAGCTGTTCCTGGTCGAGGGCGACAGCGCCGGCGGCTCCGCCAAGCAGGGCCGCAACCGCGTCTTCCAGGCGATCCTGCCGCTGCGCGGCAAGATCCTGAACGTCGAGCGCGCGCGCCTCGACAAGATCCTGGGCTCGGGCGAGATCGGCACCATGATCACCGCCCTCGGCACCGGCATCCGGGACGATTTCGACCTCGCGAAGCTGCGCTACCACCGCATCATCATCATGACCGATGCCGACGTCGACGGCTCGCACATCCGGACGCTCTTGCTGACCTTCTTCTACCGGCAGATGCCAGAGATCATCGAGGCGGGCCACCTGTTCATCGCCCAGCCGCCGCTCTACCGGGTCAAGCGCGGCCAGGGCGAGCGCTACCTCAAGAACGACGCCGAGCTCGAGGACTACCTGATCGCGGCCGGCCTCGAGGACGCCCGTCTGCAGGGCGCGGGCGGCACGGTCCACGAAGGCGAGGCGCTCCGCCGGCTGGTCGAGGAGGCGCGCCGGGCGGTCCAGCTGATCCACGCGCTCGAGCGCCGGCTGCCGGCCGAGCTGGTCGAGGCGGCCGTGCTCGAGGGCGCGCTCGCCGAGGAGGCGCTGACCGAGCAGGCGGCCGGCCAGGGCTTCGCCGCGCGGATCGCGGCCCGGCTCTCCGGCGCCGGCGCCGAGACCTGGGGCGGCAGCCGCAATGACGACGGCTCGCTCGCCTTCAGCCGCCGCCGCGGCGAGCGCCGCGACCGCTACCGGCTCGACCCGCAGATCGCGCGCAGCCCCGAGGCGCGCCGCCTGAACGCCGCCATGGCGGACCTGCGCAAGGTCTTCGCCGAGCCCGCCACCCTCGAGCGCAAGAGCACGGCAGACCCGGCTCACGGGGCCGCTCGCCCTGATCGAGACCCTGCTCGCCCAAGGCCGCAAGGGCCTCGCGATCCAGCGCTACAAGGGCCTGGGCGAGATGAACCCCGAGCAGCTCTGGCAGACCACCCTCGACCCCACGGTCCGCAGCCTCTACCAGGTCAAGGTCGACCACGCCGACGCAGCCGACGAGATTTTTTCCACCCTCATGGGCGACGTGGTCGAACCCCGCCGCGACTTCATC